>NZ_JAHUXB010000001.1:0-1478412 GCF_019218715.1 Comamonas sp. CMM03 | reverse complement strand
TGCAGCAGGGCACGGCCTTCGAGGTGCGCATTGACGAAACCGGCAAGACCTACCCCGCCAAGGTGCAGCGCCTGGCCGCGCGGGTGGACCCGGTGAGCCAGTCCATCAAGGTCAACGCCGCCATCCATGGCAAGTTCCCCGAGCTGATTGCCGGCATGAGTGGGCAGGTGCTGATGGCGCCGCCTGTGCAGAAGTAAGACCCCAGACCGCCGTGGAAGGAGCACCCTGTGCGCATGTCTACCAGATAGCCCGCAGCGTGCTTTGACCAAGAAAACCGGGCCGGGCCTGCTGCCACCGACACCATCGTTGTGCAGAGGGCTCCGGCCCCCCGTATTCCGTGCCAGTGCCCTTGCAAGTGCCGCCCGCGAGCCCGAGAAAGGGCCGCCCAGGCCAAAAGGAAGGATGATTCGATGACTGCCCACAACCGCCCCTTCTGGCGCCGCCTGGCGCAAGCTGCTGCCAAACCTGCGACGTCCGCAGCCGCTGCACCAAACCTCACCGCCCCTGCAGGGCTGAGCAGCAGCATGCGCCCCCTGGCGCTGGAGCAGCGCTTCATGTTCGACGGCGCGGGCGCAGCCGACGCCGCACACGCGGTGGCGGACGGTGCTGCCGCCACCGACGCGGCGGCAGATACCGCTGGCGCATTGCGCCATGCGCTGATGGCCGAGGCTCCTGCAGTCAGCAGCACGCGGCAAGAAATCACCTTTATAGACGGTCAAGTCCAGGACTACCAGCAACTGTTGGCGGGCATCAAACCAGGCACCGAGGTGGTGATGCTCGACCCCAAAGGCGATGGTCTGAAGCAAATCAGCGACTACCTGGCGGGACGCACCGGCATCGATGCCATTCATATCGTCAGCCACGGGCTGTCCGGACAGGTGACGCTTGGCAGCCTTACCCTCGATAAAGCAGGCCTGGACGCACGTGCAACCGATCTGGCACTGATCGGGCAGAGCCTCGACGTCGATGGCGACATTCTCTTCTACGGCTGCGATGTCGGCAGCGGTGCAGCCGGACAGGCGTTCGTCAACCAGATCGCCCAACTCACCGGCGCAGATGTAGCAGCCTCCAACGACGCGACCGGTTCCACCGCCCAGGGCGGTGACTGGACACTGGAAGTCACCAGCGGCTCGATCGAGGCAGTAACACCATTCTCTGCATCGGCCCAACAGGCCTTCAGCGGACGGTTGTTCGCGGGGACGCTCAATTTCAGCGGCCCGGATACATATCTCGGCATGACGGTAACGGATGGGCAAGCCAATTCCATTGACATTCCCGGTGTAGTGATCGAGATCTATTCGGCGGATTCGGGTAATACGAACAGTAACTCTCCGTGGGAGTACTACAGCAACATCTTCGGTCCAAACTCTGATGGAATCGTCGATAGCTCTGGTGACGGAACGCCGATCGTCATCATCCGCAGCCAGAGCGGAGCTGATTTCTCCTTCACCGGTATCAAGATCGTCGACTATCTGGGCACTCATCCGCAGATCACCTTCGAAGCCTTCCGTGATGGTGTCTCGCTGGGCAGCGTGACGCTGGCGACGGACAGTCTCGACTACATATCCGATTTCACCCAATCCAACGGGCTGACCGCGTCGATCTTTCAGAACGTCGACGAGATCCGTATCTCGGATCCCTCTTCCGGCGATGGCAAACTGTATGTCGCGCTCGACAACATCGGCATCGCCGATGTACCGCGCCCTGCCCTGGTGTCGGCAACGTTCTCGGACAACAACCTGAAGATCGGCGAGACTTCCACCGTCACCTTCACTTTCAACATGGCGGTGACTGGGTTCACCACTGCCGACCTGACCGTGCCCAACGGCAGCATCAACGGCTTGAGCAGCTCCGATGGCGGCCTGACCTGGACCGGCCTGTTCACGCCCAACTCAAGCGTCACCGACAGCACCAACGTCATCACCGTCAACCTGAGTGGTGTCACGGGAGTCAGTACCTCCCTTGCAGGTATCGGAACCGCTGACTCCAGCAACTACGGCATCGATACCCTGGCACCCAGCGTCATGTCGGTGACTTCCAGCACCGCCAACGGCACCTACAAGGCAGGGGATGTGATCTTCGTACAGGTGAACTTCGGTGAGAACGTCATCGTCACCGGCACCCCTCAGTTGACGCTGGAGACTGGCAGTGCTGACAGGGCAATCAACTACACCAGCGGTTCGGGCACCAATACGCTGACCTTCATCTATACCGTGCAAGCTGGCGACGCCAGTTTGGATTTGGACTACATCAGCATTGGAGCCCTGGTGCTCAATGGAGGCACGGTCCGGGATGCTGCAGGCAATGACGCCACGCTAACCCTGGCACAGCCGGGGACATCGGGCTCATTGGGAGCGAACAAAAGCTTAATCATCGATGCGGTCCCGCCGACCACCACGGTGTCCAGTATCAATTTCTCCAACGATACGGGGAGTTCAGGCAGCGACTTCATCACCAATGCTGCCTCGCAAACCATCAGCGGCACGCTATCAGCCAACCTGCAGTCTGGTGAGACGGTGTATGTCTCCATCGACAACGGCGCCACGTGGGCTGCCGCCAGCGCCACCGTGGGCCAGAGCAGCTGGTCGCTGGCTGGCGTCACCCTGAGTACTAGCAGTACCCTGCGCGTAAAAGTCAGTGATGCTGCTGGCAATGACGGCGCGGTGGGCTCCCAGTCATATACCTACGACACCACCGCACCCACTACCAGCTTCAGCGGCCTGACTTTCTCCAACGACAGCGGCACCATTGGCGACTTCATTACCAACAACGCCAGCCAGACCATCGCCGCCACGCTGAGTGCCAGCCTTGCCGCTGGCGACGTTCTGCATGGTTCACTGGATGGTGGCAGTACCTGGTCCGACATCACCAGCAAAGTCAGTGGCACGACGCTGAGCTGGAATGGCGTCACCCTGTCCGGCAGTGGCTCTTTGCAGCTGCGGGTGATTGATGCTGCCGGCAACGTGGGACCCGGGACCAGTCTGAACTACGTGCTGGATACCGGTGCGCCCAGCGCCCCATCTATGCCGATGCTGAACGGCGCCAGCGATACCGGAATCTCCAATGGCGATGGCATCACCAGCGACACCACTCCGACCTTCACCGGCGTGGCCGAAAGCGGCAGCACCGTGAAGATCTATGACGGCCCCACCTTGCTGGGCAGTGTGACCGCTACCGGTGGCACCTGGAGCTATACCTCCGCCACGTTGAGCGAAGGCAGCCACACCATCACCGCCACCGCCACCGACGCAGCCGGGAATGTGTCGGCTGCTTCTGCAGGCCGGGTGGTGACCATCGATGCGACAGCACCTTCCGTGAATACGGTCGTGGTACCCGCCAATGCCACCTATTTCACCGGCGATACCCTGAGCTTCAGCGTGAGCTTCAGTGAACCGGTCACGGTTGACACCGGTGGCGGGACTCCCCGCATTGCGCTGGTGGTGGGCAGCACCACGCGCTATGCATCCTATGTCTCTGGATCCGGCAGCAGCACCCTGGTGTTCAGCTACACCGTGGTCAACGGGGATACTGACAGCAATGGCATCACAGTGGGTGCACTATCGGGCAACGGCGGGGCACTGAAGGATGCTGCGGGCAATGATGCCACCCTGACGTTGAACAGCGTCGGCAGCACCGCTGCCGTACTGGTGGATGGGGTGCAGCCCGGCATCACCAGCGTCAGCGCCACAACCAGCGACGGCAGCTATGGTGCCGGCCAGACCATCTCCATCACAGTCAGCTTCAGCACGGCCGTGGATGTCAGCACCACCAATGGCCTGCCGACGCTGGCACTCAGCAGCGGGGGGGGGGCCAGCTATACCGGCGGGTCGGGCAGTGCCACGCTGACCTTCAGCTATACCGTGGCCTCAGGGCAGAACAGCGCCGACCTGGATGTGGCATCGACCCATGCGCTGCAACTCAATGGCGCCACCATCAGCGAAGCTGGTGGCAGCCACAGTGCAGCATCGATAGTGCTGGCTGTCCCAGGGACGGCCGGATCGCTGGGGGCGAACAAGGCGATTGTGGTTGACACCTCGGCTCCGACCGCCAGCGTACAAAACGTCTCTTTCTCTTCGGACACTGGGCCCAGTTCCAGCGATCTGGTGACCAGGGACCCAACCCAGACCATCAGCGGCACATTGAGTGCCAGCCTGGGCAGTGGCGAGTATGTGGAAATTTCGCTGGACAACGGGAACAGTTGGCAAAGCGCGTCGTCTTCTGCAAACAGCTGGAGCCTGGCTGGTCAAACATTGACTGGCAGTGGCACCTTGCAGGTGCGCGTGTCGGATGCCGCAGGCAATCACGGCGCAGCATTCTCTGCTGCTTATGTGCTGGATCAGACAGCACCTACAGTCAGCATCACCAGCAGCGCGAGCTCACTCAAAGCCGGAGAGTCGGCGACCATCACCTTTACCTTCAGTGAGCCTCCTGTTAACTTTCGTGCCGCTGATCTGACGGTGAATGGCGGCGTGATCAGCGGCTTTTCCGCCACGGCCAATCCATTGGTCTATGTGGCGACCTTCACACCAACAGCGGGAGTAAGTAACGGTTCCGCCGTGGTGTCCGTGGCTGGCGGCGGATACACCGATGTCGCGGGCAACCTGGGCTATGGAGCTGCACCGGTGGCTATTGCTGTCGATACGTTGACCCCTTCATTGGCCATCAGCAGCAATGTCGCAAGCCTGAAAGCAGGCGAAACCGCCCTGATCACGTTCACCTTCAGCGAAGCGCCACGGTGGTTTGACTCCGGTGATGTGAGCGTACAGGGTGGGGTCTTGAGCGGCTGGGCAGCTACCGCCAACCCCTTGGTGTATACGGCAGTCCTGACGCCTGTGCAGGGGGTGGACTCGGGATCTTTGACGGTGACTGTGGCTCCGGGCAGCTATACCGACGCTGCAGGCAACCCAGGCCAGGGAGGCAGCACGCCGACCATCGCCTATGACACGCTGGCCCCCTCTGCGACAGTGGTCAGCGTCCGGTTTTCCGATGATACGGGCGCCAGCAGTAGCGATCTGATCACCCGTGCTGCCAGCCAGACCATTGATGGCATGCTGTCGGCGCCCTTGGTGTCGGGTGAGTCGGTGCAAGTTTCGCTGGATGGAGGTGCCACGTGGATGTCAGCGGGGAGTGTTGGCAGCGACAGCTGGTCATTGGGCGTGGTGTTGACGGGCAGTGGTGTGCTGCAGGTGCGTGTGGTCGATGCCGCAGGCAATGCCGCTGCGGCGTTCTCCCGTGCTTATGTGCTGGATCAATCGCCCCCTACGGTGGTGATCTCCAGCAATGTGGCGACGGTCAACGGTGTGACGCCAGCGCTGATTACTTTCACTTTTTCCGAGCCCCCTGTGGGGTTTGGTGCCGGCAACATTACGGTGTCTGGAGGGAGTTTGAGTGGTTTGACGGCCACATCCAACCCCTTGGTCTATACCGCCACATATACACCGGCAAGCGGCGTCGCCAGCGGCTCGGCCACTATCGCGGTCAGTGGCTACATCGACGCTGCAGGCAACTTCGGCAGCAGTGGCGCCATTCCCTCGCTGCTGATTGATACGGTGGCACCGTCCGCAACAGCAAATGGGGTGATGTTTATCAATGACAGCGGTATCAATGGTGACCTGATTACCAACGTGGCAGTACAAACCATCAGCGGCAATTTGTCTGCCCCACTGGTTGCCGGTGACGAGGTTCAGATTTCTCTGGACAATGGGGCAAGCTGGATGACGGTGGGCACTTCCATCGGAGATACCAGTTGGTCTTTCATTGCAACGCTCAATCCAGGCAGCAATACACTGCAGATCAGGGTGAGCGATGCTGCAGGTAACCACAGTGCCGTGTATGCGCAGGCCTACGCCTATGACGACACTGCGCCAACTGCGACCGTCGTATCCCAGCAGACGGACAGCTTGATGCCCACCCTGACCGGGACGTCCGCGTTGGCCGCAGGGGACTCCATGACCGTGACCGTGGGTGGCGCGACCTACCAGGTAGTGCCTGTGGCTGGTGCCTGGAGCCTAGATCTGGCAACGGCCGTGCCCATCAGCGGTGCATTGAGTCTGATCGGCGGTCAGCAGTACAGCGTGGCCATCGCGACGCTGGATGTCGCAGGCAACCAGGGCAGCAGCAGCGGTACCTTGACGGTCCGTGCTCTGCCCCCAACGATACCGGTGACGCCCAGCGTTCCAGAACCGCCGATCGTTCCGGTGTTTCCTTCCACTCCTGTGTTGACAGACCCTTCGCTGCCCCTCGCCGTGTTCCCTCCGGACATGGCTGACACCCCCATCCCTGGGGGTCCCGCAGCACCGTGGATACTGCCGCAGTCCAGCGTGGCGAGCGATATCGGCATCAGCTGGCCAGGGCAGACGCCAGCGACGGTGCTGGACACCTTGCCGAGCTTTGGTCCGCTGTCGCCGATGCAGCAGACGCCGGATGTCGGCCTGACCTCTGCAGAGGGCTTCCAGATTGTGGCGCTGCCGGGCATGTCCGGCAGCAATGCACCGGTGGCTTACAAGCCGATCCCGGATGTGGTGGCCAGCAGCGGCGAGCGGATTGCGGTACAGATCAGCAGCGACGCGTTTGCCTACGCCGATGGCAATGCGGTGGTCACACTATCGGCCCGCATGGCGGATGGCACACCGTTGCCAGGCTGGTTGCGCTTCGATGCCCGCACCGGGCGCTTTGAAGGCACACCACCGCCCGGCTTTGAAGGTACGTTGAGCTTCAGGGTGACGGTGCGTGACAGCGAGGGTCGGGTGGCCACGCAGGTGTTCAAGCTGGTGGTCAGCAAGGACGGCAGCAAGGGCGCTTTCTGGCACGGTGATGGAAGTGCTCCGGCGGGCCGTGCGAGCCTGAGCGAGCAACTGCGCAGTGCGCGCAGTGGTGCTGCGGCGCGCCTGGCGGCCTTGTCCTGATCACAGATCCTGGCCAGCGGCACGCTGACGGTGAATTACGGCGCCCAGGGGGTGAACCGGGTCGGCATTCTGTCCGGCAACGTGGTGAATCTCAGCGGCACCAGCTTCGTCAATGAAGCCTTCTATCTCGACGCGGTGGTCTACGTACGCCGCCAGAGCCATTACGAGACCGACTGCTGGGACTGCAGCAAGACGCATTACTACGCTTCGGCCAGTACCGAGGAGGACTGGGCGCGGATGGATCCGGACTCGCCGTCCTACGACCCCGGCTATTACCGCAGCCGCTACAACCCAGCTCTGGGTTCAGACCCAGCCGCGATGGCCGCGTCCCTGACCAAGGAATCCAGCCGCTCCACCTACAAGACCATGGCCAGCGCTTACGTCTATGCCAATACGCTGAACGTTACCGGCGGCTCGGTCACCAACAGCGGCTCGGCCCGCCCGGTGACAACCACCAGCACCTCATCCACCATCCAGAGCGGTGGGAACATGAGCATCGCGGCCAAGGGGGATGCGACGTTTGTGGGGGCCACAGTGGAGTCCGGCGGCAATCTGGATGTGAGTGCGAAAAGCATTACCAACAAGGCGGCGCAAGACACCCAGGAAAAAACCACGTCCAGTAGCTCCCATCTTGCAGGGGTCTATATCGGCACGGCCGCACAGGCCAATGTGGCGGTAGAGGCCAATCTGAGCGCATCCACCGGCGTTGTGGTTGGAGGTGGGGCAGGCCACAAGGACAAGTCGGACAGCAAGGGCAGCACCAGCAAGGCCGGGGACAGCACGGCTACAGGCAGCAAGGCCACAGCCAGCACCGCCAAGACAGGCAGTGACGACAAGACCGCAGCAGCCAAGGACTCCGGTGGTCTGCTGGATGAGACGGGCCTGAAGGCGGACGCGAGTGCCAGTGCCAGCGCGGAAGTGACAGCAGGCGTGCGCTACCAATACAAGCAAGAGAGCGAAACTGAGGGCTCCGTTACCCAGGTCACGAATTCGTTCACCGCCAAGGGCAGTATTACGCGCACCGCCACCGACACCATCACCGACCAGGGAACCCAGATGGAAGCGGGCAAGAACATCAACCAAACGGCGCGCGTGATCAACGATGAAGCGGTAAGCGATTCCACCTACAGCAGCAAGGACGCGCAAAGCCATGATGCCCGCATTGGTGCGTATGCCGGCGCATCTGCCAGTGCGAGCGCCAGCGTGGAGGGTAAGGCCAGCGTGACAGGGAAGGTTGAATCCGAAAAGCCCGAAGTGGAAGCAGGGGCCAGTGCGGGCCTGGGCGTGAAGGCCAGCTACACCGGCAGCATCTCTTCCGAGTCGGAATCTTCCACCACGGCGGTGACGTCCCGCTACAAGGCCGGCGGCGATATATCTTCGACCTCGCAAGAAAAGACCACGCTGAGCGGCACAGCGATAGAGGCCGGCGGTAAGGGCGGGTTCCTTGGACTACAACGCGGCCAAGGACACCAAGACCTCGAGCAAGAACGAGCACGACATTGCCGGCCAGGCCACGGTGCGTGTCATCGGTACAGCAGGTGCGGATGTGGGGCTGAGCTATGACGGCAGCATCGAAAGCGAAAGCGCAACGACGGCGCGTGCAGGCAGCATCAAATCGGGGGGCGACACCCGCATCACCACCAAGGGGGATGCGAATTTCACCGGTACGGATATCGCCAGCGGGGGCAAGACGGCGGTGAATGCCGGGGGCGATGTCAATTTCAATGCAGCGCAGAGCACCACGGATTCGGCTTCCCATGAGATTGGCGTGAGCGTCAACGTCAGCTCGAGCAAGAAGAGCGACTCCATTGGGGCAGAAGCCAACTACGACATGTCCATTGGATCTAGCAATACGGCCAAGGGATCCAGCATTACTTCGGGAGGCGGGGTGGAGATCAGCTCGGGTAAGAGCGTCACCTTGGAAGGCACGGGCATCGAGTCCAAGGGGGATGTCAGCATCAGCGCGCGTGACAAGGTCGATCTGAAAGCGGCTGTCAGCAGTGAAACCAATGTCGGTTTGGGCATTGGTGTGGCCGTGGAGGCGAAAACCAAGAAGGAGGGCGCCGCCCCGTCCAGCGCGGACAGCAAGTCGGACAACAAGACCGGGACTGACAGCACCAAAAAGGCCGAGCCGGCAAAGCAGGAGCAGACCACCAAGGCGGCAGAAGCCGGCAAAACTGCCGAAGATGGCGCCGAAGAGGACAAAAACAAAAAAAAGGCGGAAACCGGCGTTGGCGTGGACTTCTATTCTGGAACGGAGTCCACCAGCACCTCCATCTCTTCCACCGGCAAGATCAGCATCAAGGCGGGCACTGTCGTGAACCAAGAAGCGAAGCTGGAAGGGGCTGAAGGCACGTCGGTGGCAGGCAAGCAGGTGCAGAAATCGGCGGTCAACGGCTCGATCTCGCTGGGGGTCAACGCAGGGGTTTCCACCGGGGATTGACCAACTCCGCGCGCGCTCTGCCGACAAGCCCGCAGCCTCCTGTTTGCCTTGTAGCAGGAGTGCCTGTGGGCTGTCTTCTCTGCCCGGAAGGCATTCCGGGTGGAAATGCCACATCCAAGCCCGGACACGGCCACAACGTGGCCGGTTTCGTGCGCCGTGCGGGGAGGATCGCAGGATGCCGGACACCATCGGATTGATGGTGATGGGGCATCAGCTTGGGCGTTGCACTATGTCTGGCGGATCCGGGCTGCCAGGCCACTGGTGGCGAACTCCTGAACGATGTAATCCACGAACACCCGGACCTTGGCCGGCACGAGCTTGCGGCTGGTGTAGTAGATCGACAGCGGCCGTGATTCGGCATACCAATCGGGCAGCACGCGCTCCAGCGCACCGCTTTCCAGCAGCGGCAACGCATGCGGCAGCGGCAGCAGGGCAATGCCCATGCCGGTGGCTGCAGCACGCGCCATGGCCTCGGGGTCGTCCATGACGATGGACGGGCGCACGCTGGCGACCAGTTCCTGGCCTTCCTTGCTTTTCAGGGCCCAGGGGATCAGGCGCCCGGTGGCCAAAGAGCGGCGCAACAAGCCGTGGTGGCGCGCCAGATCCTGCGGGTGCTGGGGGGCAGGATGGGCCTTGAGGTAAGCGGGCGCGGCCACCAGCAGGATACGCAGGCGCGCCAGTTCCCGCGCAATCAGTGCATCGGTCAGCTCGATACCGCCGCCAATGGCGACGTCGAACCCTGCCGCCACGATGTCGACCTGGCGGTTGTCGAAATGCAGATCGGGCAGCACGTCGGGGTAGCGGTGCAGGAATTCGCCCAGCAACGGGACAATGTATTCACGGCCCACCGTGTGGGCCAGTGCCACCTTCAGCGTGCCCGCCGGCTTGCCTGCGCCCTGGCGCAGGTCGGTCAGGGCGTCGTTGATCTCGCTCCAGGGCAGGCGCACCTGGGCATACAGGCGCTCGCCATCGGTGGTGAGTGCAAGGTGGCGGGTGCTGCGCTGGAAAAGCCGCACCCCCAGCCGGACCTCCAACTGACCCACGCTTTTGCTGATGGCGGCGGGCGTCAGCCCCAGCAGGCGTGCGGCGGCCGAGAAACTGCCTTCATCGGCCGAGGTGATGAAGGCGTCGAGGTGGCTGCGCAGTTCGGTCAACATGGCGCAATCTTATACAAATGGTTGAAATTGAATGCTTTGTTTAATGACTACCAGAAATAGGTGAGCCGGCTCACACTGCAGCCATCAACCACTCCCTTTGAAAGGAAACGCCATGAACACCACCTCCAGCCCGCCTCCGCAGCCTCTGCCGCCGTGGGCAAGCCCCTGGCCGGAAAAACGGCCTTCATCCATGGCGGCTCTCGGGGCATCGGCGCCGCCAGCGCCCGCCGCCTGGCCCGTGATGGCGCCCGTGTGGCCATTGGCTATGGAGCTTCTGCCATTGCAGCCGAAGCCCTTGTCGAAGAGATCAAGGCCAGCGGAGGCGACGCCATCGCCATCCATGCCGATGCCACCGATGCCGCTGCGCTGACCCGAGCCATCGACAGCGTTGCCCGCCGTTTCGGTCGCCTGGACATTTTGGTCAACAGCGCCGGGGTGCTGGCACTTGCACCGCTGGACCAGTTCACGCTGGAAGACTTTGACCGCACCGTGGCCGTCAACATCCGCTCGGTGTTCGTGGCATCGCAGGCCGCTGCCAAGCACATGCAGGAAGGCGGCCGGATCATCAACATCGGCAGCACCAACGCGCAGCGCATGCCGTTTGCGGGCGGAGCCGCCTATGCCATGAGCAAATCGGCCCTGGTGGGACTGGTCAAGGGACTGGCCCGCGACCTGGGCCCGCGCGGCATCACGGTCAACAACGTGGCCCCCGGCCCGGTGGACACGGACATGAACCCCGCAACCGGCGATTTCGCCGCGACGATGCACGGGTTGATGGCCATTCCGCGCCATGGCAAAGCCGATGAAGTCGCCGGCATGGTGGCCTACCTGGCCGGGCCGGATGCCGCCTTCGTCACGGGCGCGGACTTGCTGATCGACGGCGGTTTCGCGGCCTGAGGTAGGGCGGCAGCACAGCCGTACCTGCACTCCCCGCTGAATGCGTACCTGACGCTGGTCCAAAATACAAAAACCTCGCTATGCAGAACATAGCGGGGTTTCTTTATTTCAATGGTGCCGGAGACATGAATCGAACACGCGACCTTCTCATTACGAATGAGCTGCTCTACCGACTGAGCTACACCGGCAACAAGCAGAGATTATAGCGCGTTTTTATCGGCTTCGAGATGGTACCGGGTGATGCGTTCCACTTCGTTCTTGGAGCCCAGCACAACGCTCACGCGCTCGTGCAGCTGGGTGGGCTGGATCTCCAGGATGCGTTCGCGGCCGTTGGTGGCCATGCCGCCGGCTTGCTCGATCAGCCAGCTCATGGGGTTGGCTTCGTACATCAGGCGCAGCTTGCCGGGCTTGAGCGGCTCGCGCTTGTCCCAGGGGTACATGAAGACGCCGCCGCGGCACAGGATGCGGTGCACGTCGGCCACCATGGCGGCCACCCAGCGCATGTTGAAGTCCTTGCCGCGCGGGCCTTCCTTGCCGGCCAGCACTTCGTCCACATAGCGCTTCACGGGCTCGTCCCAGTGGCGCATGTTGGACATGTTGATGGCGAATTCCTTGGTGTCTTCGGGGATCTTGACGTTTTCCTCGATGAGCACGAAGGAGCCTTGCTCGCGGTCCAGCGTGAACATGGATACGCCGTCGCCCACGGTCAGCACCAGCGTGGTCTGTGGGCCGTAGATGCAGTAGCCGGCGGCCACTTGCTGGGTGCCGGGCTGGAAGAAGTCGCTGTCGTGCACGCCGGGGTGGCCTTCAGGCTTCTTGAGCACGCTGAAGATGGTGCCGATGGACATGTTGATGTCGATGTTGGACGAGCCGTCCAGGGGGTCGAACATCAGCAGGTATTCGCCCTGGGGGTAACGGTTGGGCACCACGTAGATGCCTTCCATTTCTTCCGAGGCCATGGCGGCCAGGTGGCCGCCCCATTCATTGGCTTCGATCAGGGTTTCGTTGGCGATGATGTCCAGCTTCTTCTGCACTTCGCCCTGCACGTTTTCGCTGCCGGCGGTGCCCATCACGTCACCCAGCTCGCCCTTGTTCACGGCAAAGCTGATGCGCTTGCAGGCGCGGGCAACGACTTCCAGCAGCAGGCGCAGCTGGCCAGGGATAAGGCCGTCCACGCGTTGCTGCTCGACCAGGTAGCGGGTCAGGCTGATGTTTTTCTTCATGGGTTGAACTCCTTAAAAATCCACGGGCCATCCGGCGCAAACCGGATCGCCTGGCGCAAGGGGCGGGCACGGTGCCGGCCTCTTGCGCATGTCAATGTGAGGCCTCAATCGGCCAGTGCGCGGGTGATGACTTCACGCACATCGTTGGATAGATTGGGCTTGGCGGCCACGCGCTCGATGGCGGCCTGGGCGGCTGTGCGGTAAGGCTCGGCCAGCTTTTTCCAGCGGTCCATCACCCGGGCCAGGCGGGCGGCCACCTGGGGGTTGAAGCCGTCGATCTCGATCACGCGGTCGGCCCAGAACACATAGCCCGCCGCATCGGTGCGGTGGAAGGCGCCCGGGTTGTTGCAGAAGCTGAAGATCAGACTGCGTGCGCGGTTGGGGTTCTTGATCTGGAAGTCCGGGTGCTTCATCAGCGTCTTCACGGCCGGCAGCACGTTGCCGCCGCGGTCGCAGGCGCTGCCTTGCAGGGCGAACCACTTGTCCAGCACCAGCGCATCCTGCTGGAACAGGGCGTGGAAGCGCTGCAGCGCTTGCGCCGCCAGGGGACTGGCGCTGTAGATCAGTGCGGACAGCGCGCTGGAACGGTCGGTCATGTTGCCGGCGTCCTTGCAGCGCTGGTAGGCCTTGCCGGGCCAGACGGTGTCACCGCTCTGGGCCGATGCCAGGCACAGCATGGTCAAGGCACGGCCCGCCAGGGCACGGCGTCCGGCGCTGACATGGTCGGGGCGATAGGCACCGGTGTCGCTGTGGGCCAGCCACAGGGCTTCCCAGTCGGCTTGCAGTGCGGTGGCCAGCTGCAGCTGCATGGCTTCGCGCACGGCGTGCACGCGCTGCGGGTCGACTTCGGCCAGCTGCTCGGCGATATAGCTTTCCGACGGCAGCGTGAGCACCAGGTCCTTGAAGGCCGCATCCAGCTTGTCATTGCCCAGCACTTCGCGCAGTGCCTGCATGAAAGCGGCGGGCAGCAGCTGGGCGCCGGGTTGGCTGGCGGCGTCTGCCGGTGCCGTGATGGCCTTGAGTGCGTAGCGCAGGCCCAGGCGCTGGCTGGCTTCCCATTGGTTGAACGGGTCGCTGTCATGCGCCAGCAGGGTCAGCAGCTCGGCGTCGCTGAAGTCGCATTCCAGCACCACCGGGGCGCTGAAGCTGCGTAGCAGCGAAGGCACGGGGGCTTCGGTCACGTTGGTGAAGACAAAGCTTTGTTCGGCTTCGGTCAGCACCAGCATGCGGCTCTTGGCGGCCTGTGCGGTGTTTTCGCCCTGCAGCTGCAGGGCGATTTCCTGGCCGCTGGCCGAGATCAGGCCCATCTGCACGGGGATGACAAAGGGCAGTTTCTCGGGCTGGCCCACGGTGGGGGCGCAGCGTTGCGACAGTGTCAGGGTGTAGGTCTGGGCGGCTGCGTCGTACTGGCCCACGGCTTTGAGGACGGGCGTGCCGGCCTGGCTGTACCAGCGGCGGAACTGCGGCAGGTGCTGGGCCAGTGGCGAGTCGGGGTTGGCGTCGGCAATGGCCTGCGAGAAGTCGTCGCAGGTCACGGCGTGGCCGTCGTGGCGCTCGAAATACAGCTTCATGCCCCGGGCAAAGCCTTCGCGGCCCACCAGGTTGTGCTGCATGCGCACCACTTCCGCGCCCTTTTCGTAGATCGTGACGGTGTAGAAGTTGTTGATCTCGATGTAGCTGTCCGGGCGCACCGGGTGGGCCATGGGGCCGGCATCCTCGGGGAACTGCACGGTGCGCAGCACGCGCACATCGTCAATGCGCTTGACGGCGCGCGCCGATGCGCTGCCCGCCATGTCCATGCTGAATTCCTGGTCGCGGAAAACCGTCAGGCCTTCTTTCAGCGACAGCTGGAACCAGTCACGGCAGGTGACGCGGTCGCCGGTCCAGTTGTGGAAGTATTCATGGCCGACCACGCTCTCGATGTTGAAGTAGTCGGTGTCGGTGGCCGTGGCCTGGTTGGCCAGAACATACTTGGTGTTGAAGATGTTCAGGCCCTTGTTCTCCATGGCGCCCATGTTGAAGTCGCTGGTGGCGACGATCATGAAGCGTTCCAGGTCCAGGCTCAGGCCGAAGCGCGCCTCGTCCCATGCAATGGAGTGCATGAGCGAGTTCATGGCGTGCTCGGTCTTTTCCAGATCGCCGGGGCGCACATAGACCTGCAGCAGGTGTTCGTTGCCTGCACGGCTCTTGATGTGCTGCTCGCGTGCGACCAGCTTGCCGGCCACCAGTGCGAACAGGTAGCAGGGCTTTTTGTGCGGATCGACCCACTTGGCAAAGTGGCGGCCGTCTTCCAGATCACCGGAATCCACCAGATTGCCGTTGGACAGCAGCACCGGATACTGGGCCTTGCTGGCGCGCAGGGTGACGGTGTACATGGCCATCACATCGGGACGGTCCAGGAAGTAGGTGATGCGGCGAAAGCCTTCGGCCTCACACTGCGTGAAAAAGGTGTCCTCGCTCACGTACAAGCCCATGAGCTTGGTGTTCTTGGCGGGCGCGCAGGTGGTGAAGATCTCCAGCTCCACGGGGGCATCGCCCTCGGGCAGGTTCTCCAGCACCAACTGGTCGCCTTCCATCTTGAACGAGGTACCGCCGCCGTTGACCATCACCCGGGCCAGGTTCAGCTCGTCGCCATCCAGGCGCAGGGCCTGTGCCGGTACATCCGGGTTGCGGCGCACGCGCATGCGGTTGAGCACGCGGGTCTTGGCCGGGTCCAGGTCGAATGTCAGCTCCACCGTGTCGATCCACCAGGCAGGAGCCTGGTAGTCGGCACGGTAGACGGCTGTTGCTTGTCCTTCACGCAGCATGGGGATTCCTTAAACGCCTTGCTTGAGCGAGGCTTCGATGAACACGTCCAGATCGCCGTCCAGCACCTTCTGGGTGGCCGAGACTTCAACATTGGTGCGAAGGTCTTTGATGCGGCTGTTGTCCAGCACGTACGAGCGGATCTGGTGGCCCCAGCCCACGTCGGTTTTGGTGTCTTCCAGCTTTTGCTGCTCTTCCATGCGCTTGCGCATTTCGAAGTCGTACAGGCGCGAACGCAGGCGCTGCCACGCCACGTCACGGTTGCTGTGCTGGCTACGGCCGTCCTGGCACTGCACCACGATACCGGTGGGGATGTGGGTCAGGCGCACCGCCGAGTCGGTCTTGTTGATGTGCTGGCCGCCCGCGCCCGATGCGCGGTAGGTGTCGGTGCGCACGTCGGCCGGGTTGATGTTGATCTCGATGGAGTCATCAATTTCGGGGTAGACGAACAGCGAAGCGAACGAGGTGTGGCGACCGCCGGACGAGTCGAACGGCGACTTGCGCACCAGGCGGTGCACGCCGGTTTCGGTGCGCAGCAGGCCAAAGGCGTATTCGCCTTCGATCTTGATGGTGGCGCTCTTGATACCCGCCACGTCGCCGGGCGTCTCTTCTTCCACTGTGGCCTTGAAGCCCTTGCGTTCGGCGTACTTCAGGTACTGGCGCAGCAGCATGCTGGCCCAGTCGCAGGCTTCGGTACCACCGGCGCCGGCCTGGATGTCGACGAAGCAGTTCAGCGGATCGGCTTCCTGGCTGAACATGCGGCGGAATTCCAGCTCTTCGATCAGCGGGCGCAGCTTGGCGGTTTCGGCCTCAATGGTTTCCAGACCGGCTTCATCGCCTTCTTCCCGGCTCATTTCGTAGAGTTCGGAATTGTCGGCGAGCTCGGTGGTGAGCTTCTGCAGGGTCAGCACGACGGAGTCGAGGGACTTCTTTTCCTTGCCCAGCTCCTGGGCCTTCTTGGGGTCGTTCCAGACCGCGGGGTCCTCGAGCGAGGCGTTTACCGTGCGCAGGCGTTCAAACTTGGCATCGTAGTCAAAGATACCTCCGAAGGTCCTCTGTCCGGGCGGACAGGTCTTCGAGGGCGGCGCCGATTTGGTTGATGCGTTCTGCTTCCATGGTCAATTCCTGTTCTGTTTGTAGAGTGGCAGGCGCAAGCGGCGCCTTAAAAGCGTGATTTTCGCATGGTGCACTCCCTGCTGCTGCAAGACGGCCCCACAAGAATGCGCGATACATGGATTTGCCGCCGCGACAGGGCAGCAAAACGGCCGCAGGAATGACAACAGGCCCCGCAGGGCCTGTGTGCATGGGGCGCACAGCGGCAGGCTGTGCTTTGGCGGTGCTTAGAAGCTTAGAAAGCTTCCCACTCGCCCTCATGCTGGGCGGTAGATGCCGCAGCCGCCGGGCGGCGTGGGGCGGCCGGTGCCAGGGCAGGGCGGGGCGCTGCGGCCACGCTCTTGGCGGGGGTCTTGGCGACGGGACGTGGGGCGGACACGGCGGCCGTGGCACGGGGAGCGGCCACGGGGCGGGTTGCCGTCAGATCCAGGGCGGCAGGGCCGTTGGCCAGCTTGAATACGCGCACGGTCTGGCTCAGTTGCTGGGCCTGCTCCTGCAGGGAGCTGGCGGCGGCAGCGGACTCTTCCACCAGGGCCGCGTTTTGCTGGGTGACCTGGTCCATCTGGGCGACGGCCTGGTTGATCTGCTCGATGCCCGAGGTCTGTTCGTCGCTGGCAGCGGTGATCTCGCCCATGATGTCGGTCACGCGCTTGACGCTGTCGACGATCTCGCTCATGGTCTGCCCGGCCGATGCGACCTGGGAGTTGCCTTCTTCCACCTTGCCGACCGAGTCATCGATCAGGTGCTTGATTTCCTTGGCTGCTTCGGCGCTGCGCTGGGCCAGGGTGCGGACTTCACCCGCCACCACGGCGAAGCCACGGCCCTGTTCTCCGGCGCGGGCAGCTTCCACGGCGGCGTTCAGTGCCAGGATGTTGGTCTGGAAGGCGATGCCATCGATCACGCCAATGATGTCGACGATCTTGCGCGACGAGGTGTTGATGGCGGTCATGGTGTCCACCACCTGGTTGACCACGGCACCGCCGCGTTGCGCCACCTGCGACGCACTGGCCGCCAACTGGTTTGCCTGGCGGGCATTGGCGGCGTTCTGCTTGACGGTGGAGGTCAGCTCTTCCAGCGAGGCTGCAGTCTCTTCCAGCGAGCTGGCCTGCTGTTCCGTGCGCGAGGACAGATCCTGGTTGCCCGTTGCGATCTGCTGGGTGGCTGTGGCGATGGAATCGCTGCCCTGGTGGATCTGGGCCACGATCTGCACCAGGCTGTCGTTCATCTGCTTGAGGGCTTGCAGCAGCTGGCCGGTTTCGTCGGTGGACGTGGCTTCGATGCGGCGGCTCAGGTCACCGCCAGCCACGGCCTGGGCCAGTTCCACGGCGTGGTTCAGGGGGCGCGAAATCAGACGGGCAATGAAGATGGCCAGCGCCAGGCCTGCGGCCATGCTGATGGCCACGATGGCCCAGATCAGGTTGCGGGATGCGGTGTAGATCTCGTCACCCAGCTTGTCGGCGGTGTCGGCACCCGTATTGATGTGTTCGAACAGGACATCGACCTTGCTGTTGATGCTGCGGCTGATGGTCAGCGCTTCACCACGCAACAGGGCCGTGGCTTCGGCGGTCTGCTGTTCGCGCGACAGGCGGATGGCCTTCTCATGCACCTGGTTGTACTGGCCCATGGCCTGCACGATTTCGGCGTGCAGGCGCTTGTCGTCATCGGTGTTCAGAAACTTGTTCAGCAGCTCCACGTTCTGTTGCAGACCGTCCCACAGCTTGGGCATGGTCTGCTCGTAGGTGGCAGCTTCCTCGGGGGAGGCGCTGAGCACATGCTGCTGTTCCTGCGAACGATAGCGCTGCAGCTGGTATTTGACCTCCATGGCTGTGCGGGTGGCCGGCAGCCACTGGCGGGCCAGATCCGTGCCGGTCTGGTTGACGCGGTCGAGCTGCACGATCGACAGCAGGCCGATCAGTGCGGTCAGCACCAAAATCGCAGCAAAAGAAAGCAACAGTTTGCTGGAGAGCTTGAGGTTATGAAAAAACTGCATGGTGGGGGTTGCAGCACGGGGCCGCTGAGAGTGCGCGAAGCTTTGTTAGAAACTGGAATGCCAACGCAGGCATGGGGGGACACCGCCATGACCGCACCACAAAAGCGTGTGCGGTCGGGCTGATTCTAGGGGGGCGCCAGCTTTGTAAAGGTTTGTTTGTAGGCGGCCACTTTGTTGCATGGTGCCGAGGGTGCTTGCTATCAAACCTGATGATGGCGAGGTGAAGGTGCTTGGGTGCAACTCTTTGATTTGATTGTTTTTGGTCCACCAAATGTGGAAACTACGCCATCAGTGGCGCTGATGGTTGTTGAGGCTGCGGCGCCACAGTCACCCATGCCTAAAGGTTATGACCATTTGGTAAAAATGGTCTATCAATGGGCGATTGCCCCGTTTGCTCTGTTTGATGCCGTCAAGTGCCCAACTTCCGGAGAACACCACGTGCCCTGGGAGTGTTGCTGTGGCAGACCAGGCTGCCCGTGTGCTTCGGGCGTGGCGGCATCTGCACACATGCAGCTTGCGTGTGCAGGCCATAAAAAAGGCCCCGGAACGCGATGTTCCAGGGCCAGCCCCGCACACGGGCGGACAGGTGCAGGGGCAAGGCGCATGGCACGCCTGTCAGTGGTGATCAGCTGCCGCGGGTGATAGGCACGTCGGCGTTTTTGCCATAGGTGCCGTACTTGCCCAGCTCCCACTTGGCAATGGCGTTGCGGTGGACTTCGTCCGGGCCGTCGGCAAAGCGCAGCGTGCGTGCGTGGGCGTAGTCAAAGGCCAGCGGGAAGTCCTGGCTCATGCCGCCGCCGCCGTGCACCTGGATGGCCCAGTCGATCACGTCGCAGGCCAGCTTAGGCGCCACCACCTTGATCATGGCGATTTCGGTGCGGGCCACCTTGTTGCCCACGGTGTCCATCATCCACGCGGCCTTGAGCGTCAGCAGACGGGCCATGTCGATGCGGCAGCGCGCCTCGGCAATGCGTTCCTGGGTGACGGTCTGCTGGGCGATGGTCTTGCCGAAGGCCACGCGGCTGCTGGCGCGCTTGCACATCAGTTCCAGGGCGCGCTCGGCCTTGCCGATCAGGCGCATGCAGTGGTGGATGCGGCCGGGGCCGAGGCGACCCTGGGCGATCTCGAAGCCGCGGCCTTCGCCCAGCAGAATGTTGCTGGCGGGCACGCGCACGTTCTCGAAATACATCTCCATGTGGCCGTGGGGCGCATCGTCATAGCCCATCACGGACAGCGGGCGTACCACGCGCACGCCGGGGGTGTCTGCGGCCACCAGAACCATGCTCTGCTGCGAGTGCTTGGGTGCCTCGGGGTCGGACTTGCCCATGGTGATGTAGACGGCGCAGCGGGGGTCGCCTGCGCCGGAGATCCACCACTTGTGGCCGTTGATGATGTATTCGTCGCCCTGGCGTTCGATGCGGGTGCAGATGTTGGTGGCATCGGACGAGGCCACTTCCGGCTCGGTCATGGCAAACGCGGAACGGATGTCGCCATTGAGCAGGGGCTTGAGCCAGCGCTCATGGTGTTCCTTGGTGCCGTAGCGGGCAATGGTTTCCATGTTGCCGGTGTCGGGCGCAGCGCAGTTGAACACTTCGGAGGCCCAGCCCACGCGGCCCATGATTTCGGCCAGGGGGGCGTATTCCTGGTTGGTCAGGCCGGCGCCGTCCACGCCGGCGATCTCGGCCGTGTCCTTGGGCAGGAACAGGTTCCACAGGCCTTGTTCCTTGGCTTTGTCCTTGAGGGCGTCCAGGAAGTGCAGGTGGCTCCAGCGCTTGCCGGCCTGGGTGTTGGCTTCCAGCTCGCTCCAGTAGGTGGCTTCATTTGGATAGATGTATTCATCCATGAAGCGTTGCAGGCGCGCTTGCAGCTCCTTGGTTTTGGGGGAGTAGTCGAAGTCCATGGTGTCTCCTTGAGGGTGGTGGGCGCACATGGGCGCGCGCTGCCCCCGGCAGCCGCATGCCGTTTTGCACAGTGGGGGGATGGGAAAACCGTCTGTTGCCAGGCGGAACGGATTAAGCCCGGTGTTTCTGGGCGTAGGACCAGGCCAGCTCCGCCATGGGGCGGGCCGTGTCGCCCGAGGCCTTGGCCTGGGCGCTGGATGCGGTGCCGGCTTCCACCCGCTTGGCAATGCCTTGCAGGATGGCAGCGATACGGAACATGTTGTAGGCGAGGTAGAAGTTCCAGTCGGCCTGCAGCTGTTCGGGTGTGGCCAGGCCGGTGCGCTCGCAATAGCGGCGCTGGTATTCGGCTTCGGAAGGGATGCCCAGTGCGGCCAGATCCAGCCCGCCGATGCCACGGCCCAGCGTGCTGGGGATGTGCCAGGCCATGCAGTGGTAGCTGAAGTCGGCCAGGGGATGGCCCAGTGTGGACAGCTCCCAGTCCAGCACGGCCACGGCGCGGGGCTCGGTGGCGTGAAACATCACGTTGTCCAGGCGATAGTCGCCGTGGACGATGGAGACCTTGCTCTCATCCCTGGCGCTGTCAGGCAGGTTGGCGGGCAGCCAGGCCATCAGCTTGTCCATCTCGGGGATGGGCTGGGTGATGGAGGCCACGTACTGCTTGCTCCAGCGGCCGATCTGGCGCTCGAAATAGTTGCCGCTCTTGCCGTAGTCCGCCAGGCCCTGGGCGGCAAAGTCCACGGTGTGCAGCGCCGCTATCACGCGGTTGAGTTCATCGTAGTAGGCGCCGCGCTGGGTGGGTGTCATTTCCGGCAGCGACTGGTCCCACAGCACGCGGCCTTCCTTGAATTCCATGATGTAGAAGGCGCGGCCGATGACGGATTCATCCTCACACAGGGCATACATGTGGGGTACAGGCACCTGGGTGCCCGCCAGGCCGCGCATGACCTTGAATTCACGCTCGATGGCGTGGGCCGACGGCAGCAGCTTGGCCACCGGGCCGGGCTTGGAGCGCATCACATAGCTGCGCCCCGGCGTGACCAGCTTGTAGGTGGGATTGGACTGTCCGCCCTTGAACATTTCCGCTTGCAGCGGGCCGGCAAAGCCTTCCACATGCTGCTGCATCCAGGCGGTGAGGGCCGCCATGTCGAATGCGTGGGTGTCCGAGACGGGCTTGGTTCCTACAAAGTGGTCAAATTTGCTCATAAGTCCTTACAGGTCGGTTTCCGCAATGCGCAGAAGCGCATTGCGGTCCCGCACCACCAGCCCACCTGGTTCGATGCGGATGCTCCCCTCGCGCTCCATGCCTTTGAGTTCCTGGTTCACACGCTGGCGCGATGCTCCGAGCAGCTGGGCCAGCTCTTCCTGGGCCAGCTGCAGTCCGATGCGGATTTCCTGGTTGTCCGACAGGCTGGGAATGCCATAGCTGCGTGCCAGATGCAGCAGCTGTTTGGCCAGCCTGGCACGCAAGGGCAGGGTGTTCAAGTCCTCGACCAGGCCGTACAGCTGGCGAATGCGCCGCGCCTGCAGCCACAGCATGGCTTCGTAGAACTCCACATGCGAGGCCAGAATGCGCTTGAAATCTGCCTTGGCCACACACACCAGCGTGGTCGCGCCATGGGCGTACACATCGTGCGTGCGCCGGTCCCCGTCGAAAATCGACACATCCCCAAACCAGATGCCCGGTTCCACATAGGTCAGCGTGATCTGCTTGCCCGTGATGGAGGTCGAACTCACGCGCACCGCCCCCTTGGCGCAGGCAATCCATTCCTCGGGCGGCTCGCCGCGGGCGCAGATGAGTGCACCATCCTTGAAACGTTTGACGTATGCGCATCGAAGTATGTCGTGCCGTAATGACGGGGATAGGGATGAAAACCAGCGTCCTGAGTTGATCGCTTCTCTTTCTTCGATAGTAAGAATCGGGTCGTCCATGGCCTGTCGTTTCTGTGACTGAAAACAGCTCCATTGTCGCGTCAGGGACGAGGTCTGATTTGGATCAGCAGGCCACAAACGGATGAAGTTGTCCGATACACGACAGCAGCATGGCGCGGAACGTACAAAACCAAGGGTTAACCCTTTTGATTTGGGGCCGGCTGGCCGCAGCGTGGAGCGCAAAGCCAAGGCGGGTTGTGCTCCGCCCAAGGGCGTGGCCGGTAGACAGAGCTTAGGAGAGGGCGCTGCAGGCACCCTGTAGGCAGTGCGGGATTGATTGCTAGATAAAATGGTTTGAATTGCAAATTATTTAATCTACAAAGCATTGATGCCACGCTCCACTGCCAGCCCTCGTCCCCGTGCCGTCAAAAAGTCGGCGCCCATGCCGCCTGTGGTGGGTTCGACCCAGTCCACCAAGGTGGGCCATACGCTCCCATCGAACCATGCTGAAGCACCGTTGTTCGGCTACACGCTGATGAGCCTGGGACGCCAGTGGCGCCGTGTGGTCCACCTGCGCCTGGCCGAGCTGGGGCTGACCGACGCCACCTGGGCGCCGCTGTTTCACCTGCATGCCGCAGGGCAGGGCATCAGCCTCAAGGCCCTGGCGCAGCGCGTGGGTCTGGACAGCTCTACCCTGGTGCGGGTGGTCGATCTGCTGGAAAACCGGGGCCTGGTGCGCCGCGAAACCGATGCGCACGACCGCCGCAGCAAGCTGCTGCAGGTGACCGAGTCCGGAAACGCCGCCGTGGCCGATGTGCGCGCCAAGCTGGTGCAAGTGGAAGGCCGTCTGTTGGACGGCATGGATGCGGCTACCTCGCAACTGCTGCTGCAGGGCATGCTGCAGCTACAGCAGCGCATGGCGCAGGAGCTGGGCGATGCGGTGGAGGATGCGGACGACACCGAGCCCACGATGGAGCGGGGGCGGTGATGGTGCAGGACGCTCACACATCCAGGTGGCAGCGCGGCCTGGCGGCCTGCGGTTTCCACCTGCCCACCCTGGTGTTTGCCTTGCGCACGGCACTGGCCGGTTTTGTGGCGCTGGCCGTGGCCTATGCCCTGGGGCTGGAACATCCGCACTGGGCGGCCATGTCGGCCTGGGCGTCCAGCCAGCCCATGCGCGAGCATCTGCTGTCGCGCGGCATCTACCGCTTTGCGGGCTCCGTGGTCGGTGTGGCCTTTGCCGTGGCGCTGGTGCTGATGGCGCAGGGCTCGCTCTGGGTGTTGGCCGTGGGGCTGGCCTTGTGGGGAGGGCTGTGCGCTTTTCTGGGCAATCTGCAGCGGGGCTATATGGTCTATGGCTGCATGTTGGCGGGCTATTCGGCCGCCATGGTGGTGCTGCTGCACCACGGCGGGGCCGAAGAGGTCTGGCCGTTCGCCTGGGACCGCATGCTCACGGTGGTGACCGGCGTGCTCGCCGCGCTGTGCATCTCCTGGTGTTTTGCTCCCCGGCGCAAGGCGGCGGTTCTGATCGCCCAGAGTCGCCACGCCCTGGCCGCCGTGCTGGACGCCTGCGTGGCCCGGTTGCGTGGCCACAGCGTCGCGCCAGGGCTGGACAATGCCAGCCTGCTGGTGCGTCTGGCCGAGGTGGAGGAGTTGCTGGAGCTTTACCCCGAAGGATCGCGCACCGCGCGCAACACCAGCAAGGCCATGCACTGGCAGCAGCACCAGGCGTTGGAGCTGGTCTATCAGCTGGGGCAGACGGCGCAGGACAGCACGGCTGTGACTGACGCCCTGGACCCGGTGTGGGCCTTTGCCGCGATACCTGACGACGCTGGCGCTTCGCCTGCGGCCCTGGCCGATGCACTACAGGCTTTGGCCCAGGTGCTGCGCCAGGCGCTGGCGGCCGACAGCGCGGCCGCACACCCGGTGGATGCTGCACTGCGTCAGGCGATTGCCGCTTGTGAAGCGCTGGTAGAGCGTATCCAGGCAGACGGCCATGCGGTGCAACCCGGGCTGAACGCCTTGTACCTACTGATGCAGGAGATGCGCCGCGCCGTGCGTGCCGAGCAGCTGGACCTGGGCGGACCTGCCCGTGCGGGCACGGCATGGGTCGACCGCCGGGTTGATCCCTTGCCACTGCACCGCGACTGGGTGGGCGCCCGCGAAGCCGCGATCCGCGCAGGCGGCACCTTGCTGTTTTTCGGCCTGCTGTGGGCCTGGACGGGCTGGAGCCTGATTGCCTTTGGCATGCTGGGCCTGTCGGTGATGCTGCTGGTGTTCTCGGCCTTCGAGAACCCGAACCGCACCATGGCCTTTGTGCTGCGCGGTCAACTGATAGGTGCAGCGCTGGCCCTGCTGTGCCAGTGGCTGGTGTGGCCCTGGGCACAGTCCGGCTGGCAGATGGTGTGGATGCTGCTGCCTTTTGCCCTGCTGGGCGGGCTGGTGTTTGCCCACAAGCGCACCGCCGCCGGTGCCATGGACACCAATATGGCCATGCTGATCCTGCTGGCGCCGGTCTTTCCGTATACACAGGACATGGGCAAGAGCGCAACCATGGCGCTGGCCGTGGTGTCCGGCCCGGCGTTGGCCTGGCTGGTCTATCGCTGCATCTACCCCACCAATGCCCAGCGCCGCATGCGCACGCTGGCGCAGATGATGGTGGCCGAAGTGCCTGCGCTGGCCCAGCGTATGGTTGAAGAGGGCAAGCCCGGTTTGCTGCCCAGTTTGCCGGCCAGCATGGCCGTGGCGCCCACCGGCTTCTGGCAGGCGCAATTGCACCACCGCCTGCTGCGCCTGGTGCGCTGGGCCGACAAGACCCAGCACCCGCGCCGCGCCACCTTGCCGGAGCTGGGCCTGGCCCTGCGCGCCACCCAGAGCACCATGCTGCAACTGCAGCAATGGCGGCGCGGCACCATTCTGGTCACCCCGCAGTTGCGCCGTACCGAACGCAGGGCTGAACTGGCATTGCGCCGCACGGCCCAGTGGGGTGCCGCCCACAGCCTGGAAGCACAGGCTGCAGCCGGCCAGCAAGCCGCCCAGGCCTGGCAGGCCCTGGCAGCGCAACCCGGCCTGCCGGCGCTATTGGCCACTGAGGCGCAGCGTGTTGCTCGGCGTTACTTGCCCGAGCTATGTGCGGCACGGCGGGATCTGCAGGTGCAGTAAGGGCTGCGTGAGTTTTGTGCAAAGAAAAAGGGCTTCGCAGGAAGCCCTTTTTTATGGCGTAGTGGTGGATGCGGTGATGCGGTGCATCCAAATCACCGGAGCCGCAGCTACTCATGCTTAGAAACTCTCCCAATCGTCTATGTCCTGGCCCACGGTAGCGGGCTTGGGGGCGGGCGCGCTGGCTGCCCCCGATGCGCCAGATGCACCAGAGATGGGGCGGCGCAGGGCCGGTGCAGCCGGTGTGCCGGAGCCCGACTGTGCGGGGCGGGAGAAGGGACGGACGGACGGCGTGGCGGACTTGTCCGGGACGGTGGATGGACTTGCTGGCTGGGTGTGGGCCACGGGCGTCGCCATGGCCGCCGGGCTAGGCTGCTCGTAAGCAGACAGCTTGAACACCGCCACGGTTTCCACCAACGACTGGGCCTGGGTGTTCAGGCTGCTGGCGGCGGCGGCCATCTCCTCCACCAGAGCAGCGTTTTGCTGGGTGGTCTGGTCCATCTGGGTCACGGCTTCACCCACCTGGGCCACGCCCTGGCTTTGTTCGGTGCTGGCGGCGCTGATCTCGCCCATGATGTCGGTCACCCGGCGGATGGCGGCCACCACCTCGTTCATGGTGGTGCCGGCTCGGTCCACCAGCAGGGTGCCCTGGCCCACGCGTTCCACGCTGGTGCCGATCAGCTGCTTGATCTGCTTGGCTGCGTCGGCGCTGCGGCCGGCCAGTGCACGGACTTCGCCGGCGACCACGGCAAAGCCCCGGCCTTGCTCTCCGGCGCGGGCGGCCTCGACGGCAGCGTTCAGCGCCAGGATATTGGTCTGGAAGGCAATGCCGTCGATCACGCCAATGATGTCGGAGATCTTGTGGCTGCTGTCGTTGATGCTTTTCATGGTCTCCACCACTTCGGCCACGATCTCGCCGCCCTGTGCTGCCACGGTGGAGGCGGTGACCGCCATCTGGTTGGCCTGGCGGGCGTTGTCGGCGTTCTGGCGGACGGTGGAGCTGAGTTCTTCCATGGAGGCCGCGGTTTCCTCCAGCGCGCTGGCCTGTTCTTCGGTGCGGCCTGACAGGTCGTGGTTGCCGGCCGCAATCTGCGCGCTGGCCGAAGCCACGCCCTGGGCATTGCTGCGCACGGTGGCCACGGTCTGGACCAGGCTGTGCTGCATGCGCTGCAGCGCCCCCAGCAGCAGCCCCATTTCGTCCTTGCGGTCCACATCGATCTGGGTGCTGAGGTCGCCGCCGGCCACGCGGTTCGCTGCGGCCACCGCCTGGCCCAGCGGGCTGGTGATGGAGCGCGTGAGAGCGATGGCAATCCACACGCCCAGTGCCAGGGCCGACAGCACCAGCACGCTGGCCACCACAATGGCCTGCTGGTAGGTGTTTTGTGCGTCCTTCCGTGCGGCTGCAGCACCTGCGCGGTTGAGCTCAACGTCGGCTGCGATGAGGTCGGTGGCGGCAGCAAACGCCTTGGCCGAATCCCCGACGGACAGGGCGCGGGCATCGGCAAAGCGCTCTTCGCCGGCTTCGGCCAGTTCCAGCAGTCGCTTGTCGACCGTCAGGTAGGCAGCCCATGCGGCCTTGATTTTCAGGTTCAGCTCTTGCTCTTCGGGGGAGGAGACCAGCTTGTCATAGGCCAGCATGGTGGAGTCCATCTTGGCGATGGCTTCGTCGTGTATGGCCCTTTGCGCCCGCTTGCCTTCGGGCGTCACTTCCAGCACCGAGCGCAGAGAGGCGCGGCGGGCGCTGTTGGCCAGTGCGCGCGCATCGCCCAGTGCTTGTACGCTGGGGAGCCAGTTTTCGGCGATTTCCTCGGTACCGTCATAGATTCTGGAGGCCTGGAAATGGGACGCGGCCCCCATGCTGCACAGCAGCAGCAAGATGATGGCAAAGCCTGCACTCAGGCGGGCGCCAATTTTGAAGTTGCCCAGGAAACCAGCCATGTTGAACGCCTCCAGATGAAAAATGCGCAGGCCTTGCTTGCCACGCCTGGCCCGCCAGGGTCGCGATTTTTTCGATTCTTGGGCATTTCCAAGTGGTCAGGCACTCCACTGGGAGGCAGTTGCATGGCCGACTGTCGATCTGGGGACGGGCGGCCGTACCGTTCGTGCTCCGCCTGTTGCCTTACCGCGTTAAGGCCTTTGCGCGACCGCTAGCAGTGGCCCACTGCGCGCCGTTGGTCCGTTGCCTGCCGTCCGCCGCCAGGGTGCCTGCTGGCACGCGGAATGCTGGGGTGGGTGTGTTGGGGCGGGTTTGCGCTGCCGTTCCGGGCCCGGGGTGGCTAGCGTGCCGTTGCTATCATGGCCCGCATGACGATCGTTCACCGCCGGGTGGCTGCCTGCCTGCTCTTGTGTTGGCTGTGGGTCTGGGGCGTGGCTGGCGCCCAGGCAGCGGAGTTGCGCGTGGGTTCCAAGCGCTTCACGGAGTCCTACATCCTGGCCCAGATCATGGCGCAGACGGTGCAGGCCAGCGGTACGGCGGTACAGGTGCGGCAGGGTCTGGGCAACACCGCTATCGTGTATGAGGCGCTGCGTTCGGGCCAGATCGATGTGTATGCGGAATACACCGGCACGATTGCGCAGGAGATCGTCAAGGACCCGTCCCATACCTCGCTGGCCGATCTGCAGCTTGCCCTGGCGCCGCTGGGGCTGGACGTGGGGGTGCCACTGGGTTTCAACGACGGGTATGCGCTGGCCATGCGCCGTGCCCAGGCGGAGCAGCTGGGCATTCGCACGCTCAGCGACCTGGCCCGCCACCCGGAGTTGCGCTTCGGCCTGTCCAATGAATTCCTGGGCCGGGCTGACGGCTGGCAAGGGCTGGCAGCCCGCTACCAGCTGCGCGCCCGGCCCACGGGGCTGGACCATGGCCTGGCCTATGGGGTGTTGGCCCAGGGGCAGATCGATGTGATGGACATCTACACCACCGATGCCAAGATCGACGCGCTGGGCCTGCTGGTGCTGGAGGACGATCGGCAGTACTTCCCACGTTACGACGCGGTGCTGCTGTTCCGCAAGGATTTTCACCGCCAGCAGCCTGACGCCTGGGCCGCACTGCAGACGCTGCAAGGCCGCATTAGCGAAGCGCAGATGGTCCGCATGAATGCCCAGGCCGAGCTGCAATCCCTGCCGTTTGACGTGATTGCACGCCAGTTTCTGGCCGGCGCGCAGGCGCCGCAAGGCGCGGCTGCAGCCGCGGGCGGCACAGAAAAGGCCGCAGTCAGCGGGGAAGAGGGGGGCAGGGCGGCTGCCAGCGGCGCCGCGGCGTCTGCAGTGCCCGGCGCAGCATCGCCCGGCCTGCTGCAGCGGTTCTGGCAGCGCCTGTGGGCGGACGATCTGTGGACCCTGACCGGCCAGCATCTGCTGCTGGTGCTGCTTTCGGTTGGGGCGGCGGCCCTGATTGCGGTGCCTGCCGGTGTGCTGCTGTTTCCGCATGCCCGGCTGCGGGCGCTGGCCCTGGGACTGTCGGGCGTGGTGCAGACCATCCCGTCGCTGGCGCTGCTGGCCGTGCTGATCGCCCTGCTGGGGGTGATCGGACGGGTGCCGGCGCTGCTGGCGCTGACGGCCTATTCCATCCTGCCGATCCTGAGCAACACCTGCGCCGGACTGGCCGAAGTATCGCCCGGCCTGCGGTTGGCGGGGTCTGCCCTGGGCATGACGCCTGCACAGCGCATGCGTTGGGTGGAGCTGCCGATTGCCCTGCCCACGGTGGTTGCAGGCCTGCGCACCGCCTGTGCCATCGCCATCGGCACGGCCACCATCGCAGCATTCATCGGCGCCGGCGGCCTGGGCGAGCGCATTGTCACCGGCCTGGCACTGAACGACAGCGCGCTGATGCTGGCCGGCGCCGTGCCCGCAGCGGTGCTGGCCCTGGCCAGTGAGCTGCTGTTCGAGCTGCAGCAGCGGTGGTTCCGCAGGGGCCGGAGGGAAAAATAGGGCGATTTGCAGGCCGGTTTCCAGGCCGTGGTGCAGGTGTAGGACCCCCAAGGTGGTTGGCCCAACCACCTTGTCTTCAGGGCCTCAGCCCCGGTACATCTCGCGGCGGGCTTTGCGCTGTTCCGGGGTCTCGTTCAGCAGCTCGTCCAGTACCTGCTGGCGTGTCTTGTTCGACGGCTGCTGCGACGGCGAGCTGTCGACCAGCGGGTAGTTGCTGTTGCGGAATACATTGGTGCCGCCATTCTTCAGGAACTCGGCCGTTTCCGCCTGGACCTGGGCCCGTGTCTTGTCGCTGCGGAAATGGTCGGGGTACACCACATATCCCGTCTCCGAAGTTTTCGGGTGGATGTAGCTGCTGGCAAAAGCAGTGTTGACGGCGGCCAGTGACAGGGTGGCGAATGCCATGGACAGGAGAATGGGAGTGCGTGTGGTGTGCATGAAGGTGTGCCTTTCAGTCAGGTTGCAATCACCTCGAAGCGATGGCTTGCACCATGGCTTTCGAGAGGGTTTCATTGTGAAAAGCACACGCTGACGGAAGGCACACAGGAAGATGACATTGCGGCAATGAACGCTCTGGGCGGCGTGCGGAAACAGCAAAGCCATGGCGGGTAGGCCATGGCTCTGGGGTCAGTCCGGTCCGGTCAGGACACGGACGGTCGGGAGGAGGGTGCCGTCTGCGGCAATTCCTCCTCGGACGGGTCGTGCCGGTGGACCAGGCGGTAGAGCAGCGGAAGCACCAGCAGAGTCAGTACCGTCGAGGACAGAATGCCGCCGATCACCACCGTGGCGAGCGGGCGCTGCACCTCGGCGCCGGTCCCGGTCGCGATGGCCATGGGGACAAAACCCAGAGAGGCCACCAGGGCGGTCATCAGCACCGGGCGCAGGCGCGAGAGTGCGCCCGCATGTACCGCTGCGGGGACGGCCATGCCGGTTTCGCGCAGTGCCCGGATGGACGAGATCATCACCAACCCGTTCAGCACCGCGACGCCCGACAGTGCGATGAAGCCGATGGCGGCAGAGATGGAGAGCGGGATGTCCCGCAGCCACAAGGCCAGGATGCCCCCGGTCAGTGCGAAGGGAATCCCCGTGAACACGATGAGCCCGTCGCGCACATTGCCGAACATGGCGAACAGCAAGGTGAATACCATCAGCAGGGCCAGGGGCACCACGATCTGCAGCCGCTGCTGCGCCGACTGCATGTTCTCGAACGTACCGCCCCAGCGTGTCCAGTAGCCGCTGGGCATGGGGATGGCGTCCAGCTCACGCTGCGCCTGTTCCACGAAGGAGCCGATATCGCGACCACGCACATTGGCACTGACGACGATGCGGCGCTTGCCATCCTCGCGGCTGACCTGGTTCGGCCCGGGAGACAGATCAAACGTGGCGACGGTGGAAAGAGGGACAAAGCCTGTCTTGCTGTCCGCCTGTGCAGGCAAGGCGATGGGAAGGCGTTCCAGCGCCGCAAGGTCGCTGCGCACCGATTCCGGCAGGCGCACCTGGATGTCGAAGCGGCGGTCGCCTTCGAACACGGTGCCGGCCTCCTGTCCGCCGATGGCGGTGGCAATGGTCTGTTGCACATCCCCCATGTTCAAGCCATAGCGCGATGCCTTCTCGCGATCGACCTGCACAGTGAGCATGGGCAGTCCGGTGGTCTGCTCGACCTTGACTTCCGAGGCGCCGGGCACCTTCTGCAGCATGGCAGCAATGGCCTGTGCCGTGCGCTCCAGCACCTGGGTGTCGTCACCGAAGACCTTGACGGCCACATCGCTGCGCACACCCGAGATGAGTTCGTTGAAGCGCAGCTGAATCGGCTGGGAGAATTCGTAGTTGCTGCCCGGAATGGCCTCCACCACCTTCTGCACGGCGGCCAGCAGGTCTTCGCGGCTGCGTTGCGGATCGGGCCATTGTTCCCGGGGCTTGAGCATGATGTAGCCGTCCGAGATGTTCGGCGGCATGGGGTCCGAGGCAATTTCCGCGGTGCCGGTGCGCGCGAACACGCGCTCGATCTCCGGGAAAGACTCCTTGAGGGTGCTTTCCAGCTGCATTTGCATGTCCAGCGATTGCGTGAGGCTGGTGCCGGGCACACGCAAGGCCTGGATCGCAAAGTCCCCTTCGTTGAGGTTGGGGGCGAATTCGCTGCCCATGCGCGAGGCGAGCAGCAGGCTGAGCACGACGGCCACGACAGCTGCCGCCATGACCACCACGGGGATGCGCATCACCCGGGTGAGCAGCGGTTCATAGGCTTGGCGGGCCCAGACCATGAGGCGGTTCTCCTTCTCCGCGACGCGTTTGCCGATGCACAGCGCAATGGCCGCAGGGATGAAGGTGATGGACAGCAGCATGGCGCCGGCAAGGGCCAGCACCACCGTGAGCGCCATGGGGTGGAACATCTTGCCCTCCACTCCCGTCAACGCAAAGATCGGCAGATACACCACCATGATGATGAGCTGCCCGAACAGCAAAGGCCTGCGGGATTCCCTGGCGGCGGCAAACACTTCGTGAAAGCGTTCACTGCGGGTGAGCAAGCGCCCCTTGAGCTCCTGCGCATGGGCCAGGCGGCGCACGCAGTTCTCCACGATGACCACCGCGCCGTCGATGATGATGCCGAAGTCCAAGGCCCCCAGGCTCATCAGGTTGGCGCTGATGCGGTACTGCACCATTCCGGTGAAGGTGAACAGCATGGACAGCGGAATGATGAGGGCTGTGATCAGGGCCGCTCGGATGTTGCCGAGGAACAGGAACAGCACCACCACGACCAGTGCGGCGCCTTCCACCAGGTTCTTCTTCACCGTGGCAATGGCTTTTTCCACCAAGGTGGTGCGGTCGTAGACCGTCACGATCTTCACCCCCTCGGGCATGCTCTTGCGGATGGAATCCATGCGTGCGTCCACCGCCTTGGAGACCACGCGGCTGTTCTCGCCAATCAGCATGAACACCGTGCCCAGCACGACTTCGCGGCCGTTGTCGGTGGCGGCGCCGGTGCGCAGTTCGCGTCCCAGTTCGACATCGGCCAGATCCCGGATACGCACCGGCTGGCCCTGGGCCGTGCCCACGATCACCTGCTGGAGGTCCTCGATGCCCTGGACCTGGCCGGGCGCACGGATGAGGTATTGCTCGCCTTCGCGCTCGATATAGCCCGCGCCAACGTTGGTGTTGTTGTTCAGCAGGGCCGTGACCAGCCTGTCCATCGAGATGCCATAGGACGCCAGCTTGTCCGGACGCGGCGCGATCAGGTACTCCTTGGCAAATCCGCCAATCGAGTTGATTTCCGTGACGCCGGGCACGTTGCGCAGCTGGGGTTTGATGACCCAGTCCTGGATCTCGCGCAGGTCCATGGGGGTGTAGGGCGTGCCGTCCGGCTTTTTGGCGCCTTCTTCGGCTTCCACGGTCCAGAGATAGATCTCGCCCAGGCCCGTGGAAATGGGGCCCATGCTGGGGGAGATACCGGACGGCAGCTTCTCGCGGGCCTCCTGGATGCGCTCATTGACCAGCTGGCGGGCAAAGTAGATGTCGGTGCCATCCTTGAAGATCACGGTGACCTGCGACAGTCCATAGCGCGACAGCGAACGGGTCTGCTCCAGCTGCGGCAGGCCCGCCATGACGGTTTCTATCGGGTAGGTGATGCGCTGCTCGGTCTCCAGGGGCGAATAGCCTGGTGCCTGCGTATTGATCTGGACCTGGACATTGGTGATGTCCGGCGCGGCGTCGATGGACAGACGCTGGTAGTTGAAGAGGCCGAGGATGGCCATGGCGGCCACGGCCACGATGACCAGCCAGCGCTGCTCGATGGCGAAACGGATGATGCGCTCAAACATGGGGGACTCCGGCTCAGTGCGTGTGCTCGGCAGACGCCTTGCCCAATTCGGCCTTCAGCAGGAAGGAGCCGTCCTTGACGTAGTCCTGTCCGGCCTGCAGGCCGGCGGTGACTTCGGTGGTCTTCCCGTCCGAGCGCCCCAGTTGAACGCGCTGGGCCTTGTAGCCCCCCTGCGCAGGAACGAAGACCACGTTGTCCTTGCCATTCGGGCGCTGGATGGCCTTGGCGTCGACCGCGACGGGAACCTGTGCGGCATCCGCGAGGACCTTGACCTCCACAAACAGACCGGGTCGCCACACGCCTTGGGGGTTGGCCAGCGCCACGCGGGCAGGGGCCGTGCGTGTCTGTTCCCCGATCAGTGCGCCGACATAGGCGATCTTGCCTTCTGCGGCCGACTCGAACGCCGTGGCCCGCACCGTCACAGGTGCGCCGACGATCACATAGGGTAGCTGCGGTGCCGCGACATTGATCTCCGCCCAGACGGCGCTGAGGTTCGACACGGTGAAGGAGGCGGTGCTTTCCGTCACCGATTCGCCCACGGTCAGGTGCTTTTCGACCACCACCCCTGCCAGCGGCGCGCGCAGCTCATAGCGGCTGGAGCCGCCCGATCCGCCGGAACCCGCGCCCATGGCTGCGAGCTTCTGCGAGGTGTTGGTCACGGCAATTTCGGCCTCCTGCAGGGCCTGGCGGGCCTGCAGATAGTCTTGCTCCGCCGAAATCTTCTCTTCCCAAAGCTGCTTTTCCCGCTGGAATGTGTTTTGGGCGAGCACCAGACGTTTCTGTGCCGTCTGCAGTTCGCTGCGCTGGTCCGAGACGGTGGCACTGTGGATCACTGCCAAAAGCTGTCCCTTGGCGACCTGTTCACCCAACCGGGCATGGACCGAGGCCACGATGCCGGCCACGCGCGGCACCACGTGTGCGGTGCGGTCTTCATCCAGGCGGATCTCTCCCGGCAGCAGGACTTCCTTGCGGATGGCGGCTGCACCGGCCTGGGCCAGGGTCACGCCCGCTTTCTTCGACTGTGCTTCGTTGAGCGGGACCAGGCCTTCCTCTTCTTCAGGGCCGTGTGCATCCTCCCCATGCGGGTTGGCAGCCGACGCGGTCTTCTCCTTGTCGGCCGTGTCGGTTTTGGCGTCGTGGTGTTCTTCGTCGGAGTGCTTGTCGGCTTCCTGGTGGTCGCCATGCTTTTCAGCTGGCTGGCCATGGTGTTCGCCATCCTGGTGCGCGTCGGCATCCGCGTGGCCGGACGCTGCGGCCGGAGTGGGGGTGCCCGGAGTCCGGAGGATGAGGGCGCCAGCCACCATGCCACAGGCCAGAATCGCTGCGACGGCGATCCAGTGTTTGGGAGCAGAGAGTGATGCGTCGAATTGCTTGGGTTCGGACATGTTCAGATTCCAGTGTGTGTGTCGGCCAGGGATTCCGTGCCCAGGAGGCGGTCTATTTCTGCGCGGGCTTTGTGTGATGCCATCCACTGGTCCAGCAGTTGGCGCTGGCTTTCGAACAGCGTGCGCTGGGCTTCCAGTACATCCAGGAAGCTGAACTTGCCCAGAGAAAAGCCACGTACGGCGATGTCGTAGGCAGACTGTGCGGTGGGCAGCACCTGGCTCTGGAGCAAGGACAGTTGCTGGTTGCTGCTGATCAGTTGCTGGCGTGCTGTGAACACCTGGGCCTGTAACTGCAGGCGCTGTTCCTGCAATTTCTGTTCGGCCTGGTCCACCTTGCGCAGGGCCTGGAGCTGGTTGCCTGCATTGCTGTCGAACAGCGGCAGCGGGATGCTGATGCCCAGCACCACCTGGTTGCGGCCGACCTCGTTGGCCCGCTTGACGCCCAGGCTCACGGTCGGGTCCTGCAGGCGCCTGGCGCGTTCGATGGCGGAGGCGGCCTGGCTCTGCTCCAGGGCGTGGCGCGCCTGCACTATGGCGGGGGCGGTGTTCAGCAGCGTATCCAGCTGGTCGGCTGTTGGGGCTTCCGCAGTGGCTGAGAAGTCACCGATGGCCATACCGATGTCCGCCGTCCGGCCGCCCCAGAGTGCGGCCAGATTCTGCTGCGCGACCACTACCGACGACCTGGCCTGCTGCAGTTCCAGGGCGGCATTGGCCTGTGCCACCTGGGCGCGGCTGGCTTCGAGCGGAGGCACTTTGCCGGCCTGGACGCGCTTGCGGGCTGCGTCGCTGGCCTGTGCAGCGAGATCGTGTGTCTTCGACGCGAACTGCACGCGTTGCTGGGCGAGCAGCAGTTCGTTGAAACCATTGACCACCTGGTAGCGGAGCAGGGCCTGCGTTTCGGCCACGGCGGAATGGGCTGCAGCCTTCTCGCTTTCCGCCAGGCGCATGCGCGCTGCACGTTTGCCCCCCAGCTCGATGACCTGGTTGATCTGGACCGTGCTGGAGCGGGTCTCGGAGCGGGTGTCTTCCTGGCTGAACGCCAGTTCGGGATTGGGGCGGGCCTGGCTTTGCAGCAGAGCGCCTTCGGTGGCGGCGGCACCGAAACGGGCCGCTTTCAGACCGGGGTTGGCTGCCAGCGCCCTGTTCCAGGCATCCGCCAGGGTCATGGATGTGCCGGTTTGCGCCGTGTGCTTGGGGGCTGGCGTCACCAGGGCCGGGGGCGGGTCTGTCGCGCTTGTCGTGGCGGATGCCCCGCTGGCAAGCGCCAATGCGATCCATGCCAGGGAAATCTTGCGTTGCGTACGTGCCCCGCCGGGAGCATGGGCCAGGGTTGCCATGTGTGCTTCTCCAGAAAATGGTCGCGCACACGGGCCTTCCTGCGGCCGGTACGGCTGCGGGTTTCCATGTGCGATGGCGCAGACTGTAGAAATCGCCAGCGAACACCAAGCCGTCGGCCAGATGACAAATTTGTAATCAATCGGAGGCGTGCAAATCCGGGAAAATGGGTTAGATGAGACTGCTGTTGATTGAAGACGAAGCCAAGCTGGGCGAGTACCTGCGCAAAGGTCTGGCCGAAGAGGGCTATACCGTGGACGTCGCAGTGAACGGCATTGACGGGCTGCATCTGGCGATGGAGCTGGACTACGACCTCATCGTTCTGGATGGCATGCTGCCGGGCATTGATGGCTTTGCCGTGCTGGCGGCGCTGCGGCAGTCCAAGCCGACGCCGGTGCTGATGCTCACGGCCCGTGCGGATGTCGAAGACCGCGTGCGCGGCCTGCAAAGCGGTGCCGATGACTACATGATCAAGCCGTTCGCCTTCTCCGAGCTGGTGGCGCGGATCCAGGTATTGCTGCGCAGGGCGCATGCCTACCAGCTGGCGCCTGAGCCCACGGCGCTGAAGGAGGGCGATCTGGAGGTCGACCTGATTCGGCGCAAGGCGGTCCGGGCCGGGGTGCGGCTGGACCTGACGGCCAAGGAGTTCAACCTTCTGGCGCTGTTGTTGCGCCGCCAGGGTGAGGTGCTGTCCCGCACGGAGCTGGCCTCGCAGGTCTGGGACATGAACTTCGACAGCGAAACCAATGTGGTCGAAGTGGCGGTGCGGCGCCTGCGCATGAAGGTGGACCAGCCCTTCGAGACGCCGCTCATCCATACGGTGCGGGGCATGGGCTATGTGCTGGAGAGCCGAGCCCAGCCATGAAGCAGACCGCTGGAGTGCAGCACCTCGGCAGGCAGCTTTCACGCTGGATGGCCTTGCTGTCGATGCTGGGGCTGGGGGCGGTCAGCATTGCCGTGTATCTGGTGTTTGACACCACACTGTCGGCGCGGCAGGAGGAAATGCTGGACCAGAAGCAGCAGGCGCTGGTCCATGTACTGGGTGACGACGACGTCGAACACCGGGATAAATCGCTGGCCCATGTGCTGACCGATTTTCTGGCCGGCCATGCCGACTATGCCATCCGCATTGTGGATAGCCAGGGCGCCACGCTGTTCGACAGCCGCGTTCCTGGCCTGGGGGCGGAGCATACGCTGCAGCGGACGTTCGCCGTCACCATCCAGTCCCGCACCACAGACCATGCGCAGGCAGCGACTGCCACGCTGGTGATGGACCGGCGTCCCGATGATGCCCTGCTGCGGGCGCTGGCCTGGGCGCTGTTCATTTCCATGATTGCGGGCTCGCTGCTGCTGTCCCTGTTCGGCGGCTTGCTGGTGCGCCGCAGTCTGCGTCCCATCCAGTCGCTGGTCTCGCAGATCGACGAGCTGTCGGCCAAGGACTTCGGCCGCCGCCTGGACGGCAGCGGGCTGCCGCAGGAGTTGCTGCCCATCGTGACGCAGTTCAATGCCTTGCTGGACCGGCTGGCAGACGCGTACCGGCAGCTGGAATCCTTCAATGCCGACGTGGCCCACGAGCTCAACACGCCGCTGTCCACGCTGATTTCCAGCACCGAGGTGGTGTTGCGCAAGCCCCGCACGGTGGAGGAGATGCGCGAGGTGCTGGAGTCCAACCTGGAGGACCTGCGCCGCATTGCCGCGATGGTGGGGGACATGCTGTTTCTCTCCCGGGCAGACCGGGGGGCGGGCACCCGGGAGGCCAAGGTGTTCAGCCTGGCCGCGGTGGCCGCCGATGTGGTGGAGTTCTATGAAGCGGTGGCCTTGGAGGCGGACCTGACGGTGGAAGTGCGCGGCGATGCGCAGCTGCAGTTCGATGCGCCACTGATGCGCAGGGCGCTGTCGAACCTGCTGAGCAATGCCACGCGGTATGCAGACAGCGGCTCGCGCATCGTGATCCAGATCGGCACCCAGGCGCAGCACGGGCACACGGAAGCCGTCATCTCCGTGACCAACACCGGTGCGGACATCGCCCCCCAGCACCTGCGCCATCTGTTCGACCGCTTCTACCGGGCGGATTCCGCACGTTACAACGCAGACCGCAACCACGGTCTGGGCCTGGCCATCGTGAAGGCGATTGCCAAGATGCATGGTGGAACCGTGTTTGCGCAGTCGGAAGGTGGAACGACCACGTTTGGCCTGGTCCTGCCGGTGGTGCCGGGGGCTTGAGGCCGGCGGGCGGGGGCCTGCCCGGTATCCAGCCATGCCCCGGGAGCGCCTTGCGCTGCAACGGCCTGGACCGGTTTCCCGCATACCATCGTGCCCACCCCGCCCGCTGTGCTGTGCAAGCGGCCGCGTCTTCCTCGTTCCCCCGGCACACACCACCGACTTTCACCATGGCAACCACCAAGCAACTGTTCTATTACCCCGGCAACGCCAGCATGGCACCTCACATCGTTCTGGAGGAAATCGGGAAGGCGTTCGAACTGGTGAAGGTGGAGCGCGAGGTGAATGCCCACAAATCGGCGGAGTATCTGCGCCTGAATCCCAATGGTCTGATCCCGGTGTATGTGGAAGGCAGCATGGTGCTGTACGAAACCGCCGCCATCTGCCTGCACCTGGCCGATACCCACCCTGAAAGCGGCATGGCACCTCTGCTGGCTACGCCCGAGCGTGCCGCGTTCTACAAGTGGCTGATGTGGCTGAGCAACACCTTGCAGACCGCGTTGATTGTCTATTTCTATCCCGAGCGCTGGGTGGATGCGGGCAACGAATCGGGTGCCAGGCAGGTGCAGGCCCATGCGGAATCGAAGATCGCCAGCCTGCTCGAACAGCTGGAAGCGCAGTTGCAACAGAGCGAAGGCCCTTGGCTGCTGGGGGCGCAGTACACGGTGCTGGACCCCTATGCGTTCATGCTGTGCCGCTGGACCCGGGGCTTTGCGAAGCCGGCGCGGACATGGCCGCTGCTCGGTGCCTATCTGCAGCGGATGCTGGCGCGGCCGGCCGTGCAGCGCATGATCGCCACCGAGGGACTGGCCGAGCCCCTGGTCTGACCGGGCCGCGGGGGCTGTTGGCAAGCTGGCCTTGGGCCGGCAGGGTGGCGTTTTGGCATAGTGTAGGGCTGGGAATCGTTTGCGATGAACCCGGTTGTGGCCCTACCATGCACCGCGGGCAGGGCACAGCAGGAGGCCTTGTCCTGGGGTGCGAAGGCTTGTACCTGCGCGCTGCGTTCCGGTTTCGCTTTGTGCTTTTCGTCTGTGCTTTTCGTTTGCGCTTCAGGAGGCCTTGATGAACATGAACTTGCCACGCATTCGTCCGCAATGTGCTGCGTTGTTGCTCGGTATGGCGGGGATTGCTGCCGCGTCCAGTGCCTGGGCTTGCACCCGACTGGTGTTTCACGGGGCCAATGGCCAGGTGGTGACCGCCCGCTCCATGGACTGGAAGAACGACATTGTCAGCAACCTCTGGGTGCTGCCGCGGGGCATGGAGCGCAATGGCAAAACAGGGCCCAACACTGTGCGCTGGACGTCCAAGTACGGCAGCGTCATCACCTCGGGCTACGATGTTTCGACCACCGACGGCGTGAACGAGGCCGGTCTCAATGCCAATCTGCTGTGGCTGGTGGAATCGGAATACCCCGCATTCGATGGCCGTGGCAAGCCCGGGCTGACGATTGCCGCATGGGCGCAGTATGTGCTGGACAATTTTGCGACGGTGCAGGAAGCGGTGACGGCACTGCAGAAAGAGCCCTTCACCATCGTGACAGACAATGTGCCGGGTGAGAACCGGCTGACCACGCTGCATCTGTCCATGTCCGACGCCAGTGGTGACAGTGCCATCGTGGAGTACATCGGGGGCAAGCAGGTCATTCACCACAGCCGCACATACCAGGTGATGACCAACTCGCCGATTTTTGAAGAGCAACTGGCGCTGAACACCTATTGGCAGCAGATTGGCGGCACGGTCATGCTGCCGGGCACCAACCGGGCTGCCGACCGTTTTGCACGTGCATCGTTTTATGTGAATGCCATTCCCAAGGACCAGACTCCGAACAAGAACCTGGCCAGCGTGTTCAGCGTGATCCGCAATGCGTCGGTGCCCTACGGCATCAGCACCCCGGGGCAACCCAATATTTCTTCCACCCGCTGGCGTACCGTGTTCGATCACCAGCGCAAGCTGTATTTCTTTGAGTCTGCACTGACGCCCAATACCTTCTGGGTGGATCTGAAGCAACTGGACTTCAGCCCACAAAGCGGCAAGGTGTTGAAGCTGGATCTGGGCCCGGATCAGGACCATACATTCTCGGGCAATGCCACGTCGCAATTCAAGCCATCGGCGCCATTTCAATTCCTGGGCATCTAGGCCTAGGGCACTGAAGCCCCCCAGGGCCGCCGGGTCCGGAGAGGGCGGGCGGCGGCCAAGGTCCTTTGCCCACAGCTTCGGCGGGCGAAGGGCGTGGCTATAGCTTCTTCCAGTCGCTGCAGGCCTGGGCGTCAGCTGACGGCGCCCTGCTGCAGGTCCGCATGCTGGACGATGCGGCCCTTGCCGGCATGCTTGGCGGCGTACATGGCTTCGTCGGCACTTTGCAGCAGCGTGGCCGTGGAACTGCCTGCGGTGCTGACGGAAATGCCGATGCTGATGCCGACCTGGGCCATGATGCCCTCGTGCAGGGCAATGGGCTGGCGCACTGCATCCATGCAGCGTTGCATCACCGAAAGCGCCTCCCCGGGGGTGTGCAGGTTGGCGAGCAGCACCACGAATTCATCACCGCCCAGGCGGGCCACGCAGTCGCCCGCGCGGGCCTGGGCCGTGAGCCGGGCGGAGACCACCCGCAACACTTCATCGCCGGCGTCGTGGCCCTGGGTGTCGTTGACCTGCTTGAAGCCATCCAGGTCCATGAAGCACACCGCCACCATCTGGCCGGACGTCAGCTCCTGGGTCAGGGTGTCTTCCAGCGCCCGGCGATTGGCCAGACCGGTGAGTGCATCGTGGTTGGCCAGGTGGGTGGCGGCCTGCTCGCCTTGCTTGAGGGCGTCGATGTCCACAAAGATCCACAGCGACTCGTCCGCATTCAGCAGGGTGCCGGAAGCGTCCACCCAGAAGCGCTTGCCGTCGGATGCCTGCAGCTGGAACTGCTTGTGAAACTTGCCGCGGGCCAGCAAGGAGGCGTAGGCTTTCTCGCCGATGAGCCGGTAGCTCGCATCGTCCGGATAGAACATGCGTGTGGACGCGCCATGCAGCGCCGAGGCGGGCTGTTTGAGCAGGCGGCGCAGGGCGGGGTTGGTCCACACGATGCGGCGTTCGCGCAGGCGGGCCATGCCGATCAGGTCGTTGTTGATGACCAGCTCCTGTTCTTTGCGGATGCGGTGTTCACGCTGCTGCAGGCGGTACAGGGCGACCGAACCCAAAGCGATCAGCAGAATGCACAGGCCGGTGAGCGCCCAGGCACGCCAGGCGGAGGCGCGCCACATGGCCATATAGGCTTCCGTGCCCAGCCCCGTGAACACCGTCAGAGGGTAGCCTTGCAAGCGCTGGTAGGCGGTGATGCGCTCCACGCCATCCAGCAGGGTGGGCGTGATATACCAGCCTTCCTCGCGGTCGCGGGCGATGGCGCGGTGGTATTCGGGCGAGACCGTGGCCTTGCCGATACCGGTTTCGGCATCCTGGCTGGCCCCTGGATAGCGCGCGACCAGCAGCGCCTGGTCGGTGCGCAAGGCCATGGCGCTGCTGGAACCAAACGACTGGCGCTGGAACAGATCGTGAAAGTGCTCGGACGCGACTATGGCATACACAATGCCCTGGAAGCTGCCGTCCTCGGACAGCAGGCGCCGCGCCAGCACGATGGACCATTTGCCAAAGGAGTGGCTGACCAGGGGCTCGGACACCACCATCTGGTCGGTTGTTCGAGCCTGGGCGAAATAGTCGCGGTCGCCCACCGAAAAAGGTTCGTCGATCTCGCTGGGGGTGATCAGGACCTCACCCTTGCTGTCGGTGGTGCGCAAGGCCGTGACAAAAGGGATGAGGGCGCGCTGCTCCTGCTGCATCTCGTACAGGGCCAGGTTGGCCGTGGGCAGGCCTTCGAAGCTGCGCGTGCGATAGCGGTTGGCAATGGAGGACAGGGCGTTGTCCACCAGCCGCACCTCGGCTGCCAGCTCCAGGCTCAGACTGCGCGCCTGGTGCCGGGTGACGGCAATGCCCAGGTCCATGTCGGCACGGTAATTGGCATGCATGCTGAACCAGGTGGCAAAGCACAGCAGGGCGGCCACCACCAGGTTGCCGAGCACGATGCGACGCAAAAGCGTGTGGGAGCGGAGGCTTGTCATCTGGATGCGCAAGGTCCCTGGAGGCACGCCGGGAGTCCAAACGTTTCGGGTCCCGGCCATGCTTCCAATCACCGGTTGAGTGGAAAGTCGCGGGCCGCCACTGTGCATTAAGCGGGTCTTCATCCGCAGTGGCTGCGAAGAGTTTATAAGCGAGGATGAGATTCCTTGGAAAGCCCTGTATGGGGGGAAAGCCTGCTTCCAAAATTGATTGCAGACTTTGGCAAGCCGCGGTATATCCGGCGTCTGGCCGATCCCGGCGCAGCAGCAAGGCGGTGGCCGTGTGCATGCCGCTTCCGGTCACGGTCCCGCTCCGGGGTGCGGGGCGACACGGGCGTACAGTGGGTTGCACGCCACAATCCAGGCAAAAAAAAGAGGACTTCAACCGAAGTCCTCTTGTGGCGATGGCGCTCGGGGGGGCACCGCTGCAGGTTCGCAGACCGGCTGGCGGTCAGGACTGGGCGGGCTGCGGCAGCCTTGCCATCAGATCCCGCGCGGCTGCTTGCGGATCGGGCGCATTCACCAGTGCGCGCACCACGGCAATGGAGCCGACACCGGTAGCTGCGATGTCGCCGAACTGTTCCGCGGCAATGCCGCCGATGGCCACCAGCGGGTAGGCCTGCATCAGCCGCACATAGGCCTGCAGACGGGCCACGCCCTGGGGGGCGGTGGCCATTTTCTTGAGCGTGGTGGGGAACACGGCGCCCAGGGCGATGTAGCTGGGCTGCACGGCATGGGCGCGCACCATTTCGGCGTAGCCGTGGGTGCTGACGCCCAGGCGCAGGCCGCTGGCGTGGATGGCGGCCAGGTGCTCGCCGGCCAGCGCGTCCAGGTCTTCCTGGCCGACGTGGATGCCGTAGGCGCCGGCGTCGATGGCTTCGCGCCAGTGGTCGTTGATGAACAGGCGGGCGTTGGTGCCCTGGACAGCTGCAACCGCTGCACGCACTTCGGCACGGATCGCAGCGGCGTTGTCGCTTTTGAAACGCAGTTGCACCGTGGGCACCCCGGCGCGGGCCATGCGGCCCACCCATTCGGCCGTGGGCAGCACGCCGTATAGGCCCAGCTGGCGCGGGCAGGCAGGGAAGGCTTGGGCGGGATCGGCACCGGCCAGGCCGAAGTCCCGGGGATCGTCCGGCCAGTGGGTGACGTCGAAGTGGTTGGTCCGCTCGGCCTGGCGCTGCCAGGCCTGGGCCAGGCATTCGGCATCGACCGCGATGAAGCCCAGGCGGCTGCAGGCCTGCAGGGCCGCCAGATAGGTAGGCTCCGTACGCAGTGCCGGCGGCGTGGGCTGGGGCACCAGTTCTACGGAGTTGGCATCGTGGTGCAGGCGCGCGCCAAAGGTGGCACTGTGGTGGTGGACGATGGCGTCCGCCAGGGCCTGGATCTCTGCAGTGTGCATGGTGTGGTCTTCCAGCGAGGGTCAGGCGTGGTGCCAGAACGGAGTGCCCAGCACCGGGGTGCTGGGCTGGGCGGCACGCTGCTCGGCCATGGCGCCAGCCAGGTAACCGTCGCGGCCGGCCTGCACGGCGTCGGCAAAGGCACCTGCCATGCGCACGGGGTCTTCCGACAGGGCCACGGCTGTGTTCAGCAGCACGCCGTCAAAGCCCCATTCCATGACGGTGCAGGCGTGGGAGGGGCGGCCCAGGCCGGCGTCGACGATCAGCGGCACGTTCAGGCGCTCGCGCAGTGTCTGCATGGCATAGGGGTTGGCGGGACCGCGGCCGGTGCCGATGGGCGCGGCCCAGGGCATGACGGCCTGGCAGCCCACATCGACCAGGCGCTGGCACAGCACCAGATCTTCGGTGCAGTAGGGCAGCACCTGGAAGCCGTCCTTGATCAGGATGGAGGCGGCCTCCACCAGGTTCAGGGTGTCGGGCTGCAGGGTGTAGTCGTCGCCGATCAGCTCCAGCTTGATCCAGGGGGTGTCGAACACCTCGCGCGCCATCTGGGCGGTGGTGACGGCTTCCTGGATGGTCATGCAGCCAGCGGTATTGGGCAGCACGGGCACGTTCAGCTTGCGCAGCAGCTCCCAGAAGCTGGCGCCGGTTTCGGCCACTTCGGCGGCGCTGCTGCCCTGGCGGCGCAGCGAGGCGGTCACCATGGCCGGTTTCGCACGGGCGACCGCCGCTTCCAGCACGGCGGGTGAAGGGTAGCGCGAGGTGCCCAGCAGCAGGCGGCTGTGGAAGGTCTGGCCGTACAGCGTCAGGCTGTCAGCGGAGGATGCGGTGGTGTCGGTCGACATGAAATACTTCTGTGTTGGCGTAGGGCTCCGGCGCCTGCTGGGCGAGGGAGCGGTCCATTGGACGCTGAATGGGGCCCGAGTCTGCGGTCAGCCGCCGGTCACGGGGGCAATGATTTCGACCTGGTCGCCTTCGGCCAGCGCATGGGCCGCATAGCGGCCACGGGGCACAAAGCCGGTGTTCACCGCCACGGCAAAGGGCGGCTTGGCCTGCCACTGGGCCACGGCATCGGCCACGGTGGCGTTGGCAGGCAGTTCCACGGATTGCTGGTTGATGGTGATGTGCATGGGCTCTCAGGTCGGGGCAAAAAGGCAAAAATCTACTACGGGTTAACCCGTGGAGGAGGCGGCGATATCGCTGTAAGGGCTGGATCAGGCCGCCTGGGCAGTGGTCTGGGCAGCGGTGTGCGGCAGGTGCACGGCCACATCGAATTGTCGGGCCAAGTCGGTGGCTCCGCTGCGCAAAACCTGCAATGTGATGTCCAGCATGGCCGGGGAGATCATGAAACCGTGGCGGTACAGGCCGTTGACCTGCAGCACGCGATCATCCAGCCAGCGCAGTGCGGGCAGGTTGTCGGGCAGGGTGGGGCGGCACTGGGTGGCGATCTCCAGAATGCGTGCCTCGGCAAAGCCGGAGTGCACGGTATAGAGGGCGCTGAGCAGTTCCATGGTGGAGCGCACACTGGCCGGTCCCATGTCGTCGGACTCGATCTCGGTGGCTCCGATCACAAACACATGGTCCTGCTTGGGGGCGATGTACAGTGGGTAGCGCGGGTGCACCAGGCGCGTGGGGCGCTGTAGCGTGACTTCGGGGGCGTGGACGCGCACGACCTCGCCGCGGATGCCGCGCAGCGCGCTCCACTCTGTGCGGGCGCCCAGGCCGCGGCAGTCCAGCACCAGATCGGGCTGGCCGGCACTGCCCGGGGCAAAGTCCGTGGTTTCACGGGCGGTGTGCCAGTGGAATTGCACGCCCAGGCGGGCCAGGGTGGTTTCCAGTGCGGCCAGCAGCTGGCGGTTGTCCAGCTGGCCCTCGCCGGGCAGGTACACGCCCTGCTGGAAGCGGCCCTGCAGTGCCGGCTCCACGGTGGCCATCTGGGCGTGGCTGACGCTTTCCAGCGCCGGCAGCGTGGGATTGATGCGGCGGTTCTTCTCGAACAGACCGCATAGGCGGCTGGCATCGGGTGCATCCTGGCGGTGCCAGACCACGAGGGTGCCGTTCTGCTGGAAGTAGACCGGAGCGTCGAGCTGGGCAATCAGCTCGGGCCAACGGGTGAGGGCGTATTGGCCCATGTGCACCACGCCGGGCTCGGTGATGGCCGATTCGGCCAGCGGGGCCAGCATGGCGGCGGCCACGCGAGCGGCGGCGCCGTCGGCTTCGGGGCCCTTGGCCTCGAACACTTCCACGCGGTGCCCTTCGCGCGCCAGCTCCAGGGCCAGCAGGCGGCCCATCAGGCCGGCGCCCAAAATGGCGATATGGGAAGGTGCAGTCAGAGCAAGCATGGCGGTGTCGTTTCGTCCAAGGCGGTTAGAAGGCAATCCAGGGACCAAACGGGGTGGCATAGCCTGCAGAGGGCGGCCACCGGCTGTGAAACTCCCCACGCCAGCATGACCTGGATCGGGTGTCGGGGTCGTCTGTGTGCCGGGTCGGCATCCAGGCGGCCCCAGGGTCTGTTCTCAGTCGCATGCGGCCCGTGCCGCTGTGCGGCGGGCCGATGGACACCCCTGTTTCGTCCGTGAGCAGGAATTACAGCACAAGCCGCATACCTGGGATGGCCTTGTCGGCACAAGCCTTGGCTTGGGTCATAATTTTTGCCCTATGACCCCTCAGACATCTTCTGCGCCGCACCCAACTTCGCGTTATGTGCGTGTGCTGTCCATTGCCGGCTCCGACAGCGGCGGTGGCGCCGGCATCCAGGCCGACCTCAAGACTTTCAGTGCCCTGGGCTGCTATGGCATGACGGCCATCACGGCCATTACCGTGCAGAACACGCTGGGCGTGACCGGCATCCACAGCATTCCGGTGGATATTCTGCGCGGCCAGATCGACGCCGTGGTGGAAGACATCGGTGTGGATGCCGTCAAGATCGGCATGCTGGCCACGCCGGAAGTGGTGCGCACGGTGGCTGACGCCCTGCGCCGCCACGGCCTGCAACAGGTGGTGCTGGACCCGGTGATGGTGGCCACCAGCGGCGACCGCCTGATTGCCGAAGATACCAAGGACGTGCTGGTGCGGGAGCTGTTCCCGCTGGCCACGGTGGTGACACCCAATCTGGACGAGGCCAGCCTGCTGATCGGCCGCCCCATCGATGGCATCGACGCGCTGGAGGCTGCTGCCAGCGACTTGCTGGCGCTGGGCGCGCCGGCCGTGGTGGTCAAGGGCGGACATTTGCCCGGTGACTGGGTGGTGGACCTGCTGGCTGCGCAGGACGGTCTGCGCCGCACGCTGGAGTCGCCCCGCATTGCCACGCACAACGGCCATGGCACGGGCTGCACGCTGTCGTCGGCCATCGCGGCCCATCTGGCCCTGGGCCTGCCGCTGGCCGATGCCGTGGCGCACGCGCGCAGCTACATCCTGGAGGCGATCCGCGCCGGTGCGGCCGTGCGTACCGGCCATGGCCATGGGCCGCTGAACCACGGCCACGCGCCCGTGGCCCAGATCATTCGCGCCAACTGAAAGCGTGCAGCGGCGCAGGGCGCCGGTGAGCCACGCTGTGGCGGACACGTAAAAACACCCCGCAGGCTGCGCGCCATGCGGGGTGTTTTTTGGTGGCCTGCGCAGGCCCAGGGGCAGGTGGGCTTATTTTGTGACAGGGTCGGTCACAAAACCGATCTTGCGCACGCCCGCAGTTTGTGCGGCAGCCATGGCCTGTGCCACGCGCTCGTAGCGCACTTCCTTGTCGCCGTGGATGTGCAGGTCGGGCTGCGGATCCTTGGCGGCTTCGGCCTGCAGGCGGGTTACCAGTTCCTCGTCGGAGATGGCTTCCTTGTTCCAGTGGTACTTGCCATCGGCAGTGATGGACAGGCTCACGTTCTGCGGTTTGACCTTCTCGGGCTCGTTACTGGCGCGGGGCAGGTCGACGTTGATCGAGTGCTTCATCACCGGGATGGTGATGATGAAGACGATGAGCAGCACCAGCATGACGTCCACCAGGGGCGTCATGTTGATTTCGTTCATGACTTCATCGCTGTCGTCTTGGGTGCCGAAAGCCATGGCTTACGCGCCTTTCTTGATGGGAGAGACGTTGTGGTGGCCTTGGCCGCTGTCCACGCGGGCGCCGGTCACGAAGTAGGCGTGCAGGTCGTGGGCGAAGGTGTTCAGGCCGTTGAGCACGTTCTTGTTGCCGCGCACCAGGGCGTTATAGCCCAGCACGGCGGGGATGGCCACAGCCAGACCGAAGGCGGTCATGATCAGTGCTTCGCCGATGGGGCCGGCCACCTTGTCGATGGAAGCCTGGCCCGAGGTGCCGATGGCCACCAGGGCGTGGTAGATGCCCCAGACGGTGCCGAACAGACCCACGAAGGGGGCGGTGGAGCCCACTGACGCCAGGATGGCCAGGCCGGCTTGCAGGCGGGCGGTGAACTCATCCACGCAGTAGCGCAGCGAGCGGGTCATCCAGTCGCTGATGTCCAGCGCGTCGTGCAGGTGGGCGCTGGTCTTGCGGTGGTGGGACTGGGCTTCACGGCCTTCCAGGGCCATGTAGCGGAAGGGGTTGGAGGGGTCGGTGTCCAGCTTGCTCAGACCGGCGCTGAAGTCTTCGCTGTGCCAGAAGTCCTTGGCCTGGCGGGCTTGCTTCTTGTACTTCACCAAGGCCAGGGTCTTGATGATGATGACCGCCCAGGAGGCGATCGACATGATCAGCAGCAGGATGGCCACGCTGCGCATGACGAAGTCACCTTGTGCCCAGACGTGGGCAATGCCGAATTGGGATTCCATGAAAACTCCTGAGATGAATGTTTATTCGAGAACGAAATTGATGGGGACGATGTTCCACATGCCTTCGGGGACGCCGTTGCGCTTGCCGGGCACGAATTTCCATCGCTTGACGGCTTCCAGGGCCGCCTTGTCCAGGCGTTCGAAGCCGCTGGACTTGTTGATTTCGAGCTGCTGGGGCTGGCCTTGCTCGTCAATGAAGACGCGCAGCACCACCTTGCCCTGTTCGTTCATGCGGCGGCTGATCGCCGGATAGGACGGACGGGGATTGTTCAGGTAAGCGGCGTTGCTGGACGGCAGCTGGATGGCTGGCGGCGCGGGCGGTGCCGGTGGTGCGGGCGGAGCCGGGGGGGCAGCCGGTGCGGCCGGCACGGGTTTGCTGGGCTCGCTGTCCAGCGTGCCGGTGGGCGCGTTGGGGGAGGGTGTGGGGTCCGCGATGGCCTTGGGCAGCGGCTGCTTTTGCACCGGTTTGGGGACCGGTGCCGGCTTGGGTGTGGGCTTGGGCGGTTGGGGTGTCGGGGGAGCCGGTGGTGGAGGGGCCGGAGGCTGTGGCTCGGGGGCGGGCGGCGCAATGAACTCGGCAATCACCTCGGCGGGCACGATCAGCGGCTCGGGAGAGTGGGTCAGTGCATGTTGCAGCGCCCAGATGCCGGCCACGTGCAGTGCTAGCACCGAGCCGGTGATGACCGCATTGCGGTGCATATTGCCGGTCGGCGCGAAACGTTCAGATGAAGACATAGGGATCAAAAAGCCGGCCACGAGGCCGGCACTTGCACAGGGTCTGGTTCACGACCCCTCGAAGACTAGCGGATTGCGGACCCATTCAGGTCAACATGGCGCAACCCGAGGAGATGGGCTAGCGCCGGAAAATCCACAGGGAGCACCCCAGGACCAGGATCAGACTGCCAGTGACGGTTGCGAGGAAGGCCATGCTTTGCTCTCCAAAATAGAGGTGGCAAGCTGAACCGGCTTGGCAGATTCATTGTGAATCGCAGCATGCGTGCCGCTGGAGCAGCATTTGTCCACCACGTCACGGGCACAGCTTTCGCAGCGTCCGCACTGGGTGGCCACGCCGAGTTCGAACTGAATCTCGTCGAAAGACATGCCCGCATGTGCGTGGCGTGCGATTTCGCGGTCAGAAACCCGGCGGCAAACACAAACAATCATGGTCTCAAGCAGATGTGGCTGGCTGTTAAAAGATGGGAATGATTATAAATAGGAATCTATCGCATTTGCAATGTCTATCTTGTTCATAGTCGTTGCAGAGGTTCCTGAAAGTGGAAAAGCGGGGGGAGGTGCCGCCCCCAGTGGGTGCGGTGCTCCTCTCTTCTATATAGGTAAGGGGCTGGAATGGCCCTGTACGTCCCAGGGGCGGGGCTATGGCGGGGGATGCCGGGGTCTGCGTAAATCTTAGGTAAATGAGAGCTATTTTTATTTGTTGGCCCTAGAATCGAGGGCTTCGTGGCGCAGGGCAGGGTCCGTGCGCACGCCATCTTTTTGTGTATGCAAGCCTCCCCTTCTTCCCAACGTGCCTACTGGTTGAAAACCCTGCATGAATGGCACTGGGTCAGCTCCGCCATCTGTCTGGTGGGCATGCTGCTGTTTGCCGTGACGGGCTTCACCCTCAACCATGCCGGCCAGATCGAGGCCAAGCCCCGCGTGGTCTCCCGCCAGGACCGGTTGCCTGACTCTCTGCTGCCGGTGCTGCAGCAGGCGGCCGAGGCACAGAAAGCCCAGCCGCAGGAAGGCGCCAGCCTGCCGGTCACCGTGCAGACCTGGGTGCGCGAGGTGCTGGGGGCAGAGACCCGCCAGCGCGCTGTGGAGTGGAGCGAGGACGAGGCGTATGTGCCACTGCCCCAGCCGGGCGGCGATGCCTGGCTGCGCATCGGCCTGCAGGACGGCGAGGCCGAGTACGAGCACACCGACCGGGGCTGGATCTCTTATTTCAATGACCTGCACAAGGGCCGCCACACCGGCACCGCGTGGAGCTGGTTCATTGATGTGTTTGCCGTGGCCTGCTTGGTGTTCTGCATCACCGGCCTGTTTATCTTGCAGATGCATGCGGGCCGCCGGCCCATGACCTGGCCCATGGTGGGGCTGGGACTGCTGATTCCCGCCTTGCTGGCCATGCTGCTGGTGCACTGAACATTGACCGAATCACTTGAGAGGGACATTCCATGACAACAAAAATCTTGCGATTCACGGCCGTGCTGAGCGCCGTGGCTGGCCTGCCCGCCATTGCCGGCAGCATGAATGTGGGCGTGGAAGTGCCGCGCCTGGACGTGGCCGAATACCACCGCCCCTATGTGGCCGTGTGGGTGGAGCGCGCCGACAACTCGGTGGCCGCCACGCTGTCCGTGTGGTACGACACCAAGATGCGCGATGCCGAAGGCATCAAGTGGCTCAAGGACATGCGCCAGTGGTGGCGCCGCACCGGCCGTGAACTGACCATGCCCATCGACGGCGTGACCCAGCCCACCAAGCCCGCCGGCAAGCACGCGCTGTCGTTTACCGAAGGCCGCAACCCGCTGCCCAAGCTGGCTCCCGGTCAGTACAAGCTGCAGGTGGAAGCGGCCCGCGAAGTGGGCGGCCGTGAACTGGTGACCATTCCGTTCGAATGGCCCGTCAAGCAGGCCACCAACCTGAACGTCAAGGGCAAGAGCGAGCTGGGCGACATTACGCTCGAACTCAAGCCCTGATCGGCCTGATCCGCTGTCTTTCCGCGCTGCTACCCAGCCTTGCTTCCCGGGTTTCCCGCTTTCTCTGTTTCGACCATCTATTCCAAGGAGTCACCATGTTTTCTGCTTCCCGCCTTGCCCTTGCGCTGTCGTTGGCCTGCGCTGCCGTGGGCGCCCAGGCGCACAATCTGTGGCTCAAGCCGTCGAGCACCGTGCTGTCCAAGGCCGACTGGGTGACGGTGGATGCGGCCGTCTCCAACGACATCTTCTTCTTCAACCACCGCCCCCTGGCCGTGGACAAACTGACCATCACTGCGCCCGACGGCAGCACCGTGCAGCCCCAGAACGTGGCCAAGGGTGAGCTGCGCAGCGTGTTCGACCTCAAGCCGGAAAAAGCCGGTACCTACCAGCTGAGCATCGTCAACCAGGGTGCCATGGGTTCGTACAAGGACGCCGCAGGCCAGATGAAGCGCCTGCGTGGATCGGTGGAAGACATCGTCAAGCAGATCCCTGCCGACGCCAAGGAGGTGATGGTGGCCGAAAGCGCCAGCCGCATCGAAACCTTTGTGACCATGGGCAAGCCTTCGGCACTGCGCCTGAGCGGCAAGGGCCTGGAGCTGGCCCCGGTGACCCACCCCAACGATCTGGTGGTGGGTGAGGAAGCCACATTCGCCTTCCATGTGGACGGCAAGCCTGCTGCCAACGTGGAGGTGGTGCTGGTGCTCGAAGGCAAGCGCTACCGCGATGCAGTGAACGAGATCAAGCTGGTGACCGACGCCAAGGGCCAGTTCAAGGTGAAGTTCCCCGTGGCTGGCATGTACTGGCTGGATGCCGACGTCAAGGACAACAAGACTTCGGTGCCCCAGGCCAAGGAACGCCGTCTGGCCTATGTGGCCACGCTGGAAGTGATGCCCTGATGGCGGGTTGCCATCTGCTCACGTGACAGTGGGCAGATGGCCCTTGTCTTGTGCAGCCCGCATGAAGTCCCCCGCACGCGCTCTGCCGGATCCTGTGAAGCCCGGCGTTCGCCAGGTGCCGCGCGTGCATTTCGGCAGCGGCATCTGGCAGCGCCCGGCACCGGCGGTGGCTGCTGTGCCTGCTGCCACAGCGGTGCCTGCGTCGTTTGCCACTGCTGGCTGGCAGGCCGCCGGAGCGCAGCGCATGCAGCTGCAGCAGGACCGCAGCCTGCAGACCCTGGGCGGTGCCACCATGGGCACCACCTGGTCGCTTCGGCTGGTCAACCCCGACTATGCACCGTTGGCGCCCGTATACGCCCTGGTCCAGTCCACCCTGGACGAAGTCATTGCGCAGATGAGCAACTGGGAGGCGGATTCCCGGCTGTCGCGCTTCAATGCGGCCGCACCCGGCAGCTGGCACGAGCTGCCAGCGGAGCTGGCCCAGGTCATCGATGCGGCCCTGCACTGGGCACAGGTATGTGATGGCGCCTGGGACCCGACGGTGGGCGCTCTGGTGGCGCTGTGGGGCTATGGCCCGCGAGCGCAGCCGCAGCAAGCGCACAGCGGGCAGCTGCCTTCGGAGGCCGAGGTCGCCCAGGCCCTGCGCCACTGTGGCTACCAGCGGTTGCAATGGGAACCTGCGCAGCGGCGCCTGCTGCAGCCGGGTGGCCTGCAACTGGATTTGAGCGGCATTGCCAAGGGCTTTGCCGTGGACTGGGTGGCTCAGCGCCTGCAAGCCGCCGGCTGGCAGCATGGGCTGCTGGAGATTGGGGGCGAGATCCTGGGCTGGGGCCAGCGCCCCGATGGGCAGCCATGGCGCGTGGCCGTGGCCGGTCTGCCGCCCGAAGCGCAGGGTAGTGCCACCCCGGAAGCCGTGCCCTTGCAAGGCGGTGCCCTGGCCACCTCCGGAGACCACTGGCATGTGTTCACCCAGGGCGGGCGGCGTTACTCGCACACTATAGACCCGCGTACCGGCCAGCCGGTGGCGCACGCCCTGACCAGCATCACCGTCTTTCACGCGGCCTGCATGCACGCCGATGCCCTGGCCACGGTGCTCACCGTGCTGGGGCCGCAGGCGGGCTGGGATTTTGCGCTGGCACAGCATGTGGCTGCCGTGTTCCACACCCACCCCGATGCGGCGCATCCCCAGGGGCAGCGGCGCAGCACGCCGGCATGGGATGCGCGTTTTGCCTCCGCTGGAGGCCTTGGACAATAAGTGTCGCCAGCGCACTGTGGAATGCCATACCCGGTGGCTAATGGATGGGGTTCTCTGCGGCAGGTGTACACACAGCTATGGTTTTGAGATCAGCATGATGGATTGGATTGTGACCCCGGCGCGTCTGGGTGGTGCGCTGGCGCTGGTGCTGGGCTATGCGGGCCTGTGCTCGGGCGTGGCCTGGCGGCTGCGACAACAGCGCCATGCGCTGCAGCGTGAGCGCCGCAGCCTGCAGCAAGGGGGCGGCGCTGATGGTGCGGCCATGCTGGTGGTCTACGCCAGCCAGACCGGTCAGGCCGAGGCCCTGGCCCACGATACCGCACGCACCCTGCACGCTGGCGGCTGCCCGGTGCAGTTGGTGCCCGTGCAGGAGCTGACGCTGGCGCAGCTGCAATCCTGCCGCCACAGTCTGTGGCTGTTGTCCACCACGGGCGAGGGCGATGCGCCCGACCAGGCACTGCCTTTTGTGCAGCAGTTGCTGCCCCAATCTGCGGCACTGCAGGGTCACGATGCCCGCATTCTGGCGCTGGGTGACCGTGAATATGAGCAGTTCTGTGCCTTTGGCCTGCGGGTGCAGGCCTGGCTGCAGGGCCAGGGTGCCCAGACCCAGGTGGTGTGCATGGACAGCGGCCATGCGCCGGCCCAGGCCCGTGCGCTGGCGGACTGGCAGGACGGCGTGGGTGCGCTGCTGCACGCTGTCACGGGCCAGGCGGCGGCCGGTTGGCAGTCGGCAGACAGCAGCCAGCATTGGGTGCTGCGCAGCCGCACGCATTTGAACCCGGGCAGCCAGGGCGGGGCGGTGTACCTGCTGGAATGGGCGCCCGAGAACGGCCAGCTGCCGCAGTGGGAGTCGGGGGATCTGGTGTCGCTCTGCCCCCCGGGCGAACCGGATGCGCCGCGCGACTACACCATTGCGTCGGTGCCAGCCGATGGTTGCCTGCAGCTGCTGGTGCGCCAGAGCGTGCGGGACGATGGCGAGCTGGGCGTGGCATCCCGCTGGCTGTGCGAGGAGATGGCGCTTGGCGCCACGCTGGCGTTGCGCATCCGCGCGCACAGCGGCTTCCGGCTGGAAGGCAATATGGACCGCCCGGTGGTGTTGATTGGCAACGGCACCGGTCTGGCGGGGCTGTACAGCCATATCAAGGCGCGGGTGCAGCAGCAGCAGTTTGACCACTGGCTGCTGTTTGGCGAGCGCAGCCCCGAACACGACAAACTGCTGGATGCACAGCTGCAGCAATGGGTGGCGCAGGGGCAACTGGCGCGGCTGGACCGTGCCTGGTCGCGCGATGTCGCGCAGCCTGGCTATGTGCAGCAACTGCTGGCCCAGCAGGCCGACCGCCTGCGCCACTGGGTGGAGCGTGGTGCCGCCATCTATGTGTGCGGCAGCCTGCAAGGCATGGCCAAGGGGGTGGACGATATGCTGCGTGAGCTGCTGGGCAGCGAACAGCTGCAGGCCCTGGCCGCCAGCGGCCGCTATCGGCGGGACGTGTACTGACGGGCCAGGCCTACGCCTGCACCCTGGTACGGTTCAACGCGGCTGCCACAACAGGTCGGCGCCGATCTGCCGCAGCTGGGCGCACCCGGTCTGGGCCATGGCCAGCTCCAGTTCGGAGCGCAGCAGGTACAGCATGTGCGCCGTACCCAGCGTACCGGCCACCGCCAGGCTGTGCAGTTGCGGCCGGCCGATCAGCACGGCATTGGCGCCCAGTGCCAGGGCCTTGAGCACGTCGGTGCCCTGGCGGATGCCGCTGTCCAGCAGCAGCGGCAATTGCGGGCCGACGGCCTGGCGTACATCGGCCAGCACATCGATCGGGGAGACCGCCGCATCCAATACGCGTCCACCGTGGTTGGACACCACGATGGCATCGGCTCCCAGTGCCGCCGCCTGGCGTGCTGCGCGTGGCGACAGAATGCCTTTGACGATCAGCGGCAGATGGGTGTGTGTGCGCAGCCATTCCAGATCGCTCCAGCGGGGTGCGCCGGTGGCCAGCGGTGTGCCAAACAGGATGTGATCGTCCATCAGGTCGCCGGTCTGCTGTGGCTGTGGCATGCCGCGCAGATTGACGGCTTCCACGCCGGGGGGCAAGGGGTAGCCCGAGCGTTTGATGTTGGCGTCCACCGTCCACACCAGGGCCTGGTAGCCGGCTGCTTCTGCGCGGCGTACCAGGGACAGCGTGTGCTGGCGGTCGGGCTGGCTGTAGAGCTGGAACCACAGCGGGGCCGTGCGGCCCAGTTCCTGGGAAGCGGCGTTGGCCGCCTGGGCGATTTCTTCCAGCGTGTAGCTCGACAGGGTGCTGACCACCATGCCGGTGCGCATGGCCATGGCTGCGCGCACGCTGGCAATTTCGCCTTCCGGGTGGGCCAGGCGGTGGTAGGCCACCGGAGCCAGCAGCACCGGCCAGTCGAAAGCCTGGCCCAGCAGCTGCAGGTGGGTATGGGCCTGGGACAGGTCCGGCAAAGGCTCGGGCAGCAGGCGGATGCGATCCAGTGCCTGGCGGTTGTGTGCCAGGGCCTGGGCCTGGTCGCAGCCGCTTTCGATGTGTGCCCAGGCATGGGCTTCGATATGGTGGCGTGCCTGGCGCGCATAGTCGGCCAGCGCACCGATATCGGAGGGGATGCGCGACAGCGCCGGCTGCACTGCCTGGCCCAGCGCGTTGAGCACGGGCGCTGCGGAAGGCATGTCTGTCATGCTTCGGACCACATGCGCAGCAGGTTGTGGTAGGTGCCGGACAGCGTGGACAGTCGGGGGTGCGCAGGCAGTTCGCTGCTGAGCTGCTGGATGGTCTGGTCCAGATCGAACAGCAGGCGGCGCTGTTCGGCCGACTTGATCAGGCTCTGGGTCCAGAAGAACGAGGCATAGCGTGTGCCGCGCGTGACCGGGTTCACGCGGTGCAGACTGGTGCCGGGGTAGACGATGGCGTCACCTGCAGCGAGCTTGACGGTCTGCTGGCCGAAGGTGTCTTCCACGACCAGCTCGCCGCCTTCATATTCCTCCGGCTCGCTGAAGAACACGGTGGTTGACACATCGGTGCGCACCTTGATGGCCGTGCCGGGGATGGTGAACAGGGCATTGTCGATGTGGTTGCCGTAGGTGCCGCCGCCTTCATAGCGGTTGAAGCGCGGCGGCAGCACCTTGCTGGGCAGGGCGGCGGACAGATACAGCGGATGGTGGCCCAGGCGGTCCAGGATCAGACTGCCCAGGGTCTTGCCCGTGGCACTGTCCAGCGGCAGCTGCAGATTGTTTTTGACTTGGGCGGCCAGGAAGCCGGCGGTGGTGCGGCCATCCTGCCAATCGGCTTGTTCAAGCGCTTGGCGGCATTGGCGCACATCTTCGGCGGACAGCAGGGCGGGAATACGCAGCAGCATGGCAGGAATAATCCTTCAAGACGGGACAGGGTACAGGCCGTAAGTGTGAATGCAAAAAGCCCCGTGGGCATGGTGGTCCACGGGGCTGTGACGGCGGCCTGCGCTACATCAAGTGCGCAGGCGGGTCAGGGGGCTCAGTACGTGAACTTGAGCGAAGCCACGGCAGAGCGGCCAGCCGCAATGTTGGCGTAGTGGGGCGAGCGCACGCCGCTGTAGTACACCTTGTCGCCCAGGTTGTACAGGTTCAGCTGGAATGCCAAGTTGCGGTTGATCTGGTAGCCCAGCATGGCGTCATAACGCGAGTAGCCGCTGACGCCCTTGGTCACGATGCCGCCACCAGGAGCGGTCGACAGGGCATAGCTGGCGTTGACGCTGCTTTGTGCATACACACCCAGACCCAGGGTCAGCTTGTCCGTGGGCTTGTAGCTGGTCCACAGGCTGAAGCTGTGCTTGGGGGTGTTGGGGAAGGCTTGGCCGTTGGCGGCATTGCCTGCACCCATGTCCTTTTGTTCGCTATCCATGTAGGTATAGCCGCCAAAGACGCTCAGGTTGCGCAGGATCTGGCCGGTAAAGCCCAGTTCAATGCCGTTGACCACCTTGCTGCCGGCCATGTAGTCCACGCCACCTTCGGTGATGCGAGCATTGGTCACTTCATTGCGGAAGACTGCGGCGGTCAGGCCCAGCTTCTTGTCCAGCAGATCCCACTTGGTACCCAGTTCCATGGAACGGGTCTTTTCGGGCTTCATGTCGGCTGCCCTGGCAGTCGTCATGACCATGTCTTCATTGGCATTGCCCAGAGCATTGCCCACAGGGCGGGTGGAAGTGCCGATGTTGGCGTAGATGCTGCCATTGGGTGCCGGCTTGTAGACCAGGCCCAACTGGTAGTTGAACAGGGTGTCGGAACGCGAGATGTCGTAGGCCGGGTAGGTGTTCGGCGCACGGCCACCGGCAGGGCCCGAAGCCGAGGTCTTGTAGTGGTCGGCACGCAGGCCCAGGTTCAGCAGCCACTGCTCATTGAACTTCAGCGTGTCGAAGCCATACAGGGCGATGGTGTCGACCTGGTTGGTCGTGGCTTGTGCTGGCAGGCTCCAGGCGAATGTCCAGGGGGCATTGGCACCGCTGGGGTTGCTCAAGGTGGTGCACCATGGGGCGACCGCCGAGGTGCAGGTACCGCCGCTTTGGATGGCGGCAGAACGGACTTCGGCTTTTTCCTTGGACAGTTCCAGGCCCAGTGCAAAGCTGTGGCCCACGGAGCCCGTCTGGGCCTTGCCCGTTAGCTCGGTCACGTTCTGCAGGGTAGTGGTTTCCGAAACGCGTGCGTTGCCGCGGCGCCAGACATAGCCATTGATGGCATTGCCCTTGCTGTCGTCGGGCTGCGTCCAGATGTAGTCCTGGTCGGTCTTGCTGTAGCGCAGGCTGTTGCGGATCTTGTTGGTGTCGGTGAACTTGTGTTCCACGGTGGCCGTGAACAGGTCGCTCGTTTCTTTTTCGTAGTCACGGTGGGTCAGGCCGTACCAGTTGGCGCGGTCATTGCCATAGGTGGGGCGCACCGTGCTGCCACCAGGCAGTTTGGCCATGGCCGTGTTGCTGTAGAGGTAAGGCACGCCACCGTCGGGAATATTGTCTGTCTTGAGGTGTTGCCAGGACAGCGTGACTTCGGTGGGCGTGCCCATGCCGAAGGTCACGGTAGGAGCAATGCCCCAGCGCTTGTTTTGAGGACCATCGCGGCCGGGAATGTCGGCGTCGTGCGCCATGGCATTCAGGCGGAAACCGGTGGTTTCACCCAACTTGCGGTTCAGGTCCAGCGTGGCGCGCTTGTAGTTGTCGGTGCCCAGGCCCACATCGCCGGAGACGAAATTGTCGTTCTTGGCTTTCTTGGTGGTCAGGTTGATGGAGCCACCCGCACCGCCACGACCGGCGTAGGCCGAGTCAGCGCCCTTGATGACTTCCACCGATTCCAGGTTGAACACTTCGCGGGTGCCGGCGGCGATGTCACGCATGCCGTCCACGAAGGTGCTGGCCTGGGAGTCCATGCCGCGGATGAAGGGCTGGTCACCGGAGGGGTTGCCGCCTTCGCCATTGCCGAAGGTGATGCCGGGGGTGGACTTCAGCGCATCTTTCAGGCTGGTGGCGCCGGTTTGCTTGATGATCTCTTCGCCGATCACCTGCACGGTCTTGGGGGTGTCCACCAAGGGGGCCGTGAACTTGCCCTGGGGCGAAGTCTGGGGGTTGAAGGGAGCGTCGGCCGTGGCGTTCACCTGCACGGAAGGCAGGGTGACTTCTTGCTGGGCCAGCGCGTTGCCGCCCATCAGGCACAGGCCAGCAGCGACCACGATCTGCGTGAGCTCGCAGTGCAGTGCGTTGATGTCTGTAGGTGTGTTTTTGAGTGTAGACATGTGAGCAAAGGTAGAGAAAATCCGGTCTCGGGTCGGCCCGAGGACGCTGGATTTTAGACACTACTGATAATTGTTCTCACTACTATTGCTGGGTTTGGAATGTAAACCTGATGTTTGTTGCCACTCTGCAACAAATGGCGGAAAAGCAGACTGCGATCCGGCTGGGGTTGGTGCTTGCTTTCTTTGTGAGTTAAGTCACACGGCGCTGCATGGAGCAGCGGCTGAGTACGCCGCATGACACGGTATGACAGACAGGGGTAAAACCATCACAGATCGCTGGGCACGGACGGGCCGGTGGGCGGTGGACGCACGGGGGCGCGCCAGACGCAAAAAAGCCGGCACAAGGCCGGCTTTTCGAATCCAGTGAAGGACGCTTTATTTGACGTGCTTGCCGATCAGGCCTGCCATCTCGAACATGGAGACTTGGGGCTTGCCGAAGACTTCCTTGAGCTTGGCGTCGGCGTTGATCATGCGCTTGTTGGCAGCGTCTTGCAGGTTGTTGGCCTTGATGTAGACCCACAGCTTGCTGATGATTTCGGTGCGTGGCAGGGGAGTGGAACCGACCACGGCAGCCAGAGCGGCGCTGGGGGTCAGGGGTTTCATGAAGGCTGCGTTAGGGGTGCGCTTTTTTGCAGGTGCTGCCGGTGCAGCGGTTGCCTTCTTTGCAGTTGCCATGGTTGCTTGTCCTTGTTGAGGAAGTGTGGTTCTCTTCGCCACGCTGCGGTCTTGCAGCAAGGCATCAGCAAATCCTACTGGGAAAATTTGCCCATTCCAAGCTGACTGGCCCCTTTTTTTGCCTCGAATTGTTGTGCAACGTCACTTTTGGCGGGTTTCCGGCACTGGCGGCACGCCCGAATGGTTGTTCAGGACGCCATGGCGACAAAAAAGCGGTGGCGGCTGCGCTAGCTTACGGAGGCAATTTCCAGGGGCGAAGGGCAGCGCTGGCGGCCCAGGAAGAGGTGGCTGGCGGACATCTGTGGAAGACTGTGGCCTGTGTTGTCGGGAGCCTGTCAGCGGCTGCCGGGATGATAGGGCTGCCCCTCCCGGTGGCTTGCACGTGCTGCCTGCGATCTGCCGTCGGCTGTCGTTTGCCGGCTTGCGTGTGGTCGCATGCTGCCCCTCTGTCAAGGGCCTCGGCGCCAACGCCGGGATCCGCCATCACGGGCGGCCCTACGGGTGATGACTATTGTTTTGGAGCTTTTTTCATGCGCACTGCCTCTGCCCACGGTCCTCAGGTTGCCACCTGCGATCTGTGCGATGTGTACAAGAACGACGAATCCGGCCAGTTCCGGGTGCTGCCGCCGGTCTTCCCCAGCTTTGGCGGGGTGGAGTCCTTTGCCGGCCCGGCCTTCACGGTGAAGTGCTTTGAAGACAACAGCCTGGTCAAGGCGGCGGTCGACTCCCCGGGCCAGGGCCGGGTGTTGGTGGTGGATGGAGGCGGCTCGGTGCGCCGTGCGCTGGTGGGCGGCAATCTGGCAGCAGCAGCCGGCCGCAACGGCTGGGCGGGGGTGGTGGTGTATGGTGCCGTGCGTGATGTGGCCGAGTTGCGTGCCGCCGCCGTGGGCATACGCGCGCTGGCGCTGATGCCGCTGCCCACGGAAAAGCGCAACGAAGGCCAGTCCGGCGTGGCCGTGCAACTGGCCGGGGTGACGGTGCGTCCCGGGGACTGGGTGTATGCCGATGCCGATGGCGTGGTAGTGGCCGACCGGGCAATTCACCCCGGAGCCTGAGCGTTCCGTCGCGGCGGCGTCCTGCGGGGCGCATGACGCTGGCGGTTGCTGGCGTCTCCTGCAAAGATGCCGAAGAGGTATCTGGGGGCGCCAGAGTGACAGATATTGCCCCTGGCGCTTCAGGCCGCGCGGTGTGCCACCCGCTGCAGCGGCAGCGACAAGGTCGCGACCAATCCCGGTGCGTCCGGAGCCAGGTGCAACTGGCCGCCAACGCTTTCGGCGATGCGCTGCACGATGGTCAGGCCCAGGCCGCTGCCCTGGGTGGCTGATGTCTTGCGCCAAAAGCGCTGCAGGGCCTGGGCGCATTCCTCGGCGCTCAATCCAGGGCCATGGTCCCGCACCTGGATCTGCAAGGTGGCGGTGGCAGTGCTGGCACAGGCCTCCACCCCTGTCGTGCCCGCCGTTCCGTGGCTTGTTGTGCCATGGGCCGGGTCGAGCCCTTCATCAACGCCATCGGTATCGCCAGCTGTACCCGTGCCGGCAGGCTGCAGGCTCAGTTGCAGGGTGATGGGTTGCTCGCCCAGGTGGTGGCGCAGGGCGTTGTCTACCAGGTTGGTGACGGCGCAGGTCAGCAGGGCGGGGGCCAGCGGCAGCTCCCAGTCGTGCAGTGCGGCGGGTTCCAGGTCGGTCTGCAGCCTGGGCGTGGGGGTGTCGCCCTTGTTGGCGCGCTGCAGCGATTGGCGGCAGGCCAGGTGCAGGGCCTCGGCGATGGCAGTACCCTCCGTGCTGGGGGGCGTGCCGGTGCTGGCGCTTTCCACGCGGGCCAGTTGCAGCAGCTGTTCCAGTGTGGCGTGCATGTGGTCAATGCCTTCACTGGCCTGCTTCAGAGCCTGGCTGGCGGGGTTGCCCGGGCTGCCTGGGCCGGGTGGTGCGTGGCGTTCCAGCACCAGCTGTGCCACCTGCACATGGGTTTTGATGGCGGTCAGCGGGGTGCGCAGCTCGTGGGCGGCGTCGGCCGTCCAGCGGCGCTCGTGCTCGATGGCGCGGTTCATGCGGCCCAGCAATTGGTTCAGGCTGCCCACCAGCGGGGCCAGCTCGGCCGTGTCCTGGCCGGTCTGCACGGGCGAAGGGTCCTGGGGTGGGCGGTGCTGCAGCTCTTCCCCCAGGCGGTGCAGCGGCTCCAGACCCAGGGTGCAGATCCACCAGGTCAGCAGCACCACGCCGGCCAGGGCCAGCACAAAGGGCACCACCAGGGTATAGACAAAGGATTGCACCAGCTGTTCGCGCACGTCCAGCCGGTCGGCGGTGGCAATGCGGATGCCGTTTTCCTCCAGCACATAGGTGCGCCAGGATTTACCGCCTTTTTCAATGCTGCCAAAGCCGGAGCGGGTGAGCGGGGTGAAGTCGGGGCTGTTGCTGGTCTTGGCCAGCGGCAGGATGTCCACCTCGCTGCGCACCAGGCTGACCTCGCAGGCCACGCCGTCGCGGGCAATCACCGACAGCAGGGCGTTGTTAGCGGGTGTGATGGCATCCACCTGCGCCGGCTGGAACTGGTGGACGATGCCCGACACCATGCGGGCGCTGGCGATCAGCCGGTCGTCCAGCATGGTGCGCAGCTCACGCTGCATGGTGGGAAACATCCAGGCCGCCACGCTGCCCCACAGCACGCACAGCGTCAGGCTCAGTCCCAGCACCAGGCGCAGGCGCAGGCTGGTGGGGGCCGGGGAGCGGCGCAACAGTTTCATGCCGGATCCTCAGAGACCGGGCTGGCAGTAGCGCGCGCCCAGCCGAAAGCCGATGCCGCGCACGGTGTCGATGATGTCGCTGCCCAGTTTCTTGCGCAGATGGTGCACATGCACATTCACCGTGTTGCTGCCCACATCCAGGTCAAAGCCGTACAGGCTGTCGTGCAGCTGGGCCAGGTTCAGAACCCGGCCTCGGGATTGCAGCAGCGCCGCCAGCAGCGCCCATTCGCGGCGGGACAGCTCCACCAGCTGACCGTTGCGCCAGACCTCTCCGGTGCCGGTGTTGACCTGGCAGTCGCCCAGCGCCATCAGATCGGTGGCACGGCCGCCGGCCCGGCGCAGCAGGGCGTGCAGTCGCAGCACCAGCTCCTGCAGGTCGAAGGGCTTGGTCAGGTAGTCGTCGGTGCCGGTCTGAAAGCCGGCCACCTTGTCTTCGATGGTGCCGCGCGCAGTCAGTATCAGCACCGGCAGCTGCAGGCCGGCGGCGCGCCAGCTGCGCAGCAGGGCCAGGCCGTCACCGTCGGGAAGGCCCAGGTCCAGCACGCAGGCGTCGAAATGGCCGGCGGTCAGATGGCGGTCGGCCAGGGCCAGATTGGGGGCAATGTCGCAGGCAAAGCCGTGCAGCTCCAATCCGGCCTTGATGCCACTGGCCACCAGGCTGTTGTCTTCCACGATCAGTATGTGCATGCCGCTGCCCCTGCGCGCCCGCGCGCACAAAAAAACCAGTGATTCTATAAATGCAGGGTTATCGCAGTATTAAGGGCGGGGTGCGGGGGCGGAATCTGGAAGCGAGTTAAGTGGCCGGTGCGGTGGCGCCCTTGCTGCTACACCCTGCAGCAATTGCAGGCGGCGGCAGCCTTGTCATCTTCCAAACTGTCCGCATGTGAAGGACGGGTTGCGTGGCATGTCGCTGCGGGACCGTCTGCCGGGGGAAAGAAAGGTCTGCCATGTGGAAGCTGGGTCGTCTGCTGTCGGTGTTTCGCAAGGAGCTGCGGCTCGCCTGGGCGGTGCTGCGGGATCCGCGTGCGCCCAAGGCTGCCAAGCTGGCCACGGTGCTGGCAGCGTTGTACGTGGTCAGTCCTGTGGATTTTGTATCGGACTTCATCCCCGTCCTAGGCTGGCTGGATGACGGTGTGATCGCCTATCTGCTGCTGCAGCTGGCCTTCAAGTTCCTGCCGCCCGAGCTGCTGGCCACGCTGCGGGCCCGGGTGGGGCAGCGCAGCCCCGGCAAGGCCACGCCCTGAGGCCAGGCGGCGCGTGCCTGCGCCCCCCTGGTGTTCCGCTTTATCGACGTGATCAGCCCACGGCGCGCGCCAGGATGGCTTTGGTCTGCTGTGCCAGCGGTGCCTGGTACTGTAGTGTCAGCTCGGGGCCGGGTTGGATCCGTCCGGGTTGGGTGGCCGTGGCAGGCGCGCCCGGCAGAGCCCCCAGCTGAAACAGCGCTGGCCGGTCCAACTGCTCTGCCCAGGCGCTGTAGGTGCGCCGCGCCGTGGCGTGCAGCAGCGCCAGGTGCTGGGGGAGCTGGGCCAGAATCTGCGGTGCGCGCTGCACGGCGGGGCCGGGGGCGCGGCGCAGTTCGTCCTGGCCTTCGCTGCACCAGGCGCGGACACTGTCCTCCGTGACTTCCAGGTGGCCCTGGAACGCCCAGTGGCGGCCATGCACAAAGCCCTTGTTCAGACAGAACGCGCCGTACATGCTGCGCGAGGCGCCTTGGGGCAGCTCGAACGTGTCGTAGTGCCAGTTGAACAGCGTGATCCGGGGCGGCAGCTGCATCAGGTCCTGCGCCTGGCGCGTGACCCATACGTTGCTCCAGCCGATGTTGGGGCAGGGATTGCGCCACACCCGCGCACCCATGGCGCGTGCCAGCATCTGTGCGCCAAAGCAGTGGCCCAGCACGGGCACATCGTGCGCCAGCGCGTTCTGCAGCAGGCAGCGCTCCTGTTCGATCCAGCGCAGCTGTTCGTTGGCACAGTGGTTGCTGCCCAGCACCACCACCCCGCGGTAATCCGCCGCCCGCACCGGCGCGTGGCCTTCCTGGCAGGGACTGATCAGTTCACAGGCAATGCCTTGCTGTTGCAAATGTTCCCAAAGCACCCCGGGGCCTTGTGCGGCTTCGTGCTGGAGGATGGCGACTGGTTTCATACGTCAATTGGCTGGGTGCTCCAGCCTGTGGTGGCGATGGCTGAAATCTAGGCATTCGGGCATCAAGCCCGTGTCGGGATTGCGCAGTAGGCCATCAAGATGGTGTCAAGCTGGCGCGGCCAGGCAGAGGGGCCGCAGGCCTTGCGCCAGGCCTGTCTTGCCCATGGCCCTGCTGGCGCGGTAGGCATTGGCCGGGCAGAGGTGATGAATCTGTATAAAAATACAGTTGCCTAACCGTTCCCGCCACTTTCTGTCATTTCCCGCCCGTGACTGCGCCGCAGCCTGCTGCCTTCCCGCCCCATCGCCTGTATTACCTGCACAACTTTCAGCGTGCGCTGAACTGGTTGGGGCAGCGCTATGGGGACCTGCTGGGTGAAGAGGAGGCCGGCTTTCTGGCTGGATTTGCCCTGCTGCCGGAGCCCACGCAGGCTCTGCTGGTGCGCATGGTGATGCGCAAGGGGCCGTGGTTTCGGGCCAGCAAGCTGGTGTATGCGGAAATCGGCGACAGTGCCCAGGCGGCCGTACCGCTGTTGCAGATGGGCTGGCTCAGCACTTCTGAGCCCATGGCGCTGGGTGAACTGTTTGGCCTGCACACCAAGTCCGAGCTGCTGGACATCTTGAAAGGCGCCGGGTTGGCGGCCACGTTGCGCAAGGCCGACATGCTGGCCGCGCTGGACGGGCAGACTGACCCTCAGCCCTATGCCGCCTGGCACCCCCAGGCCACGGACCCCGTTTGGCGCGTGATGGTGGGTGAGGTGTGTGAGCGGCTGCGGCTGATGTTCTTTGGCAACCTCCACCAGGACTGGTCGGAGTTTGTGCTGTCCGATCTGGGCATCTTCCGCTATGAAGCTGTGGCGCTGGATGCCGCCTCACGCGCTTTCCAGAGCCGTGCCGATGTGGACTTCTACCTGGCCATTTCCACCAGCCGCCAGGCACTGGATGCAGGGGGCGATGCCGGGGCGCTGCTGCAGTCGCTTGGGCAGCTTGAAAGCCCCCACCGCTGGCTGAACCAGCGCCGCGCCAAGCTGCTGCTGCGCCTGGGGCAGGCATGCGAGCGGGCGCAGGACTGGGAAAACGCTGCCCAGGCCTACACCGCCAGCGCCTACCCCGGCGCCCGCCACCGGCATATCCGCGTGCTGGAGCATATGCAGTGCTTCGGACAGGCCCTGGACCTGGCGGCCCAGGCCCAGACGGAACCTGAAAGTGAAGAGGAATCCCAGCGCGTGGCCCGCATGCTGCCGCGCTTGCGCCGCAACGCGGGCCTGGGCGGAGCCCCCCGCCAGGCTGCGTTGGCTCCGGCCGTGGCTGCGCTGTGCAGCGAGGTTGTGCTGGCGCGGCCAGCCCAGCCGGTGGCCGTGGAGTACGCATTGCGCGACCACTGGCACCGCGGCGAGGCACCGGTGTTCTATGTGGAGAATGCGCTTATCAACTCGCTGTTCGGCCTGCTGTGCTGGCCGGCGATTTTCGCGCCGCTGCCGGGCGCGTTCTTTCACCCCTTCCAAAGTGGACCGGCCGATCTGGGAGCCCCCGACTTCGTGGCCCGCCGCCAGCCCCTGTTCGATGCCTGTCTGGCCGAGCTGCAAGATGGCCGTTACCGCAGCACCATCCGCGGTCGTTTTGCCGGCAAGGCGGGCACGCAGTCGCCCTTTGTCTTCTGGGGCACGCTGAGCGACGCGCTGCTGGAGCTGGCGCTGGACTGCATTCCCGCCGCCCACCTGCAGCGGCTGTTTGACCGCCTGCTGCGGGATGTGAAGGCCAACCGCACCGGCTTTCCCGATCTGGTGCGTTTCTGGCCTGACCGCGCAGAGGGCGCAGGACGCTACGAACTGGTGGAAGTCAAAGCGCCGGGCGACAAGCTGCAGGACAACCAGATCCGCTGGCTGGACTATTGCGCCGCCCACGGCATTCCCGCGCGCGTCTGCCATGTGCAGTGGCAGGGGATTGGCGAAGGCGCATGAGCGACGCCGCTGCCCCGCCGACGGTGGCCGTGCGAGCGTTGTGCGAGTTCACAGCCCGCACGGGTGATCTGGATCTGCGCTTCACCCCGGCGCCCAGTGCGCTCGAAGGCATGGAGGGCCATGCCGTGGTGCAGCAACGCCGACAGGTCCAACCGGACAGCAGATATGAAGCCGAGGTCGCGCTCAGTGGCCAGTTTGAAGGCCTGCAGGTGCGCGGCCGGGCCGATGGCTTTGATGCGGCGGCGCAGCAGCTGGAAGAAATCAAGACCTACCGCGGCCCGCTGGACGCGGTGCGCCCCCACCACCGCGCATTGCACTGGGCCCAGGCCAAGGTCTACGGCCATCTGCTGTGCCAGGCACGCGGACTGGCGCGGTTGAACGTGGCGCTGGTGTATGTGCACACGCCCTCTCTGCAGGAAACGGTGCTGGTGCAGGACTGTAGTGCCGACGAGTTGCAGCAGTTTTTTGCCATGCACTGCCGCCGCTACCTGGACTGGGCGCGCAGCGAAGCAGGGCACCGCCAGCAGCGCAATGCGGCGCTGGCGGCAGCGGCCTTTCCCATGGCGGCGTTTCGCACCGGGCAGCGGCAACTGGCGGTGGCGGTCTACCGCACGGCCCGCAGTGCCGGTGGGGGCCGTTGCCTGATGGCCCAGGCCCCCACCGGCATTGGCAAGACGCTGGGCACCATCTTTCCCATGCTCAAGGCCATGGCGGGGCATGGCGCAGCCAGCGCTTCGAGCACTTGCAGCGGGTTGGACAAGCTGTTTTTCCTGACCGCCAAAGGCACGGGCCATGGGCTGGCATTGCATGCGCTGGAGCACATGCAGACGGCATTGGCCCAGGGACAGCACGAACCGTTGCGGGTGCTGCAAATGCGTGCGCGCGACACCAGTTGCGAGCACCCGGACAAAGCCTGCCACGGTGAGTCCTGCCCGTTGGCGCAGGGTTTCTTCGATCGACTGCCAGCGGCACGGGCTGAGGCCGTGGCCCTGTCCGCATCTGCGGAGCCGGTGCTCTGGGATGGCTCCACCGTGCGCCAGGTGGCGCTGCAGCATGGCATCTGCCCCTACTACCTGTCGCAAGAGCTGGCACGCTGGGCCGATGTGGTGGTGGCCGACTACCACTACTTCTACGACAGCGCTGCCATGCTGTATGCCCTGGCGCAGCAGCAGGGCTGGCGTGTGGGGGTGCTGGTGGACGAGGCCCACAACCTGCTGGAGCGCGCCCGCAGCATGTACACCGCACCGCTGTCGCAGTTTGATCTGGCGGCCGCCCGCCGCTCGACCACTTCAGCCACGGGGGCCGTCAAGAAAGCGCTGGATGCGCTGCAGCGCCAGTGGAATGCGCTGAACAAGGCGCAAGCCGTCCTGCCGCAGCGGGCAACGGATTCCGAAGCCGATGGGGCGTCCGGTGCACAGAGCCTGCCGCTGTTTGCCCAGGCGGCCGCGCAGACCGTGTCCGGCCTCCGTGAGCCCCGCCACACCGCCAGCCACACGGCCTACCAGAGCTATGCCGCCATCCCCCCCGCGTTGCTGGCGGCCGTGCAGCGTGCCATCGGGGCGATTGCCGATGTGCAGGCTGACCAGGCTTTGCCTGCTGGCGACCCGGTGCTGACGCTGTACTGGGCCTTGCTGCATTTTCAAGCCCTGGCCGAACAGTTTGGTCCGCATGCGCTGTTCGATGTGCAGCTGGCGCCGCCGCTGCTGGCACGCGGCGGGCAGCCACGCACACCGGTTTCCACGCTGTGCATACGCAATGTCGTCCCCGCACCGCACCTGGCTGCGCGCCATGCTGCGGCCCAGGCCACGGTGCTGTTTTCCGGCACGCTCAGTCCGCCGCAGTTCTACCGTGATCTGCTGGGGCTGCCGGCCGACACCGCCTGGCTGGAGGTGGACGCGCCGTTCGCCGCCCACCAGCTGCAGGTGCGCATTGCCCGCCACATCTCCACACGCTGGCGCGACCGCGAGGCATCGCTGGCGCCCCTGGCCGACCTGATCGCCCGGCAGTACGCCGGCCAGCCCGGCAACTATCTGTGCTTTGTCAGCAGCTTCGACTACCTGCAGCGCGTGGCTGCCAGCCTGCAGCGCCTGCACCCGCAGCTGCCGTTGTGGCAGCAGGAGCGCAGCATGGACGAAGCCGGGCGTGCGGCCTTTCTGGAGCGTTTTGTCGAAGGCGGGCAGGGGGTGGGCCTGGCCGTGCTGGGCGGCGCCTTTGCTGAAGGGGTGGACCTGCCTGGCACCCGCCTGATTGGTGCTTTTGTCGCTACGCTGGGGCTGCCCCAGGTCAATCCCGTCAATGAGGCCATGCAGCGCGCCATGGATGCCGCCATGGGTGCCGGGCGGGGCCATGACTACACCTACCTTTACCCCGGCTTGCGCAAGGTGGTGCAAGCCGCTGGCCGCGTGATCCGTACCGAGCAGGACCGGGGCGTGGTGGTGCTGGTGGATGACCGCTTCCAGCGCGCCGAGGTCAGGGCCTTGCTGCCGTCATGGTGGCGGGTGGAGTGAGCCACAGGAGCTCCAGCTCTGGTCAGGAAGTTCTGGGAATACAGCCGACGCGCTTGCGCCATTGCAAGAGATATTTGTTGGCGCGGCTGTTCCCTGGCACGACCTACCTGGCTAATTTTTAGGCGAATCCGGCATCACTGTGCGCTTGGATTCAGGGTCCTGGGGAATGTCTGGTTCGGTGTCTGGCGAGAATGGCGGATGGGGCGGATCATCGCCATCCTTCTCCTGCTCGGGGTATGGCTTGCCAACGGGATCCATTTCTTCGTCCTCGGGAAATGAGGGCTTGCGTGTGCTTGGTGTAGCCATACCTCACTCCTGGTTGTTTTTCCCGGACTTCGGTGCATGCACAGAAGGGGGGCTTCCCTTGGGCACGGATTGGGGGCCGGTATTGGGCTTGCGGTGTTGCTCGGCGATGATGGTCGGTTCGGCCGCTATACCTTCTCCGGGCGCGCGCTTCGGCGAACGATGCTGGCTGGCATCGGTGCTGCTGGTTTTCGTTGACATATTTGCCTCCTTCCTGAGAGCCGCTCACACCACCCCATACCCTGTTTCAGCTTTGTCGTACGAAGTGCGCTGCCAGCGGCTTTGTGCCCCGTCTCGGTTGCAAACCTGCGGTTCGAGGGGGACGTGTTGGCCACTCTGAGAAGCCGGCCCGGCCGGCTGCCGGGCAAAAATTAGCGCTGAGGCTGGTTTGGCTGGTCCTGCCCAGGTTGCTGGCGATTCGGGTTTTGCTGCTGCTGTTGGTCAGAGGGCTTTTGTCCAGGCTGTTGCTGACCAGGCTGCTGTTGGTTGGGGTTCTGCTGTTGATGTTGGTCAGGTTGCTGTTGATTGGCATTTTGCTGATGGGGTTGCTGCGACATGTCTTGAGCTCCTTCGGGTGAAACAACAGGTCGGGGTGACCTGCCTGTCCGTCAGCATGGAGCGCTGGCAGCAACTGATCTGTAGTCACAATCTGACAATGCGCTTCAGTTATGTAAGTGGATGCTCTTGGTTTATGCATTGGTATGCCTATAAGGGATTGAGTGCGCTTCTCACAGGTTGAGGTGCTTTGTAGACTTCTCTTACGTCAACGCTTTCATGCTCGGGTTCTAGGTGCCGTTCCTGGTGCGTCGTTGCCCGTCTTACCGTACGGGTTGCAGTGCTTGCGGTCTCAAGCTCCTTGTCTTGATTGAGTCCTGCTGCTCACCGGGCCGTGCTAGCCGTTCTAAGTGGACTGTGAAAAATGGATGACCAATGAAAAAAGCCCGCAAATGCGGGCTTCGGTATTCGGCGTTTCAGATAATTTACAGGTATGGAACTCCGTAATAGTCATTCACACGGCGGCGGTTTTCATCGGTGTAATCCCATTCCATACCGCGCGTATAACTTGGAGCGTCTTCCAGTTGTTCCTTGCTTACAGAGACAACGTAGCCGCCCATATTGGGTTCGTACTTCAGGCTGCTCCAGGGAATAGGGTAATTGTCGGTACCTATTCCCAGGAAGCCGCCAAATTCCATCACGGCGTAACGGACTTGGCCGCTGATCTTGTCGATCATCAGAGAGTCAATCGAGCCGAGCTTTTCGCCATTGGGGTTATAGACATTGGTCCCATTGACCTTGTCGGAGGAAATGATGCTCGATGCAGTATTGGGTGTAACCATGGCTATCTCCTAGAGGGGTTTACACACAAACGCTGAGGAAATGCGATGCCATCAAGGTGGCGATGCGAGGTGCGGACAATGTTGTGGAGAGAGCAATTTCTCTCTATTGATCCGCTTCAGCGCTTGGTACTTGCGAAGCAGAATGGCTTCTGGGTACAGATTAGGTCGCTCGTCGACGATAGGGAGTAGTCGATAGGTGTGCAGGACTGTAGGATCAGCACCTGCTCAAACCTGTCCAATGATATAACCATCTTTCGGCTGTAACTTATTGCATGGAAATGCGTGAAATGATCTCTGTCGTTTGGAAAAATAGTTCTCATACAGAAAAAATGAAGGGCTGTGAGCGCTGCAGCTATTGGGAGAAATGGGTGAAATTAATGCGGAAATTTTTTACAACCATTTTTCTTGCATGGGTCTGTGGAGCATCAGCGCAGGCAGACGGTGAGCCTGCAATCAATGAGGCACTTCTGCGCAATGCGTTGGGCGAAAGACTGAGTGGTACGGAAAGCGCCGAATTGAGGGCGCTGGAAATCATTGAAAGCAAAAAAGAGAAGGGCGATTTTCAGATATGTGGTGAAATAAAGGTGGGTGACAGCGGCACTTATACGCCTTTTCTGGTGTACATCGTCAATATGGAAAAGTACTCTGTGCTGGATATTTCGCCCAATGCGCGCAAACTGTGCACATTGGTCAAGAACGGAGATGTCTAAAGTTGCACAGCGCTCCTCGCACAAAGCATTGGCGGGGAGGTGGTGTACTCAGCCACTGTTTCATTTGGCTGCGCTTGTATCAGTCAAGGTTGTGATCGACCTACATCCATGGCGTGGCATTGGACGTACTCTGTACAGACTGTTCACCACACGAAGGAGTACACAATGAAGTTGTTTTCCCCGAATGCATCGACCATTCAGCGCGACCTGACCCGCCTGCTGCAAGACACGGGTGACGTGCTTGCCGCGCGCGCCAAAGAGGAACCCAAGTTGAAGGAGGCGGTGCAGTTCCTGGATCGTGGACTCAGTCGCGCTCGAAATGCGGCCAACGGAGCCGTGGATTATTCGAGGGATGTTGCTCGCAACACCGATGACTATGTCCATGATTCACCATGGCAGGCCATTGGCGGTGCATTGGCCGTGGGGGTTGTCATCGGCATGCTTTTGACCAGACGGTAAGTCCCACTCTGGTGTTGAATTTTTGTGAATAGAAAAGCCCGCATCATGCGGGCTTTTCTCTATATCGTGACCACAGACCGTATTCAGGTCCATGTGGTGCGAATGTTAATAAAGAATTTTATGGACGTGTGAGATTAAGGGCGAACCACAATGCTGTTCCTCACCCCCATAACACCTTTGGTGTTGCGTGTGATGGATTCTGCTCGATCTTTTTCTGCCTGGCTTTTGGCAAAGCCGGAGAGCTGAACTACACCCTTCATGGTTTCCACGCTGATGGAGGTGGCAGCAACAGTTTTATCCTCTGCAAATTTTGCCTTCACCGCTGTGGTGATGCCAGAGTCATCCATATAGGACCCAACGCTTTGTTGATTGCGGGCCACAGAGCAGCCAGTGACAGCCAAAACACCAGAGCTGAGTGCAATGGCGACAATCAGGGCGCGAGATGTGTTGCTTGCTTTCATGACGATTCCTTTCTGGGTTGGATGTCGGAAGTTATTTCTTGTTGATCAAACTTACGACGAATGTAATTACCGCAATCGCGATAAAGACAAAGAAGAGAATTTTCGCAATATCCACTGCACCTGCTGCGATCCCGCCAAATCCCAAAACGGCAGCGATCAGTGCAATGACCAAGAAAATAACAGCATAACGTAGCATGTTTGCCTCCTGTACTTAATTTTTATGCTGGGACGAAGAAAATATTTGTAAGGTTATTCAATAAATAGATGAAAGATATGGACTACACCATACGGAATTATCAGCCTGAGATCACTGTAATCAATATTACATTTACGCCTGCATAGTTCTTATAATAGATCTTCAAGTATGAAAATAATTGAATTTTCAAAGCAATAGCATTAGTGCGAATTTTATCAACCTTGCTTGGTTAATAGGCGTTGACGCAAAGACATGAAAGGAATCACCGCGATGAAAGACCCAAACAAGTGGAAAAAATCTGAGCGACCTGCCGATGCCGATGCCGATGCCGATGCCGATGCCGATGCCGATGCCGATGCCGATGCCGATGCCGCTGTGCAACGCCAACAAGTTATTCAGGCGACGCAGGATGCAGATGACCGCCAGGCTCCCACACGTAATGCGCGTGCAAAGCCAAAAGCCAAAGGCGCTCCAGGTCCGGGGCATGCCGAGCCGGCGCCTCCGTTGCCATCGCAGACGCTTGCCAAGCCAGGGCTGCAGGCCGACATGCCACTGCAGCCTCGGAGCCTTGCCAAGGACTATCGTGGCAGCGGCAAATTGGAAGGCAAGGTGGCAATCATTACAGGGGGCGATTCAGGCATCGGTCGGGCGGTCGCGATTCTCTTTGCACGCGAAGGTGCCCACGTCGCCATTGCCTATCTGAACGAAGACGAGGATGCCCAAGAAACCTGCCGCCTGGTGGAAGCCGAAGGTGGCACATGCCTGCCCATCTCGGGGGACGTACAAGATGCCGCATTTTGCGAGGGTATGGTTGCCAAGGCGGTAGCGAAGTTCGGCGGCATCAATGTGTTGGTAAATAACGCTGCTTTTCAGGAGCATGCCGAACACATCGAAGACATCACGGAGCAGCGACTCGAAGAGACTTTCAAGACGAACGTCTTTGGCTACTTTCATATGGTCAAAGCCGTGCTGCCTCATCTTGGTCAGGGCGACTGCATTATCAACACCGGTTCTGTGACAGGCCTTCGCGGCAGTAAGAACCTCTTGGACTATTCGGCCACGAAGGGCGCAATCCATGCGTTCACCAAGGCGCTTGCAAGTAACCTGGCCGAGCGCAATATCCGCGTGAATGCCGTCGCACCAGGTCCTGTCTGGACGCCGCTCAATCCTGCGGACAAAACAGCCGAAGACGTGGTGCAGTTTGGGGCCAAAACCGACATGCGGCGACCCGCACAACCTGAAGAAATCTCGCCGGCCTATGTTTTCCTGGCGTCTCAAGCGTGTTCCAGCTACATCACCGGCGTTGTGCTTCCCATCACAGGAACGGCTGCAGAAGGCTGAAATTGGGCTATCCAGCACTCCAGCCACCGCAAAGGCACGACCGTCCGTGCCGCATGCCTTTGCGTCGTGTGGTGCTGGCTTAAAGCCGGGCAGCTTGGCCTCAATTGACCATTGCCTGGCAGGCTTTAGCGCAGTGCTTGCATGCGTCAGCACACTGCTGGCAATGGTCATGTGCATGCTGCGAGCATTCGTTCGCACAAGCCAGGCAGACTTCGCTGCACACACGGCAAAAATGCCGAGCCATTTCACTGTCGCGGGCCATCGCATGCGCTGCAAGGCTGCAGATGGCTGCGCAATCGGTGTCGAGTGCAATGCAGCGCCGCATCATTTTCACGTCGTCTTCCTTGAGGCAAGCAGCCAGGCAGGCATTGCAGGCGGCAGCACAAGCGTTGCATGCGTCGATACAAGCCTGATATCGGGTGTGAATATTCATTGCTCAATCTCCAGTTCTCTGTTGACGATGCGATCCAGAGCCGCAGAAACTCTGTTCCATCCGATCTATTCGGCCCTGCCAGTGGTGCCAAGACCGAGCGCACGGTGACTCCGTAACCACTGGTGGAAGGCGCTGGCAGGGCCTGTACATCTCGTTCACGCAAGACTGCGCAATGCGGGCTCACGTTCCCAAAAGCGAGATACCGCGGCCTTCACAAACGCTTTGGTGTCACTCGGGTCCACTACGCCGGCGTCGGGCTTTACTCCAGCAGCGTCAAGGATGGCGTGTGTGCCCTTGCAGGCTGCGATAGCTTTAAGGTGACCAAAGGCATCGCGAAACCAGTTCTGCGCTGCCGCATGCTTGGCCAGTTTTTTGCCAGACTCCAGCGGGATGATGGAAGCCACCGCATCAAACTGGGCGGAGGGCGATCCGGCCAGTTGCCCATCGATGGCGGCTTCTTTGCCATCACTCAGCGTGATGCCACCCAGGCGCGGGGCAATCAACTTGACGCTGGCCTTGGCTGCCTCCAGCGCCTTGCGCATCGCGGCAACGGACTCGGCATTCGACCCTTCATCCACCAAAATGGCGACGCAGCGGCCTTCCAGCGTGTGCTTCATTCGGTCGATGATGCGGGTGGCCGGGCTGACCGGCAGGTCCTGCACGGGGACGGCGGGCTGCACTGCATCAGGCACCGGCGACAGGCCCAAGCCCTTGGCCACGCGCTGGCCCAGTTCCTCGTCAATCACGCGCAGCTGGCTGACCACCGCGCTGCGCACATGGGGTGTCTGCACCTTTGAAAGCTCAAAAACCAAGGCGCTGGCGATGTGGGCCTGCTCCAGGGCACTTTGGCTGCGGAAGAACATGCGTGCCTGGCTGTAATGGTCCGCGAACGATTCGGGGCGTACACGGCCTTTGCTGCCTACCGCAGCTTCGGCAAATGAGCGAGAGCCCTGAGCCAGCGAAGCACGCGGGCTGTCGGGTTGCAGGCTGGACGGTTCATAGGCCACGCGACCCTTGGGTACTTGCATTTGCATATGTCCGTCGCGCTGGTGATGGGCGAAGGGACATTTCGGCGCATTGATGGGGATTTGCGCAAAATTGGGCCCACCCAGGCGCGAGAGCTGCGTATCCAGATACGAGAACAAGCGGCCTTGCAACAGCGGGTCGTTGGAGAAATCGATGCCTGGCGGCACGTTGGCTGGGCAGAAGGCCACCTGTTCGGTCTCTGCAAAGAAGTTGTCGGGCCAGCGATTGAGTACAAAACGGCCGATTTTTTGCAGCGGCACAATTTCTTCCGGAATGATTTTGGTGGGGTCAAGGTGGTCATAGGGCAGTTTGCTGGCCTGCTCCTCGGTGAACAGCTGCACGCTCAGCTCCCAGGCAGGCGCTTGGCCGGCCTCCAGGGCTTCAAACAGGTCGCGGCGATGGAAGTCGTTGTCGGCGGCTTGCAGCGCCAGCGCTTCGTCCCACACGGTGGACTGGATGCCCAATTCGGGTCGCCAGTGGAACTTGACAAAGGTGCTGTCGCCCTGGGCGTTGATCAGCCGGAAGCTGTGCACACCAAACCCTTCGATGGTCCGCAGGCTGCGGGGGATGGTGCGGTCGCTCATGATCCACATCACCATGTGCATGGACTCGGGCATCAGCGAGATGAAATCCCAGAACGTATCGTGGGCCGAGGCCGCCTGCGGAAAGCCGCGATCGGGCTCCATCTTCACCGCGTGTACAAGATCTGGAAACTTCATCGCATCCTGGATGAAGAACACTGGCACGTTGTTTCCGACCAGATCCCAGTTGCCTTCGTTGGTATAGAACTTGATGGCGAAACCACGCACGTCGCGCGGAGTGTCCACGGAGCCAGCACCGCCGGCCACGGTGGAAAAGCGCACGAAGATGGGTACCTTCTTGCCCGTTTCGGTGAGCACTTGAGCCGTGGTGTATTTGGCCAGGGACTGACTCAACTCGAAGTAGCCGTGGGCCCCAGTGCCACGGGCGTGGACGATGCGCTCGGGGATGCGCTCGTGGTCGAAGTGGGTAATCTTCTCGCGAAGGATGAAGTCTTCGAGAAGGCTGGGCCCACGCTCATAGGCCTTGAGAGAGTTCTGGTTGTCAGGGACCGGGATGCCTTGCTGGGTCGTCATCGCCGGGTGGATGCCCCCGGCTTGCTGCTGCAGCTCGCCGGCATTCCCGCGTAGGTCGGTCACTGACGGCTTGGCACTGCTCTTTTTCGCTGCTGGCTTGGTCATACAAACTCCTTTGCTGGTGGGAGCTGTTAACTATGCAGCGCTGAGCTGTCAGCGGGGTAGGCGTGGGGGAGGCATTGCTGGGGGCGATTGGACTACAAAGGGGCTCCTGGAGTTCTCGTCCCTCAATGGTCCCTGTGAGCCCTCCGCACCGAATCGGCCAGAGTTGTGCAGCTGGTTTAACGCTCCTGTTTCCATCAGCACAGCAGTCTTGATGCACTGTTGGCGCTACTTCGAACAGATGGCTTCTGGCAAGCCAAGCCAATCCAATCCGGAAAGCAAGCGCGCCGTTGGCAATCGCTGGCCGTATGACCCGCGCCGGGCATCACTGGGGCGGGTGGTGCCAGTGGATGACCGTTCTCAGCGCGCAGATGCGGTCACCGCTGCCACCATGGTGGCGGGTGGCGGGTGGCGGGTGGCGGGTGGCGGGTGGCGGGTGGCGTGGAACGCTGGAATGGCCTTCACGGGTCCGCGCTAGAAATCGATCACCACCGATGGTGCGCTGCGCCGGGCCTCGCCGTGGTACACGGCTTCGATGTTGTTGCCATCGGGGTCCAGCACAAAGGCCGCGTAGTACCCAGGGTGGTAGGGCCGCTCGCCCGGAGGGCCGTTGTCGCGTCCGCCATGCGCCAGCGCCGCTCGGTGAAAGGCCTCCACCATGGCCTGGTTTCTGGCCTGGAAAGCCAGGTGGCAGCGGCCTGTCAGCACCCCCAGCGCGGCCGGGCTGCCGGCCGAGGACACCACCAGTTCGTCCGCCCAGAAGAAATCATCACTGGTGCCGATGATGGGGATCTCCAGCACAGCCAGGACGGCGGTGTAGAAGTCCTGGCTGGCTTGGAGGTCGCTCACCACCAACTGGATGTGGTCGATGAGGCGTCCGCGGTGCAGTTGGTTGGTTTCCATGGTCATCCTTTCACGCTCAATGTCAGGGTTGCAAGCGCAGTTGCCGGGCCAGCGCCGCCTGTGCGCGCGCCCCGGAAGCAGCATCGACCTGGCGGGTCATTACCTGCACCACCTGCTGCAGCTGGCTGGGCGTCAGTCCGGTGTTCAGGCTGATGCGCATATGGGCCTGCAATTGGCTGTCGACACCGGGCATGGCCGCCAGCATGCCGACGGTGGCGATTTCGCGGCTTTGCCAGTCCAGGTTGTCACGCGCAAAGATGTCGCCGAACAGGTGTGATTTTAGGAACACATCGATGGCCGGTGCAAAGTCAAACAGCGGGCCGGTGACCGGGCCTCCGGCAAGCCGGGTCTGGTTGGCGGTGCCCAGTGCCAGCAGGGCGTCGCCGGTGGGGACCACTCCGGGCTCTTGGCCCGCGGCGTCTTGCACGCCGCGCTGCCTGCGGGCATCAACCAGCTGCATCAGCTCACCCAGGGCATTCAGACTGCGTGGAAAGCCGGCATAGGCATAGACCTGCACCAGCAGCTCCTTGGCCTCCTGGATCGACATGCCGGCATCCAGCGCCTGCTCCAGTGCGGTGCGAAGTCGGGGCATGTCGCCCACTGCCGCCCAGGCGGTGACAGGCGCTATGGCCAACTGGCGGCCCGTCAGGCTGGTGCTGGGGGGCGCGTGCTGGGTGGTGGTTGGTTGCATGGAGGTCTCCTGTGCGTGGGAGGGGCTGGCCGATAGCGCCAGCACGGTGCCCAGCGCCATGACCAGCGGGGTTGCATGCGGGCGGGGAGTGGGGTGGTGGCGCTTCATGGTGCAGCGGTGCCGTGGTTTGTGCCCGCAGTGGCAGCAGCGATGGTGTCGGCACTCTGGTGCGTCTGTGCTTCTCGGTACTGTGCGTCGGTGACGTGCTCCATCCAGTCCACATTCTTGCCGTCGCTGTCGGCCGGAGTGACGGCCAGGTGCGTGAGCGCCGTGAACAGGCCCGCACCATGCCAGTGTTTGATGCCCGGCGGGCACCACACCACATCGCCCGGCTGGATGCGCTGGGCGGGCTTGCCCCATTCCTGGGTCAGTCCCACGCCGCCTGTCACCACCAGGTACTGGCCCTTGGGGTGGGTGTGCCATGCCGAGCGGGCCCCGGGTTCGAAGGTGACGTAGGCACCGGAAGCGTTGACCTGTTCGTTGGCGGCATACAGCGGGTCAATGCGTGCCCGGCCCGTAAAGAACTGGGCAGGCCCTGCCATGGCGTGCTGGCTGCCTGCTGCTGCAATGCGCTGGGCCGTCGGCAGGACGGCGGAAGCAGCAGCGGCGGCCGGGGCGGGCTCTGCGCTGGCCAGTGTGCTCAGGCCTGTGGCCAGCAAGGCAGTGGCAATGGGTTTCATGGAGCGCTCCTTTCTTAGTGCGGTCTGCGTGCAAACCTTGAAATCGTGCGATTCACTGTAGAAGGCGCTGGCTTGATTGAATAGACGGCAAAATCTGCATGAACTAGTGAAACTGACTCAACAATGATGTCCGAGAACCTGAATGACCTGCAGGCCTTTGTTGCCGTGGCGCGTGCGCAGAGCTTTACCAAGGCGGCGGCGCAGATGGGACTGTCGCGTTCCGCGCTGAGCCACAGCATGCGGGCGCTGGAAGAGCGACTGGGGGTGCGCCTGCTCACCCGCACCACACGCAGTGTGTCGGTCACGGAGGCGGGCGAGCGCCTGCTGCACACGCTGGCGCCCCGGCTGGACGACATCGATGCAGAGCTGGCCGCGCTGGCGGCATGGCGTGACAAGCCGGCGGGCACGGTGCGGATCTCCACACACGACCACGCCATCACCACCGTGCTCTGGCCCAGGCTGGTGCCGCTGTTGCATGCCTATCCCGATATCCAGGTGGAGTTTGCGGTGGACTACGCCATGACCGATATCGTGGCCGAGCGCTTTGATGCCGGGGTGCGCTCCGGCAACCAGCTGGACAAGGACATGATTGCCGTGCGCATCAGCCCGGACCTGCGCATGGCGGTGGCGGCATCGCCGGCCTATCTGGAAGGCCGCCAACTGCCACTCAGTCCCGCTGATCTGACCGGGCACCGCTGCATCAATCTGCGCCTGCCCACCTACGGAGGGCTGTACGCCTGGGAGTTTGAAAAAGGGGGCCAGGCACTGAATGTGCGGGTGGCGGGGCAGGTCACGGTGAACAACACGTTCTGGCTGCTGCGCGCCGCACTGGATGGCATGGGGCTGGCCTATGTGCCACTGGATCTGCTGCAGCCCCATTTTGAGCAGGGCACCCTGGTCCCTGTACTCCAGGACTGGTGGCCCAGCTTCCCGGGCTATCACCTGTATTACGCCAACCGCAGGCAACCCTCGCCGGCGCTGACGCTGGTGATCGAAGCGCTTCGGATGGAGAGCCGTTGACCCCATCCCGGATCCAGTTTGGGCCCGTCATGGCTTCGGGCTGCCGGGGCATGCCGGCCGTGCCGCGCCTGTTCAATCCCCGCTGACAAATCCCGCCTTCGCATGGCTGCCGTCACAAAACGGCTTGTTCGCGGAGTGCCCGCAGCGGCACAGCCAGGTGTCGGTCACCCGGGTGATGGTGCGGCCTGTGCCGCTGACCACTTCGAGCGGGCCGCTCACCTGCAGCGGGCCGTTGGTGGTGGGGTCTATCTGCAACGGACCGTTGCGTCGGGGCAGCGGGTTGGATTCCTGTGTGGACGGCTCCCCCGTGGCGGTGAAGCCGGCGGCAGTGTGGCTGCCGTCACAGTAGGGCTTGAGCTGCGACGCGCCGCAGCGGCACAGTGTGGCGCGCAGGCCGTCGGGTCGGCCGGCCACCACCAGTTCCGCATGGAAGGCCAGCGGCCCGTTCTCGCGCACGCGCACGGTGTTGACCAGCGGCGGCAGCTCCATGGCCGTGCCGTCCGGGTGCTGGCACTGGATGGCTCCGGAGGGGCAGTTGTGTGCCAGCTCCAGCACTTCATCTGGGGTGGCACGTTCGGGGTGGATCCAGGCGCCCTTGACATTGGGCACAAACACGTCCGGGCGGTCCAGCACGCAGTGGCGCGAGTGGATGCAGCGCTGGCCGTCGAAGGTGACGGTGACGTTGGTGGAGGAAACGGTTTCGCGGCCCATGGTGAGCTCCTGTTCTGGTCGTGGGGTGTGCGCTGCCGGCCCGTCCCGCGCCATGTCGCCCGGGCAGGCGCGAGTGCACCTGTCCATCGTAGGCAGGCACGCGCTGCAGCAGGCGTAGGCCTGTGCCGCTTGCAGCCCGATGTGGCACCGGCATGCACCGGCCTGTAGCGGTGGCAGACGGATGGCGGACGGGAGTGAGGGGAAGTCCCCAAGCTCTGTGGGTGCCCGCCCATGCCAGCATGGCGGCTGTGCGGCAGGTGGGGCCTGTTGTGTTGCGCCCTGTCCCATTTTTTCCTGCTGCCGGTGTGATGGAGGAGCTGGTTCATGTCTGTACTGCAAGTCCCTGTTTCGGCCCATGACCATGTCCATGGCCCGCGTGATGCCGCCGTGGTGCTGGTGGTCTATGGCGATTACCAGTGCCCGTATTGCGGCATGGCGGAGCCGACCTTGCAGCGCATTCGCCAGGAGCTGGGTGACCGGGTGGCGGTGGTGTTCCGCAACTTTCCACTGCCCATGCATGCCCAGGCGCTGCCGGCGGCCTTGGTGGTGGAGTTCGCGGGCCAGTACGACCGTTTCTGGAAGGCGCACGACTGGCTCTACAGCCACCAGGCGACCCTGGGACCACCGCTGTACGGGCGCTTGCTGCAGACGCTGCAACTGAATGCGGAAGAACTGGGGCCGGCCATGGCCGGCGGGCACCTGGAAGCCCGCATCCGTGCCGATATCGACGGCGGGGAGCGCAGCGGGGTGGACGGCACGCCAGCCTTTTTTCTGAACGGCGAAGCCATCCATATCCAGCACAGCCATGACGAGCTGTATGAGCAGGTCTTGCGCGCGCTGCGCTAGGGGAGCCCGATACGCACGCAACCGGATGTCAGGGCTGACCGTGTGCAGGGTGATGTGGGCGGAAGACGGCTTCGTCTCAGGCGCCCCACATGGTTCGATTCCAAGGTCAAGACGCCTGCCGTGGACAGGGCTGCACTGTGGCTTTTGCCCTGGGGGCGGTCAGGCATGGCACCATGCGGGTTTTGGATCTGGAGTGAGCGATATGAAGTTCTGGCTGGCAGGGGTGCTGGGTGCCCTGGTGGTGGCAGGGTGTGCAAGCAAGCAGGCACTGGTGCCGCAGGTGCAGCAGGGTGTGGATGCCAAGGGCGTCAAGACCGTGACCGTGGCTCCCGAGAAGGTGCAATGCAGCCGCCCGCAATGCCCCACGCTGGCGGCATCCTGGACCGCCGCCAAGAAGGGGCAGGCCGTGCTGAGCATTGGCTTGCCCAACCAGCAGGCTGCAGTGACGGGGGCGGATTTCCACTTTGGCAGCGGCGAAGTGCTGCGCGTGCGTTCGCGCTCGCAGACTGCAGCCATGCAGCAAGGCTATCCGGCCACGGCGTTTGACGTACCGCTGCGCACCATGGAGCGCCTGGCCTATTCGCCACGTACCTGGGTGCGCGTCTACACCGAAGGCGGCAATGTGGATGAAACCATCAACAGCGGCGAAGAAACCAGCCGCGCCTTCACGGCCATGAACTATTTCATGGGCGGCGTGGAGGCCGCTACCGGTCAAGGCCCCAGTGCCGATGTGAACACCGGTGGGCTGATGGACCGCCTGGGCTTGGGCGAAGACAAGGACAAAGAGCGCAACCGCTAATCGCTGAGCGGTGCCGCCTTCCGCGGTGGTATGCAAACATGGCGCCCTGTGTGGGCGCTGTGTGTTTCTGGAGGGTGGTTGTGCCAACTGAAGCGATTGCCCTCACTTCAACGGCCATGCCAATGGCAATGGCACCGGGGAAGCCACTGCGCATGGCCCGCAGGGGCGACCCACAGCCGCCGCTGCTTAATCCGGCATGCTGCTGGGCAGTTGCAGGCTGTCGCCGGTGACATAGAACTGGCCACCGGCAACATAGTGCAGGGTGCGCAGGTCGTCCGGCGCGGCATCGAATTTCCAGCGACCCTGCTGGAACACGCGTTCGTCGGCCCAGGCAGCCGTCACTTCGCCAATGAACAGGTCGTAGGCCTGCTGGTTGTGCGGCTCGGGGATAAGGCGGCACACCAGCCAGCCGGCGCAGCCGGCCACCAGCGGGGCGCCGGGTGCTGCGGGCGGGCGGAACAGCTCCACGCCGTGGCGCTGCAGCTTGTCCGGGTGCTGCACGGCGCTGTCGGTGCCCACATCCAGTGTCAGCCGGGCCTGGGCGCGGGTGGGCAGCTGCAGCACGAACTGGCCGCTGGCCTCCACCAAAGCCCGGGTGCGGGTCTGCTTGTCCAGCACCACCGTTACCTTGGGCGGAGCAAAGTCCAGCGCGCAGGCCCAGGCGGCGGCCATCACGTTGGCTTCGCCCGCGTGCGCGGCCGACACCAGCACCGTGGGTCCGTGGTTCAGCAAGCGGTAGCACTTGTCCAGTGGCACGCTCTGGCAGTGGGCGGGCAGGTGCAACGGGAGATCATCAAAGGAAGTCATGGCAGTGCGGGAAAGGGCGACAAAGCCAGCAGTGTAGGCGGCTGCCACTGGTGTGCCGTGGGTGGCGGGCAGGTGCTGGAAAAAGCCCGTCTGTCAGACCGGCAGGGCAGCGCCTGGGCGCATGGAGCGCAATGGCAGGCACCATGCGGAAATGCTCCACGGTGGCGTAGCCAATTCGGAGCAGCTATCGCGCATATTCAGGAGAAGCAGGACATGGGGGACACTATGGTGGCGCCCATATCCATATGGCTGCACTGTGCCTGATCACCTGCGGGTCTATGTGCACCACGAGAATTTGTATCGAGCTGCGGAATTTTCCGTGGAATACCACAAGTCGTGCTTTTTCGCCACAGCCAGATACCTTGCACTTCATTCCAAGTTGCGCACGTTATAGTGCTTTCATGGGTTCATGCTCGGGCCTGTTTCTTCCTTGTGGTGTGCCATATAGGAGAACGGATAGATTTTCAGTTTGAAAATGGCCCCGTATGCGGTTCCGTGTTTGGAATTGCACAGCTGTAGCGAAACCAGGCAGCCAGCTCGTTGCGGTATCTGGACGGCGCACAGGCAGGGTTTGAGCGTGGCACCATTTCATGGTGCTAGACTTTTGATTTTGAAACCCCATAATCAAGGACAAGTATTTTGGATACACCCATTTTGCAAACACTCACCAGCCTGATTCCCATGATGCTGATTCAGGGGATTTATGCCATCTTTGCAGCACAAGTTGCAAAGAGAACCCAAAGAAGCGTACCGCTGTTTGTCATTCTCACCCTGATTCCATTTTTGGGCATGCTCCTGTTTGTTTACGTCATCTGGTCTACGACTTTGTACGTACTGGATTCAATCAACGAGCTCAAAGAAAAATCGTGAATGCGCTGGCATGCGGTCTTGGAGGGTCCAAGATCGCATGCCTTGGCAGAACCGGGGTGCCCACAGGTGCTCATGGCTGCCCGGCCTGCCGGTGCAGGCGGTGCTTGCTGCGCCCGATTCGCTGCGCCTGGTAGATGCCGGCATGCCCGGAACACAGATAGGCGCTCACACAGGCAATGGCGGCAAATGGACCGATCTGCGCGCCGAACAGCTCCAGCGCCATCAGGATGGTGGTGATGGGGGTGTTTGCAGCCCCCGCAAACACGGCGACAAAACCGAGGCCGGCCATCATCGCAAGCGGCATGTGCAGCAACGGGGCCAGCGCATTCCCCAGCGTGGCACCAATGTAGAACAGCGGCGTGACTTCACCGCCCTTGAACCCGCTGCCGACAGACGTGGCGGTGAACAGCAGCTTGCCCAGGAAGTCCCATGGCCGGACGGGGGCGTGAAATGCCCGCAGGATGTCGGGGATGCCCAGGCCGATGTAGCGGTAGGCATCCAGCCCCCACACGGCCGTTGCAATGGCGATGCCGCCGATGAACGGGCGCAGCGGGGCAGAGGGAACGCGGTGTTTCATGAAGGCGCCGATGGCGCGGGTGGTTTTTGCAAACAGCATGCCGACGAGCCCGAAGAGGGCCCCGGCGATGGCAACGGCCAGCACGCTCCACCAGCCCACAGGCACGACGTCCAGCACCGCATAGTGGGTATGGTGGATGTCCCAGGCAAGCCCCACCTGGTCGGCCAGAATGGCAGCGACCACGCACGGGAACAGCGCGTCGTAACGCATGCGCCCCATCGCCAGCACCTCCAGGCCAAAGACAGCGCCCGCCAGCGGCGTGCCGAAGACCGAGGCAAAGCCTGCGCTCAGCCCTGCCATGAGCAGGATGCGCCGGTCGTGCGGTGCCAGCCGGAAAACAGCGGTCAGCTGGTCGGCGAGTGCGGCGCCCATCTGGACGGCGGTTCCCTCGCGGCCTACTGAGGCGCCGAACCCATGGGACACCACCGTGCTGGCCAGCACCAATGGCACCATGCGCAGCGGCACCACTTTTTCCGGCGTGTGGATCTCATTGAGGATGAGGTTGAGGCCGCCATCGACCGACTGGCCCACCTGGCGGTAGAGCATGCCCACCGCCAGGCCGGCGAATGGCAGCAGCCATACCACCCCATGGTGGGCATCACGCCAGGTGGTGGCATGGTCGAGCGCAAAAAGAAAAAAGGCGGAGGCGGTGCCGGCAAGTGCGGCCACCACACTGGCCAGGGCGAGCCACATCCCCATGCGGGGCAGCAGTGCGAAGGAGACGGGTGGGAAGAGTTTGGGCATTGGTCAACAAGGCGAAGGAATCGGCCTGACCAATGGGGGGACGTATACGCGAGCGCCTACAGCCCCGACCCAGGTCAGGTTCTGTAGACGTCATCAGCTGCATGCCGCAGCGGTTGAGGAGGAACGTCATCTCCTTGGCCGCCAGTATAGCGGCGCCAGCGGTGTGTGCTGGCTGTCGTTTTTTGAGGCCACTGGCTCACAGCCAGCGGCGCACCTGCTGGCAATAGCGATCGAACGCGGCCCCGAAACGCGCGCGCAGCGCGGCTTCTTCAGGGCGAATCTGGAAATGCTGCAGGTAGGCCATGAACACCATGACCGCGAGCAGCCCGGACAGCTTGCCCAGCCCTAGGGCAAAAGCCAGCAGCAGCAACGCAAAGCCCAGGTACATGGGGTTGCGTGTCAGGCGGTAGACCCCGCGCACCACCAGCGCCGAAGATGCGGCAGGGTTGACCGGGTTGACGGTGGTGCGTGCACGGCGGAATTCCAGCACGCCAGCCAGGCAGAAGCCTCCGCCCAAGACGGCCAGCACGGTGGCGGCCACCCCGGCGCCAGGCCGCCGGATGGGCAGCAGGTCAGGCAGCAGCCAGATGGCAGCGGCGAACAGTGCAAACAGTGCCAAAGGGGGGACGCGCAGAGAGAGCCAGGAGGTCGGCTGCGGTGAGGAAGGGCGGGTGGGCATGGGCGAGTCGATGAAGTGGTGGTGAAATCTTTGTGCTGCAAGCATAAAGATTTAAGTTACTTCAATGTCAACGGCTGTGATGACGTTGCAAACCTGCCGGGCGCCAATGGAAGGTGCATGATCGCCAGAGCAAGCCCCGCTGGGGCCGGTGTGCTGGGCATGCAAACCTTCTCCAGGACGCAGCAAGGCGCATGGGAGTGCCGTCGTGAACTTTGGCTGCAGCCCGCGCCCTGTTGTGCTTCAATGCTCAGCCCAGCTTTTGTTTTCTTCTGCCATGGCGAATTCCTGCGCCCTGGTGTGGCTGCGGCGCGATCTGCGCTGCGATGACCATGCCGCGCTCTATCACGCGTTGCGCCGCTTCGAGCGGGTGTATTGCGCCTTTGTCTTCGACACCGACATCCTGGACGCGCTCCCCCGCAAGCAGGACCGGCGCGTGGAATTCATCCACGCCAGCGTGCTGCAGTTGCACGGCGCGCTGCAGGCCTTGTCTGCCAGTGCGGGCGTTCCGGGTGGCGGGCTGATCGTGCGGCATGGCAGCGCTGCTCAATGCATTGTGCAACTGGCCCGCAGCCTGGGCGTGCAGGAAGTGCTGACCAACCGCGACTACGAGCCTGAGGCCATTGCACGGGACCAGCGGGTGGCCCAGGACCTCAGCGGGCTGGGCATCGCTTTCAGCGACTACAAGGACCAGGTGCTGCTGGACCGGGACGAGGTGCTGACGCAGCAAGGCCAGCCCTACAGCGTGTTCACGCCCTACAAGCGGGCATGGCTGCAAAAGCTGGACGCCTTTCAGCTCAAGCCATACCCGGTGGCGCGCTACGCCCGCCATCTGGCCCCGATCCCTGTGGAGGAACGCTTGCCGGCGCTGGAGCAGCTGGGGTTTGAACGCACCAATCTGCAGACCTTGCCTATGCCGGCGGGCATGGACGGTGCGCAGCAGCTGTTGCAGGACTTTCTGCCGCGCATGCATGCCTACCAGGAGGCGCGGGACTTTCCCGGCCGCAAGGGCGTGTCCTACCTTTCCGTGCACCTGCGCTTTGGCACGGTGTCCATCCGGGCGCTGGCAGGTCTGGCCCTGCAGCGTGCCGTACAAGGGGATGAGGGCGCACAGACCTGGCTGTCCGAGCTGGCCTGGCGTGATTTCTACTTCATGATTCTGTGGCACCACCCGCATGTGGTCACCCAGTCTTTCCGCCCGGAGTACGACCGCGTGCTGTGGGACGACGCGCCGCAGCTGTGGCAGGCATGGTGCGAGGCCCGCACCGGCTACCCCTTGGTGGATGCTGCCATGCGCCAGCTGCACCAGACCGGCTATATGCACAACCGCTTGCGCATGGTGGTGGCCAGCTTTCTGACCAAGGACCTGGGCATCGATTGGCGCCGGGGCGAGCGGCACTTTGCCGAGCACCTGAACGACTATGACCTGTCGGCCAACAACGGCGGCTGGCAGTGGGCGGCGTCCACGGGTTGCGATGCGCAGCCCTGGTTCCGCATCTTCAACCCCGTCACGCAGTCACAGCGGTTTGACCCGGATGGCCGCTTCATCCGCCGCTATGTGCCGGAGCTGGCCAGGCTGCCGGACAAGCACATCCATTTCCCGGCGGGAATGAAGCCGCTGGAGCTCCAGGCCTGCGGCGTGCAACTGGGCGTGGACTATCCGCACCCTGTGGTGGACCACGCCAGTGCCCGGCAACGGACGCTGATGCGCTTTCATTTTCTGCAAAGCGACCGGTAAGGCGAACGCGAACCCTGCGCAGAGCGAACGGCAGGGCGCTGCGGCGGTGAAACAAGATGCAAAACAAATCTTATACAATGAGATTAATTCTCATTAACGATTTGTACGCTGCGGATCTTGGGCCACAGCTACGCGAAGGGCATTGTGGGCACCGCAGAGTTCACGCTTCAAGGACAGGTCAAGACCTTGTACACCAACCACCATGGTTGGTTGCACGGCTGGCTGCGCTATAGCCTGAATGATGCGACAGATGCCGCAGACCTGGCGCACGACACCTGTGTACGGCTGATCGCCCGTCCCCGCAGTTTCACTACCGGCCCGGAAGCACCGGCCTATCTCCGCACCGTGGCCAACGGCCTGTGCATTGACATGTGGCGCCATCGCGAGATCGAGCGGGCCTGGCATAAAACCTGGTCACCCGGCCAGCGGGGCATGCACCGTCCGCCGAAGTGCATGCCGCTTGACACACCAGGAAGCCGCCCGCGAATGGGGCGTGTCTTCTCGCATGGAACCATTTTGATATGAAGTCCACTTTGACATCTCGCACTCCTTGGCATGCCGTGCTGCGCATCGCCGCTGCGGTCCTGGGAGGCTACATGCTGACCTGGGGCTTTATCGCGTTGGCGACGGCCGGCATGTTCGCGCTGGGCATGGAATTTCACGATGCAGAGCACCTCAGCTACCTGCTGGGGATGCTGCTGTATCTGACCGTCTTTCTCTGGGCGTTCGCAGCACCACGGCTGTCGCGCGTGTGGTTGGTTCTTGCTGGTGGTGGCGCACTCATGGCCGTGCTGGCTTCGCTGCTGCAATCGCAGTTGACTTAGGAGTGGAGCTGATGTTTCAAAGTTTTCGCCATGCCATGACCTGGCTGCACACATGGTTTGGTCTGGCCCTCGGATTTGTGCTGATGGCGTGTTTCTTTTTCGGATCGCTGTCGGTGTTCGACCGGGAAATTGACCGCTGGGCCATTCCGGCCTCGCGTTTCGCACCGCAGCCCATGCCGTCTTTTGACAAGGTGCTGCGACCGGTATTCGAGGATATGAAGCCCAGCCAGCAAAGCATCGAGTTCATGCGGGACAAGGTGAACGGGCCCATGCCCGAGCGTTTCGATACCGTGCGCAACTGGGGGGCTTACACCACGCACCGGGACCCGATGCTGAGCCTGTTTGCGGGCTATGTGGTGCCCAATGCCAAGAATCCCGATGACGGGGTCCGGGGCAACCGCACCATCGACCCACGCAGCGGCGGGGCTTTGCCGGATGACCAGCTCAAGGTCGGCAGCGGTTTCCTCTATCCCTTGCACTACAGCCTGACCTTCTACTGGAAGGGACTGGGTTTCTGGATTGTCGGATTCGCGGCCCTGATGATGCTGGTGGCACTGGTGACCGGCGTGGTCATGCACCGCAAGTTCTTCCGCGAGTTCTTCACTTTCCGCCCCAAGAAGGCGGTGCAGCGCAGCGTGCTGGACCTGCACAACATGATGGGCGTGCTGGCGCTGCCGTTTCACTTCTTCTTCGCCTTCACCGGGCTGGTGATCTTCGCAGGGATCTATTTCCCTGTGTCGCATACCCAACTGGAGCCGCTGCATGAGTTGCACGAGCAGCATGAGGCGCAGACCACAGGGCTGCCGCATGACCGTGCCGGCGTGGCGGCGCCGCTGGCTTCGGTGGATGACATGGTGCGTGAAGCCCAGCGGCGATGGGCCGCCAAGGGCATGGCCGGCGAGGTGGGGCTGCTCTCGCTGCGCCACGTGGGGGATGCCAATGGCTATGTCAGCGTCTTCCGTGCCGGTACGGACCGCATCGCGCTGGTGGGCGACGGCATCCATTTCAAGGCCAGTACCGGGGAGGTGCTGCGTGAAGACCCGCCCCGTACCGCGGTGGACAGCCTCAACACCTTTCTGACAGGGCTGCACCTGCAGCACTTCCGCCACTGGCTGCTTCGCTGGCTGTACGTGCTGGGCGGGTTGATGGGCTGCGTCTGCATTGCCACGGGTTTCATTTTCTTTGTCGAAAAGCGCAAGAAGCAGCATGCCAAGCAAGGTCGGCAGGGCAGCCGCATTGTGGATGCCCTGGCGGTGACCACCGTCACGGGCATGCTGATTGCCACCTGCACCATCCTGATTGCCAACCGCCTGCTGCCCGCATCACTGCCCAGCGGATGGCCGCCCCGAGGCGATCTGGAGCAATACCTGTTCTGGGCCGGATGGGTGGCAGCGATGGCGCACGCCTTCTGGCGCAGCGCACCCGTTGCCAGCGGACAGCCGAACCCTGCCTGGCGTGAGCAATGCTGGGCCGTTGCCGCCATGGCGGTGCTGGCCGTGGGACTTAACTGGATCACGACGGGAGACCACCTGTTGAAGACCGTGGGCGAAGCCTACTGGCCGGTGGCGGGCGTGGACCTGAGCCTGCTGGTCTGCGCGGCCTTGGCCGTGGTGGCTGCCCGCAAGCTGGCGCTGCGTGCAGCTGCCGTGGGTTCGGTGAACCGTCTGGAGGCCGCCCATGCTTGAAGGGCCGACGGCTGCGCTGTTTTTGCTGGCAGCCTGCCTGGCCTGCTGGGCGGGCATGGGCTGGTTGGCCCTGGCGATGGACGGGCATTGGGAACAGGTTTTCCAGGCAGAGCAGCCACAGAGCGTGGTGTGGCGGCTGCGTGCCCAGGGGGCGGCTGGGCTGGCGCTGGGCTTGGTGCTGTGCCTGCAGGCTGACCATGCATCGATGGCCGCATTGGTGTGGGTGATGATGCTGGCCGCTGCGGCCTTGTCTGTGGCCATGACGCTGTCATGGCGTCCGGGCTGGCTGGCATGGCTGGCCTGGGGGGCGCGCAGAGCCTAGAGGCTGCAAGCGGCGGGATCGGCCGCAGGCCCGCATGCGGGCGATTCCGGGTGTGAGAAGGGATGGTTCTCCCATCCAGCCAGGCATTGCTGCGGCCTGGCGAGGTAGCCAACAATGGAAAGGCCGGTGGTGCGCGCCATCCGTGCCGTTAGCAGCCATGCGCGCTTTGCTCCGATGTGATCAGGGCATTCACCCCTGCGCATGGCCTCAGCTCACTTTGCGGACCTCGGTGGCGGCAGGTTGCAGCACCGTGCCATCCGGGGCGTGCGGTGCCATGGGGGGCACCGGCTGGCCCGTGCGCTTGTCGATCAGCACCGAATGGCGTTCGCTGGGTGCAAACAGGTGCTGTTCGCCCCATTGGCGCAGCGCCACCACCACGGGGAACAGGCTTTCGCCCTGCGGTGTCAGCACATATTCCTGGTAGGCCGAGCCATCTGAGGCGTCCTGCATGGCCAGGATGCCGGCATCGACCAGCTTGCGCAGCCGGTCGGACAGGATGTTTTTGGCCATGCCCAGGCTGCGCTGGAAGTCGCTGAAGCGGCGCATGCCGTCGAAGGCATCGCGCACGATGAGCAGGGACCAGCGATCCCCGATCAGGTCAACAGAGCGCGCAACGGGACAAGGTTGCTGGTTCAAGGATTTACGGGCCGGCATGGTGTCTCCTGCAGGGTGGGCGGCAGCGGATTGTTTGGTTGCATTTTAAAACTACATGCCTTACCATCATTTTGGTTTTATTTTGAAACCAGATTGATTGAGCTTGGACCATGAAGGCCTGCACCGCACCACCATCACCCCCGCCGTTGCCACAGCGCTGTGCACCGGCGCAGTCTGCAGACATGCCCCGCGGCCTGGTCTGGCTGTTCGCCGTAGCCAGCGGCCTGAGCGTGGCGAATGTCTATTACGCGCAGCCCTTGCTGGATGCGCTGGCGCAGGACTTTGGCATCAGCCATGCGGCGGTGGGCGGTGTGGTCACGGCCACACAAACCGGGTGTGCGCTGGCGCTGCTGCTGCTGGTGCCCCTGGGCGACCGGGTGGAACGCCGCCGCCTGATGGCCCTGCAGTTGCTGGCGCTGACCGCGGCGCTGGTGGCCGTGGCCATGGCCCAGTCGGTTCCCGCATTGCTGGCGGGCATGCTGGCAGTGGGTTTGCTGGGGACGGCGATGACGCAGGGGCTGATCGCCTATGCCGCCAGCGCGGCAGCGCCCCAGGCGCAGGGGCGTGTGGTTGGCGCGGCACAGGGCGGGGTGTTCATCGGCCTGCTGCTGGCCCGGGTGTTTGCCGGGGGCATCAGCGATGTGGCGGGTTGGCGTGGCGTGTACCTGTGCGCCGCCGCGCTGATGCTGCTCATTGCCCTGCCGCTCTGGAGGCGGCTGCCCGTGTTGGCCGCAGCGCCCGATGCGATGGGCTACTGGCGCCTGATTGCGTCCATGCTGACGCTGCTGCAGGAAGAGAAGGTGCTGCAGGTGCGCGGGGTGCTGGCACTGCTGATGTTTGCGGCATTCAATATCTTCTGGAGTGCGTTGGTGTTCCCGTTGAGTGCGCCGCCCCATGGCTTCTCCCACACCGCCATCGGCGCGTTGGGCCTGGTCGGTGCGGTGGGGGCGCTGGCCGCCACGCGCGCCGGGCAATGGGCGGACCACGGCCATGCGCAACGTACCAGTGCCGCAGCGCTGGTGGTGTTGCTGCTGGCATGGTGGCCGCTGTCGCTGATGGAGCGTTCGCTGGGTGCGTTGCTGGTGGGCATCGTGCTGCTCGACATGGGAGGGCAGGCGCTTCACGTGACCAACCAGAGCATGATTTTCCGCACCCGGCCGGAGGCCCACAGCCGGCTGGTCGGCCTTTACATGCTGTTCTATGCGGTCGGCAGCGGCCTTGGGGCGATTGGCACGACGGTGACCTATGCCCGCGCAGGCTGGCAGGGCGTGTGCCTGCTGGGGGCAGCAGTCAGTGGGCTGGCGCTGCTGTTCTGGTGGGTGACGCGGCGGGTCACATCGCAGGAAATGCAGCAGGGATCGCCGCAGGCGCCGCTGCCGACCACGAAGCAGGAATGAGGCAGGTATGAAACAGGAAGGGGAGATGCTCCAATGAACGAACTGGAACTTTTGGCCCATGCCGATGTGCGCGGGCGCCGCTACACCGAAGGCAACGGCCAGCGCCGCGTGTTTCCGTCGGAAGAAGCGATTGCCGCCTTGGCGGCCTTTGATGAGTCGCTGCCCGCCCTGGGTTTGCAGGCGGAGGCGACGCTGGCGTTGCTGGACGATGTGGGGTCTCCTGCGACCACGGCATCCAACGGGCCGCGCTATTTCGGGTTTGTGATCGGTGCGGCATTGCCCGCCGCTGCGGCGGCGGAACGGCTGATGCTGGCGTGGGACCAGTGTGCGTCGACCTTCGACAACTCTCCGGTGTCGGCCACGGTGGAGCGTGTGGCCGCCCGCTGGGTGCTGGATGCTCTGGATCTGCCGCGGGACAGCGCCGTCGGCTTTGGCACCAGCGCCACGGCCTGTACCTTGACCGCCCTGGCAGCGGCACGGCGCGAGCTGCTGGCCCGGCAGGGCTGGGATTTCGACGGCCAAGGGCTGCATGGTGCGCCGGAGATCCGGGTGGTGGTGTCCGCGCTGGTGCACACCACGGTCAAGAAGGCATTGCGCGTGCTGGGCTTCGGGCTGAACCAGATCGTCCATGCGCCGGTCGATGCCCAGGGACGGGTGGACGTGGCGCAGCTGCCGGCACTGGATGCACGCACCCTCCTCTGCCTGCAGGCCGGTGAGGTGAACACCGGCGCCTTCGACCCCTTCGCGCAGATCCTGCCGCATGCCAGAGCGGCGGGGGCGTGGGTGCATGTGGATGGTGCTTTCGGCTTGTGGGCGCGGGCCTCCTCGTTGGCCCACCTGACCCAGGGCGTCGAGCTGGCCGACAGCTGGACGACCGATGCGCACAAATGGCTCAATACCCCTTACGACTGCGCCATGGCGATTTGCCGTGATGCGCGGGTGCTGGCCGAGGCCATGAACAGTGATGCGGCCTATTCCAGCGCCAGCGTGGATGCCCAGAAGAATCTGACGCTGGAGTTTTCACGCCGGCCCCGCGGGATTCCGGTGTGGGCGGCATTGCGCAGCCTGGGCCGGCAGGGCATTGCCGAACTGGTGGAGCGGCATTGTGCGCAGGCGCGCCGCATCGGGGAAGGCCTGGCACAGGCCGGGTTCGAGGTGCTCAACACCGTGACGCTCAACCAGGTGCTGTTCCGCTGCGCCACTGACGCACACACCCATGCGGTGCGCGCTGCGGTGCAGGCCTCTGGCGAGGCATGGTTCGGCGGCACGTTGTGGCAGGGGCGGCCTGCCATGCGCATCAGCGTGTCATCCTGGCGCACGCGGGACGAAGATGTAGAGGCACTGCTGGCCTTGCTGGAGAGGGTCGGCCGGGAAAGCGCTGTGGACCGGTGAACGGCCATGGTGTGCCGCCCGGCCAGTCAGGTCCAGGCGCTCCGGAAGGAGCGGGCTGGAGCGGTGTGCCCCGGCTGTGCCTTTGCTACTCCGCCAGTGCGTTCACGAGATCGGTTTCCAGCTCCAGCTGGGCGGTGTTGTTGCCCAGGGTGGGGCCCTGGATCAGAAAGCTGTCCTCCACCCGTTCGCCCAGGGTGCTTACCTTGGCCAGCTGCACGCTGACTCTGTGCTCGGCCAACACGCGGGCCACGGTGTAGAGCAGACCGGCACGGTCGCTGGCGGAGATTTCCAGCAGCCAGTGCTGTGATTTTTCGTCCGGCTGCAGCACCACGCGCGGCGGCATGGGAAAGCTGCGCACCCGGCGCGAGACACGGCGGCGCGCCGGGGGGGGCAGGGGGCCTTCGGCCTCGATGGCGTGGGGCAGGCCTTCCTCGATCAGCGCAGTCAGCTCGCGCCAGTGCACTTCCAGCGGCTCGCTGGTGATGACCTGGAAGGTGTCCAGCGCGTAGCCGTTGCGTGCAGTGTGGATGCGCGCGTCCAGAATGGAAAAGCCCGAGCGATCGAAATAGCCGCAGATGCGGGCAAACAGGTCGCTGCGGTCGGGCGTGTAGACCATGACCTGCACGCCTTCGCCGGCCAGCGACTGGCGCGCCCGCACGATGGGGGTGGGCGTGCCCACATAGCGACCCAGGTGGCGGGCGTGCCAGGCGATGTCGGCGGCCTCGTGGCGCATGAAGTAGCTCACGTCCAGCGTGTTCCACAGCAGCTTGTGCGATTCGTGTGGCTGGGCGCTGAGTGCCAGCTGCACCAGGGCTTCGCGCTTGCGCGCTTCCACCAGGGCCTCGGCGTCGGGCGCCCGCCCGCCCAGCATGCGCACGGTGGCGTGGTACAGGTCTTCCAGCAGCTTGCCTTTCCACGCGTTCCACACCTTGGGGCTGGTGCCGCGGATATCCGCCACGGTCAGCAGGTACAGGGCGGTGAGGTGGCGCACCGAGCCCACGCGGGCGGCAAAGGCGCGGATCACATCGGGGTCGGTGGTGTCCTGCTTTTGCGCCACCTGGCTCATGGTCAGGTGTTCGCGCACCAGGAATTCCACCATCTGCGCGTCGTCCGTGTCCACACCGTGCTGGCGGCAGAAACGCTTCACCTCGATGGCGCCGATCTGCGAATGGTCGCCGCCCCGGCCCTTGCCGATGTCGTGGAACAGGGCGGCGAGGTACAGCAGCCAGGGCTTGTCCCAGCCGCTGGCCAGCTGGGAGCAGAAGGGGTATTCGTGCACATGCTCGGCCATGAAGAAGCGCCGCATATTGCGCAGCACCATCAGCGTGTGCTGGTCCACGGTGTAGACGTGGAACAGGTCGTGCTGCATCTGGCCAACGATGCGGCGGAAGGCCCACAGGTAGCGCCCCAGCACCGAGGTCTGATTCATCAGCCGCATGGCGTGGGTGATGCCGCTGGGCTGCTGCAGGATCTGCATGAAGGTGGCGCGGTTGACCGGGTCGCGGCGGAAGGCGCCGTCCATCACGCCGCGCGCCGAGTACAGCGCGCGCAGCGTGCGCGCGGACAGGTCGCGCAGGCCGGGAGAGGTCTCGTAGGTCAGGAAGGTGGCCAGGATGGCCTGGGGGTCGCGGCGGTACAGGTCGTCGCTGGCGACCTCGACCAGGCCGTCCTTGTCGAAGAAGCGGTCATCGATGCGCACCATGGCGCCCTGGCTGGCGGGGTACAGGCGTTCCTCGATGTTCAGCAGCAGGATCTGGCTGAGCTGGGTGACCGCCTTGGCCGCCCAGTAGTAGCGGCGCATCAGGCCTTCGCTGGCGCGCACCGGCATGCGCTGGCCGGGGCGCTGGTGGCTGTGAAAGCCCAGCTGTTCGGCCACGGTGGTCTGCAGGTCGAACAGCAGGCGGTCTTCGTGCCGGCCGGTGGCCGCGTGCAGGCGGGCGCGGATGTGGCTGATCAGCGCTTCGTTGCGCTCCAGCTGCTGGGCTTCGAAATGCGTGGCGATGCCGCTCTGGGCCAGTTCCTTCCAGCTGCTGCCCAGGCCGGCGGCCTTGGCCACCCAGAGGATGGTGTGCAGATCGCGCAGGCCGCCGGGCGATTCCTTGCAGTTGGGCTCCAGCGCGTAGGCGGTGTTTTCGAACTTGTTGTGGCGCTGGCGCATCTCCAGCATCTTGGCGGTGAAGAAGGCGCGCGGGTTGAGCAGGGCGCGAAAGCGCTGCTGCATCTGGGCGAACAGGGCCAGATCACCGTCGATCAGGCGCGATTCCAGCAGCGCGGTCTGGATGGTGACGTCGGCCGCGGCCTCGTCCACACATTCCTCCACGGTGCGCACGCTGGAGCCGATTTCCAGCCCGGTGTCCCAGCAGGCACCGATGAACTGCTCCAGCTGGGCCTTGAACGGGCTGTCCTCACCGGCGGGGTGTTCGGGCACCAGCACCAGCACGTCCACGTCGGAGGCGGGAAACAGCTGCGCACGGCCATAGCCGCCCACGGCGATCAGGGCCACGCAATCCGGCAGGCCGGTCAGCTGGCGCAGCGCCTGCAGCTGCTGGTCGGTGCGCTCGGACAGCTTGTGCAGCAGCGGCCGTACGCTGCGTTTGGCGGGGGCAGGCTGCTTGAACTGCTCCACCAGCGCGGCCTTGTCCTGGCGGTAGGCGTTGCGCAAAGCGGTCAGATCGGAGGGGGCGGGGGCGAGCGTGGTCATGTTGGCAATGCAAGCAAAAAACGTGCGCAAATGGTGCGGCGCTGGGCAGGCGTGCACCGCACACGTGCACTGTAGCGGCTCTGCGGGGCGACGGGTCTTTGGCGCAGGCACTGGCCGGTCTGGCGGCGCAAAAAAGCCGCTGGACCCCCGAAAGGGTGCAGCGGCGGGCCGGGCAGCGCAGCAGGGGGCTGCGCGCAGCCGGGCTGGATCAGGTGCGCAGCGCGGTGATGAAGTCCGGCGGCGTGGGCGAGCCGTCCGACCAGGTCAGGATGTCGTAGCCGGTCTTGGTGACGGCCAGCATCAGCTCCCACTGGGCGGTCAGGCTGTGGTCCTTGGTGATCACGGTCCAACCGTCGGGCATGGCCTTGATGTCCTTCTTGCCCAGGTTGAGCATGGGCTCGATGGTGAAGACCATGCCTTCTTCCAGCACGACACCGGTGCCGGGGCGGCCGTAGTGCAGCACCTGGGGCTCGTCGTGGAACACCTTGCCGATGCCGTGGCCGCAGTACTCGCGCACCACCGACAGGTTGTGGCCTTCAGCGAAGGACTGGATGGCGTGGCCGATATCGCCCAGGGTGGCGCCGGCCTTGACCTGCTGGATGCCCTTCCACATGGCTTCAAACGTCAGCTGGCACAGGCGCTTGCCGGCAATCGTGCCGTCGCCCACGATGAACATGCGGCTGTTGTCGCCAAACCAGCCGTCGTCGGTGATGATGGTCACGTCCACATTGACGATGTCGCCCTTCTTGAGCGGCTTGTCGTTGGGGATGCCGTGGCAGACCACGTGGTTGACCGAGGTGCAGACATAGGCCGGGTAGGGCGTCATGCCCGGCGGCTGGTAGCCCAGGCAGGCGGTCTTGGTGCCTTGCTGGGCCATGCGTTCGGCGCACAGATCGTCGATCTGCTGGGTGGTGATGCCGGGTTTGATGTGGGGGGTGATGTAGTCCAGCACATCCGAAGCAAAGCGGCCTGCGACGCGCATGCGCTCGATGTCTTCGGGGGTCTTCAGTGTGATGCTCATGCTGCCAATTATCCCATTGCGGGCTTGAACCTGCAGGGGCAAGGGGCGGGAGTGCTTCGGGTTAGTGCTAGGCACGGTAAAATCAGAGGCTCACCGATTCAGCGCTTTGGCCGGCCCCTTCGCAACAGGGGGCGGGCCAGGGCGCCCTTCACCAGCCTTCACATAAACAGGCCGCCACGTGACATTGCATCTGACACAGTTTGAGGGTGGAAACGCCCTGAGCTCGTTCCGCGCCCAACAGCTTCTGACCGACCTGGTCGCCATCCACCCCAAGATCACAGGCGTGTCCGCACGTTTTGTGCATTTGGTGGCCACCGAGGGGACGCCTGTGCCCGCATTGGAAGAGCGCCTGTCGGCGCTCTTGACATATGGCGAGCCCTTTGAAGGCAGCGCCGATGGCGTGCCCTTCATCGTCACCCCCCGCATGGGCACGATCTCGCCCTGGGCTTCCAAGGCCACCGACATTGCCCGCAACTGCGGCCTGGAAGTGTTCCGCGTGGAGCGCGCCACCGAGTACCGCGTGACCCTGAAGTCGGGTCTGCTGGGCGGCACGCCCGAGCTGAGCACCGAGCAGACGGCCCAGATCGCTGCGCTGCTGCACGACCGCATGACCGAGTCGGTGTTTGCCACCCGTGCCGAGGCCGAAAAGCTGTTCTCGGCCCTGCAGGCCGCTCCGATGGAGTTTGTCGATGTGCTGTGCGGTGGTCACGCTGCGCTGGAAACCGCCAACAAGCAGTGGGGCCTGGCCCTGGCCGATGACGAGATCGAGTACCTGGTCAACGCCTTCAACGGCCTGAAGCGCAATCCCACGGACGTGGAGCTGATGATGTTCGCCCAGGCGAACTCCGAGCACTGCCGCCACAAGATCTTCAACGCCAACTTCACCATCGATGGTGTGGCGCAGGAGAAGTCGCTGTTCGGCATGATCCGCAACACCGAGGCTGTGTCGCCCCAGCACACGGTGGTGGCGTACTCGGACAACGCCTCCATCATGGAAGGCCACCAGGTCGAGCGCTTCATCGCCAAGTTCGATGCCGCTACCGGCACGGCACAGGCCCCCAGCTACCAGAAGCACAGTGCCACCAACCATGTGCTGATGAAGGTGGAAACGCACAACCACCCCACGGCCATTTCGCCCTTCCCCGGCGCATCGACCGGCAACGGCGGTGAAATCCGTGACGAAGGCGCGACCGGCCGTGGCTCCAAGCCCAAGGCCGGCCTGACCGGTTTCACGGTCTCCAAGCTGTGGGGCAGCGAAGTGGGCAAGCCCGAGCACATTGCCAGCCCGCTGCAGATCATGATCGAAGGCCCGCTGGGTGGCGCGGCTTTCAACAACGAATTCGGCCGCCCCAGCCTGACCGGGTACTTCCGTGAGTACGAGCAGCAGGTCGGCGATGTGACCCGTGGCTACCACAAGCCCATCATGATTGCCGGTGGTCTGGGTGTGATCGACGCCGAGCTGACCCAGAAGATTCTGTTCCCCGCCGGCACGCTGCTGATCCAGCTCGGCGGCCCCGGCATGCGCATCGGCATGGGCGGCGGTGCGGCCAGCTCCATGGCGTCGGGAACCAATGCCGCCGAGCTGGACTTCGATTCGGTGCAGCGCGGCAATCCCGAGATCGAGCGCCGTGCGCAGGAAGTCATCAACCACTGCTGGCAGCAGGGCGCGCAGAACCCCATCCTGGCCATCCACGACGTGGGTGCCGGTGGCCTGTCCAATGCCTTCCCCGAGCTGACCAATGACGCCGGCCGTGGCGCGCGCTTTGATCTGCGTGCGGTGAATCTGGAGGAATCCGGTCTGGCGCCCAAGGAAATCTGGTCCAACGAATCGCAGGAGCGCTATGTGCTGGCGATTGCCCCCGAGTCGCTGGCCCAGTTCACCGCTTTCTGCGAACGCGAACGCTGCCCGTTTGCCGTCATTGGCACGGCCACCGAAGAGCGCGAGCTGGTGCTGGAAGACACGGCCGTCGAGTCGGGCGACCAGAAGTTCCCCGTGAACATGCCCATGAACGTGCTGCTGGGCAAGCCGCCCAAGATGCACAAGGACGTGAAGACGGTGGAGCGCGAGCTGCCCGCCATCGACCTGACCGGCGTTCCGCTGGAAAAGGCCGTCATCGAAGTGCTGGCCCACCCGACGGTGGCATCCAAGCGTTTCCTGATCACCATCGGAGACCGCGCTGTGGGCGGCATGACCCACCGCGACCAGATGGTGGGCCCCTGGCAGGTGCCTGTGGCCGACGTGGCCGTGACGCTGGCGGACTTCCAGGGTTTCAAGGGCGAAGCCATGGCCATGGGCGAGCGCACCCCGCTGGCGGCCATCAATGCGCCCGCATCGGGCCGCATGGCCGTGGCCGAAGCCATCACCAACATGCTGGCGGCGCCGATCGAGCTGTCCAAGATCAAGATGTCGGCCAACTGGATGGCCGCCTGCGGCGAAGCCGGCGAGGATGCCGCCCTGTACGCCACGGTCAAGGCCGTGGGCATGGAACTGTGCCCGGCGCTGAACATTTCCATTCCCGTGGGCAAGGACAGCCTGTCCATGCGTACGCAGTGGAACGACAACGGCGTCACCAAGAAGGTTACTTCGCCTGTCAGCCTGATCATCACCGGCTTTGCATCGATCGACGATGTGCGCAGCACGCTGACTCCGCAGCTGGACGCCACCGAAGACGACACCACCCTGGTGCTGATCGATCTGTCGCGCGGCAAGATGCGCATGGGCGGCTCCATCCTGGGCCAGGTGCTGAACCAGTCCGGCAACGAAACGCCCGATCTGGACCAGCCCAAGGACCTGATCGGCATGGTCGATGCCGTGAACGCCTTGCGCGCCAAGGGCCAGATTCTGGCCTACCACGACAAGGGTGACGGCGGCCTGCTGGCGACTGTGGCCGAAATGGCCTTTGCCGGCCATGTGGGCGTGGCACTGAATGTGGACATGCTGATCACCGAAGGCGACGGCATCAGCGACAGCCGCATGGACAGCGGCGAAGGCAAGAACTGGGGCAACCAGGTGTCCGGCCGCCGCGAAGACCTGACGCTGCGCGCGCTGTTCAATGAGGAACTGGGTGCGGTGCTGCAGATCAAGACGGCAGACCGTGCCGAAGTGCTGCAAACCCTGCGCGAGCATGGCCTGGCCACCTGCAGCCACATCATCGGCAAGACCCGCCCTGTGTCGTCTGCCGTCGACATGGGCAAGGGCGAGCTGCAGGTCTGGCGCGATGCCAAGAAGGTGTTTGGCGCCACGCTGAGCGATCTGCACCAGGTCTGGGATGCCGTGAGCTGGAAGATTGCCCAGCAGCGCGACAACCCCGCCTGCGCCGACAGCGAACACGCTGCGGCGGGTGTGCCTGCAGACCCCGGCATGCATGTGCACCTGACGTTCGATCCGCAGGACAACGTGGCGGCGCCGTTCATCAACGTGGCGGCCAAGCCCCGCGTGGCAGTGCTGCGCGAGCAGGGCGTGAACTCCCATGTGGAAATGGCCTATGCCTTCACCGAAGCCGGCTTCGACGCGGTGGACGTGCACATGACGGATCTGCAGACCGGCCGTGCCCAGCTCAAGGACTTTGCGGGCGTGGTGGCCTGCGGCGGCTTCAGCTATGGCGACACCCTGGGTGCCGGCATTGGCTGGGCACGCTCCATCACCTTCAATGACCGCCTGTCGGCCGAGTTCCAGCAGTTCTTTGGCCGCACCGACACCTTTGGCCTGGGCGTGTGCAACGGCTGCCAGATGTTTGCCGAACTGGCCGACATCATTCCTGGCGCACAGGACTGGCCGCGTTTCACGCAGAACCTGAGCAACCGCTTTGAAGCGCGCCTGTCGATGGTCGAGGTGCTGGAGTCGCCCAGCCTGTTCCTGCAAGGGATGGCGGGTTCGCGCCTGCCGATCGCCGTGGCACACGGTGAAGGCTATGCCAACTTCAAGTTCCGCGGCAACCAAGCCCAGGTGCTGAAGGCCATGCGCTACGTGGACAACCACGGCCAGGCGACCGAACAGTACCCGTTCAACCCCAATGGCTCGGCCGGTGGTCTGACGGCAGTGACTACGGCCGATGGCCGCTTCACCGCCATGATGCCCCACCCCGAGCGCGTGTTCCGCAATGTGCAGATGAGCTGGACGTCGGGCGACAAGGCCGAATTCAGCCCCTGGATGCGTGTGTGGCGCAATGCGCGCAAATGGCTGGGTTGATCTGATCAGCGCCTGTCCATGAGAAAGCCCCGCAGTGTGAAAGCTGCGGGGCTTTTTTGTTGCCGCCAGCATGCGGCGAAGCATGCTGTGTTTGGGACGTGCAGTGTTAGTTGGATGAGCACGAGTGACTATTGCATTGGGCGTGGTGGTTTGGCATACACCAGCAAACGCCCCTTGTAGCCTGCTTGCAGTTCGGTCTCCGTGCGGTCCAGCCGGGTTTCCGTCACGCCATAGCCGCGTTCGGCCATCTGGCGGCTGAAGGCGGCGCGGTTGCCACGGTCAGGGTCGATGATCCAGATCTGCGCGCTGGCGCTGGCATGCTCGCAGATGTAGTTGGGCAGGCGCGCAAACTGATCCCGTTCGTACAGCAGGTCGCTGCCGATGATGAGATCGAACACCCCACGCACTGGAAGATCTGCCACGGGTGCAACAAAGCCGCCCGGCAAGCTACCCGCCAAAGCGGTGGTCTGGGCAGCTGCATCGAAATGGGCGGTGGCTTCGGCTGCTGCGGCAATCGATTCCAGCGCCCCCCATTGGCCCGCGCGGTATTTCATGGGCGGCAGGTCGTTCAGGCGCAGGTTCTCTTTCAGAAAGTCGCCTGCCAGCGGGTGGCAATCGCTGGCCGTGATGTCCGCCCCCATACGGTGGCACACCAGGCTGGCCAGACCCAGTCCACAGCCCAGCTCCAGAATGCGCCGGCCTTGGATCACGGGCTGCTGTGCCATGTGGTTGGCCAGCTCGCTGCCGGAGGGCCATAGCAGACCGAACAGCGGCCAGATGGCATCCGAGATGCCCAGGCGCAGTGCGGCGCCGTCGGGGTCGAAGAATTGTTGCCGGTCCAGCAGGGAGCGAATTTGCATGTCCTGCGCGCCATCGATGCGAATGGACTCTTGTTTGGTCAGATACCCGGGCATGGGGTGCGGCGCGTCAAAACGGCAGCCGCTCAAGTGAAGGTGTCTGCAGTATGCGGTGTGAATGGCAAAACCGGACACCTGGCAGCGAATGTCCTTGGTGTGGGGAAAGCACGTTGCGGAACATGTCCCGAGTTCCACCACCGGCAGTCGCCTTGAAAAGACACGCCATGGCCGGGCTGGGCTTGCCCATGCTGTTCGGCGGTGTGGCGGCCTTGGGGGACGATATTGCACGGATGACCAAAACGGAGGCTGGCAAAAGCACGTCCGTCCTGGACGATGCGGCCACTCAGACCCGGGTGGCCATGCCAAAGATGGCAGGATTGCCGGCAGGCGTGTATGGCGCAATGCGCTCAAGTGGCTGGGGTGATCCGGCATCCGGGATGCGTCGCAAGCAAAAGCCCCGCAGTGTGAAAGCTGCGGGGCTTTTCATAGGGGCACGGCGGGCTTTGTGCTAGCGGCCCTGCCCATGGCTGGCGGTCATGCGTCGCGCACGCGCAGTGCGGGACTGTGCCGGACCGGGTCTAGTCCGCCAGCACCACCCCGAGCTTGGCGAGTTTGGCTGCCAGCACATCACGGCGGCGGGCTGCTTTGGCTGCGGTTTCGCTGACGGTGGCGATGGTTCTGGGGCCTTTGGAGGCCGCGGCTTTCACCAGTTCCGCCTTTCGAGCGGCTTCGGCCGCGACTTTGCGGTAGCTGGCGATCAGTTCTGCGTGTGCAATGGGTTGGGTCACAGGATGTCTCGTTCAATGGGGCGCCCATTGTCACGGCAAAACGCTGCAAGCGTGCGGGGCGGGTTGCCTGGCGGCGTTCAGCCGCCGCAGCAGCGCCGTTTGAAGGCATGATGGCGGATATCGAAACCAATGGGGGCGTGTGATGGCGGGTGCAGGTCTGTTGATGTTGCTGGACGATATCGCCACGCTGCTGGATGACGTGGCGCTGATGAGCAAGACGGCGGCGGGCAAGAGCACGGCCATCCTGGACGACGTGGCCACACAGAGCAAGGTGGCCATGCAGAAGACGGCCGGGGTGCTGGGCGACGATCTGGCGTTGAATGCCGAGCAGGTGACGGGCGTGCGTGCCAACCGCGAACTGCCGGTGGTCTGGGCCGTGGCCAAGGGTTCGCTGCTGAACAAGGCCATTCTGGTGCCTGCGGCACTGCTGATCAGCGCGTTTGTACCCTGGCTGATCACGCCGCTACTGATGGTGGGCGGCGCCTTTCTGTGCTTCGAAGGTGTGGAGAAAGTGCTGCAGATGCTGCACAAGCGCCAGCAGCATGGTGTGCAGGAGGCGGTGCACGACGCCCAGGAGGCGGCTGAGAAGGGGGTAGCTCCGTCATCGGTGCATGCTGCCCGCGCAAAAGCCATGGATCCGGTGGCCTATGAAAAGGAAAAAGTCGCAGGCGCCGTGCGCACGGACTTCATTCTGTCTGCCGAAATCATGGCCATTGCGCTGGGCACGGTGTCGGCCAAGCCGCTGTGGGAACAGTTCACGGTGCTGGTGGCCGTGGCGCTGGCGATCACGGTGTTTGTCTACGGCATCGTGGCCTGTATTGTGCGGATGGACGATGTGGGCGAATGGCTGATGCGCAAGCCCGGTGCGGCTCTGCAAGGACTGGGCCGGGGGCTAATCGCTTCCACGCCCTGGCTGATGCGCGGCCTGTCCATTGTGGGCACGGTGGCCATGTTCCTGGTGGGCGGCAGTCTGCTGGTGCATGGCATGGCACCCATTGAGCACTGGCTGCACACCCATATCGAACCTTTGGGCGGCGCGGCGGCGGCCATCATCCCTTTGCTGGTGCATGTGGGGGTGGGGGCCGTGATCGGTGGCCTGGTGGTGGTGGTGGTGCACCTGTGGCACCGGCTGCGCGGTACGCAGCCTGCACACTGAACCCGGGCCTGTGGCGTGGCCCTGCTGTGGGAGGCTGGGGCCGCTTGGGTGTTGCACTGTCTTGGAGTGTTGCGGCTGTGCAACGCCCTGTGCGGGTGCCGCACAGGGCTGGAAAAAGCTTGAGCTAGGGCAAATGCCAGTTGTCAGCACTTTGTTTCAATCAAGTCCAAGGGGAAACCACCCCGATTCAGTGACCCAAAGGAAACACCAAGATGAAGAAGACTCTGCTGGCAATTGCCGCTCTGACTGCCCTGACCTCCGGTGCTGCAATGGCGCAGCAGCAAGACGGCAACTGGATGGTGCGCGTGCGCGCCGTTCACTTGGACAGCGCTAACAAGGACTCCACCGGTCTGGGCTTGTCGATCAACAACAAGACGATGCCCGAGTTCGACATCTCTTACTTCTTCACGCCGAACATCGCTGCAGAGCTGATCCTGACCTACCCCCAGAAGCATGACGTGCGTTCCAGCGCACTGGGCGGCAAGATCGGTACCCTGAAGCACCTGCCTCCCACCCTGCTGGCCCAGTACCACTTCACCAACTTCGGTGCCTTCAAGCCTTATGTGGGCGCTGGTATCAACTACACCCGCTTCTCCAGCGTGGACATTGCTGACGGCGCTGCCGACGTGAAGCGCAACAGCTGGGGTGGTGCCCTGCAAGTGGGTTTCGACTATGCGCTGGACAAGAACTGGTCCATCAACTTTGACGTGAAGAAGCTCTACCTCAAGACCGACGTGAGCCTGGCTGGTTCCAAGATCGGCACTTTCAAGGTCGACCCCGTGCTGGTCGGCGTGGGCGTGGGCTACCGCTTCTAAGCTGTACGCTGGATCCTTCCAAAAACCGCTGCCTTGGCAGCGGTTTTTTTATGCCTGCGCTGCCTCTCGCGGTCGGAATGCCCTGAGCCCGTAGAAATGGGTCGTCACGGTTTGGCGAGCAGTCGAAGTGCCGGTGATGGATTGGGGAAAGGCTGGTGGCGTGGGGATCAGGCGGTTGCTTTGGACAAGGTTGCCAGGCACACCGCCGACTTCAAACGCCCAGTGCCTGACCGACCAGACACAGCCCGCTGACCACCAGCAGGCCGCAGATCACCCGGCGCAAGGCGCTGGGGGAAACGCAGCGTGCTAAGCGATTGCCCAGCAGCACGCCGGCGACGGCTACACCCATCAGCAGCAACCACCGCTGCCACAGTTCGGCCTGTGACAGGCGCCCGGATGCGCCCATGGTCAGCAGCACGGTGCAGGCGCTGGCGGCAATCACCACCGGTGTGGTGGCACGCAAGGCCTGCATGTCGGGCAGTCGGCGGCTGAGCCAGGCGACGACCAAGGGGCCGGCCGTGCCAAACAGCATTTCCACCAGGCCGATGGCGCCACCCATGGCCGCAGCCCAAGGGGTGGAGGCTGCGCTGCCCGTACGCAGAGGGGCCGGAGCGGCGCGCAGTGCGTGCAGACCCACGGCGGCCACATAAGCCCCCAGCACCAGCAAAGGCCAGCGTGCCGACAGCACCTGGCTGAGCCACAGGCCGGCCAGGGCGCCGGCGACCAGGCCCGGCAGCAGGCGGCGCAGTTCGGTCATGTTCACCTGGCGCAGATTCAGCCCACCGTGCAACAGGGATGCAGGCACATCCAGCAGCAGGGTCAGGGCCACTACCTCCGGCAGCGGCCAATGCCAGGCCAGCAAAGGCACGATCACCAGGGCCGAGCCAAAGCCGGTGATGCCCAGCACCACATAACCCGCCAGCACGACGGCGGCGGGGTAGAGCAGCTCGGGCATCAGGCCACAGCGCCAGAGGTCATGGGCGGCATTGCAGCGGGCCAGCTCTCTGCCTGCTCCAGCCCGACATCGGCATCCAGCGGGTACATCGGACGGGGCAACTGCTGGAAGGGGAACAGGCTGTAGTCCGAGCTGCAGACACCCGGACCGCTGACCAGCACGATGTGCCTGGCAAACGGCTCAAAGCCGGCGCGGAAATGCTGGCGCGACTTGAGCAGCACGTACCTGGCCTGGGCTGGATCCACGCCGGCATGGGTAAAGACGCCGGTGTCGTAGGGCTCCTGCGGGCGCTCGGAGATGAAGATGCGCACCGTGCCTACACGCAGCACGGCCGTGCGGCCCAGGCTCAGGCGCATGCCGGTGTACATGGGGCCGGTGACGGTGTAGTCGCCATCGGTCAGCCGCTCCACCACTCCGCACAGCCGCAGTGGCTGGCCCTGCAATTGCAAGGCAGGCATATCGGTCTTGCCGCCCACGTCCAGCGTCACTTCGGCACCCACGCCGGCGTCAAACAGTGTGGCCACGCTGGCCGGGTCACAGAACGGGCCCGCCACCACATCTTCCAGGCCCTGTGCCAGCACTTCCTGCAGCACCGCCATGATGTCGGTGGTACCGCCGGCGCCGCAGTTGTCGCCGTGGTCCACCAGGATCACCGGGCCCTGCGGCAGGCGCTTGGCCTGGGCAATCGATTCGGCCACTGGCGCGGCGGGAAAGACAAAGTCCGCGCGGCGCGCCCAGGCCAGGGTGCATAGCTCGTCCAGCAGTTGCTGGCCTTGCGCCAGGCGATCGCGCTCGGTCACGATGACCACGGAGAAGCCGGCGCAGGGAATGTCGGACAGCGGAAAACCGCCAAACACCGAGGCGTTGCAGACCTCGCCGTCACGCTCAGCCTGCATGGCGCGGTCCATGATGTCTTTCATGGGCTGCATGGCCGGTGTCTGGCGCAGCATATGGGTCAGCATGGGCAGGCGGCGCCACAGCAGCACCGGGGCGCTGCGGCGCTCCAGCAGCGCGCGGATGCTGCGGCCCACGCGGGCCCCGGTTTCGTACACATCCACATGTGGGTAGGTGCAGTAGCCGGCGATGGCCGTGGCGTGGCGGATGAGTTCGCGGCTGAAGTTGGCATGGAAGTCCAGCGCCACGCCGATGGGCAGGCCTGCCGGGGTGCAGGCGCGCAGGCGGCGCAGCAACTCGCCTTCGGCGTCGGCATAGCCGTCCACCACCATGGCGCCATGCAGGTCCAGCAAGATGGCATCGCAGCCTTGCTCGGCGCTGTGCACCACGGTGTCGCACAGGTGCTCAAAGGCTTCGCGTGTCACCAGGCCGCTGGGCACAGCGTTGGCGCAGACGGCAAAGTCCACGTCAGCGCCCATGTCGCGGGCCAGATCGAGGTAGGCGGCGGCAGCGCTGTTGGTGCCCTCGCAGGCCATGCGGGCGGCATCGCCGTAGGCGGGGCCGTTCAAGGTGGTACCGCGGCGAAAGTCGCTCAGCTGCGTGGGTACGGGCGAGAAGGTGTTGGTTTCGTGGCGAATCAGTGCAATGACGAATTTCATGTGTCAGCCCGTTGCTTATTGTTTTTCCAGACCCGATTTCTCGACCAGCGCGCCGTAGCGCCTGGTTTCCTGCTGCAAGAAGGCCTTGGCCTTGGTGGGCTCCAGCAGCACGGTGTCCAGGCAGAGCATGTCCATGGTCCTGGTGAAGTCCTCCTCTTTGGCGCCGGCCTTGAGGATGTCGTAGAGCTTGTCGATGACGGGCTGGGGCGTGCCGCTGCGCATGACCACGGACAGGTTGGACTGCACGTTCAGTGCCTTGGGGTTCTGCTCACTTTGGGCTGTGGCCTTGGGAAATTCCTTGAGTGTGCGGCTTTGCAGCACGGCCACGGGCAGCACGCGGCCGCTGCGGGCGTGGGCGACGGAGGAGCCGACCACGTCCACATGCGCATCGGTGTGGCCGCCGATCAGGTCGGCCACGGCAGGGGGCGATCCGCGGTAGGGCACGATTTCGAACTTCAGTCCGTTTTCGCGGCGCCAGCTGTCCAGGGCCAGATAGGCGGCTCCGCCAATGGTGTTGACGCTGATGGACACCTTGCCAGGCCGGGCCTGGATGGCCTGCACCAGGTCGTCCAGGCTCTTGTAAGGCCCCTGTCCATTGACGATCAGCCAGTGCGGGTAGGTATTGAGCACGGTCACCGGGGTGAAGTCGCGGTCGCCGTCGTAGCGCGCGTCCTTGAGCAACCAGCGGTTGATGTTCAGCGTGTTGTCGCTGGCCAGGAACACGGTGTGGCCGTCGGCCGGCTCGCGCATCACGGCCAGGGCGCCGGGTACGGTGGCACCACCGGTGACGTTCTCCACCACCACGCTCACCTTGGGGAAGGCTTTGCCCAGCTTGTGGGCCACCAGGCGGCCCATGACGTCGGCCGTGCCGCCTGGCGGGTAGGGCACTACCACCTTGATGGTGCGGCGGGGCCAGTCGGTTTGCGCGTGGGCAGCGGACATGCCCAGCACGGGAGCGAGGCAGGTGGTGAGGGCCAGGCCAACAATTTGGCGGCGAGAGGGGTGCATGCGTGTCTCCTTGTTATGTATTGCCGGTATGCGAGGTAGGCAACGCGGCGGAGTATAGAAACGCATGTCGATAAGGTCTAATATATATAAGGTCTATTGTTTATATAAAAACTATATGGATGAGCACCGTCTGAAATGCTTTGTCGCGGTTTACGAGCAAGGCAGTGTGTCGGCTGCGGCCGAGCGCCTGCACATGACCCAGCCGCCTTTGAGCATCTTGCTGCGCAAGCTCGAGGAAGAGCTGAAAGTGAGTCTGTTCGACCGTAGCGGCCATCGCCTGGTGCCGACCGCCACGGGAGAGCTGTTCTATCTGCGTGCCAAGGCATTGCAGGCCAGTTTGCAGGCCGTGCGGCGTGAGCTGCGCGAGGCAGAACAGGGATCGCGCGGCACCGTGCACGTAGGCTGTGCCACGGCGGCCAGCCTGTTTCTGATGCCCCGGGTGATGGAGCAGCTGATGGCGTGTGATCTGAAGATCACCGTGCATGTGCACGAGGGCGAGACGGGCTACATGCTGCAGCGTTTGCGGGAGCGCAGCCTGGATCTGATCATCTGCCGCAGCCAGTACACGGCGCCGGAGCTGCAGAACCTGGAGATCATGAACGAGCCGCTGCGGGTGGCGCTGCCTCCACAGCACCCGCTGTGCGAACACGCGCAGGTGCCGCTGGCGGCGCTGCGCCATGAACGCTTTCTGCTGCACAGCTCACTGCTGGGCACGGGCATTTCGGACATGTTGCTGCGCGCCTGCCAGCAGGCCGGATTCACCCCGGAAGTGGCATATTGGGGCGTGGAGACCCTGCCCATGCTGTTGATGGTGCAAAAAGGATTGGGCGTGGCGTTTGCCCCCGAAAGCTTTGCCCAACTGGGTATGCAGGGTCTGCCCGCGCTGGTGCCGCTGCAGGATGCCGGGCTGCGCACGCACCTGAACCTGATCTGGCAGCGCGCGCATGCGCTGCCCCCCGCGGCCGAGCGGCTCAAGGCGCTGATTCTGGCGCAATGCGGGGTGCAGCCGGCAGGGTGAGGGGCGTGTTGCTCGGACTGCCGGCGCAGGGTGCGCGCCCATAAAAAAGGCACGCCGTAGCGTGCCTGGGTGTGGGTCCCTCTGCGCATGCAGAGGGTGGCCGGTGTGCCGCTTACTCGCGTTCGCCGCCCATGATGCCCAGCAGGGCAAGCAGGCTCTGGAACACATTGAAGATGTCCAGGTACAGCGACAGCGTGGCGCTGATGTAGTTGGTTTCGCCGCCGTCGATGATCTGCTTGAGGTCATACAGCATGTAGGCGGAAAAGATGCCGATGGCCAGCATCGAGATGGCCATCATGCCGGCGGTGGAGCCCACGAACACGTTGATGACCGAGCCCACCAGCAGCACCATGGCGCCGACGAACAGCCATTTGCCCATGCCCGACAGGTCGCGCTTGATCACGGTGGCCAGCGAGGCCATCACGAAGAACACGCCGGCCGTGCCCGCAAAGGCGGTCATGATCAGCTCGGAGCCGTTCTTGAAGCCCAGCACCATGGCAATCATGCGCGAGAGCATCAGGCCCATGAAGAAGGTGAAGGCCAGCAGCACGGACACGCCGGCGGCGGAGTTCTTGGTCTTTTCGATCGCGAACATGAAGCCGAAGGCACCGACCATGAACACGATCAGGCCCAGGCCGCCGGAGAGCGAGCGGGTGATGCCGGTGGACACGCCGATCCAGGCGCCCAGCACGGTGGGCAGCAGGCTCAGCGCCAGCAGCCAGTAGGTGTTGCGCAGCACCTTGTGGCGCTGCTGCTGCGAGATGGCAACGCCAGCAGTGTCCCAAGAGGTGACGTGATCATTCATGGATAGGTTTCTCCTGTGTGTGGCTGCCGTTCAGGCAGTCCAGTGAATATGAGGGTGGAGGAAGGAAAGCGCAAGGGCCATGCGCTGGCACCCGTGGATGGACCTGGGCATTTTTAGGTTGTAATGTTTTGCGCTCAGGGTCGCTTTCGGTCCGGGTTTGCACATTATGCTGGTTGCTTCCTACTCAGCGCAAATTTCTGCCTTACAGACCATGAAGACCAAGCACGAACTCGAACTGTCCGACGTCAAGAAGATCGCCGCCGCCGCCGAGGCCGAGGCCCTCAAGAACAAGTGGGCTGTGACCATCTCCATCGTCGACGATGGCGGCCACCTGCTGTGGCTGCAGCGCTTGGACGGCGCCGCGCCCATCTCCTCGCACATCTCGCCTGCCAAGGCCCGCACGGCCGCCGTGGGTCGCAAGGACACCAAGGCGTTTGAAGACATGATCAACAATGGCCGCACCGCTTTCCTGAGCGCGCCGTTTGTCGACGGCCTGCTGGAAGGTGGCGTGGCCATCGTCAAGGACGGCCAGGTGCTGGGCGCCGTGGGCGTGTCCGGTGTGAAGGCCAGCGAAGATGCACAGGTGGCCAGCGCCGGTATTGCGGCCCTGGGGCTGTAAGCAGCCAGGCTTTCCGCCTCGCCGGCTGCTGTGCGCTTTCAAGCGCACCGGCGGCCACCAACAAAAAGAGCGCTTCGGCGCTCTTTTTGTTGGTGGAGGCATCTGGGAGGCGGCGGTCATGGCCGGAAGGCCGCCCGATGCGCACTACATACCGCGTAACGGCAGCTTTATCCCGCAGTCCGCAGGCGTGCCTGACTGGCGTGGTTGACGTAGCTGGCGCGGCGGGTGCAGCCGTGAAGCATGGTCAAGCATGAAAAAAGAGCGCCGAAGCGCTCCTTATGGGGAGGGCGGGCAGGGCGCTCTCAGACCTGGGCCAAGGCCTGCTCCAGATCGGCCAGCAGGTCGTCGATGTGCTCAATGCCCACGGACAGGCGCACCATGCCTTCGGTGACGCCGGCCTTGGCCAGCTCGGCGGGGTCCAGCTGGCGGTGGGTGGTCGAGGCCGGGTGGGTGGCCAGCGACTTGGCATCGCCAATGTTCACCAGGCGCGTGAACAGCTGCAGGGCATCGAGGAAGCGCGCTCCGGCGGCACGGCCTTCGCTGCCCTTGAGGCTGAACGACAGAATGCCCGAGGCGCGGCCGCCCGACTGCTTTTGCACGATGGCATGGTCGGGATGGTCTTTCAGGCCGGCATAGCGCACCCATTCCACCTTGGGGTGGTTTTGCAGTGTTTCTGCAATCTTCTGCGTGTTTTCGCAGATGCGGTCCATGCGCAGGGCCAGGGTTTCAATGCCTTGCAGGATCTGGAAGGCGTTTTGGGGCGAGATGGCGGCGCCCATGTTGCGCAGCGGCACCACGCGGGCACGGCCGATGAAGGCGGCGGGGCCTAGCGCCTCGGTATAGACCACGCCGTGGTAGCTCACGTCGGGCTCGTTCAGGCGCTTGAAGCGGGCCTTGTGCTCGGCCCAGGGGAATTTGCCGCTGTCCACGATGGCGCCGCCCACGCTGGTGCCGTGGCCGCCCAGGTATTTGGTCAGCGAGTGCACGACGATGTCGGCGCCATGCTCAAACGGACGCAGCAGATAGGGCGAGGGCACGGTGTTGTCCACGATCAGCGGCACGCCATGCTGGTGGGCCACATCGGCCAGTGCACGGATGTCGGTCACGTTGCCCAGCGGATTGCCGATGGATTCGATGAACACGGCCTTGGTCTTGCCGTCGATCAGCTTGCCGAAGCTGGCCGGATCGCGCGGATCGGCGAAGCGCACCTCGATGCCTTGCTGCGGAAAGGTGTGGGCAAACAGGTTGTAGGTGCCGCCATAGAGCGTGCTGGCGGACACGATGTTGTCGCCGGCTTCGGCCAGGGTCTGGATGGCGGCAGTGATGGCGGCCATGCCCGATGCCACGGCCAATGCGGCAATGCCGCCTTCCAGGGCCGCAACGCGCTTTTCCAGCACGTCGGTGGTGGGATTCATGATGCGGGTATAGATATTGCCCGGCACCTTCAGGTCGAACAGATCAGCGCCATGCTGGGCGCTGTCGAATGCGTAGGCCACCGTCTGGTAGATGGGCACAGCCACGGCCTTGGTGGTGGGGTCGGGGGCGTAACCGGCGTGAACGGCAAGGGTCTCGAGGCGCATGGATGTCTCTTTCTGGTGGTCTGCGAAAAAGGAGTGGATCCAGGTATCGCACCGGCCGCGAGGGCCTGCTGTGACCGCTGGTCCGGCATAGCTGCGGCGATTATGCAAGGGGCCCTGCGCAGAACGAACCAAGCTTTAGCTATGTGCTTATGGCGCTGGCCCCACGGTCTTTCCGGATGGGTGGCAGCACTTGGATACACTTGTTTACCTTCTTCCTTCTGTGCAGGCCCTGCATCGGTGTTCTCTCTGCCCGACCGCTATTTCGCACTCCTGGTACCGCTGTGCGTGCTGCTGCTGGCAGCGGCACTGGTGGTGTGCTGGGGAGTACTGCGCCAGCAACGCCAGCAGCGCTATCTGCTGTGGCTTGCTGCGGGCTATGCGCTTAGCGCCATTGGCCTGGGCTGGCAGAGCCTGCTGGACAGCGCGCAGTTCGCCTTCTGGGCCCCCGTGACCGGGGTGCTGTACCTGGGGGGCGCGTGGTCGCTGGCGCGTGGCATTGCCGGGCGCTATGGGAAATCGGCCCACCCGCGCACGGCGCTGCTGATCGCCATGGTGGTGCTGGCCGCTTTGTACTACTACGGCCATGTGCAGGACAGGCTGCTGGTGCGCATGCACTGGCTCAATGCCGGCCTGGGTCTGATGCAGATTCTGCCCATGCGCGGCATTTTGCGCAGCCAGCTGCCGGGCAACCGGCTGGAGCGGGCCCTGCGCATGTCCTTTCTGGTGTTTGCCTGCTACACCATGGTGCGGCCCTTGCTGATCATGTTGCTGGTGCCGGGATTGCAGGGCAACGACATTCCGCGCTCGGGCTATTGGCTGATCACGCTGGCGGGGACACTGTTGTTTGCGCTGTGGTTCACCATGCTGGTGGTGGCCTGCACGGTGCGCGATGTGTTTGCCCAGCTGCATGAAGAGCGCAGCCGTGACCCGCTGACCAGGCTGCTCAACCGCCGGGCGTTCATGGAGACCGCCGAGGGAGTGCTCCGCGACCGCCGCAGCGGCCCCTGGGCCGTGGTGGTGGGCGATATCGACCACTTCAAGCAGGTCAACGACAACTGGGGCCATGCCTGCGGTGACCGGGTGCTGCAGCAAATCAGCCTGGTGCTGCAGCAGCAAGTGCGCCAAGGCGATCTGGTGGCGCGCTTTGGCGGTGAGGAGTTTGTGTTGCTGCTGCAGCGTGCCAGCCTGCTGGATGCAGAAAGCGTGGTGCAGCGCGTGCGCCAGCAACTGGACTCCTCCGATGTGCCTGGCCTGCCCAATGGCCGGCGGGTGACGGTCAGCTTTGGCATTGCTCCGGTACAGAGCCTGGAGCACCTGAGCAAGGCCTTGTCGCGTGCCGATGCCCTGTTGTATGAGGCCAAGCAGGCCGGTCGCAACGGGGTGCGGGTGGACGCCGAAGCCCAGGCTGCCGGCATGGTGGCGCCATAATCGGACTGACGGTGGAGCAATGAATGGCCGTGGCGATCGCTCTTGAAACAAGAGCTGCTTGTGCTTTGCTGCAGGGCGCTGAGGCGTCCAAAGCCTGCAGATTCTTGGCGCGCTGACAGGGGCTGCGACCGCGCCAGGACTCGCACGGGGAATGGGCGCCGACGCCAATGTGCACTTGTACAAGATCAAAGGCAGATGCGGTAGGGCACTCTTGCGCAAAGATACACTCAGATACATAGGGCTTACAAAGCCTGCGCCCCTTTTTCCACCGCCCGCATTGCCTGTGAATCTGCCTGCTGACCAGTACTTTGCCTTGATTGCACCCGCTTGCGTGATCTTGCTGGGCGGCGTGCTGCTGGCCTGCTGGTGGGTGCAACGCAACCAGACCCGTGCGCGGTTTCTGCTGTGGATGGCGGCCGGCTATGTGCTGCCGGCGCTGGCGCTGGGCGCGCAAAGCCTGATGACCAATGCCCAGCTGGGCCGGTGGTCGCTGGCCACCGCTGTGCTGTACCTGGCAGGGGCCTGGGGGCTGGCGCAGGGCATGGCGTTGCGCTGTGGCCAGGCGCACATCAACCGCTGGGTGGGGGGGCTGGCCGTGGTGGGTACGCTGGCCGTGCTGTATTACTTCTCCTACGTCGATGACGACCTGTGGGCACGGGTGCAGTGGCTGAACGTGGGGGTGGGTGTGCTGCAGTTCCTGCCCACACACAGCCTGCTGCGTGGACCGCGCGCTCGGGACCGGCTGGAAACCGCGTTGCGCTGGACCTATTTCTTCTTTGCTTCCTATACGCTGCTGCGCCCGTTGGGGGTGTGGCTGGTGGTACCCGTCGAGCATGTGGGTGAACTCACCCGCTCGGGCTACTGGCTGCTGACGTTGGCGGGCACCTTGCTGTTCACGTTGTGGTTTTCGCTGGTGCTGCTGGCCTGCGTGGTGCGTGATGTGTTCACCACGCTGCGCGAGGAGCGCAACCGCGATCCGCTGACCCGCCTGCTCAACCGCCGCGCTTTCATGGAGGCTGCCGAAGGCGTGCTGAACGACCGCCGTGTGGCACCCTGGGCGGTGGTGGCGGGGGATATCGACCATTTCAAACGGGTGAACGACAGCTGGGGCCATGCCTGTGGTGACCAGGTGTTGCAGTCCGTCAGCCAGGTGATGTTGCAGCAGGTGCGTGCGGGCGATCTGGTTTCACGCTTTGGCGGCGAAGAATTTGTGCTGCTGCTGCAGCGGGCCAGCCTGGACGACGCGGAAGGTGTGGTGGAGCGCATCCGCCAGCAGATGGCGTCGCCCCAGGGACCCTGTCTGCCCAATGGCCAGCAGGTGACGCTCAGCTTTGGCATTGCCCCTGTCCATAGCCTGCTGCACCTGACCAAGGCATTGTCCCGCGCCGATGCCTTGCTGTACGAGGCCAAACAGGCTGGTCGCAACCGCGTGCATGTGGACCGTCTGCTGCCGCCTTCGGTGCTGAACGATTTTCAGGCGCTGAAACGCTGACACCACAGCGCGGATCGCTGTCCCTACCGCGGCTCAAAGGCATGCAGGGCTTGCAATCCTCAGGAGCCGGTCCGGCTCAGCTTCGGCGGGGCTGGAAAAGCGCTGCAATGCGGCTGCGGACGGGAGCTGCACCTTGCATGCTTTGCGGGTCTTGTGTGCCAGATGGTGGTGCCAGGGCGGTGGGCTGGAGCCCGGACGACGGCTGCGGTGTGGTCGCTGGTGGGGCGGACTGCATGGGGGCCGACCCGGGTGCGCGGGGTGCGCGAGGGTGCCGGGGCGGGCGGGCCGCTGCAGGCGCGGGTTGGCGGGCCTGCCAGGCGGGCAGGGCGGCATGAACGACGGCCGGCCCGTGGGCATCGTTGGCCGCATAGCGCAACTGGCCGGGGCTGTACTGGCGCGCCGCCCAGTTGGAGGTGGACATCTTTTTGGACTTGTGGAAGTTCTGCCCCAGCACCAGCGCTACGGCCGCACGCACACCGGTGCTGTTGCCGTACCCGTACTGCTTGAACACCCGGTCCAGGTCCACCACGTTGTGCAGTTCACAGCCCAGGCGGCGCGGCAGGGTGGCTTTGTCGTTGTCCAGGCCAAAGCCCACCTTGCAGATGCCGGGGTGGGCCAGCAGTTCGCGGGCCAGCTCCAGCGCCTGTGGATGGTGCAGCTGCAGCAGCCAGGCTGCATCCGTGGTCGCCAGCTGCACCAGGTGCGGGCCGGTGTCGACCTGCTGGGTGCTGAATATGGGCTTGCTTTCCGTATCAAAACCCAGCGCGCTCTGGGCCAGCAGGGCCGTGCGGGCGGCGGCAAACTCGGCCTCGGTGGCGGGCAGGTGAATGGCGCTGTCCGGCAGGGCTGCAAACGCAGGCAGCAGCTGGCTTTCTTCTTTGGAGGGCGGTTTGAGGCGAGGCATGGTGCGCAATTGTCGCAGCTGCACCGGGCAGGCGCCGCGCAGATGCGCGGGCTGCCGGGCAGCCTGGGTTGGTGGCGTTGTCGCCCGCAGAGCTGCTTGCGCGCTTCGCTGCGGCGCGCGTACGGCCTTCACCGGGAGAGGCTAGTCAGGCCTGGGGCTTGGGCATCGGCGCGGGGCGTGTGCGGTAGAACTGCATGGGGTGTTCCTGCATTTCCTTGGCATGCTGGTTCAGCACCGATTTCTTCATCTTGCCCACCACGTGCATCTCGCAGGGTTTGCAGTCGAAGCGCAGTGTGAGCTTTTCCTTGCCGTTGATCAGCTGCAGCGGCTCAGCCTTGATGGTGCCCTTGACGCCGATCACGCCCTTGGCCTGCTTGGGGCACAGGCTCATGGAGAAGCGCACGCAGTGCTTGGTGATCATCAGCGAGACTTCGCCTTCTTCTTCCTTGCTTTCATAGGCGGCGTCCACCACCTTCACGCCATGCTTCACATAGAAGTCATGCGCCTTCTGGTTGAACACATTGGCCAGATAGCTCAGCGTGTCCTCGGGGAAAGGGGTGGGCGGCTCCACCGGCTTGGCGCGCGGCAGGCGGATCAGGCCGTCGGCGCGGGCCTGTTCCAGCCCGGCCAGCGCATCGCGGCGCAGCTGGTTCAGGGCCGAAGCGGGCACAAACCAGGGCTGGCTGACGCTCAGCGCGATGTCGTTGACCGCGAAGATGCTGGCGCCAAAGCGGCCCAGCTGTTCGCGCAGCGTGGCTTCGGCCTTGGCCGTGTCTGTGGCGGCCTGGTGGGCCTGTTCGATGCCGGCGGTGGCGGTGAAACCGTCTTCGTCGGTCAGCGTCAGCGCAAAGCCCGCAGCAGTTTCCTTGAACTCGGCCCACAGGCCGATGCGGCGTTCGCTGGACTTCTTCTCCAGTGTGCGCACCCAGTCCATATCGCGGTTGCGGTTGATTTCCAGGCCCTTGCGCAGGTCCTTGAACTCGGCAATCTCGTTTTTGGGAAAGACCCGCCAGATGCCTTTCTTGGCATGCACGCATTCGGCACGGTTGATGTGCACGCCCACCAGTTCCTTTTGCAGGTCGTAGTAGCACAGGCCGTCGCCGTTGTGCAGCTCGGTGGCCTTGTCGCTGGCTTCGATTTCGAACCACTTGTCGCCCACCTGGGTGACCCAGCCAATGGCACGGCCGGGGGTCTTGGGGGTGTCGAAGGCGCCGATGTCGTCCTTGCGTCCGTTGACAAAGTAGTCGGTGAACTCGCGGTTGAAGTTCTGGTCGGGATCGGGCTCGAACGTGAACGTGGTGCGCCCGGAGGAGGAGCGCGCCAGCGGCTGGTCGGAGAATTCGCGCTCTTCGATGATCTCGTCCAGCAGCTTGCGGTAGTGGGCCGTGATGTTCTTCACATAGCCCATGTCCTTGTAGCGGCCCTCGATCTTGAAGCTGCGCACGCCGGCGTCGATCAGGGCGCGCAGGTTGTCGCTCTGGTTGTTGTCCTTCATGGACAGCACATGCTTTTCGTGCGCAATGATGCGGCCGCCTGCATCCGTCACCTCATAGGGCAGACGGCAGGCCTGGTTGCAGTCGCCACGGTTGGCGCTGCGGCCTGTGTGGGCGTGGCTGATGAAGCACTGGCCGGAATAGGCCACGCACAGCGCACCGTGCACAAAGAATTCGATCGTGGTGCGGGCCGGGTCGGTGGCGGCGCGCACGGCGGCAATCTGCTGCAAGTCCAGCTCGCGCGCAATCACGATCTGGGACAGGCCCACATCCTGCAGAAACCGCGCTTTTTCGGGGGTGCGGATATCGGTCTGGGTGGAGGCGTGCAGCTGGATGGGGGGCAGGTCCAGCTCCAGAAGGCCCATGTCCTGGATGATCAGCGCGTCGGCCCCTGCGTTGTAGATCTGCCAGGCCATGTCGCGCGCGCCCTGCAGTTCATCGTCGCGCAAGATGGTGTTGAGCGTGATGAAGATGCGGCTGCCAAAACGGTGGGCATGCCGGATGAGCCGCTCCAGGTCGCGGATGTCATTGCCTGCCGTGGCGCGTGCGCCAAAGGCCGGGCCGCCGATGTAGACAGCATCTGCGCCATGGTTGATGGCTTCAATGCCGATATCGGCGTCGCGGGCCGGGGACAGGAGTTCGAGCTGGTGGGGCAGGAGGGACATAGGGCGCGGATTATCCCAGGGCCATGCCGGGAGCGGGCGAAAGCGGGGAATTGACCGTTCATCGGCAAAAATACCAAAAACCAGGGATGTGCACGTGTACGAGATTTACCTACAGTGGCACTGCCACCTTCGCGGGTGGAGTGGTGCCGGCCGCAGCCGCTGACAGGCGGTGCACGGTGCGTCCAAGAGAGCCCATTGTGGTGTTGACGGTCTGCTTGCCTGGTCTGTAGACCGTCACTGTCCAGGGGGAGGGGAGGCGCGCTGAGGACATTGCCTGTCGGGGGCCGCGGCCGGACCACTGTCTCTTTCAATAAGCTTGACGGGCGCCTTCGGGCGCCCTTTTTTTGTGCCCCCCGGCACATGCAGGCTCCAGGCTGGGCGGGGATAATCGCCGGCACATGCCTGCTTCGCCTCCGCTCCCCCCCGACGCTTCCGACGCCGCCGTCGATCACGCCCACTGGATGCGCCATGCCCTGCGCCTGGCGCAGCAGGCGGCGGAGGCGGGCGAGGTGCCCGTGGGCGCCGTGGTCGTGTACCAGGGCCAGATCGTGGGGGAAGGCCGCAATGCCCCGATTGCCAGTGGCGACCCCACGGCCCATGCCGAGGTGCAGGCGCTGCGCGATGCGGCACGCCGCCTGGGCAATTACCGGCTGGAAGGCTGTACCCTGTATGTCACGCTGGAGCCATGCACCATGTGCAGTGGCGCCATGCTGCATGCGCGCGTGGGTCGGCTGGTCTATGGCGCAGCCGAGCCCAAGACCGGTGCGGCGGGTTCGGTGCTGAATGTGTTCGGCTACCCCGCCATCAACCACCAGACCCAGGTGCTGCGCGGTGTGCTGGCCGAGGAATGCGCCGCCTTGCTGGCCCGTTTCTTCCAGCAGCGGCGCCAGGCACACCGGGCGGCGGCCGTGCACCCGCTGCCGGATACCGCGCTGCGCGTGCCCGACCGTGCGTTTGCCGATCTGCCCGACTGGCCCTGGCAGCCCCGCTACCGCAGCGACCTGCCCAGTGGGCAGGGACTGCGTCTGGCCGCCGTGGACGAGGGGCCGCAAGGTGCCACGCTGACCTGGCTGTGCCTGGCCGCCAGCCCGGGCTGGGGCTGGGCCTTTCGCCACCTGATTCCCGTTTTTCTGGCTGCCGGCCACCGTGTGGTCGTGCCGGATCTGCCGGGCTGGGGCCGCAGTGACCAGCCCAAAAAGCCCCAGGCCCACAGCGCCGCCTGGCACCAGCAGCTGTTACAGGAATGGGTGGAAGCACTGGATGTGCGCCACGCCGTGCTACTGGGGCAGGGCGATGCCGCCCGGCTGGGGCTGGCCGTGGCCAGCCAGCAGCCGCAGCGCTTTGTAGGCGCCTGGCTGCACGATGCATGGCCTACAGATGCCTTGCCCCCGGCCTGGTCGGACTGGCAGTTGCAGGCGGCTCGCAAACCCCGGTGGCCGGTGGGAGCGCAGCTGCAGCAGGCGTGGGGGCTGGCCCCCTCGGCGGTGGAACAGGCCGCATTCGATGCCCCGTTTGCGGCGGCCGGCCACCGCGCGGCACTGCAGGCGGCGCCACAGTGCCGCGCCGCCTTGCCCGCTGTGCCGGCCGGGTTGCTGCACGACTGGCTGGCGCAGGGCCGCTGCTGGGTCACCCGCACGCCGCAGGCCGCGATGCAGCACCCGGTGTGCAGCGCATCCGAATACGAGGCCGCCTGGAAGCAGGTGCTGCCTGCGCTGGCCGGGCACCCGCAGGCCATGCCGTCCAACCCCGGTCTGGACTGGGGCCGGTCGCAGGCAGACGGCGGCGCACGCCGCGCTGTGGAATACTTCCGTCCGTAGCCCGCAGGCCGTGCCTGTGCGGCGTGGGTGCCTTGCTGCTGTGGCAAGACCCTCTCTCGCATTCCCCTTTTTCACGGAGCGCGCCGCCTGCTTGCGGTGCGGACAAGCTTTGGCGACCACCCGCAAATCCACCGGAACCTCTCCCAGCCCATCCCCCCGCAAGACCCCGGCCACGGTGGCTCCGGCCGCTGCTGCTGCACCTGCCTATACCGCGGAGCAGACACCGGCACAGGGCCTGGGCATGGGGCATGCCTGTGGTGCAGACTGCGGGCATGACGGCCATCACGACCACGGTCACGATCATGGCCATGCCGACCATGTGCATGCGGCCGACGGCAGCTGCTGCGGCCACGACCACAGCCACGGTCCCAAACATATCTATGTGTACTCGCCCTCGGGTGCGGTGCGTGACAAGGCCGCATTCAAGCGCGGCATCCGGCAGCTGGAAGCCATGGGGCACCAGGTGGAAGTGGATGCCGATGCCCTGGCCAGCAGCCAGCGCTTTGCCGGAGACGATGCCACCCGCCTGGCCGCCATCCACCGCGCGGCCGCCAGCGGGGCCGATGTGGCCCTGATCTCGCGCGGCGGCTACGGCCTCACGCGCATCCTGCCGGGCATCAAGTACAAGACCGTGGCCAAGGCCATTGCCAAGGGCACGCAATTTGTGGGGCTGAGCGATTTCACCGCCTTCCAGCTGGCCATGCTTGCCCAGACCGGCGCCACGACCTGGGCGGGCCCGGTGGTCAATGCCGACTTTGGCGTGGACACCCGGGATGGCGGCGAGGTGGATGACATCATGCTCGACTGCTTTGCCGATCTGCTCAGCGGCCAGGGCGAGGGTGCCGGCTGGCAGATGCCCAAGGTGGGCGAGCTGCCCAACGGCAAGCCCCAACTCAAGGACTTCTATGTGTCCGGCGGCGCCACGCTGTGGGGCGGCAACCTGGCGGTGCTGGTGTCCCTGCTGGGCACGCCGTATTTCCCGCAGATCGAAGGCGGGGTGCTGTTCCTGGAAGATGTGGGTGAGCACCCCTACAAGATCGAGCGCATGCTGAACCAGCTGCTGCTGGCCGGGGTGTTGCAAAAGCAGAAGGCCATCGTGCTGGGGCAGTTCACCGAGTTCAAGCTCAACACCCATGACAAGGGCTTCAAGCTGCAGACCGTGATTGACTGGCTGCGCATGCAGCTCAAGCGCCCGGTGCTGCAAGGCCTGCCGTTTGGCCATGTGCCGACCAAGGTGCTGCTGCCCGTTGGGGCGCAGGTGTCGCTGTCGGTGGAAGGGCGCGATGCACTGATCTACTGGGGGCATACCCACTGAATTGCTTCCGGGGCCGGCGTACGCATGGTCCCAAGCAAGGTGCCCGTTGGCGGGTGTGGGGTGATGGATGGTTCAGAGGGGACAATCGATGTGGGAATTTGCGGCCTATCCGTTGCTGGCGCTGGTGTTCGTGGGAATCTTCAGCCGGGAAGTGATTGCCCCGGCATCGCGCAACCACTGTGACCGGCGCTGGCTGTTGATGTCCAGCGCGCTGGCCTGCAGCACACTGCTGGTGACCTTGCTGGTGGGACATTGGTTCTCGGACAGCATCCGCGCCGTGGCGCTGTTCGATGTGGGCCAGCGCTGGCCCGCGCCGCTGGTGGGCCTGGCCAGCTTCGGGCTGACCAGCTTTGTCTTTTACTGGTGGCACCGTGCCACGCACCGCTGGGATCTGCTGTGGCGGGTGTTCCACCAGCTGCACCACAGCGCCCCCCGGGTGGAGGCCTTGACCGCTTTCTACGCCCATCCCATGGACACGGCAGCAGCGGTGCTGCTGAGTGCGCTGTCCAGCTACTGGGTGCTGGGCGCCAGCCCGCTGGCGGCGGCGTTCGCCATCGGCCTGACCGGTGCCTTTGACCTGTTTCTGCACGCGGACATCCGCACGCCGCGCTGGGTGGGTTACCTGGTGCAGCGCCCGGAGATGCACACCGTGCACCACCAACATGGCCACCATGCGCAGAACTACGGCCTGCCGATCTGGGACCTGCTGTTCGGCACCTGGGCCAACCCGCCCGAGCGCGTGCAGCGCCTGGGCTTTGACGACGAAAAGGCCGCGCGCATCAGCGACATGCTGCGCTGGCAGGATGTGCACAAAAAACGCTGAAGGGTGCTGGCGCATGGCGCGCCGTTCCCTTCGCTTTCCATTTTTCCAACCAGGACAGACACCGCATGGGCAAAGCCGCACTGCAATGGACTGACGCGATGCTGGCCCAGCTGGGTCAGGAAAAAGACGCCGTGCTGGCCGAGCGCTGGGGTACATCGGCCAAGACGGTCAACCTCAAGCGCAATGCGCTGGGGATTCCCGCTGCGGGGCATTTCCAGTGGACGCCCGCAGCCCTGGCGCTGCTGGGTCAGCAGCCGGATGCGGCCGTGGCACAGCAACTGGGCATCAGCAAGGCCAGCGTGGTCGCCAAGCGCACGGAGCTGGGGATTGCCCCGGCCTCTGGCGCCACGGCTGCTACTGCTGCCTACGACTGGACACCCGAGGCCGTGGCCCTGCTGGGCACAGCGTCTGACGCCAAGGTGGCGGCCCAGTTGGGAATCAGCCGGCTGACGGTCTACCACGCCCGCGTGCAACGAGGCATTGCGGCAAGCCAAGGAAGCCGCAAGCCGGCGGATGCCAGCTGATACCTGCCTGATTTCTGCTGGGTGCGTGTCGGATGCCGCTGGAAGCGGTGCGGTGGCGTGCCGCATCAGGCTCCCTGCTGGAGATAAGGGCCAGCGCGCGGCCTGCCGTTCGGCCCAGACCACGGCGCAGGCGATGATGCCCAGGCCCAGCCATTGCCCGCCATCCAGGCGCTGGCCCAGCAGCAGCCCTCGATCAGCAGTGCCACGGCGGGGTAGAGGTACTGCAGCAGCGCCACGCGGCTGGTGGGCAGGCGGGCCATGCCGGCGTAGATCAGCATATAGGCCAGGGCCGTGTGGGCCAGTCCCAGGCCGGCCAGCCACAGCCAGCTGGCGCCCGATGCGGGCCAGCCGTGCTGCAGCGGCCAGACCCACAGCAGCACGGTGCCCAGCAGGCACTGCCACCAGGCCAGGGTGCTGGCGGTGACCGGCTGGTGTCGCTGCAGCCCCTGGGCGATCAGCGTGACGGCGGCGGTGCACAGTGCGCCCAGCAGGCACAGGGCTACGCCCAGCAGGTAAGTGGGGCGGGTGGCGTGGGCCTGGTCCTGCCACAGTGCCGACAGCGTGCCTGTGGCCAGCACCAGCCCCAGCAATGCCAGCAGCACGGCTGCCACGCGCTGGCGGCTGATCCGTTCCTGGCCGCGCAGGGCGCTCCACAGCAGCAGCCACAGCGGCTGTACATGGAACAGCACCACTGCCATGCCGGTGGAGGTGGCGGGAATGGCGGCAAAGAACAGGACCCAGGCCAGCACCATCAAGGAGCCTGCGGCCAGCACCCCGGGGGCGGTTTGGCGCGTCAGCCGAAGCTGGCCGCCCTGGCGACGCTACAGCAGCCACAGTGTCAGCCCCAGCAGGCCGAAGGCGCTGCGTGCCCAGGTGGCGGTCAGCGCACCGGCCTGGGCCTGGTGCAGGAACAGCCCGATGCTGCCCAGCAGGGCGTTGCCCCACAGAAAAGGTGCAGCCCCCGAGGCGCGGTGGACACCGGATGGGGTGGAGGCCGCAAGGGCCGTGGTACAGGCTGAAGAAGAGGAGGAAGGTGGCGACATGCCGCGCAGTGTGCGGTGCGGCATGCATGCCGAAAAGCGCATAATTTTGGCAATAGCTATTCGATAAACGAATGTAAGGAGACGGCTGTGGCCCTGCGGGATCTGCAAATCGACTGGCTGCACTGCCTGGTGGCCGTGGTGGATGCCGGTTCGCTGTCGGCTGCGACGGTGCAGTTGCACCGTTCCCAGTCTGCGGTGAGCATGCAGCTCAAGAAGCTGGAGGATGCCGTGGGCCACCGCCTGCTGGAGCGCGGGGCGCGCAGGCTGGAGCTGACGTAGCAGGGCCGGACCTTGCTGGGCTATGTCCGCCGCATGCTGGACCTGCAGACCGAGGCCCAGGCGGCGCTGCAGCCTGCGGTGCTGAGCGGCCGTGTGCGCCTGGGCGTGCCGGATGACTATGCGGCCACCTACCTGACCCCGGTGCTGCGCCGCTTTGCGCCCCGGCACAGCGGCGTGGAGATCGAGCTGAACTGCGAGCAGTCCACCGCGCTGATTCCGCGGGTGGAGCGGGGGGAGCTGGATCTGGCGCTCATCTCGCGCGACCACGCGCGGCGCGGGCGCTTGCTGTTCCATGAGCCCATGGTCTGGGTGGGCTCCCCCCTGCTGGAGCTGTGGCGGCGCGATCCGCTGCCGATTGCGGTGTACGAAGACATCAGCCTGGCACGGCGGGGCGCCATCCATGCGCTGGCGTTGCAGGGGCGGCGCTACAAGGTGGTCTACCACAGCTCCAGCCTGGCGGGGCAGCTGGCGGCGGTGGAAAGTGGACTGGCTGTTGCGGCCCTCACGCAGTGCAGCGCGCCCGCGCAGCTGCAGGTGCTGGGGCGGGAACAGGGGCTGGGGCCGCTGGCACCGATGCAGGTGGCGGCCTACCGCAGCAAGGCATCGCGGGGAAATGCAGCCGTGGACGAACTGGAGCGCCTGCTGGTGCAGACGCTGCGCATGGCGCGCGGTGTAGGCTGAGGTGTTCAGCCCCCCTTGGCGTGGCAGTGACTAGGGCCCTGATGGGGGCGTAGCTCCACCAGCCCCACCTGCATCACCCTCGGTACTGGCCTGCCAGCCGCCGCCCAGGGCTTTGTACAGCTGCACGCGGTTGTCCAGCTCGGCCTGGTGCAGGCGCACCACCTCCAGCTCGGCCGCATAGAGGTTGCGCTGGGCGTCCAGCTCCTCCAGGTAGCTGGCATAGCCGGCTTCATAGCGGTCATGGGCATAGCCCAGGGTCTGGTGCAGCACATCACGGCGCTGTGTGGCGTGCAGTGTCTGCTGGGCCAGGCGCTGGGTGCCAGTCAGCGCAGACTCCACATCGGCAAATGCGGCCAGCACGGCGCCGCGGTAGGCGTAGGCCGCCTGGTCGCGCTGGGCGGTTGCGGCGTCCAGCTGTGCCTGCAGACGGCCGCCGTTGAACAGCGGGGCCAGCAGGCTGCCGCCCAGGCTCCACACGGTCAGCGGGTTGTAGTTGAGCGAGTTGACCAGCAAGCTGCCCACGCTGGCACTGAGGTTCACCTGCGGCAGAAAGGCGGCGCGCTGGGCCTGCAACTGGTGGTCGCTGGCGGCCAGCAGGGCGGCGGTGCGGGCGATGTCGGGGCGGCGTTCCAGCAGCTGCGATGGCAGGCTGGACGGCACGGCGGGCAGCTGCAGATCCTGCAGGCGCTGCGTGGGTGCTGCGGCCAGCGCGGTGTTGCCGCCGGCCTGGCCGAGCAGCAGGTTCAAGGTGGCCAGCTGTTTGTCGACCTGCCATTGCAGCTGCTGCACCTGCTGCTGCACGCTTTCATGCTCGGCCTGGGCCTGGGTGACCTGCAGCTGCGAGATATAGCCCACGCGCTGCTGGTCCTGGGCCAGCTGCAGTGCTTTTTCCCGTGAGGCGACGGTGGCCTGGCTGATGGCCAGTTGCTGCTGCAGCGCGCGCAGGCCCACATAGGTTTGCACCGTGGTGGCGGCCACCGTCAGCTGCACCGCAGCGCGGTCGGCCTGGCTGGCCTGCAGCCGGGCGGCTGCGGCCTGGCTCTGCTGGGACAGCCGCCCCCACAGGTCCAGTTCCCAGCTGGCCTGTAGGCCGGGTTGCATATTGCGCGACTGGCTGGGGCCCAGCACGGTCAGGCTGCGGCCGGCCTGGGCGCCCAGTGTGGCGTTGAGCTGCGGGCTGCGCGCGGCGTCGGTGGCGGCCAGGTTGGCCTGGGCTTCCTGCACGCGCGCCGCGGCGGTCAGCACATCGGTGTTGTTCGCCAGCGCCTGCTGTACCAGTGCGTTGAGTTGGGTATCGCCCAGCTGCTGCCACCACTGGGCCGCGATGGGGGCGGTGCCGGCTTCGGCCGCTGTACTCCACTGCGCAGGCAGCTGCGGCCGGGCGTTGTCGGGCGCGGCGGGAGGCAGAGGGGCGCAGGCGGACAGCAGGGCGGCGGCCAGCACCGCCGCCAGCGTGGCTGTGGCTGGGGTGGAGCGGCGCATCATGGCTGCGGACCCTCTGCGGCGGGGACCGCCGGGGCCTGGGGCGCGGCAGCAGTATCCACATGGGCGATCACGGACATGCCGGGGCGCAGGCGCGCCGCGTCGGGCTGGCCGGCATCGATGGCGATCTTCACCGGCAGGCGCTGTACCACCTTGGTGAAGTTGCCGGTGGCGTTGTCGGCCTTGAGCACGGAGAACTCCGAGCCGGTGGCGGGCGCAATCTCCAGCACGGTGCCGGTCAGCTGTGCGCCTTCCAGGCCGTCCACGGTGAAGCGGGCGGGCTGGCCGATGCGCACATGGGCGGTCTGGGTTTCCTTGAAATTGGCCACCACCCATAGCTGGGGCGGCACCACGTACAGCAGCTGGCTGCCGGCGGCCACGTACTGGCCCTTGCGCACCGTCACTTCGCTCACCTGCCCGTCACTGGGGGCGTGCACCGTGGTGTTGTCCAGGTTGATGCGGGCCTGCTGCACCTGGGCTTCGGCCATCTGCACGGCGGCCTGCAGGGCATCGCGGTTCACGGTGGTGGCCTTGATGGCTTCGTTGCCGATGGCGATGTCGGCCCGGGCCTTGTCCACATTGCTGGCGGCCAGGCGGGCGGTGGCGCGCACCTTGTCGCGCTCGTTCAGCGACACCGAACCGCGGCTGGCCAGGTCTTCCACGCGGCGCAGTTCGGCCTGGGCACGTTCGGATTCGGCCTGCGCGGCCGACAGGGTGGCTTGCTTGGCCCCCAGTCCGGCGTGGTTCTGCGATTGGGTCTGGGCCGAATTCGCCAGCTGCGCCTTGGCATTGGCCAACTGGGCCTGGGCCTGGGCCAGCGCGGCTTCATAGCTGCGGGTGTCGATCTTGACCAGCGGCTGGCCGGCAGTGACGCGTTCGTAGTCCTTGACCAGCACTTCCGTCACATAGCCGTTGACCTGGGGCGCCAGCACCGTGACCTGGCCGCGTACATAGGCGTTGTCGGTGGAGATGTCGGCCGTCTGGAACGGGCCCACATTCCAGGCGCGCAGCACCAGCGTGATGCCGAGCACGCCGATCACCACGGCCATCAGCGCGCTGCGCAGCGTGGGGCGCTCTTTCTTGGGAGTGGGGGACGGGCCCGGGGCCGCGGCGGCAGGGGCTGCGGGCGGCGTGGGGGCAGAAGTCGGTGTGGAAGTGGGAGCGGTGCTCATGTTGTTGGGTTCGGTTATGGGGAGCAAAAAGGGGCCGGCGCAAGGCGCCGCAGGCATCAGCGGGCGTCTGCGGTGGCGGGTGGCGGCCGGGCCGCAGAGGCCGGTGCGGCAGCGGGTGCGGGGACGTCATCGGTATCGTCACCGTCATCGTCCGGCGTGGCATTGGCGGCGTCGGTACCGACTTCGCTGGCACTGTCCTGAAGGCTGCGGGCATGGCGTGCCGCCCGCGCGGCTGCGCGCCGGGCCTGGCCGATTTCCAGCAGGCACCAGGCCAGGTAGACAAAAGCCACCAGGGCGACGACGTGGAACACATCGTTGTAGGCCAGCACATTGGCCTCGCGCCGCACGGTGGCGGCCAGCTGGGCCGTGCCCTGGGCGGAGCGCAGCACGGGATCGGTGATGGTGGGGGCCAGAGCCTGCTGCTGCAGCTGCAGGCGTTGCGCCACCAGCGGGTTGGCCGGGTTGATCTGCTGCACCAGATCCACCGAATAGGACTGTTCGCGGTAGGTCTGGTAGGTGCCCAGCAGCGAAGATCCGATCAGTCCGCCCAGCGCCTGGGTCATGGAGATGGTCAGAATGGCCGTCAGCATGTGGCTGGGGCCATTTTTCAGGCCCTGCACCACGCCCAGCAGCATCAGCGGGCCCATGAAGATGCCCGAGCCCACGGCCAGCAGGAACTGGCTGAGATAGAAGTCGGCCGGGCGGTCCAGGCTGGTGCGGTGAAAGTCCAGGAAGGCGCCTGCCGCCAGCAGCACCAGGGCAGCCAGCAACTGCTTGGCAGCGTTGTCCAGGCCGAAGGTGGCCGACGACAGCACAATGCCCAGCAGCGTGCCGAAGAAGATCACCACGAACAGCGGCTGCATCTGGTCGGGCGTCATGCCCAGCGTGCGCATCAGGCCCACCACGCCATAGCTTTGCTCGGTGGTCAGAAAGCGCAGCACGATGGCACCGATCACAAAGCGGATGGTGGCGCTTTGTGTGAACCAGCGGGTGTAGAGCAACGGATTGGGGCGGTGGTGTTCCAGATAGAGACCGGCAAAGAGCAGGACGATGGCACCGCACAGCAGCCAGGCCAGCTCGGGCGCATTGAACCACCAGCGGGTGGTGCCTTGCACCAGCACGGCCACCAGCAGGCCCACGCCGGGAATCAGCAGTGCCATGCTCAGAAAATCGCGCTTGCCGAAGACCTGGATGTGCACCCCCGCCGGCAGCTTGAGCAGCACCACGGCGGCAAACGACAGCAGCGCCAGGCCGGCTTCCAGCATGTACAGGTTGTGCCACTGGCCGTGGTTGAGCAGGCTGGGCGACAGCATCCAGGCCAGGGGCGTGGCCAGCTGGCTCACGCCCACGCCCAGCACCAGCAGCTTGAGCACATAGGTGCGCGGCAGCGCCTGCAGCATGTACAGCGTGCCCAGCGAGGTGCAGGCTGCTGCTGCCAGGCCGCTGGCACCGCGCAGCCACAGCAGGCTTTGCGGGCTGCCCAGCAGCAGGTGCAGCACGCACAGCAGGGCGTACAGGCCCAGGCCGATCTCGGCAAACAGGCGCATGCCGTACTGCTGGCGGAATTTGTAGACCAGCATGTTGGCGGTCACATTGAAGGTGACGTAAGCGCCGGACAGCCAGGCAGCCTCGCTGGGTGTGAGCCCCATCTGCCCCTGGATGGTGGGCAGGTTGGCGGTGAACAAGGCATTGCCCAGGCCCCCGGTCAGCCCCACCAGCACGGCCACCAGGGCGTAGCAGACTCGCTCCCACGGCGCATGCCAGGGCATGGCGGGCGAACCGGGCAGGGCCGGTTTTTCGTGCTCCTCCCAGTCGGGGGGGCGGCGCAGGTAGACGGTTTCGGTCATGCGGCAGAAACGGCTGAAGCGGCAGAATCCACCGAAGCGGCGGCTGACGCGGCAGAGGCGGCCGCGGTGTCGGCATCCGGCTGCAGGCCGCGGCGCACAATGCCCAGCGCCTGGCGGGCCAGGCGGCGGCGTTCGGCGTCGGTGTTGCCCCGCAATGCTGCCCCCAGCATGCTGGACAGCAGGGAAATGTCCTGTGCCTGGATATCGGCGCGGATCAGACCGCTTTGCTTGCCGCGTTCCAGGGCCGGGCCGAACGCCGACCAAACCCGTTGGCGCAGGGCGTTGACGCGCGGGTCGTCCAGCTTGGCGGTGCGCCAGTAATCCGACAGCGCGGGCGAACCCACGATGCGGGCGGACAGGTATTCCAGCAAGGCGAAGAAGGCGTCCGGTCTGTCCTTCAGCCGATCGGCCTGGTCATGCAGGCGCTGGGCCGAACGTTCCATCAGGGCCAGCAAGATGGCGTGGCGATCGGGGAACTGGCGGTACAGCGTGGCGCGGCCCACACCGGCCTGTTCCACCACCAGCTCCAGCGGGGCATTCACGCCGTGTTGGGTGAACACGGTGTCCGCGGCATCCAGCAACTGGGCGCGGCGGGTGGCGGCATCGGGGCGTTTGGTGGGGCAGGAGGTCATGGGGGTGAATTTTCGGACAATTTTGTCCGTTTTGTTTTAGCGCCTGAGCAGCCATGGCGCGAAGCGGGTTATTGCCGGACCTGCCAGGTCCGAGGTGGATCTGCCCAGGGTGGTGGGCTACTGGGCTACAGGGCTACCGGGGCCAGTGCGGCCAGCGCGCCACAGCGGCGCAGAAAGTCGCCGCAGCGGTTGCTGCGCGGGCACCGTGGGTCCTGCCGGAGCGCCGCCGAATCACTCCTGCAGCTGCTGCAGTTCCGTGCGTCTAGGGCGTGCCACCAGTCGGCACCCGTGCGTGCGAGTCGGATGGGGCCGGGGTAGGGCGCGGTCAGCACACGCTGCACCGCGTGCAGATGCAGTGCAGCAGTGGCTTACGGCTGCAGGTCGCTCTCGGGCACCCGGGCGCAGCGCCGGACCAAAGCCAGCAGCTCGTTCGGTGCGTAGGGCTTGGTCAGGAAGGCCTGTGCCCCGGCGTCGATGGCTTTCTGGCTCACCGGACCGGCTTCGTGGGCGGTGAGCATCACCACCGGCAGCTGCTTGCAGCGGGCGTCGGCGCGCACGCGGCGCAGCAGTTCCAGGCCGTCCATCTCGGGCATTTCGATATCGGCCAGCAGCAGGGCCGGCAACTCGCCGTCTTCCAGCAGCTGCCAGGCCAGCAGGCCGTCGGCGGCGGTGGCCACGCGGTATCCCTGGGTCTGCAACAGGTGCTGGGCCAGGCGGCGCACGCTCATGGAGTCGTCGGCGATCAGCACCAGAGGCGGTGGCACTTCCGGGGCGCTGGCATTGTCGCTGGCGGCCACCGGCTGGGCGGACTGCAGCAGGCGACGCGCCTCGTGCGCTGCCAGGGCCGCATAGGGGTCGTACACCTGCAGCACCTGGCCGCTGGGCTGGGCAGCGGTGCCCAGCAGGCCGGGCAGGGGCACGGCCACATCGGCGGGGGGCTGCAGCGCCACTTCCTGTGTGCCCAGGACTTCATCCACCTGCAGTGCCCAGCGCGAGGTGTCGCTGCGCACCACCAGGGCAATGGACTGGCCGTCCACCGGCGGGGCAATGCTGCGGGCGGATTGCTGCCACACGGCACCGGCCCAGTACAGGGGCATGGGGCCGGTCACATCGTCGGGCAGCATGCCCTGGGCGACTGCCTCGTCCATCTGTGCGGCGGGGATGTGGCGCACGGCTTCGATGCTGCGGGCTGGCAGGGCAATGCTCCAGCTGCCGGCCCGCAGGGCCACGACCTGCTCCACCTGCGGTGGCGCGGGCAGGGTGATGGTGAAGGTGCAGCCCAGTCCGGGCTGGCTGTCGATGTGCAACTGGCCGCCGAGCTGCTGCACGCCGGCCTGCACGGCGTCCATGCCAATGCCTCGGCCGGAGAGTTCGGTGATCTGGGCGGCGGTGCTCAGGCCCGGATGCAGGATGAGTTCGGCTGCGCGCCGGGCGTCCACGGTCTCGCCCGGCTGCAGCAGGCCCAGGGCGAGAGCCTTGGTCTGGACGCGCCCCACCTGCAGGCCGGCACCGTCATCCTGCACGGTCAAGGTCTGGACCGGGCCCTGGGTGTGCAGGCGCACCGTGATCTGGCCTGCGGCGGGCTTTCCGGCGGCCTGGCGCCGGGCCGCAGGTTCGATGCCATGGTCCACACAGTTGCGCAGCAGATGCTCCAGTGCCGGTGCCAGCTGGTCGGCCACATTGCGCTCCAGCAACTGGTCGCCGCCTTCCAGTAGCAGCTGGGTGGGCTTGCCAGTGTCGCTGGCGGCCAATTGCACGGTGGCCAGCAGGCGTTCGTGCAGCTGGGCCAGCGGAGTCAGGCGCGCGTACAGCAGCGTGTGCTGCAGCGCGCGCAGGTGGCCGGCCTGGGTGGTGAGGGCGGTGTCCGCCGTCGCCAGGCCGTGCTGCAGCTGGCGCTGCACGGTGCCGATGTCGTCCACTCCGTCGCTGAGGCCGTGGATCAGATCGTGCAGCTCTTCATGCCATTCATAGGACAAGTCCATATCGCCGTGCAGCACCAGGGTGTCGGCCCAGGCGGCGCAGTCCTTGAGCTGGGCGCGCAGGCGCTGCAGGCAGCTTTCCATCTCGGCCAGCATCTGGTGGTTGTCGGCCACGGACTGCTGGGTTTGCTCGTGGGTGCCCCACAGCGCCTGGGCGTGGCGGCCCACGGTGTCAATGGGGCTGGCGCCCCAGTGCTGCAGCGAGCGCTCGGGGTGGCGCGCCGCCAGCTCTTGCTGCAGGGCGACGAAGGCGATGCGCAGCACTTCCAGGGGCTGTTGCAGGGCACTGGGGCCCAGCGGCCCGTCATTGGGTTGCGCCAGCAGGGCCAGGTCTTCCAGGGCATGCACCTGGCTGGCCCAGGCGGCGGCACCGGCCAGGCGGGCGCTGCCCTTCAAGGTGTGCAGGCTGCGCAGCAGGGTCTGGCGGGGCGTGCCCTGCTCGGCAGGTCGCTCCATCCACTGGTGCAGTGCGGTCTGCAGCGCAGGCCAGACGGCAAGCACCTCTTCCTCGAACACTGCAAAGCGCACGGGTTCGAGCTGGTCCACGCTGGGCAGGACCGAGGCCGGGACTGGCACGGCGGCAGGCACTTCTTCGTGCCCGATGGCCTGGTGGGTGGCCGTGCCGTCGATGAAAGTGGTGTGGCGGTCGGGGGCTGCCCCGTCGGCGTCGGTTTCGTCTTGGGCCGGACGGGTTTCGCTGTCCGGCGCTGGTGGTGTGGATACCGTATCTGCCAGGATGTGGTTCAAGGCTTCCAGCACCTGGGGGTGGGGGCGGCGCATGAAGCCGGCGGCAAACTGGTGCAGCAGGCGCAGCACTTCGTCGGCGGCATGCACACAGGCCTGGCGCTGTGCAGCCGTGGCGTTGCGGCGCAGGCGCTCCAGCACCATCTGCAGGGTGTGGGTGAGCAGCGAAATCTCGGTGCAGCCAGCGCCCCAGGCGCTGCGGGTCAGCGCGCGCGCCTGCTCTGCGGCTGTGGGGGGCAGGGGGGTGTCGCTTTCTGCCGCCCACGCGGTGATCTCGGTCTGCAACTGCTGGCTGAGGCCGTCGGCTTCGGTCAAAAAGCCCTGGTTGGGTTCTGCCCGGGGCTGACCGGCCGCACCTTGCAGCAGGGCGGCACCGGGTTGCAGCTCGGGCACGGCGGCTGCGGCCAGGCGTGTGGCCAGAGCGGTGCGGTCGTCCATGGGGGCGGCAGCCTGTGCCGCAGCGTCCTGCGGCGGTGGCACATCGGCGCTGGTACTGACGGCGTCTGCGGTGTCGGCTGTGGTTGCCAGTTCCGTGGGGAATGCTGTGTTTCCATCGTCTGCCGGGCGTTCTGCCTGCGCACTGTCCGTCACTGATTCGGAACGCTCCTGAGCGGTTTCCACTGGGGGAGCATCGGTGTCGGTGTCGGTGTCGGTGTCGGGTGCGCTGTGCTCGCCGCTGGCGGCTTCGGCTGTCGTGGTGCTCCCAATGCTGTCTGCAGGAGCGGCGGATGTGGCGTGCTCCTGCTCGGCAAGGGTTGCATCGACAACGCCTTCCGGCATGTTGGCGGGGTGCGGTGTGATGGCCTCGGCGAGCAGAACAGGCTCAGTGAGAGGCTCTGCTGCCGCTGGCGTGTTCGCTGCAGACACGGCCGCCACGGAGGCGATCTCGCTTGGCCCGGCTGCGTGGGGTACTACGGAAGATGCTGCCGCTGCAGGGGTCGCTGTGTTGTCCAGGGCGGTCGCACTGTGCGGTACCGCCGAAGTGTCCATCGCTTCGACGACGCCTGCGGTGGCGGGCAGAGCAGCATCGTGCGCTGCGCTGGTGGCAGCCGAGGCCGGGGTGGCGATGGAGAGGTCCCCGGCGGTTTGCGCCACCGGCTGTGGTATCGGTGCCCGCGCGGCGGGCGGGGCGGACGGTTCAGCGATGTCGGCCGGTGCCTCCGACGCTTCGGGCTCGTCGCCGAACACCAGGTGCGAAAGGTTCAGGCCTGCATCGTCTGATGTGGCAGATGGGCCGGCTGCAGGCGTGGTGGAGCGGGGCTCTGCCAGTGGATCGTGCAGCGGCGCAGCCACAGTGGTGGGGATGGCCAGGGCTTCGGCTCCGCGGCCCAGGTCCAGGGTCAGTGTGGTGTCACCGGGGGGCGTGACAGCCTGTGTGACCCGTGCCGGAGCGTCTGCGGGCAGCAGCTGGCAGCTGTGGCAGATGGCCTGCAGCACGGGCGGCAGGCCGTCCATCACCATGGCGGCGGTGTCGGCGGCCTGGGCGCAGTAATACAGCAGATCACGCACCAGGGTGTCGGGCGGCGGGGTGAAGGCGGAGTCGCCGGCCTTGGCCACGCTGGCGTAGTGCATCAGCACGCGCGAGGCCAGGCGCTTGGTGTAGAGGTCTTGCTCCAGCAGGCCATGGGCCGTGGCGTCAAAGCAGCCGGCCGCTGCCTGCCAGAAGGCAGTGTCGGCCGGTGCCGCGCAGGTCTGGGCCAGGCCCAGGCACAGGTCGCGCAGGCGGGCGGCAGCTGGGGCGTCGGCGTTCTTGACCACGGCCAGCACCTGCTGGTCCAGCAGAGCGCGGGTGGACGGGGCCACCCTGTGGGGCGGTACCTGCAGCGCGGCGGGCAGCGGCGCGGGAACGGGAGCCAGTTGCCAGAGCAGCTCCCACAGGTCGGCCGGGTGGGCGCTGTCCTTGCCGCCGAGCTTGCAGACGGCGCGGTAGGCCGGGAAAAGGTGGGCCACCTGTGCGTTGCGGCCGGCCTGCAGAGTCTGCAGGTGGGCCTGGGCGTCCTTGGCGGCCAGCAGCAGTACATCGCGGGGGAGCGGGCTGCCTGGCGCCGTGCCGGTCGGTGCGACGGGCTGGCGCAGCGCGGTTTCCATGGCCCGCAGCAGCCGGGCCAGGCCGGGTTGCTGCACCACGTCCAGTGCGCGGGCGGTCTGGTGCAGCAACTGGGCGGCCTGGGACGGCGCCAGGGGATAGGTCGATTGCAGCAGGGCCGGCAGCTCCTGCAGCATGGCGCCCAGCGAGGGCGGCACCTGAACACGGGCTCCTGCCAGGTTGGCAGAGGCCGGGGTGGGTGCAGCCGGGGGCGTCAGGAGATCGGTCATGGCAGTGGGGAGGCAGGCCTGGCGGCATGCAGCACAAAGTCGGGGGAAGGCAGGCGGCAGCTATGGTACGCGCCTGCGGGCAGCACGCAGGCAAATCCATGCAAGCTGCAAGCGTAGCGCGAGATGGGCGTGTAGACCGCTTCCTCCGAGCAATTCGCTGCGCCACTGCAGACCGTGGGCAGGGAAGTCAGGTCGCTGGCCGGCCCGGCATGGGCATCCGCGCGATCTGTTGGGGCTGTCAACCCGGGGTTGACCGGGGTGTAGCGGCCGCGCCGGGGCGGCTTATTCCGCGTACTTGCCGTTTTCCTTGCGCCGCTCGCGCATACCTTTGCGGATGAACAGGTTCACACCGGGCAATGCCAGAAAGGGCTGGCCCATGCCGCCGGCCACATGGGCGGCCAGGCGTTGGGGCAGATCGGCCAGCGTGGCCTGGATGGCGGGGACTTCGCTGGCATGGGGGTGTTCGTCCACAAATTCCTGCAGGTACTGCTGGACTTCGCGTTCCAGCCATTCCAGGTTGGAAGGCAGGGCGATGTAGGTAGGCTGCTGCTCGCCTTCGGCCTCGAAGCCGAACAGGTAACAACCGATGAAGTGGCGGAAGGTTTCGCCCACATCGGGGCCGCGGGAGAGCTTGCGCAGCAGATCAAAAGGCCACATGGCAGGAGGGTGTCCGTGGTGGGGCGCTGGCAGCATGGCTGCAGGGCCTGCAAAAACAGGAGCGCACGGGGCGCGCCGGATGGGAAAAATGGATGCCCAATGTAGCGCAAATGCCGCGTGCGCAAACACAAGCCGCGGCATGGGGCATAGGGCGGTATGAGACAGGCGCCGCGTTCAGGGCTGGCGCACAAGACGGCTGAGCTGGTCGAGCAACAGGTGCAGGTGGCGTGTGCGCAGGGTGTCGCCTAGCAGATCCACCTGCAGCAGGCTGTTCCAGGTGGCGGCGTGGTCGACACGAAAGCTCGACAGGGCGGAAATCAGGTAGTGGACGTCGACCGCCGTTACATCGGCGCGGAACACGCCTTGCGCCACGCCGCGCTGCAGAATGCGCTCCACCGGCTCCAGTGCGGCCTTGCGCAGCAGCTCGGTGTTGGAGACCTGGCCCAGCAGCTGGGCCCCCTGAAAGTTCTCCTGCAGCACCAGGCGGGTGAATTCCTGGTTCTGTTCGTGGTACTCGAAGCTTTTCTGCGCCAGCGCGTGCAGGGCCTGCAACGGCGGCAGGGCGTCGAGGTTGAGCTGTTCTTCCGAGGCCCGGATATCGCTGTAGCACTGGGCGATGACGGCCAGGTACACATCCTTTTTGTTGCCAAAGTAGTAGTACAGCATGCGCTTGGCGCAGCCCACCTTGGCCACGATGCGCTCCAGCCGGGCGCCGTCAAAACCGTAGTTGGCGAATTCGGTGCGGCCCGCTTCCAGCAGGGCCCGGCGCATGTCGGCGGCGGAGTCTGCCGCTGCATCGGGGGGCGGGCGGCCAGTGTCGCTGAGGTCGCTGGCATGGCAGGGTGCAGCCTGGGGTGTGGCCGGCGCCATGCCGTAAGCCTTGTCACTGTTGTGCTGCGCGTTCACCACCATCTCTCTTTGCAAGCTGTCGTCCACCAAAGCCTGCCAGCGTAGCACGCGCAGCGGCAGCGGGCGCCAGAGACAAAAAAAGCCATGACCCTTGCAGACCATGGCGTCGGGGAGCTGGCGCTGCGCGCATTCCGTGGAACAGAAAGTGCGCGCAGGGCCGGGGCTTACCTGGCGGTGCCGTCCGGCAGCGCGTAGGCGATCACATAGTCGCCGCGGTCGGGCGACTGGCGGGCACCGCCGGCCGAGATCACCACATACTGCTTGCCGGTCTTGGGCGACTTGTAGCTCATGGGGCCGCCCTGGCTGCCCACGGGCAGGCGGCTCTTCCAGATTTCCTTGCCGGTGGCCGTATCCCAGGCGCGCAGGTAGTAGTCCTGCGTGCCGGCAAAGAACACCAGGCCGCCCTGCGTGGCCAGGGTGCCGCCCAGTGTGGGTAGGCCCACGGGCAGCGGCAGGCGCATCTTGATTCCCATGGGACCGGTGTCCTGCACCGTGCCCACAGGCACTTGCCAGGCCACTTGCTGGGTCTTCATGTCGATGGCGGTCAGCGTGCCGAACGGCGGCTTCTGGCAGGGAATGCCCAGCGGCGACATGAAGCGGTCCTTCATCACCGCGTAGGGCGTGCCGCCCAGCGGCACCTGGCCCATGCCGGTGTTGGGTGCTTCGCCGCCGTCGGACAGCGCGGCATCCTTCTTCTGCGGCACCATCTGCACCCACAGGCCCAGGCGCATGTCGTTCACGAACAGCAGCTGGTTGGTCGGGTCGGCCGACAGGCCGCCCCAGTTCATGCCGCCCAGCGAGCCGGGGAAGCTCAGCGAGACATCGGTATCCGGCACGGTGAACAGGCCGTCATAGCGCATGGACTTGAACTTGATGCGGCACATCAGCTGGTCCAGCGGCGTGGCGCCCCACATATCGGCTTCGGTCAGTGTCTGCGTGCCGATCTGCGGCATGCCGACGGACAGCGGCTGGGTGGGTGCATATTTCTCGCCCGGGATGCTGCCGGGCTTGACGGCCACGTCTTCCACCTTGGTCAGGGGCTGGCCGGTCTTGCGGTCCAGCACAAAGATCTGTCCGGCCTTGGTGCCGACGACCAGTGCGGGCGTGGTGGCACCGTCGGGGTGGGGAAAGTCGATCAGCGTGGGGGCCATGGGAATGTCGAAGTCCCACAGATCGTTGTGCACGGTCTGGTAGACCCATTTTTCCTTGCCGGTCGCGGCGTCCAGCGCCAGAACGGAGGCGCCGTATTTCAGGTCGGCTGCCGAACGGGTGGCGCCATACAGATCGACCGAGGGCGAGCCCATGGGCAGGTACACGGTGTTGGAGCTGGGGTCGTAGGTGGTGCCCGCCCACACGTTGGCGGACGAGCGGGTGTAGGTCTGGCCGGGGCTGAGCAGCGCGTTCGGCGTGGCCGAGCCGGCGTCAAATGCCCAGCGCTGGGCACCGGTCACCACGTCGAAGCCGCGGATCACGCCGCCGGGCATGTCCACCTGCACGTTGTCGGCCACACGGCCGCCGATGACGATGGTGGTGCCTGCCACGGTAGGGGCCGAGGTCAGGGTGTAGTAGGCGGGGTTGGCAATGTTGCCCAGGCCCTGCTTGAGATCGACCACGCCATGGGTGCCAAAGTCATCGCACAGCGCGCCGGTGTCGGCGTTCAGGGCAAACAGGCGCGCGTCGATGGTGTTCATCAGAATACGGCGCTTGCAGCTGCCGGTGGCGGGCAGAGCCACGGCCTGCACCGGTGTCGAGCCCGGGACGCTGGGCTGGGCCAGGGGGGCTTCGGCATCGAAATAGGCCAGGCCGCGGCAGCGTTCCCACACGCCGCCCACATGGGAGTTGGTGTCATGGCGCCACAGCTGCTGACCGGTGTCGGCATCGAGTGCGATCACATTGTTGCTGGGCGTGCAGAGGAACACCTTGTCGCCCACCTGCAGCGGCGTCAGCTGGTCTTCGGCGCCTGCGCCGGTAGATTTGGGTACATCACCGGTGTGGAAGGTCCAGGCCACCTGCAGCTGGTTCACGTTGTCCACATTGATCTGGTCCAGCGCGGCAAAGCGGTCGTTGTTGCTGCTGTTGCCGTAGTGGTTCCAGTCCTTTTGTTCGCTGGCGGCATCCACGGGCTTGCGCGTGGCTGCAGCGGCCTGGGGGCTGACCTCGGGATGGATTTGGAACATGGAGGCAAAAGCGGCCAGACCCGCGATCAGCAGCACTCCGGCCGTGGCCAGGGGCGCTTTGGCGCGGGAGCCGGCAGGCACACCGCCCTGGCGCAGCAGCGGCATGCTGGCCAGCACCACCACGGCGCCAAAGGTCAGCGCCAGCAGGCGGGAGATCAGGCTCCAGTAATCCAGACCCACTTCGCACAGTGCCCAGACCACGGTCGCCGCAAAGGTCAGCAGGTACAGCCATGCTCCGCTGCGGTGGCGGCGAACGGTCTGCAAGCCGGAGGCCAGCAGGCCGATGCCCGCCAGCGCAAAGTACCAGCTGCCTCCCAGACTGATGAGCTTGGCACCGCCAACCACGAAGGCCAGGCCGGCCACGGCCAGCACTGCCCCCAGGATCCAGAGCCAAACACGCGCCGCCACCGGCCGCGCCTGCGCTTGATGAGTCATATCGAACCTCGCATGAAAACGGGCCTGGGCATGGAACCATGCAGGCCATTATTGTTGTGGGAAAAAAAGTCCATTCTTCATGGGAAATAAAGTCCATGTCGTGCTGGCGTGTACCGGATATTTCAGAAATTTGTGAAATTCAATGGCGGCGACCGCTGCTGGCGCATGTGCGCGATGGGCTGTCACGGGTTGGGGCGGGCGTGCCTGCGTTTGCGCGGCGCTTCGCTGGCGCCATGGACGGACGCGCACCCTGTGATGCCGCTAGCCGGGCCGTCTGGCTGCTGATACTGGCATGGGGACGCGTTTGGGAGGCAGGCTGTGCGTCAGTTCGTCAGTTGCCCGGCTGGAAATGCTGCTCGATGGCCCAGGCGCTGCGCAGCAGCAGCGGGCGCACGGTGTGCTCGACAAACTGCGGCGTCATGGTGCGGATGTCGCCCGAGGCGCTGAGAACCATCATGGGCATGCCCTTGCCCACGCGCAGCGGGGTGGCGATGGCACCGACCTCGCCCCGCCATTCCGAGTACGAGGTGCAGCAGTCGGTGGCTTCGTACTCTTCGCCGGCGCGGGTGATGGCGCGCTCGATGTCGGCATAGCCCTCGGGGTTGAGGTTTTTGACCCGCTCCATCACCGATCTGCGGGCTGCCGGGCGCGAACCGGCCAGGTAGGCGCGGCCCATGGCGGTGGTGTGCAGCGGAATGCGCGAGCCCAGGTTCAGCCGGATTGTGATAACCGAGGCATCGCTGCGTGCCGTTTCCAGATAGAGCATCGACATGCCTTCGCGCATGCCCAGGGCGATCAGGCAGCCGGTCTGGTTGGCCAACTCCTGCATGACGGGACGGCTGATTTCGCGCGCGTCCAGCCTCAGGAGCGTGGTGCCGCCCAGGGACAGCGTGGCCATGCCCAGCCGGTAGCGGTTTTGCACGCTGTCGTGGTGCAGAAAGTCCAGCAGCGTCAGGGTGTGCGTGAGCCGGGTGACGGTGGATTTGGGCAGGCGGCAACGCTGGGCGATTTCCTGGTTGCCCAGATGCTCCTCGCCCGAGGTGAAGCATTTGAGCACCTGCAGCCCCCGCGCCAGCGCAGTGACGAACTGGCGGTCTTCCTTGTGGTCGTCAATGGGCATCGGCAGTTTTCCGATGTCGCGGGAGGGCGTGGGAGGGCGCATGGGCAGGAGAGGAAATGCCATGTCCCTGGCTCCTGGCTGAAAGGCGTGGGCTGGGACATGGCTGGGCAAGCGGGCAATGCCGCGATTTTCAGGCGGATGTGCCGGCGTCCACCATGGCACGCAGGCGGCCGTTGATCAGCTCGTCGGTGGCTTCGCGCATGATGCGCTCGATCAGCTCGGCCACGCTGGGGATGTCGTGGATCAGGCCGGCCACCATGCCGCAGCTCCAGGCGCCGGCATCGACATCGCCCTGCACCATGGCCTTGGGGTAAATGCCGCCCACCAGCTCGCGGATGTCCTCGATGGTGGTGCTGGCGCCCTTGGCGGCTTCGATCTCCAGCAGCTTCTGCACGCCGGGGTTGTTCAGCACGCGTTCGGTGTTGCGCAGCGGGCGCATGACCAGGCGGGTGTCCAGCTCGCTGGCGGCAACGATGGCGTTCTTCACGTTCTGGTGGACCGGGGCTTCCTGGGTGCACAGAAAGCGTGTGCCCATGTTCATGCCATCGGCGCCCAGCGCGAGTGCCGCCACCAGGCTGCGGCCGTCGGCCATGCCGCCGGAGGCGACAAACGGGATCTTCAGCGCACGGGCGGCTGCGGGCAGCAGAATCATATTGGGCACGTCGTCCTCGCCGGGGTGGCCGCCGCATTCAAAACCGTCCACACTGACGGCGTCACAGCCGATGCGTTCGGCCTTGAGCGCATGGCGCACGGCGGTGCATTTGTGGATCACCTTGATGCCGGCGGCTTTCAGGGCGGGCATATAGGCCTCGGGGCTGCGGCCGGCGGTTTCCACCACCGTGATGCCGCCTTCGCGGATGGCGGCGATGTATTCCTCGTACGGAGGCTGGGTGAAGGAGGGTAGAAAGGTGAGGTTGACGCCGAACGGCTGGTCCGTCATGTCCCGGGTCTTGGCGATTTCCTGGGTCAGCTTCTCGGGCGTGCCCAGCGTGAGGGCGGTGATCATGCCCAGACCGCCGGCGTTGGAGACGGCTGCCGCCAGCGGCGCCAGGCCCACATAGTGCATGCCGCCCTGGATGATGGGGTGGCGGATGTTGAACAGTTCGGTGATGCGTGTCTTCATGGTGTGTGAGGGCGTGGAAAGGGTGTTGCAGGTGCGCCCCGTCAGGGCCGGGGCAGCGATGGTGCAGCGGGTGGAGCAGGGCGTCAGCTGCCGGAACGCTGGGCCAGGATTTCTTCTTCCACCTCGCGCAGGCGGTCCTTGCCGAAGAACATCTCGCCGCCGACAAAGAAGGTGGGACTGCCAAAACAGCCGCGCTCATAGGCCTGCTGGGTGTTGGCCAGCAACCGGTTCTTGACCTCGGGTGTGGCAATGGCGGCGGTGATGGCTGCTGCGTCCAGCCCGGCCTGCTGCAGCACGCTCTGGAACAGCTCGGGCTCGGCCATGTTCAAGGCACGTTCCCACATGGCGGCAAACATGGCGTCCACATAGGGGTCCAGGCAGCCCATCTGCTGGGCGGCGATGGCGCCGCGCATCATCATCAGCGTGTTGACCGGGAAATGCGGGTTGCGCTGGTAGCGGTGCAGGTCGTGCTTGCGGATGAAACGCTGGATCTCCAGCTGGTCGTAGGCGCGCTTGGTGGGGATGTCGGCAAACGCCTCCATGGGCGAGCGGTTGTTGGCCAGCTTGAAGATGCCGCCCAGCAGAATGGGCACATAGGTCACGGGCTGGCCGGTGCGCGCGGCGATGGCGGGCAGCACCTGGTGGCAGAAATAGGCATTGGGGCTGCCAAAGTCGAACAGGAATTCCACGGTCGGTTGGTGCATGGTGCAAGCTCCGGTCTGGGGATGGTGGTGACGGGGGGCGGCGGTTTACCAGCTCTCCAGCCAAGGGCGCAGTTCGGTCTCGTGCGTCCAGGCGTTGCGCGGCTGCTGGTGGATGGCCCAGTAGGCGTCGGCAATGGCTTCGGGGCTGACGATGCCGTCCTGCTTCTTGAGCGCATAGCGTTCGGGGAAGTTGCTGCGGATGAAATCGGTGTCGATGGCGCCATCGATGATGGGATGGGCTACATGGATGCCCTGGGGCCACAGCTCGCGTGCCATGCTCTGGGCCAGGGCGCGCAGGCCGTGCTTGGCGCCGGCGAAGGCGGCAAAGCCGTCGCGCCCACGCAGGCTGGCGGTGGCGCCAGTGAACAAAATTGTGCCCCGCCCGCGCGGCAGCATGCGTTTGGCGGTCTCGCGCCCCATCAGAAAGCCGGCAAAGCAGGCCATTTCCCAGACCTTGAAATAGACGCGTGCCGTGGTCTCGGTGATGCCAAAGCGCACATTGGCCCCGATGTTGAACACCGCCACTTCGATGGGAGCGATCTGGCTTTCGATGTGCTCGATCAGGCTGACCATCTCGTCTTCCTTGCGCGCATCGCTGCCAAAGCCGTGGGCTTCACCACCTGCGGCGCGGATCTCCTGGACCAGCGGCTCCAGCTTGTCGGCGCTGCGGCGGGTGACGCAGGCGATATAGCCCTCACGGGCAAAACGCTTGGCAATCGCGCCACCCGTGGCGTCTCCGGCGCCAATCACGAGGATGGCTTTCTTGTCACTCATGGCTTGTCTCCTGTGTGTGCAGATGCAGTGCAGCCGGTGGGGCATGCATGTGCCGCCATCCTTGCCACTGGGATCGATTGTGGAGGGCGTGGACCGTTTGCAACCGCCGGCGGCACAGATCAAGTTCCGCACAGCGGTTTTGCAGCGGCATGGACAGCTGCAGTCTGCCGCCCCATGAACCGGTCTGCGGCACAAGATGGTGCCTGTGCCATTAGCGCAGCGATGGCCAAATGACAAGGGTGTCTTTCTGGAGGTGATGTTCCGCATGGCGGTTTTGGAAAAGAGCCCACCGGGCCGGGGGCGCTCCTACACTTTTCCAGCGCAGCAGCCATGTCGGACCGCTGTGACCCCCACCAGACAGGAGACACCATGCCCGCAGACACTGTGGAGGCCGGCTTGACGGCCCCGACCCTTTCTTCAGCGCCGCGCCGCATCCATGAGGCGATTGCCCCCTGGGTGCAGCGTCAGCCCAGCCATCTGGCCGTGCAGGATGCCCAGCACTGCCTGAGCTACCAGCAACTGTGGGCGGCGAGCGATACACTGGCCCAGCAGCTGCAGCAGGCCGGGGTGGGCCCCGGCGACCGCCTGCTGGTGGTGGGCGAGAACTGCGTGGCCGCCTGCGCACTTTTTGTGGCTGCCAGCAAGTTGGATGCCTGGTCGAGCATCGTCAACGCGCGCTTGTCGGAGCGGGAAATTTCCCAGTTCAAGGAGCATTCCGGTGCCCGCCGTGTGGTCTACCTGACCCATGTCTCGCCCGAAGCTGTGGTCCATGCCCGCCATGCGGAGGCGGTAGGCTGGGACACCCCGGTGGGGGCACTGGGTCTGGGCCCGCTGAACGCACAGGCCCAGGCGGAGCCTTGCAGCGCCGATCCGGCAGAGCAGGTGGCGGCCCTGGTCTACACCTCGGGCACCACGGGCCATCCCAAGGGGGTGATGCTGACGCACGCCAACCTGCTCTTTGTGGCGCAGTCGGCGCGCGAGATCCGCGAGATCGGCCCGCGCGACCGGGTCTATGGCGTGCTGCCCATGGCCCATGTGGTGGGGTTGTCGACCCAGTTTCTGGGCAGTCTGTGCGCCGGCGCCAGCCTGCTGCTGGAAGCCCGCTTCAGGCCGGAGGCCGCCGCCCGGGCGCTGGGGGAGCAGGACGTCACCCTGTTCGTGGGCGTGCCGGCGCTGTTTGCCCGGCTGCTGGAATGGAGCCGCTCGCAGCAGCAGACGCTGCGTGCACCGGCTCTGCGCCTGATCGGGGTGGCAGGCTCACCGCTGACGCCCAGCCTCAAGGCCCAGGTCGAGCAGGCGCTGGGCCAGACGCTGCACAACGGCTATGGTCTGACCGAAACCGGCCCCACCATTGCCCAGACGCGCGGTGCGCCGCGTGCGGACTGTGCCGTGGGCCAGCCGATTCCGGGCGTGGAGGCCAGCCTGCGTGGCCCAGGCGGCCTGCCGGTGGCGGCAGGAGAGGTGGGCGAGCTCTGGGTGCGCAGCCCGGGACGCATGCGTGGCTACTACCGCGACGCCGTCACCACCGCCCAGGTGCTGGATGCTGCGGGCTGGTTCAACACCGGCGACATGGCGCGCCAGGGGGCGGATGGTGCGCTGGAGGTGGTGGGGCGCAGCAAGGAGCTGATCATCCGCTCGGGCTTCAATGTCTATCCGGTGGAAGTGGAGCAGGTGCTCAACAGCCATGCAGCCATTGTCCAGTCGGCCGTGGTGGGGCGCGAGGTGGCGGACAACGAAGAGGTGGTGGCCTTTGTCGAGGTGAAGGCCGGCATGGACCCCGACCTGCAGGAGCTGCGCCAGTGGCTGCGCGCACAGCTGTCGCCCTACAAGGTGCCCAGCGAGATCCGCATTGTGCAGGCGCTGCCGGCCGCACCCACGGGCAAGATCCTCAAGCATGTGCTGAAGCACTGGGCCGGCGGCCCGGCGGTGTGATACCGGCACCCGCAAACGGCAGAGACACACCACACCGAGACGCGCTGCACAGGCCTGCACACCTGAGCCGCACACCTGGGCGGCGCATCTGGGTGGCGCATCTGGCGCGCATTGAGCGCATCCCTTTCATAACTGGAGACCTTCCATGACCGATTCCCGCATGAGGCAGGGCCGCCGCCGCATGGCTGCTGCACTGGTGCTGAGCCCTTTGCTGGCCCCGCTGGCCGGACTGCAGCCCGCCCGAAGCTGGGCTGCTGGCGCCGCTGCCGGCTACCCGCGCAAACCGCTGAAGATTGCCATCGGCTTTGCGCCGGGTGGATCGACCGACGCCCCCATGCGCGTGCTGGGCGAGCAGGTGGCGCGTATCCTGGGCCAGCCGGTGGTGATCGAGAACAAGCCCGGCGCCGGCGGCGTGCTGGGGGTGCAGGGCATCCTCAACGCGCCTGCCGATGGCTATACGCTGGCGATTGCACCGGCCGGCATCTACCGCCTGCCGTACACCCAGAACATCCGCTGGAGCCCGGATACCGATCTGACCTATATCATCGGCCTGACGGGCTATGCTTTCGGCATCGTGGTGCCGGCGAACTCGCCGCTGCGGACCTTGCAGGACTATGTGGCCTACGCCAAGGCCCACCCGGGTGAGTTGACCTACAGCACGCCGGGCATTGCCACCACCAACCACCTGACGATGGAGCAGCTCTCGCGCCAGTTCGGCATGGTGCTGAACCACGTGCCGTACAAGGGCTCGGCCGACTCCCTGCAGGCGCTGCTGGCCGGGCAGGTGGCGTCGGCGGCTGAGACGTCGGCCTTTGTCCCCTATGTGGAGTCAGGCAAGCTGCGGCTGCTGGCGGTGTGGGGCGACAAGCGCATGGCGCGCTTTCCCGGCGTGCCCACGCTACAGGAAAGCGGTGCCGACATTGTGCAGAAGTCGCCCTGGGGGCTGGTTGGCCCCAGGAACATGGATCCGGCGATTGTGCGCACGCTGCACGATGCCTTCCACCAGGCCATGCAGAGCCCGGCATTTGTCCAGGTGCTGGAGCGCTTCGACATGGCGCCGGACTACCGCAGTCCGCAGGATTTCCATGCCTTTGCCCAGGCATCGATGCGCAAGGAGAAAGCCGTGGTCGAGATGCTGGGCCTGCAGGCGAAATAGCGGCCTGCTGGAGGCCGCAGGCTTCAATCGGCGGCGGTGCAGAAATCCTCGATCAGCCGCGCCACGGCGGCGGGTTGGTCGTGGTGCAGCATGTGGCCGGCGTCTTCGACCCGCGCCAGGCGGCAGTCGGGCACGGACTGCAGGCGCTGGTGGTATTCGGCCAGCGTGTAGCGCTCTTTCCACCAGCCGGCCAGGCTGTCGTCGCTGGCTTCCACCGCCAGCAGGGGCGCGGTGATGGCCGCGTAGTGGGCCAGGGCCTCGTCCACACGGAACAGCTGGGGGTTGACAATCTTGTGTGCAGCGTCGCCCAGGATGGCCCAGCGGCCATCGGCCTGCGGGGCCGACCAGTGCTGGGCCAGCCACAGGGCCTTGTCGGCCGGCAGGCGCGGGTTGGTCTTGCGCAGGCGCTGGGCCACCTCTTCCACGCTGGCATAGGTTTTGAGGGCGATGGTGCCGCTCTCAAGTTGCTGCAGCTCGTCCAGCCACTGGGCGGTGCGCCTGGGGGCCTGGGCGGGGCGGCTGGCAGGCATGCCAAAGCCTTCCAGGTTCACCAGGCGGCGAATGCGTGCCGGACGGGCGCCAGCGTAGAACATGGCCACATTCCCGCCCATGCTGTGTCCCACCAGATCGATGGCACCGTCTCCCGGCACGCAGTGGCGCAGCAGCGCGTCCAGATCGCCCAGGTAGTCGGCGTAGTGGTAGTTGTCGCAGGGCGCGGGCATGGGGCTGAGCCCGAAGCCGCGCCAGTCCGGGGCGATGATCTGCCGCCCCTGTGCAAACGCCTGGCTGAAGGCATCCACCACAAACTGCCAGGAGGCGGAGACATCCATCCAGCCATGCACCAGTACCAGGGGGGCGCTATCGGGCCGGGGCTGGCCCCAGGTGCGCACATGGTAGGAGAGGGTGCGCACCGGAAGGTGCTGGCTGGTGGCGGCGCGTTGGGGCTGGTACATGTCGGTATGTCGGAGCAAAGGCGGTACGGCTGTCAGATAAATGCCCGTGGAAGGGGTGAACGGTGCACGCGCCGGCGGTTGCGCGCACTACAGTAGCTGCAGCAAATCCTATAGCAACCGATGCGGCACGGGTGGGCGGGACTGTCCGGCGCGTGACGCACTGCGTGACATGGGGGGCCGGAGTGGAGAGACCAGTCAAGCTTGCCAGTTTTCGATGGGCTGCGGCCCTTTTTCTGTGCCTGTGCAGCGGCTGGCCGCCGGCACTGGCACAGGCCAAGACCGTGACGGTGGTGAGCTCGCTGTCGCAGGAAATGATGCGGGCCTACCGCCTGGCGTTCGAACGCCAGCATCCGGGCATCCGCCTGGAGATCGTGGCCAAGAGCACCGCCGAGCTGTTGCGCGAGGTGGAGCAGCGCCCGGCGGGCAAGCGGCCGGATATTGTCTGGGCCTCGTCCATCGAAGCCTTTGTGCTGCTGGCGCGCAAAGGGCTGCTGCAGCCTGCCCCCGAGCTGCGCAACCCCCAGGTGCCAGCCAAGGTGGGGCCGCATGCGCTCAACGATGCGAGCGGACGCTATTTTGGCCAGTCGCTGTCGGGCTACGGCATCATGTGGAACAGCGACTATCTGCGCCAGCGCCAGATCCGGGAACCCCAGGAGTGGCAGGATCTGGCCCAGCCCGCCTATGCCGGACATGTGGTGCTGAGCGCGCCTTCGCGCTCCGGTACCACCCACCTGATGGTGGAAAGCATGCTGCAGGGCCTGGGCTGGGAACAGGGTTGGGCGCTGCTGCTGCAGCTGGCGGGCAATGCGGCGGAGATCTCTCCCGACAGCTATGCCGTGCCCCGGGGCATTGCGCGTGGCAGCTATGGCGCCGGTCTGGTGATCGACGCGTTCGGCCTGGCGGCCAAGTACTCCGGCATGCCGGTGGATTTCGCTTACGCCACCATGGCCCCGGTGCTGCCGGCCAGCATCGGCCTGGTGGCCGGGGCGCGCAACCCGGACGAGGCCAAGCGCTTCATGGCCTTCACCCTGTCGCCACCGGGGCAGCAACTGTTGCTGGACCCCCGGATCAACCGCCTGCCGGTGCTGCCGGCCGCGGTGCTGCACGTGCCGGCGGGCTACCCGGACCCTTACCAGCAGGCCCAGCGCTCGCGCCTGCAGTTTGATGTGGAGCTCTCCAGCACGCGCTACCAGCTGGTGAGCCGACTGTTTGACCTGGTGGTGACGGAACCCCTGGCCGAGCTGCAGGCCGCGACCCGTGCCATCCATGCCGCAGACCGGGCCTTGCGCAGCCGGTCCAGCCGGCAGGGTGCGGCGTTGCTGGCATCGGCCCGCAAAGTGGCCTATACGCCGGTGGTGCCGGCCATGGAGGCGAGCAGCCGGCAATGGCTGGCGGCGGCGGGTGCCCCGGCCGATGCCCAGTGGGAGCGGCTGCAGGCCATCTGGAGCGAGACGGCACGCAACAACTACCGGCGTGCGCGCCAGCTCGCGGAACAGGCCCTGGCGCAGGCCCAGGCTGCCCCCTGAAGCCATCTCGCGGTACGGATTCCGCCCGGTTTGTCTGCAACCGGGCTGCCAGCTCCTTACACTTGAACACTATTGTGAAGAGCAGGAAAGCAAGCATGCAGCATGTCGAACTGGGCCGCAGCGGCCTGAAAGTCAGCCCCATCTGCCTGGGCACCATGACCTTTGGAGAGCAGGTGAACGAGGCGGATGCCCACCGCATCCTCAGCCGTGCGCTGGAGCGTGGCGTGTATTTCTGGGACACGGCCGAGATGTATGCCGTGCCGGCGCGCGAAGCCACCTACGGTGCGACCGAGACCATTCTGGGCAACTGGTTCAAGGCCAACCCCGGCCAGCGCGACAAGGTGGTGCTGGCCAGCAAGGTGGCCGGGCCCTCGCGTGGCATGCCCTGGATCCGCGAAGGCACGGGCCTGAGCAGTGCCGACATCGTGGCCTCCTGCGAGGGCAGTCTGCGCCGTCTGCAGACCGATGTGATCGACCTCTACCAGATCCACTGGCCGGAGCGCCATGTGCCTGCCTTCGGCGCGCTGTACTACGAGCCGGCCAAGGACAACTCGGCCACCCCGATCCGCGAACAGCTGGAGACACTGGCCAAACTGGTGCAGCAGGGCAAGATCCGCCATGTGGGCCTGTCCAACGAAACGCCTTATGGCGTGCACGAGTTTGTGCGCCTGGCCGAGGAATATGGCCTGCCGCGCGTCGCCAGCGTGCAAAACCCCTACAGCCTGCTGAATCGCAGCTGGGAAAACGGCATGGACGAGAGCTGCGACCGCCTGGGTGTGGGTCTGCTGGCCTATTCGCCGCTGGGCGTGGGCCTGCTGTCCGGCAAGTACGACGCCATGGGCACGCAGGCACCGGATTCCCCGCAGGGCCGCATTGCCAAGTATGAATCGGTGCGCAAGCAGCGCTGGGGTCGCCCCGAGGTGCTGCCCGTGGCCCGCCTGTACAACGCACTGGCGCGCCAGCACGGCCTGACGCCGTCGCAGATGGCCCTGGCGTTCTGCTTCACCAAGTGGCAGGTGGCCAGCACCATCATTGGCGTGACCAGCCTGGCGCAGCTCGACGAAGACCTGGCGATCTGGGGCACGCAGCTGTCTGCGGAACTGCTGGCGCAGATCGATGCCATCCGCTGGCAGCACCGCGACCCGGCGCAGTGACAGGGCGCCGCGCCCGCTGAAGCGGCGCTGCTTGCCTTGCGTACTTGCGCACCTGCGCTGCAAGGGACAGGGCTGTGTGCCGTACGGTGCCCAGGGCCGGCTCCCCTGATTCCATCGGTCTTCCACGCGCTTGTCGGGCGTGTGGGAGGCGAGGCTATCCATTCAGAGAATATGGCAAAAAAAGACAAAGCCCATGTGAGCGAGACCCCGGCCACACAGTTGCTCAAGGCGCACAAGGTGGAGTTCACCGAGCACCCGTATGAGTACGTGGAGCATGGTGGCACCAGTGAATCGGCACGCCAGCTGGGGCTGGACGAGCATGCGGTGGTCAAGACCCTGGTGATGCAGGACCAGGATGCCAGACCGCTGCTGGTGCTGATGCATGGCGACTGCACCGTGTCCACCAAGAATCTGGCGCGCCAGATCGGCGCCAAGAGTGTCGAGCCCTGCAAGCCCGAAGTGGCCAACCGCCACAGCGGTTATCTGGTGGGCGGGACTTCGCCGTTTGGCACGCGCAAGGAGATGCCGGTCTATATCGAGTCCAGCATCCTGGATTTGCCGCGCATCGCCATCAACGGCGGGCGCCGTGGTTTCCTGGTGCAGATCGCCCCCCGGGTTTGTGTGGAGCTGCTGGACGCCAAGCCGGTGCAGTGCGCGCTGGCACAATAAGCGCTTCGCGGACCGGCCCTGGCCGGCCCCGCCAAAACCGGAAAAACAACAAATACCAGCCGCCTGCCTTGGAGGGCAGGCAAGGATTTCTCTCTTGAACGCATTGCTTCCCTCCCTGGCCACCGTGCTTGCCTACCTGATCGGTTCGCTGTCGTTTGCCGTCATCGTCAGCCGCGCTTTCGGCCTCAGTGACCCGCGCACCTATGGCAGCGGCAACCCCGGCGCCACCAATGTGCTGCGCTCGGGCAGCAAGAAGGCGGCGGCCGTGACGCTGTTGCTGGATGCGCTCAAGGGCTTTGTGCCCGTGGTGCTGGTGAAATATGCCGGCCCACAGTTCGGGCTGGAAGAGGGCACGCTGGCGCTGGTGGCCATTGCGGCCTTCCTGGGCCATCTGTTCCCGGTGTTCTTCCAGTTCAAGGGCGGCAAGGGCGTGGCCACGGCGCTGGGTGTGCTGCTGGGCATCAGCGGCTGGCTGGGCCTGCTGGTGCTGCTGACCTGGCTGGCGGTGGCGGTCATCAGCCGCTACTCCTCGCTGTCGGCCCTGATCGCCTCCATTGCCGCGCCGGTGTACTACGTGCTGCTGGACGGCAGCCTGTGGTCGGCAGAAAAGCCGCTGCTGGCCGCCATCATCGCCATGTCGGCCCTGCTGCTGTGGCGCCATGCGCAGAACATCGGCCGCCTGCTCAAGGGCCAGGAAAGCAAGATCGGCAGCAAGAAAGACAAGGCCGCAGCCGCCAAGGGCAAGGCCGCCAAGCACTGAGCCTGGCCTTCCACCACCCCACACCGAAGCCCTGCAGCCTGCGCTGCGGGGCTTTTTGCTGGTGGGGGCGTCGCGGGAATGCCGCGGTGCAGGCGGAGGGCGGTGGGCCAAACCTATAATCAAAGGTTGTTCCGTGCCGTAGCAAGCAATTCGGCTCCTGGCACACCGAAACCCCCATATCCATGAGCACTCCCACTTTCTCCGTTGCCGACATCCGGAAGACGTTTCTGGACTTTTTCGCATCCAAGGGCCACACCATCGTGGAATCGAGCCCGCTGGTGCCGGGCAACGACCCCACCTTGATGTTCACCAACTCCGGGATGGTCCAGTTCAAGGACGTGTTCCTGGGCACGGACAAGCGCCCCTACAACCGTGCGACCAGCGTGCAGACCTGCCTGCGCGCCGGCGGCAAGCACAACGACCTGGAGAACGTGGGCTACACCGCACGCCACCACACCTTCTTCGAGATGCTGGGCAACTGGTCGTTCGGTGATTACTTCAAGCGCGAGTCGCTGAAGTGGGCGTGGGAGCTGCTGACCGAGGTCTACAAGCTGCCGGCCGACAAGCTGCTGGCCACCGTGTACGCCGAGGACGATGAGGCCTACGACATCTGGACCAAGGAGATCGGCCTGCCGCCCGAGCGCGTGATCCGCATCGGCGACAACAAGGGCGGCCGCTACAAGTCCGACAACTTCTGGATGATGGCCGACACCGGTCCCTGCGGTCCCTGCTCGGAAATCTTCTACGACCACGGTGCGCACATTGCCGGCGGTCCTCCCGGTTCGCCCGATGAAGACGGCGACCGTTTCATTGAAATCTGGAACAACGTGTTCATGCAGTTCGACATGGACGAGCAGGGCAACGTCAAGCCGCTGCCTGCGCCCTGCGTGGACACCGGCATGGGCCTGGAGCGTCTGGCGGCCATCCTGCAGCATGTGCACAGCAACTACGAGATCGACCTGTTCCAGCACCTGATCAAGGCGGCCGGCCGCGAGACCCATACCGCCGATCTGGAAAACCCCTCGCTGAAGGTGATTGCTGACCACATCCGTGCGACCGCCTTCCTGGTGGCCGACGGCGTGATCCCTTCCAACGAAGGCCGTGGCTATGTGCAGCGCCGCATCGTGCGCCGCGCCATCCGCCACGGGTACAAGCTGGGCCAGAAGACCCCGTTCTTCCACAAGCTGGTCAAGGACCTGGTCGCCACCATGGGCGATGCCTATCCCAAGATCCGCGAACAGGAAGCCCGCATCACCGAGGTGCTGAAGGTCGAGGAAGAGCGTTTCTTCGAGACCCTGGCCCACGGCATGGAAATCCTGGACAGCGCACTGGCTGGCGGCACCCAGGTGCTGCCTGGTGATGTGGCCTTCAAGTTGCACGACACCTATGGCTTCCCGCTGGACCTGTCCAACGACGTGGCGCGCGAGCGTGGCCTGTCGGTGGACGAGGCCGGCTTCCACGCGGCCATGGAGCAGCAGAAGAACCAGGCCCGTGCGGCCGGCAAGTTCAAGATGGACCGTGCGCTGGAGTACACCGGCGCTGCCAACACCTTCACCGGCTACGACAAGCTGGCCGAGCCGGCCACGATCGTGGCCCTCTACGCCGATGGCGTCAGCGTGAACGAGCTCCAGTCCGGTCAGTCCGGCGTGGTGGTGCTGGACACCACCCCGTTCTACGCCGAATCCGGCGGCCAGGTGGGCGACCAGGGCGTGATCGCCGCTGGCGACGCACGCTTTGCCGTGGAAGACACGCAAAAGATCAAGGCCGATGTGTTTGGTCACCATGGCCAGCTGGCAGCCGGCAGCCTGAAGGTGGGCGACGCCGTGCAGGCACAGGTGGACACCCAGCTGCGCGCAGCCACGGTGCGCAACCACTCGGCCACCCACCTCATGCACAAGGCCCTGCGCGAAGTGCTGGGCAGCCACGTGCAGCAAAAGGGCTCGCTGGTCAACGCCGAGCGCACCCGTTTCGACTTTGCACACAACGCGCCGGTGACGGCCGAGCAGATCCGCGAGATCGAAGCCCGCGTGAATGCCGAGGTACTGGCCAACAGCGCCACCGATGCCCGCGTGATGGACATCGAAAGCGCCCAGAAGACCGGCGCCATGATGCTGTTCGGCGAGAAGTACGGTGAAACCGTGCGCGTGCTGGACATCGGTACCAGCCGCGAGCTGTGCGGCGGCACCCACGTGCACCGCACGGGCGACATCGGCCTGTTCAAGGTGGTGGGCGAATCGGGTGTGGCTGCTGGCGTGCGCCGTATCGAAGCGGTGACGGGCGAGAATGCGCTGGCCTATCTGCAGTCGCTGGAATCCACCGTGGACCAGGCTGCGGCGGCCTTCAAGGCGCCCGCTGCCGAGCTGACCCACCGCATCGGCGGTGCGCTGGAGCAGATCAAGGCGCTGGAAAAGGAAATCGCCGCCCTCAAGGGCAAGCTGGCTTCCAGCCAGGGCGATGAACTGGCCACGCAGGCCGTCGAAATCAACGGCGTGAAGGTGCTGGCGGCCAAGCTCGATGGCGCCGACGCCAAGACCCTGCGCGACACCATGGACAAGCTCAAGGACAAGCTGGGTGCGGCCGTGATCGTGCTGGCGGCCGTGGACGGCGACAAGGTGCAGCTGGCTGCCGGTGTGACCAAGGCCGAAACCGCCAAGGTCAAGGCTGGCGAGCTGGTGAACTTTGTGGCCCAGCAAGTAGGCGGCAAAGGCGGCGGCAAGCCCGACATGGCGATGGCCGGTGGCTCGGACGCAGCGGCAGTGCCGGCCGCTCTGGCCTCGGTACAGGCCTGGGTGTCCGAGCGTCTGTAAAACATCGTCGCTGCGGCAGCGGAAAACCATGTTTTCCGGCCATGCATGAAAAAGCCCGCCATGCGCGGGCTTTTTTTCGTTATCGTTCTGGGTTTTGCTGTGACGGCCCGGGGTGAGGCTGCACGCGCCAGGAAACTCCACGATGCGATTGATTGCCCGCCTTGCGCTGGGATGTAGTAAGACACAGGACTGTCTGCGCCAGTGCGGGAGCTGGGCCGCTTTGCGTGCCATGACGACATGCCTGGCATTGCTGCTGGGTGTCGCGACGGGGGCGGCGGCGCAGCGCGTGACCTTCATCAACCCGGGAAAGAGCAGCGAGGGCTACTGGGTGACGGTGTCGCAGGTGATGCAACAGTCGGCACGCAGCCTGGGCATGGAGCTGGAGATCCTCTATGCCGAGCGCAATCGCCTGATGCCGATCACGCTGGCCAAGGAAATCGCACAGCGGCCGGCGCGCAGCAAGCCGGACTACCTGGTGGTCACCAACGACTACAGCGTGGGCCCCGAAATCCTGCGCTCGCTGGAAGGTGCCGGGATTCCGGTGTTCATGGTGTTCAGCGGCATCCCGGAGGATCTGCATGCCCAGACCGGCCGCCCGCGCGAGCGCTATCCGTTCTGGCTGGGCAGCATGGAGCCGCGTGCGGAAGATGCGGGCTATATGACCGCCCGGGCGCTGATCCAGAAAGCGCGCACCATGCCGCAACTGCGCGGCGCTGACGGCAAGCTGCACTTCATCGCGGTGGCCGGAGACCGCTCCACCACCGCCTCGGCGGCACGGAACAGGGGCATGCTGCGTGCGGTGCAGGAAGCCAAGGAGGTGGTGTTCACCCAGCAGGTCTATGGCGAGTGGCTGCGCGAGCGGGCGCACGAGCAGGCCAAGGTGCTGTACCAGCGCTATCCCGATGCCCGCCTGGTCTGGGCCGGCAGCGACCAGATGGCTTTTGGCGCCATGGAGGCCTGGCGGCAGCAAGGCGGCATGCCTGGCAAGGATGCCTTGTTCAGCGCCATCAACACCTCGCAGGAGGCCCTGGATGCCCGCAGGCGTGGGGAGCTGACGGCGCTTGCCGGCGGCCACTTCCTGGCGGGTGCCTGGGCGTTGGTGATGCTCTACGACCATTTCCGGGGCATCGACTTCGCCTCCGAGGGGCTGGAGCTGCATTACCCCATGTTCATGCTGCTGAATGAAGCCAATATTCCGGCCTTCGAGTCACGTTTTGCACAGGTGCAGACGCGTGTGGACTTCAAGGCCTTCAGCAAGTTTCACCAGCCGAAATTGAAGCGCTACGACTTCGACATCGGCCGTTTGCTGCGCTAGCCCGCGGCCTCTTCATGTCGTCTGCAGACACCACGCGCTTTCGCTCCATTTCCACGCTGCTGATCCAGCGCATTGTCTGGCTGTCGCTGGGCTGCATGCTGGCGCTGGGCGGGCTGCATGCCTGGATCGAGTTCCGGCATGAACAGGCCAGCTTCGAGCGGTCCATGCGCCTGCTGGCGGACAACAGCATGCGCAACCTGTCGATGGCACTGTGGGACATCGATCCCAGGGCCGTGCGTGAACAGGTCGACTGGATGGGCGCACTGCCGGAGGTGGCCCAGGTGCAGGTGCAGGCGCTGGCCACGGGCGAGACCTTCAGCAGCGGCCGGAATGTGCGGGACGTGCCGGCCACCGTGACGGTGCAGATCATGCCGCCGGACGGACAGGCGATTGCACTGGGGGTGCTGGAGATCTGGGCCGACCCGCAGTACTTTCTGTCCACCATGGCGCAGTCCACGCTGCGCGTGACCTTTGGCTATGCGCTGTTCACGCTGCTGATCTGCGTGATGGTGGCCTGGGTGCTGGGGCGCGAGCTGCGCCAACCGTTGTCCCAGATTGCGCGCTTTGCCGCCGGGCTCAAACCCAACGCGCTGAGCAAGCCGCTGCAGCTGCAGCGCCCGCAGCGCGCGCAGTCCGATGAGATTGACCTGGTGGTCCAGGGCTTTTTGCAGCTGCAGGGGGACGTGCGCAGCCACATCGACAATCTGGACGGGTTGGTGGCCGATCGCACCCAAAAGCTGGAAGTGCTGGTGGATGAGGTCAAGCGCCTGTCACTGACCGATGCCTTGACGGGCTGTTTCAACCGCCGCGCACTGGATGAGCGCCTGCCGTCCGAGCTGGAGCGCAGCCTGCGCTATGGCCGGCCGCTGTCGCTGGTGTTTGTGGACATCGACCATTTCAAGGCCATCAACGACCAGCATGGCCACGGCGTGGGGGACATCGTGCTGCGGGAAGTGGCGTTGCGCCTGCAGACGCATCTGCGCAGCCAGGTGGACTGGGTGGCGCGCTATGGGGGCGAGGAGTTTCTGCTGGTGATGCCGGAAACCACGGCCCGCGAGGCGCTGGAATCGGCGCAGCGGCTGGCCGATTTTGTGCGTACCGACCCTGTGTGGGCGCAAGGCGTGGCGCTGCAGGTGACAGCCAGCTTCGGCATTGCCCAGCTGCGTGGCCGTGAGACGCTGTGCAGCCTGCTGGAGCGGGCCGACAGCATGCTCTACCAGGCCAAGGCCGATGGCCGCAACTGCATCCGCATGGCGTTGTAAGTTGTTGCCCAGCGCATGGTGCTGCTGGAAAAGCAGCAGATTGAAAGCAGTGGGTGGGCGTTCCAGGAGGCTGCGGGGCGAGGCTAGAAAAGCTCGACGTCGTCGTGTGCCACCTGGTGGCCCAGGGCGCCTTCGGCCACCAGGCTCTCGTAGTGGCAGACCTGGTTGCGGCCGTGCTGCTTGGCGTAGTACAGGGCCTGGTCGGACTGTCCCAGGATTTCCACCGGCGAGCACAGGCGTGTGCTGGTAAAGCCCAGGCTGACGGTGATCTGGCCCAGCTGCGGGAAAGCGTGGGATTCCACGGTCTTGCGAAAACGCTCGAACACCTGGTGCGCTTCCTTCAGCGAGGCGGCGCGCAGCAGGATCACGAACTCTTCACCGCCAAAGCGGAAGATGCGGTCCTGGGTGCGGAACGAGGCGCGCAGCAGATTGGCCACCAGGATCAGCACCTCGTCGCCGAACAGGTGGCCGAAGCGGTCGTTGACCTGCTTGAAGTGGTCGATGTCCACCACCGCCAGCCACTGCTGGGGAACCTCGTCGCTCAGGCTGTGCGGCGCAGCGGCGACGCTGGCATTGGCTTCCAGGCTGGCAAAGCGGATGAACTGCTCGTCAAAGGTCTTGCGGTTGAGCAGGCCGGTCAGTGCATCGCGTTCGCTGTAGTCCAGCAGGCTCTGGTAGTTCTGGTAGACGCGGAAGATGCCTTGCAGCACCTCGATGCGTTGGGTGCTGAAAGGGCGGGACTGGGTGATCTCGAGGCAGGTGCGCGCCTTGTTGTGCATCCACACCGGCAGCCACAGCACATGGTGGTGGGGACCGTCGCTGTGGCGGGCACTGCTGCGGGCCTGCTGGATGCACTCGGCCAGCGGTGGCAGCGTGTGCAGGGGCTGGCCACGCTGGTCGCTGGAGGCTTCGCAGTCGGAAGACAGGATCTCGCCGTCCTGCAGCCAGGTGCGGGGGCGGATCAGGGTGCCTTCGGCCTGCTCGGACAACTCCAGCGCGCGCACATTGGTCACGTGGGGCAGCTGCTGCATGGTGGAGAGTACCGACACTTCCAACCGCACATGATCGCGGTGGCCGGTCATCTCAACCAGGTTCTGAAGAATTTGCATGCTGCCTTGTCGGACTCAATGAACTGGGGGGGCTATACGCGGCGGAAAACGACGTCCCACACGCCATGGCCCAGACGCAGGCCGCGGTTTTCGAACTTGGTCAGCGGGCGGTAGTCGGGTTGCGGCGCATAGCCTTCGGCAGTGTTGCGCAGCAAAGGTTCGGCGTCCAGCACTTCCAGCATCTGTTCCGCATAAGGCTGCCAGTCTGTGGCGCAATGGATATAGCCACCGACTTTCAGACGAGCGGTCAACTTGGCCACAAAAGCGCTCTGGATCAGACGCCGCTTGTTGTGTTTCTTCTTGTGCCAGGGGTCCGGGAAGAAGATGTGGATGCCGTCCAGGCAGCCTTCGGGCAGCATCTGCTCCAGCACTTCCACCGCATCGTGCTGGAGGATGCGGATGTTGGTGATGTCGTGCTCGCCAATGCGCTTGAGCAAGGCGCCCACGCCAGGCTCGTGCACTTCGCAGCACAGGAAGTTGTCATCCGGGCGGACACGGGCGATGTGTGCCGTGGCTTCGCCCATGCCAAAGCCGATTTCCAGAATCAGTGGCGCGGTGCGGCCAAAGGCGGCCTGCGCGTCCAGCGGGGCGTTCTGGTAGTTCAGCAGATAGCGGGGGCCCAGGTCTTCAAACGCCTTGGCCTGGCCGGTGGTCACACGGCCGGTGCGGCGGACGAAGCTGCGGATGGTCTTGGGGTGGAGCACACCGGCAGGCGCCTGGCCTTGCGGGGTGGGGGCTGCATCAGGGGCAGCGGGGGTATGAGGAGTATCGGTCACGGGCCGCATTGTAAAAGCCCTGCCAATTCAGGACCCATGTGTGCAAGGCGTCCGGGATTGTCGCGGGGCTCTCCACGGGCGACAAGCCCAGTACAGAGGCGGCTTGATATAGCGCAAACAATGGGTCGCTGAGATCCAGTGGTGTGGCGCCATGCTGCTTGGAGAGTTTTTCTCCATCGGGCATCAGCACCAGTGGCGTGTGCAGATAGGCCGGTGTCGGCACGCCCAGGGCATGCTGCAGCAGCATCTGGCGGGGGGTGTTGTCGGTCAGGTCTTCGCCGCGCACCACATGGGTGATGCCCTGCAGCGCATCGTCCACCACCACGGCCAGCTGGTAGGCATACAGGCCGTCGGCGCGCTGCAGGATGAAGTCGCCCACGGCCTCGGCGGGATGCTGGGTTTGCAGGCCCAGCCGCCGGTCCTGCCAGCGCAGGCAGCCATCTTCCAGTGCAAAGCCGGCCGGTGTAGCCCCGGCCGCCTGCCTCGCAGGCCAGTTCCGCACATATTCATCGAGCCGGAAGCGCCAGCTGCGTGCCGGTTTGCCGTGCAGGCCGTGGCGGCAGGTGCCGGGATAGGGGCGCTCCACATGGCGCACATGGACCACGCCCTGGGCCGCCCAGGCGGCTTCCAGGTCACGGCGTCCGCAGCCGCAGGGATAGGCCAGGTCGCTGTGTCGCAGCTGCTCCAGCGCGGCGGCGTAGTGCGCCTGGCGCTGCGATTGCCAGACCGGAGGGGCGTCGGGATACAGGCCGCACTGGGCCAGCTGCTGCAGGATGTACTGATCGGCCCCGGGTTGGCAGCGTGGTGGATCGATGTCTTCGATGCGCACCAGCCAGGTGCCGCCATGGGCGCGGGCATCCAGCCAGCTGGCCAGGGCGGCGACCAGCGAGCCCTTGTGCAGCGGGCCGGTGGGGGAGGGTGCAAAACGGCCGCAGTAGGGAGCGGCCGTGGTGGGCAAGGAGGCCGCAGCAGCGGCCGAAGGTGGGCAGGCAGAGTCAGGCATGTGCGGGCACAGGCCTGGCAGGCGGCACCATCACAGGGTGCCGGCCCGCAGGCCGCAGGAGATCAGGCTGGATTGTCCACCTGATCGGCAATGGCCAGCGCCAGATCCAGGCCGGAGAGGAATGCGTCTTCGACGCGCATGCCCACGCACCAATCGCCGCAGACGCCGAACTGCTCGTGCGAGTCCCAGGCAAACGACTGGCCCAGCGGGGTGCTGGTGCGGGCGTGGGGCCACAGACGCACATCCATGTGGCTGGGCTGCACGCGGATGCCCGTCACTTCGGTGAAAGCCTTGTGCAGCTTGGCCAACACGCGGGCCGGGCTGTCATTCTGGTGCTTGAGCGACCATTCGGCGCTAGCGTGCACGGTCCAGCGTTCCTTGAGCGAGCGGCCGGGCTTGGACGATTCGCGCGCCAGCCAGGCAATGCGGTGGTGGGTGCTGCTGGCCACGTTCCAGTCCGGGCCCAGTGTGGTCACGCCGGGCTGCATGGCCTGGGGGAAGGACAGCATCATGGTCCAGCAGGGCTCCATTTCCACTTCCGACAGCGGCAGGGTCAGCGGGCTTTGCACGCCGCTGCCGCGCAGCAGCAGGGTGGCTGCCGGCGCGGGGATGGCCAGCACCACGGCGTCGAAGCCGGCATAGACATTGGGGGCGTCATCCGGGCTGGAGACGCGCAGCTGCCATTGGTCCGGGTGCAGGCGGTCGCGTTCCAGGGCCTGCACCTGGGTGCGGGTGTGCAGCATGCCATGGCGCTCCAGCGGGGCGGCCCAGGTGCGCACCAGATCGCCCATGCCGGGGCAGGCCACCCAGTGGTGTTCCTTGCCATTGGGGCGGGCGACTTTCTTGCCGGTTTCGTCCAGCACCACGATGGTGGTGGCGCTCCAGGGGCGGCACAGGCCCGGTACGGTCACGTCCAGTGCCTGGGCAAAGCGTGGGTCGCGCACGGTGAAGAACTGCACGCCGGCATCGAAGCTGCCGTTGGCGGTGTCGACATGGCCCATGCGGCCGCCGGCCTGGGCTTCCTGTTCGAAGACCGACACGCGAAAGCCGGCCTGCACCAGGGTGCGGGCGCAGGCAGTGCCGGCCATGCCGGCGCCGATGATGGCGATGTGATAGGGGCGGGAGGGAGCGGGCAGAGGGGTGTCGTAGGCTGCGTTGCGCGGCATGGAGAGTCTCCGTTATGGGTATGGGGTGCGCGGCGCTGGGCGTGCACTCCGGTTCACACTCTACACTGCATCCGACCCGCCGCCGGGCAGGTGGGGGTGCCGTGAATGGGCCAGCAGGGCGTTGCGGGTGGTGGGGCTTTCCAGCTGTTCCAGCCACCACTGCAGGGCCCGGCCGGGGCGGGTGTGCGCCGAAGGTGTCCACGCATAGCGCAGCCGCATATTACGCGTGGGGCGGGCAACGTCCTTGACGCGGAGCAAGCCGGCTGCAACATAGGGCGCGACCATGCTGTCGGGCAGAAAGCCGCAGCCCAGGCCGCGGATCTGCGCCTCGATCTTGGCGGGCATGCTGCCCACCGTGAGGGTGTCCTGCCCGCCGAGCAGGCCCACGCTGGCAGCGTCGCGCACGCCGGAGTCCGCCACCACGATCAGCCGGTGGGCCAGTAGGGTTTCGTCGTCGATGGGTTCGGCGGCATTGGCCAGCGGATGGTGGGGTGCCACGGCAAAGCGGAAGATCATGTCGCCCAGATCACGGGTCTGCAGACTGGCGGTGTCACTGGACTGCACGCTCACGCCGATGGCCAGGTCGGCGCGGCCAGAGGTGAGGGTCTCCAGCGTCCCGGACAGAATGCCTTCCACCAGCTTCAGGCGCGTCGGAGGGTGCAGGGCGTAAAAGGCTTCGACCAGGTCCAGCAGGGTGGCACGGTGGATCACGCCGTCGACCACGATGGTCAGCTGCGGTTCCCAGCCGGTGGCCACGCGCTTGACGCGGTGGGCTACGGCGTCCATGTCCTGCAGCAGGCGGTCGGCTTCCTGCAGCAGGGCCTGGCCGGCTTCGGTGGGCTGGGCCTGGCGCGAGCGGCGGTCGAACAGCAGCACATCCAGCGCCTCTTCCATCTGGCGCACGCGGTAGGTCAGGGCGCTGGGGACCAGGCCCAGGGTGCGCGCGGCGGCGGCAAAGCTGCCGGTGTCGGCAATCACCTGCAGCATGGACAGACTGTCGGGGGTGAGCACGTCGCGGGGTTGGGGCATGGCAGTGCAGGATGCAAAAGATTTGAATGATGCCATCAAACCCATGTTGCCCCCTGCAACAGCCCCCGCCCTACAGTACATCCATGGGTTGCACAACAGCGCGCAGCCCGCCATTCACACAAGGAGCACCGCGATGATCCGCATCCACAAATCCGCCGACCGGGGCCACGCCGACCATGGCTGGCTGGTGTCCCAGCACAGCTTTTCCTTCGCCAGCTACTACGATCCGGCCCACATGGGCTGGGGCAATCTGCGCGTCATCAATGAAGACCGCATCGCTCCCGGCACCGGCTTCGGCTCCCATGGTCACCGTGACATGGAAATCGTCAGCTATGTGATGTCGGGCCAGCTCTCGCACAAGGACAGCATGGGCAACGAGCAGGTGATTGCGCCGGGCGAGGTCCAGCGCATGACTGCCGGCAGTGGGGTGGTGCACAGCGAGCACAACCACGCTGCCGGCCAGACCACGCATTTCCTGCAGATCTGGCTGCTGCCGCTGCGCCAGGGCATGGAGCCCGGCTACGAGCAAAAGCGCTTCACCAATGCAGAGAAAACCAATATCCTGCGCCTGGTGGCATCGCCTGAAGGCACCGAGAACTCCGTGCAGCTCAACGCCGATGCCCGTATCTACGCCACGCTGATGGACGGTTCCACCGCACTGCACCAGGCCCTGGATGCACAGCGCAAGGCCTATGTGTTTGTCGTTTCGGGCGCGGTGTCCATCAATGGACAAAAGCTGACAAGTGGGGATGCTGCGCTTATCGAGAATGAATCCAGTCTCACGCTGGACCAGGCCAGCCAGGCCGAGGTCTTGGTGTTTGATCTGGCCGCCTGATTGGTACAACTAGGAGCACGCAACATGATGTGGAATTCTTCTCAGAACGTCTTTGCGCTGGTCGGGCGCATCCTGATGGCTTTTCTGTTCATCCCGGCCGGATTCGGCAAGATCAGCGGCTTTGCCGGGGCTGTGGGCTATGCCGGGGCCATGGGCATGCCGATGCCCACGGTGGCCGTCGGCATCGGTCTGCTGATCGAGCTGGTGGGGGGCATCGCCCTGCTGCTGGGCTGGGGCACACGCTGGGCGGCCCTGGTGCTGGCGTTCTTTACGCTGGTGGCCAGCTTTTTCTTCCATGCCTACTGGGGGCTGCCGGCCGATCAGGCAGGCATGCAACAACTGCTGTTCAACAAGAACGTGGCAGTGGTGGGTGGGCTGCTGGCCTTCGCCGCCTTCGGTGCGGGCGCCTTCAGTGTGGATGGCCGTCGCCGTACCCTGTAAGCTGTGCTGCGCAATGCCGCCTTGCGGCGGTGTTGCCCACTTTCCAAAGGCGCCCACTGGGCGCCTTTTTTGTTGTGCGGGCGGCAGCACTCCAGGCGTGCTGATGGGTGCTGATGGGCAATGGACTGGTGGCCGGGGCGCATGGTCTGCCGCAGAGCCGCCATGCAGAGCCGGCCTGCACGCGATTTCGGGCGGTGGTGCTGGCGCCGCCGCGGGCAGTTTGGCATGCCGCGCCGCCCAAGGGTTGTGACGTGCTTTCAAGCCTGCTGCAATAAAAAAACGGTGCAGATAACTGCACCGTTGTTCTTGAGCGCTGGGGCTGGAGGCCGCTCAGGCGTACTCCACCGGGGTCAGCATGGTCTTGATCTTGTTGGCCAACTGGGCCACGGCCAGGGCTGCCGGGCAGCCAGGCATGCTGTGCAGCAGCAACTGGCGGCGCATTACCGATTCACGCACGGCCTTGTCGGCGGGAATGTCGCCCATGTGGATCAGGCGCATGGGGTTGCCGGATTCCGTGCTGACAAAGCGGTTGAGCACCTGTTGCAGCTGGCCAGTGATGGCGCGGCCGTCACCGGGGCGTGCGGCCTGGTTGATCACCAGGCGCATGTTGTGGCGCTTTTGCTGGGTGGTCAGCACCTTGATGGCGGCGTAGGCATCGGTCAACGAGGTGGGTTCGGGCGTGGCCACGATCAGCACTTCGGAGGCCAGCGACACGGAGAACAGCACCACGTCGGAAATGCCGGCGCCGGTGTCGAGCAGCACCACGTCGTAGCGGGGTGCCAGCGTGTCGATCACATGCATCAGCTGGTTGCGGATCTCCGGGGTCAGGCGGGAATATTCCACCATGCCGGAGCCGGCCAGCAGCACCGAGAAGCCACCGGGCGCGGTGATCACCGCTTCGTCCAGCGTGGCTTTCCCGGTGAACACATCGTGCAGCGTGACCTTGGGGTAGAGGTTCAGCACCACGTCCAGATTGGCCAGACCGAGGTCGGCATCCAGTACCAGCACACGCAGGCCGTGGCGGGTGAGGGCTGCCGCCAGGTTGGCGGAGACAAAGGTTTTCCCGACGCCACCCTTGCCACTGGTGATGGCAATGATGTGCGCACGCGAACCACGCGAAGACGGTACATGCGTGGACTGGGCAGTGGCTAACGGGGAAGGGGGGGACAGCACGTCGCTCATCTTATTGCTTTCAGTTGACGCTGCCGGCAGGCTCATCCACGGCGTTCCACGCCGCGGCATCTTCGGATACATCCGCCCAAGTGGACGGCATGTGGGTCAAAGGCCCAAATAGTAAGCTTTTTTCTTCTGCAGAAACGGTACTGTCCGGTTGTTCTTCGATATGCACGCAGTTGCGACCGCCACTTTTGGAGCGGTAGAGCTGTTGGTCCGCACGTTCCAGCCACAGTTTGCGGGTGCTGCGGATCCATTGGAGCGCGAAAGCGCCGCCAACACTCACAGTGACCTGCAGCTCCTGGGTGGGGGAAATGGGCACGCGCACGGCTTCGACCGCCCGGCGGATGCGTTCGGCCACCGATTTGCCGAACGCGGCATGGCAGGCCGGCAGGACGATGGCGAATTCCTCGCCACCAAAGCGCACCAGGGTGTCCATGGGGCGCACGCTGTCGGCCAGCACGCGGCTCACGGCTTGCAGCACCTGGTCGCCAGCCACGTGGCCATGGGCATCGTTGATGTTTTTGAAGTGGTCGATGTCCAGCATCAGCAGCAGGGCTGCTTCGCCCGAACGGGCCACCCGGTCCAGTTCACAGTCGATGACCGTGAAAAGCTGGCGGCGGTTGGACAGACCGGTGAGTGGATCTTTGAGCGACAGCTCGCACAGACCATCAATGAGGGCCTGCAGATAGCGAGCAGGCTCAGCGTCTGCAGGCAGCTGGCCGGCACCTACCAGTGCGCGCGCAGCTTCCAATTGCAGATCCTGCAGGGACACCATGGGGAAAGCCTTAGATCCAGTCACGAAAATTGTTCGAAAGTGTGACGGGAGTGTATCAGCCTCGCGCATACCCTGGCGGCACCGACGTTTTTGGCGTCGGAGTTGAAGGGGCCAGGGACGAGAGAGCTTGGGCATCGGTTCGGTACAGCACCAGGTCATCGCCGGGCACCAGTGCTCCGGCACGTACCAGTATCTGTTCCACGGGGAGTTTCATTCCCCCGATATGCAGGGCAATTCCCTGCTTTTGCAAGGACCGCCGCAGGCGCACGAACATTTCGACGCCTGTCACGTCGATGCGGTTGATGGGCAAGGCGGCCAGATACAGGATGCGGATGTCCGGGCGCTGTGCCAGCTGGTCGGTGATGTGGCGCTCCAGCGACTGTGCGGAGGCGAAATCCAGCTCGGCATCCATGCGCAGGGCCAGCACCTCCGGGGCGATGGCGGGCAATTGCCAGAGGTGGCGGTCGCGCAGGCTGCCGTCGGGGTGGGGTGCCACTTCGATGATGCGGGGGTGCAGGCGCTGGTACAGAAAATAGCCCAGGCTCAGCACAATGCCGGCAAACACCCCCCAGTACATCTGCGGTGCGGTCAGCAGCGTCAGCAGCAGGGTGGCCAGGGCAATGCAGCCTTCCACCCTGGAGATCTGGAACAGGTAGAGGATGGCCCGGGGCTTGATCAGGTTGACCACGGCCGTGATGACGATGGCCGCCAGCGCGGCCTGCGGCACATGGTAGAGCGCGGGAATGAACCACAGCACCACCACCACCACCAGCAGGATGGCAAAGAGGTTGGAGTAGCCGGTCTTGGCGCCGGCCAGCAGATTGACGGCCGAGCGCGAGAACGATGCGCTGGTGGCAAAGCTGCCGAACAAGCCGGCGCTGATCTTGGACAGGCCCTGGGCGATCAGGTCCTGGTTCTCGTTCCAGCGGGTGCCTGCCTGCTGGTGCTCGACCTGGGCGCTGGACGCGGTTTCCAGGAAGCTGACCAGCGAGATCACCAGCACCGGCAGGATCAGCGCGCTGAATTCCTCCCAACTGAGCATGCCGGGCCATGTGAGCTGCGGCAGGCCGCTGGGCAGATGGCCCACCACATCGCCACCGGCATCGGCATACCCCGTGGCCCAACTGACGATGCCGGTGAGGGCGATGATGACAATCGCCGACGGAAAGGCCGCGCGCCAGCGCTTGGCCAGCACCAGCAGCGCAATGCTGCCCACGCCATAGGCAATGGCGTGTCCATCAAAGTGCTGGAGCGAGGGTGTGTTCCAGACGGCACTCCAGGTGCTGCGCAGGCCCAGCACCGCTGGCAGCTGGGAAGCCAGGATCAGCAGCGCAGCCGCCTGGGTGAAGCCGGTCAGCACCGGGGCGGTGACCAGGTTGAGCAGCCAGCCGGCACGCACCAGCCCCAGTGCGGCCTGCACCAGACCGGCCAGGATGGCCATCCAGGCTGCCAGCAGCACCCAGTGGGCGGATCCGGGCTCGGCCAGCCCTGTCAGTGAAGCACCGATCAACAGCGCACTCAGGGCGGTGGGGCCGACGCCCAGCCGGGGAGAGCCGCTGAACAGCACCGCGACCAAAGCCGGGACAATGGAGGCATAGATGCCGGTGATCAGCGGCATGCCTGCCAGCGCAGCGTAGGCCACGCCCTGGGGAAGCAGCATCAGCCCGACCGTCAGGCCGGCCCAGAACTCCCCTTGCAGCAACGCGGCGGTGGGCCGGGGCCAGGCCAGAAAAGGGAAGTAGCGGGCGAGAGAGGTCAGCATGGCCCGATTGTGCGTGGTTTCACAGCAAAGCGCTGATGCGCGCTCGACAGGAGCGCAGTTGCTGCTATGGAATTGGATAGCACCATCCATCGGTTTTGTAGGTGTTTGTCCTACTCGCTGCTGAGAGTGCGCCTCACTCCATGCCATGTGGTAACCACGTAGAGTAGGCTGGCATGGCCTTGCGCCATTCCGATGAACTGTCAGAACGAAGGAGCAGACACCGTGAATAAATCGACCCAACGCATTGTGCAGATCATTGCCGTTTCGGCCCTGGCCTTTGGCCTAGCGGCCTGCAACAAGGCTGCTGACGAGGGGCAGACCGCAGGCCAGAAGCTCGACAGCGCCATCGCCAACACCGAAAAGGCGGCAGACAACGCGGCGGCCAATGCCTCCGCTGCCGCCACCAATGCCGCCGATGCGGCCAAGGACGCCGCCAAGGAAGCTGGCAATGCCATGGTCTCGGCAGCCGACTCGGCTTCGATCACGGCCGCAGTGAATGCGGGCCTGATCAAGGACTCCGAGCTGAGCGCCATCAAGATCAATGTGGACACCAAGGACGGTGTGGTCACGCTGACGGGCGAAGCGCCCAACCAGGCGGCCAAGGACCGCGCCGGTGACATCGCCAAGGCGGTGCAGGGGGTGAGTTCGGTGGCCAACAACCTGACCGTGAAGGCGGGTTGAGCCGGCTCTGCCTTGCCCCTGCTGTACCGGCATGCCGGTGCAGCCACAAAAAAAGCTGCGATGCGTCGCAGCTTTTTTTTATTGGCCAAACCCAGTTCAGCCCAGCCGCCATGGCCGGGCGGCTGGCAAGGGCGTGGTTAAAGCTCTTCGACGCGGCGTGCGGGGTAGCTGTCCCAGCTCTGGCAGCCGGGGCAATGCCAGAAATGGGTGCGGGCTTCAAAGCCGCAGGCGGCACAGCGATAGCGCAGCAGCGGTTTGCTGGCATGGTCCAGCGCTTTTTGCACGGCGGGGTGGAACTGTTCCTGCTCCAGCTTTTCGCCTGCCAGCCACTTGGTGGCCGCGACCAGCGAGGGTTCGCGGGACAGATGCTGCACATACCAGCTGCGGGCGTCGGCCTGGGCTTCGCTGTCTTGGGGCGATGCGGGGGCTGCCCCCAGCGCGACCAAGGCGTCCAGCAGGTCCAGCGACGGTGTCTGCTGGTAGTGCTGGCGCAGCAGGGCTGCGGCATCGGTGGTGTGGTTGCTGGCAGCCGCCACTTCCAGCAGCAGCGGCGCGGCCAGTGGCAGGCCCTGCGGTGTTTCGCGCGACAGCGTGACCAGGGACTGGAAGGCGTCCTCGGAGCGTTGCAGGCGGTGCAGCACCTTGGCCAGTTCGATGCGTGGGCGGATGGACTGGGGGGCGATGGCCACGGCTTCATGGAGTAGGTCCATGGCGGGCTCCAGCTGGGCGTGGGCGGCTTTTTCGCTGGCTTGCTCGCACAGGTAATGGGCCAGGCGGGCGCTGAAGTCGCCCTGGTTGGCGGTCTGCATGCGGCGGGCAATGTCCGCAGCCAGCGGCCAGTCGCGTGAGCGTTCATAGATGGCCAGCAGCGCCAGGCGGGATTCGGTCTCGTAGGGCGTGCCTTCCAGGCGGCGCAGGGCTTCTTCGGCACGGTCCAGCAGGCCGGCTTTCAGAAAGTCCTGGGCCAGACCGTGCTGGGCACGTTCGCGGTCGGAGGCGCTCAGGTCTGCCCGTGACAGCAGGTGCTCGTGCACGCGCACGGCGCGGTTGTATTCGCCACGGCGACGGAACAGATTGCCCAGTGCAAAGTGCAGCTCGGTGGTGTCGGGGTCGTTCTGCACGGCCTCGATGAAGGCATCGATGGCTTTGTCCTGCTGCTCGTTGAGCAGGAAGTTCAGGCCTTTGAAATAGGCCTTGGGTGCCTGGCGGTTTTCCGCGCGGATCTGGCGCAGGTCCAGGCGCGAAGCCAGCCAGCCCAGGATGAAGGCCAGTGGCAGGCCCAGCAGGATCCAGCTGAGGTCAAATTCCATGGATGCTCGAGGAAATGGTGTCGGAAGAGGTCACAGGTGCTGGCGTCTCGGCATTGGTGGGCGCCGGGGCTGGTTTTTGGGCGTGGGCCGCAGCCTTGCGGTGCTTCCACCAGCGCGGCACCATGCCGAGCACCCCGGCAATCAGGCCCAGGCCGAAGGCAGACAGTACTACCAGGACCAGAGGGGCCCGCCATTGCGTGCCAAAGAAGAAATGCACCGTGACTTCTTGCTGGTTGTTCAGCGCGAAGGCGAAGAGGGTGAAAAAAATGGCTGCCTTGAGCAGCCACAACAGGTATTTCATGCGCGCCCTTGTAGTGACGCTCTGATTCTAGAACCTTCGCTGCGCTTTTTGAGCCAGCGCAGCATGCGGATGCAAGGGCTCAGGCCTTGCGTTGCAGGAGGGTAGCGGTGTCGCTAGTGGCCACGGGCACGGGATGGTCCACATCTTCGCGCAGCGCCTTGCCGGGCTTGAAATGGGGAACGCGCTTGGCGGGAATCTGCACGGCTTCGCCGCTGCGGGGATTGCGGCCCAGGCGGGGGGGGCGGCGGGTGACAGAGAAGCTGCCAAAACCGCGGATCTCAATGCGCTGGCCACGCACCAGGGCGTCGCTCACGGCGTCCAGGATGGTTTTCACGGCCAGTTCGGCATCGCGCTGGGTCAGCTGATCGAAGCGGGCGGCCAGTTCCTCGACGAGGTCAGATCGGGTCATCGCACAAAAGTGAGGCTAGGGTGAAAAGCGCAGCGGGCGCCGAGAGAGCGCCCGCTGCTTGCGAATCCTCAGTGTTAGCGCAGGGCTAACACTGTGGGATTACTTGTCGGCGTCCAGCTTGGCGCGCAGCAGAGCGCCCAGGCTGGTGGTGCCGGCGTTTTCCTTGGAGGATTGGGCCGACAGGGAAGCCATGGCTTCTTGCTGTTCAGCTTGGTCCTTTTGCTTGATGGACAGCTGGATGTTGCGGGTCTTGCGATCCACGTTCACCACCACGGCGGTCACTTCGTCGCCTTCCTTCAGCACGGAACGGGCATCTTCCACGCGATCGCGGGAGAGTTCGGACACGCGCAGGTAGCCGATGATGTCTTCGCCCAGATCGATTTCAGCGCCACGTTGGTCCACGGTCTTGACCTTGCCGGTCACGATCTGGCCCTTGTCGTTCACGGTCACGAAGGTCGTGAAAGGATCGCTGTCCAGTTGCTTGATGCCCAGGGAGATGCGCTCGCGCTCCACGTCCACGGCCAGCACGATGGCTTCGACTTCCTGGCCCTTCTTGTAGTTACGAACAGCGGCTTCGCCGGTTTCGTTCCAGGACAGGTCGGACAGGTGCACCAGGCCGTCGATACCGGCAGCCAGACCCACGAACACGCCGAAGTCGGTGATGGACTTGATGGGGCCCTTCACGCGGTCGCCGCGCTTGGTGTTCTGAGCGAATTCTTGCCAGGGGTTGGCCTTGCATTGCTTCATGCCCAGGGAGATGCGACGCTTGTCTTCGTCGATTTCCAGAACCATGACTTCCACTTCGTCACCCAGGGTGACCAGCTTGGAAGGAGCAATGTTCTTGTTGGTCCAGTCCATTTCGGACACGTGCACCAGACCTTCGATACCGGGTTCCAGTTCCACGAACGCGCCGTAGTCGGCAATGTTCGTGACCTTGCCGAACAGACGGGTGGCCGAAGGATAACGGCGCGACACGCCCATCCATGGATCGTCGCCCATTTGCTTCAGGCCCAGGGACACGCGGTTCTTTTCGGTGTCGAACTTCAGGATCTTGGCAGTGATTTCCTGGCCGGCAGTCACCACTTCCGAAGGGTGACGCACGCGGCGCCATGCCATGTCGGTGATGTGCAGCAGACCGTCGATGCCGCCCAGGTCAACGAACGCACCGTATTCGGTGATGTTCTTGACCACGCCTTGCACGATGGCGCCTTCCTTCAGGGTTTCCATCAGCTTGGCGCGTTCTTCGCCCATGGAGGCTTCGACCACAGCGCGGCGCGACAGCACCACGTTGTTGCGCTTGCGATCCAGCTTGATGACCTTGAATTCCAGGGTCTTGTTTTCGTAGGGAGTCAGGTCCTTGATGGGACGGGTGTCGATCAGCGAACCGGGCAGGAAAGCGCGGATGCCGTTGACCAGAACGGTCAGGCCGCCCTTGACCTTGCCGGAGGTGGTGCCGGTCACGAATTCGCCGGATTCCAGCGCCTTTTCCAGCGACAGCCAGGAAGCCAGACGCTTGGCGGTGTCGCGCGACAGGATGGTGTCGCCGTAGCCGTTTTCGATGGAGCCGATGGCCACGGACACGAAGTCACCCACTTGGACTTCGACTTCGCCCTGGTCGTTCTTGAACTCGTCCAGAGGCACGTAGGCTTCCGACTTCAGGCCAGCGTTCACCACCACGAAATTGTGCTCAACGCGCACGACTTCAGCGGTAATGACTTCGCCAGGACGCATTTCGGTGCGTGTCAACGACTCTTCAAAAAGGGCTGCAAAAGATTCAGACATGTAGTTCCTTGACTGCAGACAGGTTTCCGACGGCACCATTGCCGACGTTTTTATGGCTGTAAGCAGAGGCTTGCAGGTGTCACCCTGCGGGTTAAAAGGTTGCAAACCGCAGCACCAGTGCGCATGAAAAAGGCGCGAATGTGGTGTGCGGACCCAGTGCTCAGCCTTGTGCGGCGGGCGCAAAAGGCTGGCGCGCTGCCCACCAGTCCATCACCTGTTGTACGGCTTCTTCGGCCGTGCCGGTGGAATTGTCCAGTTGCAGCGCGTCTTCTGCGGGCTTGAGGGGGGCGGCTGCGCGATGCATGTCGCGCGCATCCCGGGCTTCAAGGTCCGCAAAAAGCGCCTGCATATTAGCAGGAAGTCCCTTGGAAATCAACTGCTTATACCTACGCTCGGCGCGGCATTGCACGCTGGCCGTGAGGTAGACCTTCAGCGGTGCGTGCGGGAAGATCACGGTGCCCATGTCGCGGCCGTCGGCCACCAGTCCGGGCAGGGCGCGAAAGGCGTGCTGCACGCCCACGAGGGCGCTGCGCACGGCCGGGAAGGCCGAGACCTTGGAGGCGTTCATGCCGGCTTCCTCGGTGCGGATGGCCAGGGAGACATCTTCACCGTTGACCAGCACGCGCTGGTCGGAGGTGAATTCCAGCTGCTGCGCGGCAATCAGTGCGGCAATGCGTTCGGCGTTGGTGGCTTCCAGTGCCATGCCGGCGCGGGTGGCCACCAGACCGGTGATGCGGTAGAGCGCGCCGGAATCCAGCAGCCGGTAGCCCAGGCGTTCTGCCACCTGGGCCGCCACCGTGCCTTTGCCGGAGCCGGAAGGGCCGTCTATGCAGATCACCGGAATCTGCTGTGCCGGGGTGTCGCACACGGCAAACAGCGATTCAAAGAAATCCGGGAAGGTCTTGCCCACGCACTGCGGGTCTTCGATGCGCACCGGCAGGCCGGCCGGATTGAAGGCGGCCAGTGCGAAGCACATGGCCACGCGGTGGTCGTCATAGGTGTGGATGCTGGCGGCTTTCCAACCGGTGGCACTGGCGGGCGGGGTGATGCGGATGTAGTCCGCGCCTTCCTCCACCGTGGCGCCCAGCTTGCGCAGCTCGCAGGCCATGGCGGCGATGCGGTCGGTTTCCTTGACGCGCCAGCTGGCGATATTGCGCAGCGTGGTCGTGCCATCGGCATACAGCGCCATCACGCCCAGCGTCATGGCGGCGTCGGGAATGTGGTTGCAGTCCAGATCGATGGCCTTCAGCGGCCAGGTGCCACGGCCGACCTGCAGCCAGTTGGGGCCGCTTTCCACCTGCGCGCCCATGGCCTGGGCGGCCTCCACAAAACGGATGTCGCCCTGGATGGAATCCTTGCCCACGCCCAGAATCCGCACGCCCGTTTGGCCTGGCGTGGCGGCTGCCAGGGCGCCGAGTGCGATGAAGTAGCTGGCGGACGAGGCGTCGGCCTCCACATGGATGGCGCCCGGCGACTGGTAGCGGCTGCCGGCGGGAATCACAAAGCGCTGCCAGTTCTCGTTGTGCACCTGGATGCCAAAACGCGCCAGCAGCTCCAGCGTGATGTGGATGTAGGGCTTGGAGATCAGTTCCCCCACCACCTCGATGGTGATGGCCTTGTCTGCAGCCTGCAGGGGCAGGGCCATCAGCAGCGCGGTCAGGAACTGGCTGGACACGTCACCGCGCACCTGGATGGGGGCATCACTCCAGGCGCTGAAATCCGGTTGGCCGATTTTCAGCGGCGGGAAGCCTGCGTCCTTGAGGTAGTCGATCTGGCAGCCCAGCTGGCGCAGCGCATCGACCAGGTCGCCGATCGGGCGCTCGTACATGCGGGGCACGCCCGTCATTTCAAAGTTGCCACCCAATACGGCCAGGGCCGCAGTCAGCGGGCGCATGGCGGTGCCGGCATTGCCCAGGAACAGGGTGGCCGCCGTGCCGGCGGGCAGCCGGCCGCCAATGCCGGTCACGGCAATTGGCTGGCCGGGGGTGACGGCATCGGGTGTGATGGTGCAGCCCAACTGCTTGAGTCCGGCCAGCATCACGCGGGTGTCGTCGGAATCCAGCAGGTCGTGGATAGTGGTTGTGCCCTGGCTCAGCGCGGCCAGCAGCAGTACGCGGTTGGAAATGCTTTTGGAGCCGGGCAGGCTGACGGTGCCGCCGGCCGTGGCCAGCGCGGGAAGGTCCAGGAATGCGGTGCGGTACATGCAGGAGGAATTATCAAAAATACAGTCAGGCCGGCGTGCGGGCCGCCGGGGGCTGACCCATGGTCCAGTGCAGGCGGGCATCGCTGGCGTGGGTCAGCAGGGCTTGCAGCGCCTGGTCGTCATCGGCCAGCATGGCCTGCTCCAACTGCTGCAGCGCCTGCTGGAAGTGGCGGGACTGGGCCAGCACTTCTTTTTTGTTGGCCAGCAGCACATCGCGCCACAGGCGGGGCTCGCCGCCAGCAATGCGGGTGAAGTCCCGAAAGCCGGGGCCGGCCAGCGACAGGAAGTGGGCCGCTTCCGGCTGGGCCAGCACGCCGTTCATCATGGCAAAGGCCAGCAGGTGCGGCAGGTGGCTGACGGCGGCGAACGCGGTGTCGTGTGTTTCCGGTGCCATGCGGGTCACGCGGCAACCCAGTGCCTTCCACAGTGCTTCGGCATGCTGCAACTGGGGCGCCAGGGTGTGCTCGGTGGGGGTCAGCACCACCAGGGCATTGCGGTACAGGTGGACGTCGGCGTGTTCGACGCCGGCCACTTCCTTGCCGGTAATGGGGTGGGCTGGCACAAAGCTGCCGAAGCTGTTGCCCAGTGCACTGCGCGCTGCGTGCACCACATCGGTCTTGGTGGAGCCCACGTCCATTACCAGCGTGCGGTGGGTGACCTGCTGCTGGATGGATTGGAGCGTGGCTTCGGTGGCAGCCACCGGCATGGCCAGCAGCACCAGATCGGCACCGGAGGCAGCCATGGCTGCGGTGGGGGCGATGTCATCGATCACGCCCATCTGGCGGGCGCGTTCGGTGGTGGAGGGGGATTTGCTGTAGCCGACTACGCGCTTCACCAGACCGGCTTCTTTCAGTGCCAGCGCAAACGAGCCGCCCATCAGGCCGCAGCCGATCAATCCCAGTTGTTCAAACATGCGGGCGTGTCCTCAGGCTGCAGCCACCGGGTAGGTGCCCAGCACCTTGTAGAAGGCGCTCAGGCTCTGCAGCTCGGCCAAGGCCTTGGCCATGTTGGGCTGGGCGGGGTGGCCTTCCAGGTCGATGTAGAAGTAGTACTCCCACTGGCCGGTGCGGGCCGGGCGCGATTCAAAACGCGTCATGGAGACGCCGTGCGTCTTCAGCGGAACCAGCAGATCGTGCACGGCGCCGGGGCGGTTGGGCACGGAAATCACGAGGCTGGTGCAGTCCTTGCCCGTGGGGGCCGGGGTGGCCAGGGTGTGTGGCAGGCAGATGACGGCAAAGCGCGTGCGGTTGTAGGCGTCGTCCTGGATGGCGTGGCTGACGATGTGCAGGCCAAACTGCTGTGCGGCGCGTTCGCTGCTGATGCCGGCCCAGCCGGGGTTCAGCGCCGCGAGCCGGGCGCCTTCGGCGTTGCTGTCGACCGGGCGGCGTTCGGCGTGGGGCAGGTGCTTGGATAGCCAGGCGTGGCACTGTGCCAGGGCCTGGGGGTGGGCCGCCACCACCTCGATGCCGTCGAGCGTGTTGCTGGAGCGCAGCAGGTTGTGGCGGATCAGCATGCTCACTTCGCCCACGATGTGGCAAGGCGAGTTGCGGAACATGTCCAGGGTGCGGTTGACCACGCCCTCGGTTGAGTTTTCCACGCCCACCACGCCGTACTGGGCGCTGCCGGCGGCGGTGGCATGGAACACTTCTTCAAAGGTGTTGCAGTACAGGAAGTCGGCGGCGCCGCCAAAGTACTGCACCGCGGCCTCTTCGCAGAAGGTGCCTTCGGGGCCGAGCACGGCCACACGCTGGGGCGATTCCAGCGCCAGGCAGGCGGACATGATTTCGCGCCAGATGGCGGCCACATGCGCACCCTTCAGCGGGCCGGGGTTGTGGGTCTTGATCTTTTCAATGACTTGGGCCACGCGGTCGGGGCGGAAGAAGGTGGAGCCTTCCAGCTTCTTCAGGTCACCCACTTGCTCGGCCACGCGCGCGCGCTGGTTGACCAGCTCCAGCAATTGCTTGTCCAGGCTGTCGATTTCGTTGCGCAGCTTCAGCAGCTCGGGGCTGGCTTGGGGTTCTGTGCTCATGGCATCCTCAAAATGCAAAAGCCGCCTGTACGCATGCAGGGAACAAACGTTTGCCGCAGAGTGTTGCGGCAAATCGTGGTGCTGCACGCACCGGCGGCTTGTTTCTTATCTGTGCTGGGTGGTGGAGGTCAGGCGTCAGGCGCTGGTGCGCTCGAATTCACGCATGTAGTCGACCAGTGCCTGCACGCCCGCCAGCGGCATGGCGTTGTAGATGCTGGCGCGCATGCCGCCCACGGACTTGTGGCCCTTGAGCTGGAGCAGGCCGCGTGCCTTGGCGCCGGCCAGGAAGGCGTCGTTGCGGCTTTCGTCACGCAGCAGGAACGGCACATTCATGCGCGAGCGGTAGGCCTTGTCGACCTTGTTCACGTACAGCTGCGAGGCATCGATGTAACCGTACAGCAACTCGGCCTTGGCGATGTTGCGCGCCTCCATGGCGGCCACGCCGGTCAGGCTGCCTTCGGTCTGGCGCTGGAGCCATTGGAAGGTGAGACCTGCCATATAGATGCCCCAAGTGGGCGGCGTGTTGAACATGCTTTGGTTGTCCGCCACGGTCTTGTAGTCGAACGCCGTGGGGCAGACCGGCAGGGCGCGGCCCAGCAGGTCTTCGCGCACGATGACGATGGTCAGGCCGGCCGGGCCGATGTTCTTTTGCGCGCCGCCAAAAGCCAGGCCCACGCGGCTCCAGTCCACCGGGCGCGAGGCCACGTGCGAGGAGAAGTCGATCACCAGCGGGGCGTTGCAGCCCAGGGCTTTCAGGTCGGGCAGTTGCTGGAACTCCACGCCGTGGATGGTTTCGTTGCTGCACAGGTGCACATAGGCTGCATCGCTGCCCAGCTTCCAGCTGGCGGCGTCCGGCACGCTGGTGAAGTTGCTGGCTTCGCCGCTGGCGGCCAGGCGGTTGCTGGCGTACTTGCCGGCTTCCTTGAAAGACTTCTGGCTCCAGCTGCCGGTGACCACGAAGTCCACCGCACCGCCTTGCGACAGGTTCAGCGGAACGATGGCGTTTTCGGCCAGGCCGCCGCCTTGCATGAACAGGATTTTGAAGTTGGCGGGCACGGCCAGCAGACTGCGCAGGTCGGCTTCTGCCGCTTCGTAGATGCTGATGAATTCCTTGCCGCGGTGGCTCATTTCCATCACGCCCATGCCGGAGCCTTGCCAGTCCAGCATCTCGGCAGCGGCTTGCTGCAGGACTTCTTCGGGGATGGCGGCGGGGCCGGCGGAAAAGTTGTAAGGGCGCGTCATGGTCGGCTATCAAATCGGGCTGCAGCGCCACGGTAGTCGGCGCAGTCAGCTATCAAAAATGCAATGTTAGGCGAAAAAACACCCCACAGCTTGCGCAGTGGGGTGTGGGGCTTATTCCGCCGAGGGGGCCTCGGGGGTGTCATCGCCTTCGGTGGCTTCCCCGGGGGTGGCTTCCGGGTCGCCTTCGGCGTCGCTGTTGGCGTCGTTTTCGGCAATCCGCTGCAGGCCGCTGAGCTTGGCGCCTTCGTCCAGTGCAATCAGTGTGACGCCCTGGGTGGCGCGGCCCATTTCGCGGATCTCCGCCACCCGGGTGCGCACCAGCACGCCGGTGTCGGTGATCAGCATGATCTCGTCTTCGGTGCCGACCAGGGTGGCGGCCACGACCTTGCCGTTGCGTTCGGACTGCTGGATGGCAATCATGCCCTTGGTGCCGCGGCCGTGGCGGGTGTACTCACCGATGTGGGTGCGCTTGCCGTAGCCGTTTTCGGTGGCGGTCAGCACGCTTTGCGAGCCTTCGGCCACGTTGCCGGTGCCGTCGTCGGCTTCGGCCACCAGCATGGCGATCACGTTTTGCGTGTCGTCGATGTTCATGCCGCGCACGCCACGGGCATTGCGGCCCATGGGGCGGACATCGTTTTCGTCAAAGCGCACCGCCTTGCCGCCGTCAGAGAACAGCATCACGTCGTGCTTGCCATCGGTGAGTGCGGCGCCAATCAGGAAGTCGCCTTCGTCCAGGCCCACGGCAATGATGCCGGCCTTGCGCGGGTTGCTGAACTCTGTCAGCGGCGTCTTCTTGACGGTGCCCATGCTGGTGGCCATGAAGACGTAGTGGTCTTCGGGGAAGCTGCGGTTGTCGCCGGTGAGCGGCAGCACCACGTTGATCTTCTCGCCTTCCTGCAGCGGGAACATGTTGACGATGGGGCGTCCGCGCGAGCCGCGCGAGCCTGCAGGCACTTCCCAGACCTTGAGCCAGTACAGGCGGCCACGGTTGGAGAAGCACAGCAGGTAGTCGTGCGTGTTGGCGATGAAGAGCTGGTCGATCCAGTCGTCTTCCTTGGTAGAGGTGGCCTGCTTGCCGCGGCCGCCGCGCTTTTGCGAGCGGTATTCGGACAGCGGCTGGCTCTTGATGTAGCCGGTGTGCGAGAGCGTCACCACCATGTCGGTGGGGGTGATCAGGTCTTCGGTGGACAGGTCTTGCGCGCTGTACTCGATGGTGGAGCGGCGCATGCCCTTCTTGGATTGGCCGAATTCGGTCTTCAGCGTGGTCAGTTCGTCACCGATGATGGTGGACACGCGGGCGGGCTTGGCCAGGATGTCCAGCAGGTCTTCGATGGCGGCCATGATCTCGCGGTATTCGGCGACGATCTTGTCCTGCTCCAGGCCGGTGAGGCGCTGCAGGCGCATTTGCAGGATTTCCTGCGCTTGCGTGTCGGACAGGCGGTACAGACCGTCCTGGCCCAGGCCGAATTCGCGTTCCAGCGATTCCGGGCGGTAGTCGTCGGCATTGACCACCCCGCCGTCTTCGCGGGTGCGGGTGAGCATTTCGCGCACCAGCTTGCTGTCCCAGCTCTTGGCCATCAGCTCGGCTTTGGCCACCGGTGGGGTGGGGGCGTTGCGGATGATGGCAATGAAGTCATCGATATTGGCCAGCGCGACGGCCAGGCCTTCCAGCACGTGGCCCCGGTCGCGCGCCTTGCGCAGCTCGAACACGGTGCGTCGGGTCACCACTTCGCGGCGGTGCTGCAGGAAGACCTGTACCAGATCCTTCAGATTGCACAGCTTGGGCTGGCCGTCGACCAGCGCGACCATATTGACGCCGAAGGTGTCCTGCAGCTGGGTCTGCTTGTACAGATTGTTCAGCACCACTTCGGGCACTTCGCCGCGCTTGAGTTCGATCACCAGGCGCATGCCGGATTTGTCCGACTCGTCCTGGATGTGGCTGATGCCTTCGATCTTCTTTTCGTGCACCAGTTCGGCCATGCGCTCTTGCAGGGTCTTCTTGTTCACCTGGTAGGGGAGCTCATCCACGATGATGGACTGGCGCTGGCCCCGGTCGATGTCTTCAAAGTGCACCTTGGCGCGCATCACCACACGGCCGCGGCCGGTGCGGTAGGCTTCCTTGACACCATTGATGCCGTAGATGATGCCGGCGGTGGGGAAGTCGGGCGCGGGCACGATTTCCATCAGGTCGTCCACGCTGGCTTCCGGATTGCGCAGCAGGTGCAGGCAGGCGTCCACCACCTCGTTGAGGTTGTGCGGCGGAATATTGGTAGCCATGCCCACGGCAATACCGGCCGAGCCGTTCACCAGCAGATTGGGCAGGCGGGCGGGCAGGGTCAGCGGCTCGCTTTCGGAGCCGTCGTAGTTGGGGCCGAAATCAACAGTTTCCTTGTCGATGTCGCCCAGCATTTCGTGTGCGATCTTGGAGAGGCGGATTTCCGTGTAGCGCATGGCAGCGGCGCTGTCGCCGTCCACCGATCCGAAGTTGCCCTGGCCATCGACCAGCATGTGGCGCAGGGAAAAATCCTGGGCCATACGCACGATGGTGTCGTACACGGCGCTGTCGCCGTGGGGGTGATATTTACCAATCACGTCCCCGACGATACGCGCCGATTTTTTGTAGGGGCGGTTCCAGTCGTTATTGAGCTCGTGCATGGCATAGAGCACACGACGATGCACGGGCTTCAGGCCATCGCGCGCATCAGGGAGTGCGCGGCCCACGATCACGCTCATTGCGTAATCGAGGTAACTGCGGCGCATCTCTTCTTCTAGGCTGATGGGAAGTGTTTCTTTGGCAAACTGGGTCATGTACTCTTATACGGTGACGGCGAGGAGCGGTCATTTTAGGGTGAATGGCGTGTTGCTGCCAGGCAACACATGTCCGGTATTAGGCTTTTGTCCTACTGTTGGTGCCCAAGGGCCTTGGCTTTTGCTCTGTTACGTATGGCACAATCAAAACCAGCGTTCTTGGTGATGGTCACTAATGACGTCCTCAATTCCGTGGTCCGGCCACGGCTCAATCCCCAAGAGGAGAACCATGAAGAAACTGAACAAAGTAGCGATGCTGTTCGCAACCGCCGCCCTGGCAACTGCCGCTGGCGCTCAAGTCAAGGCAGCTAACGGTGGCAATGTCATCGACAACTGGCAGAACGGCACGGGCGAACACGTCTGGAAGAACGGCACGAACGAACTGTGCTGGCGCGATGCCAACTGGACGCCTGCTACTGCTGCTGTGGGTTGCGACGGTGCTCTGCAACCCGCTCCTGCTGTGGCTCCTGCTCCCGCTGCTGTTGCTCCCGCTCCCGCTCCCGCTCCCGCCGTGGCTTCGAAGGTGACCTTCGCTGCTGACGCTTTCTTTGACTTCGATAAGGCTGTTCTGAAGCCCGAAGGCAAGGCCAAGCTGGATGACGTGGCCTCCAAGGTCAAGGACATCAACCTGGAAGTCGTGATTGCTGTGGGTCACACCGACTCCATCGGCTCTGACGCTTACAACCAGAAGCTGTCGGTGCGTCGCGCTGAAGCCGTGAAGGCTTACCTGGTGTCCAAGGGCATCGCCAAGGACCGCGTGTACACCGAAGGCAAGGGCGAAAAGCAACCTGTGGCCGACAACAAGACCAAGGAAGGCCGCGCCAAGAACCGTCGCGTGGAAATCGAAGTGGTCGGTACCCGCGCCGCTCAGTAATCTTCGGATTGCCTCTAAAAAGCCCCGGCAACGGGGCTTTTTTTATTCCTGCTGATATGCCCGTGGATGGGTGACAATCTTTCACTATGAGCCAAAGTACCAATGTGGATCCAGCCGAGCTGGAGAAATTTGCCAGCCTGGCCCACCACTGGTGGGATACAGAGAGTGAATTCAAGCCTTTGCACCAGATCAATCCGCTGCGCCTGGCGTGGATTGACGGTCTTGCCTCGCTGAAGGGCAAGCAGGTGCTGGATGTAGGCTGTGGTGGTGGCATCCTGGCCGACTCCATGGCGCGCAAGGAGGCGCAGGTGCTGGGGATCGATCTGGCTACCAAGTCACTGCGCGTGGCGCAGTTGCATGCGTTGGAAGCCGGCACCACGGGCGTGCAATACCGCGAGGTGCCGGTGGAGGTGCTGGCGGAAGAGAAGCCGGGCGCCTTTGATGTGGTGACCTGCATGGAGATGCTGGAGCATGTGCCGGATCCGGCCTCGGTGGTGCGGGCTTGCGGTCAGTTGGTCAAGCCGGGTGGCTGGGTGTTTTTCTCCACCATCAACCGCAATCCCAAGGCGTATGCCTTGGCCATTGTGGCGGCGGAGTATGTGCTCAAGATGCTGCCGCAGGGTACCCATGAATTCGACAAGTTCATCCGCCCCAGCGAGCTGGCGCAATTTGCCATGGATGCGGGCTTGGTCGTTGATTCGGCCAAGGGGATGGAGCACAACCCTTTGACGGGGCGTTACTGGTTGAGTGGCGACACCAGCGTGAACTACCTGCTGGCGACACGCCGGCCCGTCCTGTGATGGCGGCGCCCTGGAATGGCGTGCGCGCCGTGCTGTTTGACCTGGACGGCACGTTGCTGGACAGTGCCCCGGATCTGGCCGCTGCAGCGAATGTATTGCGTCGCGATGCGGGCCTGGATGATTTGCCGCTGTCGCATTACCGGCCTTTTGTGGGCACGGGCGCACGCGGAATGCTGCGCATTGCGCTGGGTCTGCAGCCGGATATGCCAGAGTTCGAGCTGCGCCGCGAAGAGTTCTTTCAAGCCTATGAGGGTTTGCTGATGCAGCATTCGGGCCTGTTTGCCGGAGTGCCGCAGCTGGTGCAGGGGTTGGAGCAGCAAGGCCGTCCCTGGGGCATCGTGACCAACAAGTCCGAGCGCTTTACGCTGCCGATCGCCCGCCAGGAGGCGACGCTGGGTCGGGCGGCAGTGGTGGTCTGTGGTGATACCACCCCACATGCCAAGCCGCATCCGGCACCTTTGCTGCATGCATGTGAGCGTCTGGGCATCTTGCCGGAGCACGCCATTTACGTGGGGGACGATGAGCGGGACATGCAGGCGGCGCGTGCCGCAGGGATGCGCGGTGTGGCTGCGGATTACGGCTATCTGGGCGGCGTGGACAGTACAGCCGGCTGGAATCCGGATGCTGCAATTAAAAATCCCCTGGAGCTCTTGAAGTTGCTGGGTATGGACTAAGATACGGTCTATGGGGCTGTCCTGGTTTCGACGTGGGTTCGGGATCAGCGCGGTGCATGCCGAGCTTGAGTGACGCTCGTAAATCTCCATTCAAAAAACTAACTGCAAACGACGAACGTTTCGCACTCGCCGCTTAATCCGGTGAGCCTTGCAACAGCACGTTGATGGGCTGGGCAAGGGGGTAGAAATACCTCCAGGCTGCAAGGGAATTTACATCAGCTGGTTCTGCGCCGGGTACCTTGGTGTGGAACAAGAAAATAGGGTACTGGCCTTGTTTGCAGCGTGCGCCTGCGCGGCAAACCGGGTGAGATTCAAAACAGAACGCTAAGCATGTAGATCTGTCTGACGAAGGCTTGCGGACGCGGGTTCAATTCCCGCCAGCTCCACCATTCACAGCAACGCCACACAATGAAACCCATTGTGTGGCGTTATCTTTTTCAGCCCTGAATTGCCTCAGATTGCGCTGAAATTCACACCGATTTCACACCGATTTCACACCGATCCTGGAAGTGTTTTTGGTCGCTGGTAATCCTCGCGGATGAATTTGCCGTAGGTGCGGAAAACCATCTCCACATCCTCATGGCCCAGCTGCTGGGCCACGTACCAGGGGTTGGCGCCGGCCGTTAGCTGGGTAGAGGCGTAGGTGTGGCGGATCTGATACGGGTTGCGGTAGGGGATGCCGGCCCTGGCCATAAGTGGCAGCCATGCGGTTTTGCGCACCTGGGCATCCGTGGTCCAGGGGGCCAGCGTCACGGTGTTGAGCCACACACGCTTGCCGCGGTCGCCGCTGATGGCTAACTGATCGCGCAGGGCCTGCATGGCTTCGTCGTTCAAGTCCACCTCCCGCTTGCCTGCTGCGGTCTTTGGGCCCTTGATGACGCCCGCCACCTGGTTCTGGACGATGCGCGCGACACGCCGCTCCCAGTCAATGTGCTCCCATTCCAGGGCCTGCAGCTCACCGGGGCGCAGGCCCGTGTTGAACCAGAACAGGAAAGTTGGGCGCTCATCGGTGCGGCACGCATCCAGGATGGTCATGCGTTCGGCCTGGGTGAACGGCTGCACTACGTAATCGCTGGCCTTTGCGGTTTGGCGGATCAGCTTCACAAGGGCGATACGTTCAAAAGGGTTGAACTCGATGATCTCGTCGTTCAGTGCGTCCTCCAGCACCGAACGGAAGGGCACCAATAAGTTGCGGATCGCTTTGGTGGTGAGATCCATCTCGCTGATCCAGTCGCGCAGCAGCGAAGGTGTCACCTCGGCCGGGTGCATTCCATCCCATCGCTGCATGCGCTTGCTCAGGATGCTCTTGCGGTAGCCCTGGTAGGTGGACTTGGACATGTGGCCGTTCTCCACCTGGCGCTTGTAAATAGAGAGCTGGCGGTCCAGCAGCTTCTCCATCGTCAGCTCTCTGTCCTGCTCGGTGCGGGCCCGGCTGCTGTCCGGAAAGTAGGCTGCGTATTCGAACGTTCCATCGTCGATCTTGCGGCGGATCTCTGCACGCAGGTTTGCCGCATAGAGGATGCTGCCTTTGTTGATTGGCCCGGGCGGCAGCAGCTCACGGCACTGCTTGCCTTGCCAGGTGAATGCAATCTGTAGCCGCGATCCGCCCACCAGTTCGCGGATCATCACGCCTGCAGGGGTTACGAGAGTTGGTTTCTTATCCACTGGTCTGCTTCCTTCACATTGACATACAGGCGGCGCAGCACAACTGCGCAGTGCTGCCCGTCGCGCCAGATACCTGCGCGGCGGCGGTTATGGATTGCCATGGGCGTCACGCCCGTGAGCTGCTCGTATTTCTCGGCCAGAACCCACTCGGGATCTGCACCATTGCTGTTTGGTGTCGTGCTCATGGCTTCCTCAGTTCGGCGCCCTTGTGGCGCGATTGGTTGTGGGTGTGTCGATCCCATCACGCAACTCCCTGTGTTGAGATGGCCGCAATGGCTGCCGGTCGCATGGATGGCGCGGCGTCTACCAGTTCACCCAGCCACTCCTGCAGCACGTCTTCCTGCTGGTGGTGCTGCATGATTTGCAGGCCCAGGCGCTGGGCGATCAGGTATTCCAGGCTGGCGCCCTTGGACTGCTGCCAGCCGGGCAGCAGGTAGATGGCGTGGCAGGTCATCAGCTGGCTGACGCCCATGCGCATGTATGCGGTCCAGTGGCAGCTGGCGTCTACGTGTGGGTCGGGGTTTTCGGCTGGGTTTTCCACGTGCCATCCCTTGGCGCGCAGGCGGGCGGCGGCTTCGTGGAAGGCGGTGTAGTTCATATCCGGCAGACCAGACATGGGGCCGGCCACATAGATGCGCTGGTGCGGGCTTTCGTGCATCAGCCACATTTGCAGCGTGCTGATGCAGTGGAATTCGCCGCGGCGGACGAAGAAGCCGCCCAGGCGCTGGCATTCGTCCACGATCACGCGATGGGCCATGCGCCAGCCGGTGAAGAAGCTCAAGAACAGCATTGCGGGCATTAGTGCTGCGCGAAAAATCAGAATGAACATGGGTGTCGCTCCTGTGGTGTGGTCAGACCGTCAGCGGTTCGATGCGCTCCACGCGCAGCACGCCTTTGCCGCTGGCCAGGTGGGCCTGGGCTTCGGCATGGGTGGCGTTGGCTGCCTTGACGCGGATGGTGGGCAGCAGGCCGTCCTCAGCCAGGCCTTCCAGTGCTGCGGCGTCGGCGTTGGCTGGGATCAGGATGGCGCGGTAGCTTTTCAGCTCTTGGACGTTGTGTGCGGATTGCATGTGTGTTCCTTTGTTGCTATTGATTTGGTAGCGTCAGGCAGCGCCTGCCGCTTTGAAGGGCAGCACCTGGCCGCCGGTTTCCAGATCCAGCCGGGCCTGGGCGCCTTCCGCGGCGTTCTTGGCCAGGGTCAGGCGGCGGCGGGCGGCGGCAAACGTCTTGCGCAAGTCGGTGCTCACGGAGTTGACGTACTTGAAGCCAGCGCTCTGGTGCGTGGCGTTTTTGCTGGGCTCAGTGCGTTTTGCGGGCATGGGTGGGGCCTCCTGTGGGTGTCAGGTCAGAAAAACGGGGTGGGGGTGGTGCCGAGTGCGCGCCATTCGGCGTCGGATCGGGTGGGGGAACCGGGTGTCCAGTCCTCTTTTTCGTGTCGGCCGCGTCCAAAAAGCTGCCGGTGGAGGGTGTTCGTCAGCCGGGCCGTACAGTTATTGAAACGAGTCCAAGCGGGCGCCAGCGGCGCCCGGTCTGTGCCCTGCGCGGGTTCGGGGGCGGCCATGTCCAGCTGGGGCGCACCAGCGGCTGCAGGGGCTGCGCCCAGGGCTTCCTGCACAGCCGGGCGCCACGCCATGCGGCGGCTCACCAGCCAGCGGCCATGGCGGGTTTCAAGTCCCACCACGCGGCCCTGGCCTTCCTTGATTTCTTCGCCGTAGGCGTTGGTGGTGCCTGCCGGCACCGGGCGGCGGGCCAGGCCCATGTGCCACTGGCCACGCTTGCGGCAGTGCCCGCCCATGGATTCCATATACCGGCACCAGTCGGCGCGGATCACGCCGCCGCCTTCCACGGTGCCGGGTTCCTTGCCCCAGCGATGGCAGGCCAGCCAGGCGCGCCATGCGGTCGTATCGCCGTCACGGCCCACGCGCAGGTCTTCGATCTGGTCTTTGCTCACGCGGCGCAGTTCGCGCCAGACGGACACGCTGGGCATACCGATGGCCTGAAACTGGCGGATGCCCCATGTGGCGGCCCAGGCGTCCACCCGGCGGTGGCCGGGCATGTCGCAGGTTTCCACGTCGAACAGCTCACCCTGCACCACATCCAGGTGGTCGGCCAGGGCCGCGTGGCCCACGCTCTTGGCGATGTACTTAGCCACATAGCCCGCCGCACCGCCGCCGGTCATGCGCTTGATGTTGATGCGGTTGGTGCCGGCGCCCGGTTCGTCGCCGTCATCGCTCAGCCAGTAGCGGTGCAGGGCGGCCACGGTCTTTTGCAGCTGCACTTCATCCTCCACCCACACCATGGCGTGCCAGTGGGGCGTGGCGTCGTGGTGGGGTTCTGCCACGCGGATGCCGTAGAGGTGCACATCCCGGCGGCCCAGGTGGGAGCGTAGCTTGGCCCACATGCCGCACAGCCAATCCTGCGCATCGCGCGGGGTGCTGCGGCCGTCGTAGCGCTTGTTGGGCAGGGGCTGGCCATGGCGGCCCAGCTTCACCGGGTGAAAGCGGCTGGGGGTGGTCAGCGTCAGAAACAGGCCAATGTGCTGGCGGCGGTCGGCGTATTCCTCAGCGCCGCGGATGCGCGTCATCAGCTCACCGCCACGGATCACCGGGTTGGAGTTGGACAGGGCGGCCAGCTCACCCAGGTTGAACACCTGGCCTGCCTCGTTCCGGTACAGCGTGCGCTTGAGGGTGGCCGCATTGCGGGTTACCTGCTCGGTGCGGCGCTGCAGCCCCTTGTTGCTGACATAGCCGCCGTCGCGGCGGTTGACCAGCCCCAGGCGAATGGCCCCGGCTTCCACCACGCGGGCCACATGGCGGCGCAGTACACGGCGCCACCACGCAGCATCCAGCGTGCGCTTGATGCCGGCCTCACCGGCCAGGGGGCCGTGCTCACGCACACCCACGGCGCGGATCAGCATGTAGATGCTGTCCACACGTTCCTGCAGGTTCAGGCCTTCGCGCAGGGCGCAGGCGTCCAGCGTGCCCACTTCATAGGCCAAGGTCTTGGCCATGGTGCAGATCTGGCCGTCATTCAAGTCCCAGCGGCTGGCCTGACCAAAGTCCGCATCAAAGCGCTCCACGGCCTGCAGTGCGTCGTGGGCGTTCAGCCATTCGGGGCCGTCGTTGTCCATCTGGCCCAGGCCCGCCTTGTCCAACGCGGTGCGCCACTGGGGTGGCACCACCTTGCGCAGCACCTGCAGCGCACGGGTAACGTGCCAAGCCTGGGGCTTGTTGCGCTTCCAGGCGTCCAGGCTGTGGGTAGGGAGCTTGCGGGCCATGCTTACCGTCCTGCCAGGCTGGTGACTTTGGCCATGGCCGCGCGCATGGCGCGTACCTGGCCCTTGATGGCATTGCGCTCAGGCGGCGGTACTTCGCGCCAGTGGCGGTCTGCCAGGGCTGAAAGTCCGTCAAAGTCATCACCCACGCCGGCCAGGATCAGCAGGCAAACGCGCACGCCCAGGTCCATGGCGGCCCATTCGCGGGCCTCCACGTCGTCCCAACGGCCGCGGCTGGCGCGGCTGAGGGCTTCGTTCTGCAGCACACGCAGGCGGGCGCGGCAGTCTGCGGGCGACAGGCCGCGCAGGTGCTCGGCCACAGGCTCTGCAGGCATCAGGGCCGGCGCCAAGCTGGGGGCGTGCGGCGCTTCGCCACGCTGCACGCGCAGCATCAGGTCGGTGAATTGGCCCAGGGTGACTTCGGACAGGTTCACGCCGCACCCCCAACGCGCACAGCGGCCACATACCAGCCAAGGCCGTAGATGCTTTCCACGCTGGCCAGGGCCTGCACGCGGTTGGCGGCCAGCACCTGCATGCGGCGGCGCTGGTGATTGTGGTCAATGTGAGTGATGCGCCAGCTCATGCTGCACCGCCTTGCTTGGCGTTTGCGTGCTCGGCCTCACTGGCTTCACACATCAAACGCGCTGCCAGCTCAAACGCTTCACCCGGGGTCAGTTCAATCCAGAACATGGCGCTACGCCGATTCACCCCGGAGTAGCAGAGGTCGATAAACCAAGGCTTCACACCATGGCGCGTGCGGCCAACTTTCATTTCTTCGCAGCGGTTGCCGGTCTGGCTGCTTGGCAGCTCAGCAATTTGCAGGGCTTGCGTCATCGCTATGTGCTCCAGTTTTTGGGCGTAAGAAACCCCGCAGCGCCTGGAAACAGGCTCTGTCGGACGGGGTGGCAAAGGGGGAAGGGGGAGGGCGCTTTAGGCGCTGGTGGTGTCAGTCAGGGGGCGGCCCTCCGACTGGGAACAGGTCGCCTGTCACTGGGCGGGTGAACTGCGTGGCGTGCTCTGCGCTTGCTGCGTGGTCCAGGGTGGCGCGCAGCATGTCGCGGCGGACGTGGCTGGACAGGGGCAGGTTCACGCTGGGGTCTGGCGTGGCGCTGGGGCTGAGGGTGCGCACCACTTCGGTCAGCGCCACAAAGGTGTGGCCGCATTCGGGGTTGGTGCAGGCATAGGTGGATTCGCGGGTCAGCACGGTCATCTGCGCGCTGGTGCGGATGAAGCTGGGTTCCTTGCAGTGCGGGCACTGCAGGCGCATGGCTTCCTTGTGGCCGGCGCGGGCACGGGCGCCAACGGCAGCAGATCGCAACGCACTGTTACAGCCCTGCAAGGCTTTGCCCACAGTTTGCGTAGGTGGCTTTACCTGGGCTACGGGCTTGCCGCCGACGTAGACCGTGCGGGTGACGGCACCAGAATGAATGCCAGAGGGAGAGATAGCTTTCATGACTGCGGCCTCCATCACACCCGTGCAGCCTGGGCGGACTGCACGGTCCAGGCCAGCACATCGGCCGCCAGGCGTTCCATCACATGCTCGGGCAGTTGAAGCACACCGGTGCGGCGGTGCAGCTGTTCGCCCATGCGGTACAACAGGCGCGCATAGGCGGATGTGGAGAGGTCCAGGCCATCCGCCACTTCATGGGCGCGCTGGGTATCTGCCTTGGGCAAACGCAGCGGGATGGGCCTGTCGTGCTGGAGCAGGTCCAGCGAGCCGGTGCGGCGGCGCGAACGACGCGCAGGACTAGCGGTGGCAGTCATGTACTATTGGGATTGAATTGTTACAACGTAAGCGGATCATTGCTCACAATTGTGAGCGTGTCAATAGATGACGGATAACTTTAGTAATCCATATGGCGAACGGATCAAGTCCGAGCGCCTTCGCCTCGATATCCAGCAGCTGGCCTTTGCAGAGGCATGCGGGGTTTCGCGTGGCGGTCTACTGAAGTGGGAGAAGGGCGAGGCATCACCTAATGCAGCCGCACTTGCGGCGATGTCCGCCTTGGGCGTAGATGTGCTTTACGTTGTGACAGGTCAACGTGCTGGCGATGTTGAAACCACGCTGGCGCCTGCGGAGCGAGAACTGCTGCAGGCGTGGCGCCAGAGTTCAGAGCAGGGGCGTGCCCTGCTATCGGCAGCGGTCGATGTTTTGAAGCCCGTGTAAGTCACGGGTGACTGCAGCGCCCACGGCACAAAGAGGCCGGGGCGGGAGAGGGGAACTATGGCGTTCAAGCCATGCAAGGTATGCACGACAGAGGCAGCGCCTTTGTCACGGATTGCCCGTACTGCCGACCCGTGCACCAGCGATGCGCAGTAAGTCGCTGCTGACCGCTTTTCTGCTGGTCTTTCTGGTAGGCGCGATGGGTCATGCCCATGCCCGCAACTACCCCTGTTCTGGCAAGAAGGGCGGTGTTTCGCACTGCGCGGGCGACACCTTTGTGTGCAATGACGGATCTGTCAGCGGCAGCAAGCGCAGCTGCAGCGCGGAAATGGGCGGCGGCACCAGCCCGCGCCAACTGCTTACCCAACCCCAACGCAACAGCGCCACACCAGGAGACTGCAGCTGCCGCAGCGGCAACGTCTGCACCGGCCCGCGCGGCGGGCGCTATTGCATGACGGATGCGGGGAACAAGAGCTATCTGAAACGGTGATTTACCAGGCCATGGCACTGGTATGCCGTGGCGCACATTGAAGAGAGGGAAAGAAGCATGTCGCAACGTCTACTGGCCTGTCTTGTTTTGGCCATTGCAGCCACCGGCTGTTCCAAAAGCAACCCCGACGCTGCCAGCGCCACGCCGCTCAGCGAAGCGCCTCGCACGGTTGCCCAGTTGGATGAAGCCGGTTTGATAGCTGCTGTGGGCAGCCCAGCTGTGTATGAATACCCGCTGGAGGATGGGCGTGGCCTGAACTTCCGCGCCAAGGACTGCACGCCCCAGGATTGCCAGCCACCGTTCAAGCTGGAGTTTCGCAAGGGCCGCATCAACCTTTCATGGGAGCAGATCAGCGGCGATGCCAAGCTGGAAGCCCTGAATGCACAGAACGTGCAGTGGGCCGACCAAGTGCTGACCTATGCGCTGGGCAAAGAGGCCACCGCCAAGATCAAGGCCAGCATTGCAGCCGACACGCCACTGCGCGGTGAGGTGCTGCAGGGGCATAAGGTGAATGTGATGCCGGGTGGTGGGAAGCAGGTGCTGGTGACGATTACGCTTTGATGGCGGAGAGAGGTTGCAGAGTCTGCGGGCTGCATTCGGCCGTGACTATTCTGTTCATCTTTGGTCTTTGACGGCTCACTACAAGCTTTAATCTTGAAATTTTCCAGTTGCCCAAAAGCTTTGCTTATGATTAATCACCTTCATCATCTTGAATAGATTATCTCTTGGGTGAACTACAAGCATTTTCACCTATCGTATAAATGTAGTCAGGTTTGTGGAGGCAATATTGAAGCGTCTTGAAACGGTCCAATCTCATCGATTTTTACCTCTGGTGCTGGATCTCGAAGGACTCCGAGAGATTCTCACAGCCCTTGAGCCAGCGGAAGAGGTGAAACTTGTCGCCGATGGCATGGAGTACGATAGCGTCGATGAGCTTGCAAGCCATTTGCTTGGCAAGAGCCCGCGGGAGTTAACGGTGACCGCTCGTCGCCCGTATCTCACTGTCGAGCTATCACCCACAGCGACTCGCCTTTTCGCTGGCAGTAATGACCTAGCGTCATACGGTATGTTTGCGCGTGTCGCTGCTGTCCTTTCCTCCGCAGAGAGATCCCCTAGGTCGCTGTACAAAGATTTTCATGTCCTGTTGGTCTTTGTTGGTTTGCAAGCCCTATCTTACGTTCCTATATTTAAGACCTTTCAGTTGGGCTTATTCTGCGTCATGGGGCTGGTAATTAGTTGGTACTTTTGGATTTGCTTTATTCAGTTGCGTAGGCACGGATTACTACTCACTCATGAATCTAAAGATGGCAGAAGCTTCTACCAGCGCAATGCAGATAACATTCGTCTCGCGGTTGTATCCGCAATCCTTGGGGCGGTGCTAGGCGCTGCAGCCACAAAGCTTGCAGATCGACTCATGCCCACCGTTCAACCTGAAGCTGCACCGCATGCTTCCACTACATTGCAGCCTAAGGCCTAACAATTTGCTCACACCGTCGCCACTGTGAGAAGATGCTTGACTCTAGCGTTAATTAAACGGCCTTTACTACCAATTCTCTGGCCTTCTTAGCCAACTCCACAAGTTGATATGCATCTCCATTTCTGAGATGGTCTATTAAAGCGATTTTTCTCTTAAACCCGTTTAATGATGCGCCCATAACAACCCCAGAGTTGTTATCGGAGTTCAGCCAAAATCGGTCGTGAAATTCCGATGTTTTGATATCTTCAATTTCAATTTCAGAAGAGACGCGTTTTATCGCTTCATGCATTGCCGCAACGCCTTCGGGAGAACGTTTTTTAGGATCTGCAAAAAAGGTCACACGTTCTAGGTCGCGAGACAACTCTCGAATCATTTTCTCGAATAGATTTACTAGTTCTGGATCACCTTGGTGGTGATAGATATAGGCATCAGTGATGAATAAATTTTTGACACCATTCAACTTACGGACAAATCTCAGAACTAGGTCTTCAACCTCATCAATAGTAATGCCCGGATGGCTTACCGAGTCACACGTTATATGTGTCCAGAACATGCTGGAAACTCCATTCTCAGCAATGTGCTCTTTCACTAAGTCACCTACTGCGTACACATTTCCCTTAGAAACGATGTAGTTTTGGCTTATCTCAGGCGTACTTCGAATTAAATCAAAGAAACTAGATTCCGTTTTCGCTTGGGGAAGTCGTGAGACAAAGACTACTTGTGTTTTCATCTAAAAAACCTTTTTAAAGACTTTAAAATTAAAAATTGATAAGCATAGATTATCAATAATCAAATACTGCTATAGGTCCATTGCTGCCGGCGGATCAATCAAATTTATCGGTCTCTTCAAGCCGGGAGACAGGCTTGGACACAACAGCCACCTTACCGCGCCACTGGCACCTGATCCAGCTGGGTGGTGCACATGCCTGTGCGGCGCTCTTGCCGCATGCCCCAGGCGCCCACTTGCACCGCACTGCCCACCGCCACGGCGCCTTTGCCCCAACGCTGGTTGATGCGGTCCATGGCTTCCATCAGCGCGCTGTGGTTGCGGCACTTGGCGGAGGTTTCTTCAGGCAAAGGGAAAAGGTTGCTTACTGCCAAAAGCAGACAATCTTCGATGAAAGGTGAAGCCCGACGCGGATCATCCGAGCGGGCTTGCTTACGCTTTCTGCCAGTTGCACGGTCAAGCTCAGTCAGAGGCGAAACCTCTTATGGCTAAAACCATGATTTGTTGTGCGTATGTTCATGACAAATCACGACTTGGCTTCTACTGGAAGCCTAAACGGAGCCCCCAGTCGGTTGAACGCGTTCATTGCGGCGATCGTAATCGTGAGGTCAACCAGGTCTTTGGGCGCGAAATGTGCCGAGGCTGCGGCATATGCCTCATCTGATGCATGTGTTTCGCTGACATTCGTCACTTCCTCGGCCCAGGCCAGCGCAGCGCGTTCCTCTTCAGAGAATAGATGGTGCACTTCGTCCCATACGGGAAGCAAGGCAATCTTTTCGATTGACATGGTTTTTCTCAGATCGCGGCTGTGCTTGTCGATGCAATGGGCACAGCCGTTGATCTGCGAAACGCGTAGAAATACGAGGTGCACGAGCTCCTCTGGAAGGTTCGTCTTACTCGTGATGTAGTGGTGGATGCCAAATAACGCCTTCGCGCCATCAGGTGCAAGTTCTTGCCAATTCAAGCGAGTCATTTCTGTGCTTTCTGTTGTTGAAGGTTTGTCAAATCGCGGCCGGTGCTCGAAGTCACCACAGCCTCGTACCTCACCGCTAAGTTACCCTTGCAGGCAGCGGAAAAACAGGCCCAAAAACTGCTGAAATGACTGACCCAAGATGACTGCCCAAAATACGCCCGAAGTGCTTTCCATCCAGCTGGACGGCTCCTCCGTCGTACATATCGGCGATCAGATTCATGCAAGCCTACGTCAGGCGATCATGGATGGAAGGCTTGGAGCGGGCCAACGTTTACCTTCCGGTCGAGACCTTGCCAGGCAACTTGGCGTCGCTCGAGGCACCATCCGTGTGGCTTACGACCGGCTGATTGCCGAGAACTTGGTCTACGGCGCGGGCTCTGCAGGCACACGTGTATGCGCTCGGCAGTTTACTGACCGAAGTGACGACGAGTCTTCATTCGCCGGGCCTTTGGCTGGATTCACCCGCCCATATTCGAGTGCCCCGCAACCATTCCAAATGGGTGTACCCGCTGACGATGCATTTCCAGCAAAGCTCTGGGCCCGAATGAGGGCGAGGGCCGTCCGTGCCGATGCCAACAGCTACACGACCTACTCTGACCCGCGCGGCGAACCAGCGTTGCGCACGCAGATTGCGAGCCACTTGGCCGTCAGCCGACAAATGCGATGTCATCCGGATCAGATCATCGTCACCAGTGGGTATCGGCAGGGCATGATGGTCGTGCTGACGGCGCTGTGCGCGCACGGGCGCAAGGCGTGGATAGAGGAGCCTGGTTATCCTCTTGGAAGGCGTGCGCTGGAGCTGTTTGGGGTGGCGTTAGAGCCCATACTTGTTGACGCAGAGGGTCTGCGCGTGAGCGACGGCATCGCACGTGCACCCGAGGCTCGACTAGCGTTGGTCACACCTGGTCAACATGCGCCTCTGGGCGTGACCCTATCGCCGGCCCGCAGACACGCACTGCTGAGTTGGGCGACTGAAAGGGAGGCCTGGATCATCGAGGACGACTATCTCGGAGAACTTCAACTCGATGGGCGTGCCGCACAGGCTCTTGCCGCTGGTGAAGGTGCCGAGCGTGTGATTCATGTCGGCTCGTTCAGCAAGACGTTAAGCCCGGCGCTGGGTCTTGGTTTTGTGGTCGCACCTCTCTCTTTAGCTGAGCGATTCGTGGAGGTTTGCGCCGCGTTGTCACCGGCTCCAAATCGAAGCACGCAGTTGACACTTCTGGAGTTTCTGGCGGACGGGCATTTCCTGCGGCACCTACGCCAGATGAAGGACCTATACACCGAGCGGCGCGAGCTTGCGCTGGCGCATGTCAGCGAGTTTCTGCCGGGCTCAATGGCGGCAGGCTTAGGCGTGATTGCACCGCTTCCAGGGCTCACCAACGACAGGTCTTTTGTCGCCCTTGCCAAAGCGCAAGGCTTAGCGCCTTCGGCCCTCTCTGCCTGGTATCTGGACCGCACCCATGCGCAGCACGGTTTGCTGCTGAGCGTGACGAACCTGCACCGCGACAACATTGATGCTGCGTGCACAAAACTTGCGAATATCGTCGCAGCTCATTGAGTACCAGCCTGAACACACATACCGGTGGTGGAGGCAGAGTCGTTATGACCACTGCGCCAAGCTACTTATGGTCGCTAATTGTCGATTGCAGCCAGCAGACCAATCGATGGGGCAGGGATCCTCAATGGAGGATGCGTCAAGTTTCACCCTAGCGCGCCACCGGCACTTGATCCAGCTGGGTGGTGCACATGCCGGTGCGGCGCTCTTGCCGCATTCCCCAGGCACTCACTTGCACAGCACTGCCCACCGCCACGGCGCCTTTGCCCCAGCGCTGGTTGATGCGGTCCATGGCCTCCATCAGCGCGCTGTGGTCCCGGCCCGCAGGCTCTGCCTCTTCGGGCAGCAGTGAGGGCTGGTCCCGCGTCTGCGGGCTCAGGTCCAGCAGCATGACGCCGGCCTTGGCCAGCCGGTAGCCGGGCTGGTAGATCTTGCGCATGCCGCGCTCTGCTGCGGCCACCAGCACGCTGGTGTCGCTGCTGGGCTGCACCAGCTGCACGGTGGCGCTTTCTGAAAACCGGGGGTCATTGGCCCTGAATGGGCTGCTGTGCGCAAACACCAGAACGGCGCCGCAGCGGCTTTGCTGGGCGCGCAGCTTTTCTGCCGCCCGCTGGGCAAAGTGGCTGACGGCCTCCACCAGGGGCGCAAGGTCTGTCACCGGCCGCCCGAATGAGCGGGTGCAGGCGATCTGCTGCTTTGGGGGTGGGGCCAGCTCCAGGCTGATGCAGCTTTGACCGGACAGCTCAAGCACGGTGCGTTCCAGTACCACACTGAACTGGGCCCGGGCCATGGCCGGCGGCATGCGTGCCAAGTCCAGCGCAGTGCAGATGTTGTGCTCTGCCAGGCGCTTTGCAATGCGGCGGCCCACGCCCCACACTTCGCCCACTGCGGTCTGCTGCAGCAGTTGCTGCAGCGTAGCGGGCGGTAGCTCTGCCAGGTTGCACACGCGGGCCAACTCTGCCGGGTAGCTGCCGGGCTTGCGTTCTGCATCCTTGGCGATGTGGTTGGCCAGCTTGGCCAGGGTTTTGGTGGGCGCAATGCCTACGCAGGTGGTGATGCCGATGCCGCGCAGCACGCGGTCCCGGATGGCCCAGGCGCGGCGCGTGGCGTCCCGCACGCCTTGCAGGTTGATGAAGCACTCATCAATGCTGTAAATCTCTTGCTCAGGCCCCATGCCGGCGGCCAGGCTGTGCATGCGGTCGCTCATGTCGCCGTAGAGCGTGAAATTTGCACTGAGGGCGACCAGGCCGGCCTGGTCATGCAGGTGGCGGATCTGGAAGTAGGGGGCACCCATTTTGATGCCCAGGGCCTTGGCCTCTTCACTGCGGGCGATGGCGCAGCCGTCGTTGTTGGACAGCACTACCACGGGCAGGCCTTTCAGGCTGGGGCGGAATACGCGCTCACAGCTGACATAGAAGTTGTTGCCATCCAGCAGGGCAAACATGGCATGGTCTCATTCCGTGCGAAAGAGCTTGACAGCGCTGGTGACGACGCCCCAAACCTCAATGCTCTGCCCGTCCTTTGGCCTGATGTCGGGGTAGGTGGGGTTTTCCGGGCGCAGCATGAACTGGCCGTTGCGAATGTGCAGGCGCTTGCAGGTGAATTCCCCGTCCAGCTCGGCAATCACGATGTCGCCGTGGATTGGCTTGAGGTATTTGTCCACCACCAGCAGGTCGCCGTCAAAGATGCCGGCGCCTTCCATGCTGTCACCGGACAGCCGCAGGATGAAGGTGCACAGGGAGTGCTGCGTCAGTTTCCTGGCCAGGTCGATGCGGGTGACAGCAAAGTCCTCTGCCGGGCTGGGGAAGCCGCCACGCACGGGCGATACCGCCATGGGCAGCGGCATGGCGGTAACGATGGCTGGCACGGGCAGGCCGGCAAGTAAACGATTGCTGTACATGCATACAGTGTATGCGGATTCGCAAGCCTTCACTCACAGGGCCGCACGGCTGGTGCCCGGAAGGTGTGCGCCAAGCCCTTGCGGGCTTGGTAGCTTGCTCCGAATTGAGTAGGGCAGCAGGGCGAATGGGCTTCATGTCATGGACAGCAGCGGGAGGCCTAGCCAGACAAGGCCGCTGAGGATGACCAGCAGCAGGATGGTGATTGTTAGGTCCGGCTTCTCGTGCGCCATGGCGATGATGTTTTCAAGTGACTTCAAGCTGTTCTCCTCCTCTTTGGGTTCTGAAATAAGAAACGCCCCGCAAGCGGGGCGTTGTGGTTGGCTCTGCATGGAGCAGGGCGGCGTAGTGGATACGCTCGGTGGTTCAGGAAGTGATGGCGCAAGATTCCAGAGCAAGCCAATGATGGCGATCAGCACAAGAGTGACCAGCGTGGTGAAAGGCTTTTTGTGTGCCAGAGTGGTGATGTTTTCTAGGCGTTGCAAGGTTGATACCTCCTTTAGTTAGGTTCTGAAATGAAAAGAGCCCCGAAGTGGTGCCTTCGGGGCTCGGTGGTTGGAAGGAGCGTTGTTTACCTTCGCTATGTACTGCAACGCTAAGTCGCCCGCCTTCTCTATGGAGTGTCGGTCTATTAAATTAGCGAGGTTTGAGCCAAAGAGGTGAGCATGCGCCAGGTAGGAACGATCTGTGTTCCAGCGATGCTCTTGTGACTTGGAGGTTGGGCAGGCTGACGGCGTCGCTCTCCCATACATGACACTCTAAAGCGGGGAACGTGTTCTATGGCCCTTGCGGAAGGGGCCTGGGGTCTTGGGGGTTGAAGTGGGCCTCCTTTCAAGTGGAAATGAAGAAGGCCCTGCAGCAGAGCTTGCAGGGCCTTGGCGATGGAGAGCGGCAGCTCTTCTACTAGTCAGGGTCAACTGGAAAAGCGCAGTGGTTCCCGATGGTGTGGGTTAATTGAATGCACAAGGAGACCTTGCCACCCTGTTTCATCTGCGCTTGACTGCCTGGGCAGCAGTCGGTGAGCGTGTGGCAGACCGCTTTCACCTATCAGTCAAGTCCTATATGACTGGCTGAAGGGACTGACGCTTATCTCCTCCATGGAGTGTGACTCTAAAGCGAGGAGACTTCGCGACGACGGGTGGCCTTTGCGGTGGAGAAATGCGGTGCTTCCTATTGCGGGGGTCAATAGGCAAGCAGCTCTCTCCATAACAGGTCGTCCTAAGCGGCCGTAGCTGCTTCGCCACCACGCTCCATCTGCGCTTTGCTGGCCAGGCCGGCGTCTACTTGCTTCTTTCTATACGTGTCTCAATAAAACGCGTGGCGTTTCTATCTCCTTGTACGTGTTCCTCTAAAGTGCGTGTCGTTTGGATAGCTCAATACGAGGTGGTCTATTTAAAAGCGCAGATTTTTTTCCATCCCTTGCTGAATTTTGTCGATGGAGAGCAGCGGTTCTTCTATTGGCAGGACCCATCTGTGCGTGCGCCGCAGTTCACTAATAGTGCGGGTTAATCGGCCTTGGCGGCTTCGCCACCGCGTTCCATCTGCACCTTGCTGCCCAGGCCGCCGTCGCTGAGGGTGTGGCAGACCTCTTTGACCAGCCAGCCCTGGCCGTCGATGTCTTCCTTGAAGCCGGTCACGCGCACAGGGCTTTGGGGCATCAGTTCTGGGCGGCCCAGGGCCAGGGTCAGTTCGAACGTGGCCATGCCGCGCTCCAGGCGCTGGCGTTCGGCGCGGGCTGCGGTCAGGGCGTCCTGTTCGCTGGCGTAGGTTTCTTTCAGGGTTTTGACGTTGCGGGTTTTGTCGCCGGCAATGACTTCCTTGCGTTTGCCATTGACGCGGTCTGACCACCAAGCGCGCACGCCGTCGAATGCCTCGCGGGTGCTGCTGCTCCAGCGGTGCTGGTCCCCGCTGGCCCGGGTGATGTGGATGGTGGGCAGGCTTTCGCCCTTGCTGGTGGTGGTGCCGTTGATGGGCATGAACAGCAGGTGCTTTTTCTTGACGGTGGCCATGGCGTCGTATTTGCGCGCCAGGCGGGTCAGGAAGTGCATGTCGCTTTCGTTGGTCTGATCCTGGTGTGCAACTGCGATGGCTGCCAGCTTGGCGTCCACCTTGTGGCTGAGGCTGTTGCGTTTGGCCACTTCGGCCAGGATGGTGCCCAGGGTGGTGTTGTGCCAGCTTTTTTCTGCGCGTTTGCGGATCTCGCCACCCAGGTCCGCCGCGCGGGCGCGGATGGTGACTTTGTCCGGGGTGCCGGTGTGCTCTACCTCGTCCACCACAAAAGTGCCTTTGTCGATCAGCGGCTGGCCCTGCCAGCCTAGCTGCAGCTCTATTTCGGCTTCCTTGCGGGGCAGGGTGAGCTGGCCGTCACTGTCGTCCAGCTCCAGGTCCAGCTGGTCGGCGGTGTTTTCGCGCCCTTCTGTGAGCGTGAGGCTGATAAGCCGGGCATCGACGGTGGGGGTGATGTCTTTGCCGGCCACCACCAGGCGGTAGGCGGGGGCGGGGTGGCGGTAGCGTTCCTGGTCTGCCATGGTGGTGCTGGGTTATTCCTCACCGGCGGCCACGTATTGGCCGGTTTCGTCCACATCCACCTGCTGGCCGCCGGCTTCGTCGTCCACGCGGGTGAGTTGCAGGTCAAAGGCGATGCGGCGGGGCGTACCGTCTGGAAAGTGCAGGGTGCCGATTTCGTTGAGGCTTTCGATCACGTACTGGCCAAACACTTCACCGATGCCGGCCACCACGGCAAAGGCCTGGCCGCTGTCGCCCATGGCGCGCAGTTCGGCCACGCTGGCGTAGGTGCCGCACAGTTCTGGCGACACCCAGCCGCTGAGGCTGATGGTGTCGTCCCCCACGCCCACAAACTGGCGGGCCGCCCGGGCGCCCACCCGGCTGGTGCTGGGGTGGCGCCATGTGTTGCTGCGCTTGAATTCTTCATAGGCCAGGGTGTCCAGGCCAAACACGAATTGGCCCAGGGCCAGGAGCATGGATTGATTCATGTGGGTGGGCCTGCGTCAGTTTTGGTCATACAGGCCGCTGCGGCGGCGGGCGCCGGCGGCGCGTTCGCGCTTGTCCAGCTCGGCAGTCACGGCACGGGCAACGTCCTCGGGTGTCATGCCTGGGGTTGCGTGGATGACGATGTTGTAGTTGCCGCCGCCACCCGCCGCCGGCGCGACGGACAGGCTGGGTGCCATGGGGGTGCCGCGGCTGACCACGGGCATGGCGCCCGCCCCGTCTGGGCCGCCAGAGCCAACAATCGGGCCGTCTGCCTGGGCCACGGGCACCAGGGCGGCACCGGCCACTGCCAGTGCAGCGGTGCGCACGGCGGCCTGGCCTTTTTCCATGCCCACGGCGGCGCCTTCGCTGATCCAGCCGCCGAATTCGGTGAACACCTTGGAGGGGCTGGCGATGCCCAGCTTTTCCTTGAACCAGCCGGCCACGGCGGTGGCTGCACCCACCACGGTGTCTTTGAGGGCGCCCAGCTTGTTGGTGATGCCGCCAATGAGCCCATCCACGATGAAGCCGCCCAGCGACATGAACTGCTGCGGCACTTGGATGCCCAGCGCACCCAGCGCCATGGTGATGGCGGACCACAGCACACCCAGCGGGTTGAAGTTGAGCAGGGCCTGCAGCCACGCACCCACGCCATCGGAGAAGATGCCTTGGACCATGCTGACCATGCCGTTCCACAGGGTGCTGAGCGCGGAGACCAGGCCGGTCCACAGGCGCAGGCCGCCGGCCGCAATGGCATCCCAGTTCTGATAAATGAGCATGCCGGCGGTAATGAGCAGGCCGATGGGTCCCAGGAACCGCAGCAGCACCGGGCCAAAGCGCATGAGTACTGGCAGCAGCTTGGCGCCCCAGGTGAACATGCCGCGCAGCAGGGTGAGCGGGCCGGACGTGACGCCGATCTGGGCCAGCATCCAGCGCACGGCCATGCCCTTGGCGACGATCAGGCCCAGGGGGATGAGCAGGGCGCCCGTGGCGGCCAGGAAGGCGGCCAGGGCCAGCGCGCCCATGCCCAGCCAGCGCACCAGCTGCTGGTTTTCCTGCACCCACTTGTTGAAGTTGCCGCTGGCTTCGCCCAGCCAGTTGACCAGATCCTTCAGATCCGGGGCCATGGCCTTGCCAATGCTGGCCAGGGCGTTGGTGGCAGAGCCCTGGGCGGCTTCCACTACGTTGGTGAAGGTGCCCAGCTGTTCGTCCACGCGCTTCTGCAGGTCGGCCTGGTCGCCCATCTTGGCGGCGATTTCTTCATACCCGGCCTTGCCCTTGTCCATCATGGTGTTGAGCACCTGCAGGGTTTCGGCGTCATCGCCAAAGAGCTGCTTCATCACCGAGGTCTTGAGCACGGCGTTGTCGCCCAGGCCTTTGAGCTTGTCCAGCTGGGCGAACAGGTTGTCCATACCCAGGAATTCGCCTTTGTCGCCTGTGAACTTCAGCTTGAAGCCTGCCTTGGCGTCGCCCAGCAGGTCGTTGGCCTTGTCCAGCTTCTTGGTGTCCAGGCCGCCCTGGAACACCTTGCGGATGGCGTTGCCAGCGGATTCGCCGGCCATGCCGGTCTGGTCCATCATCACCAGCAGCGGGGCCATGCTGTTGGCGAATTCCAGTCCTTCCTGCCGCGTGATGGACATGATGGGGGACAGCTTGCTGAAGCCGTTGAGCATGTTGCCGCTGTCCACGCCCAGGTAGTGGGTGCGCTGTATGGTGTCCATCAGGCCCAGCATGTCTTTTTCGCTGGTGCGGGTGGAATCCTGCATCTTGGCGGCGAACTCTGCCGCCGCGGTGACCGGCATTTGCAGCTGCACACCCAGCAGGGCAGCGGCTTCGCCCGTGCCGCCCAGGATGCTTTGGGCAGACAGGCCCTGGCGGCGGAGCATGGTCATCATCTCGATGAAGTCCGCTGTGGTGCCGGGGAGGCGGTCCCCCAGCTTGGTGGCCAGGTCGTTGATTTTTTCAAACTCTTCGGGCACTGACCCGTCGGCCTTCATCATGCTGGCCTTGAGCTGGGTGGTGGCGTTTTCCTGTGGTGCAAATGCACCCATGGCCGCAGACACCGGGCGGGCCACTTGCTTGCCGGCATAGATGGATGCGGCACCAGCAACGGCCATGCCGCCGCCAATGGCCGCACCCTTGGCGGCCTGCTGCTGGATCTGAGCCAGCTTGCGCTGCTGATCGCCCTGGCGTTTGAGCGATTCGGTCTGCGCCTTGATGCGGGCTGTGGTGGCCGCGACGTCTGCGCCCATGCGCTTTTGCGCTTCGCTGACGCTGGTGATGCCCAGGGAGGTGAGGTTGGAACGCAGTTTGAGCAGGGTGGCCTGCTGTTCCTTGAACTTGGCTGTTTGCTTTTCGACGGCCTGCTGGCTGGCCTTGATCTGTGCCGTAGTGCCAACACCTGATGCACGCAGGGTCTGCAGGTTTTGAGACAGCACCTTGAGCTGGTTGCTGGTTTCCCGCAGGGCCTGGGATTGCTTTTGGAAGTTGCCCAGCGCCGCCTGCTGGGTGTTGAGCTGTTTGAGCTGTTCCCGCGCAGCCTTGAGGGTGGCCGCGGTTTCCTTGCTGCCCTGGCCGATACGCTTGAGCGGGGCCATGGCCTTGTCCACCAGGTCAAGGACCACGCGCAGGCGCATGTTTTGGTCGGCCACTGCTTATTTCTCCGGGGTGTTGAGGCGGTTGTGGATGGCAATGGCGCTTTCACGGCAGCGCATCAGCTCGGCGGGGTCCATTGCGTCCAAGACAGCGGGGGGCCAGTGGAAGAAGAAGGCCACCACGTCCATGGCCTCTTCAATCCGGTCGGGGAGCTTTAGCTGCGCTCCTTCCTCGGCACGAAAAAACTCACCAGTTCCGTGCCCAGCTTGACCAGGTCCACCGGGTCGATCAGGTCGAAGTCGGGTTTGACCAGTGGGGGTTCCGTGACACGGGGAAGCACGGTGTGCAGGGCGTCGGTGTTCAGGCTGAGCAGATCCGACAGGGCGATGCGGCGCAGGGGGCCGCCCATGGGTTTGCGGATGGTGATGACTTCGATCCGCTGGCCGCTGGGGCGGGTGATGGGTTCTTCCAGGGTGACGATGCGGATCTTGTCGTCCTGGGCGGCGGTGGACTGGGAGGAATCGATGGCTTGGGTGGCTGCGTCTTGGGTGGTGGTGTCTTTGGCGGGCATGGTTGGGGCTTTCTGGAAAAGGGGATTCAGGGGAGGGCGGGCATCAGATGCCCAGCAGCTGGCGCACGACGGCGAACTGGTCCACGCCGGCGAATTTTTCGATCATGCGGATGGCGTCGATCTCGATCAGCTCTTCACCGTCCCAGGTGAGGCGGTAGTAGTTGAGCGCGACCTTGCACTTGAATTCGGACTTGTCGCCGGCTTTGCCGCTGCCCATGTCGATTTCTTCCCAACGGCCACGCATGGAGACTTCGACCGCGCTGTATTGGCCGTCGTCGTCGCTTTGCACGGTGCCCACAAAGCGGATAGGCACGGCGTTCACACCGGCGGCGCCAAACTGGCGAATCACGTCTTTCATCCAGCCGCCGAAGGTGATTTCCGCTTCCAGCGCTTCCATGCCCATATCCGTCTTGGCGGGCAGGTTCATGCCGCCGGAGCGGTATTCCTCCAGCTTGCGGGTGAGTTTGGGGAGGACGATTTCCTCCACTTCGCCGGTGTAGTTGAGGCCGTCGGCAAAGACGGCAAAGTGTTTCAGGACTTTGGGCATGCCCATGGTGGTGTTCTCCTGCTAATCGGTGGTGGGCATTCAGGCCGCGGCCTGGACGTTGGCCGCGAAGTCAGCGAAGTAGCGGTCTGTGATGCGCTGCTTGAATGTGAGGTTTTCCAGCGGCGGCACGGGGGTGTAGTCGTAGTCGATGAGGGCCTGGCCTTCTTTCAGTGTGGGCGCTTCATTGACCGTGGCGTCAAACCAGGCGCTGCCGCCCAGCAGGTAGCCGCCGCCGATCAACTCACGGAACTTGGCGTTGACGCCATCCAGGATGTCTTTGATGAGGCTGGGGTGCAGGGGCTTGTCCACGGCCCACATGTGGGCCTCTGCAATGCTGTCGGCCAGCACATGCGCGGTGCGAACGGCGCTTTCAAATGCAAACAGCGGTTCGTCGCTGCAGGTGCGGCTGCCCCAGAAGCGGTAGCCGTCGCGGTTGATGAGGGTGGTGATGTCCGCACCGTTGAGCAGGCCGGCATCGGTGGCCGGGTTCTGCAGATCCCAGTAGATGTCTTTGTTGATGCCGGTGACGCCGTTGACCGCCACGTTTGACAGGGTCTTGTGCCAGCCGGTTTCCAGATCGATCTTGGCGCGCAGGCCCAGGGCATAGGCTTCGGCCCAGGCGTCCACGGTGGCATTGGATACGGTGTCCCAGCGCTGGAAGTCGCCATGGATCAGCATCAGTTCGCGCTTGCCGAATTCGCCGCGGTACAGGATGGCGTCGCCCACGGTGTCCTGGTAGGTGCCGCAATAGGCCATGCCGCGCAACTGCTCACCCAGCGTGGCCAGGGCCGTGGCCACCGGCTGGGTGGACAGGCCGGGTGCGCCCAGGATGCGGGGTTTGACACCGAGCTTGCCCTGCGCCGCCAGCAGGGCCTTCATGCCGGTGTAGGTGCCGTCCGCCGCCACGCCGCCAATGACGTTGCTGGTCAGGCTGGCGGCCTTTTCTTCCGGGGTTTCGCCTACGCCATCGGCCACGCGCACCACCACGGTGATGGGCAGGCACTGCTCGGCAATGGCATCCAGCGACTTGGCCAGGGTGCCCAGAACGCCCGCCTTGGCGATGGCGTTGCGCACGTGGGTGATGAGGACTGGCTTGTTCAGCGGGAAGGTTGCGTCATCGGCATCGGATGCGGTGGCAACCATGCCAATCACAGCCGTGGATACGGTGCGGATGGTGCGGATGCCTTCGGTGATTTCGAGGACACGCACGCCGTGGTGGTATTCGGTGGACATGGGCGCTTGAGGGGCTGGAGTTTGCGACCCCTCAATGGTCGCGGCCCGCCCGCGTGCGCGCCAGCGCGGGAGGGTGTAGGGGAGGGGTCTACATCACAAAGCCGGGGCGGGCTCGGTTTGGCCGTTGCTCCAGCCCTGCATCACGTCGTAGCTGGCCAGTTCTGCACGGGCCTGCGCCTCATCGGACCGCGCCGCCGCGACGATGGCGCCAATCTCTTCTTCATGCCATTGGCGAACACCGGTCAGAAAGCCGTGCATGCCCTGGAATTGCGCGTCCAGGGCAATGATGCGCTGGGCCAGTTCCTCACGCGGCATGCCGCGGGTCTGCGCACACGCATCCAGCCATGGCGTGGCTGCAGCAGAGCCGGAGACAACCGCCTGGGCCTGGGCAGTCTGGATGTACCAACTGCTGCGTTCTTCCTCGGGATACTTCGCGGTAATGAGGCCCATTTGGCGCTTGTATTCGGCATCGACCAAGGCCTGCAGGCCCGCAGCGATCACAGGAATAGGGTGGATGGGGTTCTGATGTGCGGCAAGCTCATCCGCTGACATAGGCGCGAGGTCGCGGGCTGCAATTTCTGCATCCTGCGAACCGTCTGCCAGAAGGGCAAACACTTCTCCGCCGGGGGATTTGAAAAATTTGTGCACCGGAATCATGCGATGACCTCGATCTGAAATTCACCCATGCTCGAGCGGACGACTTTGAAAGTCTCACCTTTGAGCAAGATGACGGATGCGGAAACAAAGCCCACCGTCAGAGGGCTGGAGGCAATGGCTTTTGCAATGCCATTGACGTGAATCTGTGCGCCGCCATTGGCTGCGTTGGTGGTTCCCATTACACGCACCTCACAAGTCCGCTGCACAGGGTTGGGGTATGTGATGTTTTCAAGGTAACCGGCGCCGGCTGAGCGGGTTTGCCCGTCACCCAGGGCTTTTTGCCGAGTTTCCAGCGCAGCGCCCAGCCCCTCCGGCGTGACGGCCACATCTGGGCGCACACCTTCCTTGGATTCGTCCACGGTGGCCAGTTTGACCAGGCCGCGTTTTTGCGGGGAGGCCACCAGGCTTTCTACCCAGGCACGGCTGGCAATGGCCACGGCCGGGTCGATGTTGAGCTTGACGGTGGCGGTGCTGCTGATTTCAACCACCATGCGCATGACCATCTCGCGGGCGGCACCTTCGGCCAGCACGGGCTTGTAGGTTTCCGGGTAGTTGCCCACGGCAATGCACTGCGCGCCATTGGCGCCGCCGTAGATGGCGGTTTCGCGCACGGTCCAGCCGCCCACGTCGCTGGGGACCACGGCTTCCACAATCAGCCAATTGGGGTTGTCGGGGTGTTGGGCAATGTCGGTGATGGCGAGGCGGTGCACTTCGCGCTTGAGGGCGGTCTGCGTTTGCATCGGAACCACGGGGGCGCCGCCGCCGTCGCCCAGGCACATGTGCGTCCAGGGCACGGTGGTTTGCGTGACTTGGGCATTGGCATGCAGTGCAGCGCCCAGGTTGGTGAGGAGGGTGTAGTAGGTGCTCACGGCTTAGTGCATGGGGTAGATGGTGGTGGTCAGGGCGTCATGCGCGGCAAAGGCCCAGCCTTGCGCAATCGCTGCGGGCGTGATGTCTTTTGACTGCATGGGGTAGACGGTGGTGGTGTCGCCAGCCAGCAGCTGCATGCCCACGGTGACGGTGCCGCGGGTTTGCAGGCTGGTGCGCAGGGTGCGCAGCACGCAGGCCTGGCGCTTGTATTCCTGGATCAGCGCGGCGGCGCGCTCCATGGCGGCCTGGGTGAGAGGGCGGTCCACCACGGCCACATCCACGTCGAATTCCGCCCAGTGGGCACCCTCGGGGTGTTCAATGACGCGCACGCTTTCCAGGCCGCTGCGCAGCAGGGCTTCGCGCACGGCCCAGGTGGTGCCCTTCTTTTGGTGCAGGCGCATGGACGCGGCCACCATGGCGCGTTGCTGGGCCTCGGTCCAGGCCAGGTCCCATTCGTCCACGCTCCAGGCCCAGGCCAGCCAGGGCAGCAGGAGGAGGGGACAATCCCAGGGGCTCCACAGCGTGCGGATGACTTCCGGCGTGTGCCGCAGGCGACCGGCCCTGGCCATGGCCCGCTCCAGCGGGGTGGCGTTGGGGGGTAGCAGGTGAGCGTCAGACATAGCTGCCCTCTGCAGGCTGGATGTCCACGCTGGTGCAGTAGGCCACCTGATGGGGCAGCACCACCACGTCGGCAACCGGCGTTGCCAGTGCTACCTTTTGCACGCCTTGTACATGCAGGGCGCCCAGGACGCCGCTTTCTGCCACGTCGTACCCCAGGCGGCGACAGCTGGCCAGGTAGGCAGCCAGGACGGCGCCCGCACGTTCCAGCGCGGATGCACTGGCGGGACCGGGATACAGGCGCAGCAGCGCCTTGACGGCGAAGTGCAGCACTTCGGCCGAGGCGACCTCTACGGTGTCGTTCTGGGGGCGCACATCGTCCGGGCTCAGGGCTGCAAGGACTTTCTGCAGCAGCTCTGGGCTGGCAGTTCCATCGCCCACACGGGAGAGCACGTACACCCGGACGGTGCCCGGGGTGGTGGTGATGGGCATGGCGTCCAGCACATCGGCATCCGCGCCCAGGGCGTGGAAGATGTAGCTACCGTGGCTGCCGGCGACGGTCAGCCCTTCAAACGCCATTTGCGCGCGGCGGCGCAGTTGGCCGTCGGTTTCACCCACCAGGCGCTGGACGCCGTTGTTGGCGGCGGCCACGTCCAGATCTTCATCCACGGCATAGGCCAGCATGACGGCCTTTGCGCTGTCGTTGATGCGGGCCTGCATGGCCACGTTTTCATAGGCCCAGCGCTGCAGGATCTTGGTGGCGGGTTCGGATTCCAGTTCCAGCACGTCGGCCATTTCTGGATAGTCGTCTGCCATGTCTGCCACCACCTGGGCTTTGAGGCGCGCAAATTCGGCTTCAAAGTCCAGCGGCAGCACCACGTTGGGGGCTGGCAGTTGGGACAGATCCACACTCATGCAGCACCCCGCAGCGGTAGGGCAGCAGACAGGCTCACGCTGCGGCCCTTGTAATCACCCTCCAGAGCCAGGATGGCCTGGCCGGGCTCCGGCCCGAAGTCCAGCCCCACGCGGGTGACGCGCAAGCGGGGTTCCCAGTTCATCAGCGCACTGGCAATGGCGGCGTAGCAGCGCAGGCGGGTGATGGAGTTGGCGGGGGCATCAATCAGGCTGAGCAGGATGCTGCCGTAAGTGCGCCGTTCCAGCCGGGAGCCGAGCGGGGTGGTCAGGATGTCCACAATGGACTGGCGCAGGTGCGCAATGCCGGTGATACGGCGGCCTGTAGTGCGGTCCATCATTGCGGGCCCCCGGTGTTGCCACCGTGCGCATCGGGGTGGGTGTGGGTGCTGCCGATGTTCTTGCCGTCGTGGGTGATCTGGCCGCCTTCAAAGTCCATGCCGCCTTGCACAGAGTTTCGGCCGCCGCCGCCGGCTTTGCCCGCTATGCCGCCATTGAATGTGAGCAGCTTTTGCACGGTGACAGCGCCGGTGAAAGTGGTTTGCGCACTGTCCACCGTGTATTCGGGCGTGGTCAGCGTGGTGCCTTCCGGCGTGATGTGCAGGGTGGACGCACCCACCCGCAGAGTGATGGCCTGGGCAATGTCCAGCACCAGGGTGCCGGCCTGGCGGTTGTGTTCCCAGTAGTCGGTGGCGCTGAAGTCGTGCCGCTCCACATCGGCGCTGTCGGCGCCTTGGGGCATGTCTTCACTGAAGCTGCCCACCAGGGCGGATGCTTGGCCCAGATCGCCGCCCGGAGAAAACAGCAGGCAGGGTTCACCAATGGCCGGAACGCGCCAGTGGCGGGTCTGCTGGCCGCCGCCGGCGGCCAGGCTGATCCAGGGCACCCAGTTGGTCAGCAGTTCGCCGGCGCGTACCCGGCAGCGTGCAGGGCGGCCAGGGCGCACTTCTTCCACACGCCCCTCACGGATGAGGTTGGCAAGCAGGCGGTACAGCTCTACCGGGCTGTGTTCTGGCGCTTGATCGGACATGCCAGCCATGGTGCCCAGCGCTACGCGCGGGCGCCAGCGCGCGCGCATGTAGCGGCAGGGTCTACACAATCAGCTGCCGGCGAGGCGGTCCAGAATGATGTCGCGCAGTTGCTCCAGCTGGTCCTGGCTGATGCCCAGAAGCGGGCGCTCCGGGTAGCTGTACTCGGCGCCACCTGGCGCCACGCGGTCGCGCAGGCCAAAGTGGTGCACGCGGGCAATGCGTTCTGCCCGGCCAATGAACTGCACCACGGCAGAGTCTGTAAATGCCTTGGTGCGCAGGTGGCGCGCCATGCGCATGCGGCGGAACATGGGGCCTTGGCGCAGGCGGCCTTTGGCATCGCGGCTGCGATTCTTGCGTGGTTCCCAGGCCTGGCCGTCCGGGCTTTGCTGGGCGGCCATGGATTGCTGGTTGGCCTTGCGCACGCTGATGGCCACTTCCCGGGCAAGTTGGCGGCGCTCTGCTGGTTGCAGGCGTGCAATCAGGGGGCTGAGCCAATCCTCCAGCCGGAGCAGATCGTCTGCCATGGGTCAGGGCGCCAGCGCTGGCCAGGCAGCCAACTGCTGGCCGTTAAGGTAGAGCGAGGTGACCGGGTCGTGCGGCATGTCTGCCGGGCCGGGTGGCTCTGCCCGGTGCAGTAGTTCAAACGCACCAGGTGCACCGCCTTCCAGGGGGCGGGCGTGTACGGATTCGGTGAGCTGCAGATCCAGCACCAGATCCAGCGCCTGGGTGTTGAGGTATTCCGCCTGTATGCGGATGGCTTGCCCCTTGGACTGGGGGTTGTTCAGCAGGTCGGACTGGTGGGCACGGAGCCAGACAAGGATGGGGCCCACCGCCGCGTCTGGGTGGCCGGTGAAGTCGCACAGCACGGTGCGCAGGGTGTAGTGCCACTGCCAGCCCAGGGCGGCGGTGCCGGTGGTGGCAATGCGGCCGTCCAGCACGAACATCATCAGCCGTTCGGGGTCGCGAGCGAATTCCGGCAGCGCGGCGGTAAGGTGGGCACGCAGGCTAGGGGGTTTGCGCATGGTCCAGCTCCTGCAGCTTCTGGCGCCAGGCGGTGAAGGCCTGCTTTACTTCGCCGTACTGGGCAATGCAGTGGTTGAGTTCGCGGATGGCCTGGTCCCCGTCGTGGCTGATGCCGGCAAGACTTGCTGCTGCCGCTGGGTCAAGTTCGGCGTACGTGGGGCCAGGTTCAGCGCCGGAAAGTCCGGGGGGCTGTATTCCAGCGGGCTGACAGCTGGCGGGCAGGACGACAGGGACGTGCACGCGGACAGTGCCAGCGCCAAGGCCAGCAAGATGGGTGTTGTGGGCTGCATCGGCTTCTTTCTGGTCATCGGTGAGCTGGTTTTCCAAGGTGGTGATGCGGTGGCGCAAGCTGGCTTCGGCCTCAGTGCGTTCGCCGCGCAGCCAGACGGTGGTGCGGGCGTGGCGGCGCTGCAGGTCTTGCAGTTCGACCGCGGCGGCACGGGCCACGCGGCGGCCTTCAAACAGCACGCCGGCGTAGAAGGACGCCAGCAGCACGGCGCAGATCAGGACGGCAACAGCCAGGCGGTCGGTAGAGGGGCGCAGCATCACAGCACCCCCGTGCATGCGGCGTGGCGCGCGAGCTGGCGGGTCCACACCCCCATGCAGCGCTTGTTGCCCGGGGTGCTGCAGTCATACCCGGCTGCGAACTTGTAGCGCAGGTAGGCCTGGCAGGCCGGGCCGTAGTTGCCGGCCACGTACTGGGCGCGCATGGTGCTGTTCCACCAGTTGGTGCAGCCGTACTGTCCAGCGAAGTCCACCGCCTGTTCAAACTCCACGGGGTGCATGGGCGTGTCGCCCAAGCTGCGCTTGACGCAGGCCACGTAGGTGTTCTGCAGCAGGTTGGCGGCCAGCTCACCCGCACGCTGGCGGGTGATGGGCGGATCTGCCAGGGTGACGCGGCGGCCATCTTCATAGTGGGTGGCACCGTGGCCGATGGTGGCCACATCGCCCTTGGTGGGGATGGTGGGGGCGGCAGTGAAGCCTTCATGCCCGATCCAGGCGACCAGGATGGCGGCGGTCAGGCCCAGGGCGGATGCAGGGGTGCGCTTATTCATGGCATTCCCCCTGCAGTTTGCGCATGCGGGCTTCGTGTTCCCGCTGCTGGCGGGCGTTTTCTTCGCGCTTGAAACCGGCTTCCACACGGCGGTAGTGCCAGTTGATGAGCAGGCCCACCACGGCAATGACCAGGCCGGCCACGGCAGCGAATTCGCTGGAGAAGAACCAGCCACCAGCGGCGCCCACTGCGCCACCGGCGGTGATTTTCTGGCCAAAGGCGGCGCTGCCAGCGGCTTCCACAACGGTGTCTGTTTTGAGTCCCATGGTTGCTTTCAGTCCCACAGCTGCACGGTGGGTTTGGTTTGGGGCACCGGAATGTCCGGCATGGTGACCAGCAGCCCCTGCGGCAACACCAGGCCGTGGCGGGTCAGGCCAGGGTTGGCCTGCATGACGGCTTCCACCACGGCGCGGGTGCGGCCGTAGTGGCGCCAGCACAGTGCGTCTACCGTTTCGCCTTGTTGGGTGCGGATTTGCGTGGCCATGGCTGGCGGGGTTACAGCAGATCCACGGTGCAGCGCGGGCGGGCCAGCAGATCTGCAATGGCCCAGCGCTGGTTGCGGCGGTGCTGGTCTACCTGGATGGCCAGGTCTTCCAGCACGCGGTCTGCCTTACCGGAGCCGGCGGGGATGGTGGAGAGGTTGCGGTAGGCGTCTGCCAGATCTGCCTGCAGGCATGCGTGCACAGCGCGGCGGTAGTAGAGGACTTTGGCGCTTTCGCCACCCATCTGGGGCGCAGGCACATTGGCCAGGCAGGCATAGCCCCAGCGGGTGCGTTGTTCATCCGCCCAGTCCTGCAGCTCTGCATTGACGCTGAGCATGGCGTCCATCAACGCAGGGCGCAGGCGGTCGGCCGTGACAGTGCCATCCAGCCGGCAGGCGTTGCGCACCTGGGCCGGGTCCATGTCTGGGAACCAGGTGCCATTGCTGACCACGGGCTCTTGCAAGGCCGCTGGCGGGTTGGCTGTGACGATGAATCCATTCATGGTGCAGGGCGCGGCGTTGCGGAGGGACAGGTGGGGTGGCGGGTTGAGCGGGTGGGCGGTGGTCCAGGACGTTGGCCGTGCGCGGCGGTGCCGGCGTGGCCGCGGCCCTGGAGCCGCCCGGCGCGGGGTGCGCTCAGTCGGGCGCCTGGTCGGCTGGGGCCTGCGCTTGCAGTTCCTTCCAGCGGCGTTCCAGGCGTTCCACATCTTTTTTGACGCCAATCTGCACATGCAGGGCGATGGCGCGCTGCAGCTGGGGCAGGGCAATGGCCACTTGCTCACGCTGCAGCTGCTTGGTGTCCACGTCATGCGTGGCGGTCTTGCCCATGGCAGCCCAGCCGATGGCCTTGTGCAGCTTGGCGCGGGCCTGGTCGTGGGTGTCGTGGTCTTTGGTGAGTTCGTCCACCTGGGCCAGCGCTACCATGGCATCGGTTCCGGCCAGCTTGCCGGCAATGGCGGCTTCGCTGATGTCGTCCAGCAGCAGGGTGGGCAGGTTGCGCTGGTACTGGTCGGGCAGTTGCAGGCCGTGGCGCAGGCAGTAGCCGGCCAGCTGCAGGCCCTGGCGCCAGTTGCCCACGTCCAGGTGCCACACCAGCAACGTGGTGACCACGGGGTCCTGGGCGCCGGCGTCTGCATCCAGCACGCCGTCCAGGTAGTTATCGAAGTCGGCCAGCATGGTGCGCTTGGCTTCGATCTTCTTTTCCACGGACTGAATGGCCTTGAGGGTGCGCAGGTGGGCGTGGAGCTGGGCCAGCATCAGTTCGTGTTCAGCCCCCTGCATGGGGCCATGGGGGTCTGCAGCCGCCGCCTGGGCGGCCTGCTGGGCAGCAAGGATGCGGGCGCGGTGCCGCTGGGCGGGTGTCTGGGGCATGGTGTTGGTGTGTGCGGGTCAAAAAAGGGCCGCCGCGCCGTGGCGGCAGCGGCCCAAGGGGACAGCGGGGGCGTCAGGCAGCGGATTGGATGTTTTCCACCAGGGCGCATTGGCCATATTTCTCGACCACATAAGCGTCATTGCTGGATTCATAGAACTCGACGCGATCGCGTTCCATCACATCCTTGATGCCGCGGCGGCGAGCACCGTTCTGGAAGTAGATGGATAGGTTGTCGAGGCGAGTCACCAGTACGGAACCTGGGGGGAAGTAGGGCGCCACGAGAGCCTGCAGGCCCCCCAGGCGGCGCTGGCTGACCACGATGTCAGCGGCCAGGCGCTCGGTGGGGGCGTCGTTCTTTTCCATCAGGGGAAAGAGCTTGTCGTGCATCAGGTCGCGTCCCACGATGGCGACCAGCCGTGGATCCTCTTGGCACCAGGGATCCAGCAGGGTCTTGGTGGCGTCATAGACCAGGGCATCCAGGTGGGCGTAGTCGCCACCGTTGCCTACCGTGATCTTGCCTTGCACTGCACCGTCTTTCAGCACCCGTTCCGGGGCTTTGGTGCGGATGTGCTCCAGCCAGCCGATGTTCACGTCCTGCAGCAGGGGGTATGTTTCGCGGTCGGTATCTGCATCGGCACGAACGCCATTCCAGCCAGTCATGATGCGGTCCAGGGCGCACTGCTGCATCACGTAGTTGCTGATGCGGGGCTGGAAGTCTTTGAACTGAGCCCATGCGTCCAGCGTGGCGTAGCGGAGGTGGGTGTCGTAGTTGGTTTGGACGCACTCATATTGCTCACCGGTCAGCCCGGCGACATCACGCGTTTGACGAGACTTGTTGCCGCTGGTGTTGGTGCGGCTGGCGATGGGGCCGCTCACTCCCAGGGCAAGCTTTTCGCCCTTCATATCTTTCACGCCGATGATGTTGATCATTCCCAGGAACGCGCTGGATTCCTGCAGCTTGCCTTCCAGCTTTTGCTGAACGCTGGGGGCGACGTTGAATTTGTCGGCAGCGCTGCCCACGCCGTTGTTGCGGGCTTGCTGGTCCATGTAGCCAGCGAAGTGCTGGCGGGTATCGTTGTGCATAGGGTTCCTTGGAATGGGGTGTGGAGGGGGGCGGGCCGGGCTCAGTAATCGGCCACGTCGCGACCAGCGCCACCGGTGGCGGCAGGGCGATGCGGGTCTGCGGACTGGGTGCTGAGTTGCTGCACCAAGGCGTCGTGCTTGCCTTCCAGCTTGGCCAGGCCTTGGCTGAACTTTTCCGATGCATCGGCAAAGGCCTGCAGGGTCTGGGGCACGGCGGCCAGTGCTGCGACCACTTCGGCTGGCAGGGCGCTGTGTTGCTGAACGGCAGGGGCGGCCGGGGCGGCAGGCGCAGCAGGCGCGGACTGGAACTTGTCCAGCAGGGCGGTGAACTTGGCCAAAGCTGCGGTCAGGACGCCGGTATCCGGGCTGGCGGGTTGCTCGGGCTCCAGCTCCAGGGCGAATTCCACGCCAGCCGTAAACAGCGTGTTGGGGTTGGTCTTACGGCCTGCCAGCGGGTTGGCGTTGGGGAGTTGGGCTGCGAACTGCAGCATTTCAGTGCCCAGGCTGGCCGGGGAGTCGGTGACGGCCAGGCCGATCAGGTAGGCCTCGCCGGTGCCGGCGAACTCAGGGTCCACCTCGATCGAGGTGTAGAGCTTCTGGCCCTTTTTGTTCATTGCCACCAGGGATTCCAGCGGCTGGATCTGCGCGAAGAGGGCCAGCTTGCCGTCCTCCACGGTGCGGGCCTGCACGCCCAGCACGTCGCCCTGGGCGGCAAAAGCGCTTTCGGGCAGCATGCCGCGCATGTGCTCGATCCAGACGCGGGCGCCGTACTTGGCGGGGCTGAAGTTCTTGGCCATCTGGTCGATCCAGTGGCGCTCGATCTTGCGGCCGTCAGTGGTGGCGCCTTCGGTGGCCACGCGGAACCATTTGGACTTGGACATGTGTGTGCTGCTTAGAGGGTGGTTGTTCGGTCCCTCTATGGTCTGAGCCTTGCCTGTAGGCGGCCAGCGCTTGGCGCTGTAGCGGCGCACTGCACATAAATGCGTGGGTGCGCCCGCGCGTTATGCCGCCCAAACTGCAGCCCTATGACGGCCACCAAGGACCGGCGGGCGCGTGTGCGCAGCGGTCAGCACAACCCTTTTCCCATTGCCAACACCCAGCAGCCTGATGCCCCGGCGCAGGAGCTGGATGTGCTGCGCGCGCTGACGGACCGCAGCCAGGACAAGCGCCGTTCAGCCCGCGCGCTGTACTGGATGGGCTGGCGGGTGACGCACATTGCCGAGCACCTGGAGGTGCCGCGCACCACGGTGCACGAATGGAAGAAGGCGGACACCTGGGAACAGGCCACGGCGGTGCAGCGCGTGGAAGGAACGCTGGAGATGCGCCTTTGCACGCTGATCAACAAGGACAGCAAGACCGGCGGCGACTTCAAAGAGATTGACCTGCTGGGGCGCCAGATTGAGCGCCTGGCGCGCGTGCAGCGCTACGAGAAGACGGGTAAGGAAGCCGACCTGAACCCGAACATTCTGGAGCGCAATGCCGGGCCGAAGCGCCCGCCTGAGCGCAACCCGCTGGGTGATGCGGCGCTGGAGAAGCTGAAGGCGGCATTCATTGACAGCCTGTTCAAGTACCAGCTGACCTGGTGGCAGAACAGCCAGGAACGCACGCGGGTGATATTGAAAAGTCGGCAGATTGGCGCGACTTGGTACTTTGCCCGCGAGGCGCTGATTGATGCGCTGGAGACTGGGCGCAATCAGATCTTTCTGTCTGCCAGCCGGGCGCAGGCGCAGATCTTCCGCCAGTACATCGTGGCGTTTGTGCAGGAGGTGCTGGACATTGAGCTGAAGGGCGACCCGATTGTGTTGCCCAACGGCGCCACGCTTTATTTCCTGGGCACGAATGCGCGCACGGCCCAGGGCTACCACGGCAATTTCTACTTTGATGAATTCTTCTGGACGCACCGCTTTGAAGAACTGAACAAGGTGGCCAGCGGCATGGCCATGCACAAGCACTGGCGCAAGACCTACTTCAGCACGCCCAGCAGCTTGCAGCACCAGGCCTACGCTTTCTGGAGCGGTGCGCGCATCAACCGCAAGCGCGCCAAGGCGGACCGCATTGAGCTGAACCTGACCCACGACTGGCTGGCGGGTGGCTTTACCGGTGAGGACAAGATCTGGCGCCAGATTGTGACGGTGCTGGATGCCGCCGCCGGTGGCTGCGATTTGTTCGACCTGGACGAGCTACGCTTTGAGTACAGCGACGAGGAATGGGACAACCTGCTGATGTGCGGGTTTGTGGACGAAAGCTTCGCCGTGTTCCCGCTGAGCATGCTGATGGGCTGCCATGTGGACAGCTGGGATGCATGGGCGCAGGACTTCAAACCCTTTGCCCTGCGGCCCTTTGGGCGCAAGCCGGTGTGGATTGGTTACGACCCCAGCCACACGGGCGACGCCGCTGGCCTGGTGGTGCTTGCACCGCCTGACGTGCCTGGCGGCAAGTTCCGCGTGCTGGAGCGCCTGCAGTTCAAGGGGGCGGACTTTGAAGGTCAGGCGGAGCAGATCCGCAAGCTGACCGAAAAATACAACGTGCAGCACATCTGCATTGACACCACGGGCCTGGGCCAAGGGGTCTACCAGATCGTGAAGAAGTTCTTCCCTAGCGTGAAGGCCTTGCAGTACAGCGTGGAGGTGAAGACCCGCCTGGTGCTGAAGGCGCAGAGCGTGATGCGCGCGGGCCGCCTCGAGTTTGACGCCGGGGATGTGGACCTGCAGCGCAGCTTCATGGCGATCAAGCGCGAGATGACGGCTAGCGGTCGCAACGTGACCTATGCCGGTGGCCGCAGCGAGGAGGCTGGCCACTCTGACCTTGCCTGGGCCTGCATGAATGCTTTGGACAATGAGCCACTGGAAGCGGTTGCCCTGGGCGGCAACGGCGGTGGCGCCACCATGGAGTTTTACTGATGACCACCCTGATGCCCGCAGCTGCGGAAGCCACAGCCCTGACCACCACCAGCCCGGCACGCATGGAGGCCTTTTCTTTTGGTGACCCGGAAGCAGTGCTGGACCGCCGGGAGATTCTGGACTATGTGGAATGCTGGGTGAATGGCGAGTGGTATGACCCGCCCGTCAGCTTTGACGGGCTGGCCCGGTCGTTCCGTGCAGCCACACACCATGAGAGCGCCATCCATTTCAAGGCCCAGGTGCTGGCCAGCACGTTCACCCCGCACAAGCTGCTGAGCCGGGCAACCATGCGGCAGTTGGCCACGGACTATCTGGTGTTTGGCAATGCCTACCTGGAGCGGCCGCGCAACATGCTGGGCGACGGGATGCAGCTGAAGCACGCCCTGGCCAAGTATGTGCGGCGCCACCAGGATCTGCAGCGCTTTGGCTTTGTGCGCACCTGGCAGCAGGCGCACTACTTTCCCAAAGGCAGCATCTGCCATGTGCTGGAGCCGGATGTGCACCAGGAGGTGTATGGGCTGCCCCAGTACCTGTCATCCCTGCAGGCAGCGCTGCTGAACGAGAGTGCCACGCTGTTCCGTCGGCGCTATTACACGAACGGCAGCCATGCGGGCTACATCCTGTACCTGACCGACCCGGAAACGAACCAGGGCGACGTGGATGCGCTGCGGCAGGCGCTGAAAAGCAGCAAGGGACTGGGCAACTTCCGCAACCTCTTTTTCCACAGCCCGAACGGCAAGGAGAAGGGGATCCAGCTGATCCCGATTGGCGAAGCCGCGGCCAAGGACGAATTCTTCAACATCAAGAACGTGAGCCGGGACGACCAACTGGCAGCCCACCGGGTGCCGCCCCAGCTGATGGGCGTGGTGCCGGCCAATGCCGGCGGCTTTGGCGATGTGGTGGCCGCGGCCCGGGTGTTTGCGCGCAATGAGGTGTACCCGCTTCAGGCGCACATTGGCAGTGCGATCAACGACTATATGGGCGAAGAGATCTGCCGCTGGACACCTTATGTGCTGCCCGGGGTGGACCAGGCTGGGCAGGGTGGGGTTGGTGTGATGCACTGACGGCCAAGCCCAAGATATGACAGAGAGCCCCGCACCGCGGGGCTTTTTTGCTTTCAGCCGGCGGCGGCGCAGTCTGCCAGTGTGCCGGCGGCCAGATCCAGCCTGCGCGAGAGCGGTTGCAGCAGGGTGTGAAGTGCATCTGCACTGATCTGCCCTTGCTGGGCTGCGGCCAGCAGCTCGCACAAGGCCGCCATGGCTGCGCTCACATCGTCTATCTCTCTCTGTAGCCGCTCATTTGCTGAGTTCTTGGAAGGCATGGATGCTCTCTAAACACTGTATGTTTATACAGTATATGCAGGCTAACTACATGTGAGCAAACGCTTTTCCTACTGTATGAAGCACGCATAGCCACTGGCCCTCCACCTGTGCACCCAGGGGCCGCCCGGCCCAGCTGGGGCCATCCAGGGGCCATCCAGGGGCCATCCAGGGGGCAGGAGGGCAGAGGGGGCAGGGGGGCGACCGGCGGGCACCCCAGCCATCCCCCCACAGCGCGCGGTCGAGACCCCGCCGCGCCTGCGCGCTTAATGTGTCACTTCCGACGGCACCGCCGGCCATGGGCACTTACGCGCCTAGCTTGATCCCGAACGGGATTGGAGGCACTGTGAGATTGACGGGTTTTGACGGGAAATACTCACACGACTCCTTTAGAGTTGCCGAAGGTGGAAGACTGGTGCTTCACCTGGCGAGCAAGGAGCGGAATCCGGCGTAGTAGACCGCCTGTGCTTGTTGTGGCTGATTGTCTGTGGCTGCTTGGAGCGCCAAGAAGAATTCACACCGATCTCACATATGAGAGTCCAAGCCATTGTTTGGGAATGATCGGACGCGGATTCAATTCCCGCCAGCTCCACCATACAAGACACCGCCACACACTGGAAAGCCTAGTGTGTGGCGGTTTTTTCTTGCCCCAAAGGGTCGTGTGGTGTCGCCAAATTCGCACCGATTTCGCACGGGATTCGCACCGATCACTCCCCGCTGACCAGGCGAAGTTCAGCCTCGGGCTTCTGGTGAACTTGTCGTAGGCGCGGACCACCATCGCTACGACCCCATAGCCTAGGTGTCGGGCTGCCTGCCAACGGCTGGCTCCAGGGTGGATGCAGGGTTGCGTCAGATCTGGCATGGGTCCGGAGCGCAATTGCCGGCCGCTTAGCGATCGCGGCGGCCATGCCGACTTCAGTGTCCGAGCGTCGCTTGCTCAGGGCCCAGGCGTATAGAACAACTCGTTGCTGCGCTGGTCGCATTGGTCGGCGCATCTGTGCTTGCGCTAATGAAGCATCTCGGAGCCAAGCTGATTCGGCGCAAGGGTAGCGTGGGAAAGTGGCATCAAAGACGGATGTCTTTGGCGGGGCTGGATTTTTGCTTTTTTAAAAGTTGATCCTTAGCCCATCCAGCTGACTGATTGCCTTGGTTGGCCCGGTCAAGTCAAAACGCATCACGGTAAAAGATCCACTTTGCACCGGCATGGTGAAATAGAGGATCCCAGATGACAATGCGTTATCCGTTCAAGATAAAGATGACTTCATCTTCTCTGTGACTTCTGGCGCTGGTTTGGGGTGACCAAACAGGAAACCTTGGAACTGAGAGTATCCGATATCAATGAGCATTTCGTGCTGGCTGTGTTCTTCCACGCCCTCAACAATAGCTTCCATTTCTAACAGTTCGGATATTTCAAAAATCTTCTTCAGCAGATTTTTGGAAGATTCGTTGGACTTGGCATCTCGAATAAATTGCTTGTCTATCTTTATTTTCTGCACCGGCAATGTCTTGATGATAGAAAGCGATGAGAATCCAGATCCGAAGTCATCAAGAGCCCATTGGACGCCGAAATCTTTAAGTTGCTGGATTTTTAATATCGCTTGCTCGGCATCGATGATCAAGGCTGACTCCGTCAGCTCAAGTTCAATCAGCTCAGGCCTGACCCCGAAATTTTGAACCACTTCGATGACGGTAGCGACGAAATCTTCATCAGCAAGCTGCACCGGACTCACATTGACCGCTATATATTTGTCTTTAAGCGAAGAATCATTTGACCATTCTGCAAGCAAACGACAGGATTGACGTAAAACCTCAAGCCCAATATCACGGATGACAAGGCTCTCTTCGGCCAATGGAATAAATTTATCAGGAGATAAAAGGCCTCGTTCTGGGTGGTTCCATCTTACCAATGCCTCAGCTCCCAAAGGCTTGCCTTTCGCATCCACTTGAACTTGGTAGTGAACCACTATTTCATTTTTTACCACGGCTTGAGCCAGGCTGAATGCGAGATCAACTTTCTCGTTTAAATTTTTGATGTAGATTCTTATTATGGATGCCAGTATCAACGTGGAAAATGTGTAGTTGCTGACGCAACCTATCATTCTAATATTTTCTGGCGGAGAGAAATTGGAAGAATCTATATCAAAAAGTCCTACTCCGAAAGCGGCAAAAAATACCAAACAAAGTCTGGGGAAAATAATTCCCATGTATTTGTCTTTGGGGTTAAATATAAATACAACTCCAATGGCGAGAGGGAGGAAATATACATGGGCAGAGCGCGGAATGTTTTCAAGAGGGCTGTCTATCAAAGATATCAATGTCACTATCAGCAAGAGTGCATGCGCCATTCCTGCAAGATATGCATAACTGAAATTTCTCGCGGAATAATATGAACATATTCCCACAAGAAAAAGCCCCAAAAAAATCAGCGCAAGGTCATTTCTGGAATACAAAAAATAACATGCAGTCCAGAATATACCCAAAACCGTACAAGCGATGGTATTGAGCTGCAAAAGGAGCTTGATTTTTATGACTTTATCACTTTGGGGAAATTTTTTCCCCAACCACTCTACCTCTCGGTAGTGGGAGGCTTTTGTATTATATTTATTAGTCAACGTACTTGCGCCTTGTAAATTTAAAGCAGTTGATATTTATTTTTAACAATGAGCGGCGCATTGTAAATTACAATTTGTTTCAATGCATTTGTTTTTGACTATAATTATAGTTGTTTTGATAGTTTGTAATTTTTATAGAAAAATAATTCTATTAATTACTAGCCCGGTGAAGCAGTGGTGGTTCTGATCGGCCGATAAGGCGCGCAGTCATTCTGTAGGAGGACTTCATGGGTTTCAACCCATCGCGCCAGCATCAAAAAAAGCCACGCAGCGGTTATGCTGTGTGGCTTGATTTGTTGCTCAAACGTTCCAGATGGCTATCAGAGTCAGCTTGTCTTTGGCAGTGCTTTCGGGTGCTGGTAATCCTCGCGGATGAATTTGCCGTAGGTGCGGAACACCATTTCCACGTCCTCGTGCCCCAACTGCTGTGCCACGTACCAGGGGTTGGCGCCGGCAGTCAGCAGCGTTGAGGCGTAGGTGTGCCGGATCTGGTACGGATTGCGGTAGGTTATGCCGGCCCTGGCCATCAGCGGCAGCCAGGCGGTTTTGCGCACCTGAGCATCCGTGGTCCAGGGGAGTAACGTCACTGTGTTGAGCCAAACCCGCTTGCCGCGGGCGCCGCTGATGGGCAACTGGTCGCGGAGGGCCTGCATGGCCTCGTCGTTCAAATCCATCTCCCGCTTGCCGGCGGCTGTCTTCGGACCCTTGATGACACCCGCCACTTGGTTCTGGACGATGCGCGCGACGCGCCGCTCCCAGTCAATGTGCTCCCACTCCAGCGCCTGTAACTCTCCAGGCCGAAGGCCCGTGTTGAACCAGAACTGGAAGGTCGGGCGCTCATCGTTTCGGCAAGCGTCGAGGATAGTCATACGCTCGGCGTAGGTGAATGGCCGAACGACGTAGTCACTGGCTTTGGCTGTTTGCCGGATCAGCTTTGCCAATGCAATGCGTTCGAACGGGTTGAATTCGATCACGCCGTCATTCAGTGCATCTTCGAAAACGGAACGCAGAGGGATGAGCGTGTTTCGGATGGCCTTTGAAGTGCAGTCCATCTCGCCAATCCATTCGCGCAGCATGCCGGGGGTGATCTCGGACGCCTGCACATTGTCCCAGCGCCGCATCCGGTCGCCGTTTATCACCTTGGCATAGCCGTTATAGGTGGATTTCGACATCTGCCCGTTTTTGACTTGGCGCTCGTAGGTCTCCAGCTGGTTTTGCAAGAGCGTTCTCATCAGTCCGGCGTTTTTCCTACTGACACCGGCCTTCGGGCTGTCGGGAAAGAATGCGGCGTAGTCGAAGTCACCGGCCTTGATTTTGTCGCGGATGTCTTCTCGCAGAACTGCTGCTCGTTGAATGCTGGACTTGTTGATAGGCCCAGGCGGTAGCATCTCGCGGCACTCTTTGCCCTCGAATGAGAACGCAATTTGAATGCGGTCACCGGTGACAAATCTGCGGATGGTTACGCCGGGTGGTGTTTCGAGCTTTGGTCTTTTATCCATTGGTCTGCTGCTTTGATGTTGACGTAGAGGCGACGGGAAACGACAGCAACCTGCTGGCCGATCTTCCAAGTGCCGGTCTTCTTCCGCTGCTTGACGGTTTCGCGGGTGACGCCTGTCAGCTCTTCGTACTTGCTCGCCAGCACCCATTCGGGGGCACTAGCGGCGGCGGGATTCTCGTGGGTGACCACGGTTGCCTGGTGGGTTGCTTGGTGTCTCATTGACTGCTCCAGAAAAGACAAAGCCCGCCGGGCATGGGCCGGGCGGGCTGGGGTTCAGGGAAATCAGGACAGGCGCAAGTCCTGTGCTCATGCCCCTGGTGGGGCGAGTGTCGCCCCGGCCGAAGCCAGGGCGGCTGGTTTACGGCTTGAATTCCAAGCCGTTGCGCACAGCATCACGCATACGCTGGTCCCGCACATCACCGGGAACCGGCTTGCTGTTGCGATCCTCGATGCTGGTGCTGGACTCCGTGAAGGCCGGGACCTGGCTGCGCTGCACCGTGCCCTTGGGGGCATACGACGGCTGGGCCATGTTGTAGATGGCCGCCAGGGCCAAGGCGGCCAGGAAGATCCAAACCTTGCGCAGCTTGATGCCCAGCAACAGGCCGGCGGCCACCACAAGGTAGGGCAGAAGGTTCAGCAGCAGGATCATTTCAGCTTGACCATTGGGGTGGAGTCGCCCAGGGTGGTGGTGGGCAACTGACCATTCCACTTATCGATCCAGGCGCGCTGATTCTCCAGCTTGCGCAGCTCCAGCACGCGGCCGTCCACCGACTGGGCCAGGACGGCTTGAGCCATGGCTTCAGTTTCCGCCTTCTCTTTTTCGATGGCGCGGTTCAGGCGGGCTTCCTGCAGCTCGCGCTCTAATTGGGCCTTGCTGATGGCCAGCTGAGCCTCTTCCTTCTGGATGGCTTCGCGACGCTCGGCTGCAGACTCCTGGGCGTCGGTGATGATCTTGGGGTACTTGAAGTTCGTGATGCCCACATAGCGCACTGAGAACGGGGTGCGCGCCTCGATCACTTTGCCCAGTTGCAGGCGCAGGTCAGCGTTGATCTTCTCGTTGCTCGAGGCAATTTCGCTGATGCTGAACTTGCTCAGGTACTCGCGCACCTCGGCCTGGATGATCTGGCTGGCGTAGGTGCGGTACACCTGCTCATTGCCAATCACAGAGATATCGCCATCATTGCCTTCAGGGCTGATCGCGTTGAACAGCTCGCCCGTCTTGGCCGGGTTGATGCTCAGCGTGGCGCGCACCGCGACTTCCAGGTTCAACTTGTCCTCGGGAATGAAGATGGACAGAGCTTCCTGGTAGGCCTTGTCCGAGACGTCCAGTAGGACGAGGCGGTCGCAGTAGGCCCAGCACGCGGAGAGGCGGAATTTGGACGTGGGGATCAGGGCCTCCTGGTAGCCGTCCTTGGTCATGATTTTGCCCACATGGGCGGGCGGCACTTCGACCTTGCTGCCGCAGGCCGCCAGGGTCGCCAGGGCAGCAACAGCCAAGAACAGTTTGAGCTTGCGCATAGTTCGCCGCCTCCTTCGCGGCATGAAAAAACCCGCTCGCTGCGGGTGATAAGGGGAAAGGCGGCCGGTGTTATGCGGCCGGGGTGATCAGATAGGCCTCACGGTCCTGACCACGAATCCACACTGGCTCCTTGCCGCGCCCGGTCCAAGTATCACCGGTTTCCGGGTTGCGGTACTTGGCCGGCACAATGCTGGTGATGCGTGGCTCGGCCTGGCTGGCGTTCGGGCGCGAGAGGGCGGAGGTCAGGCCGTGGCCATCACTCCTTGCAGGTGCTTGATCATCGCCCCCAGGATGTGCGGCACGCTGCCAGCAGGGTAGTGCTTGGCGGCCTTGATCGTCGTGGCCACAAAGCCGAGTTCAGCCAGGCCGGCGGCGTCAACTTTGATGGGCGCAATCAAGGCGTTGATTTGACCCAACGTCATCGTCCGGCCATCGTCGCTCGCTGCTGCAGCAGCACTGGTTTGCGCCGCAGCGATGGCATGCCGCGTGTCGATCTCGGCCACGCCGCTGTCTCGCAGGCCTTTGGCCAGTGAGCTTAGGTCATCCAACAGCGGGCCTGGCAGTTCATCGGCAGAACGTGCTTCATCAATACCGGCCTGCGCCTGAGCTTCGGCCTGAATGAGCTTCTCCCGCATTTCTGCATCGGCGCGCTGCTGCTCCTCCTGGCGAATGAGCTCGCGTTCAGCCTCTATCCGCTTGGCCTCGGCCGAGCGATGGTTTCCGATGCGCAGCGCGGCCAGGGCGTGGAAGTCCTCTGCGGCCTTGGTGCCCACGGTGGCGAAGTCGGCAAACAGGGCGATCCAGTCGCCGTCCTGTTGCACCAGGTGTGCGCGGTTGGCCTCCAAGCGCTGAGCCAGGCCGTTGGCCTGTGCCTTGGCGTTGGTCACCGCCACAGCTACGGCGTCCTGCATGTTGGCCAGGGACTTTTTTCCCTTGATGGTTTCCGCAAATCCGCCGGCCATTCGTGGCAGCCAGTCGGCACCCAGGCGCTTGTTGAGCGCTGCCACGTGCTGGTCCAGGTCCTGCTGGGCATCGGTCACCACTGCCAAGCGGCGGGCGTCTTTCTCGGCTGCCACCAGCTTCTCGCGCGCCAAGCGGGTGGTGCGCATCAGGTTGGCCAAGTCGTTTGCGGTGCGCGTGAAGGCCTCCACATCGCTGACCTGAGCCAGGGCGCTGGCCACGGCCGCCTTCATGGCTTCCTCGCCAGACTTCAGTGCCTTGCATTCAGCCTCGGCGTCAGCGAATTCCTGATCGGTGGAGGGCTTGACCACCATGCCGTCGATGAACGCGCGCACGGCTACTGCCACTTTGTCCAAGTTGGACACTACGACCAGGCTGCCCTGGAGCTGCACTGCCACGGCCGGCAGGCTCTCCACGGGCTCGGCCATCACGGCTGCCGGGCGCTCGGCGGTGGGGTCAAAGGCCGCCACGTCTTTCTCCAGCTGTTCCCAGCCGGCCACGATCTGGGAGCGCAGGGTTGGGTTCGGCTCATACCAGCAGTGGCGCTCCTCAACCAACGCCCACTCGCCAGTGTCGGCGTCCAGGCGCCACTCGCTGGCCATGAACAGGATGCGATCGCAGCCCGACACCATGGCTTGGTGCTCCATTTGCACCTGGTACTGCAGCGGCAGGTCGGCGCCGGTACAGCCAGGCGCCATGGCTTCGCGCAGGGTGTTGTTGAGCGCCTTGTGCTCGAAGGCCGTGTCGTTCATGAAGGTCAGCCCGTCGAACGATGCGCTGTCCTTGCCCACAGTGCCCACACAAGGAGAGAGCTCGTCGCCGATGATTTCCTCCGCCAGCGGCCGGGCCAGTGCCTCGAACTGGTGGCCGGCGTCGAACCGCCGCTGTGTGGGCGCGTCCACTTCCGGGGTGACGCCGGTTGCCAGTTCCTTGACCAGCTGCGCGCGGGTCTTGTAGCTGCTGCAGGCCATCATGGCCGGGGCATCGCTGGCGTTGAAGTGCGCACGGCGGTGGGCGTGCCATTCAGGGGTGCCCTGCACCAGATTCACTATTCGCATGCTCATGGCTGCTCCAGTTGCGCCACGCGGGCGTCAAAGATATCGGTGATGCGCAGTCGCTGCGCTTCGTCTGTGATGGCATCGAGCAGGCCGCCCAGCTCGTAGAGCTTGTCCAGGTCGGCGCAAGCCTGCAGATCTGCGGCCAGCTTGTCTGGGTCAACAGCAGGGGCGCCGGGCGTAGCCCCTTGTGCCGAGGCGGTCGGCTGGAGCTTGGTCGCCTTGTCGCGCAGCTCTTTCTCCTGCTCGGCCGTGACCTTGCCCTTGCTGCCTAGCCAGGCCAGCGCGTCATCGACGGTTTTGCCTTGGGCGATGCCATCCAGGATCTGCGGCAAGCGCGCTGCCCACTTGTCAGCGGGCCATTCGGGTTGGACTACCTCGGCCGGCCCCATGTGTCGTTCAACTGGCGCAGGGTTGGCCGCCATGTCCTCCAGTTCCTCTGCCACGGGCATGCCGCGCAGCACATCAGGGAACACGTCGCGCAGCGCAAAGGCACGCGCACGCATCTGACGCATACGCTTCGGGTACTGCGTCCAAGGGCCTTGCTTGTTGGTCAGCCCGGCCTTCTGTGCATCAGCCATGCTGAAGCTGCGTACCTGCTCAGGCCCACCCTTGCGCTTCACGCGGCAATAGGCTGTATTGCCGTCGTCATCTTCGGTGACGTACTCGCAGACGGGGCTGGCCAAGACCAAGGCAATGACCGCATCACCCCACAGTGCCGGCCGGCCGTTGATCACGGCCAGGTTCTGCAGCGACTGCAGAGGCTTGAGCCCCAGCTCAGCACCCCACTGCATGGCGATCAGGCAATTGCCCGGCTTGCCCTTGAAGTCCTTGGGCACCAGATCGCTCTCAGCCAAGTAGTTGGAGAAGGTCAGGGCCTGCTCAAAGTTTTGCGGGCTCAGATCGAACTGTGCGGCAGGGCGAAGGCTGCCTGCAGCTTGCTGGGGGGCGAGCGCATTGCTCATGGGATACCTCGATTCGTGGTGATGGTCAAAAGACGATGGCGGCGGCAGCGGCCAGCGCGAGTGCGCTGATGCCAAGCCACTTGAGCAGGTCCAGAAAATAAGAAACCCGCAACGAGGCGGGCTGATGGAGGGGAGTGGTGGTGTTCATGCAGCACCTCGCACACCGGCGGTGGTTATGCCCGCGATGACGTTGCCGGCGCGCAGCAGGCCGGCGGTGTAGGCCGCGTCACGGGTGCTGAAGGTGGCAGCACTGGGCTGGCCGTTCACGATGTAGATGAAGCGCATTGGATCTCGGCGGCCAGGGCGGCGACGATGGCCAGGGCCAGAATGAACAAAGCCCGCTTGATGGCGGGCTTCTTCTTGCGGCGCGGCAGGCGCTGGAGTTGGATGGTTGGACGCATGCTGGCTCTCAATCAGAGAAGCCAGCCCGGCGTTCCACCAGGGCATCTGCGCGCAGGGCCTGACGGTGCACGTCGTAGGCGATGAGGATGGCCTCGTCGATGCTCGGCTCCAGCAGCGGGGCGATGTTCACGCCACGGTGCCAAATGGCCGAGACAGACAGGTCAAAGTCATCGCCGTAATGGATCAGCGTGTCCAGCGTGACGCCCTCGACAGTCACCTGAAAGCGTGCAGTGTCGGGCTCATAGGGCGGCAGGCCATTTGCGTCGGAGGGTATGGCGCGCAGTGGGAGTCGTGCGTTCATGAATGCTCCTGTTTGAAAGCAAAAAGGTCCGCCGAAGCGAGCCGTTGAAATGAAAAATCCCGCTTGGAGCGGGCTGGGTTGTACAGGCACCGTTGCCTGCAGATACAGATATGCCAGGTGAACTAGAAGGACGGCGTGCGTAAACGCGGCCTAGGCCCTGCACCAGAGGGTAGGTGTTCAGTTCACTGGCTTGAACGGATGCGCTGAATCAGTCTCAAGCGTGACCTCCGGACAACATTTGCGCTTGTCTTGCCGCACGTCAAGTCGGACCATTGCGGCCGCTGATAGCGGGATCACAATCGAAGATAGAGGCTTGATAGGCAGTGAATATCTCTTGTCGTACGCTTGCCTCACCTCAACAACAGCAAACTGACGGGACCCATCTTGAGCAATCATGGTTCGCATATGAAGAGCATCCGTTTTGTTGACCGTCTGATAGATGGAGTGGTAACAAGTCTCATTCGGTCTAGGCAGCTTTTGCTTAAAACTGTTGTCGGCGTTTTTCTAATTGCTTCCATACTTATAGCGTCCACTTGGCATAACCTGCGCGAGTCGCGTGATTACCACGTTCAACGTGGCGTGGACGCCTCCATCAATCAGGCCCGCTTGTTGAGCTACGAGCTCAACACCGAGATGCGGCTGATCGATAACGCACTATCGACTATTGCGCACGAATTCCATCAGGCCGGGGCAACTGTACAAACATTTGAATCGGCCGTGACCAACCAGGCTGCTTTGCTTCCCTTCTCCAAAGCAGTGCGTGTGGCCGATGCCAATGGCATGGTGCGCCTGGGCCTTTTGCCGAATGAGCAGCCTTTTTCGATTGCAGACCGGGCCTACTTTGAAGAGGTCAAACGCTCTGACAAGATGGTCATCTCAGAGCCTTTGGTCAGCCACTCGTTTAAAGAATGGAGCGTGGTTCTTAGCCGAAGGCTGGAGGGTGAAAACGGTACCTTCAAGGGTGCTGTGTTCGTCGTCCTGGATGTAGAGCATTTCCGCAAACTTTTCCAGAAACTGACCCCTGGCGAAGACAGCGCAACCACTCTACGCTCGGCCGAAGGCCGTTTGGTGGCCCGTTACTCGCAAGCAGATCCAACCTCGCATATTGGCGTTGGAGGCACGCTGACCTCTACCGCGCTGAAGCAAACGGTGCGCCGTAACCCAGATCATGGCTGGTTCATTACGCCAACTGCGCTGGACGGCATTGAACGCATAACGGCTTACCAACGTCTTTCCTCCCCGTATTCGCTGACGGTCTACACCGGCATCAGCACCGAAAGCTACCTGCGACCTTGGCGAAGCGAAGCTGTACGGGCCTGGAGCCTGACGGGGCTTTGCGTGCTGCTCATGGCGCTTGGTGCAGGGAGCCTGTTTCTGCATCAGCAGCGAGAGCTGACTGACAAGTTGCGCAATGCAGAGTTGCTGAAAGAGCAGAACTTCTTTGTCGAAAATGACTTGATCGGCATGATCAAAGTGCGCGACCGGAAAATACTCTGGGCCAACAAGGCCATGGCACGCATGCTGGGAAAGCACGTGTCTGATTTGAACCAGCAATCCAAGCTTTGCATCTATCCAGACAAAGAAACATATGAGCAAATCGGGCGACTGTCTAGCGAAGCGCTAAGTCATAACAAGCACTTCCGCACAGAGGTGCAGTTGAAAAAAAGCAATGGTCAAACCTTCTGGGTGGACGCCAATGCCGCGCAAATCACGGAAACGGATACTGTGTGGATTTTTGTGGATGTTGACGCCCACAAAAAGCTCCAGCAAGAGACCGAGCACCAAGCCACCCACGATGCGTTGACGGGCCTGGCCAACCGTCGGCTTATGGTCATGCAGATGGAGCGCTTCATTGCACTTGCCAACCGCCACCTGAGCTCAGTTGCCGTTTGCTTTATCGATCTGGACGGGTTCAAGGCTGTCAACGACACCTACGGGCACGATGCCGGCGATATCGTTTTGCAGACCGTAGCCAAACGATTGAAGGGGGCAGTGCGTGAATACGATTGTGTTGCACGCCTTGGAGGCGACGAGTTTGTCGTTGTGCTGACTGGGCGTAACGATCGCGAAAGCGTTGTACACACTATGCAGCGCTGCCTGCAGGAGGTACTGGTTCCTATTGTGGTGGAAGACATTCATACAACCAAAGTGGGATGCAGCATCGGTATTGCCTACTATGAATTTGATAACGAGTCATGCGATTCGTTAATTGAGCGCGCTGATGAAGCCATGTATGTGGCAAAGCACGCAGGCAAAGGGCGCGTCATTGAATCGAACAGACGGCCGCTTGGTGAGAACCCAAATGAGAATTCGACAGCTGCCACATAGCGCTGCAAAAGGGTGATGGCTGCCGTGTACGCCCCGGTTTTTTTGCACTCAGTCACGAGAGACGCTGACTTCCACGGCTTGCTGGTGGGCAACTTCCAGTCACGCCATCAAGGAAGCCACTGGGCTTGCTTCATGGCCCTGCATGCGCTGCAGGAGGCGGCGTTTAATGCCCGCATGGCTACTGAGTTACGGTTTCTTTTTAATTACCGCTCGCCGCGGCTTTAAGCCCGATTTTTGAGGCTCTGGCAAAGGGGGGGCACCAGCAATCATCGGTCTTGGCGGTAGCTCGGAAATTGGCCGAGTAAATATTATCCCAATATCACGCCAAAATTCAATATTTAACTTATATGCAAGTAGTGAGAACATATAGACCTCCGGTCTATTTCGGCTGCAATTTGGGGACCGCCTTGTCCCCACCATATTTTCTAGTCAAATGTGCAGCCGACTATTTTGAACACATCTACTTTTCGCGTTTTCACTGTTTGCCGTAAATGGAGCCACTTTGTGGGAATTAGCCCCCTAGGTCGTCGGCTTCAAAAAAGTGAGAGTCCGACTTGGAATCACAACTTAGCGCAGAGGCTGGTCATGTTGTTCTTGCCCTGGCTGCGGCTGGTTGGGGTTTTGCTGTTGTTCACCCGGATTCGGTTGATTCAATTGCTCACTCATTACCGCTGCTTCTATTAAGGCCAATCGAAGGATTGACCTAACCTATTAGGGCCATTTAAAGAGTGAGGTGATGTAGGACAAGTAGTAGAGTAAAGCACTATATCGTAAGTAGACGCTACCAAAAATTAATTTAGGGAGGCGCGAATTCGCTGCATACAGTCCACTAATGGATCATTTCTTTGAAGTTCAACGGACCTGTTGGCATGCACTTGCAAGTCGGTAATTATCTGATCAATTTGTAAGAGTGCTAGTGCCATGTCGGGATGGCCATCTAAAACACAATCGAGAATCAGCCTTAACGAATTGGCTTCTAGCTGCAGGGGAGCAGATATCGCAATGCTGACGCTAGACATGATTCCTACCTTAGCATTCAAAGTATTTAGCAGATGCTGGCTTATAACTAACTTTGTTGTTTTTCTTTCACGCCAGGCTCTTTCTCTCTGTCCCCTTGCTGGCGCTCTACTTTTTCATGTGGCTCCGGTGCATCTTGTCTTACAGGTGCAGGCGAAGTAGGCGGAGCGACAGGCTCGGATTTCACCGGTGTTTTCGTCTCAATCATGGTTTTGCCTCCACGCTTTCCAAGAAGATCAAAAGCCCGCTTAAAGCGGGCTCATTAACTGCTGACCCTGAAGGCCGTGCAGTGCCCCCGAAAATCGAGGCGTTAGCAACTTGATTGCTTATTTGTGCTGCCCACTTGGCTTTTGGGCTGGCTGGCCTTGTTGAGGGGTCTTGGGGGAGGACTGTTCGGCTTGGCCGGGTTTTTTGCTCGGGGTCTGGCCGGGTTGTTGGTTGGACTGAGTCATTTGGATATTCCTTAACCATTTGCAGCGCATCGGGATGACTTGCTGCATCTTCACAATGAGGCTTTAGGGATAACCACGCTGTACCAATGCGTTACGGCCTAAGCCTTCGAGGATCAATAGTCCTCTTCTGCAGTTTTCTCGCGCTGCAGTTTGCGGACCTTTTTTATGGTTACTTTGGGTTGTTTGCTCGGGTCGACAAGCATGGTCAGTACATGCCAGTTCGGCTCGAACACATAGTCGTCACTCGAAGCTGTGTGACTGTCAAAGTCTGGTAGTTGGGGCAATCTGTCGCCTAAATAGGCTGCAGATTTCGAGGGGGGTGACATTTAGACCTCCGGTCTATCAAGGCGGATCAGGGCTGATCGCCTTTCTTCAGGGTACTCTCTTTCAGGAGCAAAAACCGTTCTGAGAGAATACTTACATTGTTCACCCCCATGGCCCGTGGCGCCTTTGGTGAGCGGGCCCTGGTCTTCGCCCTGGTGTTGCTAAGGGTAAGGCGTTGCACCAGATGGCTTTTTCCCCTTTTTCCGCGCTGTGTCGACCATGCTTGATGCTTCCCAGGAGGGAGGGGCGCGTGGGCCACCTTGATCGCGACCAGTGGCAGTTGCCCCTTGACCTCCAGCACCACAGACTGCACCGCTTATCTGAGGAGTTGCCATGCGCACAGGACATGACAAGGTGGATTGGTCCAAAGCCCCAAGGCTTGCGCGTTGGTGGGCTATCAACCAGGACGGGGTTGCACACTGGTACTGCGCGCCCGACATTGCTTGTTACTCGAGCTTCTGGTTTTCTGATGCGGTGCCAGCTCCCGCATTCAATTTCCGTGGCGACTACAAGAAGTCTCTGACTTCGCGGCCAGAACGGCGTACTTATTTTTGAAAATTCGCCTTGGGATTTTTGCCCGCTTCACCTTCTAGCGCACGGCTGCAGAAAACGATGCAGGCAAACGCTCAGGCCACAGCAAGGCATAAAAAAGCCCGCGACTTGCGGGCTATGCGGGAAGTGTGTGAGCTTTAAATAGCGAACGATGCGCGGTCTTTGTCGGCAATCCACTTCGGGGGTTTGCCGCGGCCAGTCCAGGTCGCACCGGTGGCGGGGTCACGGTACTTGGGGGCCACAGTTCCACGGGGGCCGGTTGCGGCCTTTTTGCCACCAAAGACATCATCAGCAGTCAGGCCGAATTGCGCCACCAGTTCACGCGCTTGCTTCACCGCGTGGGCCAGTTCGGCTTTACGCGCCTCGGCGATCTTGGCTTCCAGTTCGGCTTTTTGTTGAAGCAGGCTTTTGTAGGTGCTCATGTTGGAGATCCCCTTGTTTGAGAGTTTGCAGTTGCCGTTAGAGAGCTGCGCGTATTGCTCGCGCTTGGGCTTTGCCTTGTGTGCCTTCATTTAAGAAGCAGTGCCCATTCAGTGATTCCTAATATTATTAAGAATTCTTTAACTTGTGAAGTGTAGGGCATTCCATAATAAATCGTTCACCAAACCAGAGTATTTGCTTGACAAGTGCTCTGGTTTGGCCCGGGTTGCCCCGGGCGGAAGGTTTCGGGAATCAGGCTGGCGTGCACAAAGCAGGGCGTGTTTTGAACGGCTTCGCGTCCTTGGCGTCCGGCTGCACGGTCACCCACAGGCCCTTGGTGGTTTCGATGATCTCCTGCACTTTGCCGGCAATCGTGGCGGTGCCACGGATGGTGCGAGCTTTCACAGACTGGCCTTTTTTCAGTTGAGTCATGGTTGAGTTTCAAATTGCAGGGGAGGGCCGCCCTGCTATCGGCGTAAAAAAGCCAAGCGCTCTCTGGTGAAAGGGCTTGGCTTTTCCCCGGTGACCCGGGTGGATGGGTTGCCGCGCGTCCTTGGCTATCGATACCTGCTGTCCCAGGTGCAGGCGTGCGCGGCGGCTGGCATATCCCGAAGAGGGCCGGTACCAGCGTCCTGATTTACCGCTCAGGCGGGCGAGGGGCATGCTGTTTTGATCTGGCCCAGCTGGGCCTGGCTCGCGAGTGTTGGTTCTCGCGCCACCTGTCTTTTGCTTTCTGCCGACAGATCACAGGGGCAGGGCCTTTCGGCCTGTTCATCCTTCGCAGAGCCTCAAGAGCAGATTGAATGGGGCGGTCGTCTGAGATACTTGTCCTGGGTGCTGATAACACCCGCTGCGGCCATCAACCGCTTAAGGTGACAAGGTGCCAGCCACCGGATGGATATCCGGCTGCTCAGGAAGAGCCGGCTTGTGCTGTAAGCCGAACGTTTGCGATCAATCCTAGGTAGACCGCAGGCCGCGCTAGCAACGGCGCGTAATAAAGTCGAAGCGGGTTTTTGACCCGTGGCCACGGGTCTTCACCGGAGAAATCCATGAAGACTTACGTGCGTGTGAGCATCACCATCGATGTCGCCAAACGCCTGCGTGCAGTTGTTTGGCTAGTCGTGTTCCTCGTGATGCTGTGACCGAGTGGGGCAGGGCGGGCAACCGTCCTGCTTCCCGCTGAACTTCTTGCGCTCACTCATCGACCACCCCAATCAATCTGTTCTCTGGCTCGGTTTTTAAAGACCCGAGGTGCTGGCTAGATCACTTGGCACCCATCGCGTCTGCAACTCCTGTCTGCGCTCCCTTGGGAGCTAACCCCGCCTTTGCGTCCTGTCGGCTTCGGCCCCGTATCGCTGGGCCTTGGGTGTCTCGCGGTGTGTTGCTGCGATGGATGAATTTAACCACGGTTAAATGGTTGATGTCAACCAAAGTTCAATACTTATTAACTTTGGTTGTTGCTTGGAGCGACTAAGTGGGCATAGCAGAAAAGACGACACATCCAGGAGCGGACAGGTAATCCCGGCGGAGGGTAGGGGGCTGCACGGGAACAAGGCGGTTTGCTCGTCGCATCCGAGCCGGGTAAGGGCGGTGCGACCAAGAAAAAAGCCCCGACTTGCGGGGCTAACCTCTCAGAGCGAGAGGAGGGAGAACAGGAGACGGCTCACATTGTGCAGGGTCCTGAAAGTTGCGAGTCGGCCATTGATCGCGTGTGAGGGGGTGGCCTACAAAGTGAGGATGCGCTATATCTGCGCATAAAAAAGCCCACGTGGAGCGGGCTTGCTGTGGCTTTATATTGGAAGCTGAAGAGTATCTCTGTGACTAGGTCGCATTCCTTTAGAACACTATCAAGTCAGCCCAAACAGAGCTGCCGTAGGCAAAGCCGTGGCGCCAGGGAGAGCGCTTCATCAGTCCTTCCCTGAGCCAGCCTTCGGATCGGGCTTGAAGCTTCCAAAGTCAGGGATCTTTGGCGCAACCTTCTTTAGCTCTTTAGAAAGCTCTATGTCCGAGACCTTCCACACTGTCCCATCCTTCAGGCGCACTTGGCGGACATAGGCAATGGCCGTGAACGTTTCTTCATCACGGAAACTAATGGTTCCGTCGCTGCTACTCGCTCCGGGTTCAAGAGGGCTCCAGTCAGCGCTGTTCTTTCCCGTTACTACCCAGCGCGACCCAGTCATTCGTGAGTCGAACGCGTCGTACTTCAAGACGACAATCTCGAAAGCTACGACAGGTTGAGCGCCGATGTTCTTCCAGTCTGCATTCATTTCCATTCGAGAACCAGTACGGTCTCTTTGGACATTTCCAAAGCGAAAATTGGTGATCTCAACGTACGGCGACAAGTTCACCACATGCTCATTGCGGTCGATGAAGTTCGACATCGCTGCATTACTAGCTTGGTGCAGCATGCTGATAGTCATTGCTATCGTGAGCAGTATTTTTTTCATCCCTCTTTCCTTTTTTGCTTCTCTTGCTTACTTCTGGCGCCTGAATTTACGTCGGTGCTCCAACATGGTCCCAACAACAATCAAATGCTGCTCGTCGCTACGAAGCGTGGGGTAATCGTCGTTTAGGGGCACTAACTCAAAGACCTCCTGTCCGGCCTCACCAATGCCGCGCACGCGGTACTTCTTGAACGTGGCTTCTTGCTTGGTGTTTCGGGCCGCCACAAAGTCGCCAGGGCGGGGCTGCACCTCGGGGTCAATCAGGACGCGGTCACCTGGCCTGAACTCGGGCAGCATGGAATCGCCTTCAATTTCCAGATAGAAGGCCCATGGGGAGGCATCGTCCTCCCCGAACTCCACAGCGAATCCGTCGCCTGGCTCATATGGGCAGACCATTTCCTTCACCTTACCGGCCTGGATCTTGGAGATAACAGGATACGTACGCATGCCAGGGGGGGCGGGGCGTACGTTGGTATCGAAGGCGGCAGCTTTCTGGCCTTCGCCGGTCGCAAGCCAACCAGGATTAAGCCCAAGAGCATTTGCTGCCTTGATGTTGTTCTTGCTGCCGAATGAGCCTCCATCGCGAACTTTCGCGACAGCTTGATAGCTCACACCAATGGCATCAGCGAACTGCTGTATGCCCCATTTTTTTGCGTCAAGAGCTGGCTTGAGCCTGTCCCAGTATGTTGCAACCATGGTTGTAATGCTATCCATCCTTGCTTTAACTTGGGTTGACATTTGATGTTTAACCGTGGTTCAATTTGGCATGCGCAAAGTTGAAGCCATCAAACTTTTAGGCGGCTCGGTATCCGCCGCTGCAGACGCCGTCGGCGTCTCGTATCAGGCCATAGGTAAATGGCCGGAAGTTCTCCCAGCCCGGATCGCAGACCGCGTTCAAGCTGCCCTGTGGCGCATGCAGCAGGCCACGCCCGCCGCTGAGCCCGCCACCACCCAGGAGGTGAGCCATGGCTAGCCACAAGCCTCCCGCAGTGGATATGGCCGCAGTGCGGGCAGGAGAGCAGGGCGCACTAGCCACTGCTGTTGCTGCATGTGCTGCGCGCTGGTTCTGCATGGCTGATTCCCACATCGCATTTCGGCACCACGTATCCCACGTTGCGCGCGAGGCAGGCTCACCCAAGGCAGGCCTTCTGGCTGCGGCCATGGATCTGCGTGAGCTACTGGCCCAAAGCCCGGATGGTCGGCAAGCCCTGCGTGATTTCGGTTTTGAGCCAGTCCTTCAGGACGTCGAAGGTGAATGACATGCCGGGTTTGAGTACGTTTGCTTTCGCCTTCTTCCAGAGCGTTTCGTCGCGGATTGCGTCCGCGAATTCGCAGCCACTCCAAGTGAGGCGGAAAACAAAGGCGGCGGCTCCTTCGTCCATGTACTCGCTGACTGCTGCATGGACCAAGCCTGCTTCTTTCATCCATATGACGTGGAGCGAGAAGACATCCTGCTCCACATCGTCCAGGCCATCCAGCGTTTCGCCAATCGGCAAATCTTCCGCTGCAAGCGCAATGCGCCTGATCAAGTCCATGTCCCGCTTCATGCCCGCCCTCCCTGGTGATGGTTGTGTAGGAACTCCCATCGTAGCCCGGAGCAGGGCGGGCACCCGTTCCAAGCCAAACGCCAAGGAGGTGAGTCATGGCTGACCTGTACGCCGCTGCTAAAGCTTCTCGCGCCGCGCAATCTCGCTGTCCACCCGCTGAATGCCATCGAGAAGCATGAAGTACGCCTCTTCGAATGCGGCCGCAACGATGGCTGGAGTGAATTCGCTGTGCTCGTCTTCGAGGTTCGACAGCAGCGCTGCAGCGAGCGTTGCTGTTGGACCTATCAATTCCTGTTTCATGTCCGCTCTCTCTGGTGTTGGTTGTGTAGGAACTTCCATCGTAGCCCAGGGCAGGGCGGGCACCCATTCCACGCCAAACGCAGAGGAGACCCCCATGGCTGACCCGTACCGCTTTGGCGGCTCCACTTTTGAGTCTGTGCGGCGGCTGAAGAAGTGCCGCGAGAGGCATGGCTCCAGCCCGTTCGCTAGGGTGACGCGTGGTCGGAAGGCGGCTGCTGCAGTGTTGTCTTCGCACTTGCACTCTGCTGCCCCCGAAGCGTCTCGAGCATGTGAAGGGCGCGGTCCTTCTCGGTCTGCATCAGATCCAGATACGAATTGCTGACTCCGGTGGGTATGTGCATGTTCTCCCAAGATTCGAATCTGATCTCCACGTCCTTGCTGATTTCTTCCGCAGGGATTCGGGCCAAGAGGCTCATCACCAATAGCCGCAATCCATCGATCTGCGCTTGCAGTTCTTCTGGTTTTGTCATGTCCGCTCTCCCTGGGGTTGGTTGTGTAAGCCGCACCAGCATAGACCAGGGCAGGGCGGGCACCCCTACACATCGCGTTGCCCCAGCGCGATCGCACGCAGCGCGCGTGCCTCAATCCTTCCAAGCCACTTCTCGGCCCGTTCAATGGCTGCTTGCACCTGCTCTGGTGTCAGCGCTTCGGGCTTGGGCGGTTGTGGCTTGGGTTCCATCTCTCTCTTTCTTCGTTGGGCCAAGTGTCGGATCTACCCCGAGCGGCTGCAACGTCCGTTTTTCTGGAGCCCGGACATGAACTCCCTTGATGCATTACGGCGCATGGTTGCCAACTACCCGGGAGGCCGGGCAGCCCTGGCTGTGCGCCTGGGCAAATCTGATGAAGTGCTGCGCAAAGAGCTGAGCGGCGCCTCTGCTCACCACAAGATGGGCCTGGCTGATGCTGAGCAAATTGCCGAGATGTGCCGTGAGGCCGGCAGCCCGGAGGCCCATGCCCTGGGCACGGTGTTTTCGTTCAAGGCAGGGGTGCTCTCGCTGCCGGTGATGGATATGGGAGAGGGTGGCTTGTGCCTGTCCAGGACCACGGCCCACGCGGTGCACGAGACGGCTGATGTGCTTCTGGCCGTGACGCGCTCCAAGGCGGACGGGAACATCAGCGACAACGACAAGCGCGAGGTGCTGACTGAAATTGGCCAGGCGGTCTCTGCCCTGCAGGCCGTGGCCGCCGCGCTGAAGGCCGAGCACGCGGCCGACAACCGCAGCCGGGTGGAGTAGGGCCATGAATTACTACCCGTTCCACATTGGCGACTACCGCAGCGGGACCATGCACCTCACCAACGGGGAGGACTTGGCATACCGCCGCGCGCTGGATTGGTACTACGACACCGAAAAGCCTATCCCACTGGAAACCCAGTGGGTTTCCAGGCGTTTGCGAGTGGATACCAAAGATCTCGAAACAGTGCTCCAAGACTTCTTTGTGCTTACTGAAGACGGCTGGGTGCACGAGCGTTGCGACCAGGAGATTGCCCGGTTCCAGCAAATGCAGGCCAAGAACCGGGCCAATGGTGCCAAAGGAGGGCGTCCCAAGAAGCCAAAGGAAACCCAAAAGAACCCAGTGGGTTTGCAGTCGGTTAGCGATGGGGTAGCGGTCGAAACCCACTCGAAAGGCAACCAAGAACCAAGAACCAATAACCAAGAACCAGATATCCCCCCAACCCCCCAGGGGGTGGCGGGCGGTTTTCAGCCACCCGTGAACGATCCACCCGAACCGCACGAGCTGCCACGCCCCACCGGTGACAACAGCCACCCGCTGGCCGGCACGGTGTGCCAGCTGATGAAGCGGTTGGGGGGGGGGGTGGTCAACCCGGGCAATGCCAAGCTCAACGCGCTGCTGCACGCTGGCGTCACGGTGGGCCAGCTCGAGGACGCGGCGCACAAGGCCTTGGCGGCGGGCAAGAGCTTCAGCTATGCGCTGGGGATTGTGGAGCGCGAGGAGCGGGAGGCGCGGGATCTGCAAAAGCAGCTGAGCAAACCCCGCGTGGCTGGCGTGGACCCGCATGCACCAGTCGAAACCTTCGCTCAACGGGCGGCCCGGCAGCGCATGGAGGAGGTAGCGCCCATGGCGGCGCGCAAGGCTCCCGGCGCTGTGAGCAGCTTCGACATGGCCCAGAGCTTCATGAACGGTGGCGACGTGATCGACGTTGCGCCCAAGCAGGTTGCGATCGGAGGCCGGCATGCAGGATGAATCATTCCCCCGCGTGATCGACGCGATCTTTGCCAAATTGGCCGTTCGCTACGGGGCAACCTGGTTGCGGCAATGGGACGGCGTGGACATGAACCTGGTCAAGAGCGACTGGGGCAGCGAGCTTTCTGGCTTCGCGCAAAACCTAGAGCCGCTTCGCTATGCGCTGCGTCACCTTCCCGAGCGCTGCCCGAACGTGAGCCAGTTTCGAGCTTTTGCCAACAACTGCCCGCTGCCGGAGTTCCATCGTCTGCCGGCCCCACTGGCCAATGAGCGAGTGGTTGCAGAGCAGATCGCCAAGCAAACCGAACTCAAGCAGGCGCTGGCTCCTCGCATCGATCCCAAGCAGTGGGCAAAAACGTTGATCAATCGCCACAAAGCAGGAGAGAGGCTCAGGCCTGCTCAACTGCGCTTTGCGTGCGAGGCCCTGGGCATGGAGGTGGTCGCATGAATGCGGCAATGGAACAAATCAAGAGCCGCTGCCGTGTCAATGGCGGCTGCTGGATCTGGCAGGGCGCGCTGATTCGCCAGCGCCCTTATCTGAGCGTGCACGAGGGCGGGGTGCGCTTCAACCGCCGGGTGCACAAGCAGGTGCTGGAGCTGAGCGGGGTGATGGTGCCGGAGCAGGCGCGCATCACGCAGCGCTGTGGCAACCCCCTTTGCTGCGCGCCGGCGCACCAGATGCTGGAGGCACCGCGGGTACAGGCAGCTTTTTTGCAGGCCCTGCAGGGCAACCCCTGGGCGCCTTTGCTGTGGAGGGCAGCCCGTGTCTGAGAAGCTGGAGATCGATCTGTTCAGCCGGCAGCAGGCCTGGGTGGCCATCAAGGCGCAGCTGTTCCCGTTCTTGCGGAGCGCACTGCAGGGTTCCGGCCGCTGGATGCTGACCGTGGCGCGCCGCAAGCGCACCCGGGCGCAGAACCGCCGCTATTGGGGCAACGGTGTCCTGGCGCAGATTGCGCAGCAGGCGGTGGTCAACGGCCGGCAGTTCGACGCCGAGACCTGGCACGAGCTGCTCAAGCGCAAGTTCATCGGCGTGGTGGAGCTGCCCGATGGCTCCGTGGTGGGTGCCAGCTCCAAGAGCCTGAGCACTGCTGAGTTTGCTGAGTTTTGCACCCAGGTGGAGGCCTATGCCGCATCCGAGCTGGGCGTGACGTTTTACGACCTGTGGGAGGGCGCGTGATGACCTTCCGCCGCACACGCTGCCCGCACTGTAAGGGCAAGCTGGAGCAGGGCCAGCGGATCCACCCGGGCTGCATTGACGGGTACGCCGAGGCCCAGGCCGCCAAGGTCGCGCGCGCCGAAGAGAAGAAGGCCCGCATGGCGGCCAAGGTGGAGCGGGCCGAGACACGCAGGCGCAAGGAAGCACTGAAGACTTTGCCGGACCTCATCAAAGAGGCGCAGATCGCATTCAACGCCTTCATCCGTGAGCGCGACCGCCAGGCCGGCCATGCCTGCATCAGCTCCGGCCGCCCGCTGGACTGGTCCGGTAATGCCGTGGACGCAGGCCACTACCGCAGCACTGGTGCCGCATCGCACCTGCGTTTCCACGAGGACAACTGCCACGCCCAAAGCAAGCACGACAACCAGTTCCTGGCCGGCAACGCCGTGGACTACCGCATCCGCCTGGTCGCGCGCATCGGCCTGGCCCGAGTGGAGGCGCTGGAGGCAGACAACCAGGTGCGCAAATGGAGCCGGCAGGGGCTGATCGAGATCCGAGAAACCTACAAGACCAAGTTGAAGCAACTGAAAGAGAAGGCCAAATGCTGATGAAGACCAAGGGCTACGTTGACTACCAGCGAATTGCACCGGAACACGCTGCCATCCACGAGCGGCTGCAGAACTGGCGCCGCTGGGTGTCCGGCAAAGGCGCCTCCTGGACCGCGCACCCTATGTGGCGGCACCTGAAGGAAAAAGAGGAGCGCGAACGCGGCTCCATCACCCTGGCTGTGGATGCCATCGACGGGCATCTGATGGAGAAGGCGGTGTATGCGCTGCCGGAGCGGCACCGCTTTGCGATCCGCTGGTGGTATGTGTACAGCGGCAATCCGGTGAAGGCAGCGCGGCAGGCAGCGGTGAGCAAGGAGCGCCTGGCCGAGCTGGTGAAAGAGGGGCGGTCTATGCTGTGCAATCGCCTGCGGGCTGTTGACGGCATGGAGAATTTCAGATAACGTACGCGCATCGTTAGCACCAGCAAAGAACGAACCCGGTTTGCGCCGGGTTTGCTGCGACCTCTGGTTTCATTCGCAAAAGCCCGCTAGGTTCGCCAGCGGGCTTTTTATTTTTGCAGTCATTTTCAGAGATGTTTTCGCGATTACTCAGAATAGTCTTGCGAATCTTCGTCCGAATTATCAACTAAAGTGAATATTAGGGTGCCATAGCCGTAGTCCGAAGAAAAATCGATATCAGCTCGAAAGAGCTGAATCCCAGGATCTCCAAGACCATCTATGAACTCTGTACGAACGTAAAAACTCTTTTCTTTCGGGTGACGAGGTAGAGTTAGTACGGTCGAAAAATGTGAATTTTGGTCTAAGTAATCAGTATTTTTTCTAGAAAAATTTTCACTAATGCCAATGGTGAAAATGCGAAAATTAGTACATTTGTGGCCATAATTTATAATCTTAATAGTGTGCTGGCTTTCCGAGCCATGGCTCCCACCTATTGAAAAAGTGAAGCTCGGTTGAGCGCGGCGCTTACGCTCGATCTCCTCTCGCTTGGCCTTCTCACGCTGCTCCTTCAGACTTTCCAATTCGGCTTCCAGTTGACTCCGAGCCACATTCGCCAGGATCGTTTGTTGCTCGACCGAGTTTTTTAACTCTGCCGCCTGAAGATGCAGGGCTTCACTGTTTTGTCTGAGTTCTATTCCTTGCTGAAAATAACCGAGAACTAACCATAAAATGGCCAGCGGGCCAAATGAGCCTGCAAGGAAGTCTCCAAGCTCGTTGAGCGGCAACTCTTGTAATTTAGGCCAACGTCCGTGCGTTAGCCAAGCGAGGCCTCCGAGGTAGGCGATGGTAAAAAGCGCACCTATCCACCCAAGTATTCGTCCCATCCCTATTTCCTTTTGGTGTAAGTTTTTTAAAAACAGTTTATTGCAATCATAGTTTAACCATGGCTGCATCCGAAAATACCCAAGGCGTACCTGTGTTTTTGAGTGATCTGTCGCAGATCTAGAGTTAGGCAAAGTGCATTGCCTGCGACTCTGTCAGCAGTCCGTATGAGAGGTCATGTATGCTGATGCTTTTCGTAGCAAGAAGGATAGGTATGTCAGCGAATGGAGTTATTGAGGCGGCATGGCGAAAGGCATCCAACTCTCAAAGGCATGTCCGTGATATCAAGCTCAAGTATGCCGAGGTGCTGGTGGGGCTAGAGGAGGTGGCGAGCGAAGAGGCTCAAAATGTCCCTGATCTCTCTGTAGTTACGGAACAAGGGAGTGGCTCGGCTGTCGTGAAATCTTTTGCCGGTGAGTCGAGGATCCGGCTTGCTTGGGCTGTCAATAATGAACGGCTTGGCGGAGTGGCTGTTGTAGCAGCGCCCCTCAGAGGCGGAGACGGTGAGCACACGCTTTTGCATGTGCATATCCCAGCATATGACGATCCATACATAAATGTAGATGGCGGGGAGCGGGTGGTGTATTCGCCATTTCGGCCGAATGACTTCTTCTATACGGTCCTCATGACTATCGTGCGAAAGCAAATTGACATCAGTACGCTGCCGCAGGAAAACTGACGCTAGGCCACCTCCGGGTGGCTTTTTATTTAAGGTCCTGTAATGGCAACAAAACCGGAAAAGGCAAAGCTGGTTGCCATGAGCGGCATCGGCTGGCGCCCATATCCCATACTCAATCTTGACCGTTACGAGCCCGCCCATGGGGTAGCACAGTGGGTGCAAGAACACATCATGGCGAGTGATGGGCTGATCCATAACGAGGACCACGCCCATCTAATCGACGCTGACTTGGTGTTTCTCTGGGCCCCAGGTGGATTCATCAAGGCGACGAAGACCGTGATCGGTCAGGCCGAGGAAGTGATGATCCGCGCAGGAGGCTGGCAGAAGGGCCGGCAGGAACAACAGCTCTGCGACTGGTTTGGCCGGGTGCCCAGCTTCATGATCACTCTGGACGCCAGCTACTGCGCCCAGTGCTCGGATGCCGAGTGGTGCGCACTGGTAGAGCATGAGCTCTATCACATCGCCCAGCAGCTGGACGAGTTTGGCGCTCCCAAGTTCTCCAAGAGTGGTCTGCCCAAGCTCCAGATTCGAGGCCACGATGTGGAAGAGTTCATCGGCGTGGTCAGGCGATACGGTGCATCAGCTGATGTGCACAAACTGGTGAGCGCCGCGAACGCCGGCCCCGAGCTGCGATTGGGCAGCATTGCTCACGCATGCGGCACCTGCCTCAAGGCTGTCGCATAACACCCACCAACCTTAGACGGAGCCCGCATATGGCAAAGCTCAGTGAGGCGGAGAAGCGCTTCATTGTGCAAGCGCTCGCCTGTTACGACACCCCCAGCCAAGTCGCTGAGGCGGTGAAAGAGGAATTCGGCACGGTCATTGATCGCGGCCATGTGGGGTGCTACGACCCCACCAAGGCTGCCGGCAAGGACTTGGCCAAGAAGTGGCGCGACCTGTTCGATGCGACCCGCGAGGCGTTCAAGCGGGATGTGGGGCAGATTCCAATTGCCCAGCGTGCATACCGCTTGCGGACTCTGCAGCGGATGGTGATGAGGGCCGAGGGCATGAAGAACCTGCCCCTGGCCATGCAGATGCTGGAGCAGGCGGCGAAGGAGTGCGGCGACATCTATGTGAACCGCAAGCCAGAGGCAAGCGACGGCCAAGGCGGCGACGCGCCCCAGCCGGTCAAGGTCATCGTGCAGGTGCAGGACGCCCGTGCAGATGCAGACGGTTAGCCCGCGCCTGAATGTCCCGCAAGCCAAGTTCCTGAACCTGCCTCACAAGTACCGTGCCTTCGTGGCAGGGTTTGGTTCGGGCAAAACCTGGGTGGGATGCTCCGGGCTGGCATCGCACGCCTGGGAGTGGCCGCGCATCAATGCCGGGTACTTCGCTCCGAGCTATCCGCAGATCCGGGACATCTTCTTCCCGACGATGGAAGAGGTGGCGCACGACTGGGGCCTGCGGGCCGACATCAAGGAGTCGAACAAAGAGGTTCATCTCTTTTCCGGCCGGCAGTACCGCACCACGGTGATCTGCCGGTCGATGGACCGGCCCCAGGCAATCGTGGGCTTCAAGATTGGCCATGCCCTGGTCGACGAACTGGATGTGATGGCGGCCACCAAGGCGGAGCAGGCCTGGCGCAAGATCATCGCGCGGATGCGCTACAACGCCCCAGGGCTCAAGAACGGTGTGGACGTAACCACAACGCCCGAGGGCTTCAAGTTCACCTACCAGCAATTTGTAAAGGCGCTGCGGGACAAGCCGCAACTGGAAAGCCTGTATGGGCTGATCCAGGCCAGCACCTACGACAACGCCAAGAACCTACCGGCGGACTACATCCCGTCGCTGTTCGAAAGCTATCCGAAGCAGTTAATTGATGCCTACCTGCGTGGGGTGTTCGTCAACCTGATGTCGGGCAGCGTGTACCCGGAGTTTGACCGGGTGCAGAGCCACTGCTTTGAATCCATCCAGGAGGGCGAGCCGCTGCTGATCGGGATGGACTTCAACCGTCTGCATATGGCTGCTGTGGTCTATGTGGTGCGGGATGGTTGGCCGGTGGCGGTGGACGAGATCACAGACGGGCGGGACACGCCCTACATGGCGCAGCTGTTCAAAGACCGCTACGTCAGCAAAGGCCATGCTGTGACTGTCTACCCAGATGCCTCTGGCCAGAACAGCAGCAGCAAGAACGCCAGCGAGTCTGACCTGTCGATCCTGCGGGAGCATGGGTTGAGCGTGCGGGTGAATCCGACCAATCCTGCGGTGGCCGATCGCATCAACGCCGTAAACGCCCTGATCTTGAATGGAGAGGGGCATAGGCGTCTGAAGGTCAACACGCTGCGCTGCCCGAAGCTCACCGAGGCTTTGGAGCAGCAGGCATACGACAAAAACGGGGTGCCGGATAAGGCGAGCGGGGTGGATCACATCCTGGACGCTGCCGGCTACCCCATTGCTTACCAGTGGCCCATCGTCAAGAAAGTGGCCCAGGTGCAGCAATTCCGAATGTGAGGCCACGATGGCTCTGAAAGTAGATGAGCGCGATCCGAAGCTGGGCGCGATGGCAGCGCATTGGCCAACGATTGCAGCGCTGCTGGGCGGTACCAAGGCGATGCGCGCCGCCGCCAAGAAGTTTCTGCCCCAGCAACCGGCGGAGAGCAACGACGACTACCAGTACCGCCTGGAGACTTCCACGCTTTTCCCGGCCTTCGAGCGCACCTGCGGGGTGATGGCAGGCAAGCCTTTTGCCAAGGAGCTGACGCTGACCGGTGTGCCGGCGGCTGTCGAGGCGCTGGTGGGCGATATCGATGGCCAGGGCCGTAGCCTGCATGCCTTTGCATCGGAGTGCTTCGACCAGGCCGCGATCAAGTATGGCTATGGCGGGATCCTGGTGGATTGCCCCAAGACCCAGGGCGAAGCCAAGACGGTGGCCGACGAAAAGCGCCTAGGTGTGCGGCCTTACTGGGTGCACATCAAGCATGACCAGATCCTGGGTTTCAAGACTGCCAGCGTGGGCGGCAAGGTGGTGCTGACCCAACTGAGGCTGTCGGAGACGGCCGAGGTTCAGGATGGTGAGTACGGCACTAAGACAGTAAGGCGCGTCCGCGTGCTGAGCCCTGGCAAGTGGGAGCTGTGGCAGGAGGATGCCAAGGGCTACAGCCTGCAGGAGGAGGGGACTACCTCCCTGGGCCATATCCCATTCGTGCCGCTGTATGGCCTGCGGGCCGGCTTCATGCAGGGCTTGCCGCCACTGTCCAGCCTAGCTGACTTGAACATCAAGCACTGGCAGCACCAGAGCGATCAGGACGATAGCGCCCGCTTTGCCCGCAAGCGCCTGCTGGTGTTCACGGGTTTGACCAGTGAAGACAAGGTGACCATCGCCAGTGACATGGCTTTGCGCCTGCCGACCAATGCCGACGCCAAGGTGGTCCAGGGCTCGGCCGAGTCGGTGACGGTGGGGCGCTCCGAGCTGGAGGCCCTGGAGGCGCAGATGATCCAGACCGGTGCTGAGCTACTGGTGGCCCAGCCGGGCCAGCGCACAGCGACGGAGGCCAGCAACGATGCAGAGGCCAACAAGTCCATGCTGCAGCGGATCGTGGAGAACTTTGAAGATGCCTTGGACCTGGCGCTGCAATTCACTGCGGACTGGCTCAAGGTCGGCGAGGGCGGCACAGCCAGCCTGTTCAAGGACTTCGCGGCCAACAGCCTGAGCGACGCATCGGCTCAATTGGTGGTGACGATGGCGCAGGGCGGCCTGATCACCAAGGAAACGGGTCTCAAGGAGCTTCAGCGCCGCGGCGTGTTGAGCCCTGACCTGGATGTGGCGCAGGAAGCAGCCATGGCCAAGGAAGCCGAGCCGGCGCTTGGGACTGTGGGAGTTGAGTGATGGATTCCGTGAACGACCTGCTCTTGCAGGAGCACATCCGGCACCAGGTCGATCTGCAGGGGTACACCACCAACGTGTTGAGCCGCATCCTGGCCGTTCTGAACCGGTCGGACAAACGACTGGCTGCAGAGCTAGCAGTAGCGCTCGCGAGCTTGGACGCCACGCTGTTCTCCATGGAGCGCCTGGAGTCGCTGCTGACCAGCATCCGCAGCCTGAGCGCCGCGGTCTACGCCGAAATGGGGTTGGAGCTGACCAAGGAACTCAAGGAGTTTGTGGCCTACGAGGTGGCCTACCAGCAGCAGATGCTGGTGTCGCATCTCCCTGTGAGCGTGCACGTTGCCTCGGTGAGCGCCGAAGCCGTCTATGCCGCGGCCATGTCCCGGCCGTTCCAAGGCGTGCTGCTCAAGAACGTCTGGAGCGAGCTGAACGCCACCAAGATGAAGAGGGTACGCCAGGCCATTGCCCAGGGCTTTGTGGAAGGCAAGACCACAGAGCAGATCATCCGGGAGCTGCGAGGCACCCGGGCGAAGAGTTTCGAGGATGGACTGATCCAGAAGGACCGGCGCGATGTTGAGGCGGTGGTGCGTACAGCGCTATCGCATACGGCCGGCGTGGCCCAGGACAACGTGATGGAGGCCAATGTCGACCTATTGAAGGCCTTGCAGTGGTCGGCCGCGCTGGATCTGCGCACCAGCGCGATGTGCCGTATTCGTGACCGGTTGCTGTATTCGCCTGGCACTCACAAGCCCATGGGCCACAAGGTGCCGTGGCTGGCTGGCCCAGGGCGCCTGCACTGGCGCTGCCGCTCCGGCCAGGTGCCGGTGCTCAAGAGCTTCAAGGAGCTGGGCATCGACATCCCGGAGATCGAGGTGAGTGGTAAGACCCGAGCCAGCATGGATGGCCAGGTGGCGGCGGACACCAGCTATGCGGACTGGCTGAAGAAGCAAAGCGCCAAACGCCAGGACGAGGTGCTGGGCGCGACCCGGGGCCGGCTGCTGCGGGACAGCAAGCTGCAAATGGCAGACCTGTACACCGCGCGGGGTGAGCTGCTGACGTTGGAAGACTTGCGAAAGCGTGATGCAGAGGCTTTCCGACGGGCAGGGCTGTAGGCACAATGGAGTGATGCCGCTTGAGCTTGTTCCTCCCACACCGCCAGATCGCCTTACCGCCATGGTTGAGCGCATCAAGGCGATTGCACGCCCTGATGGCGCACTGATGTGCAATAAGTGCGGCGGCCTGGACACGATGATCATCCGCAACGGCGATCGCATCGTTGGAGGCAGGATCAAGCCTGGCACCGTAACGGACCACGGTGTCTGCCCGCACTGCTGGAAGCGGGGTATCTATAGCAATATGATTCCCGATCGGCCCAAGGTCGTGAAAGAGCCCAAACCGAGGCGGATCAAGCCAAAGGTAGTGAAGTGAAGAGAACCCAATACGAACAGATCCACATAAGAACGGCCGTTTGCCCTTGAATAGCTGTACTTCTACAGCGGCAGGCGGTCGGTGGAGTCTGTATGTTTCCGAAAGACCAAAGCCGCGCTGAAAGGCGCAGTCATGTCGCGCGCTTGAAAGCTGCAAGAGCCTCATACTGGGGCAACCAAGATGAGGGGTTAGAGCCTCGTCGTCTTGGAGCTGTTGTGCAGCATCCCTGTATCTGCTCCTGCTGGATGTGCGGCAATCCTCGTAAATGGTTCGGAGAGCGAACCATCCAGGAGCGCCGCTTTATGCAAGACCAAAACTAACCCCTGAAGCCAGCCTGTACCGCTGGCTTTTCTTTTTCCGCCCGCCTGGAGCAATCCCGGCGGGCTTTTTCTTGCCCAGAAGCTGGATGGCTGAGGGCGCAAAGGGCTGGATGGCCCACTCCACTGAGGCCGGATGGCCATATCACCTATGAAACTGAAGCTTGATGATCAAGGCCATGCAGTCCTGCAAGACGGCAAGCCCGTGTATGTGAAAGACGACGGCACCGATGTGGTGTTCGATGCCCTGGGCACCACCCAGACCATCGCGCGACTGAATGCCGAGGCCAAGTCCCACCGTGAGCGGGCCGAAACTGCTGAGAAGTCCCTCAAGGGCTTTGAAGGCATTGCAGACCCGGCCAAGGCGCTGGAGGCGCTGCAACTGGTGGCCAACCTCGACGCCAAGAAGCTGGTGGATGCCGGCGAGATCGAGAAGGTCAAAACCGAGATCGGCAAGGCATTCCAGGCGCAGCTGGACACAGCGAATGGTCAGGCCGCCAAGCTGGAGCAGCAGCTGTACGCCGAGATGATCGGTGGCAGCTTCGCACGCTCCAAGTTCGCTCAGGAAAAGCTGGCGATTCCGCCCGACCTGGTGCAGGCCTATTTCGGCAAGGCCTTCAGCATCGAAGAGGGCAAGGTCGTGGCCAAGGACGCGAACGGCAACAAGCTGTACTCGGCATCCAACCCGGGCGAGCTGGCCGGCTTCGATGAGGCCTTGGGCATGTTGGTCAACCAGTACCCAGGCAAGGATCACATCCTCAAGGGCACAGGGGCCAGCGGCGGCGGTGCTTCAAGTTCCGGTGGTGGCGGTGGGAAACCTCAAGGCAATTTCGGCGGCAGCAAAGCCGAACGGGTTGCCGCAATCAAACAAATGACATCCAACGCCCAGTAATGGGCAGAAAGGCATAGCCATGTCCTTGTCCGATATGAAGGTCTTCAACCAGCACCTGAAGACCGCGACCATCGAAACCCTGGCGCAAGACGTCGCCAAGTTCAACGCCGCATCCGCTGGCGCCATCCGCCTGACGACCCAAGGCATTGACGGTGATTTCCTGCAGGAAAGCTTCTGGGCCGGCCTGCACGGTGCACAGCGCCGCGTCGGCCGTTACGGCTCCAACGAAGAGCAGGCAGCAACCCCGCTGGCCCAAAAGCAGCACGATGCGGTGAAGATCGCCGGCGGCTTTGGTCCCATCCTGTGGGAGCCGGCCCAGATGAGCTGGATCCAGAAGTCTCCGGAAGAGGCGCTGGAGGTCATCTCCCGCAACCTGTCCGAAGCCATTGTGGCTGACCAGCTGAACACGGCCATTCGCGCTTTGGTGGCGGCCCTGGGCAACCAGCCTGCTGCTTTGAACGATGTGTCGGCTACCGCCGGGATCTCGTATGCAGCCATCAACGCCGGCCACGCCAAGTTCGGTGATGCGTCGAACCGCCTGATCGCCCAGGTGATGACCGGCGAGGTCTTCCACAAGCTGATCGGCCAGAACCTGGCCAATGCCCAGCAGCTGTTCCAGGCCGGCAACGTGACCATCGTGGACATCCTGGGCAAGGCGGTCATCGTGACCGATGCGCCGGCGCTGTATGCCGCGGGAACACCCAACAAGCAACGGGTGCTGTCCTTGGCCAATGGTGCGGCCGTGGTGACCGATGGCTCGGACCTGATCACCAACATCGAGACCGCCAACGGCAAGGAGCGCATCGAGACCTCCTTCCAAGCCGATTACAGCTTTGGCCTGAGCATGCTGGGTTACACCTGGGACACGGCCAATGGCGGCAAGAGCCCAAGCGATGCGGCCCTGGGCACCGGTGCGAACTGGGACCTGGTTGCCAACAGCATCAAGGCAACGGCCGGCGTGCTGACGGTGGGCGACGCGGCCAAGTAATCACCAAAGGGGCTCCGGCCCCTTTCTCTTTGGAGATTTGCATGAGCAAAGACGAAAAGCCCATCCACTACGAGCCGCACCCGGTCAGCAAAGAACGCAAGGCCGAGCTGATCGCCCAGGGCGTGCGCATTGTGGATGCTGCCTATGCGCCTGCTGGTTGGCAGCAAAACGATCATGTCGATAGCCTGGAGGCAGGCACCGGCAAGGCCTCCGTTTCGGAGCTGCGCGAAGCCCTGGCCGCCGCCGGCGTGGATTTCGACGTCAAGGCCAAAAAGTCCGATCTGCAGATGCTGCATGCGGCATTCGAGCGCTCTGGTCTGACCGGTGCTGAGTGGAACAACCTGGCCGACGAAGACAAGGCCGCCCGCACCGAAGGCTAAGCCATGGCACTCATCGTCGCGCCTGAAGATGGCTTCAATTCGCTGGTGGGCCTGGAGGATGCGGCGCAATACATGGCGGACTTTGGGCACAACTGGCCGGCTACCGCTGTGCCGCAACCTCCCGAAGGTGATGGAACTGCAGAGCCCGATCCAGCTGAGGTGCGCAAGGCCGAGGTGGCGCTGCGCCGCGCTACGCAGTACGTCCTGAGCAACTACGCCATCGATCCACAGTATCTCGCCCCAGTGGCCCATAAGGTCAAGGACGCCTGCTGTGAGGCCGCCTGGCGCGCGGCAAAGGGCGAGCTGCTCAAGGACACTGATGGCCGCGTTGTGACTGAAAAGACCGTGGACGTGATCACCACCAAGTACGCAGAGGGCAACCAAGGCGGCCAGATGCGCTACCCGGTGATTGATGCCTTGCTCAAGGGCATGACCATAGGCAGCGGCCTGGGCCTGAAGTTGGTGCGAGGCTGATCATGGCCTTTGACTACAACGAAGCCGCCGCCGATGCGCTGGAGGCTTTGGAAGAAGCTGGCCAGCCGGTGGTGGTGCACAAGCCAGGCGCCGGCGGCGGCTACGTCCCTGGCGTGGGCGTGGTGCCGGTCGAGCCGGCGCGGAACTTCGACGGTACTGGAGCCCTGTTCGGCTACAAGGCCCTGAACATCGACGGTGTGAGCGTGCTGCAAGGCGACCAACGATTGCTGTTGGCCCCGCAGATCGCGAAGCCGCCCCAGGTGGGGTGGGCAGTGACGGCCTCTGGCACCATGTACAGCATCGTGCGAGTAGAGCGCGTGGCTCCAGCAGGTGTGACGGTGCTTTACAAGCTGCAAGTGCGGGGTGCGTGATGGGCTTTGCTGCAGATCTCAAACGCCTGTGCGATGCGGCGGGCGACAAGGCTGAGCACGTGGTGCGCAAGGCCGCTCTTGACTTGGGCGGGCAGATGATCGACCGCTCACCGGTGGACACCGGGCGCTTCAAATCCAACTGGATGACGGGGATCGGTGTCATGGATACCAGCACCACAAGCACCTACGACGCCAATGGAGAGCAGGCGCGCAGGAAGCTGGTTGCAGAGGTCGCTGGCTGGAAGCCGGGCCAAACCATCTGGATCGTCAACAGCTTGCCATATGCCTATCGCCTTGAGCATGGGTGGTCGCAGCAGGCGCCGGCCGGCATGGTGCGCCTGGCCGTGCAGAACTATGCCGAAGCCGTGGCCAAGGCTGCCCGGGAGCTGAAATGAACTCCAACATCATCGACGCTGCCCTGGAGCAGCATTTGCTGGCCCTGCCGGATCCACCGCCCATTGCCTGGGAGGACGTGGCCTATACGCCCGTCACTGGCCAGGCGTACCTGCAAGTCAATCAGCTGCGCAACAAACCCATCGAGCACGGCTTGGCGCTGGATGTTCGTGAGGACCGCGGCATTTTGCAGGTGACGGTTGTTCATCCGGCAGGGCAGGGGAAGGTCGGGGCCATCGACCTGGCGCAGAGGGTTGCCGAGCACTTCAAGGCCGGCCTGGTGCTGGAGCTTGGGGCGCATTACCTGTTCCTGGACGCACATCCGGCCATTGCCTCTGGCTACCCTGATGGTGGCTGGTACCGCGTGCCGGTGTCTATCGCCTGGCAAACGTTGCCGCACTGAACCTCTCCGGCCTCTATTGCAGCGCCACCTTCGGGTGGCTCTGTATTTCCACTTTGCGTCCGCCTGGGCGCCTCTATGCCCACTTTGGGCGCAACTTCAACCCGCTTCGGCGGGTTTTTCGTTTCTGAAAGGGCCTGAAATGGCACGCACTCCCAATGGCACCGTTCACTCGGTAGCCACTGTCCTCGCCGCAGCGAAGACCATCACCGCCATCACCAATGCTACCGAGGCATCGTGCTCCAGCACGGCCCATGGCTACAGCGTGGGCGACATCCTGCTGATCTACAGCGGCTGGGGCCGGCTGAACTTTCGCGCTGCCCGCGTGAAGTCGGTGACCACCGATGCCTATGTGCTGGAAGGCATCGACACCAGCAACACCGAGCTGTTCACCCCAGGAGGTGGTGCCGGCTCTGCCCGCAAGGTCAGCACCTGGGTGGATCTGGATCGCACCATGAACCACAGCTCCAGTGGCGGCGATGCCAAGACCGTGAACGTCAAGTTCATCGAGTCTGATGTGGAAATCGTCCTGAACGATGGCTTCAACGCGGTGCAACGTACCTTCGACATGGACGCGGACATGATCGGCACGCCCGCGTACACGGCGCTGAAGATGCTGTCGGACACCAACGCCGACACCGTGGTGCGCCGCCGCGCCAAGACCGGCGCTACCTCGTTGATCCCCGCCAAGGTCTCCTTCAATGAAGAAGAAACCCTGACCGAAGGCCAGGCCGTGACCGTGAAGGGCACGTTCAACGCCCAGAACGTTTCCACGCGCTACGCCGGCTGATCCCTGCCTGCATTGCGCGGGCCTCCTCCTTAGCCCTAAGGGCACCCCCGCACCGACTTGGCCCTGTTCGCTCTTCGCTAGAGCGGCAGGGCCAGGCACGGGCATTCCTTCCTCTAGCGAAAGACACACATGAGCAAGACCGATCAAAAGTCCATCCCCGCAGTGAGCCTTAAGAGCCTGGGCGGCGCAGCGCCCGAGTTCTCCATGCCGGTGCAGATCAACCGCCGCGATGGCGCCTTGGTGGCCATCGCCTTCACCATCAAAGGGCTGCGCAAGTCCGAGTGGGCGGCACACCGCGACGCCTATCTAAAGTCCATCCGTGCCGAAGCCAAGCCTGAAGACTCGGAATTCAGCTTCGCAGGCCTGGTCAGCAGTGGCGTGAATGAAGCCGCGGACCTGATCCTGAAGGCTGCAACAGGCTGGGATCTGGAAGATGCGATGGACGCGAAAAACATCGTCGAGCTGGAAGACATCCTACCGGGCACTATCTCTGCCACGCTGAACAAGATCGACGGGGCTCTGTTCCAAGGCCGCCTGGGAAACTGAAGGCCATCGCTCGCGCCCTGTTTGAGCCGCCGGTTACGGAGTCTGAGGCGCGAAGCGAGGGGTTCGAGCTGGAGGACTACGAGACGGAGATCGTGGAGCTCTGGCCAGACAACACCCAGGTCTACGAGCTGTTCCGGCGCGTCGGCACGCGCTGGAGGCAGCCACCCATGGGTGGCGTACCCATTGGACTGCAGTGGGAGGCCATCTACCCGCTGATGGACCGGCTTGGCCTGGAAGATGAAGCCTGGAACGACCTGCACGAGTCGCTGATGTCGTTGGAGAGCTTTGCGCTGGAGGTGATGCGGGAGTTTGCGCCGAAATCTGAGTAGAAGACGATCTATCAGCGCGTTGGAGCAGCTCGAAGTGACTGGCTGTTCGGGTGGCATGAAGCCAAGAATTGACGCGGAGTTTTGAGCAGAATTTCTAGTCTAAGTATATTTTCTTGCGCAGCATTCTAGAGATGCGCACTAAAGGATGGCGCTCGCTCCTTGACGTTGCAGGAAAGATGTTTTGCTTGGCAGTAGGGTTCTCAACTAATCTTGATCTTCATCATTTCCCTTACTATCGATATGGAAGCTGTTTTCCATACCAGGATGTGATCAAGGGAGGTGATGATCTTGGGACTCTTAAATATAAAAATTGGAAAACGCTTGGCGTTTTCTTTCGGGGTGGTATTGGCAATTACTGCCGTTATATCTGCCATAGGCGTTTGGCGTTTGCAAGAGCTGGAAAAAGTAACTCAGCAGCTGACGCAAATAGATAATGAAAGAGTCAAAGCTACATCGGACTGGCGTCAAACAGTTGAATTAAATTGGGTGCGTACTCGGGCAGCAGTCACGACCACTGACAGGCGCCACTTTGATGCTCTGCTTGCAGAGATGGACAAGACGTCTCAAACAACGAATGCTGCACGGACCGTTGTGGAGCGATTGATTCGCACAGATGCTGGCCGCGAATTGGTTGCAGCGATCGATAAAGCCCGCGAAGCTTATCGTGGCCCTAGAAGCGATCTTCTGAAACGCAAGGCGAACGGGGAAGATGTAACTGACGATCTTGAGAAAGTGATTGCGCCTCTTGCCGAGGCATATAACAAGTCACTACAAGAGTTTGAAGCACGTCAGCAGATGCTGTATGAGCGAACTAGAGATGAAGCAACCGCACAAGCCAAACAAGGCCGGATCATCATCATCGTTTGTACTGTGATTGCATTAGTGATTGGCGTTGTGGCAGCAAGACTGTTAAGCCTCTCTGTGACGCGTCCTCTGCAGGTTGCAGTCCGAAGTGCAGAAAATATTGCGAATGGAGATTTGACACAGCCCATTCATTTTGAAGGCCGTGACGAGACTGCTGAACTGCTTAAAGCTCTGCAGAATATGCAAGCTAAATTGGCTGATGTGGTGGCAGGCGTGCGCTCTAATGCCGAAAGTGTTGCCACTGCGAGTGCACAAATTGCGCAAGGAAATAGCGACCTGTCTACCCGCACTGAAAGCCAAGCGAGTGCGCTGGAAGAGACCGCAGCTTCGATGGAGGAGCTTGGTTCGACCGTGCGTCAGAATGCCGACAACGCACTCCAAGCCAATCAACTGGCTCTAAAAGCTTCCACGGTAGCTGCCCAGGGCGGAGAGGTTGTCGCCCAGGTCGTGGATACGATGAGAGGTATCAATGACAGCAGCCAGAAAATTTCCGACATCATTGGAGTGATCGACAGCATTGCCTTCCAGACCAACATCTTGGCACTAAACGCCGCGGTGGAAGCGGCCCGTGCGGGTGAGCAGGGCCGTGGATTTGCGGTGGTGGCTTCCGAGGTGCGTTCGCTGGCCAGCCGCAGTGCGGAAGCGGCCAAGGAAATCAAACAGTTGATATCCGCCAGTGTTGACCAGGTGGCGAAGGGCTCCCAGTTGGTTGATCAAGCGGGCAGCACGATGACGGAGGTGGTCAGTGCTATTCGGCGGGTCACTGACATCATGGGTGAGATCAGCGCCGCAAGTAATGAGCAGAGCCAAGGCGTAGCTCAGGTTGGTGAAGCCGTTATGCAGATGGATCACACGACCCAGCAAAATGCCGCTTTGGTCGAGGAGAGCGCCGCCGCTGCTGGAAGCTTGAACTCTCAAGCTAGCCAGTTGGTGGGTGCGGTTTCCGTGTTCCGCCTGCCTGGTGGCCAGGCGCTGCAGCTGCTAAGTTCTGACCGTCAAGGTTAAGGAATAAAAAGCCCCTTTCGAGGGGCTTTTTCATTCATGCAATCTTATTGATTTCCCCAAATATTTCAGATGAGCGATTTTCTAGTTTGAAGAAATCGAACTCGTGAGCGTGAAATAGTCGATCGGTCCTCCGGGGCTGTGCGGAACTATCAGTGTACATATATATATGAAGGCGTCCTTCCGGCTGTTGTTGTGCGTGAATGCGTAGTTCCGCTAGCGTCATTAACCAAATTTTTTCTGTCGACAAATCTACCAGCGCTATGTAGTGTGCTGGCGAGTCGTTCGGGATCCACCAATCAAGAGCAAGCTTCCCCTTCCCCCCGCCAGGCTTCGACTTCAGGTTGGTCTTTACTTGAATAGTAATGGGGTGGGGAATGCGAGGGGAGTATGTCACTAAATCAATCCCAGTGTCTGTACTCATAGGCGCTGATTCAATGCCGCGTAAAAGCAAGTGATACTGCACAAGTAATTCCCCGCACTTGCCAATTTGTGCTTTAGCTAAAGACATAGATACTTGGATTGATGTGGGCTAAGAAGATATACAGGGCGAGAGACGCTGAGCTTCGACCGGGCAGTCCTACTGTTCCCGGGCGGCATCGTTGACCTACCAGAGGCAGATGTCGTTATCGTTATCTGGATTGAGAAGAGGTCAAGCTGGTGTCACCATGTGCACGCATCACGAAATGGTTTTGGGTTGTTTCTTGTGCTTATTGTGGGCGTATGCCCGGAGGTGGTTCCTCGCCGTGATTTCTGGCCGAAGGCCTCCCAACCACGTTTCTCTGGGGCCTTCTGGCAGATAGATGATGATGTTGTCGTCATCGACAAAGTCCCACTCTGCCTCGTAATTTGTGCCTTCGTAAAGGTAGCTAATCAGGTTCATAGTCACTCTTTTGCCTGTGGCTTTGTCAAGAAGTTGCTGCCGGTTGTGATAAGTGAACCTTAGCGATATGTTTCGTTAGATTCTTGAAGCGTACTAACACTCCGCAATGAGGGCAGGGGTGCATGTCGTCGTGGTCTTGCTGACGCAACGTTGGTCGCACGGCTTTGGCCGTGCCATTGAAAGACGTCCAGGTTGACGATTTCTTCATCGGCTCGTCATAGCCAGAATGCTGCTGGTCAGTCCGCGCGATGCCGTCCCAGGTGCACCAAGTCTGATCAATCGTATTGAAGTCAAGAATCGAGAGGGAGAACTTGCCGCGTCCTGTCTTGCGGATTCTCACGATTTCAGCCATGACGATCTCATTAGCTTTGAAATAGAAAGAGCACTCGCGGTCGGTAACGAACCCTGAAATTCGGTAGATCTCTTGAACTGGGGAGATCTCATGAATTGATGCACGCGTGAGCGGTTGCCACTCATTGAGGTGCCAAGACTTATGTGAGTCTGTTTTGCGCGAGGCAGCTGCGTTATCGGTGCAAGGGTGCTTAGGCCATGGCGGCCCGAGATCGTCGAAGAAAACGCGGCCCCCATAGGGTGACTGGTAGAAGTACACCGTATCGCCACAGACGGGGCATTTCGCTGCAGGTCTTGTGAAGCCCCCTGCCAAAGGTTGAGAGGTTCCATGCTGGAAGCCCAACTGGCGTGGCCTAGGCGTATTGTCCAAACGCCTTTGCATCGGATCAAACGATCCATAGCCACTCCAGCCCCCGCGAAATGCACAGCTACAGCCAGGAGGGTGGTTGTATCCGTTGCAACTCATGTAGATGGCGTTTGCAGCAAAAGGTGGGCGAGCAATGTCAGTTCTGACTTGACTGCTAACTAGATCTAGACGACTTCGAGATTTTTTTTAAAACCAGTGTCGGCATTGAGGGTGGATGAAGGAAGTTCTCAAGTTCCTCGATGAGGATCAAGCCGCTCTCCGCAGTTAGTAATGCGCTGGCATCAACCTCACGCTGCACATTTGTTAGCAAGTCTTTTGCATCTTTGATATCGGTTTTGCAGCGAGCTGCTAGCTCTAGAAGTCGCGCCTTGTGATCTGGCTTCAACTGCTCTTCTAAAGCGGGCGATTGCAAAAGCAAGGTGAGTGCTTCACTTAGGCTGTTCAAGTTAAGTTTCAAGACGCCTTTCTCTAGCGCAGCTTGACCCAGAGCATCTTCAAGAGTTTCAAGTATTCGGGGAACACTCTCTCTAGCAACTGATGAGGCGTTGAAGCTCCCCTCCAGCCGCGCCACGATTTCAGCGTTCATGGAGCGGCCTGACTGCTTGGATGCAGCTTCGATCTGGTCTTTGAGATCGGCCGGCAGCCTGATCTTCATTTGTGGGTCTTCACGGCTCATTGGCCGATGATAAACCACAGTGATCCACGTGGGTATTGCGCTGATGGATCACCGTGGTGCATACTGTATTCAGTGGATCACGGTGGTTCATTGAAAGGGAAGCATGCAAGGTAACAAATCACGAGCACCGTCCCCGGTGCGCATCCCCGAAGAGCTCAAGCAATGGTTAAAGCACAAGGCGGTCGACAACTTCCGTTCTCTGAACGGGGAGATCGTTGCCCGCCTAGAGCGAAGCCGCAAGGAGGATGAGGCCCAACATGCAAGCGTGGCCTGAAAAGAGTGAAGCCCTGACGGCGGCAACCGGCAGGGCTTCGAGTGAAGTAACCCAAGCTATCAAACAAGGATCCAACGTGATCAATTCTAAAGCACTGACCATCGGAACAACAAGTGTCCGCCAAGTGGGTGAGCTGTACTCGTTGAACGACTTGCATCATGCGAGCGGTGGAGCGGACAAGCATGCACCCCATCAGTTCACGCGGCTGGAGCAGACACTAGCCCTGATTGCCGAGATTAAATCCGCAGATCAGCGGAATTGCATCGAGACACGCCGTGGAAAGCGCGGCGGCACCTACGTCTGTAAGGAGCTCGTCATCGCTTACGCAGCCTGGATCAGCGCTGCATTCCACCTCAAGGTGATCCGCGTGTTCTTGGCGGCGGCCACGCCATTTAGCGTCCACGCCGACCAGACCCTGAGCCAAGAGCAAGCCGACACCTTGCGCAACATGCTGACCGGCAGCGTCAAGAAGTTGCCCCAGGCCAAGCAGGCTGGTGCGATGGTGAAGGGCTGGAGCAAGCTGAAGTCCCACTTCAAGACTGACTACCGCCACATCCCGGCGGTGGAGTTCCACGAGGCCGTGAACATCCTGGCGCGGCACATTGCCGAATGGGAGGTGGTGGACGACGCGCCGCAGCCGGTCACGGACAACGAGAAGATCAAGCATGCCTATGCCCTGGCATCCGAGGTGGCAAAGCAGGCTGCGATCACGGTGTTCAATGCAGTGGTGGATGACCAGGATGTGCACAAGCACGACCGCTGGATGTTCCACATGGACTGGCATGCACGCGATGGTGCGCCGGCGGCGTGGGCGAAGCCGGTGGAGGGGAGTGCGATGGTTGTTTCCATGGCCGACTTGCCCCGCAGACTGCTGGAGCCAAACGGCATGCTGCCGACGAACAAGGAGCTGGCCGACCTGGCCACGGCGTGCAACCAGCGCCTGGCGCAGCGCTTGCAGCATGAGGCTTCTACCGCATCGAGGCTTGCAGCATGAGCGCCGTCATCTACTCCTTCGCCGCGGCGAAGCGGGCTCAGGCCCGGAAGCGACGGCAGCCCAGTGCTGCGGAGGTAAGGCGCTGGCAGAGAGCAAATAAGAGCAGGGCTTGATCTTGTAACATCCCCTTCGAGTTTTATTTGGAGGGATGATGGAGTACTTGATAGTCTGGATTGCGTTGTGCTGCGCTGTTGGATATTGGGCGCACACAAAAGGCCGATTTGCTTTTGGCTGGGGGATGGTTTCGTTAATGTTATCCCCGCTAGTTGGAGGTCTGATTGTGGCTCTCTTGCCAAAAGCTGGAAAGGCTGCGTTGCCTAGAGACGAGTCGGGCCAGCCCATTACCTCGGAGACGCATGTGCGCTGCCCGGAGTGCCGTGAGGTTGTGCGGCGCGACGCGCGCAAATGCAAACACTGCGGATCAGCATTGAACCCCCAGTAAAAGACTCTCGCGACTAAGCCACCCATGGGTGGCTTTTTCATGCCCGCACGGTTCGTCCTGCGGGCATTTTTATTGGCTCGCTTCGGCGGGCCTTTTCCATTTTTGAGGCGCGCATGACAAATGAAGTGACAAGCATCGGCGTCGGCATGGAGACCGATGGCATTGAGCGCGGCATTAAGTCCCTCAAGACTCTGGCAGAGCAAGGGCCGAAGGTCGAGCAGGCAATGGCCGGCGTGGAGCGAGTGGTCAAAACCGCCGGCAAGACCTTGGAAGGCCTGCGGCAGTCAGCTCCGGACCTCAGCGGCGTAGCAGCTGGTGCGGCCAAGGCAGGGGCCGCCCTTGGCGGGCTGGGCAATGCCGCACGCAGCACCATCAAGAACTCGGAGGATCTGCGCCGCGCTCTTGATTCGCTGGGCGCGACGGAAGAGCAATACATCCGCAAGCTGATGGAGGAGGCCAAGACCATTGGCATGGGCCGCGGCGACCGCGAGGCTTATCTAGCGCAGTCGCGTGGGATGAGCGCGTCTGCCCAGGAGGTTGCGCGCGCTATCGGGAACAAGATCCAAGCTCTCAAGGCAGAGCAGGCGGCTACCGTTGGCGCAGTCAAAGGCGCGAAGGAGATGGCGTCTGCCAACGAGGTCCTGGCCGCGAACATGAAGTTGGCTGTTCGGGGCGTTCAAGCTTTGCTTGGTCTGCAGGTGGTTTCGTGGGCCAAGGAATCGGCAGTGGCCTTGTTCTCGGCCAGCGCTGCCGCCGAGCGTCTGCGCACTGGACTGGACTTCTCTTCTGCGCGTGGCAGCGCTGACGAGATTGCCTACTTGCGCAAGACAACGCATGCCCTGGGGCTGCAGTTCCAGAGCACGGCCCTGGCTTATATGCAGTTTCAAGCGGCTGCCAAGGGGACCTCGCTCGAGGGAGAGAAGGCGAGGGCCGTATTTGAGTCCGTTGCCAAAGCATCGACGGTTATGGGCCTGTCTGCCGAGCAATCGAGCGGGGTCCTGTTGGCCTTGCAGCAGATGGTGTCCAAAGGCACGGTGCAAGCTGAGGAGTTGCGTGGTCAGCTGGGCGAGCGACTGCCTGGCTCGCTCCAGATCGCTGCGCGGGCCATGGGCGTTACCACCGCCGAGCTCGGCAAGATGCTGGAGCAAGGGCAGCTCCTGGCAGATGACTTCCTGCCCAAGTTTGCCAAGGAGCTGGAGAGCAGCCTGGGAGGCGCCGCAGAGAAGGCTGCCCACCGGCTTGATGCGGCGACCAACCGGTTCATCGATGCGTGGGACCGTCTGAAGCAGAACGTTGGCGACAGCGGAGTAAGCAAGGCCGCTGCAGAGGGCATGAGTGAGTCTGCCGAGTCGCTGAATGCGATTTCCTTGGCGATGGAGCAAGCACGCATTCAAGGCGCTGGCTTCTGGGGGCAGATGGGCGCCGCCATTGGCGTGATGCACGATCTCACGAGCGTCACGGAGCGTGCCAAGGTCAACATGTATGACAACGCCGTTGCCACAGCGGAGGCCCAGAAGGAGCTTGAGCGCCTGCAGCGCATTGCAGCCATTCAAGGCACCAGCGCCTGGTTGCTCAAAGAAATCGGCAACGTCCAGCGGTACATAGGCGAGCTGCAGCAGGCCAGGCGAGAGAAAGAAGCCTTGCAAGGTGGCGCGCTTGTTGGCGCCTATACCGAAGGCATGGGCAACAGCAAGACCATTGTCCAGCAGCGCGCGAAGTTTGAAGCGTCTGAGCAGTTCTTGCTGTCCAAGTCGGCTGAGACCAGTGGGGTCACGAAGAAATTCATCGATGACCTGGCAGGCTACGCCGCGGCGCTTGATTCGGGAGCCATGTCTGCAACCGCATATGCAGCAGCCATCACCGACCTGAACAAGAAGCGCTACGAGTCCTCTGAAGCAGGCAAGGCTGAAGCCAAGGCGCTCAAAGCCGGCGCGGGTGAGGCAAAGGCTGCGGAAAACAGCTACCAAGGCCTGCTCAAGGCTGTGAATGAGCACATGGCTGCCGTCAAACTGCAGATGGACGGATCTGCCAAGCTGACCGAGAGCCAGAAGCTGCAGATCAAGTACGACGAGCTGCTGGCGCGCGGAAAGCAGGGCGCCAGTGCGGCGACCATCGCGCTGGTCCAGGCGCAGATCGCTGCGCTGGCCGTGCTGGAGAAAGAGCAGAAGGCCATCAAGCTGAACGTGGCCGGCTACCAGGAATACCTGGCATTGCAAGACGAGCTGGCAGACGATTACGTGAAGCAGGCCAAGGCGAAGGAGAACCTTCGTCTGGCGAGCGACCGGGCCGACCTGGAATTGCAAGATCAGATTGCCCGTATAGAGCTGGAAGCCCAGATGCTGGGCCGCACTGCCGAAGCGCGCCAGATTGCCGTAGCCCAGCTTGATGCAGAGATTGAGCGCCGCAAAGAGCTGGAGGCGCTGGCCAAGAATCTGGACCTTGACGAGTCGGTTCGTGAGGAAGAGCGCATCCGCATCAACGAGCGCTACGCCAAGAAGGTGGCGCTGGCTCAGCGCAAGGCGTATGTCTCGGAATGGGACAAAACATCCCAGCTCGTCGGCGACACCTTGTCCGACTACATCATGTCCGGTGGTAAGGATGCGGCCACGTACTTGAAGCGCCTGTTCAGCACGCTGGTGCTGCAGCCGATTGTGAAAGCCGGGGTCTCCAACGTGATGGGGGCGATTGGCCTGGGCGGAAGTGCTTCAGGAGCAAATGTCTCGGATCTGTCTACGGCCGCAAGCATGGTGCAGAACGGTCATTCGCTCTACAGCGCGCTGACTGGGTCCATGACCTATGGCCTGGGCACTTCGCTTGCCAGCGTAGGGACCATGATCGGCTCCAGCGCGGCCACTTCGTTTGGCGCGGGCATGGCTGCATCTGGCTTTACCGCCAATGCGTTCAGCACAGGAGCGGGGGTGATTGCGGCGGGGAACACTGGTGCTGGCCTGGGGATGATGGCGGGTGCGGCGATGCCATGGGTGGCGGGGGCACTTGCCATCTACAGCATTGCCAAGGCGCTGGACAACGGCGGTACGCCGCACGTGGGTGCCGGTGCTATCTATGACGATGGGGTGGTGACGGGCGACCGCAGCACGGTCAACGTCAACCAGGCTAAAAACTGGTCCGGCACCACGCAGACGGGGATCTCTTCGCTGGCATCGACGCTGGGCGGGATGTTTGACAGCCTGTCCGAGGCATTCGGGAAAGACACGGGATGGCGTGTCGAGACCGGTTTCTCTGGTGATGGTGACGACAAGTCGCGTGGCTTGCTGAGCATTTCCGATGCAAATGGCATCGCGATTGCAGGCTGGGGCGGCAAGTCGGGGCGCTACTCTTCAAACGTCGAGAAAGCCTGGGGCCAGTATCTGGAGGAAGTCTCGGGCAGCACGCTGGTGGCTCTGCGCAATATCGCGCCCGCCTGGGGCGATGCCATCATCGATGGGGCGACCGCCGAGTTAGACAAGCTGTCCGGTACCGACAAGTTCGAAGCCATTGCTCAACTGGCGCAGCAGATCGCCAATACCAAGGCGCAGCTGCTGGGCCTGGGCGATGCCATGGCCATGTTCAAGGACATGACCGATGCGGTGGAAGGCACGCTGCTGTCGGTGTCCGGGGGGATTGATGCTTTGGTGGCTAATGCCGGCCAGTTCTACGACCTCTATTACTCGGATGCTGAAAAGCAGGCGAGGACGATGGCACAGCTGCAGGAGGTGTTCACCAAATACGACGCGGAAGTGCCGGCCACTCGCGAGGAGTACCGTGCGCTCGTTGAGGCACAGATGGCCGCCGGGGAGAGTAGTGCAGAGTTTGCGGCCGTGCTGCTGGGGCTGTCTTCGCAGTTCGCTGCGATATCGGACACCTGGGCGAAAGAGCTCTCGGACATGTCGAGTTCCGTATCGGACTTCTTCTCGGACCTGCATGAGTCGCTTGCTTCTGCCCAGGCGGATGTGGCTGGTTCGCGCAAGGACATTCTTCGCGGCACTGGCGTGATGTCTGCTGATGAAATCGCTGCTGCGATTGCAGGTATCAACACCGTGGGCCCCAGCCAGGCGGAGATTGGTGCGGCTGATGTTGCTGCATCGGCCGCCGCAGCGGCTGCATCCCAGGCGCAGTCTGTGCGTGATGCCTATGCTGCGGCTGCCGGCCAGCAGCAGTCCACCTTGAGTGGTTTGCAGACCCAGCGCAGTGACGCGCAGGCACAGATCGACGCTGCCAAGAAAAATGCCGACAGCACTCAAGCGTGGGCGATGGACCAGTGGCTGAACCGTAGGGGAAGCCACAGTTATCGCAAGTACACAGTCACACAGATTCGTGACGATGCCCAGGCGGCATACGAGCGCACGCTGCAGCAAATGACCGGAGTGATATCCGGCCTGGATGCCGCGATTGCCCAGCAACAGGGTGTGTATGACAGCGCGGCAGCTTCCGCCAAGGCCTATGCGGACCAGTTGGCAGCGGCCCAGGCAGTGCTGGCGGCCACCCAGCAGGCCCAAGTGCAGGCACAGGTGGACTATGCGGCTGCAATGAGCGACTGGGTTGTGGAGGCAGGCAGTAGCGTTACCAAACTCAGTGAGCTGCGCGGCGAGGTTGTGGACTTCTACGAGGCCCAGGCTGCGGCCGTGCAGGCCATGTTGCAAAGCGCGGGGAACCTGCGCTCCGTCGTGGATCAAGTCCGCCTCGGGCAGCTGGATACAGCGCAGACGGCGACGGAGCTCGGAAACCGGTATGCGGTTGATTACGCCATGGCCTTAGCCACAACCGGCTCCACAAGAGCCGGGTACATGGACTCCATGGCGGGGAACCTGCAGAGCTTGTCTGAAGCACTCAAAGCCGAAGCGGTCACCGGTGCGGAATGGCGCATACAGACAGCAAAGCTGCTGGCGCAGGCCAGCAATGCGGCGGGGCTCCTGGAAGGCGATGCAGGGGCCGACGACTACCAAGATGTTGCCCTGGGGTTGCTGGACAGCATCGACACCGCACTGGAAAGCCTGAGCGCAGCCACCATTTCTGCCGAGCAGGTGATTGCGGATGCGATCAACGCCGGCACCGCGGCGCAGCTTGATGGACTGCGTGCCATCGTGGCAGCGCTGAAGGGCGACCCGATTCCTGCATTCGCCGCAGGCGGCTATCACGCCGGTGGTCTGCGGTGGGTGGGTGAGAACGGGCCCGAGCTGGAGGCCACGGGGCCAAGCCGCATCTGGAACCAGAGCCAACTGGCCGGCGCGCTGGGTGGAGGCGGGGGCAGTGAAGTGCTGGTAGCCGAGATCCGCGCACTGCGTGAAGAGCAGCGCGCCCAGGCAGCGACGATCGTGCGGCTGCAGCAGGACAACAACCGCTTGCTGATGCGCTGGGAAACCCAGGGTCTTCCAACAGAAAGGAATGAGGTATGAGCCTGGTGGTTGTGAAACCGCAGGTCGTCACCTCGGCGATGCTGGATTCCAGTATCCCGGAGGACGACTACGCAGCTTGGGAGGCGGGGACGGTATACGCAGCTGGAGACAGGGTTGTCTACGTCCACAAGGTGTGGGAATCCGTGCAGGCCGCGAACACCGGTAAGCCGCCACCGACTGACGCGACCTGGTGGGTGGAGATCGGGCCAACGAATCGCTGGAAAGCGTTTGACCTGTCCCATTCCACCAAGACGCGCTTTTCCGCAGCGGCCTGGTTTGAGATCACCCCAGGGCGGGCAGTCAATTCCGTGGCCCTGCTGGAGTTTGATGGGCTGCGTTCGGTGCGCGTGCGCGCAATCGACCCTGCATACGGGGTGGTCTACGACAAGACCACCCTGTTGTGGAGCACACCTGGAGCCTCTGGCTGGTACCCGTGGACCTTCGGTGAGCGGCGGGAGCGGCGCAACTTCCATGCGCTGGATCTACCGAGTTACCGCGGTGCCACCATTCGCATCGACCTGGAGGCCGCGAACGATGCCGGCATCGGTGTGATTCTGGTCGGCCAGCAGCAAAGCATCGGAATGGGTGTCATGTCCGGCGTGCGCATGGGGATGCTGGACTACTCGCGCAAGGTGGTGGACCAGTGGGGCGATGTCGAGCTGCAAAAGCGTGCATTCGCCCGGACTCGGTCGATCCAAGTCCTGGTCGACAACACGCAGCTCGACAACGTCGATCGCGTTCTGTCTGCCCTGCGGGCGACGCCACTTCTTTGGCTGGTGTCTGAGCGTTATGAGCAGACGAACGTGTACGGCTGGTACACCGATTACGACATAGGGATTCAGTACTCCCAATACAGCGAACTATCGCTGAATCTGGAGGGACTCACAGAGTCCTGACCCAACTTCCCCACCACAACCCGCTCCGGCGGGTTTTCTTTTTTTCTGAGGATGAATATGGTCACTCAAATTGACCCGATCAGCACGCCACCGACTCCGGCGGATACACCGGAAGATTTTGAGCAGAAGGCCTCTCAAGTCTGGGCAGATTTGTACGTGGCTGTGCCCAAAATGAATCTGCAGGCGCAGGAAGTTGAGGCACTCAGCCAAGCGACCGCATCTTCTCAGTCCGCTGCAAAGACGAGCGAGTCAAACGCTGCAGCGAGCAAAACTGCCGCGGCGAATTCGGCCACAGCCGCAAAGACCAGTGAGACAAACGCTGCATCGAGCAAGACCGCTGCAGCAAATTCCGCCACGGCAGCGGCGTCTTCTCAGACTGCAGCCAAGACCAGCGAGACGAACGCCAAGTCGAGTGAGACGGCGGCAGGTGCTGCACAGACTGCTGCGGCGAGTTCGGCAACGGCTGCTGCAGCCTCTCAGACCGCTGCCAAGACCAGCGAGACGAATGCTGCGTCGAGCAAGACCGCTGCAGCAAATTCGGCCACGGCAGCGGCCAGCTCTCAAACCGCCGCAAAGACCAGTGAGACGAATTCCAAGGCAAGCGAGACGGCTTCAGCAAACTCGGCTACTGCAGCGGCTTCAGCTGCAACACGTGCAGAGGATGCCGCCTCGGCAAACGTGAATAGCGTGCAGCGGACCGCTGCGGATGGCGCTGCTGTCTTTCCAGAAGGGGGAAACAGCCGCCGCCCAGGGGTGGATGCCACAACGGGTGGAATGCCTGCATCGGGTCTAGTCGCGCGCGGCAATACCCAAACCGCAGGCGACTACATAGCCGAGTACTGGGACCGGGCGGTGTCGGCATGGCGTACGTTCGCATCGCGCGAATGGGTGAACACGCTTGTCAATGCCGCAGTGGGTTCTGTCTATGTCTACCCCAATGGCGGCACCCAGGCCGCGCCGGCGAATGTGGCGCTCTACAGCCGCTACGTGAACGGAAACCCTTTCCCTGGGAAAGCTGTTCACTGCCGAGTGCAAGTGCGGGTCAATGGTGTCTGGGGTGAGCCGGGTGGATACATCTATGGCAACGGCGGTGGCGTAGATGCGGGCTATGGAATTTTGACGCGCCAATACGGTGACGAAATCATCACTCAGACAGGCAACGCTGCTTTGATGGCCGCTTCCCATCTTGACGGCAACCCGTTCGGCCTCACGACCAACATCGGCTCCTTGCCTTGCCGAATTCTTGTCACTCAAGCTAGGGGGTAATCATGGAAGAGGAAGAGCCTGTTTTTGTTTTCGCAATGCTGGGCGACAGCTTTCAGCAAGTGGGCGGCAAGTGCCCTGGTGGCTGGATCGTCATGGCGGGGCCGCGTCCTGGCGTTGGGTTTGTCGCACAGGCTGATGGGACTTGGGCAGAGCCTCCGTCCTTGGTGCCGGCATCCTGCACGCGTCGCCAGGGCCTGCTGGCGCTGCTGGCTTTCGGGTTCAAGCGCGCCGATATCGAGGCCCAGATTGCAGCCATCAACGATGAAACTGAGCGCGAAGAGGCGCAGATCGAGTACGAGGCCAATGTCTGGGATCGCGCCAATCCGCGCTTGCAACAGATGTGGGCTGCGCTCGGCGGTGCCCCGGCTCAGCTCGATGACCTGTACCGCCTCGCTGTGACGCTGTAAACGGTCAGGAACCACACCACCCGCCTCGGCGGGTTTTTTTACGCCCGGGGAGGGGTGATGGACGACTTCGGAAACGAACTGCCGGCACTGACGGCCCAGCAGGTGAACGAGCGTTTTGACAAGGGGAGCGAGCGCATGGCCGCAATTGAACGGGAACTGGGCAAGACACGCCAGGAGCTGGGAGAGCTCAAGCAGCAGCTGGCTGATCTGCTGGAATTCTTCACTGCAATGAAGGGCGCTTTCAAGGTGCTGAACTGGCTGGGCAAGCTGGCTCGGCCCACGGCCGCCATCGTGGCGTTGGGGGTCGCACTGACCGCGGCATGGAATGCGGCCCGGGGGATCTACCCGAAATGAACTACAAGCAGAAATTGATCGCCGCCATCGGGGCGGCCGCCGCGGCGGCCGTGGTGCCGTTCGTGGCCACGCATGAGGGCACCGTGCACCGCACGTACCGCGACCCCATCGGCATCGTGACGGCGTGCACCGGGCACACCGGACTCGAGCTGCGTATGGGGCAGACCTTCACGCGCGAGCAGTGCGAAGCCATGCTGTACCAGGACCTGGCCCAGCATGCCGATGCCCTGGGCTGTATCCGCCAGCCGCTGACCGATGGCCAGCGCGCAGCCTTCCTGTCGTTCGCCTTCAACGTGGGGGAGGGGGCTTTCTGCGGTTCCACCCTGGTGCGCAAGGCAAATGCCGGGGATATGGGGGGCGCCTGTGCGGAGCTGAGCCGCTGGACCTATGCCGGCGGCAAGCAGCTGCCCGGCCTGGTGCGCCGCCGGGCGGCCGAGCGCCAGCTGTGCGAAGGGGGCATTGCATGACGGGCCGCGTCAAAACCATCGTGGCCGCCCTGGTGCTGGCCGGAGCCTTTGCTGCCGGCTGGACCGCCCAGGGCTGGCGGGCAGATGCCGCAGCGGCCCGGGTGCAGGCAGAGCAATCGGGCAAGGCCGTGACGCAGGCACAGCAATCGCAGGCGGCCACGGAAAACAAAGCGGGCGCGCTGCTGCAGCATGCCCACGATCAACAGGACAACACCCATGACTACACGCAAAAACTGGCGCAGCTGGAGGCTGGCCGCGCTGCTGACACTGCCCGCATTGCAAGCCTGCAGCGCGCCGTCAGCGCTGCCGCCACCCGCGGCGCACAGCTTGCCGGTGACGCCGCTGCCTGCCGAGATCTCGCAGATCGACACCAGCAGCTCGCTGCCCTGGCTGGAGAGGGCGGAGCAGTGGTTGCAGGCCTTGCAGGCCTGGTCCGGCAGCGAGACGCTCAAGTAGAGCTGCTGCAGGGCCAGGTGGTGGAGGACAGGCTGCTAATTGATGAGTTGAAATAACAAAGCCCTCATGTGGAGGGCTTGACTTGTTGAGAGTTTTCTCAAGGGGAAGGTGAGAAGTGCGGAGTCTTCTGGACTATTACGGGGTGTCCATGGAACTCACGAGGCAAGTCATCCGGTACGCGCGCATTTGAATTCACCCAGACACGCAAAACGAACCCTGTTTTGGGCTCTGGCTCGGCAAAGATAGACACCGCACCAATAGGGGCGTTGATCTTTGCGAGCAGCAACTTTGCAATGTCTGTAGGAGTCATACGTCTAGCAATTATGGCCCGACACAAGTTCAACGTTAAACCTAGTCAGGATTGAGCGCAAGGGCAGGATCAATGAGCGCTTGCCGCCAGCTGCGCTGCTATCTGTCGAGCCTGCGAACACGATTCCTACTGCATGTCGCTTACCGTTGGCATCAACGTGAGTCACAAGGCTGCCAGAGTCGCCGCCGTCAGAAAACACATCGCCAATCCCATACGCAACGAACACATTCTCAAAATAGGCTGGACCTGAAAATCCATATTGCTGTGCTACATAGTTGACGGGTATTACACCGACAATTTCACCCATGATTGTTCCGTGTGTGTGGCCGGTCGTTCGACCAACCTTTTCAACTTTCATTCCGGTGGTGAGGTTTGCAACAGACGTTGGAGTGTCGTATGAGCCCCTTTGCATGGAGCTTATTAGCTGAGGCGCCGTGATTCGTATCAATGCTGCGTCACTATTTTGAGTGTGGTCAACTCCACTCGGATCGCCAAACAGCATTGGCAAATTTGTATGGTGAACACCGATAGTGAATGGATACGGATTGCCAGGGGTCACATCCAAGATGCCTGGAGCCATGACCGGCAATCCAATTGGTGCGTAGCTACAAGCTCCAGAAACGTGGTTATTCGACAACCCAAAAAGATCTCCGTTCGCATCTTTCACAAGACAACCGAGAGTCCCGGCCTCTCGATTGTTCCCTACAGACACAGAACTGCCGCATGTGTAGTGGTTCCCTGCCTTGGATGCATGTAGAGCGCAAGTGTTAGTTTGTGCAGCTACCGCAGCTGGAGAGACACTTTCAGTGTTGCCCTGGTGATAGCTAATCGTATGACCATTACAGAGCAGAGGGAGTGACTTTAGCTCCTTCACTGTTGGCGCCGCTTTGCGGAAAAAGATTGAGACTTTCTTTGCATCTTCGTCGATGCATAAGAACCTGATCTGTCGGTTCCGAAGTGTATTGATTGCCGAGGCATCAATACTTTGTCCAAAATTTGGCTCTGGATGGGAATCTTTGGGAAAGTAGGCATCCTCGGCAAGAAGGCCTTTATCGCGCGCCCAAGAGAGTATTTGAAGCGCCGTTTCTCGTGCTGAGAACTGTGGAATTACTGGCAAAGCTACTGGCTGTTGCAATACCGGTGGGGTTAGAGTGTGGATGGCTGCCGTCATGATTGAGAATGTTTGTTTCCATGATGTTACAACATCAATCTCTTTTCATCTATTGCACTTCGGTGCACTGCTAAACAGGGGAAAAAGTTTGGTGGAGATTCAGGCGAGCGGACGGGCAGCCATGGGGATTGGCCGGCCTGTGGAACACATGGGTAGACCATGCCACGGGAGAGGTGCACGAAAGCTTCACGATGCTGACCATCAATGCGGACGCGCACCCGCTGATGCGCCGCATGCACAAGCCTGACCCTAAGCTGCCGCCGGATCAGCAAGACAAGCGCAGTGTGATCCCGATTGAGCTTTCGGATGTGGATCGATGGCTGGCTGGCGCAGTCCGGGACGCGCAGGCCCTGCTCAAACTTGCCCCGCTGACGTGTTTGACGCAGAGCCTTTGATTTCGCCGTGAGCCTATGGCTGCCCGTCTTCGTTGATCATCGACCGCAGGGTCGACTGATCTTCGCACCGGCCGGCGGTGAGCAGGTGGCTGTGCCAGCTGCGCATGAACGAGTAGAACGTGCAGAAGTCGGTCTCCGTGCTTGGGAAGCCGGAGGGGTGGTCCTTCTCTGTTGTCCACAGCAGCCATTGGCTAAGCACCGCCGACCTGGCTGCGTCGCGCCGGGATAGAGCTGATTCGCTTCGCATGGCTGTACTGTAAATATATACAGTATTGTTGTGTCAAGAGCAGGGAATGGCGGTATAGGCCAGCGAAAGCAAAGAGCCCGGCACCGCAGTTGGTGCAGGGGCTCTCCTCGCTTTTGGTGTCAGTAGGTGTCGGTCGGTTTTTTAAATTCGCACGGCTTTCGCACTGATTGAGCGAGAACCCGCATGCAGCCTAGTGCGGACGCGGGTTCAATTTCCGCCAGCTGGGGCCATAACGTTCGAGGGCGTTCACTGATTTCCAGTGAACGCCCTTTGTCTTGGGTCAACCAACGTGCAACCCTCAGCATCCGTTGGCGTTGGTACCCGTGGTGCCGATCAAAGCGGATCGGCATCAAGCGCCAGGTGCACGGGGGCTTCTGGCGGATCTCAAAACACTGCGGTGGTGCTTAGAAGCTTTCCCACTCGTCGGTGGCGTCTGCGGTCTTGGTCAATGCCGCAGGCTTGGCGGGCGCTGGGGGCGCAGTTGGTGAGCTGCCCTCGATCTTGAAGGGGGCAGGGCGCGCTGAAGGTGCCGGCTTGCGGGCCTGTGGGGCCGAGCGTGGTGCTGCGGTGGATGGCGTGGTAGTCGCCGAAGCCTTGGTGGTCTGGGCTTCGCTGGGGTGGAGTTTGAAAACGGCCACGGCCTGCACCAGGTCCTGCGCCTGGCCATGCAGGCTGTTGGCGGCGGCCGACATTTCTTCCACCAGGGCGGCATTTTGCTGCGTGGCATGGTCCATCTGGGTGACCGCATCGCCCACCTGGATGACGCCGGCGCTTTGTTCCGAGCTGGCGGCGCTGATCTCGCCCATGATGTCCGTGACGCGGCGGATGCTGCTCACCACCTCGTTCATGGTGGAGCCAGCCTGATCGACCAGGGCCGTGCCTTGTTCCACGCGCTGCACGCTGGCGGTGATGAGTTCCTTGATCTCCTTGGCGGCTTCGGCGCTGCGGCCGGCCAGAGTGCGCACTTCACCTGCCACCACGGCAAAACCCCGGCCTTGCTCGCCTGCGCGGGCCGCTTCGACGGCGGCATTGAGGGCCAGGATATTGGTCTGGAAAGCGATGCCGTCGATCACGCTGATGATGTCGGCAATCTTGGTGCTGGATTGGCTGATGCCCTTCATGGTGTCCACCACCTGGGCCACCACCTGACCGCCTTGCACCGCCACGCTGGACGCGCTTTGGGCCAGCTGGTTGGCCTGGCGGGCATTGTCGGCGTTCTGCTTGACGGTGGAGCCCAGTTGTTCCATGGATGCCGCCGTTTCCTCCAGGGCACTGGCCTGGCTTTCGGTGCGGGCTGACAGGTCGAGGTTGCCCTGGGCAATTTCGGAGCTGGCCGTGGCCACGCTGTCCGAGCCCTGGCGGACGGTGCGCACCACGCCCGACAGGTTGTTTTGCATGTCGCGCAAGGCTGCCATCAACTGGCCGATTTCATCGCTGCTGGTGATGTGCACTTCTTGGCTCAGGTCGCCTGCGCCAATGCGCTGGGCGGTAGCGCGCGCGTTGTCGATGCCAGAGGCAATGCCACGCGACAGGCGCCGGCTGATGAAGACCGCAATGGCGATGGCCAGCACCACCAGGGCAGCACCCACCTGATAGAGCTGCAGGAACATGGCCTTGACCTCCGCCTCGGCGGTGGAGACGTTGCTGACTTCCGCATCGACCAAGACCTGGATGGCATCCACATAGGCATTGGTGGCGGGAATGAAGCGGTTTTGGACGAATGCCTGAATCGTCTGGTTGTCGACGGAGGCTTTCATCTGGTTCACCTCATCGCGGGTGCTCAACCAGACCTTGCGGACATCCACGACCTTGTCGGCAAGCTGTTTGGATTGTGGGTTTCGGACTTTTTCGAAGAATGCGCTTTGCTTGGCATTGGTCTCGCGGGTGGTGGCGGCCATGGACTCCTTGAAGAAGTCCAGCATGGCCGTGCCATCAGAATAGGCGACAGCCAGAGAGCGTGCCGAGTTCTGGCGCACGTCGCCCTGCCAGGCACTGGCGATCTTTAGCAGTTCGGCCGAGCGCTCCATGCGCACGGTGGCCTGGGAAATCATTTCCACACGCCAGGCCGTGGCGGCGGACAGCAGCAGCAAGATGGCAATCACGAGCGTAAAGCCCAGATTGAGCTGGCTGGAAATCTTGAGATTTTTCATGGTGTGGCAGCGAGTCTGTTCTTGTAGTTATGCGTTGGCTGGCGTCAGGCTGCTCAAGCCCATGTCCGCGCTGGTGACGAGTTTCTCGATGTCCATGAGAATAAGCATGCGGGTCTGATCGGCCTGTTCCACCGTGGCAATACCCATGATGTGCTGCGAGGACACGGCGCCATTGAACTCCGGTGCAGGCTTGATGTCTTGCGCTTGCAAAGCCACAACGTCCTGCACCGCATCCACGACCATGCCAATCACCCGGTCCGCCACATTCAAAACGATGGTGACGGTTTGGCTACCGTAGTGCACATCGGTCATGCCGAATTTGATGCGCATATCCAGCACTGGAACAATCACACCCCGCAAATTCAATACGCCCAGAATGAAGGCGGGGGCATTGGCCAGTCGGGTGGAAGGCTCATAGCCGCGAATTTCCTGGACTTTCAGGATATCAATGCCGTACTGCTCTTCTCCCAGCTGGAAGCTTAAAAATTCATTGTTGTTGGATTTCATGTCTCTGTGTGGTTGGGTTTATTGATTGCACGCAGAAGTATCCACGCACCGGGTGGTGTGAGAGCGGCGGATCAAAGAAGAAAAGGCGGCCCAATATGGCCCATGTGTGCTGCATGCACGGACCGCCTCTCACCGCCACCATGGCCATGGATGGTGTCTCCACCATGAAAAAGCTTTACTGATCCACAGCGCCGAATGACACGGGGCACCAGGTTTTGCTTCTGCGTGTAAAAGCCGAGAGGCTACGGTATCCATGGAGCGCATTGCGCATATTCCAGATGAATAAACTGTAACTTTCAGGCGATCAATTTTTGGCTATTGCCACAGGCCCTGGCGATGCCATTTTCTAAGAACAGTCCCCTGAATGGCTGCGTAGCGCCGCCATGGAATCTGGTGTGTGCGCTTTGCTTCGATATGGTTACTCTCCCGGCTGGCTGCCGCCGCCAACTACTTGGCCGGGCTGCGGCCGCAAGGGACGCATGAACCAGGATGGCAGGATCAGCACTCCGGGGCGCGACGACTGGGGTCAAGGAGGCCGGTCTGACCGTGTGGATAAGCCCCCGGCCCCCGGGGTATAGGGCCTTGCCTGCAGAGTGTGCGAAATCACATTAAAATCCTGGCAGTGGTCGCAGGTTTGCACGCTTGGCTGTGCAGACGTGGGTTGATTCCCGTTTGCGCCACCATTTCACAAAGCGCCACACAGCGTATTCGCTGGCGTGGCGTTTTTCATTGGCTGCTGCGCTGTCTGTGCCAACAGTACGGGCACCGGCCAAGGCAGTGGCCATGTATGTAGGGTGTGATACACCCACAGCAGCTATGGCAGCTGTTGATACGTACACTGTCAGGTTACGCGCCTGCTCCCCCACGGATTCGCACCATGAACGCCCCCATCGACGTCTCATTTTTTGAACGCGCAGCCAAGCCGCTGACCAGCTACAAACCGTACTGGGCCAAACGCTTTGGTCCGGCGCCGTTTCTGCCCATGAGTCGTGCGGAAATGGACCAGCTCGGCTGGGACAGCTGCGACGTGATTCTGGTCACGGGCGATGCCTATGTGGACCATCCCAGCTTTGGCATGGCCGTCATCGGCCGTGTGCTGGAGGCGCAAGGCTTTCGTGTGGGCATCATTGCCCAGCCGGACTGGACCAGTGCCGAGGCGTTCAAGGCCCTGGGCAAGCCCAATCTGTTCTGGGGCGTGACAGCGGGCAATATGGATTCGATGATCAACCGTTACACGGCTGATCGCAAGATTCGCAGCGACGATGCCTACACCCCTGGTGATGTGGCCGGCAAGCGCCCGGACCGGGCCGCCATCGTCTACTGCCAGCGCTGCCGCGAAGCCTACAAGGATGTGCCCGTCGTGTTGGGCGGCATTGAAGGGTCGCTGCGCCGTATTGCCCACTACGACTACTGGAGTGACAAGGTTCGCCGCTCCATCGTGGTGGACAGCAAGTGCGACATCCTGCTCTACGGCAATGCCGAGCGCGCGCTGGTGGAAGTGGCGCACCGCATTGCCGCGCGGGAGCCGGTGGAGCAGATCACCGATGTGCGTGGGACCTCGTTCTTCCGCCGCGCGTCCGAAGCGGGCTGGTTCGAGGTGGATTCGACCACGGTGGACGAGCCGGGCGAGGTCGAGCCTCATATCAATCCCTACATGACGACCAGTGAGCAGGCCGAGGCGCAAGGCCAGAGCTGCTCCAAGGAAGAGGTTGCGGCCGGAAATGCCGCAGGCAGCGGGGCTTCTGCCTGCGCCAGCGGTGCCGGCGATGCTCCCTCGGTCGCCAGCGTGCAGCCGATCCAGTTCGTTCCCAATCTGTCGCTGCGCAGCAAGTCCAAGCTGCCTCCGCGTGACCGTACTGTGCTGCGTCTGCCCAGCTACGAAGAGGTCAAGAGCGACCCGATTCTGTATGCCCACGCCAACCGTGTGCTGCATCTGGAGACCAACCCCGGCAACGCCCGCGCGCTGGTCCAAGCCCATGGTGAGGGCACGACGGCCCGCGATGTGTGGATGAACCCGCCTCCGATTCCGCTGACCACGGCCGAGATGGACTGGGTCTTCGGTCTGCCCTATGCACGCAGCCCGCATCCGGCCTATGCCGATGAAAAAGGCAGCCACGAAGGTGCCACCAAGATTCCGGCCTGGGAGATGATCCGCACCTCGGTGAACATCATGCGCGGCTGCTTTGGCGGCTGTACCTTCTGCTCGATCACCGAGCACGAAGGCCGCATCATCCAGAGCCGTTCGGAAGACTCCATCATCCAGGAGCTCGAGGAGATCCGCGACAAGGTCAAGGGCTTCACGGGCACCATTTCGGATCTGGGCGGGCCCACTGCCAATATGTACCGCCTGGGCTGCCGCGATCCCAAGATCGAGGCGGCCTGCCGCAAGCCCAGCTGCGTGTTCCCGGGTATCTGCCCCAACCTGCACACCGACCATGGCCCGCTGATCAAGATCTACCGCCGCGCGCGCAAGCTGCCCGGCATCAAGAAGATCCTGATCGGCTCCGGCTTGCGCTACGACCTGGCCGTCAAGTCGCCCGAGTACGTCAAGGAACTGGTGCAGCACCATGTGGGCGGCTATCTGAAGATCGCGCCCGAGCACACGGAGCAGGGGCCGCTGGGCAAGATGATGAAGCCCGGCATTGGCAGCTATGACAAGTTCAAGCAGCTGTTTGAAAAGTACAGCGAAGAGGCCGGCAAAAAGCAGTTCCTGATTCCCTATTTCATTGCGGCCCACCCGGGCACCAGCGATGAAGACATGATGAATCTGGCCATCTGGCTCAAGAAGAACGGTTTCCGCGCCGACCAGGTGCAGACCTTCTATCCCAGCCCCATGGCCACGGCCACGGCCATGTACCACAGCGGCCGCAATACCTTGACCCGTGTGCGCCGCCAGATGCGTGACGAGGCCGAAGAGCGCGTGGACATCGTGCGTGGTGAAAAGCGCCGCCGCCTGCACAAGGCCTTTTTGCGCTACCACGATCCGAACAATTGGCCGCTGCTGCGCGAGGCGCTCAAGGCCATGGGCCGTGCCGACCTGATCGGCAATGGCAAGCAGCACCTGATCCCGACCTTCCAGCCGCTGGTGGATGGCAGCTACCAGAGTGCGCGCAAGAAAAACAGCACGGCCACCAAAGGCGGCGGCACCGGTCTGGGCTACACCACCAACAAGGATGGCAAAGCCGTGGCTGTGCGCCAGCGTGTGCATAGTGCGCAGGAGCCCCAGGGTGATGTGCGCTTCCGCCGTGCCGAGCCCAAGCCGGGTCGCATGCTGACCCAGCACATCGGGCTGCCACCGCGCCCGGGCGTGGGCAAATCGCTGGGCGGCAAGAAACGCTGAGTGACCGAGAAGCCGCTTTTCTGCAAAGAGAACGCGGCTTTTTTTGTGGGTAGGGGCTGGTCGGATGCGGCAGCGGGCGGTGATGCAGCCGCCGCCCCAGCACAGCGCGTGAACAGCGTTTTATGGTGTGTCCTGGGACGCTGTGCCGAAACGCTTGGCACCTTGCGTGCTGGCGGCCGCAAAATATTCGTAGTTCCACGGCATGGGCTTGGCGATGCAGAAACCTTGTCCGTAGTCGACCCCCATTTTGCGCAGCGCATCGATGGTGGCCTCGTTTTCCACAAACTCGGCCACCGTGCGCTTGCCCATCATGTGGCCGATCTGGTTGATCATCTCCACCATCGCGAAATTGGAGGGGTTTTCCAGCATGTCGTGTACAAAGCCGCCATCGATCTTCAGGTAGTCCACGGGCAGGCGCTTGAGGTAGTTGAAGCTGGACATGCCGGCGCCAAAATCGTCCAGCGAGAAACGGCAGCCCAGGGCCTTCAACTCGGTAATCAGGCGGATGGCATTGTCCAGGTTGGCAATGGCGCTGGTTTCGGTGATTTCAAAGCACAGAATCTGCGGCGGAACGTGGAATTCCTCAATCTGCTGCTGGAGAAAGCCCAGCAGGGATTCATCGCCCAAGCTCATGCCGGACAGGTTGATGGCGCAGGTGTGTATCTCGCGCAGCTGTTTGGGGTAGCGTGCCAGGGTGTGCAGCGCATGGGTGACCACCCAGCGGTCCAGCGCCGGCATCAGGCCGTAACGTTCGGCTGCGGGGATGAAGTTGCCGGGCGGAATGATCTGCCCGTGTTCATCGGTCATGCGCAGCAGCACTTCAAAGTGCAGGCCGTGCTCGGCCCGGGTCTGGAGAGGCGCCAGGGTCTGGGCAAACAGGCAAAAGCGGTTCTGGTCCAGCGCGGTACGGATGCGCTCCACCCAGTCCATCTCGCCCATGTAGCGCTTGAAGGCATGGTCTTCGTGCTCGTAGGCCAGGACTTTGTTGCGGCCGCTTTCCTTGGCGCGCAGACAGGCCATATCGGCCATGCGCAGTAGATCCTGGGCGCAGGCATCCACACCGCTGATATGCACCATGCCAATGCTGACGCCGGTGCGCAGAATGCGCGTGCCCCACTGCAGGTGCAGGCTCTGGATGGCATGGCGCAATTTCTCTGCCACCACACTGGCCTGCTCCGGCGTGTAGTCGTGCAGCAGCACGGCAAATTCATCGCCGCCCAGCCGGGCCACGGAGTCGCTGTCGCGCGTCAGGCGGCTGATGCAGTGGCAGACTTCGCGCAGCACTTCGTCGCCCGCCGTATAGCCGGAGGTATCGTTGATCAGCTTGAACTGGTCCAGGTCCAAGTGCAGCAGGGTGGCCGGGCGCGACTGGTTGCGTGGCACGCTGAGCAGGCGTTCCAGGCGGGTGCGGAATTCGCTGCGGTTCTCCAGCCCGGTCAGCGTGTCGTGGCGGGACTGCCAGTTGAGCTGGTGCATGAAGTTCTGTTCGCGCGTGACGTCGTGCAGTACCAGCACGGCGCCGGCCAGCTGGCCTTCCTGCTGGATGGGAGAGCCCATCAGCTTGACGGCCAGTTGCTGCTGGTCGTTGCTGCGGCGTATCCAGCGTACGGCCTCATCGCGGAAGGGGTGGGGGGACTCCATCAGGCGCACAAACACCGGATCGCGGCCTTCCAGTTCGGTGCGCTCGAACACCAGCACCTTCTCCAGGGCCTGCCCGAGCAGGATGTCGGCGGGCTGACCCAGCAGAATTTCTGCCGCAGGATTGGCATAGACGATCAGCCCCTGGTCGTTCAGCGTGAGCACACCATCGCCCAGTGCCGCCAGCGTGGTGTAGCCGCGCTCGCGTTCGGAATGCAAGGCGTTTTCCACCGTGTGGCTTTGCGTCAGCAGCTTGTTCACAAACCACAAAATGGCCGAAATCAGCAGCAGCGCCGTGCCGAAGTTGATGGCCAGCAGCACCTGGGTGATCCTGCGGGAATGCACCCCTAGTGAGTCGCTGAAGGCCTGGCTCAAGGGCGCGATGCTTGCATCGATGTGGCTGATTTCCAGGTGCCAGGCCCTGCGCTGCAGCAGATCGATATTGCGCGGGTTGGTGGTGCGGGCAGTGCGGATTTCCATCGACAGCGTGACCAGCTGGTCCAGATAGGTGTCCGCAGCGCGCCACAGGCCTATCGTCTTGCGCATCCATTCCATGTCCCAGGTGAGCCGCAGAATGTCCGTGGCGGTGCCGATGTCGTCGCTGTGGACTTCTCCGCGCAGCAGCCCTTCACGCACCTGCTGGGTGTTGGTGGGGGAGCGGTCCAGGGCCAGTCTGGCCAGCCGGTCCCCCAGGGGGATCTCCAGCGCCTGGCGGAATTGCTGGTACGCCTCTTCATCGCCCTGGGCTGCGTAGCGGTCCAGATACAGGATGGCGTCTTTCTGGGCCTTGGACCAGGTGCTCTCGCCCGCCACGATGATGCGCGTGCCTGACAGCAGGTAAATGCTCGCGGTTGCCAGCAGCAGCTGCAAACAAATGGCCAGCACAAAAAGCCAGGTGCGGGCCAGGAGACTGCGTGCTTGGCTCCGGATGATCATGGGTGGGTGCGGAGGAATGGGCAGTGAATGGGCATGGGCGTGCTTACCTCGGCGACAAGGCGGTGCGCCCGGTCGCGTGGCTGCTGTGTTGCAGGGTGTTGTCGGTCTGGAAACCCGCCACCAGATGGCTAAGCCGCTGCGCCTGCTGTGCCAGTGCCTGTGCGGCGTGGCTGGATTGCTCTACCAGAGCCGCATTCTCCTGGGTCAGCGTGTCCACCTGCTGTACCGCCGAGCTGGCATGCTGCAGCTGGGTGGCCTGTTGCTGTGCGGTCTGACTGATTGCCTCGATCAGCGTGGCGACCTGCTGGGAGTGGCTGACCAGTTGGTCCATACTGTGGCCTGCCTGGCCCACCAGATTGGCTCCATGGTCGGCGTGGCCCATCGATTGTTCGATCAACTGGCGCACATCCCGGGCGGCACTGGCGCTGCGCTGGGCCAGGGCCCGTACTTCGCTGGCCACCATGGCAAAGCCCCTGCCTTGTTCCCCTGCGCGTGCGGCTTCCACGGCGGCATTCAGTGCCAGGATATTGGTCTGGAAGGCAATGGAGTCGATCAGCCCCACGATGTCACCGATCTTGCGCGCACTGCTGTGAATGGCTTCCATGGTGCTCACGACATTGCGCACCACGCTGCCGCAGGCATGTGCGCTGCTGGTGGCATGGCTGGCCATGGAGCGGGCGCTGTCGGCTTCGGCGGCGCTGTGGTGGGCACTGCTGCGGATGGCGTCCATGCTGGCAGCCGTCTGCTGCAACTGGCTCACCGCGGATTCAGCACGCTGGCCCAGGTGCTGGTTGCCTTGGGCGATGGTGTTGCTGGTCTGCAGCACCAGTGCGGCGGCGGCATGGGTTTCGGCCACCACCTCGTGCATGCGCGCCAGCGCATGGCGCACGGATTGCGCCGTGGGGCTGGTGACGGGCTTGTGCTGCACGTTCAGCGACAGCTCGCCGCTGGCGGAAGGCTGGCACAGGCTGCGCAGCTCGGCCGATTCCACTGCGTCGGTGCGCATGCGCAGCGCAATGCCCACTTCCACCGCTGTCTGTACCACCACAAACACTGCGTGCAGGACCACGCGCCCCACATCCGGCTGGGTCAGGCAGAACACGGGCAGGCCCAGCCACTGCAGGCGGTCAAAGGCCACATGGTGCACGGCAATGGCGGCGGCTGCCACCACGATGGGGCGCCAGTCACGGTAGACCAGCAAAAATGCCAGAAAAACGAACACACCGAAGTGCAGCTCGGTTTGCCCCATCGACAGCTGGATGTGCAGGGCCACCATGCCCATGCCGCACACTGCCAGCGTGCACCGGGACAGCATGGAACCGGGTGCCAGACGGTAGGTCACGGCAGCGATGGCCAGCAGAAGCAGGGCGGCGGTACTGCCGGCGCCCAGGGCGCCATAGATGCCACCCAGCGCTGCCGCGGCCACCGCCCCCAGACTCAGAATGCCCAGCACGGTCACATCCGCGCGGCATGCCATGGCATGCATGCTGGCATGCACTTCGTCCCGGGCTGGCTGCGTGACAGTCTTCATGGATGTCCCTTGTAGAGTTCCCTGCACCGCATGGAATGGGCGAGGGAGCCAGGACATTCACTGGTGCATGCTGTGGTGCACCGGCGCAACCCTCATCCAAGAGCAGGGCGGAATACGCCCCCCATGCAGCCCAGGGGCCGCTTGATTGGTACCGGCTGTGCGCAACTAACGCACGGCTTCAGTCCATTATTTGTTTCTATCTGCAAGGACATGTAGGGGAATGTCCTTTTCTACGGACAAGCGTTCTAAATCTGTACCAGCGGTGGTCTGCAGGAAGCGGGCGATTTGGTCGTGCACCGCCGGTGTGCGCATGGCCTGCACGCTGCCGTCGCACTCCACGCCTGCCAGGGCGCAGAGCTGGCGGGCAAAGTGGGGCTCCAGGGCGGCTACGGCTACATGCCCGTCGGCCGTGGCGTAGACACGATAGCCGGCATGGGCCCCGCCCACATCGCCGTTGGGAGTGGTCAGGCCCCAGTGCAGGGGCTGGGCCAGCCAGTGGGCCGCCTGGGCCAGGCCCACGTCGCGCACCACGCCGGTGCCGCTGCGTTCACGCTCCAGCAGGGCTTGCAGCAGGGCTTCGGCCGCGCTCAGGGCGCCGGCCATGTCGGCGTGCAGGCTGGTGGGCATGTGGCCGGGGCTGACCAGGCCGGCTTCGGCCTGGTAGGTCAGGTCGTGGCCGGGTTGGCTGGCTGCTTCGGCATTCAGATCCCCCTGGATGCGCACCATGCACAGCTGGGGGTAACGGGTGTGCAGGTGCTCCCAGTCCACTCCCAGCTTGACCAGGGCGCCCGGGCGGAAGGAGGTGATGAGCACATCGGTGACCAGCAGCTCCTGCTGCAGCAGCAGCTGGCCTTCCTCGGTTTTGAGATTGGCGTGCAGCACGCGCACACCCTGGTGCAGCTCGCGGTAGGCAGCAGGGCTGTACTGGGCCATGGGGTCGGCGCTGCTGCTGCCCTCGGGCGGTGGAGGCTCGAGCTTGGTGCAGATGGCGCCCATCTGGTGGCAGCGCAGCAGGGCGGCCGGCCCCGGCAGATTCAGCGCCAGGCTGAGGACGCGGATGCCTTGAAGTGTGGGGTGGTGTCTCATGGTGATCTTGTGGTTTTGATAAGGGCGGCAACGCTGCTGCGGATGGCTATCCGTCTTTATAGCCGGTATGCTGGCGCTGGCGTTCAGCCGCAGCGACAGCGTTTGCTCTGAAAATATGAGCCGCCTGTGCCCTGTGCAAGGGCTGTACAGGGCAAAAAACACATGGATTTCCCTGAGGCCGGCGCGGCACAGAGAGGTCTGCCTGCGCAATGCCGGGGGCGCAGGCATAAAAAAAGCCGCCCGAAGGCGGCTTGGCAGAACACGACCGGCTGCAGCGCAGTGCGCCGCAGCCGTCGCATCTTCAGATCACGGCAGCAATGGACTTGCAGACGTGGTCGATGTTCTTGCTGTTCAGTGCGGCCACGCACATGCGGCCGGTGTCGGTGCCGTACACGCCGAATTCATTGCGCAGGCGCACCATCTGGTCCTTGGACAGGCCGGAGTAGCTGAACATGCCGATCTGGGTGGTGATGAAGCTCATGTCTTGCTGCACGCCGGCAGCCTTCAGGCCGTCCACCAGCTTCTGGCGCATGGCCTTGATGCGCACGCGCATCTCGCCCAGCTCGGCTTCCCACTGGGCACGCAGCTCGGGGTTGTTCAGCACGGCGGCCACCACAGCGCCACCGTGGGTGGGTGGGTTGGAGTAGTTGGTGCGGATGACGATCTTCAGCTGCGACAGCACGCGGGCTGCTTCTTCCTTGTCGTTGGCCACCACGGACAGGGCGCCCACGCGCTCGCCATACAGGCTGAAGCTCTTGGAGAAGGAGGTGGAGACGAAGATGTTCAGGCCAGCGGCCACGAACTTGGCGATCACGGCGCCGTCTTCGGCCAGGCCGTAGCCAAAGCCTTGGTAGGCCATGTCCAGGAAGGCGACCAGGCCCTTGGCCTTGACCACTTCGATCACTTTGTCCCACTGGGCGGGGGTGATGTCATAGCCGGTGGGGTTGTGGCAGCAGGCGTGCAGCACCACCACGGTGCCGGGGGCTGCTGCGCTCAGGTCGGCGATCATGCCTTCGAAGTTGATGGCGCGGTTGGCGGCATCGTAGTACTTGTAGCAGTCCACTTCAAAACCGGCGTTCTGGAAGATGGCGCGGTGGTTTTCCCAGCTGGGGTCGGAGATCAGCACCTTGGCGTTGGGGTTGAGCTTCTTCAGGAAGTCTGCGCCGATCTTCAGGCCGCCCGTACCGCCCACGGCCTGCACAGTGGACACGCGGCCGGACTTGACCACGTCGGACTCGGCGCCGAACACCAGGGCCTTCACGCCGTTGTCGTAGGCAGCGATGCCGTCGATGGGCAGGTAGCCGCGGGCGGTGGGCTTGTCCATCATGGCCTTTTCAGCAGCCTGCACGCACTGCAGCAGGGGCAGCTTGCCGTTATCGTCGAAATACACGCCCACGCCCAGGTTCACTTTGTTGGGGTTGTTGTCGGCGGCGAATTGATCATTCAGGCCCAGGATCGGATCGCGGGGAGCCATCTCGACGGCGGTAAACAGAGACATGAAAAGTCCTTGATGGTGGAAATAAAGCGAGGAGCCCCCAAGTACTGCGGTAGTCTTGAGAGTTGCCCCGTTATTTTAGCCCCGGGCAGCGTCATGCGTTGAGCACATAACACCATGCAAGAAGCTATTGATACCGCGCCAGAAGGCACTTTTGTGCATTTCCCCGATTCGCCCTTCGAGCTGTTCCAGCCGTACCCGCCGGCAGGAGACCAGCCTGCGGCCATTGCCAAGCTGGTGGAAGGCATTGAGGACGGTGAGACTTTTCAGACCTTGCTGGGGGTGACAGGTTCGGGCAAGACCTTCACCATGGCCAATGTGATTGCCCGCATGGGGCGGCCGGCCATTGTGTTTGCGCCCAACAAGACGCTGGCTGCACAGCTGTACAGCGAGTTCCGCGAGTTCTTCCCGAACAACGCGGTGGAATACTTTGTCAGCTACTACGATTATTACCAGCCCGAAGCCTATGTGCCGCAGCGCGACCTGTTCATTGAAAAGGACAGCGCCATCAACGAGCACATCGAGCAGATGCGGCTGTCGTGTACCAAAAGCCTGATGGAGCGGCGCGATGTGGTGATCGTGGCCACCGTCTCGGCGATCTACGGTATCGGCGAGCCGGAGAGCTACCACCGCATGGTGATGACACTGCGCACCGGCGATACGCTGAGCCAGCGCGATGCGATCGCCCAGCTGATCCGCATGCAGTACCAGCGCAACGACCAGGAGTTCACGCGCGGCAAGTTCCGCGTGCGCGGGGATACCATCGATGTGTTCCCGTCGGAAAACTCGGAGCTGGCGCTGCGCATCGAGCTGTTCGACGATGAGGTGGAGAGCCTGCAACTGTTCGATCCGCTGACCGGGCGCGTCAAGCAAAGCATCCCGCGCTTTACCGTCTACCCCAGCAGCCACTATGTGACGCCGCGCGACAAGGTGCTGGCGGCGGTGGAGACCATCAAGCTGGAGCTGGCCGAACGCCTGAAGCAATTGGTGGGCGACGGCAAACTGGTGGAAGCCCAGCGCCTGGAGCAGCGCACGCGCTTCGATCTGGAAATGCTGTCCGAAGTGGGGCACTGCAAGGGCATCGAGAACTACACGCGCCACCTGTCGGGCTCGAACCCGGGCGATCCGCCCAGCACGCTGACCGACTACATGCCCAAGGACTCGCTGATGTTCCTGGATGAGAGCCACCAGATGATCGGCCAGCTCAACGCCATGTACAACGGTGACAAGGCGCGCAAGACCACGCTGGTGGAATATGGCTTCCGCCTGCCGTCGGCGCTGGACAACCGTCCACTGAAATTCGAGGAGTTCGAGCAGCGCATGCGCCAGGTGGTGTTTGTCTCTGCCACGCCGGCGGACTACGAAAAGACGCACTCCGGCCAGGTGGTGGACCAGGTGGTGCGGCCCACCGGACTGGTCGATCCGGAAATTGAAGTGCGTCCTGCCACCCACCAGGTGGACGATGTGCTGCAGGAAATTCGCAAGCGGTCGGACGTGGGGGAGCGGGTGCTGATCACCACGCTGACCAAGCGCATGGCCGAACAGCTGACCGACTACCTGACGGACAACGGAGTGAAGGTGCGTTATCTGCACTCGGATGTGGACACGGTGGAGCGTGTGGAAATCATCCGCGACCTGCGCCTGGGGGCTTTTGACGTGCTGGTGGGCATCAATCTGCTGCGCGAAGGCCTGGACATTCCCGAGGTGTCGCTGGTGGCCATCCTGGATGCGGACAAGGAAGGCTTTCTGCGTGCCGAGCGCAGCCTGATCCAGACCATCGGCCGCGCGGCGCGCAATCTTCACGGCAAGGCCATTCTGTATGCGGACCGGATCACGGATTCGATGCGCAAGGCCATCGACGAAACCGAACGCCGTCGCGTCAAGCAGATGGCGTACAACGAAGCGAATGGAGTGGTTCCGCAGGCCATTGTCAAGAGGGTGAAAGACCTGATTGATGGGGTCTACAGCGAAAAGAGCGGAAAAGAGGCCAAGCAACTCGAAGTACGCCAGCGTCAGGTCGAGGAAGTGCAGGAACTTTCCGAAAAGGAAATGGCCAAAGAAATCAAGCGTCTCGAGAAGGAGATGCTGGAGTTTGCGCGCAACCTGGAATTCGAGCAGGCCGCCCGTGCGCGCGATCAGTTGGCTGCGTTGAAGACGCGGATGTTGGGTGTCTAGGCATGCCGCCTGTCGGGGAAAACCGCGGGGCCGAGAAGGTCTCGCTATGCCCGCAAGCGACAAAACCATGGTATCCGACAAATTTGATGGGGTTTATGCTATACTCCTGTCAATAACTCAACAACAACACTCTTCGAAACAAAGAAGGGCTCTGGACCTTTTATAGGGCGGAGTAAGGGCGGAGACGGTGTCGGTACCAGGCATCCACTTGGCCGACGTTTCTGTAACCACAAGCCTGATTGAAGGAGCTCGCGATGCGTCTCACTACCAAAGGCCGCTTTGCGGTCACTGCCATGATCGACTTGGCCCTGCGCCAGAACAACGGTCCTGTCACCCTGGCGGCCATCAGCCAACGCCAGCAAATTTCGCTCTCTTATCTGGAGCAGTTGTTCGGCAAGCTGCGCCGCCATGAACTGGTGGAGTCGACCCGTGGTCCTGGTGGTGGATACACCCTGGCGCGCAAGGCGGCCGACATCACCGTGGCCGACATCATTGTGTCGGTGGACGAGCCCATTGACGCCACCCAGTGTGGCGGCAAGGAAAACTGCATGGGCGAAGCCGGCCGTTGCATGACCCACGAGCTGTGGGCCGCACTGAACCAGCGCATGGTCGAGTTTCTGGACTCCGTCACCCTGCAAAAGCTGGTGGACGAGCAGATCGCCAAGGGCGTTCAGATCGAGGACAAGCCGGTCGTGCGCCGTGCGATCTCGACCGCGCCGGTGGTCAAGCCCATCCGCGTGAACGCCCCGAATTCGGTTTTTGCCCTGGGCAACGCCTTCGCAAAATCCTGATTCGGCGGGTGCGTGCTGGTCCTTCGGGAGCGGCGCCCACCCGGACAACGGCCAATTATTTCGGCACATTCATTTCGGCATATTCAATTGCCAGCCTGATTTCATAGAGCCAGCCATGGACATGACCCCGCACTTCCCCATCTACCTCGACTACGGCGCCACCACGCCTGTGGATCCCCGCGTCGTGGACGCCATGATCCCGTGGCTGCGCGAGCATTTCGGCAACGCTGCCTCGCGCAGCCATGCCTGGGGTTGGGAGGCGGAGGAAGCCATCGAGAAGGCGCGCCAGCAAGTTGCAGACCTGATTGGCGCCGATCCGCGTGAAATCGTCTGGACCAGCGGTGCCACAGAATCCGACAATCTGGCCATCAAGGGTGCGGCCCAGTTCTACAAGGGCAAGGGCAAGCACCTGATCACCGTGAAGACCGAGCACAAGGCCGTGCTGGACACCATGCGTGAGCTGGAGCGCCAGGGCTTTGAAGTGACCTACCTGGATGTGCAGGAAAACGGTCTGCTGGATCTGGAGGTCTTCAAGGCCGCCATCCGCCCCGACACCATCCTGGTGAGCGTGATGGCCGTGAACAACGAGATCGGCGTGATCCAGGACCTGAACACCATTGGCGGGATCTGCCGTGAGAAGGGCATCATCTTCCACGTGGATGCTGCACAGGCCACGGGCAAGATGCCGCTGGACATGCAGACCATGCCCATCGACCTGATGAGCCTGGCTTCGCACAAGACCTACGGCCCCAAGGGCATCGGCGCTCTGTATGTGCGCCGCAAGCCGCGCATCCGCCTGGAAGCGCAGATGCATGGTGGTGGCCATGAGCGCGGCATGCGCTCGGGCACGCTGCCCACCCACCAGATCGTGGGCATGGGCGAGGCCTTCCGCATCGCCAAGGACGAAATGGCGCAGGACCTGGAGCACGCCAAGCGCCTGCAGCAGCGTCTGCTCGACGGCCTCAAGGATGTGGAGCAGGTCTTCGTGAACGGCGATCTGGAGCACCGCGTGCCCCACAACATGAACATCAGCTTCAACTACGTCGAAGGCGAGTCGCTGATCATGGGGATCAAGGGCCTGGCGGTGTCGTCGGGTTCGGCCTGCACCTCTGCCAGCCTGGAGCCCAGCTACGTGCTGCGTGCCCTGGGTCGCAGCGATGAACTGGCGCACAGCAGCCTGCGTATGACGATCGGCCGTTTCACCACGGAAGAGGAGATCGACTATGCCATCAGCACCATCCGCATCAACGTGGAAAAGCTGCGTGAACTCAGCCCCCTGTGGGAAATGTTCAAGGATGGCGTCGATCTGAGCACCATCCAGTGGGCCGCGCACTGAAGCGTCGCCAGCAGCACAGCACATACTGAAAATTCAAGAGGTAGACACCATGGCTTACTCTGACAAAGTTATTGACCACTATGAAAATCCCCGCAACGTGGGCTCCTTCGACAAGGGCGACGATTCGGTGGGTACCGGCATGGTGGGCGCTCCGGCCTGCGGCGACGTGATGAAGCTGCAGATCAAGGTCAATCCTTCGACCGGCGTGATCGAAGACGCACGCTTCAAGACCTACGGCTGCGGCTCGGCGATTGCCTCGTCGTCGCTGGTGACCGAATGGGTCAAGGGCAAGACGTTGGACGAAGCGGCTGCGCTGAAGAACAGCCAGATCGCTGAAGAACTGGCATTGCCGCCCGTGAAGGTGCACTGCTCCATCCTGGCAGAAGACGCCATCAAGGCAGCGGTCAACGACTACCGCACCAAGCACACTGCCACTGCGGAAGCCTGAAATGGCCATCACGCTGACAGAAGCGGCCGCACGCCATGTGGGGCGTTATCTGACGCGCCGCGGCAAGGGCATCGGCGTCCGCCTGGGGGTCAAGACCACGGGCTGCTCCGGCTTGGCCTACAAGCTGGAGTATGTGGACGGCGTGGAGGCCGAGGACATCGTGTTCGAAAGCCACGGCGTCAAGGTGCTGATTGATCCCAAGAGTCTGGCGTACATCGACGGAACCGAGCTGGATTTCGTGCGCGAAGGTCTGAACGAAGGCTTCAAGTTCCACAACCCCAACGAACGTGATCGTTGCGGCTGTGGCGAGAGCTTCCGCATCTGACGCGCTGTGAACGGCCTGCAGGCAGGCCGCCCATTCCTCCAAACCGCCACCGCAGCCGTGCTGGCGGTTTTTTATCGACATGAATCTGCAGTCTGACGATTTTGAACTGATGGGCCTGCCGCGCCAGTTTGCCCTGGATCGTGCACAACTGGATGCGCGCTGGAAGGAACTGCAAAAGCAGGCGCACCCGGACCGCTTTGCGGCCGAGGGCGCGGTGGCGCAGCGCGTGGCCATGCAATGGTCGGTGCGCATCAACGAGGCCTACCAACGCCTGAAGCAGCCACTCAAGCGTGCGGCCTATCTGTGCGAGTTGCTGGGCGCGCCGGTGCGTGCGGAAGACAACACCGCCATGCCGACGGCTTTCCTCATGCAGCAGATGGAATGGCGTGAAGCCCTGGATGATGCGGCCACGGAGGCGGACATCGACCGCCTGGAGCAGGAAGTGGCCGACTCCAAACGCGCCATGCTCCAGCGGTGCGAGCAATTGCTGGTGTCTCCCGAGGGAGCACAAAAAGCCGTGCAGGAGGTGAGATCCCTCATGTTCGTTGAGCGCTTTGCCCAGGACATCGATCGCCGCCGCGATCAACTGGGACAATAGGCTTCCTTCTTTTGTCGCAGCGCTGCAAGCGCGCTGCACATCTCTGTGGGGCAAGGGGGCACGCCGTGCCTGCCTTCCCTTGTGATTGCGAAGAATCCATGGCGTTACTGCAAATTTCTGAACCCGGCCAGTCTCCTGATCCGCACCAGCGGCGCATTGCCGTGGGCATTGACCTGGGAACCACCCATTCGCTGGTGGCTTCGGTGCGCAATGGCGTGGCCGAATGCCTGCCGGATATGCAGGGTCGTGTGCTGCTGCCTTCGGTGGTGCGCTATGCGCCCGAAGGCAAACGCCAGATCGGTTATGAGGCCCGGGGCCATGAGGTGGAAGACGCTGCCAACACCATCGTGTCGGTCAAGCGCTTCATGGGCCGCGGCCTGGCGGACATCGCCAACGCCGCACAGCTGCCCTATGTGCTGGAGCAGCCCGAAGACCAGGGCATGGTGGCCCTGTCGACACGGGCAGGCCGCAAGAGCCCGGTGGAGATCAGTGCCGAGATACTGGCCACCTTGCGCTACCGTGCCGAAGACAGTTTTGACAACGATCTGTACGGCGCGGTGATCACCGTGCCGGCCTATTTTGACGATGCCCAGCGCCAGGCGACCAAGGATGCCGCCCAACTGGCAGGCATCAACCTGCTGCGCCTGATCAACGAACCCACGGCGGCGGCCATTGCCTATGGCCTGGACAATGCCAGCGAAGGCGTTTACGCCGTCTACGACCTGGGGGGCGGCACGTTCGACATTTCCGTGCTGCGTCTGACGCAAGGGGTGTTCGAGGTGATTGCCACCGGTGGCGATTCTGCCTTGGGCGGTGACGACTACGACGCTGCGCTGGTGCAGTGGGTGCTGGAACGTACCCCGGTGCAGCCCGCCCACGGCGAAGACCGTGCAGCCCTGCGTGTGGCAGCCCGGGCGTGCAAGGAAGCCCTGACAGACGCAGACAGCGCCGCATTTGCAGCCACGCTGTCGGGGGGGGCGCAGATCGCCTTGGAGGTGACACGCGCCGATTTCGATGCCGCCACTGCACACCTGACCAAGCGTTCGCTGGCCGCCGTGCGCCGCGCCTTGAAGGACGCGGAACTGGTGGTCGAGGATGTCCAGGGGGTGGTGATGGTGGGGGGCTCCACCCGCATGCCCCAGGTGCAGCAGGCGGTGGGCGCTTATTTCAACCAGACGCCGCTGACCAACCTGAATCCGGATGAGGTGGTGGCGCTGGGCGCCGCCATCCAGGCCAACCAGCTGGCAGGCAACAACAGTGCCGGCGATCTGCTACTGCTGGACGTGATTCCACTGTCGCTGGGGGTGGAAACCATGGGCGGGCTGGTGGAGCGCATCGTGGCGCGCAACGAAACCATTCCCTCGGCCCGTGCGCAGGACTTCACCACCTACAAGGATGGTCAGACCGCCATGGCCATCCATGTGGTGCAAGGGGAGCGCGATCTGGTGGCCGACTGCCGCAGCCTGGCGCGTTTCGAGCTGCGTGGCATTCCGCCGATGGCGGCCGGTGCGGCGCGCATCCGCGTGACGTTCACGGTGGATGCCGATGGTCTGCTGTCGGTCAGCGCCAAGGAACAGCTCAGTGGTGTGGAAGCGCACATCGACGTCAAGCCGTCCTACGGCCTGTCGGATGCCCAGGTGGCCCAGATGCTGCAGGATGGCTTCAACACTGCTCAGGAAGACATGAAGGCCCGTGCGCTGGTGGAAGCCCGCGTGGACGCCGACCGCATGCTGCTGGCCACGCACAGTGCGCTGGCCGCCGATGGCGATGTGCTCAGCGCTGCCCAGCGTGCCGAGATCGACCAGTTGATGGACGCTTTGAGCCAGGCCAAGGGCTCGGACGATGTGGCCGTGGTGGAAGCCGCCACGCAGGCGCTGGCCAAGGGCACGGAAGCCTTTGCCGCCGAGCGCATGAACCGTGGCATCCGCGAAGCCCTGGCTGGCAAGAACGTGCAATCCATTTCCTAAAATCTGACCCCATGCCTGTTATCAAAATTCTTCCCCATCCCGAATACTGTCCTCAAGGCGCCCAGGTGGAGGCGCCTGCCGGTACCTCCATCTGCGAAGCCCTGCTGGACAACGGCATCAAGATCGAGCATGCCTGCGACATGAGCTGCGCCTGCACCACCTGCCACGTGATCGTGCGTGCGGGTGGGGCGTCGCTGAATGAAGCCGAGGAGGAAGAGGAAGACCTGCTGGACCGCGCCTGGGGCCTGGAGCCACAATCACGCCTGTCCTGCCAGGCCATCCTGGCGCAGCAGGACGTGACGGTGGAGATTCCCAAGTACTCCATCAACCACGCCAAGGAAAACCACTGATATGTCACGGCTGATCGTTCTCGATACGGAAACCACGGGTCTGTCGGCCGTCGACGGCGACCGCATCGTGGAGCTGGGGTGCGTGGAGCTGGTGAACCGCAAGCTCACCGGCAACAACCTGCACCTGTACTTCAATCCCGAGCGCGACAGCCATGAGGAGGCCTTGCGCGTTCACGGCCTGACCACCGAGTTCCTGCGTGACAAGCCCAAGTTCGCCGAGAAGGCGCAGGACATCCTGGCCTATCTGCAGGACGCCGAGCTCATCATCCACAACGCGCCGTTCGACGTCGGTTTCCTGAACAAGGAGCTCGATCGCCTGGGGCTGAAGCCGCTCAAGAGCTATGTCAGCGCCGTCACCGACACGCTGGCGATGGCCAAGGAGCTGTTCCCCGGCAAGCGCAATTCGCTGGATGCGCTGTGCGACCGCCTGGAAGTGGACAACAGCGGACGCACCTTGCACGGCGCCTTGCTGGATGCGGAGTTGCTGGCCGACGTCTACATCAACATGACCCGCGGGCAGGATGCGCTGCTGATCATGGAAGACGAGGCCCCTTCGGCTTCCCAGGTGAATACAGAGCTTGGCAGCCAGCAGCGTGTGGACCTGTCCCGCATTGCGCTGCAGGTGCTGCGCGCCAATGAGCAGGAGCTGGCCAGCCATGAGGCGGTGCTGGCCGAGCTGGACAAGTCCAGCGACGGCAAGACCATCTGGCGCACTGCGGAGCAGGCCGCCGCCTGATGCACACTGCGGTGTGCTGCCCGCGCGGGGTAGCATGCCGTGCCGCCATCGGCGTCAAATACCGCTGCTGCGCGTAGGCGTTCGCGGCAAAGCGTCCCAGGCAGGCTAGGATGCGGGGCTTATGACCGATACCCGCTCCCGCGATCTCATCACCCAGATCGTTCACCACCCCTACGTTCCCCCGGCCGATTTTGTCGCCCCCCAGCCGCCGGTGCACAAAGGCTCCACGGTGCTGTTCCCCAATGTGGCGGCCATGCGCGAGCGCCGCTGGCTGGACAAGAGCAGCTACACCTACGGCCTGCACGGCACACCCACCACCTACCAGCTGGAAGAGCGCCTGTGCGCACTGGAAGGCGGCTTGCAGTGTCTGTTGGTGCCCAGCGGCCTGTCGGCGCTGACCACGGTGTCGCTCGCGTTGCTGAATGCTGGCGATGAAGTGCTGGTGCCTGACAACGCCTACGGTCCCAACAAGGATTTCACCGAGATCGAGCTCAAGCGCCTGGGCATAGCCCATGCGTTCTACGATGCCATGAACCTGGCCGATCTGGAGGCCAAGATCACGCCCGCCACCAAGCTGGTGTGGCTGGAAGCACCCGGCTCGGTGAGCATGGAATTTCCGGATCTGGCGGCCTTGGTGCGCCTGTGCCGCGAACGTGGCGTGAAGACGGTGCTGGACAACACCTGGGGTGCGGGCCTGGCCTTCCGGCCCTTCGACCTGCTGGCCGACGGCGGCAGCCTGGGGGTGGACATCACGGCCCATGCGCTGACCAAATACCCCAGCGGCGGAGGCGATGTGCTGATGGGCAGCATCATCACCCGCGATGCCAATCTGCACATGCGCATCAAGCTCACCCATATGCGTCTGGGCATTGGCATTGGTGCCAACGATGCGGAACTGCTGCTGCGCTCTCTGCCCAGCGTGGGTCTGCGTTACCAGGCCCACGATGTGGCGGCGCGCGATCTGGCGCGGTGGCTGGGCCAGCAGCCGGCCGTGGTGCAGGTGCTGCACCCGGCGCTGGAAGAGGCTCCGGGCCATGTGCACTGGAAGGCGCTGTGCGGAGCCGCCCACGGCGGCCAAGGTGCCGCAGCAGGCCTGTTCAGCGTGGTGATCGACCCCAAGTACGGGCAGGACGCCGTGGACCGTTTCTGCGACAGCCTGCAGCTTTTCAAGCTGGGTTACAGCTGGGGCGGCCCCATCAGTCTGGTGGTGCCCTATGACATCGAGCGCATGCGCAGCCAGCCGCATGCGCAGCTCAAGACCGGGACCGTCGTGCGCTTTTCGATCGGTCTGGAGCAGGTCGACGACCTGCGTGCCGACCTGGCGCAGGCGCTGTCTCAGGCGTTTGCCTGATTGCACTGAGCGTGCGCCGCAAAAAAAGCCGGGCATTCATTGCCCGGCTTTTTTGTGGTCGCTGTCCGTGCCGTGTTCAGCGGCTGCCGGAGAGGTCCATTTCTTCGTAGCGCACGATGCGGGTGCCTTTGGCCCATTTGTAGCCGAACCAGATCAGCAGAAACAGCGGCAGGCCGATGTAGGTGGCGATGACGCCGGTCCAGTCGATGCTGTCCTTGGTGAAGGCTTCGTAGTTCTGGCCCAGGGTGATGACCAGGCACAGCACAAAGGCAAAGATGGGGCCGAAGGGAAAGGCTGCTGCGCGGTAGGGCAGCTGGTCCAGCTGGTAGCCCTGTGCTTCGCAGCCTTTGCGGAAGCGGTAATGGCTGATGGCAATGCCCAGCCAGGCCACAAAACCGCACATGCCCGACAGGTTCAGCAGCCAGATGTAGACCGCTTGCGGGCTGAAGATATTGGTCAGAAAGCACAGCGCGGCGACCACGGTGGTGGCGACCAGGGCCATGATCGGCACACCGCGGGCATTGACGTGGGCAAACAAGCGGGGCGCCATGCCTTGCTGGGCCAGCGCATACAGCATGCGGGTGGAGGCATACATGCCCGAGTTGCCGGCCGACAGCACCGATGTCAGCACCACGGCATTCATCACGGCCGCGGCACCCAGCAGGCCGGCGCGTTCAAACACCAGGGTGAAGGGGCTGACGCTGATGTCGCCCACATCGTTCTTCAGCAGTTGCGGATCGGTATAGGGGATCAGCAGGCCGATGATCAGGATGGAGAACACATAGAACAGCAGGATCCGCCAGAACACCTTGCGCACGGCGCGGGGCACGTTCCTGGCCGGGTCTTCGGATTCGCCGGCGGCAATGCCGATCAGCTCCGTCCCCTGGAAGGAAAAGCCCACAATCATGGCCACACCGATCAGCGCGGCAAAACCGCCGGCGAACGGCGCATCTCCGGCGCTGAAGTTGGCGATATTGCCCCACAGGCCTTCGGGCGCACCGCCTTGCAGGATGCCCAGGATCATCAGCAGGCCCACCGCAATGAAGACCAGCACCGTGGTCACCTTGATGGCGGCAAACCAGAATTCCGACTCGCCGAAGCCCTTGGCCGACAGGGCGTTGAGCCCCACCATCAGGGCCAGAAACAGTGCGCTCCACAGCACGCCGTTGCTCTCCGGGAACCAGTAGGCCATCACCAGCTGGGCGGCCACCAGGTCCACGGCAATCGTCACGGCCCAGTTGTACCAGTAGTTCCAGCCCAGGGCGAAGCCAAAGCCTTCGTCCACATACTTGGCGCCATAGGTGGCGAACGAGCCGGAGACTGGCAGGTGCGAGGCCATCTCGCCCAGGCTGGTCATCAGGAAGTACACCATCAGACCGACGACCATATAGGCCAGCAGTGCGCCGCCTGGGCCTGCTTGCGAGATGGTGGCGCCCGAGGCGACAAACAGGCCGGTGCCGATGGAGCCGCCGATGGCAATCATCGACATATGGCGCGGCTTGAGGCTGCGGTGCAGCGCGGAAGGCTGGCCGGAAGAGGAGGAATCTGCTGCCATGGGTGATGCAGTCGTATCGTCAAAAAAAGCAAGATCCCAGGCGGTGGCCTGGTTGCCCGCACCAAAGACAAAGGCCGCAGACAATGCGGCCTTGAAAGCTGGAACGGGGGCGTTCGGAGTCAGATTGTGCGCGATGGGGTGCATCGCCGGAGACGATGGGGTTAATGACCCTACAGGCAGTTTAGAGCTGCTAATGCCCGTCGCGTGCGTGCTGCCTGGGGCCCGGGGCGTGGGCACAACGCAGCGCTGTGGGTGATCCTGCTGGTTGCGGGCCGTGCTCTGCGCCGGCCATGAACGTTACGGCCCCTGGATGGCTGCCGCAGGGACCCAAACGCGGTTTAATCGCTGCATTGGCAATGCCCCCTGGGCTGGAGTTTTGCATGACCGATCACACGGCTTTGGAGATTCAACGCATCGCACCCCGCAGCAGCGACCTGGGCGAAGGCCTGATGGTGGCGCGCACCTTGCCCAGCCGGGCACGCCGCATGGTGGGGGCCTGGTGCTTTCTGGACCATATCGGCCCGACGCATTTTGCGGACGGCCAGGGTCTGCACGTGGGAGCGCATCCGCACACGCGGCTGCAGACCTTCACCTGGATGATCGAGGGTGAAATCCTGCACCGCGACAGCCTGGGCAATGAGCAGGTGATCCGACCCGGACAGGTCAATCTGATGACGGCGGGCCATGGCATTTCCCATACGGAGGATTCGGCGCAGCCCGGTCAGCGTCTGCATGCGGCCCAGCTGTGGATTGCCTTGCCCGATGCGGTGGCCGAATGCCCGCCGAACTTTGCCCATTACCCGCATCTGCCCCAATGGAACGACGCCCAGGCGCCCGCGGTGCGTTGCGCGCTGATGGCCGGTCAGTACGCCGGCCATACTGCGCCCACGGCGGTGCATTCCCCGTTGCTGGGGCTGGAGTTGCGCAACACCGGCAGCACGCCGGTCACGGTGGCACTGGCATTGGCACCGGGTTTCGAGCATGGGCTGATGGCGCTGGAAGGCGGCTTCACTCTGGCAGGCCAGGACTTTGCCATGGACGAGCTGGCCTATGTGGCCCCCGGGCCTGACCAGGCTGCGCTGCAGCTGGCGCCGGGCGCGCGCGTGCTGCTGCTGGGCGGCACGCCGCTGGGCGAGGCCGTGACCATGTGGTGGAATTTTGTCGGTCCGGATCTGGCCAGTATCCGGGGTTACCGCGCCGAATGGGAAGCGGCCAGCCCGCGCTTTGGCAGTGTGCCCGGCGGGGAAGGGCGGCGCATTGCGGCCCCTGCCTTGCCGTGAGCCACCCTGACGCCACACAGCAGGGGGGACGCCGTGCCCTGTGGCGCACCCAGCTGGGCATGGCGCTGTTCTGGCTGGCGGCGCTGGGTGCGCTTTACCTGGCCATGGACCGCTGGCTGCAGCCCGCTGCGATCACCGTGCAGGCCGATGGCAGCGTGCAACTGCAGCGCCACCAGAACGGGCATTTCTATGCCGCTGGCCATGTCAATGGCCAGCCGGTGCAGTTCATGGTGGACACCGGCGCGACGGCGGTGGCCGTGACCGATGCCCTGGCCGAAGCCGCCGGGCTGCGCGGCGGGCGGTCCGCCACTTTTTCCACCGCCAACGGCGACCGGCAGGGCCGGCTGGTGCGTGCCGACACGGTGGCCGTGGGGCCGCTCACGGTGCACCAGCTGACCGTGGGCACGGGCTACACCGGTGCCACACCGCAGTCCGCGCTGCTGGGGCAGAATTTCCTGCGGCACTTCGACGTGCGCATGCAGGGCGATGTGATGGAGCTGCGCCCACGCTGAGCCCACATTGAGTCCACATTGAGTCCACATTGAGCCTGCGCTCGCCGTGCGGCGGCGCTGTGAGGCCTGGCCGAGGATGGGGCTGCAGGGGCTGGCGCCCGGCTGAATGCGGACCGTTGGCATCCATGCCCGTGGGGTCTGCGCGTGGGGGCGGACATGCCCGCGCCATCATCACCCACCCTGCCACTTGCCATTAGCGGCATGAAAAAGCAGCCCGCAGGCTGCTTGGGATGGGGCGCAGGGGACGGATCAGCCCAGCAGCAGGGCGTCGTCCGCCAGTTTTTCGCCGCGCACCTTCTCGAACATGTGCAGCAGATCGGGCACGTCCATCTGGGCGCGCTCTTCGCCGCTGACGTCCAGCACCACGTTGCCCTGGTGCAGCATCACGGTGCGCTCGCCCACGTCCAGAGCCTGGCGCATGCTGTGCGTCACCATCATGGTGGTCAGCTTGCTCTCGGCCACGATGCGGGCGGTGAGTTGCAGCACGAAGTCGGCGGTGCGGGGATCCAGTGCGGCAGTGTGTTCGTCCAGCAGCAGGATGCGCGAGGGCTGCAATGCCGCCATCAGCAGGCTCACGGCCTGGCGCTGGCCGCCCGAGAGCAGACCGATGCGGTCCGTGAGGCGGTTTTCCAGGCCCAGGCCCAGCGTGGCCAGGCGTTCGCGGTACAGCTCGCGGTTCTGGGCCTTGACGGCGCTGCTCAGGCCGCGCGATGTGCCGCGGCGGTGGGCCAGGGCCATGTTTTCTTCAATGGTGAGGTCCTCGCAGGTGCCGGCCATCGGATCCTGAAAGACGCGGGCCACCCGGTGGGCGCGGTCCCAGACAGGGCGGCGCGTCATGTCTTCGCCGGCAATGTGGATGCTGCCCTTGTCCACGCTCTGGTCGCCGGAGATGGCGTTCAGGAAGGTGGACTTGCCGGCCCCGTTGGAGCCGATGACGGTGACAAACTGGCCGTCCGGAATGTCCAGCGACAGGCCGCGCAGCGCGCGGGTTTCGATGGGCGTGCCGGGGTTGAAGGTGAGTTCGAGTTTTTTGGCGCTCAGCATGGGTTCACAACTTTCTTCAATGGTGGGCGCATCAGGGCTTGCGGCTCCACTTGCGCTTGAGCTGGGGAATCACCAGCGCCACGGTCACGAGCAGGGCGGTCACCAGGTTCAGATCCTGGGCCTTGAGGCCTATGAAGTCGCTGTTCAGCGCTGCTGCAATGAAGAAACGGTAGACGATGGCACCCACCACCACGGCCAGCGTGCACCAGACGATCTTGCGCGAAGGCAGGATGGATTCACCCACGATGACGGCGGCCAGGCCGATCACGATGGTGCCGATACCCATGGAGATATCGGAGCCGCCCTGGGTCTGTACGAACATGGCGCCGGCCAGGCCCACCAGGGCGTTCGAGATGGCCATGCCCAGCAGGATCATGCCGCCGGTGTTCACGCCCTGGGAGCGGGCCATGCGGGCGTTGGAGCCGGTGGCACGAATGGCCAGGCCGCGTTCGGTGGCGAAGAACCAGTCCAGTGCCAGCTTGGCCGCGACCACAATCGCCAGCAGCAGCAGCGGGCGGAAGATGTAGTCGTCAATGCCCTCGGGCTGGAGCATGTTGAAGATGGTGGGGTCGTTGATCAGCGGGATGTTGGGGCCGCCCATGACGCGCAGGTTCACGGAGTACAGCGCAATCATCATCAGGATGGAGGCCAGCAGGTCCATGATCTTCAGACGCACATTCAGCCAGCCGGTGATCAGCCCGGCCACGGCGCCGGCCGCGGTGGCGGCCAATGTGGCCAGCCAGGGATTGATGCCGGCGGCAATCAGCACGGCGCAGACCGCGCCACCCAGAGGGAAGCTGCCGTCCACGGTCAGGTCGGGAAAGCGCAGCAGGCGGAACGAAATGAAGACACCGAGCGCCACGAGGGCGAAGATCAGGCCGATTTCGATGGCGCCGAAAAATGAGAACAGGGACATGGACGGGGGCAGGCGCCGGGCGCCACACTTGGGGGGGAATGAACAAAGGCAGGGCCAAGTGTACTTGGCGCCTGCCTTGGGTCTGCCCGGCAAGGGCAGACAACACTCAGGGGATGGAAGGGCCCGAAAGGGCTTACTTCACCACCTCAGCGGCGGACTTCACCAGTTCGTCGCTCAGCTTGATGCCTTGCTTCTCGGCAGCGCCGGGGTTCACGAACAGTTCCATCTTGGTGCTGACTTCAGGCTTGATGGCGCCGGGCTTTTCACCCTTGAGGATGCGCACCACCATGCGGCCGGTCTGCTCGCCCAGATCGCGGTAGTTGATGCCATAGGCAGCCACAGCGCCGCGCTTGACGGAGTCGGTGTCCGAAGCCACCAGCGGGATCTTGGCGTCCTGGCCGACCTTGACCAGCGATTCGTAGGCCGACACCACGTTGTTGTCGGTGTTGGTGTAGATCACGTCCACTTTGCCGATCAGCGAACGGGCGGCGCTGCCCACGTCCACGGAACGGGGGGCGGCGGCTTCCACCAGGGTCAGGCCCAGGGTGGGCAGCAGCTTCTGCAGTTCCTTGACCACGACCACCGAGTTGGCTTCGCCGGGGTTGTAGACCATGCCGATGCGCTTGGCGTTCGGTGCGACCTTCTTGACCAGCTCCATCTGCTTGTCCAGGGCCAGCAGGTCGGACACGCCGGTCACGTTGGTCTTGGACGGTTCCCAGCTGGGCACCAGCTTGGCGGCCACGGGGTCGGTCACGGCGGAGAACACCACGGGCACGGTCTTGCTGGCGGCGACCACGGCCTGGGCCGAGGGGGTGGCGATGGCGACGATGGCATCGGGCTTGTCACCCACGAACTTGCGGGCGATCTGGGCGGCGGTGCCGGTGTTGCCCTGGGCGCTTTGGTACTGCCACTTCAGGCTCTTGCCTTCTTCGTAGCCGGCGGCCTTCAGCGCGTCCTTGACGCCGTCACGCACGGCGTCCAGGGCCGGGTGTTCGACGATGGCAGTCACCGCCACGGACTTTTGCTCGGCCGCTTGTGCGGGGGCGATGGCAGCGATGGCCAGTGCCATTGCACCCAGCGGTGCCCAGGTCAGATGCTTCATGTAGCTATCTCCAGCTTTTGTTGGTTTGGAATGCCTGCTGTGTTTGCGAGAAGGGGCTGCGCAGGACCTTGCTGCTCCTCGGCGGGCAAGTCTAAAGCACGACCGTGCCTAATGGAGTGCGGCGAAACACTGGTTTGTGACGCTTTTCTGACGGCGTGCAGTTTTCCTGCAGGCCACGCTGCGGGTTTGCACTTAGATACAAGGGCTGCGCAAAAAAACACACGAAAAAATGCCCGTGCAGCCATATCTATGCTGTGTCAGAAGCTATGGTTTTTTCTGGTGCAGCCCGGGGTGTGCGGTGCACCAATCTGCTGCAATTTCCCGCAGTTCACGCACTCTTTGATGCCAGGCGCAGCGCGCGTGAGCGATGGTGGTGCGCGCGGAGCCGACCGCTGCTGGAGAAGATGGTCGCCGTGTCCGCCCCGGCTTTTTTGCACTCAGACAAATGAGACGCTGACTTTCACTGCTTGCTGGTGGGCAAATACCAGTCACCCCATCAGCAAAGGCCGCAGGGCATGCGCAGAGAAACAGGCATGGAACGGTGGCCTTTGCTGATGCGCCGCCTGTCCATCCGGGACTTGATGGCAGGCAGCATATTGTGTAAATGGCGTTCGGGGGCATGGAGTTCCCCGGGCGCGATGATAAACGGCCGCCATGGGCTGGCCGCCGCAGCCGTGCGCCGCTTCAGCGGTGCAGCTCGTATTCCAGCGCCCAGAAGTAGTCCCAGACATGGTGTTGACTGCGGTAGGCCCAGGGGGCCACGGCGGCCAGCAACTGCTCGCGGCTGGGGAAGTTCTTCAGCACCCGGTGCACCGATCCATCGGCCAGCGGGCGCAGCTGGTAGCTGTTGCCGGCTGCGTCGCGCTCGGCAATCGGGGTGCTGCTGCCGGGCACATACCGGTTGTCCATGAAGACTACGCGCGCGCCGGGTTGCAGCACCGCGTGCAGGCTCTGCAAAAAGGCGGGAATGCGCTCCAGCGGAATGTGCGACCACCAGAAACCGGCCAAGGCCGCCTCAAAGGGCAGGCCGCTGGCATCGTGCGCGGGTGGCTGGTAGGCATCGCCGATCTGCAGCTGCACCTGCGGAAAGCGTGCCGCTGGCATGCGCGTGCGGGCGATCTGCAGGGTCTCGGTGGCGCTGTCGATGCCCAGCACACGGGTGGCGTGGGGCGCGTAGAACGGTGTCCAGTAACCGGTGCCGCAGGCGATCTCCAGCACCGAGCGGCCGCTGAACACGCCGGGCAGCCAGGCTTCCATCTGGCGCAGATCGGCCTGGCGCTCAGGCTTGCGGTAGATCTGGTCGTATTCGCCGGCGCGGGCGGCGTAGTAGTCCTGCATGCCTTCCTCCTTCTGGTTGATTCTGGTGCATCCCTCCCGCACGCGCCACCCAGCGTGTTGCGTTGCGGTGGATGCCTGATTTCGGGCGAAAAAAAGGCCTGCAGAGCAGGCCGGGTGTGCACAGAGTGCCTGGGGTTTACATCCCCGAGTAGTTGGGGCCGCCGCCGCCTTCGGGCGTGACCCAGACGATGTTCTGTGTCGGGTCCTTGATGTCGCAGGTCTTGCAGTGCACGCAGTTCTGGGCGTTGATCTGCAGGCGCTGGGCATCGCCGCCCTTGTCGGTGTCGGCCACGAATTCGTAGACGCCGGCCGGGCAGTAGCGCGCCTCGGGGCCGGCAAACTTGGCCAGGTTGACGTTGACGGGCACCGAAGCGTCCTTGAGCGTCAGGTGGGCGGGCTGGTCTTCGCTGTGGTTGGTGTTGCTGATGAACACGCTGGACAGGCGGTCAAACGTCAGCTTGCCATCGGGCTTGGGATAGTCGATGGGGGTGCACTCTGCCGCGGGCTTCAGGTACACGTGGTCGGGCTTGTCGCGGTGCAGTGTCCAGGGGATGTTGCCCTTGAGGACGAACTGCTCCAGGCCGTTCATGATGGTGGCGGTGGACAGGCCCTTCTTGAACCAGGTCTTGAAGTTGCGGGCCTTCCACAGTTCGTCGTACAGCCAGCTGTTTTCGAAAGCGGTTTCGTAGGCGCTCAGCACATCGCCCTGGCGGCCGGCGGTCACGGCGTCATAGATGGCGTCGGCCGCCATCATGCCGGTCTTGATCGCGGCGTGGCTGCCCTTGATGCGGGACACGTTCAGGAAGCCGGCGTCGCAGCCCACCAGCGCGCCGCCGGGGAACACGAACTTGGGCAGGCTCAGAATGCCGCCGGCCGTGATGGCGCGGGCGCCGTAGGAAATGCGCTTGGCCGGCTTGATGCCCTTGGCCTCATCGCCTTCCAGGTAGTAGCGGATGTTGGGATGGGTCTTCCAGCGCTGCATCTCCTCGAACGGAGACAGGTAGGGGTTGGCATAGTCCAGACCCACCACATAGCCCAGCGTGACCAAGTTGTCTTCCAGGTGGTAGAGGAAACCGCCACCGTAGGTCTTGTTGTCCATGGGCCAGCCGCCGGTGTGCAGCACCATGCCGGCCTGGTGGCGGGCAGGGTCGATTTCCCACAGTTCCTTGATGCCGATACCGTAGGTTTGCGGGTCCTTGTCGGCGTCCAGCTGGTACTTGGCAATCAGTTGCTTGCCCAGGTGGCCGCGTGCGCCTTCGGCGAACACGGTGTACTTGCCGTGCAGCTCCATGCCCAGCTGGAATTCACCGGTGGGCTCGCCATCCTTGCCCACGCCCATGTTGCCGGTGGCCACGCCCTTGATGGAGCCGTCTTCGTTGAACAGCACTTCGGCCGCGGCAAAGCCCGGGAAGATTTCCACGCCCAGGGCCTCGGCCTGGTCGGCCAGCCACTTGCTGAAGAAGCCCAGGCGCACGATGTAGTTGCCTTCGTTGTGGAAGCACTGGGGCAGCAGGAAGTTGGGGGTGCGCAGCGAGCCCTTTTCGCTCAGGAACACCATGGCGTCGGTGGTGACGGGCTGGTTCAGCGGTGCGCCTTTTTCCTTCCAGTCGGGGATCAGCTCGTTCAGCGCCTTGGGGTCCATGATGGCGCCGGACAGCGTGTGCGCGCCGGGTTCGGAGCCTTTTTCCAGCACCACGACAGAAATGTCCTGGCCTTTTTCGGCGGCCAGCTGCTTGAGGCGGATGGCGGTCGACAGGCCTGCAGGGCCGCCGCCGACCACCACCACGTCGTATTCCATGGCCTCGCGTGGTCCGTACTGGGCCAAGATTTCTTCGTTTGTCATCGGGGTGTCTCGCTTATAAATAGTGAAAATCCGGAGGGCCTGAAGCCGCTGCTGCAGCGCCGCAAATTGCGGCTGATTCTATGCGTGCTGAAGGCATCTCCCAATAACTTGCGCGGCACTTACGGGGAGTCAACCCTGAAATATGACGGCTTGTCGGCATTTTTCTGACACCTTGGTGACGCATGGCGGTGGCCGCCTTGCCGCATTGCGAGGGGTTGCCTGCGCAGGATGCGAAGGTGGCGGGCCGGGGCAGGGGTTGTCCGCCGGCTGGCCCAGGGCATGCTGCCATAGGACAAGACAGTGCCATGCGCGGTGTCCAAAGCCGCACCGCACACCGTGCCGCACGCCGTGGCAGGTTTCCCCACAAAGAACGGGGAAGGCGAAGACCATCCATTGTGGGCAGTGACTGCAATAGAATGAATAAGAACCATTCTTGTTTGATTTGCAGCGGACCGACCGGCTCCTATATGCCTTCCAGCCTCCCACCTTCTTCGCGGGACATCGCCACCCTGTATCTGGACCACCACAGCTGGTTGCTGGCCTGGCTGCGCCGGAGGCTGTCGAACGCCTGCGACGCCGCGGATCTGACCCAGGACACTTTTGTGCGCATCCTGGGAGCCAGGGAGGTGGCTGCGATCGAGACGCCGCGTGCCTACCTGACGACCGTGGCCAAGGGCGTGCTGGTGAACTGGTACCGGCGCCAGGCACTGGAGCAGGCGTACCTGGAAGCCCTGGCGCTGCTGCCCGAGCCACAGGCCCCTTCACCCGAGCAACGCGCGCTGGTGCTGGAGACGCTGCAGGAGATCGATGCCATGCTGGACACGCTGGCGCCCGTGGTGCGCCGCACCTTCCTGCTGTCGCAGCTGGAGGGTATGAAATACGAAGACATTGCCCTGCAGCTGGGGGTGTCGCTGACCAGCGTCAAACGCTATATGGCCCAGGCGTTCCGCCAATGCCTGCAACTGGTGGAGTGAACAGGTTCATGGCCGGTGATGCAATGGATGCGCGCATTCTGGACGAGGCGGCCGATTGGCTGGTGCTGTGGCACGACCAGGGAATGACGGAGGCGGAATGCGCGGACTTCGAGCGCTGGCGCGCCCGCAGTCCCGCCCACCGCCAGGCGTGGGCCCGCGCAGAGCTGCTGATGGGGCGGCTGGGTGATCTGCCCCGTGACTGGGCCATGCCGGTTCTGGACCGCCCGGTACGCCATGCCCGCCCTTCACGCCGTCAGGTGGTGGCCAAACTGGCAGCCTTGCTGGCCGTGGCACCAACGGCCTGGCTGGGCTGGCAATGGGCGGGGGAGCAGGGCTGGACGGCCGATGTGCGCACCGCCACGGGCGAGCAGCGCCGCCTGACCCTGGCCGATGGCAGCCAGCTGCTGCTGGATACCCATAGCGCCGTGGACATTGTGTTTGATGGCCTCCAGCGTACGGTGCATCTGCGCACAGGGGCGATTGCGGTGGAAACCGCGCCGGACGCCAACGGCCTGCAGCGTCCTTTTGCTGTGCACATTGCTCTGGGACGGCTGCGGGCACTGGGGACACGTTTCACGGTGCGCCAGGAAGATGCGGTGGTGCACCTGGCGGTGACCGAGGGCGCGGTGGAGGTCACGCTGCACGGAGAGACGGCACCCCGCACCGTGGTGCCGGCGGGACAGCAGACGGTGCTGACGAAGCAGGGCGTCAGCGCACTGGCGCCGGTGTCGGTGCAGCAGCAGTCCTGGGTGCACGGCATGTTGATGGCCGATGCCATGGCGTTGAGCGATGTCTGCGCCGAGCTGTCACGCTACCGCAGCGGCATTTTGCAATGCGCGCCGGAGGTGGCGGGCCTGCGGGTGTCCGGAGCCTATCCACTGACGGATACCGACCGTGCGCTGGCCATGCTGCAAGCAACGTACCCCATCCAGGCGCACCAGCGCTGGCGTGGGCACTGGGTCACGCTGCTGGCGCGTTAGGGCGCGCGGCTTGCAGGGCTGCAGCGGCCTGCACGCCCTGGACAAAAAAATCTGCCCGTCCCCTGAGACTTTTTTTCGGCTCGCTTGTCAAGGGAAGTGAAACCGCTTTTTGCCCTTCACTTTTTTGCCAAGGACCGCTTTTCATGCCCGCATTTCAGGCTTCACGCCCTGTCTTCCACCCTGTTGCCCACGCCGTACGGCTGGTCTTGCTGGGCTGTGCCCTGGCGGCCGGTGCGGCCCATGCGGCGGACCCCGTGCCTGCAACCACGCCCATGGCTGCCCAGAGCTACCAGATCCCTGCAGGCCCGCTGGGCCGTGCACTGGCCGAGGTGGCCGCAGCCGCGGGTGTGGCGCTGTCTTTTGACCCGGCATTGACCCAGGGACTGAGCAGTCCGGGCGTGGCGGGCAGTTTCACGCCCCAGGCGGCTTTGCAGCGCCTGCTGGCGGGTAGCGGCCTGGAGCTGGTGCCGCGCCCTGGCGGCAGCTATACCCTGCAAAAACAGCCGCAGCCGAGCAGCCGCAACCAGGAGGGGGCCACGCTGGCCGAAGTGCGCGTGACGGCGAATGCCGAGCCCAGGGACGCCACGGAAGGCACCGGCAGCTACACCGCCCGGCGGATGCGTACCGCCACGCCCCTGGCGCTGTCACCGCGCGAGACCCCGCAGGCGGTGTCCGTGGTTACCAGCCAGCAGATTGAAGACCGGGGGCTGGTGTCGCTGGCCGACGCCGTGCAGGCCACCCCCGGCCTGACGGTGAGCAAGTGGGGCGGCGAGCGCTACCGTTTTTCCTCGCGCGGCTTCCAGATCAACAACCTGATGGTCGACGGCTTGCCCATGGAATATGAGGAGGCGGCGCTGTCCACAGGCGCGCTGTCCATGTACGACCGCCTGGAAGTCATGCGCGGCGCGGCCGGCCTGAGCGAGGGGGCGGGAACGCCGGGCGGCTCCATCAACCTGGTGCGCAAGCGCCCGACACGCGAATTCCAGGGTTCGGCCACGGTCAGTGCCGGCAGCTGGGACGATTACACCGGTTCGGTGGACCTGGGGGGGCCGTTGAACGAAGCCGGCACGTTGCGCGGGCGTGCCGTGGTCAGCCGCCAGGACCGGCATTCCTTCATTGATGACTACCAGAACCGGCGCACCCTGGCCTACGGCATTCTGGAAGCGGATCTGGCACCTTCCACCACCGTGAGCCTGGGCGCTTCGTACAGCAACGAGGACAATCCCGGGGTGGACTGGAACGGTCTGGGCACCATGCCCGACGGCAGCTTTCTGCCGATCCGGCGTTCCACGCGCATGAGCCCCAGCTGGTCTTTCTGGGACAAGCGAAGCACCACGGTGTTTGCCGATGTGGAGCACCGCCTGGGCAACGGCTGGAAGGCCAAGTTCGTGGCATCGGCCATCGACAGCGAGATGCACATGCTGGGGACCTATCTGCGTTCGGCCACCATCGATGCCGGCGGCCAGCCGCTGTTCAGCCTGGGTGGTGGCGGTTACGACTACGAGCGCACACAGCGCAGCTTCGATGGCCAGCTCTCGGGCGTGGTCACCGCCTGGGGCCGCAGCCACGATGTGGTGGTGGGCGCCAGCCACCGCCGCAGCCGCTGGGACGATGTGGGCGGTGGCGCCACCATCGACGGCAGTTTCACCCTGGCGACCTTCAATCCGCTGAACTGGGACCCGCGCAGCGTGCCCCTGCCCACGGTGGGTGCGTACGGCCTGTGGCGGCGCAAGGCCGACATGGAGCAGACCAGCGTCTACGGCATGACCCGCCTGGCCGTGACCGATGCGACCAAGCTGATCGTGGGATCGCGCCTGGACTGGTATGAGCGCAACCAGGTGCAGTTCGACGGCGACTATCCCTATGGAGAAACGCACCAGAAGGCCAGCCACAAGTTCACGCCGTATGCCGGGGTGGTGCATGCGCTGAGCCCGACCCATGCCGTGTATGGCAGCTGGACACGCATCTTCAATCCGCAAAGCTACAACACGGCCGATGGCGGCACGCTGGCGCCCGAGCAGGGCCGCAATCTGGAACTGGGGATCAAGGGCGAATACCTGGACGGCCGCCTGAACGCCAGCGCGGCGCTGTTCCAGATCGATCTGGAAAACCTGCCCGACGCGCTGCCCAGCTCCGCATGCACGGGACAGCTGACCACCTGCTACCAGCCTGCGGGCAAGGTGCGCAGCCGGGGTGTGGAGTTCGAGGTGGCGGGCGAGCTGGCGCGTGGCTGGCAGATGTCTGCCAGCTATACCTATGCTTCGGCCAAGCGGGTGGCCGCCGCCTCGGGCTACGACCCCACGGGAAGCTACAGCGTCGGGTCACGCTATGCCACCAATATGCCGCGCTATCTGTTCAAGCTGGCCACGAGCTACCAGCTGTCGGGGGCGTTGCACCGTTGGAAGGTTGGTGGTTCGGTCCATGTGCAGGACAGCATCTCCAGCACCTGGAATGTGCGCCAGGGAGGCTATGCCCTGGTCGGCCTGCACGCGGCTTATGCACTCAGCCGCCAGCTGGACCTGAGCCTGAATGTCAACAACCTGTTCGACCGCAGCTATTACTCGGGCATTGGTGCGGACAACGGGCCGAACTTCTTTGGCGACCCGCGCAATGTGATGCTGACGGCACGCTACCGCTTCTGAGCGCGCTGGCTGCGCCGCAGGATCACCTGCTGTGGGTGGTTCTCGGTACTTTGCTGGTTTCAGCAGCCGATGGGGCGTGCGGGCATTCCCTGGGCAGGATGGGGCGGTAAGCGCCTGCGCGGCAGGGGGCGTTGCCGGTTCCGGCGCCAGCGGGCCAGCGCGCAGGGGCCAGGCCCGTCCCGGACAACCCCCTTGGCCCGAATAAGATGGCCCTTTTTTCGATCTCGCGTGTCATAGCCTGAGAAGGGGGTATTTGCGCCCCCGTTTTTTCTGTCTGTTTCTCGCTGAGGGATTGTTGCGCCATGTCGCTTGCTTTGACCGCCCGTCCGGGCTTTTCCATGCTGTCGCGCGTGCTGGCCGCCGCGCTGGGGGGCTATGCCGTAGCCAGTGCCGTCGCCGTGCTGTTGGCTGCGGTTTTGCCCGTGGCGCGCGCGGAAGCGGTGCTGGCAGGCATGCAGTGGAGTTTTGTGGTCTATGTGGTGGCGGCGATCTGGGCGTTCTCGCCCGTGTCGCTAGCCCGTGTCTGGGGTGTGCTGCTGGCCACCGTGGCACTGCTGGTGCTGGTCAGCTGGGTCTGCGCCCGTGCCGGGACAGGGGGCTGAGATGGCCAAATCACCTTCTACCAGCGGCGTGGGTCGTGGCAGCTTTCGCCAGGCCCAGGCCTGGCTGCACACCTGGTGCGGGCTGTGGGTGTCATGGCTGCTGTTCGCGGTGTTTCTGACCGGCACGCTGGCCGTGTTCGAGGAGCCGATCACCCACTGGATGACCCCAGAGCACCATGCCGAGGACGCCGCGCAGGCGGCGGATCCGGCGGCTGAAGCCGGGGGCAACCTGTCCCAGCGCCTGGCCTGGGGGCTGGCCTATATGGAACAGCACCATCCCGACGCGGAGATGTGGGAACTGTGGCCGGCCGATGCCGAGGGCGCAGGGCGCCTGACCGTGTACTGGTTCGATGCCGCGCGTGCTTATGCAGAGGCCAGGCTGAACCCTGCCACCGGGGAGCCGCTGGGTGCCGTCGCGCGCACGGCCCGTGACACCCTGGGCGGGCACCATTTTGTGGACTTCCATTACCAGCTGCACGCTGGCAGGGCGGGGCTGTGGGCCGTGGGCATTGCGGCCATGGTGATGCTGGTGGCGCTGGTCAGCGGGGTCATCACGCACCGGCGCATTTTTCAGGATTTCTTCACCTTTCGCCCCCGCAAGGGCCAGCGCAGCTGGCTGGATGCGCACAACGCCACAGGCGTGCTGACGCTGCCGTTCCAACTGATGATTGCCTATACCGGGATCGTGATTTCGGGTCTGAGCTTCATGCCGGCCGGCGTGGTGACCTTCTACGGGGCGGGCAGTGAGGGGGTGCGGGCGCACATGGCGGCGCTGGAGGAGGGGGGCAAGCCCCCACGTTCCGGCCAGGCCATGGCGGTGCCCGATCTGGAGCCGTTTGCCCTGCGCGGCCAGCAACTGATGGGCCAGCCGGTGCGGGCCGTGGTGATCAGCCATCCGGGCGATGCCGCAGCGCGCATTGGCGTGTATGGCTGGAACCAGGAGGACAGCATGCGCCAGCGCCTGAGTGCCACCAGCGGCATGGTGATGTTCTCGGCCGCGACGGGCGAGGTGCTGCAGGTGCGGCTGCCCGGTGGGGTGGACGGTGGCGGTGCTTCGCTGGCGCAGTCGGTGCTGGGCGGCCTGCACCGGGTGGAGTTTGGGGGGCTGGCGCTCAAGTGGCTGTACTTTCTGTGTGGCCTGGCGGGCAGCGCCATGGTGGCCACCGGCGCCGTGCTGTTCATGGTCAAGCGCCGTACCAAGCTCCTGGGCGAGTTTGGCCGCGCCACCGCCCGCGTGTATGGGCTGATTGAAAGCCTGAATGTGGCGGCCATTGCCGGGCTGGCGCTGGCCTGCATCGGCTACCTATGGGCGAACCGGCTGGTGCCCGTGGAGCTGGCCCACCGCCATGACTGGGAACTGGCCACCTTCTTTGGCCTGTGGCTGCTGGCGCTGGTGCACGCGCTGTACCGCCCGCCCGCCAGGGCCTGGAACGAGCAATTGGGCGCGCTGGCCGCGCTGTGTCTGCTGCTGCCGCTGCTGAACTGGATGACGGTGGGCGACCAGCTGTGGGCCCAGTTCCTGCGCGCCGACTGGGAAAGCATGGGCGTGGAGCTGGTGGCACTGGCCTGTGGTGGTGTGGCCCTGCTGGCACTGCGCAGGCGCACCCAGCACCGGCCGGTCGCCACAACGCGCAAGGCGGCAGGGGGAGGCGTTGCCGCGGCTGGCGTGTCCGTACCTGCATCGGCTACCCGTGCCAAGGAGGCCGCATGAATACCGGACTGGCTTTTCTTCTGTCCTGGGCGCTTGCGCTGGCCGGCATGGCGGCACTGGCGCTGGCGATCGACCGCCACCACGAGCAGCTCCACGGCGACGGAGAGTTGTCCCGCCGGCGTGCCGTGCTGCTGCAGGTGGCGGGGGTGTTGCTGCTGGCAGCTGCCGTGGTGCCTTGTGTGCAAGCCTGGGGCGGCACGGTGGGGACGGTGGCCTGGTTGGGCTGCCTGTCAGTCGGCGCTTTGACGGTGGCCTGGGGGCTGAGCGTGTCCCCGCGCACCGTGGCTTGGCTGGCCCTGTTGGCGGCACCTGTGGCGCTGGCGGTGTGGCTCGGGTGCGGTGGGCGGGCGGCGTGAAGGTGTCAACGCGTAAAAAGCTGCAGCCAGGGCCGCAGCGGTGGCTATACCGTCTGTAATCCTGGCGACTGCCGGCTAGGGTATGCACGCCTGAAACCGCAGCGCCCGCTTTCTACACTGGCTTCTCATCCATCTGGAGGAGGCAAGTGCATGAAGCAATCTCGGCGTGGAGTTCTGGGCTGGGCCTTGGCGGCCTGCGGGGCGACGGTTGCGTCCGGGCCTGTGGCGGCTTGGGCACAAGGGGCGTATCCGAACCGGCCCATCAAATTCATCGTGCCCTGGCCGGCCGGCGGCAGCGCCGATATTGCCGGGCGCCTGTATGCCGACTTTCTGTCCAAAGAACTAGGCCAGTCCGTGGTGGTGGAAAACCGGCCCGGCGCAGGTGCCAATCTGGGGGTGGGTGTGCTGGCCAAGTCGCCGGCCGATGGGTACACGCTGGGCCAGGTGTCCATCGGCACCCAGAGCATCAACCAGTTCATCTATCCGGCCCTGGGCTTCGATCCGGTGGGCAGTTTCGAGCACATCGGTCTGCAGACCAAGCAGCCCAATATCCTGCTGGTGAAAAAAGACTCGCCTTTCAAGACGCTGCAGGAGCTGGTGGCCTATGCGAAAAGCAACCCGGGAAAGCTGAACTATGCATCGCCCGGGATTGGCTCGTCGCTGCACCTGAGCGGGGCGTACCTGGCTTCGCAGGGCGACTTCCAGTGGACCCATGTGCCGTTCAAGGGCAGCGCGGAATCGATCCCGGCACTGATCGGCGGGCAGGTGGATGCGGTGTTCGACAACCTCTCGTCCTCGCTGCCCCATGTCAAGGACGGCAGCAAGGTGCGGGCACTGGTGGTGACTTCGCAGCAGCGCGTGGCTGACATTTCCCAGGTGCCCAGCGTGCTGGAAACTGGGATTCTGAAAGACCCCATTTATTCGTGGTTCGGCATTGCCGCACCCAAGGGCCTGCCGCCCGAGGCGCTGCAGCGGCTGGTGGCCGCATCGGCCAGGATCTTTCAGCACCCGGATTACATCCACAAGCTCAAGGCCATCGGTGCCGAGCCCGGCGGGCTGCAGGGGGCGGATTACCTGAAGTTCCAGGTGGCTGAGCGCGCGCGCTGGAGCAAGGTGGTCAAGGACAACCAGATCAGCATCCAGAACTGAGCGTGCGCACATGTTCCGAGATGCCGCCGTGCGCCAGCTGCGCGGGCCATTGACGCCCGGGCGACAGACGGACTAGTCTGTCCCCAGGCACGCTTTAGGCATTGGAGGAATATCCTCCCGCGCTTGCTGCATGTGCGCAAGCAGCTATGGATTTGAAAGGAAACAAAAGATGAACGGTGCCGATCAGCTGTGTGACACCTTGCTGGCCAACGGGGTGGATGTGTGCTTTGCCAACCCCGGTACGTCGGAAATGCACTTTGTGGCCGCGCTGGACCGCAAGCCGCAGATGCGCTGCGTGCTCGGTCTGTTTGAAGGCGTGGTCACCGGCGCAGCCGACGGCTACGCGCGCATCACCGGCAAGCCGGCTGCCACGCTGCTGCACCTGGGCCCGGGCCTGGCCAATGGCCTGGCCAATCTGCACAACGCGCGCCGTGCACGTTCGCCCGTCGTCAATGTGGTGGGCGAACATGCCACCTACCACCAGCAGTACGATGCACCGCTGACCTCCGATATCGAATCGCTGGCACGCCCTATGTCGCACTGGGTGCACCGCATTGCAGCGCCGCAGGCGGTGGGCAAGGACACGGCCCGCGCCGTGGGCGAGGCACTGCGCAAGCCCGGCCAGGTGGCCACGCTGATCCTGCCGGCCGACTGTGCCTGGGGCGAGCTGCCCAAGGACACCCGGCCGGTACAGGCTCGCCTGCTGGCTGCACCCGCACCGGATGTGCAGCACATCGAACATGTGGCCCGTGCCATGCTGCGCGCCATCCAGGCTGAAGAGCAAGTGGTGCTGTTCCTGGGGCCACAGGCGCTGGAGCCCGAAGCGCTGCAGATTGCCGGCCGCATTGCCCAGGCCACCGGCGCGCGGTTGATGACGCCCACGGCATTTCGCCGCATGCAGCGCGGCCGCGGCGCCGTGGCGGTGGAGCGCCTGCCCTATGTGGTGGATGCCGGTCTGCAGGCCCTGGCCGAAGTGCAACAACTGGTGTTGCTGGGCGCGCCCCAGCCGGTGGCCTTCTTTGCCTACCCCGGCAAGCCCAGCACGCTGGCGCCGGCGGGCTGTGCCATCCACACGGCGTGCAGCCCGGAAGAGGATGTGCTGCTGGCGCTGCAGGCGCTGGCCACTGCGCTGGGCGTGGACCGCAAGGCGCCATTGGCCGTGCAGGCTGCCGGTCACATCCATGCGCCCACCAGCGGGCCGCTGACCGCCAGCGCTGTCAATCTGGTGGCGCTGCAGGCCTTGCCGGAAGGCGCCATCGTGGTGGATGAATCCATCACCTCCGGCCGCGACATTGCGGCGCACAACATGCAGGCCGTGCCCCATGACTGGCTGGTGATCACCGGTGGCGCCATCGGCCATGGCATCCCCACGGCGGTGGGGGCGGCCATTGGCGCACCCAGCCGCCAAGTGGTGGCTTTCCAGGCCGACGGCAGCGCCATGTACACCTGCCAGGGCCTGTGGACCCAGGCGCGTGAAAAGCTCAAGTGCCTGACCATCATCTACGCCAACCGCAGCTATGCCATCCTGCATAGCGAGATGAAGGCCGTGGGCACCCAAACCCCCGGTGAGAACGCACAGCGCATGCTGACGCTGGACCAGCCCGCCATCCGCTGGACCCAGCTGGCCGAATCCATGGGTGTGCCGGCGGTGCGCTGCGAGACGGTCGAAGAATTCAGGAAGGCCCTGCAGGCCGGGCTGGCGGAAAACGGCCCGTTCCTGATTGAGGCCGTGATCTAAGCTGGAGGGGGCTGTCGTCTGGAAGACGGCGGCAGTGCCTAGGGCCGGCGGCTCGCGCCTGGAGCCGCCTCGCATAAGGCGATCTCTCAACCCTTGGGGTCAGCCCGGAGGCCGGGAACCGCCTGGCGGGCTCGCCCGGAATTCGTCAAGGGCCGATGAATTCGCAACCCCCAGGGGTGGGCACACGGCCAGCAGCCGGTGCGCGGCTCTGCAGGTTGCAGGCAAGCCAACCCGGAAGCTCCGATGGATGGAGGGGCTTTGCAAACAGAAACCCCTGGGCTGCCGGATAGCCCAGGTCCTTGAGCAGGTTGCGCTGCGCATCGGTTTCCACCCCTTCCGCCACCACAGACAGGTGCAGGCTTTTGCCCACGCCCAAAATGGCGCTGCTCAGCGAGCGTGCCGCTTCGTCATGCTGCAGGTCGGCAACAAAGCTGGGGTCCAGTTTCAGTTCGCTGACGGGCAGGCGGCGCAGGTAGCTCAGGCTGGAATATCCGGCGCCAAAGTCCTTCATGGAAAGCCGCACCCCCTGCCTGTGGATGTCGTGCAGTGTTTTCAGCGTGGCGGGGTTGGCATCCTGCAGAATGCTTTCCGTCAGTTCCAGGGTGAGGTCCTGCGGTTGCAGGCCATGGCGGTGCAGCGTATCGGCAGTCATCTGTGCCAGATCGAGGTGCTGAAAATCCGTCGGCGAGAGATTGACCGACACAGCCGGCACGCCGACGCCTTCCCGGCGCCATTGCGCTAGCTGGCGACAGGCTTCATCCAGGGCCCAGCGGCCCAGCTCGGCCGTCAGACCGTGTTCCTGTGCCAGCGCGATGAACTGCGCAGGAGGAATTTCGCCGATCTCCGCATGCGTCCAGCGCGCGAGTGCCTCCACGCCGTAGAGTTCGCCGGTCGCCAGATCGATTTGCGGCTGGTACTGCAACCGCAGGCGCAGTTGCCGGCCTTGCAGGGCGCTGCGCAGTTCCATCTCCAGCATCAGCTTCTGCTGTGCCACACGGTTCATTTCGTGGCTGAAAAAACAGAACCTGCCCCTGCCCGTGCTTTTGGCCTGGTACATGGCCATGTCGGCATGCTGCAGCAGTGTCTCCAGATCCTGTCCATCGGCGGGAAAGAGGGAAATTCCGATGCTGGCAGAGATGGTCAGGCTGGTTTTCTTGATGGTCAGCGGTTCTGCCAGCAGCACCTGCAGGCGCTCGATCGTGCTGGTGGCATGGTCCGCATCGCATTGCGTCAGCACTGCGGCAAATTCATCGCCGGACAGGCGACCGACGATGTCGTTGGCGCGCAGCACCTGTTGCAACCGGGCCGCCATGGTGCGCAGCAACTCGTCACCGGCTCCATGGCCCAGGGAGTCGTTCACCTGCTTGAAGCGGTCCAGGTCAATAAACAGCACGGCCAGTTGCTCGTGGTTGCGCGCAGCCGAGGCGATGGCCTGGTCCGCCTTGGCGCGCAGCAAGGCCCGGTTGGGCATGCCAGTCAGCCCATCGTAGAACGCCAGCTGGCGAATGCGGTGCCGGTCCGATTCGCGCTCCAGTGCCAGGGCACACAAATGCGTACAGGCGTCGATCAGCTTCTGGTGAAAGTCCTGCGAAGCCTCGGCCCGTGGTTCCCGAAAATAGAAGGCAAACGTGCCAATGGGCTGGTGCTGGCTGTTGCGGATAGGCGTCGACCAGCAGGCCTGGTAGCCCAGCGGCAGCACCAGATGCCGGTACTCCTTCCAGAGCGGGTCCTGGGCGATGTGGTCCACGATGACCGGTGCATTGCGCCAGGCCGCCGTGCCGCAGGAGCCGGCGGCAGGACCGATGGACTGTCCGTCCAGAAGCTGCGAATACGATTGGGGCAAGCTCGCGCCCGCCAAGGGGTGCAGCAGTCCCTGGGCGTCCACTTCCAGAACCGAGGCCGTCACTTCCGGCGCAATCCGCTCGACTTCCTGGCAGACCAGTTCCAGAACCTCCGTCAACGGACGCTCGCGTGCCAAGGCCTCCAGGACGCGGTGCTGCAACGCCTCGTGCATCTTGGAGCGGGTGATGTCCGTGAGCATGGAGACGGTGTATATCCATGCACCCTGCGCATCCTGGATGGGGTTGCTGATGACCTTGACCCAGTAGCGCTGACCGCTTTTGCCCACCACAATTTCTTCCCGCTCCACGGACGTCCCGGCACGCAATGCGCCGTGGTAGTTTTCTGAAAATTCGGGCGGCAGGTGCGGTGCCAGCAGGCCGATGGGGGCCTTTCCCAGCGCTTCTTCGTTCTGCCAGCCAAACAGACGGGTGAAACCGCGGTTCACATGCAGGATGCGGGAGTCCTTGTCGCTGATGATCAAAGCCGCATCCGAGGTGTCCGCGATCAGCGTCAACCGCGTGAGATGCTCCTGCTGTGCCTGCTCTTTGACGTAGCGGTCCGTGATGTCGGTCGCAATCTTGAGAATATGCTGCACCTGACCCTGTGCGTTGAATACGGGGGAATAAGTGGCGTCCAGCCAGCAACTGCGGCCATCGTCGCGTATGCGCTCCACGGGACCGGAGAAGGGGTTTCCGGCACACAGATTCGACCAGATGGTGCTGTAGCGTCCGCTGTTGAGCAGGGCTTGCGGGCAGAAGCTGCGGTGCTTTCTGCCCCGCGCCATGTCATGCGACAGGCCAAACAGCTGCAGGTAATTGGCATTGGCATGGCGCAGCGTGCCATCGAGCTCGAACTCTGCAATGGCCATGACCCTGTCGAGTGCCATCAACTGCTCCGCGCCCAGATTGCGAGGAAAGTCATCCAATGGGGTTTCACCTTTCATGCGCTCCTCCGACCGAACCTTCTGGTGCCGACAACACACGCCACATGCACGAACTCCGCGTAAGTGGGCATTCATGTTAGGAGGGTTGTCAGAGCAGCAAATACCATTTAGCCATGGATAGGAAACGGGTATCTACGTGAAGAGCCCCATAGCCTGTGCGCGGCACAGACCGCAGGATGTGGAATGCATATGACTCTGATCGGCCTTCTCAGGCAGTGCTCCATCCGGCCAGGCTATGGGGAGACATGGGCACTGTGGACAGCATAAAAAATCCCGGACTCTCCGGGATTTGCTCTGGATACCTTTGGCGTGTGAGGATCGCTCCAGTGAGTGCCGTGCGCGGCGCGCAGCGTGCCGACGCTGATATGGGTCTATTCTGTTTCCAGCGCTCCAAACTGCCGGTACCCGCCGGTTTCCGGAAAGCTTCCCGCACGCTTTTGCTGGCCGGCCTGGAGGGCTTCCATCACATGGCGGTTGCTCCAGATGCCGGACTGCAGCCAGCCCATCTGGCGCAGGCTGTCCTGCACGCTGTGGTCGCGTGCGTAATGCAGGGCCTGCTTGGTGCCCCAGATGGTCACGGGTGGGTGCCGGGCAATCTCCCGGGCGCAGGCCATGGCGGCTTGCAGTGCGGCGTCAGGGGTGTCGAGCACGGCATTGACAAAGCCCTGTTGCAGGGCCTGGGCTGCGGGCCAGCGGCGACCGGTGTAGGCCAGCTCCTTGACAAGCCCCATGGGCAGCAGCTTGGGCAAGCGCTGCAGGCTGCCGATGTCGGCCACCATGCCGATGTTGATTTCCTGTACGCAGAAGAAGGCATCGTGTGTGGCGTAGCGGATGCAGGCACAGGCCACCATGTCCAGCGCGCCGCCAATGACGCCGCCTTGCAGCACGGCAATCACCGGCAGGCGCAGCTCTTCAATGCGGGTGAGTGTGGCCTGCATGTCCCACAGCATTTCGGCGAGTGCGGCGCGGCCTTCGGGTGTGCGGTCGTCCGGGGCGAAGCCGGGGTTGGCAAAGGTCTCCAGGGCCATGCCGGCCGAGAAGTGCTTGCCGGTGCTGCTGATGACCAGGGCGCGGGCCGTTTGGGCTTCCGGGCTGTGTTGCAGGTGGTGGAGCACGGCATCCAGCTCGCGCCAGAAGCCGGGGCTCATGGTGTTGAGGCTGTCCGGGCAGTTGAGCTGCAGGTGGGCAATATGGTCCTGCAGCGTCCAGCGAAAGTGGCGGAGAGCGGGAAGGGGTGAGGCAGTGGCGCCGGCTGCGGCGGTTGCTGCGGTGTTGGAGGCGGTCGATGTGGTCATGCGCTGCACTCTAGGCGGCGCTGCGGCAGTACACCACTGGCGTAAACACCGGATGTGCACCGGCCGTGCCAATCGCTGTGGTGCGGAAGACGCGCCTGCCGGTTGCGGCCCTCCGGCAGGCGCGTGGGCGACAGGCTGGCAGCAGCCTGTCTGCTGCGCAATCAGGCCGGGTCGATCTGCACGGTGAAGCCCTTGCCGGTGGCAATCACCTCGAGCAGGCGGTCGATATTGGGGTGCGCGCCGGGGCGGGCCTTGGCGTCTTCGGTGTGCTCGGCAAAGATCTGCAGGCCTTCTTCGGCCGCTGCCACATTGATGCTGCCGTGCTTGGCCGCCAGGGCGTTGTACACGGTGACCGAACCAGCCTTGCCCGGGGCGTTGGGGATGGTGGCGACCACGGCGCCGCTGTCGTCCAGCAGGTGCAGGGCGGCAATGTGGGTGATGGCGGGCAGCTGGCGCAGGTTGTCGGCAAAGGCCATGGTCAGGGCTTTCAATTCAAGAGGTCTGGAAAAACGCAGCCGCTGGAATCCAGGGCTGCGGCCGCTATTGTGGCCCGGAGTGGGGCAGCGGTTGGCGAAGCCCGGGGTCGTCTGGGTATATGCCGTTCATGAACCAGATCGTGGGGCTCTCGGAGAGGGAGACTTCGCTGGGTGGGCTGCTGGCTGCGGCCTCAAGACACCAAGACATAGCCCAGGCCTGCAGCCAGCAGCACCACCGCCACGGGCGGCACACGGGCCACGGCCAACAGCGCCAGGTACAGCAGGGCCAATGCGCAGTCCTGCCGGCTGTGGATGGCGCTGGTCCACACCGGGTCGTACAGGGCCGCCAGCAGCAGGCCTACCACCGCGGCGTTCACCCCCGCCAGCACGCGCTGGGCCACAGGGTGGGCGCGCAGCGCTGCCCAGAACGGCAGCGCGCCCAGCACCAGCAAGGCGGCGGGCAGAAAAATGGCCACCAGGGCCAGCAGGCCACCCAGCCAGGCCGACCATGCCCCCGATCCCAAGCCGAGCGGCAGCAGCGCACCCAGATAGCTCGCCAGCGTGAACAGCGGCCCCGGTACGGCCTGGGCGGCGGCGTAGCCGGCCAGAAACTGCTCGCTGCTCAGCCAGCCGGGCTGCACCACGCCGCCTTGCAGCAGCGGCAGCACCACATGGCCGCCGCCAAACACCAAGGCGCCAGCCTGGTAGAACACGCTGACGGCCTGCCACAGCGGTGACCGGGTGCCGTGGGCCAGCAGCGGCAGAACCAGACCCAGCAGCAGGCACAGCAGCAGCAAGGCCGCGCCGGTGCGGCGGGAGATACCAGTGTCGGGAGCGAGGTCGGTGACCACCGACGCGGGCAAGGCCGGCCGTACCCAGCGCCAGCCGATCAGCGCGCCCAGTGCAATCAGCAGCAGTTGCACGCTGGCGCCTAGGTGGGCGGACAGCCCCAAGGTCAGCACTGCCGCGCCGAACGCCAGGGTGGCGCGCAGCCGGTCCGGGCACAGGCTGCGGGCCATGCCCCAGACGGCCTGGGCCACCACCGCCACGGCCACCAGTTTGAGTCCGTGCAGCACGCCGTGGAACGCGCCCTCCTGCCCTACTGCGTGCGACAGGCCCAGGGCCAGGGCGATCAGCAGCAGAGCCGAGGGCAGCGTGAAACCCAGCCAGGCCGCCAGCGCGCCCCAGCCACCGGCACGCAACTGGCCCAGGGCCATGCCTACCTGGCTGCTGGCCGGGCCGGGCAGGAACTGGCACAACGCCACCAAGTCTGCATATTGCGCGTCGCTGAGCCATTGGCGCCGCTGCACGAACGCTGTGCGGAAATAGCCCAGATGTGCCGCTGGCCCACCAAACGAGGTCAGGCCCAATTGCAGAAAGACGACGAACACTTCCAGCACCTGGCGCCAGCGTGCGGGCGGCCGCGAGGTGGAGGCTGCGGGAGGAGATGGCATGCCATCGCCTGGAGTGTTGGGGTCCTGGGGCCCGGCTGTGCGGTCAGGATGCAGCGGCATTGCGAAGGTGACCGGGGCCACGGCGCGTGGGGGAGTAGAGGGGTAGGGCATGGCGGCACGAGAGAAGACGGCACCAGCATAGCGCCGACATATGAAAGTCCAGGGTCCGCTGTGCGGACGCGACCGCGGCGGCTGTGCCGGGGGGCATGGTCTTGCAGCAGCTTCTTTCCGGCACGGCCCTCGCTGGCCGCGCTGGCCACCGGGTGTGCGCACAGAGGTCGCATGCGGCGTGGCGCGGGTCACTCTGTTTCGGAACCGCTTTCTTTGCGCAGGCCTCCCAGCCCCATGCCGACGCCCATGCCTCCCATGCCACCGGCAGCCGCACCGCCACCACCACCTGCGCGGCCCCCGCCGGTTGCCGCGCCCGTGCCGCCTGCAGCACCGGTTGCGCGCCGGGCGTTGCCACCACTGGTGCTGCTGCGCGTGGGGCCCTGGTTGGGAATGGTGATGTGGGCGGGAATCGGCTCCAGGTCCAGTGCCGCACGGATGAACTGGCGCAGCGAGGCCACCAGCGGCGCGGTTTCGATGGCGCGGCCGGCCACCATGTCCTGCGCCGCCTGGGCGGCCAGACGCACCTGCTCTTCGGTGCCCAGCAGGATCACATCGGACAGGGCCGCTTCCACGCTATCGCGCGTGCGGCGCTGGCGTTCGCTACTGCTCAAGGTCGGGATGTCCTCACTGTCTTCGCCGCTGCCGTCTTCCGCTTCGGCGGCATCTGCCATGGTTTCCGCCCGGCGTGCGGCAGCGTGCACCTCACGCAGATGCACGGGGCTGACGGCCAGTTGCCCGGTGAAGCTACCACCCAGTGTCTTGTAGGCGGCCATCAGGGTTTTGAGCCGCTCGTTGATCTGGCGGTTTTCGCGTTCACGGCGCTTCTGGATGGTCTGCATGAAGACCAAGCGTATGCCCACCATCAGCAAGGTGATCAGCAGCAGGCTGGCCACGGTGGTGAGGATGGAGGACCAGGAACTGAAATCGATCATGCCGCCGCGCATGGTGTCTCCTCAGGTTGCAGACTGCAGCAGCACGCGCTGGATGTAATCCCATTCTGCCGGGGTGACTTCAGTGATGGACAGACGATTGCCCCGTTGCAGCACACGCATGCCCTGCAGCGCGGCATGTTCGCGCAACTCGGGGATCAGGATGGGACGGGTCTTGCGCAGGGCCTGCACATCCAGCAGCAGCCAGCGGGGCCGGTCGGGGCTGCTCTTGGGGTCGTAATAGGGTGAGGCTGGGTCGAACTGGCTGTCGTCCACGCGCAGACCGCCGGCGATGCGGGCCAGGCCGTAGATGCCGGGTTCGGCGCAGCTGGAATGCCAGTACAGCACACCGTCGCCCACGCGCATCTGGTCGCGCATGTAGTTGCGCGCCTGGTAGTTGCGCACACCATCCCAGGCAATGGTCTGCCCGGGGGCTGCGAGGGCGTGGTCGATGGAGTAGGCATCAGGCTCGTTCTTCATGAGCCAGTAGCGGGGCGTGGAGGCATCGGTCATGGCTGCAATGATCGCCGATTTGGTGCCGCAGGGGTGGGTTGGTGCCGCACGCGCCATGGGCGAAAAAAAGCAGGTGTACCGGGGTACTCCTGCTGTGGGGGCAATGACTACCGGGCCGCAGCGCCGGCGGCGGCCGTTGGTCGGCTCAGCGGGCCTTGCTGCGGACCAGGTTGTAGATGAACAGCAGGACGACTGCGCCGATGACGGAGGCAATCCAGCCGGCGGCTTCACCCTGGGCGTACAAGCCCATGGCTGCACCCAGATAGCTGGCCAGGAACGAGCCGGCAATGCCCAGCAGGATGGTCATGATCCAGCCCATGCCATCGTCGCCCGGTTTGAGCGCGCGTGCGATCAGGCCCACGATCAAACCCACAATCAAGGTTCCAATTAGCGACATCATCTTTGATCTCCAAAAGCAATAGGGGCCACTCTAAAGAGCGCGCGCAGCGTGGGTTGTCGGACAGGGGCTTTTTGATGGTGGGGCGCACCGCGCGTGTGCATTGTGACAAGGCCGGTGCAGGGACAGGCCGCCCAGTATGTCAAGAAACGTCCTGAGACCCAGGTCCCTATGGAGCGGATTGCTATCGAACAGGATAGAGGCGGGATGGACAGTCCGTCCGGCGCAGCGGGCGCAGGCCCGCTGCCTGGCTGCTGCTGTGCGCGTGCTCAGGCCGTGCAGGACTGCGGGGCGGTGTCGGTGAGCAGTTGCTGGTGGGCGTAGTGCGCAAAGCGCGGCAGCAGGCGTGCGGCCCAGGGCGTGCTGCACACGGGCCACTCGCTGGTGTCGGCGCTGGATAGCGCGTGGCTGTGCAGGCTGTGGCGCACATGGTCCACATAGGCTTGCATCACCAGCGCATCGAATTCCGGGTGGAATTGCACACCCCAGGCATGGGCCCCCCAGCGAAAGCCGTGGTGGGGTTCGTGCGGGTTGGCTGCCAGCACCTGGGCACCAGCAGGCAGGCGGCGTACCGACTGGTAGTGCACGGCATGGGCCTGAAAGCGGGCGGGGAGGTCGTGCCACAACGGATCCAGCGCGGCGGCGCGCTGCGCGTCAACGCGTACGGTGCCCAGCTCCAGGCCGGCGGGGTGCGGGGCGACCTGCCCACCCAGGGCCTGGGCCAGCAACTGGTGGCCAAAGCAGATGCCCAGCAGGGGCAGATCCTGCTCGGCCAGGCTGCGCAGCCAGTCCTCGCAGCGCAAGCACCAGTCGGCACCGTCGGTGACCATGTCGTGCGAACCCGTGATGACCAGGCCGGCCATGGCGCTGCGCTCCGGCCATTGCCAATTGGCTGCGGTGCAGGCGTGGGCATCCAGCACGCGGATGTCCAGCGGTGTGCCGGCCAGACCCTGGGTGATCCAGTCTTCAAAATCGCCATGCGCTGCCGCGAGCGCGGGCAGGGTGGACCCGGTTTTGAGGATGTACAGAGCTGGTGTGGCGGATATGGCAGGCATGAAGCATTCCCAGAACGTGTCAGATATGCATTTTTTGCATGCAAGAATCATGCCGTTTGTCTGCATGCCAGATGTCCGCACGCACTGGGGCAAGGGGGCAGTCGACCGGCAAAGAGAGCAGCCACTGCGCCAGTGCATCGCGCCAGACGGCGGGCTGACCCAGAAAGCTGGCGGTGTCCACGCGTTGCAGCTGTACCGGGGCATCCGGCGCGGTCTGCCATTCCAGCACCCAGGTGGGAAAGCCCTGGCCACCGGCGCGCTGCAGCCACTGGCGGCTGTCCAGAATGTGGTCGATCGTGCGGTCGCCCAACTGCATCACATAGGCCGCTGCAAATTGCTGGGGGTCCAGCCCGGCCTCGGCGGCGATCTGCTGCAAGGTGTCGGCATCGCTGATAGTGCGGCCTTCCACGTAGTGCGCGTGCTGGATGCGGTGCAGCAGATCCAGGGCGTGGACTTGTGGCTGGTCGCTGGCTTGGTCCATGGCCTGCACGGCCAGCAGGGCGGTGATGGGTGGACCGGAGTCCAGCGGCGTGCCCACCTGGTTCAGCAGGACGTCGGTGTAGGCCGAGCCAAAGGGTTGGCCGGTCAGCTGGGCAATGCGTTGGTCGTGCGGTAGCACGTGGTCGCGCCAGTCGGCCGTGATGCGCCGTGCGTGCGGGCCTGCCAGCATGCCGCCGGCATGCCACTGCACGACCAGGCCGGGCAATTGGCGTGCGGCATCCACCAGCGGTGCGGCGCCATAGCACCAGCCGCACAGTGGATCAAAGATGTAGTGCAGGGTGAGGGCGGTTCGGGCGGAGGTCATTCAGCTATGGGCGAGGGGTGGAGATTGCCCGCAGTATGGCCCAGCAGACATCACCCGCCACAGCGCAGCCTGCATGGGGCTGCACCGGCGGGGTGACATAGCCGATGCCCTGGATGCAATCGCTGCCACGCAAAGCCCACTCCGCAGGCAGCCCGAAGCGGCAGGCAGTGCGCAAGCATGCAAGCAGACGGGATGGCCTGTCGGCGCATCCGCTTGGCTGCGCGCACCGCCACTTTGCACCGCTTTCGGGCGACTGGTATGGACATTGTGTTGCACCTGCTGGGCCGTGTGTCCAGCTTTTTGCTGCGCTTGCAGGGGTTTCAACTGCTCTTTATTTGGCCCGGCTGGCTGGTGCTCAGGTTGCTCACACTGGGACGCTATCCGCAATTTCTGGGTCCGCGGCGCAATGCCACGGCATGTGAAGACGTGGAGCTGGTCAGCTGCACAGGGCTGGTTACCAGTGCAGCTGACCCTGGTGTGGTGGACGCACTCTGGGGCCGGGTAGCGCCGTTGGCTGCAGCGCTGCCAGCCTGTCGGGGTCTGGTTGGTGAGGGCCTGCGCCGAGGTAGATCGGCCTGGTGGGGCAAGGGCCTGCACAGGCCCTTTTTGGTACTTACAGCTTGCGCAGCCGTTCCAGTGCAGCACGCAGGGTGTCGTCCTGCTTGGCAAAGCAAAAGCGCACCACCTTCTGGTCGAAGCCGTCGCCGTAGAAGGCCGACAGGGGAATGGCAGCCACGCCCACTTCCTTGACCAGCCACTGGCAGAACTCGGCCTCGTTCAGATCGCTGATGGCGGAGATGTCTGCACACTGGAAGTAGGTGCCGGCCGTGGGCAGCAGCTTGAAACGGGTCTGGCTCAGACCTTCGGCAAACAGATCGCGCTTGCGTTGGTAGAACGCAGGCAGTTCCAGGTACGGGGCCGGGTTCTGCATATAGGTGGCCAGGCCGACCTGCATGGGGGTGTTCACGGTGAACACATTGAACTGGTGCACCTTGCGGAATTCGGCCGTCAGTGCGGCGGGAGCGGCCACGGTGCCGACCTTCCAGCCTGTCACGTGGTAGGTCTTGCCAAAGCTGGAGACGATGAAGGTGCGTGCAGCCAGGCCCGGGTAGCGCGCCGCGCTTTCGTGCTGGGCACCGTCAAACACCATGTGCTCGTACACCTCGTCGCTGATCAGCAGCACATTGGTGGGAGCCAGCAGGTCTTCGAGCTGCTGCATTTCTGCCGCCGTCCACACCGTGGCGCTGGGGTTGTGCGGGGTGTTGACGATCATCAGCCGCGTTCTGGGCGTGATGGCGGCGGAAATCTTGGCAAAGTCCGGACGGAAGGTGCCGGGCGTCAGCGGCACCCGCACGATGGTGCCGCCGGCCATCTCGATATTGGGGGCGTAGCTGTCGTAGCAGGGGTCCAGCACGATCACTTCATCACCGGCCTGCACGGTGGCCAGGATGGCGGTCAGGATGGCCTGGGTGGCACCTGCGGTGATGGTGATCTCGGTCGCCGCGTTGTACTGGCGGCCATGGAGGGTGTGGATTTTCGCGGCCACCGCTTCGCGCAGCTGGGGCATGCCGGCCATGGGCGGGTACTGGTTGTGGCCGGCGCGCATGGCATCGTTGACGGCGTCCAGCAGCGTGGGGTCGCAACCAAAGTCCGGAAAGCCCTGGCCGAGGTTGACGGCCTGGTGTTCGGCGGCCAGGGCCGACATCACGGTGAAGATGGTGGTGCCCACATGGGGCAGGCGGCTGGGAAAACTGGGGGTGTGCGCGGTGGTCATCGCTCAATCGCAAAAAGGCAAAAGCCCGGGGGCTAGGGGTCTAGCGCCGGGCTGGGGAAGGTCTCTGAGTGAACTGTACGCTCACAGTTCGTAATCGTTGACGTGGCCGGTCATTGCCCGCGCGATCAGGTCGCGGCTGAGGCGGTCGCTCAGGGTTTCGGCAAACTTATAGACGAAGTTGCGCAGGTAGGCGCCGCGCTTGAAGGCCACACGCGCCACGCTCTGACCGAACAGATGGCCGACGGGGCGGGAGACCAGGTCCACGCCCGGATCGTCACGCATGGCCATTTCGGCCACGATGCCGATGCCAAGGCCCAGGCGCACATAGGTCTTGATCACGTCCGAATCAATGGCTTCCAGCACGATGCGCGGGGTGATCTTGCGCGTGGCAAAGGCGGTGTCGATCTTGTTGCGACCGGTGAACGAGGGGTGGTAGGTGATCAGCGCTTCCAGACCGATGTCTTCCAGACCGATGCGTTCCTTGGTGGCCAACGGGTGGCCCTTGGGCACCACCAGCACGTGCTGCCATTCGTAGCAGGGCAGGGTGACCAGGTCGGGGTAATCGGCCAGCGATTCGGTGGCCATGCCAATTTCGGCCACTTCGTCCAGCACCATGCGCGCCACTTCATGGGGCGTGGCCTGGTGCAGGCTGATGGTGACCTTGGGGTAGGCGTCGCGCAGCTTGGCCACCGCATTGGGCAGCACGTAGCGCGCCTGGGTATGGGTAGTGGCAATGCTGAGGGTGCCGCTGTCCTGGGCACTGAACTGCTCGCCGATGCGCTTGAGGTTGCCGACTTCGCGCATGATCAGCTCGATGCTTTTGAGCACATGCTGGCCGGGCTCGGTGATGCGCTTGAGGCGCTTGCCGTGGCGGGCGAAGATGTCCACGCCCAGTTCTTCCTCCAGCTCGATGATGGCCTTGGAGACACCGGGCTGCGAGGTGTGCAGCGCTTTGGCGGCCTCGGTGAGGTTGAGGTTGCGGCGGGCGGCCTCTTGAACGAAGCGGAATTGGTGCAGATTCATAAGCGGATGTCGGCTGGCGTGGACATCATTATGAATGATTTATCTAAAGTTTTGGTTCTTTATATATGTGCTGCTGTGCGATTTGCGCCAACAGGCCGATGACCCGGGGGTCTTCGCCCACGGGGGTGGCGCTGTCCAGCTGCACGCCGGGGTGCTGCTGGCGGGCTTGCTCCAGCAGCAGGGGCAGGTCTTCGCGCGCGTGGCGGCCGGTGCCCAGAAATAGCGGCAGCACCGTAATGCGGGTGCAGCCCTGGGCGACCAGTTGCGCAATGGCGGCGGGCAGCGAAGGGCTGCTGATCTCCAGGTAGGCGCACAGGCAGAGCGCGCCCGGCTGTTCTGCCAGCAATTGATCGCGCACGGCCTGCATGGGGCGGTGCCACAGCGGGTCGCGCGAGCCATGTGCGAACAGCACCAGGCCCGCTCCCGGAGCGGCGGGGCCGGCGTCGCTGTGGGTAGATGGGTTCATCGCCGCAGCACCAGCCAGGTGAATGCACCCAGAGACAGCAACGAATAGATCACCCCGGGGGCTGCCGCTGTCAGCATGGGCTGCCAGTTGTTCAGATTGCCGGCGTAGCCAAAGACGTTGTTGAGCAGGAAGAAGCTGATACCGGCCATCACACCGCCGAACACATAGCCTGCCAGTCCGCCGGAGCGGAAATGCAGATAGGCAAAAGGCAGGGCCAGCACCACCATCACCAGGCAACTGAGCGGGTAGAACAGCTTGCGCCAGAACTCGATCTCGTACTTCTGCGCCGACTGGTCGTTGCTCTGCAAATGCTGGATGAAGCGGAACAGCTCAATGGTGGGCATACGATCGGGCTTGTGCACGGCCGCTGCCACCATGTTGGAGGTGAGGTTGGTGGCGAAGTCGTATTCTGCTTCGGTGTAGCGCTGCAGGCGCGCCTGTGTGGGTTCGGGGTAGCTGAACTCGGAGCGGCGCACCTGGCTGAGCTTCCACAGGTCGTTGTCCTTCACCTCGGCTTTTTCGGCATGGATCTGGCGCAGCATGCGGCCATCGGCATCGAACTCGAAAATACGCACGCCCAGCAACTCGTCGTCACGGATGTTGCGCACATTGATGGCCAGGGTCCTGCCGTCCTTGCGTTCCTTCAGCCAGGCTCCTGTCGCCCCGGAGGTGACGGTGCCGCCCTGGAACTTGGCCTGGGTGGCCGATGCGGCGCGTTCGGACAGCGGAGCGATGTAGTCCCCTATCAGAAAGGTAAGCACCACAAAGCCGGCGCCAATGGTGACCAGGGTGCGCAACGCCAGCCAGGGGCCCAGGCCGCTGGTGCGCATGATGGTGAATTCCGAGCTTTGCGCCAGGCGGGCCATCACGTAGATGGTGCCGATCAGCACGGTGATGGGCAGCAGCTCGTACAGGTGATTGGGCACTTCCAGCAGCACCACCAGCATGGCCTGGGGGACGCCGTACTGCTCGTAGCGGCCCACATAGCGCATTTCGTCGAGAAGGTCGAAGAAGAAGAACAGCGCCAGGAAGGCCAGGGTCACAAACGCCACCGTGGTGATGACGTCCTTGAAGATCATTTTGCGCAGTGTCTTCATGCCGAAGCTCCTTGCGGTACTTGGGCGCGGCGTTGCAGCAGTTGTCGGGGCGACCAGCGGTGGTGGCGAGTCATCAGGGTGGCCAGGGCGATCCCCAGGACCGCGCCGTGCAGGCCGAGCAGGAAGCCCAGCATGGACATGCGGCCGGAGACGACCCAGCTTTGGCCCACGGTCATCAGGTTGTAGTAGACCACGAATGCCAGCAGCGCGACGGCCAGGCTGGTGCTTTTGGCGGCACGCGGGTTGGCGTTGGTGATGGCCAGGGCCAGCAGCACAAAGTTGAGCGCTGCCAGGGGCAGGCCCAGGCGCCAGCCCAGCTCGGCCCGGTCCTTGGGCTCGTCAGAGGCCAGCAGCGCCGCCGTGGGCTGGGATTTGGTGGCCAGGGCTTCGGCGCTGGCGCTGCTGCCGTCCGACAGGCGCAGTGCGTATTCCTGAAACTGGCTGATGCGCAGCCCCGCGCCGTCGGGCTTGGTCTCGATGCGTTGGCCATCGGTCAGCACCGCCATTCTCACGCCTTGCTGCACGCGCAGATGGGCGCTCTTGGCAGAGGTCACAACCTCTTTGCCATTGCTGTTGTCGACGATGAAGACATTGCTCGCAGATTCGGAGGACACGGATTCCTTGTCGATGAAGAAGACCCGCTGGCCGTCCGAGGATTCCTGGAACTCTCCGGGGGCGATGCGGTCCACATCGCTGCGCTGCTCGAATTGCTCACGCATCTGCTGCACCTGCTGGTTGCTCCAGGGCCAGACCCATACGCCCAGCACGGCAACGATCAGCAGCACCGGCCAGGCAAAGCGCAGCAGCGGCTTGACCAGACTGGCCAGGCCGCGGCCGCTGGCAAACCAGATCACCATTTCGCTGTCACGGTACATGCGGGTGAGCGTGCCGACAATGGAGACAAACAGGCTCAGCATCAGGATGGTGGACAAATGGCTGAGCACGGTGAAGCCCATGACCAGCAGCACGTCGGATGGGCTGACATTGCCTTTGGCGGCCTGGCCTAATGTGCGGATCAGCATCATGGTCATGACCACGGTAATCAACACCACCAGGGTTGCGCCAAAGCTGCGGGCCAGCTCCTTGCGTATGGATGAATCGAATAACATCGGCGTTAAAGGAAAACACCGATTATGAACTTTGATCTCAAGGCCTTGAACTTGGCGGGTGCTGCCGCTGAAAAATGTGATGCGCTGGTGCTGCTGGTGCCCGACGCTTTCAAGCCCGGCAAGGACGCGCTGTCGCAGTGCGTGGCGCAGGCGCGCAAGGCAGGGGATCTGGACAATGGTGCCGGCAAGCAACTGGCGCTGTACCAGCCCGCCGGTGTGGCGGCCCGCCGCGTGCTGCTGCTGGGCGCGGGTACGGCCTCCGCCAAGGAAGTACGCACCGCGCTGACAGCGGCTGCCAGCACCCTCAAGGCCACGGGCTGCAAGCGTGCGGTGGTGTGCCTGTCGGCCCTGCCGGACGCGGCGGCGGTGACGGCCGCTGCCGTGCAGACGCTGGCCGATATCAGCTATGTGTACACAGCGACCAAGCCCGAAGCCAAGGCCCTGGCCTGGACACGTACCACCGTGGCCGTGCCCGACAAGGCTGCGGCTGCACCGACATTTGCCCTGGGCGAGGCCTTGGCCTCTGGCGTGGGCATGGCCCGCGAATGGGCCAACCGCCCCGCCAACCATGCCACGCCCACCATGCTGGCGGCGGCGGCCAAGGCCTTGGCCAAGCACGGCGGTATCCAGTGCAAGGTGCATGGCCCCAAGGAAGTGGCCAAGCTGGGCATGGGCGCTTTCATGGCGGTGGCCCAGGGCTCGGCCCAGCCGCTGCAGTTCATTGAACTGCACTACAACGGCGCAGCCAAGTCGCAGGCGCCGGTGGTGCTGGTGGGCAAGGGAATCACGTTCGACACCGGAGGCATCTCGCTCAAGCCGGCAGCGGGGATGGACGAGATGAAGTTCGACATGGGCGGCGCCGCCAGCGTGCTGGGCGTGTTCCGCGCGCTGGCCGAGCTGCGCCCCGCCATCAATGTGGTCGGCCTGATCCCGGCCTGTGAGAACATGCCTGACGGCACTGCCGTCAAGCCCGGGGATGTGGTCACCAGCATGAGCGGCCAGACCATCGAGATCCTGAACACCGACGCTGAAGGCCGTCTGGTGCTGTGCGATGCGCTGACCTATGCCGCACGTTTCAAGCCTGCCGCACTGGTGGACGTGGCAACGCTCACCGGTGCGTGCGTGATTGCCCTGGGCGGCATCCGCAGCGGCATGTACGCGACCAGCGATGCGCTGGCCGATGCCTTGCAGAAGGCGGGCGATGCCGCGCAGGACCTGTGCTGGCGCATGCCGCTGGACGACGACTACGCCGAAGGTCTGAAGACGACGTTTGCCGATGTGGCCAATGTGGCAGGCCGTGCAGCGGGCTCGGTGACCGCCGCCAAGTTCCTGCAGCGCTTTGTGGGCGACATTCCCTGGGCGCACCTGGACATCGCTGGCACCGCATGGAAAGAAGGCGCTGCCAAGGGCGGCACCGGCCGCCCTGTGGGGTTGCTGGTGCACTATCTGCTGGGCCAGGTGGCCACGGCAGCCAAAACAGCCAAGCCGGTGAAGGCCAAGGCGCCCCAGGCGGTGGTTGCGGACAAGGTTGTCAAGAGCGCTAAGCCGGTGAAAGCCGCCAAGGCAGTCAAAACCGTCAAGGCCGTCAAGGTGGCGCAGCCTGCTGCGGCATCCGACACGGCGCCGACGGCCAAGGCCGCGCTGACGCCAGTGGAAGCTGCGCGCGATTGAGAAGGCGGGTGCTGTGATGACCGAGGTGGCTTTTCACTTCAACGCGCCGGACAAGTTGGGCTATGTCTGCCGGTTTGTGCGCAAGGCACTGCGCCATGGGGCGCAGGTGACTGTCACCGCCCAGCCGGGCGTGCTGGCCCATCTGTCGGCACGGCTGTGGAAAAGCGCACCCAGCGATTTTCTGGCCCATGCCGGCCCTGGCGCTGATCCGCAGGTGCAGGCCTTGTCGCCGGTGGTGCTGGTGCAGCAGGCTGAGGCCTCGCCGCACCGCGACATCCTGCTGAATCTGGGCGAAACCGTGCCCGAAGGGCTGGAAGGTTTTGCGCGGGTGGTGGAGGTGGTGTCGCTGGACGATATGGACCGCGCCATGGCCCGCAATCGCTGGAAAGACTATGCCGCACGTGGTCTCGCCATCCAGCGGCATGATCTGGTGCTGAAAGGAATGTGATGGAGCCGTTTGGCCGCCAACCGCCGCGCTTTGTGCCGACGCTGACCGATGTGGTGCCGGAAGGCCTGCCGCTGGCGAAACCTGCGCAGCAGGAGCCGGTGCAGGAAGACCGCCTGGACACGCCGGGATTGCCGTCGGAGTCTGCCGCCGGCATGCCTGCGGGATCGGAGGACGTACCGCAGGCGGGTGCTCAGCCAGCAGCAGGCTCCGTGTCAGAACCCGTGCTGACGTCATTCGCGCCAGCTGGTACGGCAGGCATGTCCGTGCCTGCACAGAGGGACCCGGTGCTGGTGGAGCCGCCTGCGGACTGGCTTGGTGGGGAAGCGGATGCTGTGGCGGGTGGGTATGCCGATATGCCTTTGGTGCTGGATCTGCCCGAGCCCGCGACGGAGCCTGCATCCGTGCCAGCGTGGGATGCTGCAGCCCTGCACGAGATGCTGGTGGAGCGCATTCTGGCGCGGGTCCAGCCCCAGCTGGAGGCGCATCTGCGCGAAGTGGTGGCCGATGTGGTGTCCATGCATGCCCAGGCCATGTCGCGCAGCCTGCATGCTGCCGTCGAAGATGTGGTGCAGCACGCCGTGGCCGATGCGATCACTCAGGAGCAGATCCAGGCCCAACTGGGGATTCAGCCCCCTCTGTAGCGCCGAAGGTGTGCTGGTGGTGGGTGGTTCGTTGCTGCTCCGAAAAACAAAAAAGGCCTGCTGATGCAGGCCTTTTTGATAGGGACGTGGTCCCGTGGAATGGCTCAGCGCGGACCAAGCACCTCGGGGTTGACGATGTTGGTCGGCTTGCCTTGGACGAAATTCACCACATTGTCAAAAGCCGCGCCAAAGTACAGTTCGTAGTTGTCCTGCTCCACATAGCCGATGTGCGGCGTGCAGATGCAGTTCTCCATGCGCAGCAGCGCGTGGCCTTGCAGGATGGGCTCGGACTCGAACACATCCACTGCGCCCATGCCGGGGCGGCCGTGCTGCAAGGCCGTGGCCAGTGCGTCTGGCTCCACCAGCTCGGCCCGCGAGGTGTTGACGAACAGGGCAGTGGGCTTCATCAGCGACAGGTCGCGCAAGGTGATGCAGTGCTGCGTGTCGGGCGTGAGCTTGAGGTGCACGGACAGAATGTCGCAGGTGGAGAAAAAGTCTTCGCGCGAATGGGCCACCTGGTAGCCATCGGTCAGTGCCTTGGCTCGGGAGGTCTCGCGCCCCCAGACCTTGACGCCCATGCCAAAGGCCTTGGCGTAGCCGGCCACGATCTGGCCGATGCGGCCATAACCCCAGATGCCCAGGGTGCGACCGCGCAGCACGGTGCCCAGGCCGAAGTTGGAAGGCATCGAGGCCGCCTTGAATCCGGACTGCTGCCAGGCGCCATGTTTGAGGTTGGCGATGTACTGCGGCAGGCGGCGGCTGGCCGCCATGATCAGTGCCCAGGTCAGCTCGGCAGGTGCAACCGGGGAACCCACGCCTTCTGCCACGGCAATGCCGCGCTCGCTGCACGCCTGCAGATCAATGTGCGGGCCCACGCGGCTGGTTTGTGAAATCATCTTCAGCCGGGGCAGCTTCTCCAGCAGAGCGCGGGTGATGGGCGTGCGTTCGCGGATCAGCACAATGATGTCGGCATCACGCAGGCGCACAGCCAACTGGCCCACGCCTTTGACCGTGTTGGTGAAAACCTTGGCGTTGAAAGCGTCCAGACGGCTGGCGCAGTGGAGCTTGCGAACTGCGTCTTGGTAGTCGTCCAGGATCACGATATTCATGGGAGCGTGGCCTTATCAAACCGGGAGAAGTGAAACGCGTGGCAGGCAGCCGCAGTAGCGAATCTGCCGCACAAATGTGTATTCTCTTCCGAAACGTGCGTTAAAACCATGTGAAACCGGTGTGTGCACGTAAAACCGTGCGCCATGGATGCGGTGGATGTCAGCCGGGTGACAGCGGCGTGCACCGGCTGGGCTACAGAAGGCCGCAGAAAAGCTGTGCCCTTGGCAGCACAAATGCGCTGTTGGCTGGCAGCGGGCGGCGAGCTGGCCTGCTACGTTGGGCGGATGCAAAGTTGGAATCGATCGCAATGGCGCGCTGCCGCGCTGCAATGTCTGGCAGGCGTGCTGCTGGGAGGGCTGGGCGGCTGCGTCAGTGCACCGGCGCCGCTTGGAGCGGTGCAAGGGGAGAAATTCTCGGCTGAAGAGATATGGCAGTCCGACAGCAACCGCATGGTGACGCTGGCGATGCGCGACAACCTGGAAAGCCTGTGGCTGCTGGCGGACAAGCTCTATCAGCGGAACCCAAGGGAGTGGAAAAAGAGTGCCTCCAGCCGCGAAGCGGCAGTGGCGCAATTGCGCAAGGCGGTGCTGGAGCGTCAGCCATGGCCCGATCTGCAAGGCCAGCGTGATATCGCGGCCTTGTCGCTGGCGCTGCAGCCGCAATTTGCTGGGGACCGCGTGGCGGGCTTTGTCTATGCGGCAGCAGATACGGTGATCACCGCACATGGCAACAAGACCCGTTTCACTCTGGTTGATGGCCTGGATGCACAGCATGTCTTCAATGCCGCGCGCAATCTGGAAGCGGCCAACTGGATCCTCAACAGCCGGCGCAATGCCGATGGTTCATCGTTGCTGCTGTCCAACCACATCGACGACAGTCAACGCAATCTGAGCTTCGAGCGGGAGATGGGCAAGATCATCGGCAGGCTGGATCTGGTGGCCAGCTATGCCACGGAGCGTTACCGCCGCTCGGTCATCGGGTATGGGCAGGGGCTGGTGGCCGGGCCGTTTCTGCAGTTTCTGCCGGTGCGCTGAATGCGTGGCATACCAGTGGGTGCGCCGTTCGGTGGCAGAGACCGGCTGGCAGGCGTGCCACAATCGCTGCATTGCAAGGACAGACCGGTGCAGCCATTGCCCGGTTCTGGCGTTTGTATCGAGGCTCGATCGACTCCCTTGCGCCATGCCGGCTTGCCGGGGCGCAACACCGCTGCTGCATTGCTGCACCGGGTCGATCGTTCCGGGGCCGGGCGCCTGCTGTTGTTCTAACGCTTTGTCCCGTGTCACACCGCCAACCCATACGCGTCGCTGATATTGCGCAGTTTGACGCCATCATCGACGCCCGCACCCCGGCCGAGTTCGCGCTGGACCGCATTCCGGGCGCCATCAATTGCCCCGTGCTCAGCAACGAAGAGCGCGTGACCATCGGCACCATCTACAAGCAGGTCAGCCCTTTCGAGGCCAAGCGGCTGGGCGCCGCCATGGTTGCCGCCAATCTGGCGGGCCATCTGCGTGAGACCTTCGCCAATCAGCCGGCACACTGGAAGCCGCTGGTGTACTGCTGGCGCGGCGGGCTGCGCAGTGGCTCCATGGTGACCTGGCTGAGGCTGGTGGGCTGGGACGCGCAGCAGCTGGCCGGCGGCTACAAGGCGTTTCGCGGCCATGTGATTGCGCAGCTGGAGCAGCAGGTGCCCCGCTTGCATCTGCGGGTGCTGTGTGGTGCCACCGGCAGTGCCAAGACCCGCGTGCTGCATGCCCTGCAGGCGCAGGGCGCGCAGGTCCTGGACCTGGAGGGCATGGCCAGCCACAAAGGATCGCTGCTGGGAGGCCTGCCTGGCGTCGAGCAGCCCAGCCAAAAGCATTTCGACACCTTGCTGTACACCCAGCTGGCACAGCTGGATCTGACGCGCCCGGTGTTTGTGGAAGGAGAAAGTCCCAAGATCGGTCGCGTGGCCCTGCCGCTGGCGCTGGTGGAGCAGATGCGCCAGGCACCGGTGGTGGAGGTACGTGCCACACCAGAGGCGCGGCTGGCCTTTTTGCTGCGTGATTACGTCTATCTGGGCGACGACGCCGCGGGTCTGGCCTTCAAGCTGGGATTTTTGAAGGAGCTGCAAGGCCGGGAACGCGTGACGCGCTGGCAAGGCTGGGCACAGCAGGGCGATCTGCCTGCACTGTTTGCCGAGTTGATGGCGCTGCACTACGACCCGCAGTATGAGCGTTCCCAGTCCAAGCATTTTGTGCAGTGGGCGCAGCGGCAGGTGCTGGAAACAAACGATCTGACCGCACAGGGCATTGCTGCGCTGGCGGGTCAGATGTATGCCGGTCAGGAGTGAAGCGCAGCGAGGACGTTGCTGACGACACGCTGCCGCTGGCGCAGGGCCACGCGCAGCAGGTTTGGGGCGATGGCAATGGACAGCGGCGGGTGGCATGCAGCCACCGCCACTGGCCAGGAGCTCCTGGCATGAACAGCGCCGTGCGCGGGAGTAGGAGCGGGGCTGGTCTTGCGTTCCGTGTTCAATCGCGCTTGGCGCGGATCACCCGGCCGTCGGCCGCATCCACCTTGACCTCCATCAGCACGCCATCGGCCTGCAGCACGTTGACCTGGTAGCTGGTCGTGCCCCAGTGGTTGTCCAGTTCGGCACTGACTGCGGTGCCGGGGGTATGTGTGGTGGCAGACTGGATGGCTTGGGGCAGGCTGGCTTTGGCACTTTCCAGGCGCTGCAGGTCTTTGCGTTTGGCCTTGCCGTCGTTCTTGTACGGGGTGGCCTGGCCGGTCACGGCATTCACCCAGACCTCGACGCTCTCGCCATTGGGGGTGATGACTTCCAGCTCGTAACGGGCTCCTGCCTGATCGCCTTTGTCCAGTTCGGCTTCGATCACTGAGCCCGGCACGGCGCGGGTGGCGTTGTCGATGGCCTGGATCAGGCTGAGCTTGGATTGCGCCGTGAGCTGAAGCCATTCCGCGCCCGATTTGGCGCTGGCCAGGGTGCAGAACGCCGCCGTGGCAAGGGCAAGAGCGGAAATACGAGGTGGAAAGCGCATGCGGGGACTCCTTGTGCAGTGCAAAAAGAAAGGACAAGCTTAGGCGTCGCTGGCGGCCGGGGTGTGTCAGCCTAGACCGGCAATTGGCTCGCTGCAGGCGGGCAAGCAGTGCGGCAGCCGCATCCTCGCCTCGGAAATGCGTGCATCAGCGTGCCGGCGCAGGCGCTCGATGGTGTGGCGCTGACTTCAGTACAGCGCAACGGCCAGGATGTCGTGCGCCCTGGCCGTGCAATGGTCCGAAGAATGGCGGCGCCGTGCTTACAGCCCCAGCGCCTTGGCCACGTAGTCCGCGTCCTTGTCGCCGCGGCCCGACAGATTGACCAGGATATGCTGATCGGAGCCCAGCTGCGGCGCCTGGCGCATGGCCCAGGCCACGGCGTGGGCACTTTCCAGTGCAGGAATGATGCCTTCCACGCGCGACAGCGTCATGAAGGCGTTCAGGCATTCCTTGTCGGTGACCGACTGGTACTGCACGCGCCCCAGGTCTTTCAGATAGCTGTGCTGCGGGCCCACGCCAGGGTAATCCAGGCCGGAGGCGATGCTGTGCACGGCGGCAGGGGTACCGTCGGCATCTTCCAGCACATAGCACTTCATGCCGTGGATTTCGCCGGGCTTGCCCACTGACAGGGTGGCCGCGTGGCGGCCGGGCTGGTCTACCCCTTCTCCGGCAGGCTCTACGCCCACCAGTTGCACGCCGGCATCGTTCAAGAAGGCGGTGAACATGCCCATGGCATTGCTGCCGCCGCCCACGCAGGCGCTGACGTAGTCGGGCAGGCGACCATGCTTGGCCAGGAACTGCTCGCGCGCTTCACGGCCGATGATGCTCTGGAAGTCGCGCACCATCATCGGAAAGGGGTGGGGCCCGACCACCGAGCCAATGGCGTACAGGTAGTCGGTGGGGTTGGTCAGGTACTCGTCGAACGCGCTGTCCACAGCCTCCTTGAGGGTGGCCGCGCCGCGCGTGACGGGCACCAGCTTGCAGCCCAGGATGCGCATCTTGGTGACGTTGGGGTGTTCCTTTTCGATATCGACCTGGCCCATGTGGATTTCGCAAGGAATGCCCACCAGCGCACAGGCCGTGGCCAGGGCCACACCGTGCTGGCCGGCTCCGGTTTCGGCAATCACTTTCTTCTTGCCCATGAACCTGGCCAGCAGTGCCTCGCCCAGGCAGTGATTGATCTTGTGGGCGCCGGTGTGGTTCAGGTCTTCGCGCTTAAGGTGGATCTGTGCGCCGCCCAACTGGGCCGACAGGCGTTTGGCATGAAAGATGGGGCTGGGGCGGCCCACATAGTCGGCAAACAGGTCAGCCAGCTCATCCTGGAAGTCCTGGCGCTGGGTGATCTGCGCATAGGCGACGTTGATGTCGTCCATGGCCTGCTTCAGGTGCGGGGGCACCAGTTGGCCGCCATAGGGGCCGAAGAAGCCCTGTTCGTCGGGCATGGAAGAAAAAGCGGGCAGAGCGTTCATGAAGTGACGGCAAGAGTGGGTGAAAAGATCCCCATCTTGATAGCACGCCATGCTTACAGCAAGCCATGCGAGCTTGCCCGGCTTGTCAACGTGTGGCGATATCAGGTGATCAAGCCATCGTGGATTCGGGCGGAATCTCAGCTTCCACCAGCAACGCCAGCAGTTGCAGCGACTGTTGCCAGCCCAGGTAGCAGGCTTCTGCAGGAATCACCTCGGGCACCCCTTCCTGCACGATGTGGACCTCGGTGCCGCAGACCACGGCACGCAGGTCGACCGTGGTGGTCATGGAGCCGGGCAGGCTGGGGTCGTCAAACTGGTCGCTGTTGCGGATGCGGGTGTTGGGTACCAGTTCCAGGTAGGTGCCGCCAAAGCTGCTGCGCTCGCCGGTGCCCAGGTTGACGAAGGCCATCCGAAAGCGCCCACCCGTGCGGGCATCCATTTCCAGCACCTCGCAGACGAAGCCATGGGGCGGCATCCATTTGGCCAGGGCCGCAGGGCTGGTGAAGGCGCGGTAGATGCGCTCCGGCGGAGCCTGGAGCACGCGGTGCAAGCGGATGGTGTGGGCCATGTCCAGCTCCTGTGGGCGGTGTGAAGGCGCTCAGCCTAGCGCTTTGTCGCAGGTGTGGCGAGCCAAAGCCCTGGCTGTGCCGTGGCAAAGCGCACCGGCGGCCCAGGTGGGTGATGCTGGGCGGTGCGCCGGGAGCTGTCGCCTGCAGGACGGAAGGGCAGGGTTGCTGCCAGGGTTGGGGGGCGGGGCGCGCTCCTACAGTGTCCAGAACGTGCCGGCGATGGCTGCAATTGCGCAGCGAAGAGAACAGCGCCTGCACGTTGCAAAGGGGTAGTCCGCCAGCGGTGGCGGGGCCCATGTGAAAGGCAAGAGCATGCAACGCAGAACCCTGATCGCCCTGTGCGCTTCCCTGGCCGCAGTGGCCACCATGCCCCAAGCGGGCGCACAAGGCGCATACCCCAACCGGCCCATTACACTGATCGTGCCCTATGGCGCGGGCGGGGTGACCGATGTGATCGCCCGTGCGCTGGCACAGGGCATGTCCAAGCCGCTGGGTCAAACCATCGTGATCGAGAACAAGCCTGGCGCCGGTGCCTCCATGGGCGTGGTCGACATGAAGAACGCCAAGCCCGACGGCTACCGCCTGACGCTCACGCCGGTGGGCATCTTCCGCCAGCCCCATATACAGAAAGTGAATTTCGACCCTGTGGCCGATGTCAGCTATGTGGCGGCCTTCATGACCTATGACTTCATTCTGGCTGTGCCGGCCAATTCGCCCTTCAAGAGCGTGAAGGATGTGGTGGATGCTGCCAAGCGCGACCCAGGCAGCGTTGACTACGGGACCCCTGGGAAGTTCTCGGCCAACCACGTGACCATGGCGCAGCTGGAGCAAAAGACCGGAGCCAAGTTCACTCATGTGCCGTTCAAGGGAGATGCGGATTCCATCAACTCCCTGCTGGCCGGCCACACCAAGACGGCCGTGTTTGCCAACAGCGTGCAGCCGTACCTGACCAGCGGCAAGATGCGGGCGCTGGCCATTGCCTCCGACAAGCGCACCGAAGCCTTTGCCGATGTGCCCACCTTCCGCGAGCTGGGCTATGCATTTGACGTACCGTCGCCGCTGGGCATTGCAGGTCCCAAAGCGCTGCCCGCCGAGATCACGCAAAAGCTCGAAGCGGCCATCCAGTCCGCCATGCAGGAGCCCGCCTTCAAGCAGGTGGCTGCCAACTACGGCATCCGCCTGGAATACCGCAATGCCCAGGAGTACAGTGCCTTTGCCAAAAAGGCCTTTGCCGAGGAGAAGGACATCGTCAAAGCGATCGGACTGGACTGATGATTCCTGCGGGCTGCTGGGTGGTGCGTTCTGCACTGCCCGGCGGGCGCCGGGTCGGCATCCGCTGTCGGATCGCGAGGCCTTGCAGTGAAGGCCTTCCAAATCCCCAGGACATTGCTTGCTGCTATAGTGTGGCGCACTGCAGCAAGGTCCATGGACTGCTGGCAGCACATTCTGGCCTTCCGCTGGCACCGTACGGCAAGCGCTCCAAGGCCCATCGCATCAGACGATGACTGTACTTTCTGTCCTGCGGCTTCTGATCCGCTGGTCTTCCCGCCCTGAACCTTCCAGGGGCCGGAAAAATTTCTCCCTCGCACCCCAACGCGTTGAGCGGGCTTGCTTTTGAGTCCTTCCTTTTTGTACCGGTGTTCTTGCACCACGTTCTGTTGTTGAACCACTCCTTCTCTCTTTCCCAGGTCGTCGGTAAATACCTTCTGTCTCCTGGTTCGGTGCCCATGCCCGACGGGCACTACACCGCCTCCCTTTCGATTCGCAGCGGCCACGGCACGGCCACCCATGACCGGGTGTTCCGCTTTGTGCCGCAATTCCGCTCCGCCCAAGCTGCCGTGGCCTACGCCATGGAGCAGGGGATGTGTTTGTTGCGCCAGCCTGGTCTGCCGGCCTGAGCGCACAACACCTTCGGGATAGATCCCCCCAGTTTCATTCAGTCAGAGCCCTCATGTCGAAAGAAGATCTCATTGAAATGCACGGACAGGTGATGGAAGTGCTGCCGGACTCACGTTTTCGCGTGACGCTGGACAACGGCCATTCCCTGGTTGCCTACACCGGTGGCAAGATGCGCAAGTTCCGCATCCGCATCCTGGCGGGTGACAAGGTTTCGCTGGAGATGTCGCCCTACGACCTCACCAAGGGCCGCATCACTTTCCGCCATATCGAAACACGCTCCGGCGGCGCTCCTTCGGGACCGCGGCGCCGCTAAGTTCCGGGCGGTGCGTTCCTGTAGGGCGCGCCGCCCACCCTATGTCCATTGCAGCATCTGCTGCACGGTCATTTTTCCCCTGAAAGTTCAACCATGAACAACAAACTCTACGTCGGTAACCTCTCTTACTCCATTCGCGACAACGATCTGGAACAACAATTCGCCCAGTTCGGCAACGTGGCTTCCGCCAAGGTCATGATGGACCGCGACACCGGTCGCTCCAAGGGCTTCGGCTTTGTGGAAATGGCTTCGGAAGCCGAAGCACAAGCTGCCATCGAAGGTCTGCACGAGCAGTCCTGGGACGGTCGCAACATGATCGTCAACGTGGCCCGTCCTCGTGAAGAGCGTCCTGCCGGCTTCGGCGGCGGCGGCTTCCGTGGCAACAACGGCGGCGGCGGTTTCCGCGGCGGCAATGGCGGTGGTTACGGCGGCGGCCGTGGCAACGGCGGCGGCTACGGCTACTGAGCGAAGCGCTGATTGAGCGCCTGCAACACACAGAGAGATCTGGAATACCTGGTACTCCGACCTCTGTGCAGGCGCCAATGGGCCCGCAAAAAAGCTCCCCTGGTGGGAGCTTTTTTCATGGGTGCGTGGCAGGCGGCGCCATCTGAGATGTCGGTCGCAGCGGTGCACAGAAAGTCATTTCAGCGCCGTGCCGAGCCGCGTGTGGCGGCTCGCATGCCCGTGAGCCCGGGCATGGCGGCACGCATGGCATCCAGAAAGCAGCGCAGCCGTGCAGGGTAGAAAGCGGCCTGCGGGTAGACCAGGGAGACGGGCAGTGGCGCGGCCTCCCAGCCCTCTACCAGATGCTGCAGCCGGCCGGCGCGCAGATCGTCCTGGACCATCCAGGCCGAGGCAATGCCGACCCCCAGACCGGCCAGTGCGGCGCTGCGCAGGGCATACAGGCTGTCGGTGGACAGCCGGGGCTGGATGGCAAAGCGCTGCATGCCGTGCTGGGCATGGGTCAGACACACTTCGCGCTGGTAGAAGGTGTTGAGTGCCATCCACGGCCAGTCTGCCAGGTCCTGTGCGGCAGTGGCTGGCGGGTGCTGGGCGACCAGGGGCGGGGCTGCCACCACGATGCGGGGGACTTCGGCCAGACGCAGGGCGATGGCTGCAGGGTCCAGCACCTGGCCAACCTGGATGGCGCAGTCAATGCCTTCGGCAATAAAGTCGGCACGGCGGTCATGCAGCAGCCATTCCACCTGCACCTCGGGGTAGCGGCGCAGGTAATCTAGCAGCGGCGCCATGAGCTGGTCCTGGCCAAAGGCGTGGGGCACCAGCACGCGCAACTGGCCGCGCGGTACATCCTGCACGCCGCGCAGATCGGCCTCCATGGCCTCCCATTCATGCACCAGCGACTTGGCATGGGCGTAGCAGCGTTCGCCGTCCACGGTCAGCTTCATGCCGTGGGTGGAGCGTTGCAGCAGACGCAGGCCCAGCGTGCGCTCCAGTTGCTGCAGGCGGCGGCTGACGGTGGGTTGGGTGGTGCCCAGCTGCAAGGCTGCGGCCGAGAGGCTGCCTGCTTCCACGATACGCACCAGCGTGTGCATCAGCGCAATGCGGTCGCTGCCGGCAGAGAGAGTTGTTTCCATACGTAGAGCGTATAGCAGATCTGCATGCCAGACCACTACACAAGCGCCTGCTGACTCCAGATACTACGCAGCATTCGAAACAAAACCACAGATGGACACCATGTCATCCATTCAATCTACGTATGAAGAGCGTCCTACCGGCGCTACCGCGGCACCTGCTGCAGCCGTGCCAATCCCTGCACCACAGGCCATTGGCGCGCCGTTGCTGCTGTTGCTGGCTGCGGCCGCTGGCGTCAGCGTGGCGTCGCTGTACTACAGCCAGCCCATGCTGGGCCTGCTGGGGGCCGATATGCAGGCGTCCGCGAGCACTGCCGGCTGGGTGCCCACGCTGACGCAGCTGGGCTATGCGCTGGGCATTCTGCTGCTGGCCCCGCTGGGGGACCGGTATGACCGCCGCCGCATCATTCTGGTCAAGGCCGTGGCCCTGGTAGGGGTGCTGCTGGCCAGCGGACTGGCGCCCGGCATGGGCAGCCTGCTGGCAGCCAGCCTGGGCGTTGGCCTGGCTGCCACGATGGCGCAGGATGTGGTGCCTGCTGCAGCCACACTGGCCCCTGCCGCCCAGCGTGGCCGCATGGTGGGCACGGTGATGACCGGGCTGCTGCTGGGCATCTTGCTGTCCCGTGTGGTCAGTGGCCTGGTGGCCCAGCTCTGGGGCTGGCGCAATATGTACCTGCTGGCGGCATCGGCCATGGCCGTGCTGGTTGTGGCGGTGTGGCGCGGCCTGCCGCACTTTGCGCCCACCACCCAGCTGGGCTGGCTGGCGCTGATGCGTTCCATGTGGGAACTGTGGCGCCAGCATGCTGCCTTGCGCCGCGCGGCCCTGGCACAAGGCCTGCTGGCGGTGGGGTTCAGCGCCTTCTGGTCCACGCTGGCGGTGATGCTGCACAGCCAGTTCCAGCTGGGTGCCGCCGCTGCCGGTGCGCTGGGACTGGCCGGCGCGGCGGGCGCCCTGGCCGCGCCACTGGCCGGGCGCATGGCCGACCGCCGTGGCCCCGAACTGGTGACGCGCGCAGGCGCTGCACTGGCAGCGGCAGCCTTCGCCAGCATGGCCACCGCGCCCTGGCTGGGCGCACAGGGCCAGTTGCTGCTGATCGTGGCGGCGGCCGTGGTGTTTGACTTTGGTGTGCAGGCCGTGCTGGTGGCTCACCAGACGATTGTCTATGGCATTGCGCCCGAGGCGCGCAGCCGCCTGAATGCGCTGCTGTTTACCGGCATGTTCGTGGGCATGGCCGGTGGTGCAGCCCTGGGCAGCTGGGTGCTGGACCATGCGGGTTGGTTGGGCGTGGTGGCGCTGGCCACGGTGTCTGCCCTGGCCGCCCTGGCGGTGCGCTGCTGGCCCCATGCCCGTTGAGTGCTGCGGAAACCCTCGGCATGCGCCGTGAGGCCGCCCCGGGCGCATGGCGTGTGCCTTGTTCTCACGGGGCAGTGTGCGACTCTGCACCAAGGGTGCTATCGGTCTCAGGCCGGGCGGGGTAAGGTGCGCAGCACCTCGGCCAGCCGGCGCACGCCGGCTTCGAGCTCCATGGGGCTGTGGGCTGCAAAGCCCATCAGCACGCCCTGGTGGCGCGGTGTGCCGCTGTAGAGCGCAGACAGTCCTGCCAGGGTGATGCCGGCACGCGCTGCGGCAGCCACCAGCTGCGCTTCCGGCAGCCCGCCGCGCAGGTGGCAGGCCATTTGCATGCCACCTGCGGGCACCTGGGGCTCCAGCCAGTCGGCCAGATGCGTGCGCAGCAACCGGGCCAGCACATCGCGCCGGTGGGCGTAAACGGTGCGCATGGTGCGGATGTGGGCACCCAGGTGACCGCCTTCGATGAAGCGCGCCAAGGTCAGCTGGGCCAGGGGAGCGCTGTGCCCGTCCTGCAAGGAGCGGGCCACGGTCATGGGGGCCACCAGCGCGGGCGGCAGCACCATATAGCCCAGGCGCAGGCCTGGAAACAGCGATTTGCTGAATGTGCCGATATAGAGCGTGCGCCCGTGGGCATCCAGCCCCTGCACACAGGCCGTGGGCTTGCCCGCGTAGTGGAATTCACTGTCGTAATCGTCCTCGAGGATCCAGGTCTGGTGTTCCCGGGCCCAGGCGATGGCGGCCAGCCGCCGCTCCAGCGACAGCGTGGCACCGGTGGGGTACTGGTGCGACGGGGTCAGAAACATGGCCTGGGCGGAGGGTGCGGCAGCAAGGTGCTGCATCTGCATCCCATCGGCATCCAGCGGGACGGGTTGGCAGACCAAGCCGGCAGCATCAAAGGCCCTGCGTGCACCGTGGTAGACCGGGTCTTCGATCAGGATGCGGTCACCCGGGTCCAGCAGTACCTGAGCGCACAGGCCCAGCGCCTGCTGTGAGCTGGTGAGGACCAGCACCTGTTCGGGTGTGGCGCGGGCTCCGCGCTCCAGATTCACATAGTCGGCAATGGCCTGTCGCAGGGGCAGCATGCCCTGCGCCGGGCTGTGCTGCAGGGCGCGGTGGCCGTACTCCTTGAGCACCTGGCGCTGCAGCCGTTCCCAGGCTGGCAATGGAAAGTTGCGGGTCTCGGGCACGCCGGGCACAAAGGCATGGGGCGCCGGAAAGTCGCTGACGCCACCGGCGGCCAGCATGGCCTGGCCGCGCCGGCTCAGCTGTGGTGCTGTGGCGGTGGGGGGCACTGCGGGGCGGACAGGCAGGCTCCGCGCCTGCTGGGACACCCGGCTACCGCTGCCCACGCGCCGGGTAATGAAACCTTCGGCGTGCAGCTGGCTGTAGGCCGTTTCCACCGTATCGCGCGAAACCGCCAGCGATTGCGCCAGCGCGCGGGATGCAGGCAGGGGGCGCCCTGCTGCCAGCAGGCCATCGAGGATCAACTGCCGCAGGCCGCGCTGCAGGCGGGCGTGCAAGGGCAGGGCATGGTGGGCCGGATCGGCCATCCAGGCTTTGACGGATTCAAGCAAGGCGTGTTTGAACAATTGGTCTGGCTATTCGTGAAAAAGTGGTTGGAATCAGCATGCCATTGGGATTTTATAAACGGCGCATGCCCAGGCCACCGTCCAGCCAGGTTCCAGCTGCCGCACAGGCCAGGGCGCATTTGATCTGTTGGAAAGTTGTTCAGGCATGCCTCATATCCCGGCTCCCGTTTCTGTGTCCACGCGGCTGCGGCTGCGTGATGTGTTCCACCCTGCCGTGGCGGGGCTGGTATCGGTCATCGTCAACTACGGCGGTACCTTCATTCTGGTGTTTCAGGCGGCCCGGGTGGCCGGGCTGGATGCCGCGCACACGGCTTCCTGGGTGTGGTCGCTCTCCATTGGCGTGGGTCTGACGGGCCTGCTGCTGAGCTGGATGACACGTGCCCCCATCATCACGGCTTGGTCTACGCCGGCGGCGGCGTTTTTGGTGACGGCATTGGCCAGCACGCCCTATGCCGAAGTCGTGGGCGCTTACCTCGTATCGGCTGCGGCCTTTGTGGTGCTGGGGCTGTCGGGGGGCTTTGAGCGTGTCATCCGGCTGATTCCTCCGGGCGTGGCCACGGGGCTGCTGGCGGGGATTCTGCTGCCCTTCGGCATGCGGGCCTTTGGCGGCATGGCGGTGGAGCCGACACTGGCGCTGCTGCTGATCGTGGCCTATGTGGTGCTCAAGCGCATTGCCGCGCGCTATGCAGTGGTGGGCATTCTGCTGCTGGGGCTGGCGTTCCTGGTGCTGCAACAACGCGTGGACCTGGCGGGGCTGTCGCTGCAGTTGGCGGCACCGGTGTATACCGCACCGGCCTGGTCGCTGGACAGCCTGCTGAGCGTGGCCCTGCCATTGTTTCTGATCACCCTGACGGGGCAGTACATGCCGGGCATGCTGGTGTTGCGCAACGATGGCTTTGCCACCAGTGCCAACCCGATCGTGACTGTGACCGGTCTGGGCTCTTTGCTGATGGCTCCGTTTGGTGCGCATGCCTTCAATCTGGCGGCCATCACGGCAGCCATTGCCACGGGGCGCGAAGCCCATGAAGACCCGTCCAAGCGGTGGATTGCGGGAGTGACCGCAGGCCTAGCTTACTGTCTGGTGGGGGTGTTCGGGGTAACGCTGGCTGCCGTCTTCATGGCCCTGCCGGCTGCGTTCACCACCACGCTGGCGGGACTGGCCCTGCTGGGCACCCTGGGCGGCAGTCTGGCGGCCGCCCTGGCCGATGCCCGTACCCGCGAGGCGGCGCTGATCACCTTTCTGGCTGCAGCGGCCAACATCCAGTGGCTGGGCGTTGGCGGCGCGTTCTGGGGCCTGGTGATCGGTCTGCTGGCCCATGCCGTGCTGCATGGCCGCATGCCCTGGCGCCCGGGGAGTGCTGCACCGCTGGCAGCGACCTCCTCTGTCACCAAGGCCTGAACCTATGTCGGCTCCAAATTTCTTTCCCCCTGCGACCCGCACCGGCCATGACCAGCATGGTCGCTATCCCCAGGCCCTGACTCTGGCGGACTTTCAACACAATCTGGCTGCGGTCCAGGCCCGCATGGCGGCGGCCTGCCAACGCGCTGGGCGGGATGCGGCCAGCGTGCGGCTACTGCCGGTGAGCAAGACCAAACCCGAAGCCAGCCTGCGCCTGGCCCATGCGGCGGGTTGCCGGATGCTGGGCGAAAACAAGGTGCAGGAGGCCTGGGGCAAATGGGAGTCTTTGCAGGACCTGACCGATCTGCGCTGGTCGGTCATCGGCCATCTGCAAACCAACAAGGCCAAGCTGGTGGCGCGCTTTGCCAGCGAATTCCAGGCCCTGGACAGCCTGCGCCTGGCCGAGGCCCTGGACCGCCGCCTGCAGGTAGAAGGGCGCGCGCTGGATGTCTTTGTCCAGGTCAATACCTCGGGCGAGGCCAGCAAATACGGGCTGGCACCCGAGGCGGTGCCAGCGTTTCTGCGCGCCTTGCCCGCCATGTCTGCGCTGCGGGTGCGCGGCCTGATGACGCTGGCGCTGTTCTCCCGTGACAGCGCGCGGGTTCGCCAGTGTTTTGTGTGCCTGCGCGGGCTGCAGGACCAGTTGCGGCACAGTGCACCGGCGGGCATGTACCTGGACGAGCTGTCCATGGGGATGTCAGGTGACTTTGAAATAGCGATCGAGGAGGGCGCTACCGTGGTGCGCGTGGGCCAAGCCATTTTCGGTGCCCGGGCGGTGCCGGACCAGCTCTATTGGCCTGGACTTGCCGGTCCGGTGGAGGTGGAGGGGGGGGCAGGGCAGCCGCTTCACCCGAACTGAATGCCCTGGGCCAGAGGCAGCTCGCGCGAGTAGTTGATGGTGTTGGTGGTGCGGCGCATGTACTGTTTCCAGGCGTCGGAGCCGCTTTCGCGGTCGCCACCGGTTTCCTTCTCGCCGCCAAAGGCGCCACCAATCTCGGCCCCGCTGGGGCCGATGTTGACGTTGGCAATGCCGCAGTCCGAGCCGGCGGCCCCGAGAAACGTCTCCACCTCACGCAGATCGTTGGAGAAGATGCAGGAGGACAGGCCCTGGGGCACGCCGTTGTTCCAGTCGATGGCCTGCTCCAGCGTGTCGTAGGTCAGCACATAGAGCAGGGGCGCAAAGGTCTCGTGCTGCACGATGGGGGTTTGCGCCGGCATGTCCACCATGGCCGGGGCCACGTAATATCCGTGGGGGAACTGCTCTGCCAGCACGCGCTGGCCGCCGGTCAGCACGGTTCCGCCTTGGGTCTGTGCCTGGGCAAGGGAATGCTGCATCGCATCCCAAGCGGCACGGTCGATCAGCGGGCCCACCAGTGTGCCGGCCTGCAGCGGGTCGCCGATGCGCAGGCTGGCATAGGCTTTCAGGAGCTTTTCCAGCAGTGCGGCCTTGGCACTGCGGTGCACGATCAGTCGGCGCAGCGAGGTGCAGCGCTGGCCTGCCGTGCCCACGGCGCTGAAGACTATGGCACGCACCGCCAGATCCAGATCGGCCGCGGGTGTGACCACCATGGCGTTGTTGCCCCCCAGCTCCAGAATGCGCTTGCCAAAGCGGACCGCCACCTTGGGGCCCACGGCGCGGCCCATGCGGCTGGAGCCCGTGGCGGACACCAGAGCGATCTGCGGGCTGTCCACCAAGGCCTCGGCCACATCGCTGTGGCCGAGCACGATCTGCGCCAGACCCGGCGGAGCACGGTCGCCAAAACGGGCGATCGCCCGCTCCAATGCCTTGAAGGTGGCCAGGCCGGACAACGGGGCTTTCTCCGAGGGCTTGAAGACCACCGGGTCGCCGCATACCAGGGCCAATGCCGCGTTCCAGGCGAACACCGCGCTGGGAAAGTTGAAGGCGGTGATCACAGCGACCGGCCCCAGCGGGTGGTACTGTTCCATCATGCGGTGGCCGGGGCGTTCGGACACGATGGTCTTGCCATGCAGCTGGCGTGACAGGCCGACGGCGAACTCGCAGATGTCCACGCCTTCCTGTACCTCCCCCAGACCTTCCTGCAGGATCTTGCCCACCTCGCGCGAGACCACCTGACCGATATCGGCCTTGCTGCGGCGCAGCTCCTCGCCCCATAGCCGCACCAGCTCGCCGCGCACTGGGGCGGGCACCAGGCGCCATTGCTGAAAGGCCTGGGCCGCGCGATCGATCACGGCCGGCATGGCTGCCACGGGCAGTGCGGCCAACTGGGCCAGCGTTGCGCCGTCGATTGGGGAGCGCACGGTGATGTCATCGCCCTGGTGGGCGGCCAGATCGATGCCGCAGTGCGACAGTACGGTGGAAAAGTCGGTGGCAGAAAGCGCGGTCATGGGTGTTCCGTGGAAGAGGGGTGGGTGGGCATGTGTGGTGGCACGGGTTTCAGCCCGTGGTAGAAGGTCCAGGCCGCTGCGAGGTAGACCAGGGGGTAGGTCAGCGCGTAGGCCGCCAGTTCCAGGTAGGCGGGCAGGCTGTCTGCTGCAAAAAGCAAGGTGTGTACCAGTGCCGCCAGCAATGCGACCGTGTATGCCAGCAGCGCCAGATAGGCTGCGGCCGTGGCCGCCAGCAGCATGGCGCGCCGTCGTACCGGGACCTGCAGGGCACCGGCACGCAACTGCCGGGGGATGTGCAGCAGGCGGTAGACCGCCAGCATGAGCAGAAATGGCAGGGCGATGGCGGGCAGAACAAACATGGCAGCGGGCAGAAAGAGGCAGACCCCGGCAGGGTGATCAGGCGACGGTGTTGCCGGGCGGCGCGGAAGCGGGCAGCAGGGCTTCAACGTAGCGCCCCACACGGGTGTTGCGCAAGGCGGAAAGCGTGCATTGCTCCTGTCGCACAAAGCCTTGTTGCGGCAGCAGGCCCTGGGCACACAATTCCACTGCAGCCAGCGCGCCAGCGGCTGTGGTCAGTTCGATGGCGGTGCGCTGCTGCCCGCGCAGCGGTGCGCCGTAGAGCCGGGTGTTGTGCGTGAGCTGTTCCAGCCGACCGCTGCGCATGCCCGTGGCCGTGGCGGCCATCACCACCATGTCGTCGCGGCTGTGGGGGACAGCACCATCCAGCACCTGGCGCAGCAGATCGCGCCGCTCGATCAGGCGCAGACCGTGCAGCAGCAGGTGCATGGCGTCGCGGTGGCCCGGGTGGCGAATGGTCTTGTAATTCAGATTGCGCACGCGGCCGGCCAGTGTTTCGCACAGCGTGCCCAGGCCGCCAGAGGTGTTGAAGGCCTCGAACACCTGCCCGTCGAGGCTGAGGTTTTCCAGGCCTTCCAGGGGTTGCAGATTGGCGAGCTGGCCGCCCACGATGGCGTCACAGGGGTTGCAGTATTCGTTGATGACGCCGTCCACGCTCCAGGTGAAGTGGTAGCGCAGCGCATTCAGGGCGTGCAGCGTGATCGCGCCCACGCGCAGTTGCAGGTCATAGAGCTCGTCAAACTGCCCGGCCAGATGGCCACCCAGCATGCCGATCAGCCCCGGTGCCAGCCCGCACTGCGGCATCAGCACTGCCCGTGCCTGGGGTGCCAATGCGCGGATGGTGCGGGTGGCCGCCACATCCTCGGTCAGATCAAAGTAGTGCACGCCCCGCTGCGCTGCAGCCGTGGCCACGCGTGCTGCGCAGAAAAATGGCAGGGCATTGATCACCAGAGGGTGCTGGTTCAGCACCGAAGCGAGCGCCGCATCATCCTGCACATCCAGCTGCAGAGGATGCAGCTGAGGATCACCATGGGTCGAGGGGGGATGCATATCGGCCAGCGTGACCTGCGTGCCATACAACTCCACCAGCATGTCGGCGAGGGTGGCGCCGATCTTGCCGGCACCGAGGATCAACACCTTGTCCAGAGCAAACTGCATAGCAACTCCTTGTCCAAGCCACCCACCATCCCGGCGGTGGGGTGACGGCGCGCATGCCGTGCGTGTCAGCCCAATGTAGCGAGGGCCACGAAAAATGCAGACAGGGTCGTGGGGATAAATTTTCTAATGGGGTGTGAGAGCCGCTAACTGAATGAATTTGAATGGATGCTTGAAAGGGAACGCCAGAGAACAGGTGCCGCCGCACCGGTGCACAACGAAAATGCCACCCAATGCAGATTGGGTGGCATCGGCAGGCAAGCAAAGCCGACGGCTACGCCATCATTTCTTTTGCAGCATCTTGATCACGCTGGAGAAGTCCTCCCCTCCATGCCCCGCAATGCTGTGTGCGGCGTAAATGGCGCGGGCCATGCCGCCCAGTGGGGTGCTGGATTTGGTAGTGATGGCGTTTTCCTGGGCCAGCCCCAGGTCTTTCAGCATCAGATCCGTGCCAAAGCCGCCTGCATAGCCTTTGCTGGCGGGCGCGTTTTCGTGCACGCCGGGAAAGGGGTTGTATTTCTCCAGTGCCCAGTTGCCGCCGGAGCTGCGGCGCATGATTTCGCTCAGGACCTTGGGGTCCAGGCCATTGGCTACGCCCAGGGCAATGGCTTCGCTGGTGCCCACCATCAGAATGCCCAGCAGCATGTTGTTGCAGATCTTGGCAGTCTGGCCCGCACCCACGGCTCCGGCGTGGAAGATGTTGGCGCCCATTTTTTCCAGCAGGGGGCGGGCGCGGTCCAGCTGGGCGTCGCTGCCGCCGACCATGAAGGTCAGGGTGCCGGCAATGGCACCGCCAGTGCCGCCGGAGACCGGGGCGTCGATGAAGTCAATGCCCGCTGCTTCAGCGGCCTTGGCCACTTTCTGGCTGGTGGCAGCGGCTATGGTTGAACTGTCGATCACCAGCGCGCCCTTGGCGATGTGCTGCAGCAGGCCGGGGGCGTTGCCGTTGCCCAGGAACAGCGCTTCCACATGCTGGCTGGCGGGCAACATGGTGACGATGGCCTCTGCGCCCTGCACGGCGTCCTGCGCGCTGGTGGCGACATGGCCGCCGGCCGCCACCACCTTGGCGATGGCGTCCTGGCTCAGGTCAAAGGCTTTGACACTGTGGCCGGCCTTGACCAGGTTGATGGCCATGGGGGCGCCCATATTGCCGAGGCCGATGAATGCGATTTGCATGGTGCTGTCTCCTTGGGTGTGTAGGTATGGAAAAGGTTGGCGGTCGGTTCAGTGGTGGCTCACGTGCGGTGGCGTGCTGCCGCCTGGGGGGGGGGAGTGCGGGATGGAATGCTTTCGCCATCCGGGGTCAGTCCGCGGCGATGGCCGCGCCCTTGTCGGCCAACAGCGCGCGCAGGATGCTGCGGTGGCAGCGGGTTTCGTCGTCGCAATAGCAGCCAATGGCAAAGCTGGCCTGTTGCGACAGCGCGGCGAGCAGTTGCAGTGTGCGGTCAGCGCCGGCCTCGGCCATTTCCTTGCGGAAGGCTTTGTTGAACTGCTGCCAAGCCTTGAGATCACCACTCTTTTGCGCGGCCTGGCCCAGGGCCATGGTGTCGGCGCTGGGGGACAGCTCGGGGTACCAGCAGTCGTAGTAGTCGCGGCTGGCAAATTCCGCCTTGGGCACGCCCCGTGGCGGGCGTCGCACGGTACCAATGCGCAGACCTTCGCCCGGGGTGCGGGGGGTGCCGAGTTGGACGATGCGAAGGGGCATGGCGGGGTTCCTGGGGCTTGGCGGGTGAAAGTCTGGGATCGGCTGAACGCGGTGGGCGGGATGGCGGCGGCTTACATGTCGTCGTCATCAAACACCGAATGCTTGCGCGGCGTCACCGTTTTTCGGCTGCCGGTTATTGCAGGTGTTTTGGGCTGCTCAATCGCTTCTGGTGCTCTGGAGGTGCTCTTTTTTATAGAGCGCTTGCGTGCTGCGGCACCGCTTGTCTCTGCGGTGTTCCCCGCAGCGGTTTTCGGTTTGGCCTTCTTGGGGGTGGCCTTGGCCAGCGGGTTGAAGGCCAGGGCCGCGTCAATCCAGTGCTGCCACTGGGCGCGCGTGGCGTAGGCGGCGGGGCCCACCAGAAAATAGCCATCCATCAGCCCGCGGCTCGACAGTGGCCGCACACCCGGTGTCTCTGCGACTTCGGCGTGGGTTATGGGGGGCAGGCGCACCAGCAGCTCGTCATGCTCCACGCCCAGGCACATCTTGCCGTCCACCATGAACACATGGCAGCCGAACATGCGCTTTTCCTCCACATCGCTGCCTTGCTCGGCCAGGGCCTCGCGCACGGCGTCAATCAGTTGCAGCGTATCGTCGGACAGGGGGCGGGCGGGCATGGTAGGGGGGAACGGCTTCTACGGTATGGAAAGTGCGCAGGCGCACGCTACAGAAGGCTGCAGCGCAGCGCTTCAGCGGATGGCCTCGCAGGCATCGCCATCCAGCATGCGCCGGGCAATGATCACACGCATGATTTCGTTCGTGCCTTCCAGGATCTGGTGTACGCGGGCATCGCGCATCAAGCGCTCCAGCGGGTATTCGCGGATATAACCGTAACCGCCGTGCAGTTGCAGCGCTTCGTTGCAGACCATGAAGCCGGCGTCCGTGGCAAAGCGCTTGGCCATGGCGCAGTAGGTCGATGCGTCGCGCGCGCCGGCATCCAGCTTGGATGCGGCCAGACGCACCATTTGCCGTGCGGCGACCAGTTCGGTCGCCATGTCGGCCAGCTTGAACTGCAGGGCCTGAAAGCTGGCAATGGGTTTGCCGAACTGCTTGCGCTCCTGCATATAGGTTTGTGCCTGGGTGAGGGCGCCTTGGGCGGCTCCGACCGAGCAGGTGGCGATATTGATGCGGCCGCCATCCAGCCCCTTCATCGCGATCTTGAAACCTTCGCCCTCGCGGCCCAGCAGGTTCTGGGCAGGAATGCGCACATTGTCGAAGCTGATCACGCGGGTGGGCTGGCTGTTCCAGCCCATTTTTTCTTCCTTCTTGCCGTAGCTCACGCCGTCGGCATGGGCGGGGACGACAAAGGCGGAGATGCCAGAGGCGCCGGAGCTTGCGTCACCGGTGCGGGCCATCAGGACCAGCACGTCGGTGGCGCCGGCGCCGCTGATGAAGGCCTTGCTGCCATTGATGATGTATTCGTTGCCCACCAGCTCGGCCCGGGTCTTGAGCGAGGCGGCATCAGAACCGGCCCCGGGTTCTGTCAGGCAGTAGCTGGCCAGTTTGTGTCCGCTGGTAAGCGCCTCGCCCCATTCGCTGCGCACGGCATCGGTGGCCCAGGTGCCCAGCATCCAGGTGGCCATGTTGTGGATGGTGATGAAGGCGGTGGTGGAGGGGTCCACGGCAGCCAGCTCTTCGAACACCAGCGTGGCATCCAGCCGGGGCAGGGCCAGGCCGCCGGCATTTTCGGGCGCATACAGACCGCAGAAACCCAGCTCGCCTGCCTTGGCAATGGCTTCGCGCGGGAAGGTGGCTTCGCGGTCCCACTCGGCCGCATGGGGGGCCAGTTCGCTTTGGGCGAAGGCTCGGGCGGTGTCGGCAAAGGCGCGTTGGTCTTCGGTGAGTTCAAAGTCCATGGCGGGTGTCTCCGTTTCGTTGTTGTTCTGGGGGCGTGGCCAACGGATCAAAAGTCCGTGGGTCGCAGTTGGTCGCGCTGCCTGGATCCGTTCATTGCGGCGGCCTTTCGCCATGGTGCAGCCAGTGTTTCAGCGCGGTATGGCATGCTTCGGTGGCAGCCGTCAGGCAGCGGTGGTAGCGCGCCGGCCAGTCGGCCCGGTCTTCGTCGGCCGCATGGCGGGCCTTGCAGTCGCGCGTGCGCTGCCGGCTCCAGGCGGCTTGGTCCTGGCGCAGGGCAGGGCGTTCATGGGCGGAGAGGGCGCGCATCACGTCGGCATAAAGGATGTTCTGGGCCGTGTCCACTTCCTGAAAGTGCTGCACGGCGCAGGCGTTCAGGCTGGCAACGGCGGTGGATTGCGGGTCGCAGGCCGCACCGGCTTGGGCCCGTGCAGTGCCAGGGCACAGCGCAGAAACGGTCAGCAGGCTGGCGGCACACAGGCTGGCGAAGGACTGCAGCGGCTGGCCCGTGCTGGGAAATGCAGGCAGAGACATGTCTGCATCATCCCAGATTCCATGTGGCCAGCCGGACTTGCATGCCCGGCCCATGGACTGCAGTTGCTATCGTTTCTGCTGCTGCCGGCTTACTTCAGGCTGATGGTGGTGTTCACCCCGTGGCTGGTCGTGCTGTCGTCGAACCAGCGTGCGGTCACGGTCTTGGTCTGGGTGTAGAACATCACCACTTGCTTGCCATAGGGGCCCAGGTCGCCCAGCTTGGAGGCGCGGCTGCCGGTGAACGAGAACAGTGGCACGGGCACGGGGATGGGCACGTTGATGCCGACCTGGCCCACGTCGATTTCCTCCTGGAACTTGCGCGCAGCGGCGCCGCTCTGGGTGAAGATGGCCGTTCCGTTGCCATTGGGGTTGGCGTTGATGAAAGCGATGGCTTCATCGATGTCCGCCGCTTCGGCAATGCACAGCACGGGGCCAAAGATTTCCTGGTCATACACGCTCATGCCGGGCTTGACGCCGCTGAAGACGGTCGGGCCAACGAAGTTGCCTTTTTCATAGCCCTTGACACTGGGCTTGCGACCGTCCAGCTCCAGCTTCGCGCCATCGGCAATGCCGCGCTCGATCAGGCCTTCGACGCGCGACAGGGCGGCGCAGCTGACCACCGGGCCCACATCGGTGCCGGCTTCGGTGCCGCCCGAGACCTTGAGCGTCTTGGCCTTTTCCACCAGTTCGGGGATCCATTTCTGGGCGTCACCGACCAGCACCACCACCGACAGCGCCATGCAGCGCTGGCCTGCGGCACCGAAAGCGGCACCGGCCAGGGCGTTGAGCGACTGCTCCTTGTTGGCATCGGGCATGACGATGGCGTGGTTCTTGGCGCCCATCATGCATTGCACGCGCTTGCCGTTCAGGCTGGCGCGGTTGTAGACATGGGTGCCCACCTTGGTGGAACCCACGAAACTGATGGCCTTGATGTCGGGGTGGTCGCAGATGGCGTTCACCGCGTCTTCACCGCCGTGGATCACGTTCAGCACGCCAGGGGGAACGCCGGCTTCCAGCGCCAGTTCGCACAGGCGCATGGTGACCATGGGGTCTTGCTCGGAAGGCTTGAGCACAAAGGTGTTGCCGGTGGCAATGGCCATGGGGAACATCCACAGCGGAATCATGGCCGGGAAGTTGAACGGCGTGATGCCGGCGCACACGCCCAGTGGCTGGTTCAGTGTGTAGGTGTCGACGCCATTGGCCACGTTGTTGGCCAGTTCGCCTAGTTGCAGATTGCCGATGTTGGCGGCGTGCTCCACCACTTCCAGGCCACGGAAGACATCGCCTTCCGCATCCGGCAGGGTCTTGCCCTGTTCGGCGGTCAGGATGGCCGCCAGTTCCTTCATGTTTTCGCGGATCAGTTGCTGCAGCTTCAGGAAGATGCGGGCACGCGTGCCGATGGGGGTCTTCTTCCAGGTCTTGAACGCTTCCTTGGCATTGCTCACCGCCAGGTTGATTTCCTCGGGTGTGGCGAAGGGCACCCGGGCCAGCACTTCCTGGGTGGCGGGGTTGACCACATTGCGCCACTGCGTGGTCTTGGATTCGACCAACTGGCCGTTGATCAGCAGCTTGACGGTGGGGGCCAGCACGGCGGACTTGTCAGGGGCGTTCATGGGTGTCTCCTGGAATGGGTGTGAAGCCGAAGCCTGCCGTCCATGTCGGACAAGCCCCGAGGTGGATCCCATGTTAGATGTGCAAAATACTGCAAACAAGTGCTATTCATGCACTTAGGGTTTGCGTTTTTGCACAGGCTTTTCGAGAGAGATATCCGCTGTATGGCGCACAGGCCATGGCCGTGTGAGTTGATGCCGCACGAGGGGAGAACATGGATTGGGAGCAACTGCGCCACTTTGGCGCCTTGGCCCGGGCGGGCACGCTGGCAGGCGCGGCCCGCAGCCTGGGGGTGGAGCACACCACGGTGGCGCGGCGCGTGCAGGCGCTGGAAAAAGCGCTGGGCAAAAGCCTGTTTGCCCGGGGGGCGGACGGTCACCAGCTGACCGAAGCAGGCCGGCAGCTGTTGCCGGCCATCGAAGCCATGACCCAGGCGGCCCGCCAACTGGAGCATGCGGCCGAACTGGCCGTGGATGATGCCGAGGCCCCGAGCGGCCTGGTGCGTGTGGGCACCACCGAGGGCCTGGGCACGCAACTGCTGGCGCCAGCCCTGGCCAGGCTCACGCTGCAGTGGCCGCAGCTGTCGGTGGATTTGCTGGCGCTGCCACGCCTGCTGCACCTGTCGCGGCGCGAGGCAGACATCGTGATTTCCCTGGAGCGGCCCAAGCGCGGGACGGTGGTGGTCAGCAAGCTGGCGGACTACCGCCTGTACCTGTATGGCGAGCGTGAGTACCTGGCCCGCCGCCCGCTGGTGGCCCAGCGCGAGGATTTGCGCCACCACCGCTTCATCCATTACGTGGACGACCTGCTGTTTTCCAAAGAGTTGCAGTTGCTGGACCAGCTGTACCGGCCGGAGCGCTTTGCCTTTCGCTCGACCAGTATCACTGCCCAATACGAGGCGGTGCGGGCCGGCGCCGGGTTGGCGGTGCTGCCGGCGTTTCTGGCGGACCGGGACCCGACCTTGAGCCGTGTGCTGCCGCAGCAAGCCTGCTTTACGCGCACCTTCTGGATGAGCATGCCGGAAGAGCTCAAAGGCTTGCCACGCATCCAGACGGTGTGGCGTTTCTTGAAGGAGGCGGTGCAGCAGAAGCAGACCTGGCTGGGCTGAGGGTGGTCCGTTGGGGTGTTTTTCACCCGGGTGACCGCCCATCCGCACAACACCTAGGTTGATTCAGGTCATTTCTGTTTCAAAGTGTTGACGTTTTAGATAGAAAAGTCATCAATTCCGCCGTTCAACAACATAGAAAGGCACTATGCTTTTAAGTGGTCCACAGTTTTAGCCGCCTATCGTCTTATTCGTCTGTGTGATCTTCTCCTCCCCCTTCATGGCAGTTGCTCCTTCTTCGCGCACGTGGGTATCGGTCTGGCTGTTGCCAGGGGCTGTGCTATGCGGTGGTGGCTTGCTGAGCCTGGTGCTGGCGTGGATGCTGCAGCGCACGGTGCAGACCATGGCGCACGAGCGTGCGGTACACCGCATCGATACGCTGGTGCAGGGGCTGGAACACAGCGTCAACTCGTACGGCGAAATCGTCAAAGGCCTGCAGGCGCGCTTTTCGGTCAAGCCGTATCTGAGCCGTCAGGAGTTCGACGCCACCATGGTGGAGATGGATGTGCCGCGCCGTTACCCCGGCCTGCGCGCACTGACCTTCACCCGCATCCTGGCCCCGACCGAACTGGCCCACTTTGAAGCCAGCCTGCGCGCCGATGGCCAGGTGGCGCGCCAGGATCTGCGCATCCGCTTTGCGGCCGACCGCTCGGAGTACGCCGTGGTCGACTATGTCTGGCCGCTGCGTGGCAACGCTGCGTTGGCCGGACTCGATGTGTATCTGCAGCCCGAAAGCCTCTCGAGCCTGTTGCAGTCGCGTGCCACGGGCAAGGTGTCCATGACAGCGCCGTTCACTCTGTTGCAGGACGACAAGGATCCCACCGGGGTGCTGATCCGTGCACCGGTGTTTGTCACGCCTGCAGGCCAGGGTGAGCCGGTGTTCCAGGGGGCTGTCAACATCAGTCTGCAGACGCGCGAGCTGCTGCTGCATGCGCTGGACGCGGTGCAGCTCGATGGCGTGGCTGTGACGGTGGAGGACCTGGGGCGTGCCGATCAGCAGCCTGGCGGGGAAAACCTGCGCCGCACCATTTACCGTACACCCAATTGGGAGGTCTCCAACGCCACGCTGGCCCCGGTGTTGCGTGACATTGCCGTGCACGACCGTATCTGGCGGGTGCAGTTGCTGCCGCGCAGTGCGTTGCTGTCCCAGGTGGAGAGTGCCCACCCGTGGCTGATGGGGGCCGGCGGCCTGGGCGCGAGTGCCCTGCTGGCGCTGCTGGTGGCCTTGCTGGCCCGCCAGCGCCAACAGGCCCGCCAGGAGGTGGAACACACCCAGTCGGCATTGCAGGAGAGCATGGACCGCTTTCACGATCTGTTCCACCACTGCGGCATGGGGGTGAGCAAGGTGTGCTCGGAAACCGGGCGCCTGCTGCAGGTGAACCAGCGCTACTGCGAGATTCTGGGTTTCAGCGAAAAAGAGCTGCTGCGCACCAATGTGCTGGAGCTGAGTGCGCCTGAGGATGTGGACGACACGCGCCGGCTGCTGAGCGAGCTGCGCCAGGGCCTGATCTCCAACTATCTGCAGTCCAAGCGCATGCGCCGCAGCGATGGACAGCTGATCTGGGTGGAGGTGGCGGCTTCTCCGTTGTTGGATGGCCAGCAGGAGCTGCTGGGTCAGCATATTTCGGTGGTGCAGGACGTGTCCGAGCGCCGCCAGCTGCAGGCCGCACTGGAGCAGCGCGAGGCGCGGCTCAGCGCCATGCTGCAGGCGCTGCCAGTAGGCATGCTGATGGTGGATGCGCAGCAGCGCATTCTCTCCATCAACGACCGTTTCACCGCGCTGACCGGCTATGGACCGCAGGACTTGCAGACATTGGATGACTGGTGGAAGGTGATCCAACCCGATGCATCGCAGCGCCAGACCAGCCGGGCCTGGGTGGAGTCTGCCCGGCGCGAGGCCATGGTGCAGGGGGTGATGCCCTGCTGCGAGCTGGCCGTGCATTGCAAGGACGGCAAGATCCGGGCCCTGGAGCTGTCTGGCAGCCCGGTGCAGAGCGATTTTGTCTTTACGCTGATGGACCTGAGCCAGCGCAAGCAGGCCGAAGAGAAGATCCGCAACTTGGCGTTGTTCGACATGCTGACCCAGCTGCCCAACCGCCGCCAGTTGCTGGAGCGGGTGCATGACGCGCTCCAGCACTGTCCGCGCCAGAACTCTGCTGGGGCCTTGCTGCTGCTGGACATCGACAATTTCAAGACCCTGAATGAAACCCAGGGCCATGACCAGGGCGATGCGCTGCTGCTGCAGGTGGCGCAGCGCCTGTCGCACTGTCTGGCCCAGGGCCCGCATACGGGTTACACCCTGGCCCGCCAGGGCGGGGACGAATTTGCCGTGGTGCTGGAGAATCTGCCGGCCGATCCGCTGCAGGCCGCCCAGCAGACCGAAAAACTGGGGCGCCGCATGATGGAAGCGCTGCGCGAGCCTTTCATCCTGGGTACTGCGCCTTGCCACGTCACTGTCAGCATGGGGGCCACCACGTTCCATGGCACCGGCGAGACGGTGGAAGAGTTGCTCAAGCGGGCAGACCTGGCGATGTACGAGGCCAAGAGTGCCGGACGCAACGCGCTGCACTTCTTCGACCCCAGCATGCAGTCCGCGATCCGCGCCCGTGCGGAGATGGAAGCCGATCTGCGCAACGCGATCGAGCAAAGCCAGTTCGATCTGTATTACCAGCCCCAGGTGATGCACGAGCAGGTGGTGGGTGCTGAGGCACTGCTGCGCTGGCGGCACCCGGTCAAGGGTTTCATCTCGCCTGCACTGTTCATTCCGCTGGCCGAGGACAACGGCATGGTGCTGCAGCTGGGCCGCTGGGTGCTGCACACGGCCTGCCGCCAGCTGGCGCAGTGGGCGCAGCGCCCGGGCCTGGCGGAGTTGGCGCTGTCGGTCAATGTCAGCCCGCTGCAGTTCCAGCAGCCGCAGTTTGTGCAGGATGTGGAGCAGGCACTGGCCTCGCACGGCGTGCGCCCTGACCGCCTGAAGTTGGAGCTGACCGAAGGCATGCTCCTGTCCGATGTGGAGGACACCATCCGCAAGATGGAGCAACTGCGCGGCCTGGGCGTGGCCTTCTCGCTGGACGACTTTGGTACCGGCTATTCCTCGCTGTCGTATCTGAAGCGTTTGCCGCTGGAGCAGCTCAAGATCGACCAGAGCTTTGTGCGGGAAGTGCTGACCAATGCCAACGACCAGGCGATTGCCAAGACCATCGTCGCCCTGGCCAGTTCGCTGGGGCTGCGGGTGATTGCGGAAGGCGTGGAAACCGCAGCACAGCGCGATTTTCTGGATGCCAACGGCTGCCATGCCTGGCAGGGCTATCTGTTCAGCCCGGCCGTGCCGGTGGCGCAGTTCGAAGCCTGGGTGGCCCAGTTCAGCGAGGTGGGGCACAGCGCCATCGCCTGAGTGGCGTGTTGGCAAAGGGGACGGTGACTCATGGTTGACGTCCTGCTACTGGCTGCGTCCGGGCCTGCGCTGCACCGCCAGGCTGCGCAGCGGTTGTGTGATCACCTGCATGTGCTCCTAGGGAAATCAGTTCCAGCGGCTCTTTCCATCAGCACTGCATGCTATGGTTTGTGCATTCCTTTTACACCGGACGCCACCATGTCGTGGCGGTTCTGCCTTTCCCATGCGCACATTTGCCCTGTACCTGCTGACGGCCCTGGCCGAAATCGTGGGCTGCTATCTGCCATGGCTGTGGCTGCGCCAGGGAGGCAGCGCCTGGCTGCTGTTGCCGGCGGCTGCCAGCCTGGGCCTGTTCGCCTGGCTGCTCACCTTGCATCCCGACGCCTGCGGGCGGGTGTACGCCGCCTACGGCGGGGTGTATGTGACGGCAGCACTGCTGTGGCTGTGGGCCGTGGACGGTGTGCGGCCCAGCGCCTGGGATGTGGTGGGTGGTCTGGTCTGCCTGGGCGGCATGGCCATCATTGCCTTTGGGCCGCGCAGCGCCTGATTCGCCGCCCCTGGCGCAGGCTGCGCGGCTGTCCTGGGCTGCCGCGCCATGGCCGTGTTCGGGGTGGAGCCGGCACAGAGGAGCACGATGCAGTGCGTGGCGCCCAGGCATGAAGCCAGAAAAGTCCCGCCCAACGTGCAGTGACGTTGCTTCCGAATCGATAGCTGCTTGTCTTTTCTGTGAAAGGATAAAGCGCACATTTGGCTTGAAGTATGTTGGCGCGACCCCTGCGGTTGGCCTGCAGCCAAGCGCGGTATCATGCGGGCCTGTTTTCCGCTTCGCACTCTCCCATACCATTTCTCTGCCACCGATCTGACCCGTGCGCCTTAATTCCATCAAGCTTGCTGGCTTCAAATCCTTTGCCGAACCTACCAACTTTCTGCTGCCTGGGCAACTGGTGGGCGTGGTGGGGCCGAACGGCTGCGGCAAGTCCAACATCATGGATGCGGTGCGCTGGGTGCTGGGGGAGTCCAAGGCCAGTGAGCTGCGTGGCGAGTCCATGCAGGATGTGATCTTCAACGGCACCACCCACCGCAAGCCGGCCAGCCGCTCCAGCGTGGAGCTAGTGTTCGACAACGCCGACCACCGTGCTGGCGGTCAGTGGGGACAGTACACCGAAATCGCCGTCAAGCGTGTGCTCACGCGTGACGGCAACAGCAGCTATTTCATCAACAACCAGCCGGTGCGTCGCCGTGACGTGCAGGACGTGTTCCTGGGCACCGGTCTGGGCCCGCGCGCCTACGCCATCATTGGCCAGGGCACCATCAGCCGGATCATTGAATCCCGCCCCGAAGAGCTGCGCCTGTTTCTGGAAGAAGCGGCGGGCGTGTCCAAGTACAAGGAGCGCCGTCGCGAGACCGAAAACCGCCTGTCCGACACGCGCGAGAACCTGACCCGCGTGGAAGACATTCTGCGCGAGCTGAACGCCAACCTCGAAAAACTGGAAAAGCAGGCCGAAGTGGCCGCCCAGTACAACGCGCTGCAAGGCAGCGTGACGCTCAAGCAGCAGCAGCTGTGGTTCCTCAAGCGTGCCGACGCCGAGGCCGACATGGCCAAGATCCGTACCGAAGGGCTGGAAGCAGTCAACGAGGTGGAATCGCGCATGGCCGAGCTGCGCAACATCGAGGCCGATCTGGAGACCATCCGCCAGGCCCACTATGCGGCCGGCGACACCGTCAACCAGGCCCAGGGTAAGCTGTACGAAGCCACGGCGGAAGTGGGGCGGCTGGAAGCCGAGATCCGCTATGTGGTGGAAGGCCGCCAGCGCGTGGAGCAGCGCCTGCAGCAGCTGGGCGAGCAGATTGCCGCCTGGGGCACGCGCCGCGAAGAGGCCGAGATCGAACTGGAAACCTTGGCCGGCCAGGGCATGGATGCCGAAGAGCAGGCCGAGATGCTGGCAGCCCAGCTCGAAGAGCAATCGATGCAGCTGCCCGATCTGGAGGATGCGCACCGCACTGCCCAGACCAAGGCCAACGAGCAACGCCAGCTGGTCACCCAGGTACAGCAGCAAATCCAGGTGCTGGCTGCCGAGCAGCGCAGCACCAGCGAACAGTCTCGCCAGCTGGAGACCCGGCACGAACGCCTGCGTGCCGACCGCAATGCGCTGGCTGCACCGGACGAAACCCGCGTCACCAACCTTCGCCAGCAGTATGAAGAAGCGGCCGAGCTGGCCGAAATGGCCGAAGCGGCGCTGGTGGAGCTGCAGGACAGCGTGCCTCAGCTCGACGATGAGCGCCGCCAGCGCCAACAGGCGCTGAACCAGGAAGGCGCCCGCCAGGCCGATCTGGCTGCGCGCATGGAGGCCCTCAAGGCGTTGCAGGAAAAGGTCAAGACCGATGGCAAGCTCCAGCCCTGGCTGGCCAAGCACGGGCTGGACAGTCTGCAGGGGCTGTGGAGCCGCCTGCATGTGGAGCCCGGCTGGGAAAACGCCCTGGAAGCCGCACTGCGTGAACGCATGGGCGCACTGGAAGTGGGGCGCCTGGACATGGTGCGTGGCTTTCTGGGCGCCGGCGGGCACGATGCGCCGCCCGCCCGGCTGGCCTTCTACAACAAGCCATCGGACACCGCTGCGCAGAACGGACAAGGCGTCAACCGCCTGTCTGACCTGCTGCGCATCAGCGATGTCGGCCTGCAGGCCGTGCTGGTCGATTGGCTGACCGGTTGCTACACCGCACCGACGCTGGACGAGGCGCTGACCCGCCGCGCCAGCCTGCAGCCCGGTGAAACCATTTACGTGCCCACCGGGCACGCCGTGACGGCACACAGCGTGAGCTTTTACGCCCAGGATTCCGAGCAATCCGGTCTGCTGGCCCGGGCGCAGGAAATTGAGCACCTTGAAAAGGAGCTTCGTGCACAGACGTTGATCCACGAAGAATCCCGCATGGCCCTGGCCCGCGCAGAAAGCGCCTATGCCGACGCGTCGCAGCGCCTTGTGACGGCACGGCGCGAAGCATCGGAGGCCAAGCAAAGCGCGCACGAGTTGCAGGTGGAATCGCTGCGACTGAGCCAGCTGGCCGAGCAGGCGCGTGCCCGCACGGCCCAGCTGGACGCGGACCTGGGGGAAGTGGCGTCCCAGCTCGAAGAGCTGCAGGAGCGCTCCTTGGCGGCCGAGGCCCGGTTTGAAGAGCTGGACATGCAACTGGCCGACAGCCAGGAGCGCCATGCCCAGCTGGACGAGCGCGTGATCGAGTGCGAACGCAAAGTGGCCGAATGCCGCGAACAGCAGCGCACGTTGGAACGCCGCGCGCAGGAAGCCACTTTCAGCCAGCGCAGCGTGGAAGCGCGCAAGGGCGAGTTGCAGCGCACCATGGAAACTGCGATGCAGCAGAGCAAGGCCCTGGCCGAGGAGCGTGAGCGCGCCTTGGCCGAGCAGGGGCGCTTGAACGATGCGGCAGCCCAAGGCGGTCTGCAGGATGCATTGAATCTGAAGATGGAGCGCGAGCAGGCCCTGGCTGCCTGCCGCAGCGAATACGACGACCTGACCAACAAGCTGCGTGCCAGCGACGAGCGCCGCACCCAGCTTGAGCGCAGCATGGATCCGCTGCGCCAGCGCATCACGGAATTCCAGCTCAAGGAGCAGGCCGCACGCCTGGGGGTGGAGCAGTTCGAGGGCTTGTTGACCGAGGCCAATGCCGATCTGGCCGCCGTGGCCCAGTCCATTGCGGAAGGCAATGTGCGCCTGCATGGCCTGCAAGGCGACATCGACCGCCTGCACCGCGAGATCACCGCCCTGGGGGCCGTCAATCTGGCCGCACTGGAAGAGCTGCAGATCGCCCGGGAGCGCAAGACCTTCCTGGATGCGCAGATGGACGACCTGACCCGTGCCATGACGACGCTGGAAGACGCGATCAAGAAGATCGATGGCGAAACGCGCGAGCTGCTTTCGGGCACTTTCGACACGGTGAACCGCCACTTCGGCCGCATGTTCCCGGAGTTGTTCGGTGGCGGCAATGCCAAGCTGATCATCACCGGCGACGAAATCCTGGACTCGGGCGTGCAGGTCATGGCCCAGCCACCGGGCAAGAAGAACCAGACCATCCACTTGCTGTCGGGCGGTGAGAAGGCGCTCACCGCGATTGCGCTGGTGTTCGCCATCTTCCAGCTGAACCCGGCGCCGTTCTGTTTGCTCGACGAGGTGGATGCCCCCCTGGACGATGCGAATACCGAGCGCTATGCCAAACTGGTGGCCAGCATGAGCAAGGGCACCCAGTTCCTGTTCATCAGTCACAACAAGATCGCCATGGAAATGGCGCAACAGCTGATCGGCGTGACCATGCAGGAGCAAGGTGTCTCCCGCATCGTGGCCGTGGACATGGAGTCCGCGCTGTCCATGGCCGAGGCTTGAAAACGAAACAGACCCATTCATGAGTACCCTGCAAATCAGTCTGGCCGTCGTGGGCGTTGTCCTACTCGGCCTGATCGTGGCCTACAACGCATGGAACACCCGCCGCCACGCCCCCAAACGCGCGGACCGGGACGAACAAGCCCGCCAGGGCGCCGAAGATGCGGCCCGCTTCGAGCCTGCGCTGGACGGTGTGGACGTGACGGATCTGCCCCCCCATATGCGCCCGGCCGCCACCCAGCCGCTGAGCACTCCGCTGCACGATCCGCTGCTGGATGCCATGCCGGACAAGCCGGAATTCGAGGCACCCATCGCTGCGCCGCAGCCGGACAAGGCCGTGGCCCCGGTGACCCATGGTGCAGGGGTGGAGGAGCCATCTCCGACACAGACTGCAGCTGCGGCGCCGGTGCACCAGCCATTGCCGGCCGAACGCAAGCTGGCGCTTGATGGCCTGATCGATGCCATCGCGCCCATCCAGATGGAGCAAAGCGTCTCCGGCGAGGCGGCACTGCAGGTGCAGCCCACCACGCGCCGGGCGGGCAGCAAGCCTTTCCGCATCGAAGGCTTTAACGAGGCCACGCGCGACTGGGAAAGCGTGCGTGCCGGCCAGCGCTACAACGCCTTCCAGGCGGGCGTGCAACTGGCCAACCGCACCGGTGCACTCAACGAGATCGAGTTCTCCGAATTTGCCGCCAAGGCCCAGACCTTTGCCGATGCCCTGAACGGCGCGCTGGAGCTGCCCGACATGCTGCACGAGGTGGGCCGGGCGCGCGAGCTGGACCAGTTCGCCAGCGAGCACGATGCGCAGCTGAGCTTCATGCTGCGCGCCCGTACCGCCGCCTGGAGCCCGGGCTATGTGCGCCAGCATGCCGGTCAGCTGGGCTTTGTGATGACCAATATGCCGGGCCGCATGATGCTGCCGTCGCCGGTGCCCGGCAATTACCCGCTGCTGGTGCTGGCGTTCGATGCCCAGGCCGCCCAGGCCGCCGATCTGGACCGCACTGCCTTCCATGAGGTGATGCTGAGTCTGGACGTCCCCCAGGTGCCGCGCACCGAGCAACCGTTTGCCAAGCTGCGCGAAGTGGCGCAGGCACTGTGCGAGGCCATGGATGGCGTGCTGTGCGACCAGAACGGCCAGCCGCTGCACCCCCAGGTGCTGGAGCCCATTGCCGGCGATCTGGAGCAGCTGTATGACCAGCTGGACCAGCGTGAACTGTCGGCCGGCTCCATGCTGGCGCGCCGTTTGTTTAATTAAGGCATCCACCTGAGTCGCACGCAGCGGCGTCCTTCGCACCTGCATCGCGTGGCGATAGAGGTCTGGGGCTGGCCGCGTCGCTGCGCCGCGGTCCTTGCGTGCGTCTCTGGCGAGACCGCACTCGTTGCGCAGGGCCGGCCCGGGCTTTACGCCACCGCTCTTTCGGGCGAGGATGGGGGAGCCCGCATGCCTGCCGCGCGCAGCGTATTGAACCATTGAAGTCTGATGACCGAAAATTTTGACCTTTTTTCGGGTGAAACGCCCAGTGCAAGCGCTACGCCGGCTCCCAATGCGGTGGTGGCCAAGGTGCAGGCGCTGCGTGCCCAGTTGCAGCAGTGGGCGCATGAATACTATGTGCAGGATGCACCCACCGTGCCCGATGGCGAATACGACCGCGTGTTCCAGCAGTTGCAGGGCCTGGAAGGGGCGTATCCGCAGCTCATCACCCCGGATTCCCCCACGCAGCGCGTGATCGGTGCCGTGCTCGACGGCTTGACGCCGGTGCGCCACGTGGTGCCCATGCTGTCCATCCGCACCGAGACCGATACCGAAGCCACAGGCGCCGAAGCCTTTGATGCCCGCATTCGCCGCGAACTGGAGCTGGACGACAGCGCGCCGGCGGTGGAATATGTGTGCGAGCCCAAGTTCGACGGCCTGGCCATGAGCCTGCGCTACGAGCAGGGCAGCCTGGTCCATGCCGTCACGCGCGGGGACGGCGAGGTGGGCGAGGAGGTGACGCACAACATCCGCACCATCCGCCAGATTCCGTTGACCCTGCCGACAGGTGTGGGCGGCGTACCGCCGGTACTGGAAGTGCGCGGCGAGGTGTATATGCGCCGCGCCGACCTGGAAAAGCTCAATGCCCGCCAGGAGGCCGCAGGTGCCAAGCTGTTTGCCAACCCGCGCAACGCCGCGGCCGGTGCCGTGCGCCAGCTTGACAGCAATATCGCCGCCCAGCGCCCGCTGTCCTTTTTTGCCTACGGCATGGGGGATGTCACGCCGGTGGCGGAAGGGGGGCCACAGTTTGGCACCCATTACGCCCTGCTGCAGCAGCTCAAGGCCTGGGGATTCCCGGTGGCGCCGCAGGTGCAGATCGCCCATGGTGCTTCCGAACTGGTGGCGTTTCATGCCCGCATGGGGGCCGAGCGCGCCACGCTGCCGTACGAGATCGATGGTGTGGTCTACAAGGTCAACAGTCTGGCCCTGCAGCGCCAGTTGGGCTTTGTCACGCGCGAGCCGCGCTGGGCCGTGGCCCACAAATACCCGGCGGAAGAGATGCCCACCGTGATGGAAGGCATCGATGTGCAGGTGGGGCGTACCGGCAAGCTCACCCCTGTGGCGCGTCTGGCGCCGGTGGCGGTCGGTGGGGTGGTGGTGACCAATGCCACTTTGCACAACCTGTTCGAGACGCGCAAGAAAGGCGTGCGCGTGGGGGACACGGTGATCGTGCGCCGCGCGGGGGACGTGATTCCCGAGGTCGTCGGCAGGGTGCCCGGTACGCGGGCCGCCTATGTGCCCAATTTCCGCATGCCCGCTGCGTGCCCTATCTGCGGCAGTGCCGTGGTGCGCGAAAAAGGCGAGGCCAACCACCGCTGCACCGGCGGGCTGTTCTGTGCTGCCCAGCGCAAGGAAGCGCTGCTGCATTTTGCCGCCCGCCGTGCCATGGACATTGAAGGTCTGGGCGACAAGCTGGTGGACCAGCTGGTGGATGGCAATTTGGTGCGCACGCTGCCCGATCTGTACAAGCTGGGTTTGACATCGCTGGTGGCACTGGACCGCATGGCCGAAAAGTCGGCGCAGAACGTGCTAGATGCGCTGGAGAAGTCCAAGTCCACCACGCTGCCGCGTTTTCTGTTCGGGCTGGGCATCCGCAATGTGGGGGAGGCCACGGCCAAGGATCTGGCGCGGCACTTCGGCCTGCTGGACGCCATCATGGACGCCAGCGTGGAACAACTGCTGGAGGTGCGTGACGTGGGTCCCATCGTGGCGGACAGCATCCATACCTTTTTTGCGCAGCCCCACAACCGTGAGGTGGTGGAGCAGCTGCGTGCCTGCGGGGTGCACTGGGAAGAGGGCGCACCGGCCGAAAAGCCGGCACAGATCCTGGCTGGCATGACGGTGGTGCTGACTGGCACCCTGCCCACGCTGACGCGCGATGCCTCCAAGGACATGCTGGAAGCTGCGGGTGCCAAGGTGGCCGGCTCGGTCAGCAAGAAGACCAGCTACGTAGTGGCCGGGGCAGACGCCGGCAGCAAGCTGGCCAAGGCCGAGGAGCTGGGCGTGAAGGTCCTGGACGAAGCAGGCATGCTGGCCTTGCTACAAGGCGGCAACGCGGACGGAGGCGCCTGATGGCACTGACCCGGCGTACTCCCAAACTGGGCCTGGCGCTGGGCAGCGGCTCTGCCCGTGGCTGGTCGCACATTGGCGTGCTGCGGGCGCTTCGGGATGCGGGCATACAGCCCGATGTGGTCTGTGGCAGCTCCATCGGCGCGCTGGTGGGTGCCGCCTATGCCGGTGGCGAACTGGAGCGCTTTGCGGACTGGGTGCAGGGCCTGGGCATGCGCGATGTGTTCGGCTTCATGGACTTCAATCTGGCCGGAGGCATGCTCAAGGGGGAGAAGCTGATCAGCTTCTGGCGCCGCAATTTCGCCGATTTCGATATCGAGAACTCTCCCATTCCGTTCGGGGCCGTGGCCACCGACCTGCATTCGGGGGCCGAGGTGTGGATGCGCCAGGGCTCGATCGCCGATGCGGTGCGTGCTTCGATCGCACTGCCCGGTCTGTTCACGCCAGTGCTGCGTGAAGGGCGCTTGCTGGTGGACGGTGGTCTGGTCAATCCGGTGCCCGCATCGCTGGCGCGTGCCATGGGGGCCGACATTGTGATCGCTGTGGATCTGAACGTTGATCTGATGCAACGCCACATGCAGCCACTGGCGGTGCAGGAGGCGCCGCCACCGATTCCATCACCACGCCACCAGCAGGTGGAGGATGGTGACGAGGAGGGAGGCGACATGTTGAACAGGACGCCGCCTGACCCTGTGCCACCAGCCGGTGGCACGGCGGGGGAGGAAGGTGGTGCTGCCGTGCCGCCCCCTGGCAAGCCCTGGTCCCGGCGGCTGACCTCCTGGATCCCTGGCTTGGGTGCGCCACCGGCCGTTGCCAACAGCCCGCTGGTGGATGGCATGCGCATTCCGTCGGTGCTGGATGTGGTGATGACCAGCGTCAACATCATGCAGATGCGCATCACGCGCAGCCGCATGGCCGGTGACCCGCCCGAGCTGGTGATTGCCCCGCGTCTGGCACATCTGGGTCTGCTGGACTTCCACCGCGCCAAGGAGGCGATGGATGCCGGCTATGCCGCAACGCAGGCCGCGCTGCCGGGCTTGGCTCACTGGCTGCGGCAGTAGGGCATTAGGACGGTATTAGGCTCCAAATGTGGAGGGCTGGCGCCGCGCACCGCGTGGGTGCGCTGGCGGTGCATCAGGCCAGAACCTGGCGACGGGCACGCACTTGCTGCGTGGCCGCACCGATGGGCTGGCCCGATGCCGGAACGGCGCGCTCCCGTCCCCAGGCCCGGATGCTCTCGATCTGCTCCGGCGCTGTCTTGGACAAGGGCACCACATTGGTGAAGCTGCGGCGGAAAAGCTCTGCCGTCACGACCTCGTCACCGCGCAGGTAAGCCTCCTTGACCACTTCGCGCACGGCCGACTCCAGGTCGGAGCCGGCAAAGCCATCGGACAGTTCCACCATTTCGTCCAGCAGCGCCGCAGGGACTTCCTGTCGCAGGCCGCGCTGGGTGTAGATGCCGATGATCTCGCGGCGCTCTGTCGGGGTGGGCAGATCGACAAAGAACAGTTCATCAAACCTGCCCCGGCGCAGCAGTTCCGGTGGCAGCTTGGACACATCGTTGGCAGTGGCAACCACAAAGACGCGGGCCAGGGATTCCTGCAGCCAGTAGAGGAACTGGCCGACCAGGCGGGTGGCCGTGCCGCCATCGCCGCTGCCTCCGGCGCCTGCCAGGCCTTTTTCAATTTCGTCGATCCACAGCACGCAGGGCGCCACATGATCAGCGGTGCTCAGCGCGTCCTTCAGGCGGGTCTCGCTTTGCCCCAGGTACTGCCCATGGATGGTGGACAGATCCAGGCGGTACAGCGGCAGCCCCCAGTTGGCCGCAATGGCCTTGGCGGACAGCGATTTCCCGCAGCCGGGCACGCCCACCAGCAGCACGCCACGAGGTGGCCGGATGCCGCGCTCACGCAGATCCGCGGTGAGAAGGGGCTGCTCCTTGTCCAGCCAGGCTTTCAGGCCTCCCAATCCCCCCACGTTCAGGCTGCTGCTGCGCACATTTACACGCTCGATACCGGAGATGTCGGCAAAGATGCGGTCCTTGGCATGCATCACCTCGACCATGTCGGCCTTGGTGATGCGGCCGTTGGCCAGCAAGGTCGCAATGATGTTCTCCGCTTCGATGCGCGACACCCCCGCGAGTGCGGCGGCGGCACGGCGCTCGTCGGCATCGTCCCATTCGATGGGGAAATGTTCCCGGTAGGCGTTGAGGTTGTCACGAATGATGCCGAGCATCTCATCTTCAGTGGGGGCGGAGAGCACCAGCGACATGCCTGCGCGCTGCAACTGACCCCAGACCGGCTTGGTGGTGATCACGATGACCGAACCGCTGTTCTCGGCCGCCAGCATCACGACATCCAGCAGGTGGCGCGCCGCCGGTGTGTCGTCCTCAATGTCCGAGACTTCGGTCAGGGTCGCGGTGAGATTCTGGCGCTGGGCGAACTGCTGGCTGGCGAAGTCCACAGCACCCGTCACGGAGCGGTCGTCGTTGACGGAGCGGTTGCTGCCAAGCTCGCGTGTTCCCTGGGACAGCGTGTGCACATAGATCGGAGCCTGCAGCGTGGAGCCGACGTCGCGCAGCAGTTCCAGGACCCGGCTGCGCTCGGCGCTGCGGATGGAGATGAAGGGGATGCGGGCCTTGAGATAACGCGTCAGCGTGGCTTTGAATTCAGCGGTGTCGCTCATGGAAGCAATGGTCAGTTCAGGATGTTGCGCCTGCGGGGTGCAGCCGCTGTGGCAGGGGACAGGGTGGCGGCTGTCGGCGGCGCGGTATGAAGGGGGCTGGAGGACGCAGGGGTGCGGTCATAGCCTGTTAACGGGTTGTTGCGCAACAGGGTGGCCAGTTGTCCGCTGCGGTCGGCCTTGGCCGTGTCTTCCAGCGATTTCTGTGCGCGCTCGGCAAATCTGAGAATTTCACTTTGCAGGTGCTGCTGCGTAGCCGCGGGTAGCACCGGCAGTTGGCACAGCCGGTGGACAAAACCCAGTTGCACGCGCCCCTGGAGCACGGCGCGCACGATCAGGGTTTCCTGCGCCCCCAGCCGCAGATCGCGTGCCAACCGGTCGGAGCAGCGTTGCAGCCGGCGCTGGACTTCTTCGCTGATCCGTTTGCCCAGCATGGGGGCCACCCCTGCAGTCCATTCCAACTGGCCATTCTCGAGCTGCTGCAGGCAGGCTGCATCGTTGTCCTCTTTCGCCAGGGCATCCAGGCACTGGCTCCATTGGGCATAGGACTGCGGGGCATCGCCCGCAGCCGGTTCTGCCGCAGACGATGCCGTATCAGCAGGGCGGGAGAACCAGCCCCGCATCACTTGATGCGGCGCACAAAGGGCGAGCCTGGCAGGAGATCCCAGTCAGGCAGCGCTCCCGCCAGTGCGTCGCGATCGGTTTGTGGTTCGACGGGCTGCGGTGCGGGCGCTGGGTGTGCGGAAGGGGCCGCGCGGGGAGCACTGGAGGCGTTTGGCACATCGGGTGTCACGGTGGACAAAAGGTCTCGGGGCATAGGGAATCCTGGTGTGATTAGGCGGCCATGACGCGGCGCACATTGTCGTGACCGGACAGCAGGTGCTGCGCGGGGCTGATGCTTTCCAGCAGGGCTGTCACATTCGCAGAAACGCCATCGCGCTGTGCCAGGTCGCGGCGCAGCTCCACAGTCTCTGCCATGCAGGCGCGCAGTGCCTGCGCCGACTGGGTTTTCAGGCGCGCGAAATCCTCACGGATCTTGATGCGCAGCTTCTGCACGGTGCGGTGGCCCAGATAAGCCCAGCCCAGTGCTGCCAACCCCAGCACCAGCGAGACCATGCCGTAGGACACGCTCATCAGTACCAGAACGGCACCGATGGCAACGGCGCCCCAGTGCTTGAGTCCCAGCTTGGCGCCTGCCAGCGCCTCGGCTTCGCGTTGGTCCAGATGCGAGGCCAGGCTGGCCAGCAGCTCGGCCTCGTTTTCTCCGGCACTGGTCTGGCCGCTCCAGTCTTCAAGCTGCAGCTCAATGCGTTGTGGCACTTTCTGCCGCGCCTTGGCCGTGACATCGCTGTGGGCATCCAGAATCCAGTCGCGCGAGTGTGCAATCGCAAAGCGTTGCGTGGCCCGCGTGACATGCGAGGTTTCGGGGTGCATGGCTGCATTGGTCAGCAACTGGGTGAAGTCCACCTGCGTGTCCAGCGTTTTGCTTTGCAGGTCGTAGCGGCTCTGGGCGGCACGCTTGTCGCCGCTTTCCTCAATGATCAGCCGGCACAGCTCTTCCTGGCGGCGCAGTGGAAGCTCCTCATCGTCAAAGCGGGTGACCAGCTTGGTCAGCAGGTCGTCCACTGCCACCAGCACGCTGCTGGCAGGCTTGATCTCCCCTTGGAAGACCTGTTCGAAATGCTGCAGCACCGCCGATTGCATGGAGGCTTCGTTGAGCGACGTGCCCAGCGCACCCCAGGTAGGACTGAAGCGCGACAGATGGGGATAGTCGTCCGCATGGTCTGCATGGGGGGTCTTGGAGCGCAAGGCGTCGCTCCACTGGCTGCGCTGCGCCTCGGCAAATCCCGCCTGCTGCGACAGTTCTTCGATCCAGGCGGTGATGCGCTTGGAGCACAGCTGTGTGGTGTCGGCGTTGAAGACACCATTGGCCATGGCGTCGACCATCACCACGGTCTGGCGGTCGAGCTGGTGTGGATTCTGGAGTCCGAAGTAGCGGTCCAGCCAGGTCCGGTTGGCTTCGCTGCGGCCGGCACGGCGGGAGATCAGGGCAAAGAACAGCGAGGTCTTTTCGTCGTCACGGCGCACCGCTTCGGCCAGTGCACGCTGGGCCAGGTCGCGATTGTCTCCCAGCCAGGCGGCCAAGGCCACCAGGGCCGGTGCCAGCCAGTAGCGGGGGGTGGAGAGCATCAGCTCTTCCGTCGCACCCCGGATGGTTTCCTGGCGCACCAACTGAATGTCGGAGGCTTGCAGGATGCCGGTGGCCTGGCGGCGCACCACGGCATTCTGCCCGAAGGTGTTTTCGATTTCCTGGCGGATCTTCACCTGGCGGGTTTCGGCCAGCGACAGTTCCTTGGCCTTGAGGTCGGCTTCGACGAAGTCCGCGAAAGCCTGCTCCAGGCGCGACAGTTCGGCACGGGTCTGCGACAGGTCGTGGCCGACGTTGTCCACCTGGTTGGAGACGGTGCCGATATCGCTTTGCAGGGAGCGAAGCGACCCGAGAATCAAGGACAGGTCTGCAACCTGGATGATGCGTTCAGAACTCATAGGGCAAGCAGGAGGAGGTCAAAGGTCAATGAGCGCGGTCTGCCCGGACGAGCTGACCGCGATAAGGCGGGATCCATACACTTCAATGAAGGCGTAAGCCGGGTGCTGGGCCAGGCTGCGCGCCCGCTCCAGCGTAGCGGGCAGGCTTTCATGGGTCTTGTAGTGCTGGATGATGCTGCCGCTGCAGTCCAGGGTATGCACCTCATAAGGTGCGCCCAGATAGCAGCGGGACACGATGCCAAAGGGCAGGGCATCGATCGAGACATCGGGCAATTCATTGCGGATGGCATCGATCAACGCCTGGGTGGCGGCTGGGCTGTGCACATGGCCGCCGGCATCGAGCTGCGTCACGGCCTGCACATAGGCCGAGGAACGCTTTTGCCGCAAGCGGGCCTGCAGCGCGGCACCGTTCAGGGGAGTCTGTAGCGGGGTGGTGGTGGACAGCTCCAGCGGGGTCTGGGAGGCTGCAGGGCGAAGTCCGAGCAGTGAACGGGCCATTGGGCAAACATCAGCCGTGCCAACAGCGGCACGGCCTAGTTTGTAACATAACGTGCTTACCGAATCGTGTCGAAACGGGGTTTCAGGCGTTTTCTTCCCTGCCTGGATGGCGATGTGCGTCTGCAGCAGCCGTTGCACTCGCCTGCCCCTGCAGCGTGTGCAGCAGGGCCGCTGCACTCAGGCACTGGATCAGCAGGCTGCCGCCGTTGGCCTTGACCAGGGCATCCACCAGCCGGTGCTGGGAGGGGGCCATGGCGGGCGCAGGGATGACCTGGCTGTCGGCAAAGCGGGCCACGCCCTGCAGGTCGCTGACCAGCAGGCCCAGGCGGCGCCCGGCATGCTCCAGCACGACGACCTGGCTTTGCGCGGTGACGCGGGTGGGTTTGCCGTGCAGCAGGGCGTTCAGGTCGAACACCCAGACATAGCCGGTCAGCGCACCGCGGCTGCGGCGGGCCATGGTGCCCACACAGTGGGGAATGCGGCCGGCCGACACCGGGGCGATGGCGGCGGCGGGCAGGGCTTCGAGCACGCAGGCGGCGTCCAGTGCCATCAGGCTGCTGCCGACGAAGAAGGTGGCCATCTCCCGCAGCTGCTGGCCTCCTTGGGCAGGCGCCATGGAATCGATGCAGGTGCTGCGGCGGCGCACGGCGGCGATGGCATCTTCCTGTTCGGCCCCGAAAGGCTGGACGGCCACGGCCAGCACCTCTTCGCGGTAGCCGTCGCTGCGCTTGAATTCACGGTAACCGCTGCCTGCCGTGGCGGCCACGATGCAGTACTGGCCTGCGTGCACCATGGCGCGTGCGGCGCTCTGGCCGGCAGGCAGCTGCAGCAGGTCGACTGGCAGGGGCATGCGGCTGCCCACAGGCTGGGCCGTGTCGGTGGAGGCCAGCACCTGACCCAGGCGATCCAGGTAGAGCACGCGGGTGGCGCTGTCAGCAGTCGCTGCGTTGTGCGGCGCGGCACTGTCCAGCATGGACTGCAGCTCGCGTTCGGCATTGAAGACCAGACCGATGCCGCCCAGCACCTGCCCGTCGTCGCTGCGCAAGGCCGCGTGGTAGGCGTAGGTGGGGGCCTGGCTGCTTTCGAGGGCGCTGGGCCGCCAGGGGCTGACGTGGTAGGCCTGCGGGCCAGACAGGGCCAGTACCTGGGTGAGTGTGTCGGCCTCGATGCTTTGGCCCAGCAGTGGATGCTGCAGGACGTCGTCGGTGGTGTTCTGCCAGCCGGCAGGTGCTCCTGCGGGTGTTTCGCCCCGCAAGCTGGTGGCCACGATGCGGCCGCTGCGGTCATACACCACCAGCTGGCTGTAGACGGTGTAGAGGCTATGGATGTGGCTGAGCTGGGCACAGACTTGTTGCACCTGGGTGTCCGTGGTCTGGCCGCGTTGCACGGCCAGCAGCAGCGCAGGCAACTGGGGCGTCAGCGCCCACCAGCGGCAATCGTTGGCGCGCTCGTACAGGTTGCGGTCCAGCAGGTCCACCAGCAGGCGGCTGAGCAGGGTGTTGTCGCGCAGAGCTGCATTCAGCACCGTGTCGTACAGCGCGCGGATGGACTGGGTGAACACCTCGTTGGTGCGTGCCCCGGTCTCGCCGATCTGCTCCAGCACGGCCTGCAGACGGGTGCCGTCGCTGCCGTTGTCGGGCGTGTCGCCGGCGGTCATCACCTGGCCATTCCAGACCACGCGGCGGATGGTGTCCGCCGCCGTGATGATGGCATGCAGCGGCGGGCAAAAACGGTGGGCATGGGCCAGCAGACCCTGAGCCACATAAGGGTCCAGATGTTCCAGCAGATGCTGGCTCTGGTTGGCAAAGGCCTGCTCCACTGGAATCATGATCTGGCCTTGCCAGCCGTCAGGGCCAGGGTAGCCCTGGTAGCCGGCCGATGCGGCGGTCTGCACCAGGTAGGTGCGTCCAGCATGGATGTGCAGACTTGGCGCACTGTTGTGGTACGTCGGGACAGGGCTGTCGGCACCAATCCAGTGCGGGTCGCTGCTGGCCAGCACCTGCCCGCTCCCATTGACCAGCAGGCCCACGCTGCGCACGCCATTGTTGCTGCCTTGCAGACCAGCGGCGCGTGCACCGAAGATGCCGCGCATTTCGCCATCGAAGTCAAAGCTGAGGCACAGCACGCCAATGGGTTCACCCGTCTGTGGGTGCAGCATGCGCTGGGAATAGATCAGCGCGTGGGTCTGGTGGGGACGCAGGTCGGTGGCGCGGAAGGTTTCCACATAGCTGCTGCTTTGCAGCGTGCGCGCCAGCAGCGGGTCCTGGCTGCCTTCCACGGGCGAGTCGCCATCGGTCTGGGCCAGCACCGTTCCGTCCAGGCCTACGAGCAAGATCTCGTTATAGACCGTGTACTTGCTGCGGTAGGCGCGCAGGCGCTCCTGCACGCCCACACCGTCGGCCAGGCCGGCCACGTAGCGGCAGAGCATGCTGTCGGTGGCCAGAAAGCCCACGTCGGCCGTGCGCTCGTACAGGTTGCGCACCAGGGTATCGATCACGTTCTGGGCCTGCGTGGCCAGGGCGGCCATCACCCCGGTGACGGACTGGTGGACCATGGAGTGCACCAGATCCTGTTCCAGCTGCTCAAAGCCGGCACGCGTGGCGGCCATCATCGGCAGGATGGCATGGGCTTCCTGCGGGCAGTTCATCTTGGCTGACGACTCGATCAGCCGCCACATCAGGTTCAGCTCGCGCAGCGAAGCCTCGCAGCGCGTGACATTCCGCATATAAGGGATGAAGGCATCGGTGTGCAGCTGGGGGGCTGCAGAAGATGCGGCGGCATTGTGGCTGGAGGTCGTCATACGGGTCCTTGTCTCTTGTTGGTGTGTGCCTCGGTACGCGTGATCTGCATCAGCAAAAGCCGGGCCTGGGGTAAACCCATGTCAAGAAACTGCCAGCAATGTGAGCAGCATGCGCAGGGTGATCTCGCGGGTTTTGTCGCCGTGCCGTGTTCGGGTGCCGCCAAGCCCCTTACCATCGGCGCCTATGAGTTCCCAGTACGAAAACCTGCCCCAGCCGGGCGATTACGCCGCCTTCTTCAAAGTGAGTCCTGCGGAGGTGCCTGCGGAGCGCCTGGTCCGTGCCAACCGTCTCAGCGGCATGGTCCGTGCCGTGGCGCAGCCCGTGCCGTCGGACGCCACGGTGGCCGGTGGTGCTGTCGAGGCGGCACCCCCTCTGGAGTCGAGCGTGGCTGCCGCCGCCGATGCGGTCCCGGCGGCCAAACCCAAGGCCCCTCCCGTGCAGCGCGAATGGGTGCCGGCACAGTTCGGTTTTGTGGCGCACTGGGTCAAATCCGCATCAGATGCCCGACTGCGCGCGCCCAAGCAACTGGTGGCGCGCAACGACACGGTATCCACCGTGCAGGCCTATCGCGACGCCTGGCTGGCTGGGCAGCGCTGCATCATTCCGATGCAGGCGTTCTTCGAGGACGATCTGCGCAGCGGAAAACCGGTGTCCACCCGCATCTCGCGCGTGGATGGCGAGCCCATGGGCGTGGCCGGAGTGTGGTCCCGTTGGCAGGATCCGGACAGCGGCGCGGAACTGATCAGCTACGCCATACTGACCGTGAACGCCAACAGCCATGCACTGATGCACCGCTACCAGCACCCGGGAAGCGAAAAGCGCATGCCGGCGATTCTGAACGAAGGCTCGTACGACGCCTGGCTGACTGCCCGCCAGGACAAGGCGCGCGAGTTTTTGCGTGCCTATCCGTCCAACTGGTTGACGGCCAACCCGGTGGAGCGCAAGCAGGACAAGAAGCCCAAAGGCTGGCTGGGCTGAAGAGGCCATTCAACGCGGTACAGGGGCTCGCCACGGAGCGCTGTGCCGCGGCCGTCGCCGCCAGATTGCAAGTTCCTGCCATGGTGTACCTAGGGCAGTGCCCGGCGTTGGGTGGACGGACATGAAAAAGCCCGCAGGATTCCGGCGGGCTGGTGCAGACGGTTGTGAGTGGACGATCAGACCAGATCGATGGCGTGCACCTGGTCGCTCATGCCGTTGTCGCGGTCGGCAAACCAGCGCTGCAGCGTGGTGCTCACGGTGCGAAAAGCAATTTCGTCCCAGGGAATATCTTCTTCGCGGAAGAACCGTGCCTCAATGGTTTCCGGCCCTGGGTTGAGTGCTTCGCTCAGCACTTCGGCGGTGTAAAACAGGTGCACCTGGCCTACGCGCGGCACATTGATGACGGAAAACAGCCGCCCCATGCGGATCTGGGCGCCGGCTTCCTCATCCGTCTCGCGTGCTGCGCCCTGGCTGGTGGTTTCATCCAGTTCCATGAAGCCGGCCGGCAGCGTCCATTTGCCCCAGCGTGGCTCGATGTTGCGCTTGCACAGCAGCACGCGGCCATCGGCCAGCACGGGAATGGTGCCCACCACGTTCAGCGGGTTCTCGTAGTGGATGGTGGCGCATTGCGGGCACACGGCGCGGGCACGCGTGTCGCCGTCGTCGGGCACGCGGTAGGTCACGGCATGGCCGCATTCACGGCAGAACTTGATGGGGCTGCGCAAGGTCATGTCTGGAATAGAGGGGAAGTGTGGCTGTGATGCTTGCTGCGTGAGCGTTAGTAGCTATGAAAACATGAGTTCTCGGCTGCGCTGACGTGCCCAAATGGACCGCGGGGCCCGGCAGATCGCAGGGATCGCCGGTGCACCACGAAGACGCCGCACGAAGCCGCAGACGTACGGGACGGTACGCTCAGCTTCGCAACGACGTCTCCAGGGTGGGCCGCGTTTACGCCATGCGCACGCGGATGGACTCCAGTCCGTCCACGCCGCCGGCCATCACATCGCCACGCACCACGGCACCCACGCCTTCGGGCGTGCCGGTCATGATGAGGTCGCCGGGTTGCAGCTCCCAGGCTTGCGACAGGATGGCCACGGTCTCGGCAATGTTCCAGATCAACTGGTCCACATTGCTTCGCTGGCGGTCGGCGTCGTTCACTTGCAGCCAGATGCCGGCAGTGGTGACGTCACCCGCTTGGGCGACTGGCGTGATGGGGCCGATGGGAGCGCTGTAGTCGAAGCCCTTGCCGATGCACCAGGGACGGCCCTGCTTCTTCATCTCGCCTTGCAGGTCGCGGCGCGTCATGTCCAGGCCCACGGCGTAGCCGTAGATATGCTCCAGCGCCTGGGCCACGGGAATGTCCTTGCCACCCTTGCCAATGGCCACCACCAGTTCGATCTCGTGGTGCAGGTTGTCGGTCAGCGTGGGGTAGGGCATGTCCACCGTTTGGCCGGCGGGCACGGGCAGCACGGCGTCGGCCGGCTTCATGAAGAAGAACGGCGCCTCGCGGCCGGTAAAGCCCATTTCCTTGGCGTGTTCGGCGTAGTTGCGGCCCACGCAGTAGACGCGGTGCACGGGAAAGAGCGCTTCGCTGCCGGTGACGGGCAGGCTGGCAACAGGAGCAGGGGGGAGAACGTACTGTTGGGACATGGTTGTTGGTCAATCTAACGTGTTGTCTCGGGGCACGGGCAAAGTGGCGCTGCGGCCTTTCTACCCTGCTTGCAGTGTGCCACGGCGCCAGCACGGTGCAGCCCAAAAGGCGACACGGCCTGCGCTATGCTGCGGCCCATGCAGCTCTACAACTACTTCCGCTCCTCGGCCTCGTTCCGTGTGCGCATTGCTCTGGCACACAAGGGGCTGCCGTATGACTACCACGCCGTGCATCTGGTGCACGGCGCGCAGCGGGCGCCGGATTACCTGGCGCACATGGGAGACAGTCTGGTGCCGGCCCTGGACATCGGTGGCGGTGCCGCCTGGTTGAACCAGTCCATGGCCATCATCGAGTACCTGGACGAGACTCATCCCCAGCCCAGCCTGCTGCCAGGCGATGCGCTGGCCCGTGCACGCATCCGCGGTCTGGCGCAGATGGTGGCTTGCGATATCCATCCTTTGAACAATCTGCGGGTGCTGCGCTGGCTGGTGCATGAAGGCGGTTTGAGCGACGACACCAAGAACCTGTGGTACCACCACTGGGTGCGCCAGGGCCTGGAGGCTTTCGAGCGCGAGCTGGCGCTGCTGGCGACCGAGCGCGCGCGCCTGGGTATGGCGCCGTCCACGCTGTGCTGGGGTGACAGCCTGACCTTGGCAGATTGCTGTCTGGTGCCGCAGATCTTCAATGCCCAGCGCTTTGGCGTGCCCCTGGACGGCCTGACTGCTACCCTGGCCGCCTATGAAGCCGCGCTGGCGCAGTCCGCCGTGCAGGCAGCGCAGCCCTCGGCCTGCCCGGATGCGCAGCCTTGAACGGCGGTGTTGCGCCGAATATGGAGCTTGAATGTGGTGTGTGAACGAGAAGAATGACGATGCGTGAGAGTGCGATGATGCCTGGGTCCCACCCCTGGCTGGTGCCCGAATGGCCGCAGATCGCGGGTGTACAAGCCCTGTTCACCACCCGTGCAGGCGGGGTGAGCCAAGCACCGTTTGGCAGCCTGAACCTGGGTGACCATGTGCGCGACGACCCTGCCGCTGTGGCTGCCAACCGCCACATCCTGACCGAAGCCATCCAGCGCAGCAGCCCAGGGGCGCGCCCGGTGTTCTTGCAGCAGGTGCATGGCTGCGATGTGGAGGCATTGCATGCCCATACCACCGACGGAGTAGCAGCAGACGCCTGCGTGAGCGATCAACCGGGCGCGGTGTGCACCATCATGGTGGCCGATTGCTTGCCGGTGCTGCTGGCCCACCGCCATGTGCCGGTGGTGGCCGCAGCCCATGCGGGCTGGCGCGGACTGGTGGGGCAAGACGGTGTGGGCGTATTGGAGACGGTGTTTGCCCGTTTTGCAAGGCAGGTACAGGCACGTCAGGCACATCTGGCGCCTGCAGCCCTGCCACGTGCTGCTGAAGCAATGTCGGTGCAGACGGTGGCTGACATCGCAGCCGATACCCAGGTCTGGCTGGGGCCGTGCATCGGCCCCACGGCGTTCGAGGTGGGCAGCGAAGTCCGTCAGGCGTTCGTCACTGCATCCGCGCAAGCGGCCAGTTGCTTCACCCCTGGCGCGGTGTCGGGAAAATGGTGGGCCAACCTGCCAGGACTGGCCCGCCAGCGCCTGCAGGCGCTGGGTCTGACGGGTATCTATGGAAATGACGGCAGCACGCCCTGGTGCACGGTCACCGACAGCACCCGCTTTTTCTCCCATCGCCGTGATGCTGCGGTGCTGGGCAGTACGGGAAGGATGGCAGCATGCATCTGGCTGGAAGGGCAAGCGCCTGCAGCGCGAAGCTGAGGATCATCATGCCCAGCCGGCTGGGCTACCCCGGACACCGTGGCGCCCCTTTGGGGCGTGATCGCAGCGATTGATCGCCGGCCCTGCGCCGGTGGGTACGCACAGTTTTCAATTGCTTGCAACTTGCCTGGATGGCCCGGGCGCACTGTGGCGTGCGCGCTGCAAGTGGCATGCCGTTGGTCGGCATCCGTCTTTCAGGGGGGCTGTTCTGTCGGGGTGGTGGCGTTCGCTGGCCGGACCTCGGCAGGGACAACGGGAGCGGAGTCAATGCCCGTCGTGGCCGGCACCTCGATCGTTCCGGTCGGTGTGGGCTTGGTGGTGGTTGCAGGTGGCTCTTGGGCAGCATCCCAGGCTTGCTGCTCGGCTTCGCGCCGGGCTTTCAAGCGGCGTTTTCGCTCGGGGGTGGCCATGATGTAGCCCACGATGGCCATGGGGAGCAGGCCATACAGCACAAACGTCACGATGCCGCCCAGCACCGAACCCACGGGGTTGGTGGCTTCGGCAATGGCCATCATCAAGGTGACATAAAACCAGGCAATCAGGATCAGGTACATGGCGCCAAGCATAGGGCAGAGGGCGGTATGCACACCGGAAAACGCCGTGAATCGGGCTTGATGTCTGTCAACGTCTCTCCAAGCAAGGCACAGTGCGGCGCTGGGTTGCGTTGTCAGCGCCTGCCGCCTCGGCAACAATGGATGCAAGCCCGTTGGCGACACACGGCATGCGGGCTGACAGCGACAGCAACACCAAGGGGACAAGGCAGGCATGAATTCTGAACCTATCTGGGGCCAAAGCGCCCAGGCTTTCCAGCAGTTCTTTGGCGAGCATTGGGCCAAGACCCTGCAATCATTCCAGCAGATCGATCCCAAGGCGCCCGGCCCCGTACCGTCGGTGCAGTTCGAGCCGGGCAAGCTGCAGGCGCTCCAACAGGAATACGTCCGGGAAGCCACGGCCTTGTGGGCCGCCGGCATGAAGGCCCCCGTGCCCAAGGACAAGCGCTTCAGCGCCGCACCCTGGGAACACAACCCGCTGGCGGCGTTCTCGGCTGCCAGCTATGCGCTCAACGCCAAGGTGCTGACCGGCATGGCCGATGCGGTGCAGGCGGACGAAAAGACCCGCCAGCGCATCCGCTTTGCCGTGGAGCAATGGGTGGCGGCCATGGCGCCCAGCAACTTTCTGGCGCTGAACCCCGATGCCCAGCAAAAAGCCATCGAAACGCGTGGTGAGAGCATCGCCAAGGGCGTGCAGAATCTGCTGCACGACATCCAGCAGGGCCATGTGTCCATGACGGATGAGAGCGTGTTCGAGGTGGGGAAGAACGTGGCCACCACCGAAGGCGCGGTGGTGTATGAGAACGAGTACTTTCAGCTGATCGAGTACAAGCCGCTGACGGCCAAGGTGCATGAGCGCCCCTTCCTGATGGTGCCTCCCTGCATCAACAAGTACTACATCCTGGATTTGCAGCCCGACAATTCATTGATCCGCTATGCCGTCAGCGAGGGGCACCGCACCTTCGTGGTGAGCTGGCGCAACCCCGATGCGGCCATGGGCGACCGCACCTGGGACAACTACATCGAAGACGCCATCCTGCGTGCCATTGCCGTGGTGCAGGAGATTGCCGATGCGCCCAAGATCAATGCGCTGGGTTTCTGCGTGGGAGGCACCATGCTGGCCACCGGCCTGGCGGTACTGGCCGCGCGCGGAGAGCACCCGGTGGCCAGCGCCACCTTCCTGACCACGCTGATCGACTTCCAGGATACCGGCATCCTGGATCTATTCATCGATGAGAACTTCGTCAAATACCGCGAGATGCAGATGGGCCAGGGTGGGCTGATGGCCGGTCAGGACCTGGCGTCCACCTTCAGTTTCCTGCGCCCCAACGACCTGGTCTGGAATTACGTGGTGGGCAACTACCTGAAGGGTGAAACGCCTCCCGCGTTCGATCTGCTGTACTGGAACAGCGATTGCACCAATCTGCCGGGTCCCTGGTACGCCTGGTATCTGCGCAACTTCTATCTGGAGAACAACATGGTGCAGCCGGGCAGGCTGACCGTGTGCGGCGAGCAGATCGACCTGCGCAAGCTCAAGCTGCCGGTGTATGTCTACGGTTCACGCGAAGACCATATCGTGCCCATCACCGCGTCCTATGCGTCCACCCAGGTCCTGCCCGGCCCCAAGCGCTTTGTGATGGGAGCCTCCGGTCACATTGCGGGGGTGATCAACCCGCCTGCCAAGAAGAAGCGCAGTCACTGGATTCGGGAGGACGGTGCACTGCCGCCCACCCATGCTCAGTGGCTGGAAGGGGCGCAAGAGCAGCCCGGCAGCTGGTGGGAAGACTGGGCCGGCTGGCTCAAAGGCCACGCTGGCAAGCAAATTGCTGCGCCCAAGCGCTACGGTCAAGGCACCAAATACAAGGAACGCATGCCAGCACCCGGCAGCTACGTGCTGCAAAAAGCCTGAGGTTTCGCTGCCGCAGCCCTGGAGGACAGGGCAGAATGTTGCGGTGCAATATCTGAAGCAGCCGCTGCACGGCCCTCGGGCTGTCGTCGGCTGCGTAGCTCAACCACCCCGATACGGAAAAACACAAGAGGAAGACCATGGAAGACATCGTTATCGTTTCTGCTGTCCGCACCCCCGTTGCCAAGTTTGGTGGCGCCCTGGCCAAGGTGCCTGCCACCGAGTTGGGCGCCATCGTCATCAAGGAGGCTCTGGCCCGTGCCCAGGTGGGCGCTGACCAGGTGGGCGAAGTGATCATGGGTCAGGTGCTGACCGCAGGCGTGGGCCAGAATCCCGCTCGCCAGGCCATGATGAAGGCCGGTGTTGCCAAGGAAACCCCGGCGCTGACCATCAACGCCGTGTGTGGCTCCGGTCTCAAGGCCGTGATGCTGGCCGCCCAGGCCGTGGCCACGGGTGACAGCGAGATCGTGGTGGCCGGTGGCCAGGAAAGCATGAGCCTGTCGCCCCATGTGCTCAATGGTTCGCGCGACGGCCAGCGCATGGGTGACTGGAAGATGAGCGACACCATGATCGTGGATGGCCTGTGGGATGTGTACAACCAGTACCACATGGGCATCACGGCCGAGAACGTGGCCAAGGAAAACAGCATCAGCCGCGAGCAGCAGGACGCGCTGGCGCTGGCCAGCCAGCAAAAGGCGGCCGCAGCACAGGACGCCGGCAAGTTCAAGGACGAAATCGTTCCCGTGGTGATCCCGCAGCGCAAGGGCGACCCCGTGGTGTTTGCGGCCGATGAGTACATCAACCGCAAGACCAATGCCGAAGCCCTGGGCGGCCTCAAGCCTGCTTTCGACAAGGCCGGTACGGTGACCGCGGGCAACGCCTCGGGCCTGAACGACGGCGCTGCTGCCGTGGTGGTGATGAGTGCCAGCAAGGCCAAGGCCCTGGGCCTGAAGCCACTGGCCACCATCAAATCCTACGCCACCAGCGGCCTGGATCCCGCCACCATGGGCATGGGCCCGGTGTTTGCCACCCGCAAGGCGCTGGACCGCGCCGGCTGGTCTGTGGGGGACGTGGATGTGTTCGAGCTGAACGAAGCCTTCGCAGCCCAGGCCTGTGCCGTCAACCATGTGTTGGGCATTGATGCCGCCAAGGTCAACGTCAACGGTGGCGCCATCGCCATCGGGCACCCCATTGGTGCGTCCGGCTGCCGCGTGCTGGTGACCTTGCTGCACGAAATGCAGCGCAGCGGCGCCAAGAAGGGCGTGGCCGCGCTGTGCATCGGTGGCGGCATGGGCGTGGCCATGGCGCTGGAGCGTTAAAGGCTGGCCTGCACACGCGATGCGCAGTCGCTGCGGCCTGGCAGCAGCCAGGCCGTGGCGGCGCACCATCGGGTATGTCCCGGTGGGCAGAGGGGGAGGCTTGAGCCTACTGTCTGCTCTGGTGTTGATAGCGCGAAATCCAATCTAATTGCCGTGATTGGTACTTACCTCAAGGTTTCCCTGCGCCAAAGCAGGTAGAGTGTTAGTGGAAAACTATCGATTAACAGGAGAATATGTATGAGCCAGAAAGTAGCGTATGTGACCGGAGGTATGGGTGGCATTGGTACGGCCATCTGCCAGCGCCTGCATCGTGAAGGTTTCAAGGTCATTGCCGGCTGCGGCCCGACACGCGACTTTCAAAAGTGGTTGGATGAGCAAAAGGCACTGGGCTACAACTTCCACGCGTCGGTTGGCAATGTGGGTAACTGGGAGTCGACGGTCGAGGCCTTTGGCAACGCCAAGGCCGAGCACGGCAGCATCGATGTTCTGGTGAACAACGCCGGTATCACCCGCGACCGCATGTTCCTGAAGATGACCCCCGATGACTGGCAGGCGGTGATCGAAACCAATCTGAACTCCATGTTCAACGTGACCAAGCAGGTCGTGGGTGACATGGTGGAAAAGGGCTGGGGTCGCATCATCAACATCAGCTCGGTCAACGGTGCGAAGGGCCAGGCCGGCCAGACCAATTATTCGGCCGCCAAGGCCGGCATGCATGGTTTCACCATGGCCCTGGCGCAAGAGCTGGCCAACAAAGGCGTGACGGTGAATACCGTGAGCCCGGGTTATATCGGCACCGACATGGTCAAGGCCATCCGCCCTGACGTGCTGGAGAAGATCGTGGGCACCATCCCCGTGAAGCGCCTGGGTGAACCCGGCGAAATTGCCTCCATCATCGCCTGGCTGGCATCGGACGAGGGCGGTTATTCCACCGGTGCCGACTTCTCGGTCAACGGCGGTCTGCACATGCACTGAGCAACTGGCGGTCTTTCCGGGCCGCTTGTATGCGTGGGGGAGTTGGACATGTCCAGCTCCCTTTTTTTTCTGTGTGGATGGTCCTGGCTTGCAACATGACATCCTGCACGGTGTGCAGCAGATGACCTGGCCAGCAGGACACACATGAAAAAAGCCCACGCAAGTGGGCTTTTTTACAGGTGGAACAACGTTGAAGACGGCGCAACACTCAAAGAACAGATCCAGGGCATCCGATGGGCGAATGGGGTTCCCGGGATCGGGCCAGCGTCATGGCCGCTCAGCCTGCAATCGGATTACAGGCGTGCGGGTGCGCGCTTGCGGTCACGTTCGTCTTCAGGCCATGCGGACAGGATGTCGGTCAGGTTCATACGGTTTTCACTCCTTGTGCATCTTTAACGCGTGGCCCGCAGCACGGGTTGACGGTCAGGATGCAAGCAGGTGCATGCAAAAGTGAACGAGTGTGTAAACGCCCCAGGTTGGTGGGATGCCGCGCACCATCATGGTGCCAGTGGCGTTGTCGTGTGACGTGGTAACGGTGGTGGCGCTGAAGTTTTGTCGTCAGCGGTGGTGTGTGCTTGTCCGGTAGCGACAACAAAAAACCCGCCAGAGGCGGGTTTCAGAGTGGGTAGTGTGTCGTATCTCAGCGCACAAACTGTGCAGCGGCAGCGGTCGGCAAGTGCCGGCACGGCATTTGCTTACAGACGTGCAGGTGCGCGCTTGCGATCACGTTCGTCGTCAGGCCAGGCAGACAGAATGGCGGGGGTTTGCATACGAATTCACTCCTTGTGCTGCTTTAACGTCCGTTATGCAGGCCGGGTTGACACACTGCGCGCAAAAGAGCGTCGAAAATGACAGGGGAAAGGTGAGTAGATCTGGCTTTCAGGGCCGGCATCGCCCGCATCTTGCTCTGGCGCCGGTGGATGGCGTTGTGTGTTGCACCAGCTCGGCACACTGGCAGGCTCCATGAAGCACAAAGCCCGCCGAAAGCAGGTTCAGGCGGGCTGGGTTGTGTAGCAAGGTGCGCGTAGAAAGTGGTGTGCCGGGCAGGGAACGCGCTCCCTGGTAAGCAGCCAGCATGCACGTGCTGGCGCGGTGCCTGTGGCAGGCTGTCAGAAGCGGGCTGGTGCGCGCTTGCGATCGCGTTCGTCGTCAGGCCAGGCGGACAGGATGGCGGTGGTATGCATCTGGGTATTACTCCTTGTGCACCTCACAACGCGGCCCCGATCACCCCGGTTGACACATTTTGGAAATATTTCGTTGCTGATATAAAAATTTTTAAACTGTATACAAATACAGTTCGCTGCAAAGCATTGGAACAGGCCGCCGCCTACAATCCACGGCTGTAGCTGGATAGGCATTTCCATGCGCTGCTGTCAGCGTGTTGCTTGATGCGCCTATCCGTCCCCTGTGTTCTGCCAGGCGGGTGCCGCCTTGCATGGCGCGCTGCGCTGGCGGTTGGAAGTTTCCATGTCTTTGCATACCTGGTTGTTGTTTGTTTCTCTGGCAGGCGCCGTGATTGCGGCGCCCGGCCCGTCGGCGTTGCTGTGCGTGACGCATGCGGCACGCCATGGGGTGCGTCCGGCACTGGCCACCATCGTGGGCGGGATGACGGCGTCGATGACGCTGATGGGCCTGTCCGCGCTGGGTCTGGGGGCGGTGATTGCCGCATCGGACACGCTGTTTCACATCATCAAATGGGCAGGGGCCGCCTATCTGCTGTATCTGGGAATTGCCACCTGGCGCAGCCATGGTAGCGGCGCAGCGGATGATGCCGCTGTGCAGACGGCCGCCAACGCCAGTCCTGGCGCTCAAGATCACCAGCAGGCCGACCGGTCCATGTGGCGCACCTGGCGACCCCTGTACCGCAAAGGCCTGATCGTGGGCATTGGCAATCCGAAGGACCTGCTGTTCTTCAGTGCGCTGTTTCCGCAGTTCATGGACGCCAGTCTTCCCATTGCAGGGCAATTGGGCGTGCTGGCGTTGACCTGGCTGGTGCTGGACGGCGCCATCATGCTGGGCTATGTGCTGTGTGGTGCCACGTTGCTGGCGCGCCTGCAGCAGGGCAGCGCGGGCCGCTGGTTCCAGCGTGTGACCGGCGGCGCTTTCATTGCAGCCGGTGGGGTGCTGGCTGCGTCCCACCGCTGAAGGCGTTGGAGAGGTGGCGCTGAGCGAACTGGCAGCGCCTGTCAGGGGATTGCCACCGGGCGATGGCAACAGGCCAGCAGCCCGGAACTGGACATCTAACCAGTCCCGGTTGCAGGCCTCGTGCCTCAGGCCAGACCCGCGGCCTGGGTCAGCCCTTCGATTTCTTCGGTCAACTCCAGCCAGCGCTCTTCCAGCGCGTCCAGCTCGCTGTTGATGCTGCTGAGCTGCTTGCCTGCTTCCACAATGTCGGCACCGGACCGCCCGGGCATGGCCAACTCGGCTTCCAGCGCGTCGCGCTGGGCCGTCAGCTGGGGCATTTTCTTATCGATCTGCTCCAGCTCTTTCTTGAAAGGCTTGGTCTTTTCCGACAGCTGCTGGCGTGCGGCGGCAGCCAGCTTGCGCTGCTCCCGCTGGTCGCCTTGCGGGGCAGGCGCCGCAGATGGTGCCGCGGCGATTTCCACAGGTGCTGCCACCGGAGCCACCACGGCAGCGGCTGGAGCCGGTGCCGCAGCTGCCTGCTGCGCCTGGGCTTCTGCATGCTTGGCTTCTTCGCGCAGGCGCTTGGATTCTTCCAGCAGGTAGCGCTGGTAATCGTCCAGATCGCCGTCGAAGGGGCCGACCACGCCGCGGCCCACCATCCAGAAGTCTTCGCAGACGGCACGCAGCAGGTGACGGTCGTGGGACACCAGCATCACCGTGCCGTCGAAGTCGTTCAACGCCATGGCTAGGGCTTCGCGGGTTGCCAGATCCAGGTGGTTGGTAGGTTCGTCCAGCAGCAGCAGGTTGGGGCGCTGCCAGACGATCATGGCCAGCACCAGGCGGGCTTTTTCACCGCCGCTCATGGTCCCCACGGTCTGCTTGACCATGTCGCCGCTGAAGTTGAATGTGCCCAGGAAGTTGCGCAGATCCTGCTCGCGGCTGGGTTGCTTGGCATCCGGACCCAGATCGCGTGCCAGGCGGATCATGTGCTCCAGCGGGTTATCGCTGGGGCGCAGCACGTCCAGCTCCTGCTGGGCAAAGTAACCGATGTTCAGGCCCTTGCCTTCCGTCACTGAGCCGGCCAGCGGCTTCATGGTGCGGGCAATGGTCTTGACCAGGGTGGATTTACCCTGACCATTGGCCCCCAGAATACCGATGCGCTGACCTGCCAGCACCGAGCGGTTCACGCCGGTCAGGATGGTGGTGGTCTGGCCCTCGTCGTCGGTATAGCCAAAGGCCGCATCGCTGATGGCCAGCATGGGGTTGGGCAGGTTGGCGGGCTCCTTGAATTCGAAGGTGAATTCGGCCTCGGCCAGCACCGGGGCAATCTTTTCCATGCGTTCGAGCTGCTTGACCCTGCTTTGTGCCTGCTTGGCCTTGCTGGCCTTGGCCTTGAAGCGGTCGATGAAATGCTGCAGGTGGGCCATCTTTTCCTGCTGCTTGGCAAAGCTGGCAGCCTGCAGTTCCAGCTGCTGCGCGCGCAGTTCTTCGAACTTGCTGTAGTTGCCGCCGTAGCGCGTGAGCTGGCCCTGCTGGATCTGCAGCGTGACGTTGGTGATCGCGTCCAGGAACTCGCGGTCGTGGCTGATCACGATCATGGTGCCCGGGTAGCGCTTGAGCCAGGCTTCCAGCCAGACCAGGGCGTCCAGGTCCAAGTGGTTGGTGGGTTCGTCCAGCAGCAGCAGATCCGACGGGCACATCAGGGCGCGCGCCAGCTGCAGGCGCATGCGCCAGCCGCCGGAAAAGCTGTCCACAGGCTGGTCCAGCTCGCTGGTCCTGAAGCCCAGACCCAGGATCAAGGCCTGGGCCCGTGCCTCCGCGTCGTGGGCGCCGGCATCATGCAGGTCGGAATAGGCCTGGGCAATGGCCATGCCGTCGTCGCTGGCCTCGGCTTCTGCCAGCTGGCGCTGCACTTCGGTCAGGCGGGTGTCGCCCTCCAGCACAAAGGCGGTGGCGCTCTGGTCGGTTTCTGGCATGTGCTGGGCGACTTCGGCCATGCGCCAGCTCGACGGAATGTGGAAGTCACCGCTGTCCTCGTGCAGCTTGCCGCTGAGCAACGCAAACAGGGACGATTTGCCGGCCCCATTGCGGCCGACCAGACCCACGCTTTCGCCGGGATTGATGGTGGCCGAGATATTGTCCAGCACCACTTTGGTGCCTCGGCGCAGGGTGACGTTGCGAAGGGTAATCATCAGCGAGTACGAAAAAACGCACCCGCCGGCGAGCTGTGCTCACGGCGGGTGGAGGGGTTGTGCGATGGGGCGCAGGCCTGGCAGTGGCTGCGCCGGGCTTTCCGGCAGGCCTGCCGATCGAGGTTCCAGCGGGGCTGCGCGGTAGAGCGATAGCCTCTATTGTGCCAAGAGCTTGGCCTGGGCGAGCAACGCGGCGCGGGTAACCAGCAGAACCTGGTCCTCGCCAGCGCTGGTGTCCAGCCAGAACACCGGCAGCAGCGGGAAAGCCGCTTCAAAAAATGCGCGTTCGTTGCCGATTTCCAGCACCAGCACCGCGTCTTCCGTCATGGCGGCGGGCGCCGCGGCAAACAGGTCCCGGATGAAATCCATGCCGTCGGTGCCTCCGGCCAGGGCCAGTTCGGGCTCGGCACGGTACTCGGCGGGCAGCTTGGACATGCTGTCCGCATTCACATAGGGCGGGTTGCACAGGATCAGATCCCAGGGGCCGGGGACTCGGGACAGGCCGTCGGTTTCCACCAGCGTCACGCGCTCCTGCAGTCCGTGTTTGTCGACATTGATGCGGGCCACGGCCAGTGCATCGGTGGACAGGTCGGCGCCAGTCACTTCGACTTCGGGGTAAGCCATGGCCGCCAGACAGGCCAGTGAGCCGTTGCCGGTGCACAGGTCCAGGACCTTGCGCGTCTTGTCAGAGAGGAAGTGGTCGATGCTGCCGTCGGCCAGCAGCTCGGCAATAAAGCTGCGCGGAACGATGGAACGCTCGTCGATGTAGAAAGGCACACCCACCAGCCAGGCTTCTTGCGTCAGGTACGCGGCGGGCTTGCGGCTGGTGATGCGCTTGTCAAACAGCTCGGCAACCTGTGCGCTCTGCTCGGCTGTAACAGCTTGGTTGTCGATGGCGTCCTGCTCGTCTTCCAAAGGACTGTCGATGGGCAGGCCCAGCTGCCACAGCACCAGCCACGTCGCTTCGTCGTGTGCATTGGCTGTGCCGTGGCCAAAGCCTACGCCGGCCTGGGTCAGACAGCTGGTGCCGCTGGCAATCAATTCACCCACGGTGGTGCCGTGGGGCAGGGTATAGGAAGTCGTCATGTCAGAAAGTAAGGTGCGCGCAGCTTATTCGGAGGCTGGCGCGAAGGCTTTTTCAGCGGTGTGGGCTGCCAGTGCCTGGGCATGCAGGTTTTCCAGCGTGCGGCGGTAGATGTTGGTCAGCGGCTGCACATCGGCGATGGCAATGTGTTCGTCAATCTTGTGGATGCTGGCATTGGGCGGGCCCAGCTCGATCACCTGGGGGCAGATCTGGGCGATAAAACGCCCATCGCTGGTGCCGCCGGTGGTGGAGAGTTCGGTGGTCATGCCGGTTTCGGCGTGGATGGCGGCCTGCACGGCGCCGACCAGATCGCCCGGGGTGGTCAGAAAGGGCTCGCCGCCCAGGGTCCATCCCAGGTCGTATTCCAGTCCATGGCGGTCGAGCACTGTCTTGACGCGCTGCTTGAGGGATTCGGCCGTGCTTTCGGTGCAGAAACGGAAATTGAAATCCACCACCACTTCACCCGGGATCACATTGCTGGCACCGGTGCCGCCGTGGATGTTGCTGATTTGCCAGCTGGTGGGCGGGAAGAAGGCATTGCCCTGGTCCCAGGTGGTGGCGGCCAGTTCGGTCAGTGCCGGCAGCGCCTGGTGGATGGGGTTGCGTGCCAGCTGTGGGTAGGCAATGTGACCCTGGATGCCGTGCACGGCCAGACGTCCGCTGAGCGTGCCACGGCGTCCGTTCTTGATCATGTCACCGGTCTGGTGGACGGCAGTGGGTTCGCCCACGATGCAGTAGTCCAGCTTTTCGCCGCGCTGCTTGAAAATCTCGACCACGGCCTTGGTGCCATCGATGGAGGGGCCTTCCTCGTCGCTGGTGAGCAGGAAAGCGATGTCCAGCAGGGGCTCTGGGGTGGCCGTCAAAAACTCCTCCACTGCCACTACGAAGGCGGCGATGGAGGTCTTCATGTCGCTGGCGCCGCGTCCGTAGAGCTTGCCGTCGCGGTAGCTGGGAATGAAGGGCTGGCTGCTCCACTGGGATTCCGGTCCTGTGGGCACCACATCGGTGTGGCCGGCAAACACCAAGGTCTTGACCGCCGCTTGGCCGCCTGCCGCGGGCTTGGCCGACCGTTTGGCCCACAGATTGTGGACACGGAACGTGTCCGGGCCACTGTCCAGGCGCTCGCAGGCAAAGCCCAGTGGCGCCAGGCGTTCGGCCAGCAGTTCCAGGCAACCGAGGTCTTGGGGGGTGACAGAGGGTCGGCTGATCAGGGCTTCAGCCAGCTGCAGGGTGGGGGACATGTCGAAAACGCTTCCTCGAAGCCCAGGCCCCGGGCGCACGCACTCAAGGTCTGGGCATATGGGTATCCAGCACGATGTCGCTGACCGGGGCCGCAGGGGCGGCGTCGGCGGCAGGGGGCTGGAAGCTCGGTACGGCCTGCTGCACAGAGGCCGCGGCAGCCGTTGGGGGGTCATTTTGCAGGCGCCACATCAAGTTGGTGTGCGAATCTGCATTGGACAGACCTTCCTTACGGTCTATTTTGCCGCTCAAAACGAGCTGTGCGAGGCTATCTTCAAAGGTTTGCGAGCCTTCGTCCATGGATTGATCCATCGCATCCTTGATTCCGGTGAAGTCGCCTTTCTCGATCATGGTGCGCACCTGGGGGGTGTTCACCATGATTTCGGCGGCCGGAATGCGGTGTCCATCGGGCTGGCGCACCAGGCGCTGCGTGACCACGGCGCGCAGCGCCGAGCCCAGATCGCCCAGCAGGGAGGCGCGCTCCTCCACGGGGGAGAAACCCAGAATACGTTGGAGCGCGTGGTAGCTGCTGTTGCCATGCAGCGTGGCCAGGCACAGGTGGCCGGACTGTGCGTAGGCAATGGCGGCGGACATGGTCTCGCGGTCGCGGATTTCACCGATCAGGATCACATCCGGGGCCTGGCGCAGCGCATTCTTCAGCGCAATCTGCTGGCTTTGGGTGTCGGTGCCCACCTCACGCTGGTTGACGATGGATTTCTTGTTGCGCAGCTGGTATTCGATGGGGTCTTCAATGGTCAGGATGTGGCCGGAGCACAGCTCGTTGCGCCGGTCGATCATGGCCGCCAGCGTGGTGCTCTTGCCCGATCCGGACGCGCCGGCAATGAGGATCAGGCCATGCTTTTCCATGACCAGATCGCCCAGGGCAGGCGGCATGTGCAGGCTGTCGAGCGAAGGCACCTGCTGGGCCAGAAACCGCACCACCACCGCCACCGAGCCGCGCTGGTGCATGGCGCTGATGCGAAAGCGGCCCACGCCCTGCAGCGGCACGGCCAGGTTCAGCTCGCCGGTGTTGGCCAGCACATCCATGTCCTGGGGGGTAACGATTTCAGCCAGCAGTGTGCGGGGCGCCTCGGGGGTGAGGATCTGGCTGTTGACGGGCATGCATTCGCCGTCAATCTTGATCAGGGCCGGGGAATTGGCGGACAGATAAACGTCCGATGCCTGTTTGTCGGCCATCACGCGAAGAATGCGCTCCATCATGCTCATGGGGTGAACCTCGGAATCCGGTGGTCTGCACCGTGCATCGCTGTCGTGGCGTGCACGCTCCCTTGCATGTGAAGCCCCGGTACGGTCGCAGCGTCAGCGCACGACCGGGAGAGTCAGGCATGCCCTCCTATGGTGCCTGAACACCATGGAAGGCAGCAGCGCGGCGATCAGTCGCGCAGCAGATCGTTCAGGCTGGTCGTGGAACGGGTCTTGGCGTCCACCGTCTTGACGATGATGGCGGCGTACATGGAATAGTCCTTGCCGTCCTTGGTCTTCTTGGGCAGGTTGCCCGACACCACCACGGAGCCCGCAGGCACGCGGCCGAAGGTGGTTTCGCCGGTTTCGCGGTTGAAGATGGGGGTGGACTGGCCGATGTACACGCCCATGGAGATCACGGAGTTCTCTTCTACGATCACGCCCTCCACCACTTCGGAGCGGGCGCCGATGAAGCAGTTGTCTTCAATGATGGTGGGGTTGGCTTGCAGGGGTTCCAGCACACCACCCAGGCCCACGCCACCCGACAAGTGGACGTTCTTGCCCACTTGGGCGCAGGAGCCGACGGTGGCCCAGGTGTCAACCATGGTGCCTTCGTCCACGTAGGCGCCGATGTTCACGTAGGAAGGCATCAGGATCGCGCCCTTGGCGATGAAGGAGCCGCGGCGGGCGACGGCAGGGGGCACCACACGCACGCCGGTGGCGGCGATTTCGGCTTCCGACAGACCTTGGTACTTGGTGGGAACCTTGTCGAAGAAGTTCAGCGCGCCCGACTGGATCAGGGCGTTGTCCTTCAGACGGAACGACAGCAGCACGGCTTTCTTGAGCCACTGGTGCACGGTCCACTGGCCCACGCCTTCACGGGTGGCTACGCGCATGCGGCCTGCATCCAGTTCGGCGATCACATGTTCGACCGCGTCCACCACTTCCTTGGGGGCAGAGGCGGCCGAGATGGAAGCACGGTTTTCCCAGGCGGAATCAATGATTTGTTGGAGTTGTTGCGTCATAGCTTGTGCTTAGTTGGAATGGGAGTGGATGAATTGGACGATGCGGCGTGCAGCGTCCACGCATTCGGCGGTTTCGGCCACCAGGGCCATGCGTACGCGGCCGGCGCCGGGATTGTGTCCCTGGGCGTCGCGGGCCAGGTAGCTGCCGGGCAGCACGGTCACATGCTGCTCGGCAAACAGGGCACGGGCGAATTCGGTGTCGCTCATGCCCAGCTGGGCAGGCACGCCGGCCCACAGGTAGAAGCTGGCGTCAGGCAGACGCACGTCCATCACATCGGCCAGCAGCGGGGTCACGGCCGCGAACTTCTCGCGGTACATGCGGCGATTGTCTTCGACATGGGCCTCGTCACCCCAGGCGGCAATGCTCGCCATTTGCACGGTGGGGCTCATGGCCCCGCCGTGGTAGGTGCGATACAGCAGGAAGGACTTGAGCAGTTGCGCATCACCGGCCACAAAGCCGCTGCGCAGGCCCGGCACATTGCTGCGCTTGGAGAGGCTGGTGAAAGCCACCAGGTTGCGGAAGTCGCTGCGGCCCAGCTGCTTGGCCGCTTCCAGGCCACCCAGCGGTGCGTCATCGCGGAAATAGATCTCGCTGTAGCACTCGTCCGAAGCAATCACAAAACCATAGCGGTCGGACAGCTCGAACAGCTTTTTCCATTCGTCCAGCGGCATCACCGCGCCGGTGGGGTTGCCGGGGGAGCAGACAAAGATCAGCTGCGTTTGGGCCCAGACCCCGTCCGGCACCGCATCCCAGTTGACCGCGAAGTTGCGGCCGGCCTCGCTGGCGGCGTAGTAGGGCGTGGCCCCGGCCAGCAGGGTGGCGCCTTCGTAGATTTGGTAGAAAGGGTTGGGGCAGATCACGGTGGCGCCGGCACGCGTAGGGTCGATCACGGTCTGCGCAAACGAGAACAGTGCCTCGCGCGAGCCGTTGACTGGCAGCACCTGGGTGGCTGCATCCAGCTGCACGCCATAGCGGCGGCCCATCCAGTCCGCACAAGCCTGGCGCAGGCGGATATCGCCCGCCGTGGCCGGATAGTTGGCCAGACCACCCAGGTTGGCCGTCATGGCTTCCTGGATGAAAGCCGGTGTGGGGTGGCGGGGCTCGCCCATGCCCAGGCTGATGTGGGGGAGGGAGGCGGGCGGGGTCACGCCCGCGAACAGTTGGCGCAGCCGCTCGAATGGGTAGGGCTGCAGTGTGGAGAGCAGGGGGTTCATGATCGAAGCATTATCGGGTGCCCTCCGGCGGGGCGCGGAGACTTTTCCCGACACTAACGACGTTTTTTATCGCCATTACGACAGTGCTATTGCGGAAAACCCCTGCGCCCAGGGGTTTGCGCCGCTGTGCACAGTCGCGTACAAACAGGCGCACACGATACAAGAAACATAAAGAAACATCCAAGGGGGACACCATGGCTCGGCTTTTCTTTGCACCCGCTTTGTGGCTGCTGCGACGCATGGGGTTGCGGGCCAAGTTTTTTGCGCTGGGGCTGTGCGGGCTGCTGGCGCTGGGCGTGGTGCTGTGGAGCGGCAACATGATAGCCGGGCCGACCGTGCAGTCGTTGCTGGCGGTGGCAGTGATGCTGGTATTCCTGTACGGTGTGGGGGCGCTGTATGTGGACCTTTCCCAGGGCTTGCGCCGACTGTTGCAGGTGACAGCACAGGCCACCGAAGGTGACTTGACCAGCCGAGCCCAGTGTGACGGCCGCGATGAACTGGCGGCCCTGGGCAGCCAACTGGACAAGATGGTGGTGTCGCTGTCGGCCATGGTGGCCGATGTGCGCAGCAACGCCGCACTGGTGGCCCAGGCCGGTCACCACCTGACGCAGGACCAGCATGCGCTGTCGGTGCGTACCGAACAGCAGGCCGCCAGTGTGGCCCAGACCGTGGTCAGCGTGGAGCAGGTCACGGCTGCCGTGCAGAACAATTCCGACGTGGCCAAGACGGCCGACCAGCATACGCTGGAGGTGCGCAAGGCCGTGGAGCAAGGTGCGCAGGCCATGGAGCGTGCGGTGCACTCGGTGGAGGCCATCGAGCAAAGTGCCGGCCGCATGAATGAAATCATTGGTGTGATTGACGGCATCGCCTTTCAGACCAATATCCTGGCACTGAATGCGGCTGTGGAAGCCGCCCGCGCCGGTGAGCAAGGGCGTGGTTTTGCCGTGGTGGCCGCCGAGGTGCGCACCCTGGCGCAGCGCTCGTCCGAAGCGGCCAAGGAAATCAGCCGGCTGATCGGCAATTCCGTCAGCCAGGTGGGTGCCAGCACCACCATGATCCGCCAGGCCGGCAAGGAAATGGGGCACATTGCCGAAGGGGTGCGAAGTGTGGCCGGTCATGTGACTGCCATCACCGAAGCCGGCGCCCACCAGGGGACGGGGCTGGCGCAGATCAGCCAGGCCGTGCATGAGATTGACCAGGTCACCCAGGACAATGCCCAGATGGTCGGCCACGCCGTGCGCCAGGCGCAGTCGCTGGAAGAACGCGCCATGACGCTGACGCGTGCTGTTGCACGCTTTCGCCTGCAGCAGGGCACGGCCGAGGAAGCCGTCACGCTGGTGGAGCGCGCCCAGGCCTTGCGTCGCATGGGCATGCCGCTGGAGCGTTACTGGGCATCGTTGACCGACCCCAAGCAACCGTTCCACGACCGGGACATGTATGTGTTTGTGCTGGATGCCCACGGGAAGTACATGGCCTTCGGTGGCAATCCCGAGCGCGTGGGCACCCGCGTGCAGGATGCCAAGGGGGTGGATGGTCAGCAACTGCTGAACGACATCATCCACCAGGCCGAGCAAGCGCCCGGCTGGGTGGAATACGCCTATGCTCACCCGGTGAGCGGCGCGATCCTGACCAAGATGTCCTTTGTCTGCAAACAGGATGGCGTGTACCTGGGCTGCGGGATCTACAAGGCGTTTACGGGAGCGTGAATGGCCCCTGCCCCTTGGCGTTGCGGCTGGGGCCGGCAGACTGAAATGTGCAGACCGGGCTGAAGAGGCCTGAGACACGTCAACGGCCCGGCGGTTTGGTGCTGTTGGCCTATGGCTTGGATGGTTTCCCTGACACAGCTGTAGCAGCAGGTGCACGCAGTGCCCGTGCCTTGGCCAGTGCCGCGGCGATGGCGGCTTTCTTCGGATCGACCACATGGGCAGAGCTGGTCGCCGTGTCTGAACTACCTACCGCACTGCCTTCCGCATTGACTGCGCCGCTGATGGATCCTGAACTTTCCTCCGGCGTGTCGGGTTGCGCGGTGGTTACGGGAGGCTCCGGGCGTGTGCTCACTGCCGTGGTGGCGCGTTTGGCGGCCAGCCGCGCGCGGTGCACGGCATAGCGTGAGCGGGCATGGTCGGCCTGTGCGGTGGACCAGGCTTGCCATCCCGTGGCCTCCCCGCTGACCACATCCAGCTCGATGCAGTCCACCGGGCACACCGGCAGGCACAACTCGCAACCGGTGCAGTGGGCACTGATGACGGTGTGCATATGCTTGTTGGTCCCCAGGATGGCGTCGGTCGGGCAGGCCTTGATGCACAGCGTGCAGCCGATGCACCAGGCTTCGTCGATGCGGGCCACGGTCAGCGGCCCCTCCACCCCAAAGCTGCGGTTCAGGGGCTGGACGGCCTGGCCGGTGAGGGCGGCCAGGCGCTGCACCCCTTCCATGCCGCCAGGCGCGCATTGGTTGATGGGAGCGCCGTCTGTGGCGATGGCCTGCGCATAGCTGGCGCAGTCCGGGTAGCCGCAGCGGGTGCACTGCGTTTGCGGAAGCGCCTGGTCAATGAAAAAAGCCAGTCCCTGCAGGGCTGGCTGTGGAGGAGAGGGCTCGGCCATGGGCCGGTATTATCGGCGGCTGCGGCGCTTGCTGTGTACAGGCGTGGCGGTGACGTTCAGCGCTGCGGGGGTTTCCGGGGATTCGGCCTTGGTGCGGGCTGGACCTGCAGCCAGCGCGATCTTGGTGGTGGGTGTGCCGGCCTGGTGCTGCAGCACGAAATCGCGCAGTGCCGGGTAGACGTTTTCGCGCCAGCGGCGGCCGCTGAAGATACCGTAGTGGCCGGCGCCAGGCACTTCCAGGTGCTTGCGCTGGTCGGCAGGAATTTGCGTGCACAGGTCGTGTGCGGCACGGGTCTGGCCGGAGCCGGAGATGTCGTCCAGCTCGCCTTCCACCGTCAGCAGGGCGGTGCCGCGGATGTCCTGCGGGCGCACGCGCTCGGTTTCCCCGGCAGGGTTGACCACATCCCAGGTGCCATTGACCAGCTTGAAGTCCTGGAACACGGTGGCAATGGTTTCCAGGTAGTAGTCCGCATCCATGTCGAGCACGGCGTTGTACTCGTCATAGAACTTGCGGTGGTGTTCCACGCTGGCGTCGTCGCCCTTGATCAGGTCCTTGAAGTAGTCATAGTGGCTGGTGGCGTGGCGGTCGGGGTTCATCGCCACAAAACCGGCGTACTGCAGGAAGCCGGGGTAGACGCGGCGGCCTGCGCCCGGGTAGTTGTCGGGCACGCGGTAGATCACATTGTTCTCGAACCACTCGAAGCTGCGCTGCGTGGCCAGGTTGTTCACCGACGTCGGTGAGCGGCGCGCATCGATGGGTCCGCCCATCATGGTCATGGTCAGCGGCGTGGTTTCGCCGCGGCTGGCCATCAGTGACACGGCCGCCAGTACCGGCACGGTGGGCTGGCAGACGCTGACCACATGGCAGTGCCCGTACTTGCCCTGCAGGTGGCGGATGAATTCCTGCACATAGTTGACGTAGTCGTCCAGGTGGAATTCCCCTTCGGACAACGGCACCAGACGGGCATTCTTCCAGTCGGTGATGAAGACCTTGTGGTCACCCAGCATGCTGTTGACGGTGTCGCGCAGCAGGGTGGCGTAGTGGCCCGAGAGTGGGGCCACGATCAGCACGGCGGGCTGCTCCAGCAGCGTATCCAGCGTGGTGGGGTCATCGGAGAAGCGTTTGAAGCGGCGCAGCTCGCAGAACGGCTTGTCGATTTCCACGTGTTCGCGGATGGTCACATCAACGCTGTTGACCTTGACGGAGCGGATGTCGAATTCCGGTTTCTCGTAGTCTTTGCCAAGGCGGTAGAACAGATCGAAGGCCGCCACCATGCGCTGCGAGTACGGCAGCTTGCTGTAAGGCAGCATGGGGTTGCTGTAAAGCTTGGCCGTTGCCTGGGCGAAGTCGGCAAACGGTTCGACAAGGGCCCGCTGGGTTTCGTAGAGCTGGTAGAGCATGGGGCAGTCGCTTTATGGATGTTGCACTGCAATATATCAGTACTTTCAAACGGCGTCAGGCCGTAATTACCCCGTTTTGCCGTCGCGGTAGAGACAAAAGGATTGCCAGAAAACTGCCTGGGGTCTAGAGCAGCTTCCTTGTCAGGGCTTGGTGTTTGCGATAGCAAACACTTCGCGGGCGGAGAGTTGTTTGAGGCGGTGGTCGCTCCACACCTGGCGCCAACGGCGGGCGCCGGGCATGCCGTGGCGCAATCCCAACATGTGGCGGGCGATGGAATACCACCCCGTGCCGTGCTTGGCCGCTTCCTGCTCCATATAGCGCACCATGGCCTCCTCCACTTCCACGTGGGAGAGGGTGCTGGGTGCGGCGCCAAAGTACAACTCGTCCCAGCGGCTGAGCCACCAGGGGTTGTGGTAGGCCTCGCGCCCCACCATCACGCCGTCGACATGCTGCAGCTGCTCTTGCACGACGGCATCGGTGGCAATGCCTCCGTTGATGGCAATGGTGAGCTGCGGGAAGTCGCGCTTGAGCTGGGCCACCACGTCATAGCGCAGCGGCGGGATCTCGCGGTTTTCCTTGGGCGACAGGCCTTTGAGCCAGGCATTGCGCGCGTGGACGATGAAGACATTGCAACCGCCTTCGGCCACGGTCCCGATGAAGTCGCGCACGAAGCCATAGCTCTCGTCCTTGTCGATGCCGATGCGGTGCTTGACGGTGACAGGCACATCCACGACATCCACCATGGCCTTGACGCAGTCGCGCACCAGCGTGGGCTCATGCATCAGACAGGCGCCGAAGGCCCCGCGCTGCACACGTTCGCTGGGGCAGCCACAGTTCAGGTTGATCTCGTCATAGCCCCATTGCGCACCTAGCCTGGCCGCCTGGGCCAGGTCGGCTGGTTCGCTGCCACCCAGCTGCAGGGCGAGCGGATGCTCCTGCTCATGAAAGCGCAGATGGCGCGGCACATCGCCGTGCAGCAGCGCCCCCGTGGTGACCATCTCGGTGTAGAGCAGGGCATTGCGGCTGAGCAGACGGTGCAGGTAGCGGCAATGCCGGTCTGTCCAGTCCAGCATAGGAGCAACACTCATGCGCCATGGCGATGTAACCTGTTGATTTTTATCTGTATTGTTTGTGTTCATTGTGAATTTCGGATGCCGGGCAGCACCGAAGTAGCGCCCCGGAAACCACCCAAGTCCCGATGTCTGGCATGCCGTGCTGCAAAAACGATGGGCAGCACCGGGGCAGTGGGTGCCATCACCGCCTGAAAAAGGGGAACCGCGCAACTGCGTATGCAGCGCAGATCCGTCTCAAGGAGAAGGGCGTTATTGTGCACACCGGGAGGCAGATTTTCATGCGCAAGGCTTTGGGCCGGGAGTGGCCAAAGCGCAGGGGGCGGAGTTGTGGCATGCCCGTGCAATATGAATGCTGCGCCAAGATCACTGTGCGAGAAGGGGCTGCATCCGAGATATGTGGGGTCATCTCCCCAACTTTTCACAGCAAGCTCCAGGCAGGATATCGCCGCCCCCGTATTCGCTAACGTGGATAAGCAGTGCAAGCCTTTGCCATGCCCCAAAAAGAAACCCCGCACGGGTGGCGGGGCTGGAGAGATAGAGGACACGGTCTCAGTGCGCGGACTGGCCCATGCGTGGCGGAGCAGTGGGCAGCCGGGCCAGCTTCTGAGAGCAGTCACCACACACATGGCATGCATGAAAAAGGCGGGCACCAGAAGCCGGTTTCTTTTGGCTGCATTGGATGCAGTCGATGGTGTGGGCTAGGTCTTGAAGCCGCATGGGGGGCTGGCCTTTCTTGGGACTGCGCATGGATCTCCTTTGGCTTGTGCGGCGGCAATGGCGCGTTGAATGCCGCAGTGGCGGGGTTGCTTGTTGCCACGGTGGCGCGGGCTTGTTACATGGCTGTGACTGGCGGGTGTGGGTTGGTATTCGCAGTGCAGCAAAAACAATGCCCGCGCGGCGTGGGCCGGGCGGGCTGGTGGATAAACGCAGAGGTAGTTCTGGTTCCAGCTCTAGCGCTTGTGCTTGATATATGGACTGCGATCTAGGCAACTATCTTGCGGCGGTCCTACCACCACATCACGCGCTGTCATTCAGCTTCGGGGGGCAGGCTGCCGTCTGTGGGCCGCGCTTTCGCGCGTCATCACAGGCATTGCCTGTGATGACGCGGTGAAGCCGGTCAGCCTTTGTGAGCCCTGCGCTTGCCAAATGCTGCAGAGGTCATCAGAACAATGCCCAGTGCCAAAAGGATAGGGCCCAGCGTCCACTGCCCGGCCCATTGCATTGCGCCCAGCCATCGGCATAGGCCGTGCGGTGTCTGGCATTGGGCTTTGCCATGCGGGGCGGCTCGGCAGGGACTCGCACCTCCCGGGCGCAGGGAAGGGGGGAACGCTTCAGTACAAGCGCGGGCCGAAGCAGAGAGGCTGACGACTTCCCCGCAGCCCAAAGCACCCATGTGCGGCGGTGGGCACACATTGACCAAGGAGCGGGAGCGCTGTTCTTCCTATGCAGGGCGAAACCGTGCCATTGCCGTCCAGCTTTTTGCGTCCGGGTCTTTGTGGAAGCCGCTGTGGCCCGGTGAAAGCCTGGCCTGTGGACGCTCGGCAGATGTTTCTGGATTGTGTCCTTTATGTATCAATTTTGATAGCTAAAAATGCAGTCTGAATAAGCTTTTCGGTTCATATAATGAATTGTTTTGTGAGGGAGTGAGGAAGAGAAATGCGTGTGCGATGGTTCCATGTGGGGGTGCTGTCTGCCTGTCTGGCGGCGGCCTTGGGGGCACAGGCCCAGCCCAGCGAGACGGTCAGCGCCGCAGAAGCCGGACAGCCCGTGGCCCAGTTTGAGCTGGGTTCCATCTACTTCAATGGCAAAGGCGCAGAGCGCAACCCCAAGGAGGCATTGCGCTGGTTCCGTCTGGCGGCCGAGCAAAACCATGCCCAAGCCCAGTACATGCTGGGCCTGGTGAAACTGCTGGGCGTGGGAGGGGTGGAGAAAAACCTGAAGGAGGGCATGGCCTGGATTCAGAAATCCGCTGCCAACGACAATGTGGATGCACAGAACATGCTGGCCAGCCTGTATCTGCAGGCCAAGGATGTGCCGCGCGATCCCGCTGCTGGAGTGGCCTGGCTGGAGCGCGCAGCGCAGCAAGGATCGTTGACAGCGCAGAAAAACCTGGGTTTTGTGTACCGCAAGGGGGAACTGATCCCGCAGGACCTAAAGAAGTCTTTCCAGTGGAACATGGCCGCAGCCCAGCAATCCGACATGCTGGCCCAGTTTGTGGTGGGAGAGATGTACTACCTGGGCGAAGGCGTGGAACAAAACCATGCCGAAGCCGCGAAGTGGCTGACACCGCTGGCCGACAAAGGGGCGCAGAACGCCAAGCTGATTCTGGGCAAGATCTACTTTGAAGGGCAGGGCGTGCCCCCGGATTACAAGCGCGCCGTGCTGTTGCTGCACGATGTGGCCATCCGCGGATCGGGCCAGGCCTTTTTTGAACTGGGCCGCCTGTTCGAGCAAGGAGAAGGCGAGTACCGCAACGAAAAAGAAGCGGTGGCCTATTACACCCAGGCGGTCAAGTACAAGCACACCGCGGCCGCGAAACGGCTGGCCGAAATTTCTGCCGAATCACCCAGCTCCGGAGAGATGGTCCAGTCCATGGAATACGTGGAGAACCTGAACTCCGCTGTGCGGGGCAACAAGCTGGCGCAGTACAACATTGGTGTCTTCCAGTATCTGGGCAAGGGCTTTGAACAGCCCAATTACGCCGAGGCGGTGAAATGGTTCACTTTGGCAGCCAACCAGGGATATGCCAAGGCCCAGTACAACCTGGGCACCATGCACGAAAACGGTGAAGGCGTGACCAAGAGTCTGGCCCAGGCCCTGAAGTGGTACCGCTTGGCCGCTGAGCAGGAAGATGCCCCGGCCCAATATGCCCTGGGAACCATGTACCGCGACGGCCTGGGGGTCAAGAAGAATGCCAAGCAGGCGCGGCGCTGGCTGCAGCGCGCCGCAGACCAGGGCTATGGCCCAGCCAAAAGCGCTTTGGCACGCCGTTGAGCACCTGGGAGCGATGCCGCACGGTCCATAGGAAGCAGGGCAGCCGAATCCAGTCGTACTGCCCACGGCATGGAAATGACCGTAGCAGTGAAGAGGGGCTCCGCGTCAGATCATTGCGAGAGATCTTGCCAACCGTGCGGCGCACGCAGGGCTTTGCATGCGCACGTGCACCAGGCCAGGCCAGGCCTGAAATGCGAAGTGGTGGGGGCTGTTGGCAACCGGGTGGAGCCGCACAGCTTGCATCTTCCATGGCTTGCGCTGAGGCTCGCATGCTGCGGGCTCTTCATCCTTGGGTTCTTTCTTTTTATATTGAATACAGCTTACATGAAATGTATCAAAGCACTCAAAACCCACCGAACCTCATTCCAAGTCCACAAACTGCTGCAGGTGGCCTAGAGCATGAGGGGTCTTCAAGCCGGCACGTTGCAGCACCTCCGCCTGGGGCAGGCCGGATTGCAGCCACTGCACGATGACGGTGTTGCGGATCACCTGAGGCCCCATGCGAGGCGGCCGTTCCTGAGAAGAGCAGGCGCTGGCAGCCTTCAAGGTCTTGCTGACCAGATGCAGCACGGTGTGGGTGGAGAGCGCGGGCGCCTTGCGCGTACAAAACAGGGCGGGTTGCTGTGCCATCGGTGAATAGCCTGCCCGGTAGCCCAGCCAGACCCGCAAGGCCTCGTCCAGCTGTGATGGAACCTCGAGCGTGCGGGATTGCATGGCGCGCAGCCCGGTGATGCGCAGACCGTGAATGCGGGCGGAAGACGCCTTGGCGGCTCCTTTGTCCGCATGGTTGGCAGGCTGAGCCAACGTAGCGCCTGCTTTGGCAGAGGCATCCCCCCACAGCACATCCTCCAGCACCAGGGCGCGCACCTCTTCGGAGGAAAGCCCCAAATGCACCAGCACCAGCAACACCGCACGGTCACGGGCGGAAATCAAATCGGTGGCGGCAGGAATCTGGCGCAGCAAAGCATGCCATGTCCGCGGGCTCAGGATCGCACCCTGCGGGTCTTCGCTGGGAGGTTGGTCCAATTCGGACACCGCATCCAACGGATTGTGTGCGATCCAACCGTGCAGCAGCGCATGGTCGTAAATGCGCTCCAGAACACGCCAGTAGCGGCGGCGGGTGATGTCGCTGGGCAGATCCAGTTGCTTTTGGCTGCGCGTGGACTGGTTCAGAAACTGCAGTACCTGTACCGCCTGGGCCTGCTGCCAGGGTTGGAGTGCCTTGCCTTCGGCTGGCCGTGTGGCATCGGCCGATGCTGCCAGCAGTTTGAGCCACGCGCCCCAGATAAAGCGGTAGGGCGCAGCCGCCGCCTCGCTCAACGGTGCCCAGGGGTCGGCGCTGCAGGCTGACAGCCAGTGCTGAAACAGCGCATCGCCAGTCGGCGCGTCAAAGGCTGGAAGGAGCTTGCGGGGCTGCATTCCTCTATTTTAGGAGCGCGTAATTCAAAGTATGCATAAGCTGGAGCCCGATTTCACGGAAATTTCTGAAAGCAAGTGCCACCTTGGGCAGCTTAGCTTACCCAGAGATAGGTCTGCCATCGCCTGCACGCCCTTGCGGGCGTTCAGCGCCGTGTTGCCCACCAGTGTTGCAGCAGCATGCCGGCCAGCATGGCAGCCACAAAAAGCCAGACTTCAGACTGCAGCGTAGCCAGGTTCATCACGGCGGGTCCGGGGCAAAAACCTGCCAACCCCCAGCCGGTGCCAAACAGCGCCGCGCCAGTCAGCAGGCGACGGTCCACGGCCGAGGCTGTGGGCAGCTGCATGGGCTCGCCCAGCAGGCTGGTCTTGCGGTGCTTGGCCCAGGTGAATGCAACCAGGCCCACGGCAATGGCGCCGCCCATGACCAGGGCCAGCGATGGATCCCAGGTGCCGAAAAAGTCCAGAAAGTTCTGAACCTTGGCTGGATTGCCCATGCCTGACAGGATCAGTCCCAGGCCAAACACCAGGCCTGCGCCCAGGGCCACCAAAGAACGGGTGATGTTTCGCATGGCAGCTTGGAATTGCTGTGATGGCATAGCAGTCTTTTAGGCGATGTGGAGTACATGGCGCAGCACAAACACCGTCAGCGCACCGGTGAGCATGAAGGTCAGCGTGGCGGCCAGTGAACGTTGCGACAGGCGAGACAGCCCGCACACGCCGTGGCCGCTGGTGCAGCCTGACCCCAGGCGCGTGCCAAAACCCACCAACAGGCCGGCCAGCACGATCAGCAACGGGTTGCGTGGCAGTTCCATGGCGGGCAGGGGGGCAAACCACTGCCACACCAGCGGTGAGCCGATCAGACCCAGCACAAAAGCCAGGCGCCAGCCCCAGTTGCTGGTTTGCCGCCAGGTAGTCCATTGCAACAAGCCGCCCACAATGCCGCTGATACCGGCAATACGGCCCAGCAACACCACCATCAACGCGGCGGCCACACCGATAAGCACGCCTCCGGCCAGCGAGGATCCGGGCGTGAATGCGTTCCACAGAATTGTCATGCCTGCTCTCCAGGGGCGCAGAAAAGTTGGTGAATGGCCTGCATCAGCTGCAGAGCTCGGTTGTCGGCCAGTTGGTACCAGATGAATTTGCCTTCGCGCCGCGTGCTGACCAGGCCTTCGCGGCGGAGCACTCCCAGCTGCTGGGACAGCGTGGGCTGGCTGATGCCGGTCAACTGCTCCAGCTCGCCCACAGTGCGCTCCTGCTGTGACAACTGGCACAGCAGCATCAGCCGGTCTACGTTGCCCAGTACCTTGAGCATTGCCACTGCCTCATCGGCATGGGTACGCAATGCATCCTGATCCAGCGTGGCAGTGACAGACAGCTCAGATGCAGCAGGAGGGGGTGAGGCTTCGTTCAAGGACATGGTCGGCAGCAGGGCAACATGCGATGGATCAATACTATATAAAAAAGTAAATTGTCATGGAGCACCAGGCGATAGCCGCCTTCGATACCTGCAGGGCAACGCCGCGTGTCCGGAGGCGGTGTCCATGGGAATCCGCCGCCGGATTGCCTCCGCGCCAGCCCCAGACAATGACCAGGACTGGCGCGCTGCGCCTGCATGGACGCATGGCCGGGATGAACTCCCACCCCCGGCATCGACCACGGACTGCCTCCGAATTCGCAGGGAACGCGGTCCATCGCTTCCATCGGTTCAGGGTCTTTTGAAGCGGGGCGCAATGGAGGCAATGAGTCATGCACGGCCGTGCATGCCGCCACTTTGCGCGAGGGCCGTGTCTATGGGTTACATCGCGCCCGGGCTCATCGCTTGCAACTGCTGATGCCCAGCAGCGGATATGCCGGGCAGAAGCGAAAGATTCCGGTCAACAAGGGCAGTATGCCCAGCCAGCCCCACCATCCCACCGTGCCGGTGGCAGCCAGGGCAATCAGTACCAGGCCGATGGCGATGCGCAGAATGCGGTCCAGGCCGCCTACATTGAACTTCATGGTCTTTTCCTTTCAAGGATGGCTACAAAAAATGGGTGGACGCAGGGCAGGGCCTTGACAGCACGGAGGTCCCAGCGGCATCGCCAGACAATATGTTTTTGTATATTATATAAAAACATAAATTAATCAAGCGATCGCTGACCTCGTTGCTACAGCCCACTACCATGCCGGCATGCAGTGCGCGCAGAGCACCGCTCCCCCAGCCAACCTCAGAGCTGTCATGACCACTGAACGCATGCATATCCAAGGCTTCTATGACCCTGTCACCGGGACCATCAGCTATGTGCTGGCCGATCCCCAGGCCTGTCAGGCCGCGGTGATTGATGCCGTGCTGGATCTGGACCCCAAGTCTGGCCAGCTCTCCACCACTTCGGCCGATCGCATTGCCGATTACCTGCATGCCCAAGGTTGGCAGTTGCAGTGGATTCTGGAAACCCACGCCCATGCTGACCACCTCTCGGCTGCGCAGTACCTGCGCCACCAACTGGGAGGCCAGGTGGCCATGGGTGAACGCATACGCGATGTGCAACGGGTGTTCCGCAGCGTGTTCCACTTCGAGCCAGGCTTTGTGCCCGATGGCCGCCAGTTCGACCGCTTGTTTGCGGCCGGCGAGGTCTTTCAAGTGGGGCAACTGCCTGTGACGGCGCTGTGGGTGCCGGGCCATACGCCAGCGGACATGGCCTACCAGGTACAAGGCCGCCAGGGCGAAGCCTCTGCTGCCTTTGTAGGGGACACACTGTTCATGCCGGATGTGGGCACAGCCCGGGCCGATTTCCCTGGCGGCGATGCAGCCCAGCTGTACCGTTCCATCCACCGGTTGCTGGCTTTGCCGGGCGATACGCGCTTGTTCATGTGCCATGACTACCCCCCGGCAGGCCGCGGACCGGCCTGGGAGTGCACGGTGGACGATCAGCGCCGCAGCAACATCCATGTGCACGACGGTGTATGCGAGGCCGACTTTGTGCAGATGCGCCAGGCACGGGATGCCACGCTGACCATGCCCACGCTGATCCTTCCCTCCGTGCAGGTGAACGTGCGCGCCGGCAAGCTGCCGCCTGCACAGGACGATGGGCGCACCTACATCCAGCTGCCCGTCAATGCGCTGGGTGCCGGGGCAGGCCTGCCGCTGCCTCCGGGCCTGGGGCAAGGCCCCGGTGCAGACAGTTGAAGTGGTGCACACGCAGGCGCAGGTCAGCGGCTACGCACCTGTGATCGGTCAGCGCTTTCTCCACTTTGGAAGGCGCAGTCAGCGCCAACACAAAGAGTTCGTTGCTCTGGCCATTCGTATGACCCAGCTGCGCCCGGGCTGCATGCACTCTCACTTCAAAAGACTACGCCTCCCGCCTGAAGCTGGAGGCAATGCTGGCGGTTGGCATCTACAGAGGCGCGCCCCGGAGCGGAGACATGCCACCGCGGCCGGGAATGCCAGGGAGAGGATGCTTGGCCGATCACCGCCTGAACATGCCCTGGAGCAGAAAGAGAACAGCCCCAGCACGCCATGCGCGCTTGGGCTGTTCTTTGGCGGGTCCACGTGCTCAGCGCTTGGCCTTGCGTGTATCCGGCAACAATACAGTAGCCAAGCCTAGCAGCGGCAGGAATGACACCAGACCATAGACCCAGACAATGCCATGCGTGTCGGCCAGCTCGCCCAGGCCAGCGGCGCCGATGCCGCTGATACCAAACATCAGCCCGAACATCAGGCCAGAGACCATGCCCACGCGGCCGGGCACCGCTTCCTGCGCATAGACCACCAGTGCGGCAAAGGCGGATGACATCACCAGGCCGATCAGAATGGCCAGCACTGCAGTCCACACCAGTCCCACATGGGGCAGGGCCAGCGCAAACGGTGCCACACCCAGGAACGAAATCCAGATCACTGCCTTGCGGCCGATGCGGTCGCCCACCGGGCCGCCAGCAAAAGTGCCTGCAGCCACGGCCGCCAGAAAGACAAACAGATAGAGCTGGCTGTGCTGCACGCTCAGTCCAAAGCGCTCCATCAGATAGAAGGTGAAATAGTTGGTGAAGGCGGCGATGTAAACGAACTTGGCAAACATCAGCAGGCAGATCACCACCATGGCGCGCACCACGGCAGCGCGGCCCAGGCCTTGCTGGACACCTTGCCTGGCCAGACCTTTGGCGGTGGCTGTGCCGTGCTGCAGCACCCAGCGGGTGAGGCGGTACAGCACATAGATGGCTGCCAGTGCCACCAGCATGAACCAGGCCACTGCACCCTGACCGTAGGGGATGACAATGGCCGCGGTCAGCAGTGGGCCTATGGCCGAGCCGGTGTTGCCCCCCACCTGGAAAGTGGACTGCGCCGTGCCAAAGCGCCCGCCAGAGGCCAGCCGTGCAATGCGCGAGGCCTCGGGGTGAAACGTAGCCGACCCCACCCCCACCACGGCGGCGGCGGTCAGCAGCATGGCGTAGCTGCCTGCCGTGGCCAGCAGGGCAATGCCGATCAATGTCATCACCATGCCGCAAGGCAGCAAATAGGGCTGGGGGTGCTTGTCGGTATACAGGCCGATCCAGGGCTGCAGCAACGAGGCTGTGACCTGGTAGACCAGGGCGATCAGGCCGATCTGTCCAAAGCTCAGCGCGAAACTGGTTTTCAGCAGCGGGAAGATGGCCGGCAGCATGGCCTGGATCAGGTCGTTGAGCAAATGGGCCAGCGCGGCGCCGCCTACGATGGGCAGCAGAAAGCCCTGCGGGCGCGCGAGTGCGGCAGGGGCTGGGTTTGCCTGGGGTGATTCAGCAAGGGTGGCGGAAGGGGGAGTCATGGCGCAAACAGCTTGGGACATGCAGGGGGCACGATGGCCTGGCCCGCACGGCCCGGGGTTCCAAAAACCGTGTCTGCCGGCATGGCAACCCACGGAACTGCCAGCGTAGTGCGCTACAGCGTGGCTGTCGCACGCTTATCTGCCAATTTCTGTAGAGTTTCTGCCATGAGCGCAGATCCATCGCACCACTACCTCGCCTATGACCAGCTCCCCCAGCCGGTGGTGGCCATGGAAAGCCGCTGGCGCCACGGCATGTCCACAGGCTGGCACAGCCATCCCCGGGGGCAGCTGCTGTACGCCACGGAAGGCGTGATGGTCATCCACACCGATGCCGGCTCCTGGGTCATTCCGCCCAACCGGGCGCTGTGGATGCTCACAGGCCTGCGCCACTGCGTCACCATGTCCGGTGATGTGGTCATGCGCACGGCCTACATCAATGTGGATCAGGTATCCGCCATGCCCGCGCAAAGCTGTGCCATCAATGTGTCACCGCTGCTGCGCGAACTGCTGGTGGAAGCAGTTCGCATTGCCCCAGGTACTGCGCCATCGCCACGCCATGCCCGTGTACTGGAGTTGCTGATCGACGAGATACAGGTCTCGCCCACCTTGCCCCTGCATCTGCCACTGCCGCAGGACGCGCGGCTGCACCGCATCTGCACTGCATTGATGGCGCACCCGGCCGATGCCGCCAGTGCCGCGCAATGGGCCGCCAGCATCCAGGTGGCAGAGCGCACCTTGCACCGTCTTTTTGCGCAGGAAACCGGCATGACCTTTGCCCAATGGCGTGAACAGGCCCGGCTGTTGCACGCGCTGCGGCGTATTGCCTGCGGAGACAAAGTGATCGACATCGCGCTGGACTGTGGCTACGCCAGTCCCAGTGCATTCACCGCCATGTTCCGCCGGCACTTTGGGGTGACGCCTTCCGGCTTCTATCGCTGAGCAGCAACGGTGTTCTGAGTTCAACTCGAAAAGTTGGCCAGCAGGCTTTAGGGATGAATGGCTCTGGAGAGCCTTTTTTATTTCTGAGTTCTTCCATGCAAAGTGAATAGTTTTTTCACTTCCAAGACATGGCGTTTCTGTATCTTTTACATCCACGCCAATATTCCTCCTCGGCCAATGCAGTAGCAACTGCATTGGATGCTTTATAAAGAAAATTTATCAAAATATAAAAGTTAATTGGCGGAATCATTAATTGTAAGATATTTTGATTTAAATCAAAATATCTTCTTGTGTTGTAAATAATCTCTTCTGCGCATCATGAAGTAAAAATTGAATTTCAGAGAAAACTGAGTCAAAATGAAAAATGTAATTAAAGTTTAGGCGTATCTGTTTCGGTTTTTATTTTATTTTTCGTTCGGTACACGAACCGTTATCTGAAATACGCTACGTTGTAATAGTCAATAATCCTCACAACCTTATGTGCCTACAGTCTATCCCGTCAACCCTAAAACAGCAGGAGTAAAAAATGACGGTTCGTCATTGGGGCGGATATGTCTCAGTAGATTTTGACTGCGATGGAAATAACATTGAACCGTTACTATGGTGCTTGAGGTTTTTGATTGTAGACCACTTGCCTTTAGATTATTGGTTGAGTCGAATTTTCCCTGCCATAGAGAAACGTTATGCAGGAGGAGATCCTGGTTGGGAAATTACTAATGTTGACTTAGATACGGGGGATGTGCTGTGTGATTCGAGGGGGAGAATAGTTTATCGCGTATGGATTGATGAAGCTATTAGTTATCTTGAGTCGGGTGTTGGATTTTATGAAGAGGATATCGTCAAACATCATGTACGCCGCACACTAGAAAATTTCCGTGCTGTGCATCCTGCTTATTCAATCGAAATTGATGCGCTAGTGCGAAAGTATAAAATTTATTAATCTGAGAGTCAGTTCTATATTAAAACACTGGATACACAGATATTCAAAGACAACAGTACAGCTATTAATCTCGCAGTCTTGAAAAATCCAGTTGGCGCTACAGGGACTGCGGCAGCTAGAGTTGATGGTACTGCATCTCTCAGACTTCTTCTTACTGATAGTAATTATTTTGACTAGCACCTAAAGTTTGGTTCTCAAAAAGTAGCTGAAAAGTTATTTACTGATGTTCTTGGCAGCACACCTTCAGCTGCTGGAAGAGCTTTAGCGATGATTGATTTGGCTGGAGAGGATAATGCATTCGTTGAACGGATAATAATTGATCTCTTTGGAATGTCTAAAGACAGTAAAGATAAAATGAAGAAAACGATACATTTGGCTTTCTTATTAATAGGAGTTATTATTTCCGTATGCTTTTTTAATGGATGGGGAAATTTTTTTGGGTACTTAGGACTATTATTATTTTCCGTATGGAATATTTATGCATATACAAACTTAAAAAATATGATTTCTTTGCCAATGATGGCTGAAAATGTCAAGATAAACGGAAGCTCGAGTGCTAGACTTTTTTTGTTCTTATACTCATTAATTACGCCGATAATTCTATTTTTTGCATATATACACAAAAGTATTGATGCATAGTTAATTACTCAGTATATATCGTGGCTTAGTGATGTAAAGCATATGCGATTTTTTGAGATGCTGAATTTTATAAGTCTGCGCCAGACAAAAAAAAGCATGGTACAAACACGACACTCCAACAGCAATGGGATCGCGCAATGAATGGCGTAAATCCTCAAGCAGGTGGATCTGGATCTAAATCAGATACATAAAATTTTTTTATGACACTGACATGAATGACGCCATCGAAAAGGCGGAAAATGTATGCTGAAAATCCTGATTATTACCCTTCCAGATTTAAACGTTAGTTATGTCATGCCTGATCTCTTGAAAATTGGTGTTAACAGATGATTGATATCAGTTTGAAGCACGCTGCTTCTATTGTTAGGCCTCTAGATGAAGAAGTTGCATTAAATTATGGATATTATGATGAGCTTTCATCACTAAATTTAAGCATAAAAGATGAAGCTGAGTATGCAATTAAAAAATGGCTTGTCCCCAGCTACTTAAATTCTGAAAATTACAGAGAGACGGAGCATGGTCTTTTTTTGAGAAAAGAGGCATGTCGATTTCGAATTACTTTAAATCATCCATTTGGGGCAGCGTGGCTTCCAGGAATTGATATTTCTGGAGATGTTTATGTAAAAGATGTTTGCGCACGAAGAAAATATCAAAATGATTTAATGAAATTTCAACTGCTTCTATGGGAGCATAGATTTCCAAATGAGTCATTCAAAACTGCAGACTTGGAAAATTATCGCAATCGCATAGACTCAGGATTTAAAGATTTTCCAGATTATCCTGAAAAATGGGGAGAGCCTGAGTATGCGGCTTGGCCGTGGAAAGATCTGGTTGCTTGGATTCAAGATGACAATTGATATTTTTTCTTCGATAGGATAGCCTCTAAGGCTTCAAAGAGATATGCATGTTAACTATGAGTTAAATTATTAAAAAAATTAGATTTTTGTGATTGATAATGAACGATTATAGTTTTGAAAGAGTAATCAGAATAGCTTTATAGTTGTAATTGATTTGGTTCGCTGAATCCTTCGGGCGCCAGCCTGATAAGCAGAAGATTAGTTATTGACAGGCACCATAATATTGGTAGATATATGGCGAATTTCTTGCCTGTACTAATGTAATATTTATATATTATGATGATTCCAAAAAATATAGCACACTCTCTTCAAGATGCATTGTATTTGACGAGTTTAGATGGCTACTGTCCAGATTTGTTTGTAGGCGGTCGTTCCGATAGAAGACCAGATAATTCCAACGATATATGGGAGTCTAGTGTCGAGTTGATTTATCGATGCTTGAAATCTAACCTTCTGCGTATCGACCCGGGGTGGATGAAAGCAATGGACTTTGGTGACTTTAATTTTTTTGTCAAGAGACTGGCGCAACATGATCCATTTGATTTTTCAGATTTCAATGAAAATGGAGCAACCTACTGGTTGGACCCTCTTTTATATGCAACGGAAAGATCTGAAATATTGCTTTCAAGATACCATATAGATGATTTAGGGAAAGATTTGTGCTCCAATTTTATTGGAGAGATAGAAGATATTTTTCTAGGAAATAACGTTCCCTGGGGACGTAATTTTGTATTTAATAGCTACAGGTAACTTATATAAATTTATGAAGAAAATAGTATTTTTTTGCTTCCTCGCTGCACTCTTAAGCGCTTGCGCCAGTAACCCTCCTACCAGTCAAACTGACTACAACCCCAAAGAGCAGTCCCGCATTCGTCTCTATGGTCAAAATGGAAAGCCAACGCTGATGCGCTATAGCCTCAATGGCCAAGAGATCAAAGTTAATGTGGGCGGCGGCATGGGGGATGCTTTCAGCTCTTTTGTCGGTACGGCCAAAAGTCAAAGCATTGGAATTCCATCCACCCGGATCAGCAACAATGTGGGGGATCAGAATGGAATTCTGACCAAAGCTTTTTACAAGGAGTTTGCCGTGCCCAGCACCAGCGCGCTGCGGATTCAAAGCAATTTGATTGGTATGGCCAACTTCAGTCCAAGCGGGCAAGCCGTTTCCTACAGCCCCCGCTGCAGCAGCAAGGAGTTCTCCTTCCAGCCAGAAGCGGGTAAAGATTACGAAGTGGCTTCCATCGTGAACCAGCAAGGCTGTGCTGTGGTGGTTTTTGAAGTGCAGGCGAATGGGGAAATCAAGCCAATCACCCGGTAGGACTGAAGAGGTGCAAAGTCCCGCACAAAGGGCTGTGGTGGTCGCCACAGTCCTTTTCTGGCAAGTTGTCTGAAGCACAGGCTTCATGCCGGTGTCCACTGTCCTGCTGGCGGTATGGCACATAGGTGCTCGCCCACCTCAACGAAATTCAGGCTTCAGGGAGAAGGGCCGGCCGCAATTCTGGTGGAGGAGCGATCATGGCGATCGCATCTAGTACCGCTGCAGCCGTTGATGGATAGGCCGCAACCCACAGCAGACTTCAGCGCACCAGGTGAATCAGCCATTCACCGGCTGCGCCGGTGTGTCCAACAGCAGAGAACACCAGGTCAGCCAGCCGCCAAATTTGAAAGCCGCCTGTGGCAGGTTGCCCACCAGGGCAAAGCCCTGCTTTTCATGCCGCGCACGGTGACCTGTGTTGGCGGTGTTGATGGCGCCAATCTGCGCCTGTATGAGGTCAGCCCTGACCACGCCCAGTTTGGATAACCGAATTGCTCTACCATGTACTTTGTGGGTCAATTAAGAGTATTGACCTGTAACATGCAATGCTAAAAGGCCTTATTGCAACATCTACCAGGATGTTGGGCAAGCTCGACATCAATCTAGTTATGAAATTTTTTTCGGTTTGAGATCGGTGCCGCATATCATCTCTGGATGATTAACCGAGAGTTGATAAAATTATTAATGACCAAGTGAAAGTAGAATACAGTATCAGATATGGACTGGCTCCCAATATACCAGGAATTTATTGATGAAATTAACATTTACATGGGAGAAAATATCAGGTGATATTGATCCCTTCTGTGAGTCTTCCGATAAAAATGAAGATGGAATCAGTCTTCTTGCGTGTTTGCTCATGGATGATGGAGGGCGAAGATATATAGAAACACTATCATGGGTCCATGATGGAATTTTAAAGGTTGACTCTGTCACGCGAGGGTATTTATCAAACTCAGATTGGGACCGCGAGGCATGGGGTGCAAAAGTAGATGGTAATGAAGTAAAAATTTATTCTTTGCATAATGAATATTATTGCGAATTAGTTGCTGTTTCTACATTCCGCATGGCATTAGAAGCTTGGGCGAATTTTATTCAATCTGCCCCTGATATGGCGGTAAAAAAAGAAATTTCACTATAATTATTATTTAGGTAATGCTATTAATAGCTGGCGTATCAATAATTTGATTGGAATGAATAAATTCAGCCAACGCGGACATGAATTTAAAGACAGTATGCAGCCGTAGTAAAGGATTTACTTTATGGCCGAAAACTGGTAAATATTATATGAATGGACCCAGCATCAGTTATTACGGTCGTGCTATTTTTTAAAAGCTAAGAGGGATGGACGTTACTAGCGGTGTGAAGATCAGCATGAAATGCTGTGGTTGTTGTGGCAAACTGTCCTCTAACAGCTTCTTTGAAGCACTAATTCTATGCTAGCCTATAATTATCTTGTTAGCAGCACGCAACATAGGCCATCCGGAGGCATGCGAGATATCTGGTTTGAGGACTCCGTTATGCGGAAATTAGGCATTTCTTCAAAATTCCAACTAAAAGGTGGTGGGTATGGATATTTTTATTGGGGAAAGAGATAAGTTTCAAATACACATGAGAGATATAATGACTGATGGATGTTTTACATACAGTGCATCAAATAAGGTTGTATTGCATAGTAATAATATTGTCAAGGCATATGATGAAATACACTCTCAAATGGATGTGAATCTTATCCGATATGGTCAAGAAGATTTTTCATTTCTTTCAAATGAGATTATAAAAAATACTCCTTTTATTGTGTATTCAGGTAGTGATGGATCATTTGAAAATTTATTAGCACAAGACAAATTATTTATGATTGATGCCATATGTGGCGCAAAGAAAAACAATCCTTTATTTAATTTGGATTTAGAAGAGTCAATATATGAAATAAGCTATTTGAATAATAAATGTTTCCCTGCTGTCATATTCGATTTGTCATCTTCAAAATATGATTTATTAGGACCTTTTATATATAAATTAGGAGAGGCCGGAAAAATTATATGGAATTGCTTTGGCGAGTTTTTTGAAGTGGATATTGATCTTTCCTATTTTTACGCTGTTTATTATAAAGTAGCAGAGATAATTAATTTGAAGATGAATACTTAGAAGTTTTCAAAAGAATTCTATGAAAGCTCAATAGGAAATGTGAAATTTATTCCTGTGGAGATTGATGGGGAGATATTCAATTAGGGGTTGTCGGACGGTTTGCTGCATAAAAATTGATTTTTGCTAAATGAAACAAAAAAATGTCTTCGAGTCGCTTAGGTTGGACCATCTCATCGCTATATTTTTACTTAGCACAATTTGCATTGTTTTTATTATTGAGTTGATAGTAGGTCCTTTTATCAAGATCATATTTTTTAATGAGTCATATCATCTTCCATCTTTAGAAAGATTTTTAGGTTAGTATTATTTATTGTATTTACAAGTGTTTCGTCTGGATTGCTTTGTTGGATTTATGAAAAATTTTATCTAAGATAATAAATGCAGAGACATTAATACAGGTGTTAGCTACGCGACTTTGGCAATTCCGGGAGGTGTTGCAGGGGGCTTATAGGCACTGGATTACGGGCATCAGGTCGAAGCGAATTAACCAGTAGATCAGCCATGGATGAGATTGTTAAATTTGGCTCTCAGGAGGCTGCATAAAAATTCATTGCAAATGTTTTATGCATTCTGTTAATACTGCGATCAGAATTAATTCTAATGTCAATCGTTCTGCTGACTGGGATGCATTTGTGAAAATAGTAAATAAGACCTATTAGGTGAAAAGATGAGAAAAAATAAAAAATATTTTAAATATATAACTATCGCAATGGGGGCGTTTTTATTATTTGTTTTTTTGCTTGCGAAGTTTAATTTCGGCGAGTATATATTGCTGACATACTGGTTTTATATTTGTGGTAAGAATATTCACGGTTATTTTTATGATGGAAGGATGTTCGCATTTGGTGGGGCTGATGTTTCAAAGGGTGAAAATAATGATGAAGCAAGAGTATTTTTTCTCTATATGACATTGATATTGTATTTTGTCCTTTTGTCGAGTATAGTTTTCACGTATTGGTGAGTCCAATTTTCAATGGCGTTGTTGCATAAATCGCCTGCTAGGGTCAGGTAGCCTCGGGCGATGAGTCAGTCCCGCAGTCCAAGCCTCGCTACCGCACCACCACTGAAAGCAATACAACACAGCGCTCAAAGCTCGTGGTTCCCTGAGCATCTGCCTGGATAAGACCATTTTCTGGTTTGCCGCTGCCAGCGGAAAACGCGGGCGCAGCCCGCAGTTCTCGGATACAGCGATTCAGTTCTGCCTGACCATCAAGAACCTCTTTGGATTTGCCTTGCGCTAGGCCACAGGCTTTGTGCAGTCACTACTGGCGTTGTCTGGACTGCCGTGGCCAGTTCCCGACTTCAGCATGCTGTGTCGCCGCCAGCGCAGCCTGGATGTGCAAGTTGCATACCGACCGAGCTCGGCAGGTCTGCTTCGGCTGGTCGACTCCACAGGCACCAAGTTCTTGGGCTAAGGCGAGCGGAAATGCAAAAAGCATGGCCGGAGCGTCGCCGCCAGTGGCGCAAGCTGCACATCGGCATCGATGCCCAGACCTTGCAGGTGCGGGCCATCTGCGAACCCTCCAACAACGTCACTGACGCTGCAGTGCTGCCACCGTTGTTGGAGCAAATTCCGGGTGATAAGCCACTTCTGATGGTGGCGGGCGATGGCGGCTATGACACCCAGCCCGTACAAGCGGCGGTCATTCAGCGCAATGCCACGCCCATCATTCCTCCGGGAAAGAATGCCAGGATGCGTAAGGGCGATTGCCGCATGCAGGTGCTTCGGTCGCAAGCGCTGGAAAGACTGGAGTGATTACCACCGACGCAGCCTAGTGGAAACCAAAATGAATTGCATCAAACGGCCGGGTGAACGGGTGATGTCATGTTCGTTTGAGCGCCAGGTCAACGCGCTGCACATCCGCGCAGCCATCCTCAATCGGTTTATTGAACTGGGCTGCCCGCAGACGGTGGCTGTTGTAAGCCATGTCTGGGGTTGGGGAAAGTCTGGCCTGGGGCTGATTTATGCAACAGCGCCCGCTGACTCCATGGCAGGCAGGTCGCAACCCACAGCAGACTTCAGCGCACCAGTGAATCAGCCATCCACCGGCTGTAACGGTGTTTCCAGCAGCAGCTGGTAGAACACCAGATCCAGCCAGCCGCCAAATTTGAAAGCCACCTGCGGCAGACTGCCCACCAGGGCAAAACCCAGCTTTTCATGCAGCGCACGGCTGCCGGTGTTGGCGGCGTCGATGGCACCAACCAGTGCGTGCACATTGCCGCGCGTGCGGGCCTCGTCGATCAGCGCGTGCATCAGTTGCCGGCCCAGGCCACGCCCGCGCTGGGTGTGGTGCACGTAGACCGAATGTTCCATGGTGTATTTGTAGGCCGGCTGTGGGCGAAACGGTCCGTAGCTGGCGAAGCCCAGCAGGGTTCCTGCAGCGTCTTCCAGACCCAGCACAGGCAGGTTGCCGGTGTGCTTGCTGGCAAACCAAGCGGCCATTTGCTCGGGTGGGCGCGGGTGGTAGTCATACAGCGCTGTGGAGGTGGCGATGGCGTGGTTGAAAATATCCAGAATCGCGCCAGCGTGGCGTTCGGGGGTGCAGGGCACCAGGTGCAGATCGTTCATCGCAAGGTCCTGGCAGCGGAGGCTGCCGTGAAAGAAGGGGATGCCACCGTCAATGCCAGCACATAGCGGGCAGGGCGGTCGCCGGGGTTGGCAAAGACGATGGGCTGGTTGACCGCCATGGCTAGGCAGTCGCCGACCGCCAGTGTCCAGGTCTGGTGGCCTACGGTCAGCGTCATCCTGCCTTCCAGCAGCCACAGTTGCTGATGGGGCGCAAGGTGCGCGGGCAGGTGGGTGGCGTTGTCAAAGGTCACGCTCTGGCCGGCAGGAAAGGTCACTTCCACCAGTTCCAGCGGTGCCCCCAGGCCGGACGGCGTGAGGTGGCGGCGTTGGTAGCCGCTGCCAGGGTCGGTCCAGCAAGCCTGTTCGGCATGGCGGGCCAGCGGTGAGGGGGGTGTGTCGGCGGGCACGGCATCGAACAGCGTAGCCAGCGGCACATCCAGTGCAGAGGCCAGCTTGCTCAGCACTGCTGCCGTGGGACTGGTTTGGCCGCGCTCGATCAGGGAGATCATGGAGCGGCTCACGCCGCTGCGCTGTGCCAACAGATCCAGTGTGGCGCCCCGTGCCTTGCGCAAGCCACGCACACGGGCAGCGAGAAGGGTGTCGATGTCCATGAATCCATTATGCAAGAAATAAATTCCAACATCATGGAATTTTCCGCCCGATGACTTGCGTGCGCGTACCGGGGCTGCAGAGATCTTGGCGGGCAGGCAACCGTTGACCGCGCCAGCGTGAAAAGTTGCGCAGGCCTGGCTCGCAGGCACCGCTGTGCTGTTGTCCCGGCAACGCGTGGCAGTGCCTGCGCTTTGCATGGCAGCAGACCATGCTGGAGCGACTGTCTCGCCCAGCTTCTTGGAGCCCCAATCTCCAGGGCTGAGCATGGCAAGACGTCTGCGTGGCCCATTTCCCAATTTCCAGCCGCATCTGTCACCAGCAAGACAAAGCCGTCGCACAACAGATAATGCGCTGCACCAGCCTGGTGCTACGATTTATCGTGAATATGCGCAGACATATTCATTCAAAAATAATCGGATTGGAGACAAATCACCATGCTATTGCGCTATCCCCTGAATGCCGTATCTCTGGCCTTGCTTTCAAGCTTCTGTACAGCTGCCATGGCCGACGGCCTGCCCAATGTGCACAGCAAGGAACGTATTGGTACCGTACAGCAGGTGTACGACGGTGCACTGCTGCCGGATGTGCAGGCCAACACCTTCCGCAATATCGACCGTTTGTTTTCAACCCGCACCATCCACAAGGGGAAGACGGTTTATCCGCTGCCAAAATCCGATGTACAGCTGAAGAATTTCAGCTTTGCATCCAATGGCAAGAACTACGACTTGTACGATTATGTTTCGATCAACCGGGTCAGCGGCTTGCTGGTGATCAAGAACGGCAAGATCGCATTCGAAGACTATGAGCTGGGCAACAGCGATCAAACCCGCTGGATGTCCATGTCGGTGGTCAAGTCCATCACCGCAACGTTGGTGGGTATTGCCATTCAAGACGGGTTCATCAAAAGCATCGACGATCCGGTGACCCGGTACCTGCCCGAACTCAAGGGCAGTGCCTACGACGGTGTGTCGGTGCGCAATCTGCTGCAAATGGCTTCCGGCGTGCAATGGAACGAAACCTATACCGACCCGGCTTCCGACCGCCGCAAGATGCTGGAAGTGCAGAACGCCCAGACGCCCGGGGCCGTGCTCAAGCTGATGGCCCAGTTGCCCCGTGCAGCGGCCCCCGGTACGCGCTGGAACTACAGCACCGGCGAAACCCATGTGGCCGGCGCCCTGGTGCGCGCAGCCGTGGGCAAGCCTGTGGCGCAGTATTTGTCCGAGCGTGTGTGGGCCAAGTTTGGCATGGAGTCCGACGCCACCTGGTGGCTGGAATCTCCCAATGGCCTGGAAGTGGGGGGCAGCGGCCTGTCGGCCACGTTGCGCGACTATGGGCGTTTTGGCCTGTTCCTGATGGGGGGCGGTAAAGTGGGCAGTGAGCAGTTGTTGCCTGCCGGCTGGGTGGCCGATGCAGGCAGCCCCAAGATGGTGGACGGCAAACCGGTAGATTACGGCTACATGCTGTGGCCCATTCCCAAATCCCAGGGCACGCCCAACGAGGGTGCCTTTGAAGCACGCGGCATTTTTGGCCAGCATGTCTACATGAACCCGCGCGAAAACACGGTGATCGTGGTGTGGGGTGCCTTGCCCAAGCCCACGGGCAAGAACACCATCAATGACAATGATTTCTTTGCTGCAGCGGTGCAGGCCTTGCGGTAAGGCATCGGCTAACAATGAAAAACGCCCGAAAGGGCGTTTTCCTGTTTTGAATATAATTATTGCTGGTTCTTGTAATTTTAAATATTAATCTTTTGAGAATATGTGTAAAATTAATTTACATGACATATGTGAATCAAAGTATTATATATTAATTTAAATTGCTTATTTCACTGAGATTGCTCTATATTGATTAATGCCATCGCGGATAGTGAATTATGATTCACGGTGTCGTTGTCTATTGTTAATTCATGGCTGAATGCAAGCTAGTATCAAGAATATAAATGCAGCATCTGGTTTTTCTCATGCACTGAATAATCCGATACATGTTGCATTGAAAATGCAGCCACCAACGCCTCAAGCGCGCGTGCCAGGGGCACCTGTGGATTCATGGCCTGTTCCGATGGCTGGTGCACTGGCCAACAGCAAGCATCGGTGTACGGCGAATCAACAGCCGCCCACACTTTCCAAGGCTTGCTATTTGCCCTCAGGTCTTACACTCTGATCGTTTATTACGCTGAGCGACTGTGCCGCAACGGGCCGGCGCAGCTTTTCCGATCCCTATGTGAGCAAAGTGCTGTCCCGCGGGCCGGGGCGCTTTGCGGCGGCAGTTCTGTACAGGCCCTACTTGGTACCCCTTCACTTTTCCATGGTTGCAACCATTCTTGTCGGCATGCTGTGTGCACACCTGCTGTGCTTTGCAGCGATGTTCCTGCTCATCAGCAAGCGCTTGCATGGCAAGAAGATGGGGCTGGACTTTTTTGCCGTGGGCAATCTGCTGTTGGGGTTGGCCTATGTGCTGCAGCTGGTGGAGGGGGGGCCGGCCTGGAGTGTGATGAGCGTGGTCAATCACACGCTGACACTGGCGTCCCCGGTGGCCTTCTGGCTGGGGGCCATGCGTTTCTTTGGGCGGCCCGTACCGTTGCTGAGGCCGCTGCTGGTGTTTGCGGCCCTCTACAGCCTGGCCCAGGTGTTGGTGCAGTGGAGCCTGGGGCCGGTGGCGCGCTACGCCATGCTGTCGGGCGTTTCGGCACTGATGTTCCTGTTGATGGCCGGCACCGTGGTCTATGGCGTGCGCACCTTTGCCAAGGACCTGTACGGCGAGATGGTGTTTTTTGCGGCACTGATCTTCGGCATCTGTGTGCTCAATGCAGTCAAATTCGTCAAATTGCTGAGTGGCGGACTGGCTGCGCTGCAGATGGATGCCGATTTTCAGCTGGTGTTCTATATCTACATGTCTTTTCTCGCGACGGTGCTGCCGCCATCCATCATCTGGCTGGTGCTGCGCAGGCTGACCGATGAGCTGCGCAATCTGGCAGCGCGCGACCCTATGACGCAACTGCTCAACCGCCGTGGGCTGAATGATGCGCTGCAGCTGTATTTCAACTCCCGCAAGGCCGTGCCGGCGCATGCGCTCATGGTGGACGTGGACCACTTCAAGCGCATCAATGACCGCTACGGCCACCAGGCGGGCGACACGGTACTGTGCCATGTGGCGCAGGTGTTGCGCCACACAGTGCGCCGTGGCGATCTGACCGGGCGCATTGGGGGTGAAGAATTTGTCGCCATCTGCCTGGACAGCGATGTGGATGGCGTGATGCAACTGGCAGAACGCCTGCGGGCCGCCATCGAAAACCAGGCCGTTGCCATGGCGGGCGGGGAGCAGATGCTGCACTGCACGGTCACCGTGGGGGTGTCGCACCACTTCATGGGTGCGCAAGGTCTGGAGGCGGCCATGCAGGAGGCCGATGCCGCCTTGTACCGTGGCAAGGCAGCCGGGCGCAACCGGGTGGAACTGGCCGCCTGCGCCCAGAATGGCTTGCCCGTCCAGCGCACAGACGGCCCATCCGACACAACCAAGACGGTGATGTAGCCTGCGCGTTGCACGTCCTGTGGGGCGGACGGCGCAGGCGTTATTGAGTCACAGACTCCGGCAGGGCGGGCGAGGCAGCGGAAGGCGCGTCGGTGTCAGGCACCGTTGCCTTCAGCAATGGCTGCAGATGCTGGGCCAATGTCGCGGTAGAGAGCTCGCCCACGCGCAACGCGCTCTGGCGGCCTTGGGCATCGACAAACACCGTGGTGGGCAGCGCACTGCTGCGCAGCAAGCGGCCCAGTTCCTGGCGTTCATCCAGCAGCACCTGGGCGGGAGGTAAGCGGTGCTGGGCCGCGTACTGCAGCACGGTTTCCGGGGACTCTCCCTGATTGACCCAGAGAAAGCGCACGTCCGGGTGTTCACGCTGGGCTTGCAGCAGGGCAGGCATCTCGCGGCGGCACGGCGGGCACCAGGTGGCCCAGAGGTTGATGACCAGGGGTTGGCCTTCCTGCTGGGCCAGTTGATCCAGCTGCACGGTGCGTGCGTCCAGCGCCACGGCGGAGAAGGTGGGCAGGGGTGCCTGACCGGGCGCCATGGCCTGACGCAGCCCTTGCGCACCCAGCCACAGCACCAGAGCACCGGCAATGCCCACCATGGCGGCGGGGGCCAGCGCATGGCGCTTCAGCCACAGCGTTGCCCCATACAGCAGTACGGCGACCATGCCCACGCTGGCAGTCCAGCCTCCGTCGCGGATGTCAAATGCCGCCCAGGCAGGCTGGGCGTAGTGGGGCGCGAACTCCAGCACAAAGGCGGCGCGCGCCGCCAGCAAGCCGCAGACCAGCAGCAGCCAGCCATGCCAGCCCCATACCTGCTGGCTGCGCGCGGCGCGCCGCTGGGCCAGTGCATCGCCCAGCCACCAGGCGGCAAACAGTTGCAAGGGGGCAAGGGGCAGGGCCAGAGGGCCGATGCGCAAGACTTCTTCCATCACATATCCGGGTCAAGAGGGAGGGGCGGGCGGGGAGCCCGGCCGCACAGCCTACCGTGGCACACAAAGCAGGGTGCTGCGGCATGGATTGCAGTGCACCCGCCGCCAGCCGGCAAAGGGCGCAGAGCTTCAGCAGTGGTCGTGGCGTCAGGCGGCAGCTGGCGTGGGAATGCAGCTGGCGCGGCGGCCGTGCCGAAGCGCATCGCAGACCAGCGGGCCATAAAAAATCCCCCGGCCCAAGGCGACCGGGGGGAAGCACAAGCGTCAGCCTGGACGCTGCCCACCATGGGTAGGCGCCAAGCTGGCGGGCAGATTGGGCCCCGCTTGCGTTATGGGGAGATTAAGTACCGATCGCACAAGCCTCACTACGCCTTTGCCCAGCCTGGTTCAGGACCCAACCAAAGCTGGGATGCAGCGCGTGCCAGCGGCTTCAAAGTACGGGGTGTGGCCTGCGCTCCGGGCGTGTCTGCTGGCCCGATTCGGGCTGCCCCGAGCCAACCACCCGTGCCAAGGGAGGCGATGAAGGCCCGGCACCCGCCTGACCCAGCCAATACAGGCCAGTCGTTCAGATGCCCTTGCCCAGCAGCTTTCCGTTGACTTCCACGCCGTACAAGGAATTGGGGCTGTTGTGAAAGACCTCGCGCGTGCGGGCGATATCCCCATTGAAGCGGGGATCCTGCGGGCGCTCGAAGCTGTTGATGAAGGTGGCCACCTCCCAGGCTTCCTGCTCGCTCAGGTCGTTGTGCAGACCATATGGCATGTTGGACTTGATGAAGCTGGCCGCCTTGTCGATCTCGTGCATGCCGGCTCCCCAGTTGTAGGAGTCCTTGCCCCAGAGGGCCGGAAATACCGTCACGCCGTCTTTCTTCTGGCCCTGGCCGCTGTCGCCGTGGCACAGCGCGCACTTGGCCGCATAGACCTTCTGGCCCGCTTCAAAGGTGGGCGCCACCTCGGCTTGGGACAATTTCTGGAAGCCGGCGCCGGGCAATTTTTCGCCAAGGGGGGCTTTTTGCGCCATCCAATAGGCATAGGCTTCCACCGCTACCAAAATGTCGTGGCCATCGTCCGGTGCCTTGCCGTTCATGGAATACATGAAGCAACCACGCACGCGTTCGGCAAAGGTGTCGACATGGTCCGTCTTTTTGCGATAGGCCGGGTACAGCGGGTAGGCCCCCCACATGGGCGCCGCGTTCTTCAGGCGACCGGCGTCCAGGTGGCAGTTCACGCAGTTGAGCGAATTGCCGGAAAAGCCTTTGGCATTCTCGGGCGTGCGCAGGAAGATGGCTTCACCGCGCTGGATCCACTCTCCCATCTTGCTGTCCGGAATCGCGCGCGCATCGGGCACGCTGTATGCCGCCGGTTGCAATACGGCTTGCGCGGTCTGGGCCTGCTTGGCGGCCTGGGCGGCTTTCTCGGCCGCAGCGCGTTGTGCCTTGGGGGTGTCGGGGAGGCTGTAGGCAATGCCGCCGATGGCGGCCACCAGCGGGATGGCGCAAAAAGCCACTGCCAAAGCAGCGCCCAGCGTACCGCTGGCGTGCTGGCGGTCTGCCGTGGTGTGCACAGAAGAGTCCGTGGTCATATCCGGGGTCTGCCTTTCAGTGGGAAGCGGCAGCGCTGCCGTGCTGTTGTTGGTAATAGGCCGCAACGTCCTGGATATCCTGGGGGCTGAGCTTCTGGGCAATGGAGCCCATCAGGCCCAGCGGGCCGGCCTGGCGGCTTTTGTTCTTCCAGGCATCCACCTGGGTTTGCATATAGGCCGCGCTCAGATGGCCGATGGCGGGGAAATCCACACCCACGCCAGTGCCGCCCGGTCCATGGCATTTGGCGCAGGCAGGAATGCCGTCTTCCCAACGGCCGCGCTCCACCAGCCAGGCGCCATTGCCATCCTTGGCTTTGGGCAGGGGACCCACTTTGCTCTGGATGGGGAGTTTCAGACTGGCGTAATAGGCCGCGACGTCGGCTTTTTCCGCGTCGGTCAGCGCACGGGCATTGGGCTCCATGGTGGGTGCCTTGCGTCGGCCGGCCGCAAAGTCGTGCAACTGGCGTTCCAGATAGCCTGCAGACTGACCAGCCAGCGGCGGGAAGGAGGCCGTGCCTTCACCGTTGCTGCCGTGGCAGGACGCGCAGGCGGCAGCCCCCTGGGAGCCACCGTTGGCAGCAATCTTGGCGCCGGCGTTGACATCGGCAGCCCATGCGGAAAAGTGGCAGGCTGCGAGCAGGGCGAGGCAGGCCAGCCCGTGGGGAGGGGCCTTGGGGACAGACATAGGGATGACAGAATGGAGAGAGGGGAGAAAAGCAGGGGCCAGCCGCGTGGCGGGAGCCCCAGGCGTGTGCATGCCCCGCAGGCGCACAGACACCCGACAGGCATTGACCCGTTGAAGGTTAGGGGTAAGGGATTAAGTGCAGATTAAGGGCCGTGCACTCGGTCCGAATGTGCCGCTCACCTCGCCGGGCCGGACACAAGGATGGTCCTGGCTGTGCACATCAGCGTGCAGCTGGCCGGGCGGATGGTCCCCATGCTTCCAGGATGCATGGTCCGGCCGGTGCCGGGTGCCATCGTCCCGCGCATCACCGGCCGGGGCTGTATAGGCCTGCGCGCCATGGCGGCAGGCAGGAAGTGGCACTATTTGGCGGCCGGCACACTGGCCGCGCGCCCGGGTAAGGGCACCGTGGCCACCAACACGCTGGCCAGTGCAATGCCCAGGGCCAACAACTGCAGCGGCTGCAGCGATTCACCCAGCAGCAGCACCCCGGTGAGGGCGGCACTCACCGGCAGCAGCACGGTGAAAATACCGCTTTGCGAGGCGGGCACGGTGCGCAGCCCCGTCATCCACAGCCACACGGTCCACATGCTGGCAGCCAGCGCGTACAGTAGCAACAGCCACCACATGCCGCTGGCCACGGCAGCAAAGTCAAACTGCAGCGCCATATAGATGCCCATGGGCGTGGACAGCGCCAGACCCCACAGATTGATGATGGCCGTGATGCGCTTGGGTGGTAGTGCCGCCGTGAGTTTTTTGCCGATGACGGCATATGAGGCCTCGCACAGCACCGCGGCAACCAGCAGCAGATGCCCGATCAGGCTGCGGCTGCCTTCCGTGGACAGGCTGTTGCCATCCGCCTCCGTACCATGTGCACCCGGGTGGCCAGGTGTAAGTGCCAGCAAGGCAATGCCGGCCACCGCCAGCGCAATCGCCCACCAGGTGCGGGCGTTGGCTTTTTCCTTCAGAAAGATCCAGCTGAACACGGCCACAGCAGCCGGGATGGCCGCCATGATGACGCCGGCCGACACGGCACTGGTCAGGCTGACGCCGGTGATCATGCACAGCGTGAACAGAAAATTGCCGAAAAAAGACTCCAGGAACAGCAGCCCGCGCGTCTGGCGGGTCATCGGCACTTCCACCCCGGTCTTGCGCAGCCACGGCGCCATGGCCACGGCGGCAATCCCGAAACGCAGCCAGGCCAGCAAGAACACAGGGATGGCTGCCACCAGCGGTTTGGTCAGTGCCACGTAGCAGCCCACCATGGTCATGCTCAGGCCCAGACAGAAATAGGCCACAGGTTTGGAAGGCGGATGGGACATGGTGCAACGGGGCGAAGGCAAGGGAGAGAGACCGTGGGAGGGCGCCAGAAGGCGGTGCCGGGCGAAAAGCGGATCCCTGGTGTAGGGAACAAGCCGGACTGTTGCCATCAGGCGCAAGCAAAACGCCTGCCATCATGCCGCAAGCGGTCAGGGCCGTGGGTCTCCTGCGTGCGTGTGCGCCTTGCGTATGGGTGGCTTGGTGTCTGGTTCAGCGCATGCGATCGTCCGACTGCGCCGTCGGCAGCCGTTGCAGCCCGTGCTGGAACCAGCCAATGCGTTCGGTATGGCGCACATCCAAAGCCGGCACGTAGGGTTTGATGTCCAGCACCGGCGTGCCATCCAGCATGTCGTTGCCGGTGAAATGCAGGCAGCCTTGCTGCACGCGTTCCAGGTGCACGATGGACAGTCCCAGCCAGTTGGGGCGCGCCGGCGCCCGTGTGGCAAAGACGCCGTGGCTGTGGTCATCCATGAAAGGCACGACCTCCAATTTTTCGACTGCCTGGTGCAGATGGGTGATGAGCATCAGTAACTCAAAGCCTTCGATGTCGCGCAGGCCGGGCTGGTAGTGCGCCAGCAGCTCCAGTTGCCCTGGGACATTGGCCGCCTCCACGGTCTGGATGGGCATGCCCTGAGGGCTGTGAAAGGGGCTGCGCACAAAGCCGATGGGCTGCAGAGTGATGGGGCAGGAAAGCGTGTCAGGAGCGGTCATCGATGGCAGAGGTGGTTTGCGCAGCGTGTGGTGTACGGACCGGCGATGCAGTGGCGGCGCGCTTTGGTCGAGTGAAATGCAGCGGATTATTTCGCTATTCTTATTTTGAATAGCGAAGGGTATTATCGCCCTCTATCAAAGGAATAGGGGAGATAGCAGGACATGTGTCACACGGCCCGCCGAGCCCCTTGGAACGCCCAGAACCTGCGCTGCAGCATGTGCGCGCGTATTTTTTGCATGACCGATATCCACCGCAAGCCACGCAAACCTGGAAGCGGCCGCAAGGCCATCTACGATGCGCCCATGGGCCGCGTCAATCTGCCGATGACCGCTGTGCAGCGGGCAAAGCTGATGCGCCTGGGCGGGGCCGCCTGGGTGCGCCAGCAGATCGATGTATCACCCGAGCCGCCGCGCCAGGAAGCTGCAGGCTGAACGCATGCCATGCGTTCGGAATGACGCCCCGCCATGGCGTGGTATGGCGGATGCTTGGGGCTTGTGCCACCAGAGGAGATGCAGAGGGAGAGCGGCTGCATCGCAGCCTGCCCGACCCAGGCGGCCTCGGGTGCGCATGGTCCCCAGCGACGCAGGTGCCCGGAGCTCTCGCTCTAGCTGTTCAGAAAGTCCAGTAGCACCTGGTTGAATTCCTTGGCGTGTGAGAGGTTGCAGCCATGCGGCCCGCCCTGGATCACATGCAGCTTGCTGCCTGGGATGGCCTGATGCGTGCGTGCACCGCTGGCTTCCAGCGGAACGATCTGGTCGCTGTCTCCGTGCAGTACCAGCGTGGGAATGCGGAACTGGGCTAGATCGTCCCGAAAATCGGTGCGCGAGAAGGCGCCAATGCAGTCGTGCGTGGCCTTGGGCGAAGCCATGGCGGCAATCAGTTTGGCGTATTGGCGCTGGGCTTCGCTGACCAGCAACTCACCGCCCTTGGGGGTGAAGAATTTCTGCGTGAATTCATCCAGAAACGCCAGGCGGTCGGCGCGCACGGTGCGCTCGCGGTCAGCAATGTCCTTGTCGGTGCGCAGACCGTCGGGGTTGTCGGCCTTCTTGAACAGGCAGGGCTGTACGGCCGCCGCAAACACGGCCTTCGCCACCTGTGCCGTACCATAGGTGGCCACGTAGCGGGCCACTTCGCCGCCGCCCATGGAAAAGCCCACCAGCGTGGCGCCCTTGAGCTCCAGTGCCGTGATCAGCGTGTGCAGGTCCTGGGCCAGCGTGTCGTAGTCATAGCCTTCCCAGGGCTGGCCCGAAGCGCCGAAGCCGCGCCGGTCATAGCTGATGACACGGTAGCCGGCCTCGACCAGCGGCATCATCTGGGCTTCCCAACTGCGGCTGCTCAGTGGCCAGCCGTGGATCAGCACCACAGGCGGGCCATCACCGACATCTTGGTAGTACAGGTGCAAGCCGGGCTGGTTGGAAGCGGTAAGAGGCAGATACGGCATGGCGAACTCCTTGCGGGCGGAAAGGAACGCACAGCGTTGCAAACCACGGGCCGATCGTCTGTAGGCCATTCCTGACAGTGCGCTGCAGCAAGGCTGTGCGCTTGACCGTTGGACATCTCTCCCAGGTTGCGGCCCTGGTCAGTCTGCGCTGTGTTGTGCGATTTTTTCTGCACCTCTCCTTAGGTGGTCTGCCGCGCCTGCGCATGGTTGTGCAGCACGCCGCCTGAACAGGGGAGGCGGCGTCTGCATGGCGTGGTGCCGAACAGCGGCACTCAGTAGCCGCCTTCCTGTACATACGCACGGTTGGCCCGTTCCCAGGCCGCGCGGATGGGGTGCTCGGCATCCGGCCATTTCAGCCGACTGTGGGCATGCTCGGCATCCCAGCGGCGCTCCCATTCCTGGCGGGTGTAGCTCCATTCCTCATGGCCCTGGCCGCTCTTGCGGCTGTGGTACCCGGCGCGATAGGCCGGAGCGTAGTCATCGTAGGTGTAGGCGTCCGAGTAGTACGGTTCATGCTGGTAGGCATCGCGCCAGTAGGTCTCCTCGGCATCTGGCACCAGGGCCTGGGCCACGGTGTTGCCCGCCAGTCCGCCCACGACGGCCCCCACCACGGATGCCACTGCCGCCGCCCACGGGCCGCCAGCCAGGCCCACTGCGGCGCCCAGGGCCGCGCCACCCGCCACGCCCAGTCCCGTGCCGACGGGGTGATCGCGGCTGGGCTCATCGGTGACCAGATCCACGGGGCGGCGGTGCGAAGTATGGAGATATGTCATGACAGCCTCCTTGCCGGGCCCTGCACGCACGCTGTGTGGCAGTGTCCTGGCTCCATGCTACGCCTGTGGCGCCGCCATGGCACAGCTCCCTTGTTAGGTGAGGTTGCTTGTGTGGCCGCTTCCGGGCCATGTTCCTGTATCGGCGTATCTTTGCTCGTCGGACTACAGCTTGTCCGCTGCGGCATGGAGAGGTAAGAGCGCCGGCCTACATGCCGGGCGCAGGCACAAAAAAGCCCGCCAAAGGCGGGCTGTGGAGGTTGCATGCAGCCAGTGCTGCCATGTGCAGGGCCTCTCTCAGGCGTGCTTCAGGCGGAACACGCTGACCATCTGCGACAGATCGCCGGTCTGCTGCTGCATGGACTGCGCAGCTGCGGTGGACTCCTCCACCAGGGCCGCGTTCTGCTGGGTCACCAGATCCATTTCGGCTACGGCGCGGTTGATCTGCTCGATACCGGAGGTCTGCTCCTGGCTGGCCGCAGTGATCTCGCCCATGATGTCGGTCACACGCTGCACGCTGCTGACGATCTCGTCCATGGTCTGGCCGGCCTGGCTGACCTGCAGGCTGCCTTCCTCGACCTTGTCCACCGAAGCCTGGATCAGTTGCTTGATTTCCTTGGCCGCTTCGGCACTGCGCCCGGCCAGCGAGCGCACTTCGGATGCCACCACCGCAAAGCCACGGCCTTGCTCACCCGCACGGGCTGCTTCCACGGCGGCGTTCAAGGCCAGGATATTGGTCTGGAAGGCAATGCCATCGATCACGCCGATGATGTCGGCAATCTTCTTGGACGAGGTGCTGATGGCGCCCATGGTCTCCACCACCTGCGACACCACCAGACCGCCCTTGACGGCCACGTCCGAGGCGGACAGGGCCAGCTGGTTGGCCTGGCTGGCGTTGTCGGCGTTTTGCTTGACGGTCGACGTCAGTTGCTCCATCGAGGCGGCCGTCTGCTGCAGCGAACTGGCTTGCTCTTCGGTGCGCGAAGACAGATCGTGGTTGCCCGAAGCAATCTGGCTGGATGCGGTGGCAATGCTGTCGGTGCCCTGGCGCACCTGGCCGACCAGACGGCCCAGGCTGGCATTCATGTCGTGCAGGGCCTGCAGCAGTTGGCCGGTCTCATCGGTGCCAGTCACGCGGATGTCGGTGCTCAGGTCGCCATCGGCCACACGGCGGGCCACGGTGACGGCATTGCGCAGCGGGGCGGTGATGCCCTGCGTCAGGCGCCAAGCGCTCACGGCACCAATGGCCAGGGCCAGCACGGCCAGAATCACGAAATAGGTCTGGCTGGTGTTTTCAATGGCCTGCACTTCGGCGGCCTTGGCGTCCAGGCCGGAGCGCTGCAGGCTCAGCAATTCGCTCAGCAGCTTCAGATAGCCCTGTGCAGCAGGCACAAAGGCGTTGACCAGCGTGGCTTCGGCTTCCTCCGACAGCCCCTCGGCCTTGAGCTGGCTGACCTTGTCGCGGCTGGCGATATAGGTTTTGCGGATGGCCATGATCTTGTCCATGATTTCGCGCTCGGCCGGCAGGGAGATCAAAGGCTCGATCTGCTTGAGCACGTCGGCCGTACCCTTGGCCGTAGCGGCGGCATCGGCAGCCAGGAAGGGCACCAGGCTGGCATCGCTGCTCTTGGCAATGGCCGTGGTGCGGGCCACCGCCACGCTGACATTGCTGTTCCAGTCACTGATCAGGCGCTCCTTGGTCAGCGGCTCCTGCATCATCTGCTGCGTGGCTTTGCCCACGGAGTGCAACTGCCACATGCCGATGGCCGTGATCACCACGGCAAATGCCAGCACCACGGCAAAGCCCAGGCCCAGGCGGGCACCGATATTGAACTTGGAAAAATTCATCGCTTCCATCCATTCCAGAAAAGAAGTCCGCGCAGCCTGAAAGAACACCGTTACGTTGACGGTAGTGGCTGTGGAGCGGAGGGGGAAAAGTTATGCGGAATGGCAGACGCCTACCGCAAAAGTAACAGAACGTTATAGGGATTATCCCGTGAATTGCTTGTGGTGCGATGAAATTTTGCGCTGCATCAAAAATCACTATGGATCACGCAGAGGCCCATAGAAAAGCACAAAGCAGTTGAAAGCCATGCAGGCACAGCATTTGTTTCCGCCTATTCAACCCGGGCAGTTCAAAAACGTCATGAAACACCGATGCGGCGGCGTGGAGAAAAAGAGCCCCCTAGAGCACTGCCCTGCCTTCATGCGAGGCACTGGCATAAAAAAGCCCGCCAAAGGCGGGCTGTGGAGATGGCATGCAGCCTGTGCTGCCAGGTGCAGGGCCTCTCTCAGGCGTGTTTCAGGCGGAACACGCTGACCATCTGCGACAGATCGCCGGTCTGCTGCTGCATGGACTGCGCAGCTGCGGTGGACTCCTCCACCAGGGCCGCGTTCTGCTGGGTCACCAGATCCATTTCGGCTACGGCGCGGTTGATCTGCTCGATACCGGAGGTCTGCTCCTGGCTGGCCGCAGTGATCTCGCCCATGATGTCGGTCACACGCTGCACGCTGCTGACGATCTCGTCCATGGTCTGGCCGGCCTGGCTGACCTGCAGGCTGCCTTCCTCGACCTTGTCCACCGAAGCCTGGATCAGTTGCTTGATTTCCTTGGCCGCTTCGGCACTGCGCCCGGCCAGCGAGCGCACTTCGGATGCCACCACCGCAAAGCCACGGCCTTGCTCACCCGCACGGGCTGCTTCCACGGCGGCGTTCAAGGCCAGGATATTGGTCTGGAAGGCAATGCCATCGATCACGCCGATGATGTCGGCAATCTTCTTGGACGAGGTGCTGATGGCGCCCATGGTCTCCACCACCTGCGACACCACCAGACCGCCCTTGACGGCCACGTCCGAGGCGGACAGGGCCAGCTGGTTGGCCTGGCTGGCGTTGTCGGCGTTTTGCTTGACGGTCGACGTCAGTTGCTCCATCGAGGCGGCCGTCTGCTGCAGCGAACTGGCTTGCTCTTCGGTGCGCGAAGACAGATCGTGGTTGCCCGAAGCAATCTGGCTGGATGCGGTGGCAATGCTGTCGGTGCCCTGGCGCACCTGGCCGACCAGACGGCCCAGGCTGGCATTCATGTCGTGCAGGGCCTGCAGCAGTTGGCCGGTCTCATCGGTGCCAGTCACGCGGATGTCGGTGCTCAGGTCGCCATCGGCCACACGGCGGGCCACGGTGACGGCATTGCGCAGCGGGGCGGTGATGCCCTGCGTCAGGCGCCAGGCGCTCACGGCGCCAATGGCCAGGGCCAGCACGGCCAGAACCACGAAATAGGTCTGGCTGGTGTTTTCAATGGCCTGCACTTCGGCCGCATTGGCGTCCAGGCTGGAGCGCTGCAGGCTCAGCAGCTTTTCGAGCTGCTGCAGATAGGCCTGGGCCACCGGCGCGTAGTCATTCGCCAAAGCTGCATCCGCCTCGCTGGTCAGGCCTTCGGCCTTGAGCTTGCCCACTTTGTCGCGCGTGGCCAGATAGGCTTTGCGGATCTCCAGAATCTTGTCCAGGATCTCTCGCTCGGCCGGCATGGAGATGCGCTTTTCAAACTGATTCAGCAGCTCCACCGCGTTCTTGGAGGAGGCAGCGGCCTCCGCCGCAAAGAAAGGCACCAGGCTGGCGTCGCTGCTCTTGGCGATGGCCGTGGTGCGCGTCACCCCCACCGTGACAAATTTGCTCCAGTCGCTGATCAGGCGTTCCTTGGTCAAGGACTCTTCCAGCATCCGCTGCGTGGCTTTGCCCACGGAGTGCATCTGCCACATGCCGATGCCGGTGATTACCACGGCAAACGCCAGCACCACGGCAAAGCCCAGGCCCAGACGGGCACCAATGTTGAGCTTGGAAAACTTCATCGCATTCATCCATTCCACAGAAGACGTTCACGCAGCCGGAACGGGAACCATGCCATCGGCGCAGGAAAGAGCAGGAAAGCGCAGCAAGCTGTGAATTACCGCAAAAAGTAACTGAAAGTAATACCGATTATCAGAGAATTGCGTAAAGAATGGCGATGAATGGTGTCGCGCAGGCGTAAGCCTGTCTGCTTGCGCTGTGGAATGGCATTGCGTGTCCGCAGGCGGAGCCTGCCCAGGAACACAGTCCAGCGATGCGGCCACTGTGCCAGTCCGATAAACGCACTGCCCCCGAGTGCTTCCGCCATAGCATATCTGTGCGCGGCAGGCCTGGCGTTGCACGGTGCAAGACAGGGGGCCAACTTCGCCGTGTGCCGCTGCGATCAGACAAAAAACGGCCCCCGGCACCAGATGGCGGCGGGGGCAGAGTAGGTGTGGAGGCGCTGCCGGCTGTTCGCTCAGCATTGCTGCGCCATCGGTGGAGCCACACCGTCTGGTCCGGCCCTCAGAACAGATCAGCGCAGGCCGGTGCCCTCGCCTTGGTCGTCCTTGCGCTCGATCAGTTCGATCTTGTAGCCATCGGGATCCGTCACAAAGGCAATCACGGTGCTGCCGCCCTTGACCGGGCCTGCTTCACGTGTCACGTTACCACCGGCAGCCTTGATCTTTTCGCAGGCGGCATAGGCGTCGGGCACGCCCAGCGCGATGTGACCGTAGGCATTGCCATGGTCGTAGCTTTCGGTGCCCCAGTTGTAGGTCAGCTCGATCTCGGCCTGACCCGGGTTGCCGCCTTCAAAGCCCAGAAAGGCCAGCGAATACTTGTACTCGGGGTTTTCCGAGGTGCGGATCAGCTGCATGCCGATCACGTTGGTGTAGAAGTCAATCGAGCGCTGGAGGTTGCCCACGCGCAGCATCGTGTGGAGGAATCGCATAGTCATGCTGCACATTGTGCCTGCAGTCGTCTCATCCATGCTGCGCCAGGGCTCCGTCCAAACAAGCAGGCCGCGGCACCGGGGATAAGGTGTCGCGGCCTGATTCAGGTGCTTCGGCGGGGAAGTACTTCACATCTCCATATGCCGACGGTTTATCAGCGCTGTCATGTGACTGGTGTTGCGGCCATCGTCAGCGCCGCTCCCATGGCTTTCAGTGTGCGCCGGATGCTACAGAAAATGTTGCTTCAAATTTGCAGATTGCCGACCGCTACAGAATTTTGTTTTGTATATTTCAGATAAGCCGTAAAATTTTCTAATGGATGCTTTGGATCGAAAAATTCTGGCGGTATTGCAAACCAATGCACGCGCGAGCCTGCAGGAGGTGGGGCAGGCCGTCGGGCTGAGCGCTTCGCCATGCTGGAGCCGCATCAAGCGCATGGAGGAGGCTGGCGTGATCGAGGGCTACACCGTGCGCCTGAACCCCCAGGCGCTGGGTCTGGCCGACACGGTGCTGGTGATGGTCACGCTGGACAGCCATTCCGACAATACGCTGGAAAAATTTGGCGAAGTGCTGGCAACCATTCCCGAAGTGGTGGAAGCGCACCTGGTGTCTGGTGAGTACGACTATCTGCTGCGCGTTGTGGTCAAGGACACCCGCGATTACGAGCGTCTGCTGCGCGAAAAGCTCTACAAGATCAAAGGCATACGCCACAGCCAGTCCAGCTTTGTGCTGCGTACGCTCAAGCGCTCCGACCTGCCCTTGGGCGTGTGAAGGGCGGGGCGTGGGAGGCGGCTGCGCAGGCTTCAAGCCCAATCGTTTGCCAGCACCATCGGAGCTTGCCAGGCATGCTCACAAAAATTTGCAGAAACCGTTCGGCTTGTCATTGCTGGAGGGTGGGGGCTGTGCTGAAATGGCTGCGCGCCGGTCATCGGCGTGATTGCACACAACACACACCATGAAAAACTGCATCGTTCTGTCCGCACTGGTTCTGGCTGCTTCGCTGGCATCTGCTGCCGACAAGGCTCCCACAGCCCAGCAAAACCTGATGGGCACCTGCAATACCGAAGCCGCTGGCAAGAAGGGTGATGAACGCAAGGAGTTCATGAAGTCCTGCCTGTCCGACGGCAAGAAGCGCCAGCAGGAACGCATGAAGTCCTGCAATGCCGACGCCACCGGCAAGAAGGGCGACGAACGCAAGGCCTTCATGAGCGAATGCCTGAAGAAGTAAGCGGCGCAGTCGGCGCCTCTACGCCCCCCACCGTATCAGCGGTTTTTCAGGGGGCGGCTATTCTGTCGCCGGGGCGGGCGTGATGCCACTGCCCGCGGGCCTGACCGGGTGTTGTGCGAGGCGGGCAGCAGCCAGCAGAGTGGCCGCCGTGTGCCCCTGGCGCGGGTAAAGCGCCCAGCCACAGCTGGCGGACACCTGGATCACGATGGACGACAGTTCCACAGGCAGCTGCAGTGCACCGATCAGGCGGTTGCACATGATGTGCAGCCCTTCCTCATCCTTCAGCCCTGCCAGCACCACGACCAGCTCATCACTGCGCCCCCGTGCCAGCGTGTCTTCGCCACGCAGGTAGCCGCGGATGCGGTAGGCCACCTTTTCCAGCAGCTCGTCCCCCACACTGCGCCCATGAATTTCATTGATGCGGTGGAAATGGTCGAAATCGATGCTGATCACTGCCAGCTGCGTGCTATTGCGTTTGGCCGAAGGGATGGCGTGGGCGATGTGCTCGATCAGCAGCAATTCATTGGGCAGACCGGTCACGCTGTCATAAAGGGCTTTGTGTTCCAGCGCCAGCTGGGCGCGGGGGTGGAGGCTGACATCGCTGATCACCGCCACATAGTGTGTCAGGCGCTTGTGCTCATTGAGCACCGCGGTCAAGGACAGGCGCTGCGTCCAGTCACTGCCATCGGCGCGGGGCAGAACGACTTCACCTTGCCAGTTGCCATTGGCTGTGACCGCCTGCCAGATGGCCGGCATATTAATGGCCGGCTTGGCACCCTGGTACAGCGCATCGAACGGCGTGTGTACACATTCTGCGCGCGACAAGCCGGTCAGATGGACAAAGGCCGGATTGGTTTCCACTACCAGGTGGTTGGCGTCAATGATGGCAATGCCTTCGCAGGTGTGGTCAAACACGCTGGCGGCAATGCGCAGCTGTGCCTCGGTGCGTTTGCGCTCGGTCAGGTCATAGGCAAAGCCCACAAAGACCGGCCCGTCCGGGGTATCGGCCTGGCCGATGGACAGGCGCAGCGGGATATGGCGTCCATTCTTGTGCATGCCCAGCACTTCGCGGCCGGTGCCGACGATGCGCCGCTCACCGTTCTGGTGATAGCGTTCCAGATAGCCATCGTGTTGTTCCGCCAGGGCGGAGGGCATCAGCAGCTTCAGATTGCGGCCGATGATGTCGCTGGCTTTCCAGCCGAAGATCCGTTCGGCAGCGGGGTTGAAGCTTTGCACCAGACCCTGGCCATCGATGGTGATGACGGCATCCACTGCGGTGCTGGCCATAGTCTGCAGACGTGACTCGCTGCGCTGCACCTGCAGCCACAGACCGCGGTAACGCAATGCAGCACTGGCCAGTGCCATCAGGCCGAACATCACTGCGCAGATACCGATGACCAGCAAGGCCAGGCCATGGCTGAAGCTGGTATCGTCCAGGCCCGGCTGCACGGTGTTCCCCACAAAGCGGGCTGCCGACATGGAGATGTAGTGCATGCCCGTGATGGCCCCCCCCAGCACCACCGACGGCAGCACCAGCCGCTGCCAGATGGGGCTGTGGCTGCGATGGACCATGCGGTTCCACAGCACCAGTGCGCTCACTGCCATGAGTATGGCAACGGCCAGCGAAGCGGCGAACAGCCAGGGGTCGTAGCGCAGATCGGCGGACATGTGCATGGCCGACATGCCGCTGTAGTGCATCAGCGCAATGCCCATCCCTACCACCACGCCGGCCGCCAGCAGCCGGAGCAGGCTGGACTGCGGGGCCAGCAGGTGGCGCAGCGCCAGCCAGGACGCAAACAGCCCGGGGAGCATGGATGCCAGGGTCACGCCCAGGTGGTAGTGCACATCCACCGGCAGCTCCAGGGCCAGCATGCCGATGAAATGCATGGACCAGATGCCCAGGCCCAGCGTGCCGCAGCCGCACAGCAGTGCCACCTGCCGTTGGAAGCGACCCGGAGCATGCATGCCGGCCTGCACCAGGTACAGCGCCAGCACCGAGGCGGCAATCGCCACGGCAATCGACAGAATCACCAGCAAAGAGTCATGCCGCACATGCAGCAAATGCTCCGGCTGGCCTTGCAGCAAAAAGAAATTCGAAAGCAACGTGACTCCTTGGTGCAGTGGCATGTATGCGGCACGTGCAACGTGGCGTCCAGGTCCTGCAGCGCCGCACACAGCATGGCCCACACAGTGTCCACATGGCGGTGCGTGCGCGGGGCGCAGGACGGGACGTCGCTCGGCAGCAGCAGTGCCAGCTTAGGGGTGGGCAAGAAGGGCGCCAATCCCGTCGGGCCGAATGGATGCCCGAGATGACAATTGGTGGCATTTACCGCGTGACGACGCAGCCCACAGGCAAAAAGCAGTCTGTCAGGCGGCCGCGCGCAAGCCGTTGCGGAAATGCAGTTGCATGGCCCGGCGCGCGCCTTCGCTGTCGCGCTGGTGCAAGGCCTGGAGAATGTTGCGGTGCTCCTGCAGGCTGTCGTGGATGCGGCCGGTCTTAAACAGGGACTGGTGGCGGTTGAGTTTCATCACCTTGCGCAGGTCATCCACCACCTGGTTGCGCCAGCGGTTGTTGGCCACAGTGAGCAAGGCCATATGAAAACGCTCGTTGACGGCAAAGAAGTGCTCCGCATCGTCGACAGCGGCCTCCAGCTCATCGTGCAAGGCCTGCAGCTCTGCCAGCTGGGCAGGGGTGGCCAGGGTCGCAACCACGCCGGCCGCATCGCTCTCCAACAAGGAGAGCAGGTGGTACACGTCCTTGAGATCGGTCTCCGAGACCTCGGTCACATAGGCGCCGCGGCGAGGCTTCATGGTCACCAGGCCTTCGGCGGCCAGCACTTTCAACGCTTCGCGCAGCGGCGTGCGGCTGATGCCGAATTCCTCGGCGATCTTGAGCTCATCGATCCAGCTGCCGGGTTCCAGCGCACGTTGAAAAATGCGCTGCCGCAATTGTTCGGCAACTTCAACATACAGAGCACGGGGAGTAAACAGGGCAGGGGAATGGGACATGTGCCGCTAATTGTAAAGGCTCGTCAGTTTCGGTTCGGGTTGTGCATTCATAATTATGAATAATGTACACTCTCGCGCATTGAGCGATTCACTGCAACCTTTTTTGGATCATCGTTTCCCATGAGCCACGATTCCCAAGCCGCGCAGGGCGCAGCCCAGCCTGACGATTTCACCCAATCCAGCCTGAGAGACTGGGCCAAGGCCGCTGCCAAGGCGGCTCCTGGCGGCGATGTGGAAGCCCTGAACTGGGTGACGCCGGATGGCATCACGGTCAAGCCCTTGTATACGGCCGAGGACACGGCGGCCTTGCCCTATACCAATACGCTGCCGGGTTTCGAGCCCTATATCCGCGGCCCCCAGGCCACCATGTATGCCGGCCGCCCCTGGACGATCCGCCAGTACGCAGGCTTTTCTACCGCCGAAGAGTCCAACGCCTTCTACCGCAAGGCACTGGCAGCCGGCGGTCAAGGCGTGTCGGTGGCTTTCGATCTGGCCACGCACCGCGGCTATGACTCCGACCATCCCCGCGTGACCGGTGACGTGGGCAAGGCCGGTGTGGCGATTGATTCGGTCGAGGACATGAAGGTGCTGTTCGACCAGATCCCCCTGGACAAGGTGTCCGTCTCCATGACCATGAACGGTGCCGTGCTGCCGGTGCTGGCCGGCTACGTGGTGGCGGCAGAAGAGCAGGGCGTGAGCCAGGACCAGCTGGCCGGAACGATTCAGAACGACATTCTGAAAGAGTTCATGGTGCGCAACACCTATATCTACCCGCCCAAGCCTTCGATGAAGATCATTGGCGACATCATCGAGTACACGAGCCAGAACATGCCCAAGTTCAACTCGATCTCGATTTCGGGCTATCACATGCAGGAAGCCGGCGCCAACCAGGCGCTGGAGATGGCTTTCACGCTGGCCGACGGCAAGGAATATGTGAAAACGGCCATTGCCAAGGGCATGGACGTGGATGCGTTTGCCGGTCGCCTGTCCTTCTTCTGGGCCGTGGGCATGAACTTCTACCTGGAAGTGGCCAAGATGCGTGCCGCGCGCCTGCTGTGGTGCCGCATCATGAAGGGCTTCGATGCCAAGAACCCCAAGAGCCTGATGCTGCGCACGCACAGCCAGACCTCGGGCTGGTCGCTGACGGAGCAGGACCCCTACAACAACGTGGTGCGCACCACGATCGAAGCCATGGCCGCCGTGTTTGGTGGCACCCAGTCCCTGCACACCAATGCACTGGACGAGGCGATTGCCTTGCCCACGGAATTTTCTGCCCGCATTGCCCGCAACACCCAGCTGATCATCCAGGAAGAAACCCACATCACCAATGTGATCGACCCCTGGGCGGGTTCTTACATGATGGAAAAGCTGACCCAGGAAATGGCTGACAAGGCCTGGGCCATCATCGAGGAAGTGGACGCCATGGGCGGCATGACGGCCGCCGTGGATTCCGGGTGGGCCAAGCTCAAGATCGAAGCCGCGGCGGCCGAAAAGCAGGCCCGCATCGATTCCGGCAAGGAAGTCATTGTCGGCGTCAACAAGTACAAGCTGGCCAAGGAAGATCCGGTCGACATTCTGGAAGTGGACAACGTCAAGGTGCGTGACAGCCAGATTGCCAGCCTGAAGAACATCAAGGCCAAACGCGACCAGCAGGCGGTGGATGCCGCCCTGGCCGCGCTCACCGCGGCGGCAGACACCGGCAACGGCAATCTGCTGGACCTGTCCATCAAGGCCGTGCGCCTGCGCGCCACCGTGGGTGAAATCTCCGACGCGCTGGAAAAGTCCTTCGGCCGCCACCGCGCCGATACGCAAAAGGTGACCGGTGTGTACGCTGCCGCTTACGACTCGGCCGAAGGCTGGGACAAGCTCAAGGAAGAGATCAACACCGCTTCCGGCGCCCTGGGCCGCCGTCCCCGCGTGATGATCGCCAAGCTGGGCCAGGACGGCCATGACCGTGGGGCCAAGGTGGTGGCCACCGCCTTTGCCGACCTGGGCTTTGACGTGGACATGGGTCCGCTGTTCCAGACTCCGGAAGAGTGTGCCCGCCAGGCCATCGAAAACGATGTGCACGCCGTGGGTGTGTCCACGCTGGCAGCCGGCCACAAGACCCTGGTGCCGGCCATCATTGCCGAATTGAAAAAGCAGGGCGCGGACGACATCATCGTCTTCGTCGGCGGGGTGATCCCGGCCCAGGACTACGACTACCTGTTCAACGCCGGCGTCAAGGGGGTGTATGGCCCCGGCACGCCAATCCCTGCCAGCGCCAAGCATGTGCTGGAGCAGATCAAGCAGGCCCACAACCTGTAATCTGTCGCTGATACCGAGACAGAGCAAAGGCGATCTGCTGTGACCCCTGAGCAAATGCAAGACGGCATTCTGCGCGGCAATCCTGCCGTGCGGCGCCGCGCCATGGCCAAGGCCATCACCTTGCTGGAATCCTCGCGCCCCGACCACCGGGAGCAGGCCGATGGCTTGCTTACGGCCCTGCTGCCGCACACCGGCAAGGCATTCCGCCTGGGCATCAGCGGTGTGCCCGGCGTGGGCAAGTCCACCTTCATCGAAGCCCTGGGCCTGTACCTGATCGGGCAGGGGCTGAAGGTGGCGGTGCTGGCCATCGACCCGTCGTCCACCGTCTCCGGTGGCTCCATCCTGGGGGACAAGACCCGCATGGAGCAGCTGTCGATGCGGCTGGAAGCCTATATCCGCCCCAGCCCGTCCAGCGGCACCCTGGGGGGGGTGGCAGAGAAGACCCGCGAAGCCATGCTGGTCTGCGAGGCCGCAGGCTACGACGTGGTGATCGTCGAAACCGTGGGCGTGGGCCAGAGCGAGATTGCCGTACACGGCATGACCGACATGTTCTGCGTGCTGCAGCTGCCCAATGCGGGCGACGATCTGCAGGCGATCAAGAAAGGCGTGATGGAGCTCGCTGACCTGGTGGTCATCAACAAGGCCGATATCGACCCCAACGCCGCAACGCGGGCGCAGGCCCAGATCACATCCAGCCTGCGGCTGCTGGGCATGCATGGCAAACCCGACCACGCCAGCACCGGCGCACTGTGGCAGCCGCGGGTGCTGCAGATCAGCGCCTTGCTGGGGCAGGGGGTGGAAGGCTTCTGGGCAGCGGTTTCCAGCTTCCAGGACCTGCAGACCCGCAACGGCCGTCTGGCACAGCGCCGCGAAAAGCAGTCGCTGGCCTGGATGTGGGAGCGCATCGACTTTGGCCTCAAGCAGGCTTTTCGCCAACACCCGCAGGTGCAGGCGCTGCTGCCGGCCCTGCAGGCCGATGTGGCCGCCGGGCGTATTGCGGCCAGCACGGCAGCACGACATCTGCTGTCTGCGCAATCCAGTAGTGCGTAGACAGCCCAACCGAATCACAGCAGACGCCGTACAGGCCGAGCGAGACACACAACCCAAATCACGTTAGAGGACAAGCATGCAAGAAGACATCCTGAAGCAGCTGGAAGCCAAGCGAGAACTCGCTCGGCTGGGTGGGGGACAAAAGCGCATCGACGCGCAGCACAAGAAGGGCAAGCTGACGGCGCGCGAACGCATCGAGCTGCTGCTTGACGACGGCACCTTCGAAGAGTGGGACATGTTCGTGGAGCACCGTTGCACGGACTTCGGCATGGAAAACACCAAGATCCCCGGCGACGGCGTGGTCACCGGCTACGGCATGATCAACGGCCGTCTGGTCTTTGTGTTCAGCCAGGATTTCACGGTCTTCGGCGGTGCACTCTCCGAAACCCATGCCGAGAAGATCTGCAAGGTGATGGACCAGGCCATGAAGGTTGGCGCCCCCGTGATCGGCCTGAACGACTCGGGCGGTGCACGCATCCAGGAGGGCGTGGCCTCTCTGGGCGGCTATGCCGATGTGTTCCAGAAGAATGTGTTGGCGTCGGGCGTGGTGCCCCAGATCTCCATGATCATGGGCCCCAGCGCCGGTGGCGCAGTGTACTCCCCCGCCATGACCGACTTCATCTTCATGGTCAAGGACAGCTCCTATATGTTCGTGACCGGCCCTGAAGTCGTGAAGACCGTGACCCACGAAGAAGTCACGGCCGAAGAACTGGGCGGTGCCATCACCCACACCACCAAGAGCGGTGTGGCCGATATGGCCTTTGACAACGACGTCGAAGCACTGATGATGCTGCGGCGCCTCTACAACTACCTGCCGCTGAACAACCGCGAAAAAGCGCCTGTGCGCATCAGCACCGATCCCGTAAACCGTGCCGAAATGTCGCTGGATACGCTGGTACCGGAGAATCCCAACAAGCCCTATGACATGAAGGAGCTGATTTTCAAGACCGTGGACGATGGCGACTTCTTCGAGCTGCAGCCCGAATATGCCAAGAACATCCTGATCGGTTTTGCCCGCATGGCCGGCCAGACCGTAGGCATTGTGGCCAACCAGCCCCTGGTGCTGGCGGGCTGCCTGGACATCAAGTCCTCCATCAAGGCAGCGCGCTTTGTGCGCTTCTGTGATGCCTTCAACATCCCGGTGGTCACGTTCGTGGACGTGCCCGGCTTCATGCCCGGCACCTCGCAGGAATATGGCGGCATCATCAAGCACGGCGCCAAGCTGCTGTACGCCTATGCGGAAGCCACCGTGCCCAAGATCACCGTCATCACGCGCAAGGCCTATGGCGGCGCGTACGACGTGATGGCCTCCAAGCATCTGCGCGGCGATGTGAACCTGGCCTGGCCCCACGCCGAAATCGCCGTGATGGGCGCCAAGGGCGCCGTGGAAATCATCTTCCGCGAAGACAAGAACGACCCCGAAAAACTCGCTGCACGCGAAGCCGAATACAAGGCCCGTTTTGCCAACCCGTTCGTGGCCGGCGCACGTGGCTTCATCGACGATGTGGTTCAGCCGCACGAGACGCGCAAGCGCATCTGCCGTTCGCTGGAAATGCTCAAGAACAAGCAGCTGGAAAATCCGTGGCGCAAGCACGGAAACATTCCGCTCTAAGAAGAACAAGAACCAGGAGAACTCACACCATGTTTACCAAGATCCTGATTGCCAACCGCGGCGAAATCGCCTGCCGCGTGATCGCCACCGCCCGCAAGATGGGCATCCAGACAGTGGCGGTCTATTCCGACGCCGACAAGGATGCCCGCCATGTGAAGCTGGCCGACGAGGCCGTGCACATTGGCGCCGCGCCCAGCCGGGAGTCCTATCTGCTGGGCGACCGCATCATCGCCGCCTGCAAGTCCACCGGCGCCCAGGCCGTGCACCCGGGCTACGGTTTCCTGTCGGAAAACGAAGCCTTTGCCAAGCGCTGCGAAGACGAGGGCATCGCCTTCATCGGCCCCAAGGCGCATTCGATCGCGGCCATGGGGGACAAGATCGCCTCCAAGAAGCTGGCCGGTGAGGCCCAGGTCAATACCATCCCGGGCTACAACGACGCCATCGAGAATGCGGAAAAGGCCGTCGGCATTGCCCAGGGCATCGGCTATCCGGTGATGATCAAGGCTTCCGCTGGCGGCGGCGGCAAGGGCCTGCGCGTGGCCTACAACGACAAGGAGGCACTGGAAGGCTTTACCGCCTGCCAGAACGAAGCCCGCAACAGCTTTGGCGATGACCGCATCTTCATCGAGAAGTTTGTGCAGGAGCCGCGCCACATCGAAATCCAGATCCTGGGCGACAGCCACGGCAATGTGGTGTACCTGAACGAGCGCGAATGCTCCATCCAGCGCCGCCACCAGAAGGTGATCGAAGAGGCGCCCAGCCCCTTCATCAGCGACGCCACCCGCAAGGCCATGGGCGAGCAGGCCGTGGCACTGGCCAAGGCCGTGAAGTACGAAAGCGCCGGCACCGTGGAGTTTGTGGTCGGCAAGGACCAGGATTTCTACTTCCTGGAAATGAACACCCGCCTGCAGGTGGAACATCCCGTGACCGAATGCATCACCGGCCTGGACCTGGTGGAGCAGATGATCCGCGTGGCCGCCGGTGAAAAGCTGGCTTTTACCCAGACGGACGTGAAGCGCGACGGCTGGGCCATCGAGTGCCGCATCAACGCCGAAGACCCGTTCCGCAACTTCCTGCCTTCGACCGGCCGCCTGGTGCGTTTCCAGCCCCCCGAGCAGACCATGTGGCAGGCCAACACCCAGAGCCTGCAGGGCGTGCGCGTGGACACCGGCGTGTTTGAAGGCGGCGAGATCCCGATGTTCTATGACTCGATGATTGCCAAACTCATCGTGCACGGCAAGGACCGCAACGACGCCATTGCCAAGATGCGTGAAGCCCTGAACGGCTTTGCCATCCGCGGCATCAGCTCGAACATTCCGTTCCAGGCGGCGCTGCTGGCACACCCGGATTTCGTCTCGGGCAAGTTCAATACTGGCTTCATCGCCCAGCACTATGCGCACGGCTTCCATGCCGAAGACGTGCCGCACGCCGATCCGGACTTCTTGGTCGCACTGGCCATGTTCCGCAACCGCCGCTACCGCGCTCGGGCATCGACCATCACCGGTCAGATGCAGGGCCACCAGGTGCATGTGGGCCACCAGTACACGGCGGTGATACTGGGTGGAGAAGGCAAGCACCAGTACGTGAGCGGCGAGGTGACTGACTTTGACGCAGAAGCCCGTGTATGCAACGTGGTGGTCAACGGCAAGACCTACGAGATGCGCAGCAACGCCGACATCCGTGACTTGGTGGTGCGGGGCAGTTGCAACGGCAAGCCCTTCACCTGCCAGATCGAGCGCGGCACGGCCAAGAACCCGTTGGCTCTGCGTGTGATCCACAACGGCACGCAAGCCGACGTGCTGGTGCTGTCGCCCAAGGGCGCCACACTGCACCAGCTCATGCCCTACAAGGCTCCGCCAGATCTGTCCAAGTTCCTGCTCTCGCCCATGCCCGGACTGCTGGTCGACGTGGCAGTGCAACCCGGTCAGAAGGTGCAAGCCGGTGAAAAGCTGGCGGTCATCGAAGCCATGAAGATGGAGAACATCCTGTTTGCCGTACAGGACGGCGTGGTGAGCAAGATCAGCGCCGCCAAGGGCGATTCGCTGGCCGTGGACGACATCATTCTGGAATTCGAATGATGGCGGCAGACGTGGCAGTGCCGACATGGCGTTGCGCCGCCACGCTCTGGTCTGTGTGATGGGCCCGCGTGGTTGGTGCCGCGCGGGCTTTTCATCAGGCACACTCGGAAGGTAACAACTGGTTGCAGTTAAGCTCTGCAATATCCGTCAAAACCACCTTCCGCGCACCCGGTACTTGCGCATGCAGCTATGTATTTGAAAGCCCCTTTGGCCACCTTGTCATCGTCCACCTCCAGCCGCAGCCCTGGTCAACGCCTGCAGCGCACGCTGCTGTCCCTGGTCAGTGCCGTGCTGCTGGCCGATGCCGTGGTGCTGATGATGTGGAACCACTTCAATGTGGGCGTGGTGGTGCCGGGAACGCTTGGCGCCGTGGGGGCCTTGCTGGCCTGGCTGTGGCCGGAAGTGCAGCGCTGGCGCCATAGCAAGCGCAGTCACGCCGCCTTGTGGAAATGGGGCTGGATCCTGCTGGCACTGTGGGTGCTGAGCGTGCTGATCTTCTGGAGCCGCTTGCTGGGCATCGGCGTGCCCCCCGCGCAAGTGCCTGCAGTGGAGGCCATCGTGGTGCTGGGCAGTGGCACGCAGGACGGCCGGCCGCGCCCGGTCCTTCAGGAACGTCTGGACACGGCGGCCCAGCTGGCGCGCCTGCAGCCCATGGCCTTGATCGCCGTGTGCGGCGGCATCGACTGGGGTGAAACCGAAAGCGAAGCCGCCGTGATGGCCCGCTATCTGATGGAGCGCCACAGCATTTCACCTGAACGCCTCGTGATGGAAGGCGAAAGCACCAGCACCGAATTGAATCTGCAACTCAGCCGCCCACTGCTGCAAGAGCGCGGCGTCGACGCCACCGCGCCCATGGCCATGGTCAGCAGCGACTTTCATTTGATGCGTGCCATGGGCATGGCCCGCCAGCAAGGTCTGACCGGCATGGTGCCCGTGGCTGCGGCCACCCCTCTGGCCACACGCTACAACGCCTGGCTGCGGGAATACTTCGCCATGCTCAGCAGCTGGGCGCTGGGCGAGGTGTGAAGGCGAGGGCGGGGCGTGTGGTGATTTTTTGAATCCAATTGGCGGCCTGTACTGAACAGCAAAGCACAGGCCGCAACCCCATAAGGAGTATTTCATGGCTGCAAACACTCGCCCTTTCAAAGTGCTGGGCATCCAGCAAGTCGCTATCGGCGGCACCGACAAGGGCCGCATGAAGAGGCTGTGGGTAGACATGCTGGGCCTGGAACAGACCGGCACCTTCCAAAGCGAGCGGGAGAACGTGGACGAAGACATTCTCGCCATGGGCAAGGGTGCCATGAAGGTGGAAGTGGACATCATGCAGCCCATGGACATCGACAAAAAGCCTGCCGTGCACGCCACGCCGCTGAACCACATCGGTCTGTGGATCGACGACCTGCCCAAGGCTGTGGAATGGCTGACCGCCAACGGCGTGCGCTTCGCACCCGGCGGCATCCGCAAGGGTGCTGCGGGCTATGACATCACTTTTCTGCACCCCAAGAGCAACGACGAATTCCCCATTGCCGGAGAGGGCGTGCTGATCGAGCTGGTACAGGCGCCTGCGGACGTGATTGCTGCGCTGAGCTGATAAGCCCAACCAGCTACACGCAGAGCACCGCCATGCGCTGGATTGCCATTTTTACCGACACACCAGACATGCTGGCGGTGCGTGCGCAATGGGGCAACGCACATTTGGCGTATCTGGACCAGCACCGCGATGAGATCGTGCTGGCTGGAGGTTGCCGCCACAGTCCCGAGGGCGATTACGTTGGCGGCCTGTGGATTCTGGATGTACCCGACCGTGCCCGGGCCGTGCAACTGGTCGAGCAAGACCCGTACTTTATCTACGGCGCACGCCATTACGAACTGCGCACCTGGGGCAAGGCGTTTGCCGACAGGGTGGTGCCACTTTAACCGGGTTCTGCGGCCGCAAGAGTCCTGAGCGGCATGGGATGCCACTGCTGCGGGCGCGGTCCTACCGGCTTGCTTTTCGTCACAGCGCAGACCGCAGCGATGCATTCGTTGCAATGCAATTCCAGCCCCAGCCAGTCGGTAATGCCCCTTTCGCGGCGGCCTATGACACAGATGAACGGCGTGTGTGCAGAGAGACCTCCGATGTCTGTTGACGTTCAGCGATTTCTTGGGATTTCACAGCCGAATCGCCCAAACCGTGTGGTTGCCGTCCGTGCTGCTGCATGTATCTGATCTACCTTGACAGTCGCGTATGATCAGGACGCAAAATTTCAAGCCCACCTGTCTATGCGGTCAGTGCGTGCTTTCTTTATAAGATATTAATTGAGTTGACAACAATATGCCATATGTAGTTTTATTATTAATGAGTATTCCATTATTTTTTATATATGGCAAAAATTGCAATGGAAAAGTGGAATTGTTGACTTCATCAATAATTTCTGCATTGGTTATTATTTGTTTGATACCTATCTTTACTCATTTTATTGGGGTTGAATCCAGAATTTTTTATTACTATGTAGTGGCTGCCGTCCTATGTTTTTTTGCCTTCAAACAAAAAAATAAAATTCCATCCTTAAAGATGGAGCGTGCAGATTATGTGATGGTTTTATTTTTGGCTATTATTTTTATAATATTCTTCTTTCACAGTAAACTGGGGAAAGAAGTCCATTTTATATCGGTGGATCCTGTTGGCCATTTCGACATGGCTCTGACGTTTGCAAAGAACAAATATCTGCTCATAGACAAGCAGAGCGAGCTATTCAGTTACACAACCTATCCCCCATTTTTTTACACAGTCGCTGGATTTTTATTTGGCGATGTTCTTAATAAGAATAATATCGATTTTTTACTTCAATTCAATGTGTTTAATTTTTTCTTGCTGACAATTCTGGCTGTGCAAATATTCTGTGTTTGTAAGGCAATCACGCCAAATAATTTGTGGTTGGCATTATTTTTCTCAATCCTTATCATCATTGGTCACCCTCTAGACATATATTTCAGCGGCTACGCTGCGCAGATGCTGGGGTTGATTTTTATTGTTGGGATCACTGCATCCCTTATTTCCCCTTATGAAAAATCTCCGCGAATCTTGCAAAATGTATTATTGCTGGGATTGTATCTTTCATACTTTTATTATATCCCATTTGTTGTTCTTGCATTGTTTTTGCATGCATATAAAAATAATAAGGAACTGAAGCTAACTGATTTAATTATTAAATTTGCAGTTTATTTCTTGCCTTCTGCCATTTTAGCGATGCCGATGATTCCATACTATCTGGAAGCATCGAAAGCGATATCCGTAAGTGGAGCAATGTTTACCGATGTATATTTGAGCTTTCTTATTTTTATACCCGGCATATTCCTTCTGCTAAGCAAGCGTAATTATAAGAATGTTGAGTTCTTTTTGATTTCAGCATTGCTTTTTGCTGTGGTAATGTTTGCATTAAGAGTCGCCAATATATCGTCGGTATACTATTTTTTTAAGATATATTCTGTAATTTATATTTTTATGGGTTTTTGCGCCTTAAAAGCAATTTCTTCGAAAAGCTACCAAAAAATAATATATTCCTACCTGTTTTCGGCACTTCCGTTATTGGTTTTGGCGCCTAAGATACAGATCGATTTGCTGTCGACAAAAAACTACTTTGTCATGGAATCAAATCTTAAATTTCTTTTTAAGAATAAAATATTTGATACAGAGCAATTGCTTTTGATATCAAATCTGAACAACTTATCTAAGCCAGAAGACAGTGTTTGCATGGCTTCCGAAAGTCCATTGCAGTTGATGTGGTTTGTCGAGTTAACGAATGGGAAATACTTTAGGGGGCATGGCGACACCAAGCATCTCTGGATGAAAGATGCTACCTGGCAGGATATGAATCAAGATGCGCAATGTAAATTGCCGAACTATGATTACATAGTTGATTTTTCTTGCAATGCAAGAGATCTCCATAAATTGGTTGAAAATCCAGCTGGATGCATATTTAAAAGTCAATCCGCTTCTGGCAGTTGAAGATATAAATGTTTTTTAAACATCTGAGTGATCATGTTTTATATCAAACCATTGTATGCTGGAAAGCACCATGAAAGATAATAATAAGATTGCAGTCGTCATTCCAACATACAAGGCCAAAAGGCATATATTCAATGTGCTTGGAAAAATAGGCCCTGAGGTGGATAAGATCTATGTGGTGGACGATTTCTGCCCAGAGAATACTGGCGATTATGTAAAGGAATTATGCACTGACGATCGCGTTGTGGTCATCAAAAAATCATCCAATCAGGGTGTTGGTGCCGCGGTGATGACCGGCTATCAAGCAGGCATCCAAGATGGAATGGCTATTCTTGTCAAGATAGATAGCGATGACCAGATGGATCCATCTCTAATTCTTAACTTTGTCGCCCCTTTGGTTGAGGGGGAAGCGGACTATACAAAGGGAAATAGGTTTTTTGATCTAAGTAAAATTGGATCAATGCCTACAGCTCGATTGTTTGGTAACGCTATACTTTCTTTGATGTGCAAGCTTTCATCAGGGTATTGGAATATATTTGACCCTACGAATGGTTATACAGCCATCCATGCTAGCGTTGCAAGCCGTTTGCCATTTGAAAAAATTAGTCATCGCTATTTCTTTGAAACAGATATGCTATTCCGTTTGAATACATTGCGTGCGGTGGTCGTTGATGTACCTATGGACGCGAAATATGGCGATGAGGTGAGTAACCTTAAAATTTCAAAAATCATTGGTGAATTTGCGATCAAGCATATCCGAAATTTCTTCAAACGGATTTTTTATAATTACTATCTACGGGATATGTCGCTTGCATCTATTGAGCTCCCGCTGGGATTGATTTTGCTTGGTTTTGGGGCCATTTATGGGGGTGTACATTGGGTACATTCAGTGCAGGACGGTCAACCGACGCCTGCAGGAACTGTCATGCTAGCGGCTTTGCCTGTTCTTGCAGGCATTCAGTTGCTACTTGGATTCATTGGTCACGATGTCTCTTCTGTCCCCACCAGATCCATCCATCGCTATATTAGAAAAGATACTTGATTTGTAGAGTGAATTAAATGCAGTAATGTGTTAAATTTAAAATTTATTAGATATGATATGTCAATCCTTCAAACAATATTAATTTTTTGTACGGTATTACTTTTATCAATTGGACAAATACTATTTAAATTAGCATCCAATGATATTGAATTGAATTTTGAAAAAATAATACCATCATTATTAAATATAAAACTGGTCATCGCCTTCGTAGTTTATTCTGCTGCCACAATCCTGTGGATGATTGGTATAAAGGGGGTTCCATTGCGCCTAGCATACCCTTTTTCGGCATTGGCTTTCTTTTTTGTGCCCATGATGGCACATCATATTCTCAATGAATCCATTGGATGGAATACCTATGTTGGGGCACTTATTATTGCTCTAGGTGTCTTTATTTCTGTGTACAAATAAAATATACGAAATACAATTATATATTCATTGTGAATAAGATTTAAAATTCACTAAAAATATTCAGAATACCATGAAAAAAGATCCACCCTCATTGTGGGAGAGCGACTACTCTCAAGCTTATGATGATGCCAATTATGGAAGAAACATGACTGGCTTTGTAATGAACAAAAGTCATCAGTTGATTGAGAAAGATTTCGGGAATAGCACTTATTTCTCCAAGATCATTGAAGTTGGCGCGGGCTCTGGTGCACATCTTCCTTTCGTGAAGCATGCATATGATGAGTATCTCATGACCGATAGCAGTGTTGAGATGCTGAACTTGGCGAAGAAGAAGCACCAAAGTAACGGAAGGGTTAAATTCTCAGTATCTGGTGCAGAAAAACTGGAGTGTGCTAATAATACTTTTGATCGCCTGATTGCATCACATGTGTTGGAACATTTAAAAGAGCCTCATGAAGTATTGAAAGAATGGAACAGGGTTGTGAAACCCGGAGGAATTATCTCCATCATTCTTCCTTGTGATCCAGGTATGCTCTGGCGTCTAGGTCGGAACTTTGGCCCTAGAAGGAATGCGGAATCTGCGGGTATTCCGTATGATTACATCATGGCGAGAGAGCATGTAAACTCCATCACAAATCTAAGGGCACTGATTAACTACTATTTTGACCAGCTCAATGAGAAATGGTGGCCAACACCTATCAGCTTCACTGATATTAATTTGATTTATTGCGTCAATATAGTAAAAACTTGAATCAAAATAATAAGCTTTAAATAAAAACGCTTTATCTGCATTTTGAATTATCTTGTATACACTTTTGTCAGTGTTTACTTTGCAAATAGGGTCATTTTTATTAAATATTTTATCAATTCTTGACCTTTTCCAGACCCAGCCGCTCGATGATGACCTTCTCGCGCTGGCTCACTTCGCGGGCGAATTGGGTGTACTGCTCGCTGCTCATGTAATTGGGCAGCATGTCGTACTTGGCCAGGGCATCGATGGAGGACTTGTCCTCCAGCGCCTTTTTGAAGGCATCGTGCAGCTTTTTGACCACCTCGGGTGGTGTGCCCTTGGGGGCCACCAGGCCGTAGGGGGAGGTCTGGACGATATCGATGCCCAGTTCCTTCAGCGTGGGCACATTGGGGAAGCGTTCCATGCGCTTTTCGCCCCAGACATTCAGCAGCTTGGCCTTGCCAGATTCCACATAGGGCACAAAGGCGCTGCTGTCGGCCGCGGCCATCACATGGCCACCCAGCAGGGCCTGGGCCAGATCGGCGCTGCCTTTGAAAGGCACATGGGTCAGCTGGATACCTGCTGCTTCGGCAATGCGCTCCATGGTCAGGTGCGGGCTGGTGAGGTTGCCGCCGGCAGAGCCATAGGTAATCTTGCCGGGGTTGGCCTTGGCATAGGCCACAAAGTCCTGCCAGCTGTTGAACGGGCTGTTGGCGGGCACGGTCAGGCCAAAGGTGTAGCCCGTCAGATTGATGATGTAGCGCAGATCCTTGAGGGGGTCCCAGTTCATCTTCTGTGTGTAACCCATGCGGAAAATGCCTAATGGCGACTGGCCGATGGTGTAGCCATCAGGGGGGGACATCTGTACCGTGGTGGCGGGCAGGGTCCCGCCGGCACCGGGTTTGTTTTCCACCACGATGGGCTGTCCCAGTGTCTTGCTGGCGTGTTCGGCCATCACACGCATGGTGATGTCGGTGGGCCCACCAGCCGGGAAACCCACCTGCAGCTTGATGGGGCGAGATGGAAAATTGTCCGCAGCATGCACTGCAGGCAGGCCCGCACAGGTGGCCAACACACAGACCGACTTCCAAACCCAACGTGGCATACAGATTCCTTGGGTGCCGCAGCACCAGATTCAGTGGAGGAGAAGCATCACTTTGGGTTTGTGCAGCAAAGGCTTTGGCATCACCAGGGTGCGAACCCTAGGGCGCAGATGCGTGCTAGCGCGGATCGGGAATGCATGCATTGGCATGGCTCCCCATCGGCGTGCACCCGTGAAATGCCAGGGCCGTCTGCGACGTGCAGGCGGTGCTTCACCGCAGCAGCAAGGCCGCAAAAGATAGGTGGATGCGGTCTGGGATCCCCCCATCACCGGGCTAGTCCTCATCCATCATCCGCGCCGCCTGGTTGTGCAGCGCCGATTCCGCGCGGAAGTAGCCCAGCACCGTGGCCACGCTGTGGTGGCCGGTCAGGGCCATGGTTTCGGGCAGGGGTACATTGCGGCGCCCAGCCTCGGTCACAAAGCCGGAGCGCAGTGAATGCGCGGAAAAATCGCCTTCCACCCCCGCGAGTGCGCACCGCTCCTTGACGATGGTGCGCACGGCCGCAGGCGACAGCGGCTCCGCCACATGGCCGCCTTTGCGTATGCGGCGGAAGATGGCGCCGTCCACGATGCCGCTGGCCGTCAGCCATTCCTGCAGCGCTGCGCCGGCCGCACCCAGCACCGGCTTGTGGTTGTCGGGCACATCCATGCCCGACTGGTTGGTTTTGGAGTGGGCGAGGGTGTAGAGGTATTCCTGTGGTGCCACCCGGCGCAGATGGCGCATTTCGGCCTGCGCGACTTCAGAGCGGCGGCGTCCGCCGCTGGCCCAGGCAAACAGCAGCAACGCCCGGTCGCGCTTGCCGCGCAGGCTGTCGTCACAGGTGGCCAGCAACGCGCTCAGTACTTCCTTGGTGATGGCCGCTTTCTTCTGCGGCATGGCGCCACGTTTGGCGTAGGCCTTGCGCGTGCGCGCCATCAGCTCGCGCACATGCGTGTCCTGGCATGGATTGGGCCAGCCCTGGCTCTGGTGGTATTTGGACAGCACCGCCACACGGTGCACCAGCGTGTTGTGGGAGAGGGCGCCCATGCGGCCCTTGCGTCCCGCCTGCACCAGCGCTCGGTCCACGGTTTCCGGCAGTTCGCAGCGCAGGCCGGTAGGCGTCTGGCGCTCGGCATGGTCCACGATGAACTGGAGCACATGTGCCACATCCGTTGGCCAGACCATTTCTTCGCCATAGCGCAGGCGGTGCCAGGCCTGCCAGTAGCGCAGGGCACTTTGGTAGCTGGCTCGGGTGTTAACGGACTCTCCCTCGGCCAGCAGGTCCTTGATGGCGCTGACGGTGGCGTGGCCCAGTTGCACCGGAGTTTCCACCCCCTTTGTAGTGTCTGAGACGAGATATTGCATATGTATGATGTAGTGTTTGTTATGTTTAATACGTCACATGTATGTTGTTATATAATAATATTCAACAAATCACGATAACAATCACTTATCGATGGTAATCGAAAAGGATGTGGGCATGAACACCAGCAAAAGTACGCGAGGAATCCAGGAAGCCGATGTATGGGGTGCCGCAGACGCCCTGATCGCCCAGGGTCTGCGTCCCACGATCGAGCGCGTGCGCCAGCACATTGGCCGTGGCTCGCCCAATACCGTCAGCCCCATGCTGGAAGCCTGGTTTGCCACGCTGGGTGCCCGCCTGGGGGTGGCGGATTCAGCCCAGGAGCCGGCAGACGACGTGCCGGAACCGGTGCGCCAGGCCGCGCAGCTGATGTGGGTGAGCGCACTGGAGCAATCCAGGCAGGCAGCAGAGCAGCTGCTGCAGGAACGCGAATCGACCATTGCTGCGGCCGAGAAGACGGTCGCAGCCAATGAGCAGCACCTGGTTCAGCGCGAAGAGGCCATGCACCAGCAGAAAAAGGCCATGGACGACGCCATGAAACTGGCGCGCAGCCAGGCACAGGAGCTGTCGCGCCGCCAGGACGAGATGCAGCAGCTGCTGCAGGAGCGTGAGGCGCAGATCCAGGCGCTGCGCAACGAAGTGGCCGAGAAGAACCGTCTGCGGGAAGAAGACCACAAGCAGCACGCCGAAGCACTGCAGGCCGCATCCGCCGAGCGCCAGCGCCTAGCCGAACAGTTTGCCGGCAATGAACGCCGCATGCTGGCCGATCTGGACCGCGCACGACAGGATCTGGCCACAGGCAAAAAGCAGCAGGCCGAGGGCGAGCGCCGCCAGCAGGCACGCTACGAAGAACTGCACGAGCGCTTCGTGCGTTCCGAAGAAGAGCTGGTGCAAACGCGCGGAGCACAGCTGTCGGCCGAGCAGGCATTGCGTTCGGCCCTGGAGCGCATTGACGATCTGAAGGCCTTGGCCGCCATGCGCAGCCATGTGACGCAGCAGTCGCAGGCACCCATCCATCCTTTGGCCGATGCGGCTGCCGCGCGGCCACGCCTGGCACGGGCCCCGGCACGCAAAAACCTGCCTGCGCGAGCCCTGCGGAAGAACCGGAAATGAACCACCCTGGGGGCAGAACACCTCTCTGCCTCAAGCCTGATGCACCAGTGTGAGGTGCATCACTGAGAAAACAGCGCCTGAAATTTTCTTCTGCGTCTGGCTTCTGCTAGTTCAGAGCGACAAATCGGCTACCGCAGTCGCCACACACAATATTCAGGTTGGGCCTGCCCCAGACACTCAGCTTCGGACACCCGCCGCATGTGTATTTGATGCGGTTCGACTTGTTGGGTGCGGCCTCGGGGGCGGAGGGCACCTCGCCAACAGCAACTTCTGCGATGGGTTTGCGGCTGGGTCCACCAGGGCGAACCGCGCCGGCCAGGGCAGGGTTGTCTTTGATGGGGGCTGAAGCGCCCATGACACCGACCAACTGCGCAGACACGGTGTTTTGTCCCAGCTGCACGTGCTCTTCGGCAGGAAAGCGGTCGTACCAGCTCAACGAGAAATCACTGGTCAGAAGCGATTCACAAGCCACCAGGAAGCGGCCGCCGGCAACAGGGTAGTCGGCCATCATGTCCCCGGTGCGCCTGCCGCCAGGCTGGCCGGTGGAGGAGGGCATCAGGCCGATGGATTCCATCTTCTGTGCCCACTGCTCGTTGTGATAGCGGCCACGACCTGGCTGACCGAAGTGCTGCTGCCAGAGATGGGCCATCTCATGCACCAAGGTCTGCATGGTCTCCACCAGCGGGACAACCGCAAAGTAGGAGGGGTTGATGGCGATCTCGTCGGTCGTGGCCCCTTCGAGCGACGCAAATCGCGCGGCCGAGAAATACCCCACAGTGCGCTTTTCCCGCTGGAGCGTCAGGAGGCAGTGGGGCAACCTGCCATCAAACAACGCTTCATTGAAATGGTCGTAGGCCTGCTGCAACTCGGAGTAGGTCTGGTGTGTCGGAGCAGTACCGGGCATGGTGTTGGAGATCAATGGTTTGTATTGTGCAATACAAACTGCCCAAAAACATCTGACTGAACGGGTGGAGGAGGGGCCATCCAGTCGGCGCTTGCAGATGCAAGTCCATCGTGGTGCGGCACGCATTTGGCCTGGGCAAGCGCACGTGGTAACGCGACGATGCGACGGGTCAATCCCGGGACAGCACCGAACACCAGTGCCGTCTTGCAAGCCGAGCCCGAACGCAGCAAGACGGCCTTGACGCCGGAACGCGCACGGCATGCGCGGCGGCAGTGACTTTCACACCACACGAAATGACTGTCACAAACAGTACTTGTGCGTTGCTTAGAGTTTCCGCAGCGGTTGCAGAAAGCCACCGCCACTTCCTTTGATCAGTTCAGTTCGTATCTCGGCAATGAAAACTCAAAAAGCGCGCTCGCGCACCCTGGCACTCGTGATGGGCACGTTTGTCGCATCGACTTCCAGCTTGGCCTTGGCACAATCTTCCGTCACCGTTTTTGGCGTGGTGGACGTCGGCATCACCAGCGCCAAGTCCGGCAGCAACAGACTCAATGCATTGAACTCCAGCCAAGGCAAGACCAGCCTGATTGGTTTCCGCGGCAAGGAAGACCTCGGCGGCGGCAACCAGGCTGAGTTCTGGCTCGAAGGCGGCCTCAACCCCGACGCTGGTACCGGTGGCAGCAGCGGCTCTCTGGCTTTCGAGCGCCGCTCCACCATCGGACTGTCCAACAAGACCTGGGGTGAAATCCGCCTGGGTCGCGACTACACCCCCAGCTACAACATCTTCACCGCCTTCGGTGGCCCTGACACCACCACCGGCGTGCAGGCCAACCTGTTCCAGACCATCCGCCAGACAGCCTACAACGCCGCCAGCCAAAGCGGTACGGTGGATCGCACGCGCATCAGCAACTCCGTGAGCTATTTGCTGCCCCGCGACCTGGGCGGCTTCTACGGCCAGCTGTCGGCATCCTTCGGTGACGAAAATACTTCCGGCTCCGGCGCAAGCAAGGCCCGCAAGTACGTCGGCGGTAGCCTGGGCTACCGCTCCGGCCCGCTGAACATGGGCATCGGCTACGGCAAGATGTCCGGAAACCGTGCGGTGACCACCCCCAGCGCCATTGCCGCAACCAGCGACCTGGACGACTTGGCACTGGGCGCTTCGTACAACTTCGGCAGCTTCGTGCTCAGCGGCGGATACAACCGCCTGAAGTGGGAACCCGTCGGCACCGGAACATCCGGCAAGGTCGATGGCTTCTACCTGAGCGGCGCCTTGCCTCTGGGCCCGGGCAATCTCCGCATCAAGTACGCCAGCGCCAAATTCAGCGGAAATGCCACCGCCCTCACGCGCAGCGGCGGCAAGGCCGACAAGTATTCGATCGGATATGTCTACGACCTGTCCAAGCGCACCTCGCTGTACGCTGGTGTGGCGCACGTCAGCAACAAGAACGGTGCCAGCGTCGGCCTGATCGGCGGCCCCGCGGGTGTTGCCAATGCCAGCTCGAGCGGTGTGGACCTGGGCATCAGCCACTCGTTCTGAACGCCGCCAGCGTCTCTTCGTAGCGAACCTCCACCTTGGAACAGGCCCTTGCCCCGCAGGGCCTGTTTTTTGGGCCTTCCATCTTCTTCTCCCGCCATACCCGCGATACCCGCCATGCGCCACCTCAATTCTTCCTTCTGCCTGATGGCAGCGACTGCCGCTGCGGTCGCCTTGCTGAGCGCCTGCGCCGACACCCGTACGCTCCAGGTCACAGGCACCGAGACCGTCACGCAGACGACTGGCGTCGGCAGCATCAGCGCCATCGTCACGCGCCAGGATGTCCAGTTCGACGACAAGTTCTATTTCCCCTATGAAGGCAAACATCCCGCCACCAAGGCCGATTTCCCCCAAGGCTTTCTGCCGGCCTACGGTTCGGGCCTGGCCCTGAAGGGCAGGCGCGCCGACGGCACGCTGGAGTTCTACGCCATCACCGACCGCGGCCCGAACGCCACCACCGGCCCGGTCACGCAGATCACCGACGGCTCCAACCCCACGGGCTTCGCCAGTTCCACGGTGTTTCCATCGCCCAACTTCACGCCGTCCATCGGCGTGATCACGCTCGGCAAGGATGGCGCCAAGCTCGTCTCGACCCTGCCGATCAAGTTCAGCGCCACACAGAACGTCAATGGCCGGGTACAACCGCGCGGCATCACAGGCAACACGGGCGAACAGGTTCTGGACGACTCCTTCACCTATCCTGGCAATGCCAAGGGCTACAGCGAATTCGGCCTGGACACCGAATCCGTGGTGGTGGATGCAGCACGCAATGCGCTGTGGGTGTCCGACGAATACGGCCCCTTCATCGTGAAGATCGACCCGGCCACCGGCATCATCCAGAAGAAATACAAGCCCGGCACCGGCGCAGCCGATCTGCCTGCCATCCTCGCCAAGCGCCGCGCCAACCGTGGCATGGAGGGGCTGAGCATCGATGTGGCCAGCGGCAAGCTCCACGGCTTCCTCCAAAGCCCGCTGGACGATGGCAAGGCCGACTACACCAGCACAGCCGTTCCCGGCGCGACCGGCAAGTCGGAAAACGTGCGCGACTACGCCCGCTTTGTGCGCTGGGTGGAGTTTGACCCCACCACCGAGAAGACCCGCCTGTTTGCGTTGCCAGTAGACAGCAGTTGGTACAGCCAGGGCAAGACCGGCAACGCCAAGCTGGGGGATGTGGTCTCGCTGGGCAAGGGAAAATTCATCGCCATAGAGCAGGGCACGGGCAATGATAAAAAAGTCTTTAACGATCTGGTACTGATCGAGTTTCCGGCTAACGTGACCGACATCACCGCACTGGGCTCCGACCTGGAAAAAAGCAGCCTGACCGGCAAGCCGGTCAACGGCGCGGACTATTCCAAGATCGTGACGCTCAAGAAGACCCGGCTGTTCAACCTGAACGCCACCGGCTGGGTGGCCGAGAAGGCCGAGGGCCTAGCACTGGTCGACGACCACACCTTGGCGCTGACCAACGACACCGACTTCGGTGTTTCGCTGGCGGTGCTGGACGCCAGCGGGAAGGAGATCGAAGGCTCCGACGTCACCAAATGCATGGTGGACGCCGACGGCAAAATCGTGAACGACGGCAAATGCGCCAAGGGCGCGGCGAGCCTGCGCTTTGCCACCAACGACGTCAACGATCGCGCGCAGCGACTGTGGACCTTCCAGTTCAGCAAGAAGCTGAGCGAATACGGCGCTCTCTGAACAACAGCGGCTGCATGAGCACCACCATGCGCCCAGCGGCAACGCCGGGACGCATGGTGGTGTGCTGCAGCTTCGCTCAAAGAGATCCATGAGAAGTGATCGGGTGTTCCGAGTTCATAGCTGGGTATCGGCAGATGTGCGAGGTCACCAAACAACAAGACCGTGGAGGCCGGTGCATAAGCCTCAAGCTGGCGATCTGCTTCTCGTTTTCTGGCATCTCTGACAAGAATACGATGTGTATTTACTGACAACTTTGTGATGAGTTTTGGCATGTACGACAAGTTGAATGGATCAACCCATCAACGAGGTCAACATGCTCATCTTTACAATCATTTCCACAAAGGGTGGTGAAGGTAAAACCACCCACTCCGCCAACCTGGGCGGCTTGCTTGCCGACATCGGTTTTCGCGTCCTTCTCCTTGACGCTGATATTCAACCGTCCCTCTCGCGCTATTACGCGCTGTCTTACCAATCTCCCAACGGACTTACTCAACTGATGCGCTCGGGCTTTCTCACGCCCGATTGCATATCGCATTGCCTGTTAGCTCCCGCAAGCTACACAGGGAAACGTGCTCCGCAAATTCTGTCCGAAGGCCTTCTGCACATCGTTCAGTCGGACACCGAGGACGGAAAACTGCAGGAATGGATGGCCACGCGCAATCCCATGGATCTGGCGTTCCGTTTGAAGCGACCTCTGAAGCAAGACGCGATCAGTAGTGCCTACGACATTGTGATCATCGACACACAGGGTGCAGTTGGTCACTTGCAAGACGCCGCCATCATGGCCGCAGACATGCTGCTGGTCCCTGTTTCCCCGGACATGGTTTCCGCACGAGAGTTCATCTCGGGCACTAAAAAACTGATTGAGCGCCACGAGTGTGTGTCGAATCTGGGCCTGACCATGCCTCCAATGAAGGCGGTTCTCAGCCGCACAGAGAACACAACTGACTGCCGGCAAATCACCCAAATCATCAAAGAGAGCTTTATTGATTTGAGCGGTCGTATCACTCTGCTGGAAGCTTTTGTGCCGGCTGCTGTGGCTTATCGGAAAGCCGCAACATCTCAAGTGCCCGTCCACTGGATCGATCCAGTCAAAGCTTCAGACACCATGCACAGGCTGCTGTGGGAGCTCATTCCCAGCGTCGAAGGGCTGTATGCCCCAAATCACCGGGAATTCATCGACCTGAATAGCGCAACCGTCTCCGCCGATCAGTGATCCGGAGGTCCACATGCGCACTCCCGAAACGCTTACGGCGGTTCGTCGTGCTGAGCATCTAAAGCGGCAGCAAGCCGCTCAAGGCACAGCCACGCCTGCTGAATCTTCCCACCTTACACATCCACAGGAAAGCATGAACGCTCCTGCACCTACCGCCCAGCAAAAGCGCCTCGACGCAGCAAAGGCGGCACTTCATACCCCGACGCGCAACGCCACCGCGGGGATGGACCCCATGGACGAAGCAGACGGTGCTGTGACGATTTTGTCGATCGACGACATCGTCACATACAACCACAACCCGCGAAGCAAACCCAACCCCAAGCGTGCGGACATCAAGGCCAGCATGAAAGCGGAGGGCATCACCAACATGATCTCGGTGACTCGTAGGTCACCGAAAGACAAGTACTTCCCCTATGGAGGAGGCAACACACGGGTTGAGCTGGCCAAGGAACTGTTCGCTGAGGGCGATACCAAGTTCGCCACGCTCACAGTGATTACCAAGAAATGGCCTGGTGATGCCAAAGTTATTTCTGCCCACCTGGCAGAAAACGATAACCGTGGTGACATCACCTTCTGGGAGCGGGCAAAGGGGGTCATTAGTTTCAAAGAAGAATTTGAAAAGGAACAAGGTCGGCCTTTGAGTGCGGCAGAGCTTAATAAAGAACTGAAGGAGATTGGTCTCAATTACGGGATCAAGATGATTCAGAACTTTATTTTTGCAGTTGATGAATTGGAACTGATCGGCCCTTGGCTGCGTACCGAGGATTTGAATACCATTATTCGTCCTGCTGTCAGTGCCTATATCGAACTGTCGAAGAAGTTTGATAAGCAAAAAGAAGTTAAAGACCAGATGGAAAGCATCTTCTTGATGCATGGAAATGATCTGGAGACTCTTGATTCAAGCAACAAGGAAATAGATCCTGCTGAGCGCAAAGAACCATTTCTTGATATTCCTAGCCTAATAACAGACCTCCAATCGGTCGTATCAAAGGCCGTCGGTATCAATGTGGACAACATGCCTGCTGCCTTAGAGCTTTTGGCAAGTAATCCAAAAGCCACTGTGGAGGCTTTGAAGGCAGCCAAGCCCACTGATGATAAAGGTCCTCAAACACCTCGCAACCAAGCAAAGCAAGCTCCATTAGGAGGCATGCTTGGCAAGGTCCCTAACCAAGGAAGTGGTGCTAATTCTGAACAAGGTGGCACTGCAGCTGGTGGAGAGAGTAAAACTCTGGATCAATTTAGCAAGCAGCTCATTGCAGATATTTCTGCGCTGAATGCAATTGTTCCTGTTGCAGATTTCATCATTGCTGAAAACCGCCTGCCGTTTGGTTTCTTTGTGGATTTCCCTGAATCCATGGACTTCATAAATGACCAGAAGATTTCGGAAGAAATGGCCGGTCAACGTGAAGCATTGTGGCCACTTTTGGCATGCTTTAGTGGCCAAGCCAATGAAGCCTTGGCCAACTGTATGCCTGCTGAATCCAAATGGGTCCAGGCCAAGCTGGCTGGCTTGTCTGCGATGAAGGAGCGCTGCCAAGCGGCTGGCGTTGCCTTCAGCAACAACGGCACGCTCGTTGTGACGTCAATGCACATCTGGATGGTGTTGTCTCACCCCACGGTTGGTCCCGCATTTTCTGCTTTGCTCAAAACGCTCTCAGCGTTTCATCATCAGTTCCCCGAGAAATTCAGTTCTGATTTCAAACTGCTTTTCTCCTGAATTACCTTAGCTCTCCCTGGTCATGACTACGCGCAAGATTCCCGTCGATATCCAATCTAACGGTCAGCTCAATTTTTTGCTGTTGACGGAGATTGTTCGACTTATTGAAACAGAGCAGGGTCTTGACCAGTTACTAACTATGGGATGCGATGCTGAATTGATAGATCAATTAAGGCATCGCTCCACAAGAGATTTGATCGATGTTGCTTCGCGTATGCGCGGATTGAGCATCAGTTTTTCCCCACGTGAACTACTTCAGCAATTGGGGGGGCTGGACAGGCAGCGAAGAGATGACGAGCTGTGTGAATACTTCGTCATACATGGAGCCCCCCGCCAATTGCTTAAAAGACTATTTAAGCGCTCAGAAGATGAAATTCGCCGCTTGCGCGAGTCGCTGATTGGTCAAAGCAGCTCCGGCAGAACCGGAATGCCCAAAGATTTAGAAGTGCGAGATGAGATTCACAGAGCTTGGCACAGTATTACAGTCAATGCCCAAGAGGAATCTCTCCGAAACTGGTTATTTGAACTGCATCAGAAATTCCCCTCATTCACGATTGATACGCTTTATTCAACTGTCAAAGAGTTTGATGATGTTCCAGTTCGTTATGGAACGTTGTCTAGTAATAAATCAGTTGAAACCAAGCACTATTCCTGAATATTAAGATTTTAAAGAGAGCATAGATATGCAAGAAGCAAATCACATTCAATCAGCCATGATGCTCGAGTGGCTTGGGCAAGCACCAATTACCATTCACCGTGCATTTGTTGACCTGACTGGAAATGTTCTTGCGGCACTGTGGCTCTCCTACGCACTGGAGCGTGCACCAGGCAAGGATGAAACTGGCTCCGTGTTGATTGAGATGACCTCTGCCGAGTGCCAGAAAGCCACAGGCATCACACGGGCACAGCAGCAGACCTGCCGCAAATCGCTCGTAGATCTTGGGATCTTGGCGGAGGAGGGCGAGAAAGGCAGAGCGCTGCATTACCGCATCAATACCCAGCGCCTCATGGATCTTCTCGTGCAGCAAGTTCAGCCTCTGACGGATGCGTTGAGCTTGACTGACACCACGGCCACCTCCGGCCACCTCACTTCGCAGGCTTCCTAATCGGGGAGAGCTTCTGTGAGCGTGCAACCTCTGCTTGCCCCTTATGCCGCGACTCATAGCGGCACCCAGGCAAGCACAGCCCCCCCGGTGCGGTCCACGGTGCATGAAGAGATTCGCTTGCATCTGGATGAGCGTGGGTTTGTTCCATTTCATCCGCTTCTGGCAGAAAAGCTGGGCCATAAAGCAGCGATTTTCGTGGGCATGAGCCTGTATTGGACAAGGCACAGTTTGCGAAATCATCCCAAGCGAGAGGGATGGTTTCACATGTCCATTCAACAGTGGCAGCAGTCCATAGGTTTGTCTCGTACTGAGCAAGCCACTGTGCGCGAACTGCTGCTGACCGAAGGGCTCTTGGAAGAGAACCTCATTGGCCGGCCCGCAGTCATGCATTACCGGCTCAATGTGGCTTCTCTGACGAAGTTCCTGGCCCATAGTGACCAGGCTGTAAAACCCAGTTGGGAAACCGTCTCGAACTGGTTTCGCGGTTGCCAGAACTATTACAAGCCACTTGCCGATGTGGTCGGCAGTATCGCAGCCGGCCTCTATATGTCGTTCGTCCTGCAACGCCACCGTGAATGTCTGCTGCGTGGCCAGATCGACAACGGCTGCATCACAGTTCACCAGGACGAGATTGCCACCGCGCTGAGCTTGGGACCCAAGGTTCAACGCAATGCGCGGGAAAGGCTCAAGCGCTCGGGCTTGATTCAAGAAGCCAGCGCTGGCGGTTCGCTTTTGCGCATCAACATGGAAGCACTTTTGATGTGCTTGCGTGGGCAGGCCATCAAACCGCTGAAGCAAAAGCGCGGAGCTAAGTCAACGGCCGGCAATCCTGAGGAACGCCAAACTGCACCGGCTGCACCAATTCAAGGGCCTTCCCTTGATGGGCTCAGCGCATCTTTTCTACAGCTATCCCTGGCCTTGCCAAATAGTGCATCGAAGCCTTTGTCCAGCAGACCTCGTGACTTGCTCTTGGACTTCTTGTCATCGGATGAACCTGTCGGAAATCGACAGGTTCGAACTTCACCGACCAATGCGCTTGCAGTAGATACCGATAGCGAAAAATCCAAGCGCGACAGGGCCTTGCTGAGGATTACGGTACAGGGCATCGACCCTCAACCTGGTGCCGGAAAAAATGCCGTTTCCTGCAAACTTGATTCTGAAAATTCCGCCGTTTCCTGCAAACAAGAATTGCCGTTTCCTGCAACCTATATACAAGGGATAAATACAACTACAACTACGTTACGACGTAGTAGTAGTCCTAGAGAAGTTTTCCCCAAAGCAGACCCGAGTTCTTTGTTCATCACGAACAAGCTCAGTGACAACCAGCGAAATGGGGTGCTTGAGGTCCTGGGGGCAGTTCCTGAAGAACAACGCCAGCAACTGCTGGATGAACTTGAAGGCCATTTGCTAAACAAGGCAAAGGCAATAAACAACCCTGCTGGCTGGCTTTTTGGGCTCATCCGCAACCTGGGGACAGGCCCTGTTGTATTTGTGTACGCGAAGCAAGTTGCTGAGGATCGTAAGCAGCGTCAAGAACTGCTGGATCGCCAAAGCAAAAACGCAGGTGAGCAGCCGAAACTCGTGCCAGCACCAACCTCCAGCATTGATATGTATTCGCCTGAAGCGCGGGCTCGTAGAGCTCAGATTCGTGACCGGCAAACCGGTGGCCGCAAATTGCGGGGCGCACCATGAAAGACACCAATCATCCAGCACTGGTTGGCATGCCACGTCAAGTATCCCAATCTGGGACAGATGGCACGGCGTGCCAACTATCTCGGAAGTGGGACAGATGGCATGCCATGCCAACTATCCCGGAAATGGGACAGATGGCAAGGCTTACCAACTATCTCGGAAGTGCGACAGATGGTACGGCGTACCAACTATCTCAGAAGTGCGACAGACAGAAAGATGAGCAGTTATGAATGGGAATGAACTTTTTGCGCAGTTAATTCAGAGGATTCGCTCTTACAACGACTCCTGCGTTCTCTGGATTCTTTTGAAAGAATATGCCGACGAGAAGGAATATGCCGTTTCGGTATATCAATTGGCTGATGTCCAATTGGCTGGCGATCTCAAAAAGGATGCCGTTCATCGCTCCCTGCAGAAATTGCAAGAGCTTGGTTTCATTACGATCCGTGTTCGGCATAAATCTGAAACTCTTATCAAAGTGGATCGTGAAGCAGTGCTGAATTTGCTTCGCACTCCAATTGCTGAACGACTGCCGGCTGTCAGCAAAAAGGTGTTCCCATTTCTCGATGCATGGAATGCAGATTTGGCTCTGCGTGAATCTGGCGCACAAACAGATGGTAATTCTGGAGCAATCCAGGATTCAGATGATTCGAAACTGCCTGAGTAAACAGGCAACAAAAACTCTAAGGGGAAATCGTGGCAACCACACTTCAATCCAAAGCCGCTGCAGTAGGCATTGCTCCAGCCAATTTGCAAGCATTGCTTGCGCCAACGCTTCAGTTTGAGACCGAAGCTGAATCACCTTTCAGCGACGGCTACTCCATCGATAAAGAAACTGCGGCACTTTCTAAGTTCATCGCTGGTGGTGCAAAGGAAAGCGATCCGCTGTATGACCGCTATGTGGAGTTGTTGGATCGGCGTGAGCGACTGGCTCAAATGCAAGCTGAGCATGCCGAGCGTGGCGGTGCGGACGTGCTGGCACAGCGGTCAGATGTGATGGGCTTGGAAGCGCTTGGTGGACTGGTCGATGAGAGTAGCGACCAGATGACCATCCATACCATCGAGGCTTATCGGATGTTTCTCGGCCGGGCTCGGGAGCCTGGCTCTCGCAACGCGCCAATCATGGGCGGCAAGCGCGTCGCGTCTGCACTGAAGAACCTGTGGCAGCTGACGCAGAACGACAACCCGTACGCCGACTGGGCCCTGGTCCGTCACGAGCACGGTGTGAACGAGGTGCTGCAGCATTTGCGCTCGGAAATCAAAGTGGCCGAGGCAGAGCTCGAAGCCATGCGAAAGCGTGGACTAAGCCTGGCCGTACTCTCTTCATCGAGTCCCCAGGTCGTCAACCTTGGCTTTCGCAGCCCTTATGGCTATGCCATCTCGATGCTGATCGTTGAGTACGACTACTTCGTCCGCATTCAAAAGACGCTGCAACGCAAAAACATGAAGACCGATGAGCAGGCTCGCGATGCACTCGGCAAGGTCTCCCGGGCGATTCTGAGCGTCTTCTACGGCACCACACGATTTGATCGCTGGCTCAGCCAGCCAGATATGCGTGCACTGAGCCGCGTGGACTGGGTCAATCAAGAAGGGGATGCAGCCAAGCGTGTCCATGCAGCATTGGAGATTTTTGGGCCAGTGCCATCGGCAATCTACAAGGGGGATATTGCCCCATCGCATTCGCGTCGCCGCTACTCGCTGAGCGAGGCTGAGCGCGCCGTACTGCTTGATGTAGGCGGGCGCTTGGAAGCCGCCGAGCATGGTGAAGCCGGCGCTGTGTCAGCCGCGCCTGATGCCAATGCTGGGGCACCTGCTGCCTGAGCCAGCGGTTAAGAGTTTGAAGCTTTTGTAATCAAAGGGATTGGTGTGGAAAGGGTTGTGGTGATGAAAGGGCAGACAGAGCACATCGGACGTGAACAAGCCGTCAACAACGTCATTTGGGCAAAGGAAGCTACAGGGGATCAAGCCTGTCAAAAACGAGTTGACGTAAAGGCCCTTACGGGTACGGGCAACCTGGCAAGGTTGCGGCAACAAGTTGGCAGGCTGGATAGCTGTGCCACCCAGATGCAGGAGCTCGCCAAGGCTTCTAAGGCTGTCGCAGGCTTGGGCATCTACCTTGAGCTGCACAAGCGCTCTGCCAGTGGGTACGTCTTCCTGCGTTGGCGTGAACGCTTTGGGTCCAGCCGGCATGTGGGTTGGGACGAGATCGACGCGCTGACGAAAGCCCTTCCCGAAAACATCCAGGCCTGGTGTCGGTCGGCGAGCTCGCGTGCTCAGGAGCTCAACACGGACCACCTTGATGCACGCTCTGAAATCAAGCGCATCCGCAAGATGGTGGAGCACTCCACGCCACACGTTTTCCCGCGAAGACTCTTTTGATTTTTGGCACGGCCAGACCTTGTGCACCTGGTCGTGTGATTCACACGCACTGAAAGGAAATCGGTATGCAGAACATGTTCATCGGCAAAGGTAATTTGGGCGGCTCTCCGGAATTGAAAATTCTTCCGGGCCGCAATGGTGACTTTGAAGTCGCCACCATGCGCGTCATGTTTGGGCGGTACGGCCGGGATGAAGTATCCGGCGAGGTGCAACAAATCGGAGGTTTCTGGCGCGAAGTCGAAATCTATGGTCAAAAGGCTCGTGACGTTGCACGTCTGCTGCGCAAAGGCAGCCGAGTTCTGGTTGTTGGCGAGGAGCGTGACTTCAAGGCCAAGGATGAACGTGGCGGTGAAGTCCAGGTAATCAAAATCGTTGCTGAGGATATTGCTCTGCAACTCACCCGGGTCGAAAAGATCGTTTTCGCTCAGGCGTCAGCTCGTCAAGCTCAACCTGATGGGCAAGAGGACCACGCTGAACAGTCGGCACACGAACAGTCGGCGTAATTCCTTCGCATTCAATAGAGCTATCTAAAAAACCAAATAGGTCATTGCAATGTCCGAACTGAATCAACACCACACTGAGGAAATACCTCTGCTCGACGATGGCCGTTATTTTGCTGTGGCAGTTTTGAGCACGGAATATGAAGACGAGGTTGCACCTGTTTTCATGTATGCCCATGCAGTGCGTGGTGATTCCTGTATCGGCACATGCCTGCCGCAAAGCGATGGCACATGGGAAGCACGCCTGACTGTCCTGATCGACGATGAGTCCAACAGTGACAGCCTGCTCGTTGGTCGCTACGACCAGCGAATTGATGCGATCGTTTATCTGTGGTTACGCCGATTTGATTCGCTCTGCATCAATCCATGATGGATTGAGTAAAAGAAGACATGCATGTGACGTCGCCATTCAACATGCGAGAAGACTGATAATTGTGAAAGCTGCCTGATGAATCAAATATCAAATTCCGAATTTATGTCTGCAGCTCTTCATGATTCCTTGGCATTGCTGGAGGAGGCTGTTAGATATTTGAAACGACTTCCATCTGTCCCAACCACTTATCATCTGATTAAGAGGATTGAATCATTTATAAACGATCCTATTTCCAAAACTGCGCAACGCATATCCCGTGATCACTCGACAGAAATTGAGCTGAGGAAATCTGTTAGGTGTGCTTCCTTAAGCACACCGCAGGGCCTTCCATTAGTTCAAGTCGAAGTGCAGGAAGACCGGGTAAGAGTGGTCATCTCAAAATGGCGATCTGCTGCGACAATTTTGAGAAGAGGAATTGACCTCCAATTGCACAGCCAACATGATCCAGCGGCCTATTTCATGCTGGTGGCTCACAACGGCCAAGAGCCAGCTCAGGCCTTTATACATAGCAAGCCCACGCGACCAGGATCGGGGATTGAGGACAGCATTCCATATTGATACTGGAATACACAGATAATTAAAATGCTCAAGCCAGTCAATATCAGCCCACCTGAGCTGCTAATCAAGGCCTGCAGTGATGGAAAACGAATTGGGTTGCAGCTCGCCAATGTGCCAGGCCTAAACAGGCCCCTGGCGCAATACGGAGCCTGGTGGTCTGGCAATCGCCGAATGTGGCTACTGGAAGCGTCGAATGTAGAGCGTATGACGCAGACGCTTGAGGATGTGTACCACGGCCAGTATGTGGACCTGCAAGGCAGTGATGTGACGCTGAAAGCAGCGCTCGCGGCAGTTGAGCCTGACTACTTCACGCAGCTGCTCGACATCCAGATTTTCCCTTTGGCGCGTGGTGACCTCCAGCGCGGCCGGTGGGCCGTGAGCTTTCAGTACGACCCGTTTTGCGTATCCGCATTGCGCAGTCTCGGAGGGTACTTCCACAAGCATGCATCTGCTTGGCAGGTCCGGGCTGAGCCGGAAGTGGTGATCGCACGGCTGGCAAGCATTGCCGGCGTGCAACCTGAGTATGTGTTCGTCCACGAGCAGCCGGTCGTGCTGGAGGATCTGGCAAGTCCTGGCTCTCAAGGCTCTCCCATTACCGTTCCTGCAGCGCCGCCGCCGCGTGGTGGTGGCGGTGGACCGGGTGAGGAAGAGGGCAGCGGCTTCCTCTCGACTGAACATGGCCATGCAGACGATCTGCCATTCGACAGCAGTGCTCTGAGCGCCTTCCTGGACGATGGGACGCTCCGCGATTACCAGGCCCAGGGTGTCGTTCACATGATCCGCCAGTCAGGTGCATGCATGGGTGATGACATGGGGCTCGGAAAGAGTCGTCAGACTGTTGTGGCAGCTCGCATTGCTGCCGGCCAAGGGCGGGTGCTGATTGTTTGTCCAGCGTCTCTGCGGCTGAACTGGGAACGCGAGATCCGCATGGTCTACCCCGAAGCAGTGATCGGCATGGTCGGTGAAGACCGGATCGCCACGCTTGAAGGGTGCGACTGGGTCATTGGCAACTACGAGCGTATGGGCGGACTGGTGCGCGAGACAGCGCTGGTTTTCGCTGTCATGGCGGTGGATGAGGCCCATTATCTCAAGGAGTACCAGAGCGGTCGTACACGCAATGTGTTCCTCCTTGCCGCTCGTATCGATCGCTGCTACGTTGTGACGGGCACACCGCTGCTAAACCGTGAGATCGAGATGCACACCCTGCTGCGCATCACCGGTCACAGGCTCGGCCGCATGACCCTTGCTGACTTCCGCAAGGCGTATGCCGGCAGCCCAGAGAAGCGTGCCTTGTTGGCCGAGGCCATCAAGGGCTGGATGATCCGCCGCAGCAAGTCTGTGCTCTCCGACTTGGGTAGCAAAGAGCGGCAGCTTCGATACATTTCTCCCGCGGAAGGCCTTGGAAGCTACCACGAGATCTATGGCGATATGACCTTGCAGGCCATGCCCAAGATCGTGCGGCTGCGCAAGACGCTGGAGAGCCTCAAGCTTCCCTTCCTGATTGACACTGTCCAGGCCATGGGGGCGGATGACAAGATCATCATCTTCTGTGAGTACATGAGCACTGTAGATGCGCTCAAACAGGCCCTGGTAGCGTTGCAGATTGCTTGCGTAAGCCTGGTGGGTTCTGACACAGCGAAGAAGCGTCAGGCCGCGGTTGATGCCTTCCAGACCGATCCCAGCATCAAGGTCTTCATTGGCACAACTATGGCAGCAGGCGTGGGCATCACGCTGACGGCAGCCAACCTGGTGGCATTTGCTTCCATGCCATGGACTCCGGCGCTGATGCGCCAGGCCGAAGACCGTGCATATCGGCTGGGACAGAAGAGAGATGTGCTGGTCCTGGTGCCTGTGATCCCTGGCACGATTGACGAAGGTGTGCTGAAGCTTCAAGACAGCAAGCGCACCACTGAAGTGGAAGTGATTGAAGCTGCGCAATCTGCTTTGCCCAGCGAACAAAGACAGAGTGTGCGAACCGTTCCTGAAGAAGTGCTGCTGGAAGAGGAGGCTTTGGCATGATGCGCCTCTCCAAACGTATGATAGAGGCAAAGAAAAAGGCCTGAGGCGTTAGCCCCAGGCCTTTCCATCGATTGTCCCTAGGGGAGGCTTTCGCCCACAATCCTAGTGGCTCATGCGAGTCATTGTATAGCAGTCCGAAGTAGATGACAACCAGTCCTAGTGAGGCCATTCGTGCCGCTCTTTCCCCGGCGCGAATGGTTACTTATGAAGTCGAATCCACAACAAATCCGCCATTGGAAGGCGCCCTTCAACTATACGCATGGAATTCTAGAGTGAGCGCCGCCTTGATGGTGCCGCTTTCTATTGCGGAAGTCGTAATTCGGAATGCAGTTCATGATGCCTTACAAGCTACGTTTGGCGAGCGTTGGCCATGGCATTCAGGTTTCGTCCGTAGTCTTCCCGAACGGTCACGAGGAATTCTTGTCGATGCTAGGGATGACGAAAATAGTACGGGCAAGGTAGTTGCCGAGTTGAACTTTGGATTCTGGCAACGCATGTTCACAGGGCGTTTTGACGGTGATTTGTGGAATAACCATCTAGACCGTGTTATGCCAAATATGGATCTGACAAAATCTATCCAACAACGTAGAAGTTTGATTCAAAATCGTCTTGAGCATCTCCGTCTACTTCGCAATCGAATTGCACATCACGAACCGTTATTGAAGCGCAATCTCCACTACGACTTTGAGCAGACAATTACATTGATTTCATGGCGATGCCAAGAAACCTCTCAATGGACTATGCACACAGAAGATGTGCTTTCTACATTGAACAGACGACCAAATTGAAAAAAGGCCCCTCGGGGCCTTTTTTCTTCCAATCAAATCTTAATTAGATTTTGTATTGTGCGCGGTCCTTGCCGTCGATCCACTTCGGTGGTTTGCCGCGGCCGGTCCAAGTGGCGCCAGTAGCGGAATCACGGTACTTCGGAGCGACGGTCTGGCGAGTGGCCTTCGGCTTGGAGGAAGGGAAGACGTCTTCTTGCGTCAGGTCATACTCAGTGACCAGCGCTCGCACCTTTGCGACCGCCTCACTCAATTCAGCTTTGCGGGCCTGCTGAATCTGTTGTTCGAGTTGTTCACGCTGCTGCAGAAGGGCTTTATAGGAGGACATGGTCGTTTTAAGGTTTGTGGTTGTTGGGCTTTAATTATGCAATTAAATTCTTTACGGAGCAATCTTTTCATGTTTAAAATTAGCGCATGACTGCTCAATGAGCACCATCAAGCGCCTGAGCCCTTGCAAGTCGCACGCCCGGTCTAATCAATCGGAGTAGGGCATTTTATCAACCCCACGGGACCAACATCGTCCCGTCAGGGTGTCGTGTTGCCCGTTTCAGTGACACGACCATGACCCAATCCAACAACTCGTTTGGCACCCAACAGACAAGCCCAGGCAGTGCTGATGCACGCATGCTCACGAGCATGATTCAGCGTGTGCATGATCCTGTTGTTGCACGCATTTTTCTTTCAACTTTGGAGCAGTACCCAGACCTGCAATTGCAGTTCTTTGGTGCATACCTCAAAGCTCAGGAAACTGTGAAGCGATCTCAAATGCGCTATGCGAAAGCACGCGACTTTGGCATTGCAGCGATGCGTGCCAAGAACAGTGCTGTTGCATGTTGTCTTCTCGTTATGAGGAGCTGCATGGGACTTGTACGTTTATTGCAGAAAGAGCATGTCAAAGCGAAGTGCCGCAAAGCATTTCGTGAGGCACACCTCTCACCTGGTTCTAATGTGATTTGTTTGCCGAAGCCTCTCAAGGCAACTGGCACTGATCGCTGAAGTCGCCAGTACCCAACCAACCCACTCCTGGTCATCCAGGTGGTGGGTTTTTTTTTGTCTACACCTGATTGAGGAGATTTGAATGATTGACGAAAAACGTTTGGTGGCAAGCATTGCTCTCTTTGGCAGCAGCGTAAAGAGTAAGAAGCAGGCAACCAATCTTAAGCGCCTGGCTGGTGGACTTCAGAACATCAGAACTTTTGATCTTGACTTGACTGCAGCCGAACAAAAAGCAATTAACGATGCAATCTCTGTTCTGACTGCAGCTGCTGGCGTCTACCGCAAGGCCATGACGATTCAGCTGAAGAACGAGAAGGTTCGTAAGGAAAATATTGAACGCACGGTATCTCTGGTGCAAGCCAGTCGCTTCGGAAAGCTTGAATCAATTGAAGATAAGTACCTACTTCTTGCTACGGTAATGCCTAATACGCTTAGCAATCTTAGCGAAATATCTGAATCATATGCATCAGCAATTTATCCCTTGAAATATTGTTTCACTGAGGCGCTAGAACTTATCGCACGTCGTCTTGCAGAAAAGCCGGATCAAATCCAGCAGGAGCTGGATGCTGCCTGGCAGAGATTCCAAGAGATGCGCCCCAGGCTGTTGGAACTCCATGGTGAGAGGATTCGCAAAGCCATCGCTCTCTTAGAGTCGGGCGCTGCACAATCTGTCAACCGTGTTTGACGAGTTGTTTTCTGGTCTGTATTGTTTGAACCGTGAACCGCCGAAAGGCACACAGAATCGTCTGAGCTTTTGAAAGACGAACAGCTTGGCCCCCAAGGCCTGGCTCAAAGCACACTTCGTAAAACCCGGATGGGGACGTACAGCACCCCATCCAGACCTCACGGTCAGGCTTGGGTATGCCTGTGCTCCTTGTCCACCATTGGAACTTTGGAGATCAACATGCAAGCACAAGCTGCACAACGTGAGTATTTCAACCTGCACACCACCGGTATCGGTTATCTCAACCGTATCCGCTGGGTCACTGTCAAAGGCCGTGGCCGCAGCTCTGAGCCGTTTCTCGCATGTGCAATTAATGCATTGCGTGGATCGTCTGATAGCGTCGAATACACCTACTTTGACCTTCGAGTCAGTGGTGAGGATGCGATTGGGCTCATCGAGAACATGCAGGAAACCGTTAAACGCGGTGCCAAGGTTGTCGTGAGTTTTCGCGTCGGAGACATTTACCCGCATCTCTATGATCGTGAGGTAAAGGTCGACGGTCGACCCACTGGCAAAACCGAACCTGCAGTCCTCCTCAAGGGCCGACTCTTGGTCATCAATTCCATCTCGGTTGATGGTGAGAAGGTCTACGAGCGACCTGCAGGCCAGGAAGATGCTTCGGCATCGTTACCTGGTACAGATCCTGAACAGTATCCGCAAGGAGAAGCCCAGGATGAAGTCCACCACCAAGATCATCACGCGCAAGCGCCTGATCGAGGCAATGGGCAGTGGCAGGGCAGAGCACCAGCTCATCCCCGTCGCAACGCGCCGCAGCAAGGTGCGAGCCATGGCCAACGCCAGGCTCCCCCGCCGCAGCGGTACGGCAGCCATCGTGAACACAGCTATGCTGAGTAAACGATGCGCCTGAAGAACCCTCGAATTGCCATCTGGCAGTTCGAGGGTTTCTTTTTTGCCCCCAGACACCCCAGAGTTGCGCTATGCTCGGCTCACTCCAAGTGTTTGCCTGTATCACTTTCAAACAGGCATGCCAGTTCGCTGGTGCAGCACGTGAGCCTCTGGAACTTGCGCGCCTTCGGGCCGAGGCACTTTGATTGGGACACACTCCCTCGTTGACGCACACTTTGATAGTGTGTGCTGATCCTATAACTGGTGCACCGGAAGTGCACTAGACAATCCAACCTGGCACCCCATGCGTTCGCGCCTGGGGTGTTTTCTTTTTCAACCCCGTAGGGACGCATGCTCCCTGCCGGTTGCTGCCTCCCTGCAATGCTTCGGAGCGCAATACACATGATCAAGCTGACCGGCATCACTTTGCGAGTGAAGAAGATCCGGCAAGGCCGCTTTGGTGACTTCTGTGTCGCTGACCTTTCCACCGACATCGGTGAATTCAAAGTCAAGGATCCAATCCTGGATCAGTTTGAGGACGGCGAATACACCGGCACAGTGTGGGTCAGTGAAATCTTCCTGAGCCAGTACATGGCCTGGGGCAAGGCAGTGACTGAGATCCGTGCACGTTTGCATGACCTGCAACTCGATGGCGAATCTGAACGCACTTGCGAACCTGAGTCGCTTGAACCAGATCCGGTGGAAGAGGTAACGACATCAAGGCCTGCGCCGGTACCAGTTCAGGCACCGCCTGCACAGAAGCCTTCCGCGGATCTATCCCAGCTTAAACAGCGCCTTGCAGGGGCTGTCAAAAAAACCGACCAAGGTGGACCAGCTCCGGAAGCTGCTCCAGCACCGGTGCTAGAGCAGGGCGGCCGCGACGAGGAGACCATCGCACTTATGGGCGAACTTTGGCCGCTGATTCAGGACAGAAAACCGGTGAAATTCGACTCTACAGTGGACCGTCTCGTGCTGCGAAAGCAGTCAGCGAAGATGGGCGAGCTGGGCTATAAATTCAACGCCATCGAGCAGACCTGGTATCCAGTCTGATCGATCCACAGCCCGCCGCAGCGGGCTGTTGCAGGCGCCTCCTATGGGGGCTCCTGCATCAGCCTTCTGCCAGTGCATGGTGCTCATGCACGGGTGGTCTGAACCAGGGTGGCTGCGACCTGATGCGCAGCGGCTTTGCGGTTAGAGCAACACTGGCGAAAGCCAAGCTAGAGTTGCCTCACGCGCCTTTCGTTGGCCATCTGAGCTCCTTGTGATGGCTGGCCTGCCTTGAGCGGCCTGGAGCACTGTTAGACTGATTGCGGAAGCCGATGGCTTCCCACAGAGGCTGGACCAGATTGCCGGCTTCTGTGGGAAACCATCTGACCATCATGAATGGTTTTAAGCACCTTGAGCCCTGTGAACGTGCATTAGCGCAACTGCGCTTTGGGCAGCATCTTTTTCATCCACCCCTGCGGGCGAATTCGTCCTGCAGGGACGGTTTGCCCGCTCCTTTTTGGGAGGAGTACACTCATGGGCATGCCCATAGAACTCAGCGTTTTCGAAGCACTGACCTCTGCAGGTGTTGCACCTGACAAGGCCCGTGACGTCGAACGACAGTTGGAAACCGCCATCCAGTCTGGCCAGGAGAAGCTTCGTGCAGAAATGCGCGATCAGCTCATGACCAAGTCTGACGGTGCTTTGCTATCGGCCAAGATCGATGCCTCTGAGAGCAATCTCAAGGGGGTCATTGCATCTAAGCTTAATGACCAGTTGCGGTGGTTTATCACTGCACAAATCGCGCTTGCCGGCTTGATTGTTGCCGGCGTCAAGCTGCTCTAAATCACACTTCAACCCACCATGGGGACCATCGTCCCCTGGGGGCGGTTGTCTCCAAATTCTGGAGACAACCATGATCCACACCTTTCAGACGTTTCTGGCCAGTCGTGCAGCAATGCTTGGCTACCCACCAGAAGAGGCTTACCGCTTGCTCAATCCTTTGGCTTGGGCGCTGCGGCTGATCCGCTGTCTGCGTTATTCCGCTCAGCACTTGTATGGCCACTGGTTTGGTCATAGTCGCGTCATCCTTCGGGACGTCAACGACTATGGCGACTCCATCACCGTTGTCAGAAGCCTGAGTGGCAAGGCGTTTGTCGTTCGTTGTAAGGTCTGCTCCATCATGGAGATCACACATACAACGGCTTCGCAGCATCAGGCGCAGCGGGTCTACACCGCAGTGCGTGACGAAGTTTGGCGACTGGAGAAGCACTACCGCGACAACCGCAAGAATGCGGATGCCATGGATAGTTTTCTGGTAGCTCTTGATGACCTGGCGGCACGCTTCCAGCGCTGACGCCTGCTCTTTTACCCACCATGGGGACAATCGTCCCTATGGGGTGGTTGTCCCATTTTTTGGAGACGACCATGTCACATGCTCATGCATTGCCTCAGTGGAGTCAGGATCAGCGAATCCTGTTTCACACCACTCTAAACAAGTGGCTGGTGGTTTGCAGCGACGATGAGTACCAAAACCTGATGAATCTGCGTGAGCAGGTTGCACCAGGTCAAGTGTGCTCTTTCATCAAACTGATTCGTTCGTGCTTTGCTCGCCCGGATCTTTCGGGCTTGCTGCCGGCGAGTCTGGTTCAACTACTGCAAGCGGGGAGTTTGCTGCCGGTTTACGCCGGCGTGACAGCCTCTGCAGGATAGGGATCGAATCCCTTGCATCCATGACCTCGAGGAGGTGGACCCAGTCCACTTCCTCAGGCATGCCTTCGACCACTTGGAAATCACGATTTATCTCGGTCATGCACCGAGTGTCGCAGGTTTTCGTTCTTTCCCACCTGGATGAGCCGCCTCTTCCTGGGTGCGCCATCGTTTCTTGTAAGGCGCACAGAGGATATGGCACATAACACTCAAACCACCTTTGAAAACCACCTTCGATTGCACCGGAGAGTCAAGCATCCCCTGGGCCGATCAGTTCATCTCGATGAGCACGGTTTGTGGGGTTGCGACGAGTACGGTTGTGATTCGTTTATTGGTTTGGATACCCAAGAGGGGATGGCTAAGGCATTCGGATGGCTCAACACCACTTCGGACGCTGTTCATCCTGCTGAATTTGCATACTGACTGATAGGTGACTCCTATGGCTCAGATCCACCCTGATGATCTCCCAACAGCTGGAATGGCTTTCGGCCACCTTGCTGGACAGTGTGGCAAGAAATTGCCGCTGCAGGTCCTGCAAAGCAATGCCGGCTACTACATCGGCACTCAAACGGAAAACGGCCCCTTCAGCCGCGAATCTATCGAGTATTTCCGCAAGCATGGCGATGCCGAATCTGCGCTGGCCACCGGCGAGTGGACGCAGAAATTGCATCCCTAAGCCGCGGAATTTTCCGCTTCCAACCAAGCCAGTCTCTGCCTCTGCAGAGCTGGCTTTTTTATTGACTGGACAATGCCATGGCCCTGATTTTTTCCCGCCTGGCGCGCAATTTCATCAAAGCAGGTTACTTCCCGACCGACGAGGTGACGCTGCAACGCATTGGGCAAATGCTCAAACTGCCACCTACCGGTCTTGTCCGCATGATCGATCCCTGCTGCGGCGAGGGAACAGCTATTGCTGACCTCCGCCATATGCTGGCCGATCAAAAGGATGAGGGCGTGACTGCGACGACCGAGGCCTTGGGCATTGAGCTTGACGCTGAGCGTGCCTGGCACGCCAAGAAATTGCTCGATCGTGTGCTGCACACCGACATCCATGATGCGGTCGTGAAGCCACGCAGCATGGGGCTGCTGTTCCTCAATCCACCATACGGGCACGGTGTCTCGGATAAAGCAAGCCAGCGAGAGCTGCACGCCGATGCTGAGAAAGCTGAACGCCTGGAGCGGACGTTCCTGCGCAAGACAGTGCCATACCTTGCCTACGGCGGGGTTCTGGTTTACATCGTGCCGCACTACGCTCTGGACGAAGAAATCCGCAGCTACCTGGTACGCAACTTTCAAAACCTGCGTGTGTTCATGGCGCCAGAGCGTCAGTTCAAGCAGTGCGTCATCGTCGGTACTCGTTGCAAGCCCGTGTATGCCCCCAAAGGCGCACAGCAGTTCCTGATCGAAGCGCAGGCCTCGCAAGAGGGCGCGCTGATGCTTCCAGAGTCATGGGAAGAAGCTCCCTACGTGGTGCCTGCTGCGCAGGTCGATCAGGAGCTGGACTTTCATGCTGTACGCATCGATGAGGAGCAGCTGCGCGACGAGCTGCGCAAGTACCAGCACATGACCCTGTGGGCTGGCCTGCAGGGGCACTTTGCACAAAGTCGTGGGGCATGCCGGCCACCGCTGCGTGACCTGACGCCCTGGCACCTTGCCCTTGCACTGGCTGCTGGCCAGGTCGTCGGCAAGATCAGATCTGCAGGGGGGAGAACCTTTCTCATCAAAGGTGACACCTTCAAACGCAAAGAGCGCCAAGTCTCGATTGACGTCGACGACAAGGGCAACGCGAGTCAGACCACAGTCATGCTCGACCGCTTTGTTCCAGTTATCAACGCGATTGAGCTGACCCCGGACCACCGGCTCGGCCAGATCGTCAAGATTGCTTGAACAGCATTTTTTTAAACCCCGGAGGGCACCACGCCCACCGGCTGGTTGTCCCCATCACATGGAGATAACCATGACTGATTTAGCCCCAACCAATTGCTCTGATCGCGATCCCGTATCTCAGCCATTTTCAACGTACCGGGAATATGTGGCGGCAGCGAAAGCTGCTCTTGCAGACAAGCCTGCCGGCACCGGCTACCACAATGGGCACGGCGTCGTCTTCCTCATGTGGGGCACGCTGTGTTACGTCGAAGAGAACGAAAGCATTGAAGATGCCTCAGAAGCTGATTCAACTGCCTTTGATAGTCAGATGCTGATGCACGAGTGGCGATGCCTACAGGAACCTGTTTTTGTGGCGCGTTTCACTCCTGAAGAGGTCGAGGCTTTCTGCTCATCTGATCAGGACCGCGTGAAGTCAACCAGTACGGCTGAACGCATGACCAACGTGGAGCTTGTCACCGAAGTCATGGAGTTCAGCCGCTACGGTGCGCTGGCCCAAGCCTTTGTGATCGAGGCATTGCGCTGGTATGCAGCCAAGGTGGCTGTCGCTGATCCCAAGGATCTCGATTCACCAGGTTTGAACGGATCTGCCTGGGTCGGTACGGCACAGGAAATTAACGCAAAGCTGGCGAAGCAGTACGGCGAGTACTTTCTCAAGAGCTGAGCACATTCAATTTATCAACCCCCTGGGGCGACTACGCCCTATGGGGGGAGGTCGCCCCGCAACACAACGGAGTAGTGACATGGAAAGTCAAACCATGGACCGCCAAGTTGCGGCAACTGCTGAACTGACACCTGTGTTCCGCCTCGGAACTACTGTTGTTGATCGCGCCCTGCAGGGCAAGATCGATATTGATGTTCTTCTAAAACGACACTCAGCATGTGACTGGGGCGAGCTTAGCCCTGAGCTTGCCTGGATTCTTCCCAAGGCTTCAGGACTGTTGATGTCGCTATTTCCTGTTAACGGCTTGCTCGTTGCTGTGGAAACTATGTGGGATTGCAGTGTCACCCGGATCTATCGATTCAGCACGCTCGAGGAGCGATGATGAACACGTTAGAGCTGCTGAAGAGGATTGCAGAACTAGATGCCTCGGGAGCTTGTGTCTGCGATGCAGTGATGCTGGAGTTGCTTTCTGAGCTACCTCAGCGTATTCCTGTCCTTCTGCAAGCACTTGACATGGCCTGGGACGCATCCGCCAGTCTTGAAAACGTCTTGCTTACCACTGGTCAGCACATGACGCCATCTGACCAGAGAGCTCGCGGCCTAGTCGCTGACAACCTCGCTCATGCCCTTGATACCCTCGGTGTCAGGGCATGACTATTGAAACCTCAAACCGGCGTTAGCCGGTTTCCCATAGCCACCAGCGCTGCTGCCAGGCTATGGGAAACCGTTTGACTTAAAGAAAACGGATTCAAGGTGCTCTGAGCCATTTGAGCGCACCAGGTCGTTGTGACCTTGGCACATTTCCAACCCATGCGGGGCACTCCCGCAGGGGAACGTGCACCGCTTTCAGAAAGCTATGCATGAAAACTCGATACTTTCGGGACCGCTTCGGTCATCAGGCAAGCACGGTGGTGCAACTTGATTCCCGGCGCAGCCTGTTGATCTCGACAAGTCAATGGCCGGACGGCGTTCTGTCCACTACAGCGACTGTTCGTACCTTACGAGCTGGCAAATACACGCTTGCTGTCAGCACCGGTGGTTTGGGTGACTTCTACAAAAAAGTAGCGGTCAGCAGCCCTGGTCGTGTGACTGCAGACTTGGTGAAAGCACAGCACGATTCCTGTGTTGAGCGATTGCCCGAATTGCACAGTGAGATCGCAGCGCACTACAACGCACAGACAGCCAAGGACGTTCATTGTGTGGCTGGACATTGAATCCGATGCGAGACAGGTCGTTGACTGCTGGACAGGCCCAGGCCTGGCCGCAACTGTTCAGCAACTCGGCCGCACCCTGGATGCCATGCGGACGTGCCGGCGTGAAGGTGCAGAAGTGATTGCACGGGCTCGTGAGATGTACGCAGACGAAAACTGTGAGATTGATGACGAGCCAATTGTTGCGCCAGGTAGAAATGGCTCCTTCGTGAGTGCGTGGGTATGGGTGCCGGCAGACCCATCATGATTCTTTAACCCCAAACCGGCATTAGCCGGTTTCCCATAGCCATCAGCGCAGCTGTCAGGCTATGGGAAACCGTTTGAGCCATCTGCAGACGGTATCTAGATGCGCTGAGCCATGCGAGCACATCACGCCCACCCGGGCGCTGGCACCTATCAAACCACCCTTGCGGGGCCCCCCGCAAAGGGAGTGCTCCGTCCATTTCAACTTGAATGAAAGAGAGCACTCCATGAATACCAACTACACACGCGGCTTTGTCCAGCTGACTGAGAGTCAGCTGGCGATTCAGGCCCGCTATGAAGCTCAGGCTGCTGCCAATGCCTGAAGCAGGACGTTTACATCGCATTGAAGGCTTTGCGGATCTGTGGGCTGATGCATGCATCCAGAACGAGGAGGGTGACTTGGTCTTTCTTTCGTTTTACGGCCGTGACGCCTCCGCTATGCAGTTCATCTCCGCCCTGGAGCTGGGCAAGCAAGAAGGCGGCATTACGGACTTCCACCTGGTCAATGTGCAAGGCCAACGTCAGCACGTGTATGCCGGTGCGGTCGACAGGCTTGGAAAGCACTCGGGTCGGCTGCCCCTGCAAAACGTGTTCGGGCCACTCAGCCACCTGTGGATCTACGACAAGCGCCTGCAGGAGATCGACAAGGTCAATCGCATTGCCTGGATCGTTGACCTAGATGAGGACCGAGAAGCACTTGAGCTGCGCACCTGGGAGATGGTCAAAACCCTCTCGCCCGTGGCTTTGCTGGACGCATGGCGTGCTCCGTTGATGGCCTGGTGTCATGACCAAGGCGCGATCAGTGAGCTTGGGCGCGGTCGGTACCCACGTATCGGCAGTGTCAGCGCTGTGCGCGTGAGTATCTCCGACCACTTCCTGCGCTTTGTCAGCCAGTCGGTGCGCGATAGCGCGCTTCTGGCCTAAGCGACTTCATCACACAAAGCCGGGCACCTACCCGGCATTTTTCAACCTGCGCACTGGTTCTAGGACCAGTGCGCTTTTTTCATTTTCAAAACAATGCAAGTCATCGAAACAACCACACCTGCGGTCAGCGACGTTGTGCCCACCGGCATGCCTGCGGCCGCGCCTGAAGCCACCCTGGAGCAGAGCGATCAGTACCTGGACAACGTTGCCGGCGAAACAATTCCCTTGGGAGATTTCATCCGGGAATTTGGCCAAGGCCTGCTTGAGCAAGTTCGGATGCAACATCCTCCTGTCTATCAGCAGAGCCTGGACCATCAAACCCCTGTCTGGCACCAACGCCAGCAGATCCTAGGCACTCTCAAAAGAAAGCCCTTCGAGCAGCAAGCAGAGGCCGTACAGGCGGTTGTGAAGCTGCTGGTGGACAGGGATGAGCCTGCAGCAGTGCTGAATGCTGAGATGGGCACTGGCAAAACCATGATGGCTATCTGCGCGGCCGCAGTCATGCAGCAAAGCCATCCACGCACGCTTGTCATCTCTCCGCCGCACTTGGTCTACAAGTGGCGGCGCGAGATCCTCGAAACCGTTCCCCATGCCCGGGTCTGGGTTCTCAACGGACCGGACACCCTGCGCAAGCTCCTGAGCCTGCGTGAGCGGCTGGGGCTCAGATCGGATGTGCCTGAGTTCTTTGTGCTTGGCCGTGTGCGCATGCGCATGGGATTCCACTGGAAACCATCATTCATCGCACGCAGGCTTGTCGTCGGCGGGCAGCGCTTCAATGTCGCTTGCTGCCCAGACTGCATGCGACCGATGGAATCTTCGGCCGAGGATGGAGAAACACTACCGGTGTCAGTCGAGCTTGCCCACACGATGCTCTCTGACCGCCGGCGCAAGTGCCAGCACTGTGGATCCAGCATGTGGACGCTGATACGCAGTGGCAAGCCTATCAACTCGATGTATGACCTGGTGCTGGGCGCGCTGCAGCAGTTGCCAACCATTGGCCCAACGACTGCGAAACGCCTACTCAACACTTTTGGTGAGAAGACCCTGGCCGCGATGCTGGAGGACAACGTCTACGAGTTCGTGAACCTGATGGACGAGAACGGGGATCTGGTGTTCAGCGACCGCCAGGCCAAACGCATGGAGCGCTCGCTTGCCTCGTTTGAGTTTTCCATCGGGCAGGGGGGCTACCAGCCCACCGAGTTCATCAAACGCTATCTGCCCAAGGATTACTTTGGACTGCTGGTGGTGGATGAGGGCCACGAGTACAAAAACGAGGGCTCCGCTCAGGGCCAGGCCATGGGTGTGCTGGCCAGCCAGTGCCGCAAGGTGCTGCTGCTGACCGGCACGCTCATGGGTGGCTATGCCGACGATTTGTTCCACCTGCTGTGGCGTATGAACCCCACCGTGATGATCGAGGACGGCTTTAAGCCGTCCAAGACCGGATCGATGGCGGGAGCCACCATGGCTTTCATGCGTGAGCATGGGGTCCTGAAGGATGTTTACAAAGAGTCTGCAGCTTCGTCCCATCGCACGGCCAAAGGCAAGAGCTTGACGGTTCGCACCAGCAAAGCGCCGGGCTTCGGGCCAGTAGGGATCCTGCGCTATGTCTTGCCGATCACCGTGTTCCTCAAACTGCGCGACATCGGCCAGAAGGTGTTGCCAAACTACGATGAGACCTTCATTGAAGTGGACATGGAAGAGGAACAGGCCCAGGCCTACCTCAACATGTCTCTGCGTCTGGTGAGCATCCTCAAGCAAGCGCTGGCCATGAAGGACAGCACTTTGTTGGGTGTCGTGATGAACGTGTTGCTGGCCTGGCCAGACTGCTGCTTCCGCTCAGAAACGGTTCGGCATCCTCGCAGCAAAGAAGTCCTGCACCTGCAGCCGGCTTTGTTCGGAGATGCAGACTGCACCCCGAAGGAAGCCAAGCTGATCGAGCTATGTGCTGACGAAAAAGCCCTCGGCCGCAAGACCCTGGTCTATTCGGTCTACACCGGCACGCGGGACACGACGGCACGGCTCAAAGCCTTGCTGGAGGCCCGCGGGTTCAAAGTAGGTGTGCTGCGCGCCACAGTAGATGCCGCAAAGCGTGAAGACTGGGTCGCCGACCAGGTCGAGCGTGGCATCGACGTGCTGATCACCAATCCCGAGCTCGTGAAAACAGGCCTGGATCTGCTGGACTTTCCCACCATCGTGTTCATGCAGTCGGGCTTCAACGTCTACACCGTGCAGCAGGCGGCCAGGCGCTCTTGGCGCATTGGCCAGAAGCAAGAGGTGCGGGTGATCTTCCTTGGCTATGCGGGCACCAGCCAGATAGCTTGTCTCAAACTGATGGGCAAGAAGATCGCAGTGTCCCAGTCCACCTCTGGCGATATGCCGGAAAGCGGCCTGGATGTGCTGAACGACAGTGAAGGGGAGAGCATCGAGATGGCTCTGGCCAGAGAGCTGATGGCTGCTTAAAACTGAAAGCCCCTGTGACCGCAAGGTACAGGGGCTTTTTCATGCTGATTGACTAGGTGTCAGCTTGTCGATTCAAGGGCTTCACGCTCTGCTTGCGACAGATCTCGCAAGTGCTTGTAAGTGCCAAGAACCGGAGGAACACCCACCAGCCTGTTGCCAGGGCATACGGTCCCTGGACCAGTTTGGACTCCGCCAATCAAACCAACGGTTGTACCGTCATCTTTAAGCGCCCAAGCTGCAATGACGTGCACTGTTGGCTTCTTGTCGCCCGCATGAATGAAAAACCAGTCGTTTGCTGGAATGATCTGCACCGTTTTCGTGTCGCTCAAGGAATTTCCCGCCATAGTTTCGTGTGAAAGGTCGTACTGCTGGGCTTTGGCCAGCCATTCATCCTATCAACATCACGCCCGCACAATCGGGATTTCATCAAGCCTTGTAGTGCAGCGCGGCGTACGCATCTCCTGCTTCATTCGCCAGCCGGCATCGTCCTGGTGTTCCATGCCGGTGCTGGCGACGTGTATAGCGCCCCTTCCATACCGAGAGTTGATCCGATCGATAGCTTCCATGAGCGTGCTTTGATCTCGCGGTTGCTCCTGCAGAAGCTCCAATTGTTCGTGAGCTACCGGCGCAAGATCAAGCAGCAGTACCCCCGCCTTGGCAAGCTGGAAACCAGGCGCATAGATGCTCTTGAGCCCTCGTAGGGCGGCATTGACGACTTGGCTTGTATCAGCTGTAGGTGGCTGCAATTGCGTGACTGTGGTGCGGTAGAACTTGGGGCCAGGCCGAAATGGGGAGGTGCGGACAAACACCATGGCCGCGCCTGCACGCAGGCCCGATCTGCGCAGCTTCTCCGCCCCTTTGCTTGCGAATTCGCTCACGGCCTCGACAAGTGGGGGGAGGGTAGTTATTGGGTGACCGAAGCTGCGCGTTACAGCAATCTGCTTCTTTGGCGGTGGAGCCTGTTCCAGCGAGATGCAGCTGATTCCTTGCAGCTCGCGCACTGTGCGTTCAAGGACAACAGACCAGGCACTTCGAGCCTGCTCTGCCGGCATGTTCGCTACCTCCCATGCCGTGACGTAGCCTGCCTCAGCAAGCTGGGCAGCGATGCGTCGGCCGATGCCCCAGACTTCGCCCGCCGGCGTACGCTGCAGCAAATCGCGGCGCTCAGATGCGCTGCACTCCTGCCAGTTGCACACTCGTGCCAGGTGTGCTGGGTATGAGCCAGGCTTGCGCTCTGATTCTTTTGCGATGTGATTGCAGAGCTTGGCGAGAGTCTTTGTCGGAGCAAGACCGACGCATGTTTGGATGCCAATCCAGCGCTCGATGCGGGACCGTATCGTCCAGGCCCTGCGCGTGAGCTCAGGCACGCCAGCAAGGTCGCCGATGAAGCATTCGTCGATACTGTAGATCTCCTGCACGGGCCCCAGGCCAGCGGCCAGGGTCATCATGCGGTCGCTCATGTCGCCGTAAAGCTCAAAGTTTGCGCTGAGGGCAATCAGTCCCTTGTGCCGCATCAAGTCGCGCAGCTCAAACAGCGGCTGTCCCATCTTGACGCCCAAGGCTTTTGCTTCTTGATTGCGTGCTATCGCGCAACCATCGTTATTGCTGGCCACGATCAATGGATGTCCGCGCAGGGACGGACGCAGAGCTGATTCACAGCTGCAGTAGAAGTTGTTCCCATCAATCAGGGCGAACATGTCATGGGCCCAATCGTTTGAGGCACCAGGTCACCACACCAAAAATCTCAAGGCTCTCGCCTTCGCGCGGGTGAATGTCCGGGAACATCGCATTGCCGGCTTGCAACTTCATCACGCCGTGCGCGGAGTAGAGCTTTTTGATCGTCAGCTCGCCATCCAGGATCGCCACCACGATGTGGCCATGCCGCGCACGAACAGCACGATCAACGAGCACCAGGTCACGGTCCTCGATCCCACAGTCACGCATCGAAGGCCCACCCACGCGCATCATGAAGGTGGCCTGCTCATGTTGCACCAGCAAGTCAGCCACATTTAATCGGCTGACTGCGTGGTCCTCGGCCGGGGAGGGGAAGCCTGCACGAACACTCGATGCAGTCATCAGCACGGATAGCGCCCCCGATTGAACGGGCAGCGCATTCCCTGGTGTGTCGAGTTTGCTGTACATGCATACAGTATAGCAATGCAGGTAAATCTGCAGTCGTGACTGTTTGTTCTTCCCTTGCGCAGGCTGGCCAGCACCGATAGTTGGGGCAGCGCCATGAACACGGCACAGGTCACATCTATTCCGATAGGCGATAAATACCGCTACGAGGGTAAAGTGCGGGCATGAATGCAAGGCTCACAACCGATTTGATCAAAGCAGCATTGCTGCTGCACACAATCCGCGAAGATAGAAGTCGACTTGATTTGGTCTTGGCGCTACAGCAGCATTTGATTCGCCAAATAACGCGGCTTGAGCGGAGATCAAAGCGTATAAAGGGTGCAGTAGCAAGCATGCGTGAAGAATTGAAAACTAAGCGACCACCAAAGGAGCAAGCAAAAGAGCTGAAGAAGCGCCTCAGCAAGTCGCCCGTGTTGTTGGATAAAATACGCTGGGAAATGTTTATATGGCGCTGCTTTGGGGATGGAATCGCCTTTGTATATCAGTGCAAATATTCCTTAAAGCACCTGTACTTCGATAGGAACTATAAAATCAAGGAAACAGCTGGATTTCTAACCGGGAAAACCGGATTTAGGTTGGAATGGAAGGCTGTACGGCTGGGCATCAAGATGGAAGTGCCGGTCGTTCTTGCTGACGTTACCAATGTGATTCGTCATGGTGACATCTGTGCATTAGCTGGGCCAGACCCTGTCATAGTAGAAATGAAGTCAGGTGCCAGTCGCAATGAGCGAACAGATCGGCAATTTTCAGATATCAATGAGCTCAATAAATTCTTCGAAAACGACGGCGCTACGTCGTTCAGGGGGATGCAGAACGTGAAGCGTCAGCAGATGCGGCATCCAGAAGTTAATTACTTGAAGGAAATAAACTTCTGTATCACAGAGAGCCGCATCAATGGATTTTCTTCAATTGAACCTGAGCCAGGACTTCGCTACATCGCTACACGAAATTTGGCTAAGGCTATACCAGAGCAGTTGAAAAACTACGTTAGTGAATACACCGCTTGTACTGGCCTTACGCCAGAAGATAGCTGGCTTCCTTCGGGGTCTCCTCGTTTTCAGTGCAATAAGTGACGGTACGCAAAGCTAGCACTGGCGCGGGGGTGGTCTGGGTAGACCGTTGATTTCATTGACTTTCCTGTTCGCTTTGTAAACGGGTATGGTGGCCTCCCACTTTTGAGGTTCACGATGCAGGGTTGGCACACAACGTTTTTGGGGATGCGTGGGCTCCCCCGCGATATCAGCGACTTCGAGATGAAGGCATTTTTCACCTTCGATGGTGCCGAGCGCGACGCAATCAATGCACGCCGAGGTGATTCCCACAAGCTTGGTCTGGCGCTCCATATTGGTTTCCTGCGCATGAGTGGGCGTTTGCTCGGTGCCTTTCGGGTAATTCCAGTAGCCTTGTGGCGCCACCTTGGCAACGAGCTTGGCATTGCAGCACCAGAAGTCGCCTCGCTGAGAGCCATGTATGAACGCGGGCGCACGCTATTCGATCACCAACAAGTAGCCTGCACGGTCCTTGGATTCCAGTGGATGAGCGAGCACCAGCGCCGCTCACTGGTACGTGAACTGCGCGACGAAGTGGCGCGCTGCGCCGACCGCGATCAGCTACTCGTGCGGGCGCGTCAATGGCTGTACAAGAACAAGCTGGTGATCGTGCACGAGCGGGCAATTCGGACACTGATTGCGGCGGCACTTGCCCAGCTTGAAGTTGAAACAGGCACCGCCATCGCCGCCAGCGTTGATCCAGCAACACTTGATCGCTGGCGAGCCTCAGTTTCAGAGCTGCGCCCAGATGGACAAACCCAGCAGAGTTGGCTATGGGCTGCACCGGCGAAACACTCAACCCGCCAAATCAGCGAGGTACTGGAGCGCATCGACCTGCTTTACACGCTGGACGTTCATAAGCACCTGGCAGACATCCCCGATCTCATCTTGCGCCGCTACGCGCGCCGACTTGTCTCCAGGCCGCCCTCAGCCGGAGCCAAGATCAAAGAGCCAGCGCGCACCGTGGAGGTCGCATGCTTTCTTCGGTATTGCCTGTTCACCACCACAGACCAGTTGATCCTTATGGTGCAGCGCCGGATCGCCGATCTGTGGCGTCAGGCTGCCGCCGATGTCCCCGCTACCGTCAATTGGGCCGCAATGTACAAAACGCTGCTCGGCGAACTTGTTGCCTTGAGCGCGCAAGGTGCGGTGCCAGATGCTGAGTTGCGTGCCCGTCTTGAAGCCTTGATCACCGAAACCCAGAAACGCAAACCACCGAGCAGGGCCTCCCTGGTCCGCGAGGGATTGATTGATGGAATTCGCCCCGTGCGGTCGTTGCTCGTCGCCATTGCAAAGCTGCCCTGGCAGGCCACCGGCGAGCATCCTGCCATCGAGTACCTTGCCAAGCTGCAAGCTTTATATCTCAAAGGATCCAGAAAGCTGCCAGTTGAAGTGGTGGCACCAAGTCTGGGAATGATCTGGCAGGTTTCGATCTCCAGCCCAGACCGGGAACGGGCGTTTCAGGCGTTGGAGGTGGCCACCCTGTTTGCCCTGCGCCGCGCGGTGCGCAATGGCTCGGTCTGGATTGAGCACAGCCTGAGCTTTCGGGGTCGTGCGCGCTTGTTCTTCACGGACGAGCGTTGGCAGGCAGAGTCCAAGAAACACTATGCCCGTCTATCGTTACCCAGCAAGGCTGCCACTTTCTTGAAGCCTTTGCTGGCCAGAGTAACTGCCGGTGTCGATGCGGTGGCCGCTGCAGCCCGCAGTGGCGTACTGCGCGTGGATGATGAACTCCATTTGTCGCCATTGCCCGCAGAGGACGAAGACCCAGAAGTGACCAAGCTGCGCGCGGCTTTGGATCACCGCATCGGTGAGGTTCAATTGCCGGAAGTGATTCTGGCCGTTGACGCCCAGGTGCGCTTTAGCTGGATCATGCTCGGACGTGAGCCGCGCTCTACCGACGAGCTGCTGATGGTCTATGCCGGCATCATGGCCCACGGCACCAGTCTGACTGCGGTCGAATGCGCGCGCATGATTCCGCAATTGTCTGCCACCAGCATTCGCCAGGCCATGCGCTGGGCGCGGGACGAACGGCGTCTGAGCCAGGCCTGCCAGGCTGTGCTGGAATTCATGCAGCGACACCCGATTGCCGCCACCTGGGGGCGGTCCGATTTGGCATCTTCTGACATGATGAGCATGGAGACCACCAAACGGGTGTGGCAAGCCCGGCTTGATCCTCGGCGCAACACACCTTCCATTGGAATCTACTCCCATGTAAAAGACCGGTGGGGCATCTTCCATGCGCAGCCCTTTGTGCTCAATGAGCGCCAGGCGGGCGTGGCCATTGAAGGTGTCATCCGCCAAGAAAAGCTGGAGACCAGCCAGCTTGCTGTGGATACCCATGGCTACACCGACTTTGCCATGTCACATGCCCGTTTGCTTGGTTTTGATCTTTGCCCGCGGTTGAAGGAACTCAAACAGCGCCACCTCTTTGTGCCACGCGGCACCAAAGTGCCCGCAGAAATCGCTGCGGTGTGCGAAGCCAATGTCGACGTCGCTTTGATCGAAAAGCATTGGGATAGTCTGGTGCACCTGGCAGCCTCGGTCATGAGCGGACATGCCAGTGCGGTGGCAGCTCTTGCGCGGTTCGGTTCTGCCGCCCAGGGCGATCCAATCTATGAGGCTGGCGTGCAATTGGGGCGGTTGCTGCGTACGGCGTTTTTGGCTGACTACTTTGTCAAGGACGCTTTCAGGAACGAGTTGCGCCGGGTGCTCAATCGGGGCGAGGCTGTTAACGCCCTCAAGCGCGCCATTTATACCGGCCGGATCAGCCCGGCGCAGGCCAAACGTGTCGATGAAATGCAGGCTGTGGCCGATGCGTTGAGCCTGATGGCCAACATCGTGATGGCGTGGAATACCTCACAGATGCAGGCGGTCCTGGATCGCTGGTCGAACCGCCGCCAGGTCATTCCACCGGAACTGATCGGGAAGATTGCGCCCACCAGGCTGGAGAGCATCAACTTGCGGGGTGTGTTTCGCTTCCCGGTTGACCGCTATGCTGACCAAATCCTGCCTTCGCGGCCAAATGCATCGATAACTGGCACCAATGGATGAAACCGACCACGGTTTGACGCCACGAATCGCAGATTTGAAAGTGAACAGGAAAGTCAATGAAATCAACGATCTACCAACACCACCTCCGCGCCAGTGCTAGCTTTTCGTACCGTCACTTATTGCACTGAAAACGAGGAGACCCCTACCTGGGCCGCGATCCTATGGACCGTGGCTGCGCAGTCTTTGCCATCGTTCAGGCGATGTTTGTGCTGGGCCTGGCCAGCAAGACCACGACGCTGCTGCAGTGGCTGGGCCGCTTCGAGGGCCTGGAACAGCACCTTGAGGAGTACCAGGATCCAGTGCAATGCGTGCGCCAGGTGCTCCTGCAGTTCCGAGCAGCATTGCCTGCCTCAAGTCCTGCGCGGACTGGAGACTGGCCCATGATCGTCTCGTCCATCTTGAGCCTGGAATTTGTGCACATGCATAGTGCCTGGAGCAGGGGTGAGGGGGCAAAGCCGCGGATCTACTGGAACCCGCTACATCAGAACTGGCTCAGTTTTTTAGAAGAAGGCCAGGAAGGTGAAACAGTTGCAACGTGGACGCCGGCGCACGGCAATCCAATGCTTGCAGCAGGAAGCGCTACTGCATTGCTGATGGGGCAGGTTTGAAATGAGCATTGCCTCCAAGATCCTTGGCATGATTCCGTGGGGGAGGGCACGGCCGCAAGAGCCTGCGCCAGTTGCAGAGCCTGTTGAGCCTGCGATCAAATTCCCCATCGTGGCCGGCACCCAAAGCGAATGGCTACGTGTGCTCAAAGCGGATGATTTGCTGACACTGGTGCAAGCCAGCAAGGCGCTCAAGGAAATTTACCGGCAGTCCCGACAATCGCAGATCCTTTGGGAAAGAGACCTGCTGCCAGCAATTGAGCGCTACGCCGAATTTGTGCAGCTGATGCCCGCGTCAGAGTCACATCACCACGCCCACGCCGGAGGCCTGTTGAGCCACACCATCGAAATGGTGTTGGCAGCAATGACGTATCGAAACGCTCATCTGCTGCCCGAAGGCAGTGCGATCGAGGTGATCGACCACCAGAGGGATCACTGGACCTACGTCGTGTTTTTTGCGGCGCTGCTGCACGACATTGCAAAGCCAATGACTGATCTGAGGATCCAATGGCGCTGTGATGGCATGGCTGATTCGCTGCGGTGGAATGCAGGATCTGGAAGCCTGGCGCAAATCACCAGTGGCAGGCAGCTGCCAGAGTACATGGTGGGCTTTGCACCTAAAAGCCAGCGTGACTACAGTGCGCACGCGAAATTGGCGCAACTGTTGCTGCCTAGCATTGCGCCGCAATCAGCATTGTCATTCCTGGCCGGCCAGCCCGAAGCCCTCGACGTACTGCAGAAATATCTCAGCGGCCAGGACAAAGACAGCTTGGTCGCCAAGATCGTCAGACGAGCTGACCAACTGTCCACAAAACGTGCTCTCGCGAGTGGCAACAGAGCACGTTTTGCATCTGCAAGGGCTGTCCCACTGATCGATCTGCTGATGCAGGCTATCAGCAGCATGCTGCGCGCTGGTACATCGTTGCCGCTCAATCGCACTGGTGCAGTGGGATGGGTGTTTGAAGGCGCAGTATGGTTTGTGGCCAAGCGCCTGGCTGACCTTGTGCGCGACTGGATCAAGACCCATGAGCCAGATGAGGCCATACCTGGGGAAGCCAAGAACGACCGGCTGTTTGACACTTGGCAGGAATATGGGGTGGTGGATCTCAACCCCTCGACCGGCCAAGCCATTTGGTATGTGGAGATCCAGGGCAACGAGCAAGGTGAGCAGGGCGCCTACGTGCACCAGTTGGCCATGCTCAGGTTTCCGCTGGCCAAGGTTTTCTCCTCAGAGAGCCAATATCCGCCAGCTATGCGTGGCCAGCTGGTGGTGCTGGACAAACGTAAGGCTGATGCAGTCGTTGATAGGGCTGAAGCTGCGCCAATCTTGTCCATTCCTCAATCTGCGCCAGTGGATGGGGCAACGAGCTCATCGACTGCTGCAGAGCCTGGGCCAGAAGTCATAGATGCTGCGCCAGATGCCCACGGCAACCGTCTAGAAACTGCGCCAGTTGTTCCCAAGAAGCCAGTAGCTGATCCAGTCATGGCCGCAGTCATGCGGCAGCCAGCGTTCAACAAGCCTGCAGTCAAAAAGCCTGGAGCAAGTGGAATTAAGTCTGCGCCAGAAACTGCAAGCAAGAAACCGCACGCTCCGGACAAACCTGCTGCAACTTCACACACTGAACAGGAAACTGCCCCAGCTCTGTCTACCCAGGCCCAGGCCGGATTACAAGGCACGCCAAGTCGTGGACAACCAGATAAAGCTGCCCCAGAGCAAGGGCCATCCAGTGATCAGCATGCTGCAGGTGAGGATGCTTACCTGATCGATGACCCCCAATTTCTGAGCGAGTTCGACAGTGCGGCAGCACTGGGAAGAGGGCGCACCGCCAAGAAGCCGTCACACAAGGCTGCAGGGGTCACTGCGCTTCCGGCGCAATCACAGGAAACTGGCGCAGGCACAAAGCCTGCTCAGGGCATGGTGCGTGAGGCCGAGCGGTCGTCCACCCTTTTACAGGAATCTGGCGCAGCTGCGCCAGAACCTGCAGCGTCCCGAGCTGAAGCACTTCAAAAGCACACAGTGCCTGAAGCCAAACCAGCCCAGCACAGCCAACCGCCTATGCGGGTGAGCAGGGAGCTGCGCAGCCTGGTCGCTGACCTGGATGATCTGCCACAGGTGATGCCGAGATCGGCAACGGGGACCGCCGGCACCGGTGAGCCCCAACCTGTGCTGCTGATGCAAGAGCTTCCAGCAATCCCTGGGACAGAGGGAAAGCCGCCTGCAGAGCCAAGCCAACTTGCGCTGGAGTTCATGGAGTGGGTCCAGCAAGGCCTGGTGCAGCGCACGATCAAATTCAACGAAGCTGGAGCAGCTGTCCACTTTGTGCCTCAAGGGATGGCGCTGGTTTCACCGCGGATCTTCCGAGACTTTGCTGCGTCGACTAAGGGCGAAGACAAGGCCCATGAGCTTGGCACAAAGGTTCAGCGTGACGTCATCAAGAGCGGCTGGCATCTGCCGGCCGCCAACCGCACCAACATCATCAAGTACGAGATCCAAGGCCGCGGAGGAGCAGTCGTGGGCAACCTGTCTTGTGTGGTGTTGACCAACGCTGGCCAGTGGGTCCAGCCAGTTCCCCCGAGCAACCCGGCGCTTCGAATGGTCTAACGGCCAGCGCCGTTTTTATCGAAAGAGCATGACGATGACTCAATTTTTCACTGCTGTGCTGCAGCGTCCCGCTGAGCCGGCGGCGCTGGAGCGCTACACGCAAGCATTGGACAGCATTCGACCGTTCTTGACCGCATCTGCTTTGGGCAATGCCATTTCGTTGCTTGAGCAGATCGAGGAACACGAAGACTTCGACAACCGGATTGCCGACGAAGCACGCAACAAGCTGGGCATGCACGGATGCTGACTCGGCGTCACCTGGCTTAGGAGATCCAGTTTGAGCCATCAGCTGATGACGATTGTGGTGAGGCGCCCCAGCGATGAAGCCCAACTGGAGAGCTTTCTGCTGGGCCTGGAGGTTCTTTGGCCATTCCAGATTGTGGCTTATGCCGGTGACGCCACTGTAGTTCAGGTCGATCAGCAACACGAACATGAAACATCAACACATGAAAGCTTAGATGAGCATGGAATTTGACAAATTAGCCTGGAATGAGGCCTGCGAGAAGCTGGCCGAGCAGGCCCACAAGTCGTGTGGCCTGGTGTACGAAATCTTTGCGCGTGATTTCAGTCGCGCCGTCAATCACGCACTCAACAGCCTGCCGGAAGCCCATCGACCAGAAGCCATCGAAATTGCGAAGCGACTCGGCTGGGCCACGGATGAGGAGCTCGCGGAGACACAGCATCACATGGATGACGCGGGATACTGTAGTCATGGACTTGATCCGGACTGCTGCCCAACGGGCTGTGGTGACATCGAATAGTAGGTCGACGTCACATGCACAAGATCGACTATTTGAACGACATCGAGGGCACGCGCAAGCTGGCTCTTTGGCATGCCAGGCCGTGGACTTACCGTCTGCGGTATCGGTACAACGTACTGTGGGGGCTACTCCGCAGGCAAATCACCTTGAAGTCTTGCTGGAACGCGCTGGAGAACTCGTACACGATCGCGGTCGTGCCAATGAAGGCGCCGCACCGGGGGATGCTCATTGTGTGTCCTGAGTTCGCTGAGGGGTACTTTCAGATGAACAGATCTGCTCAATCAGGTGGGCTGGAGAAGGCTCCGGATGAACTTGACCAGCTGGATTGACCCGTTTTTAGTTGACAGATTTGGAGCTAGTCCATAGAGTGCGAACCGTGCGTCAACAAGTTGTGCTTGCCAGCTCGCCCAAAGTTGTAAGCAAAAGCATCAGATCCGAGGTCCATCACCTCGTTTTTTTGGAGCTTTTGCAAAGAATACAATGTGTATTATGTTAAATATCATAGTAACCAACACGTCGTTTACGGCAGATGCGGCCCTCTGTCGCAATCCCGTTCTCCCCAGTTGCTCCATCGGTTCCTTGGCAATCGTGTGATGGATGTGTGATGTACAAGGCTGCAGCCTTGTACACCGACAACACCTCCTCACGCACGCGCTCCCGCGTATGGTCTTTTGTCACGCCGCCGCGGCAGTTCCTGCATCCTGGCGCTGGGATTTCAGCCGCTCCCAGGTGACACGGACGTGGCTGGCCATCAGCGTCTTGGCAAGCTCGGTGTGCTGCCGCTCAATGGCGCGCGTGATGGCCTGGTGGTCTTCCAGGCTCTCGGTGAACTGATCGTCGGAATAAAAGAAGAAGGCACCGGTGACCCGCCGCGTGTTGAGCAGGCCTCCCACCATCTGGACCAGACGCGGTGAACGGGCGGCCTGAACCACGGCTTCATGAAATCGCCGGTTGATGTCCTGGATGTCGGAGCGAAAGTCCTCCGATCGTTGCTGGATCAGGCCCGCCATCTCCGCGTTCAGTGCATGCAGGCGTGCGATATCGCTTTCGCTGCGCCGCTGCGCCGCCAAGGAAGCTCCATGGGATTCCAGTTGGATGCGCAGGTCAAACACCTCATCGTTGTCCAGATCGGTCCAAGGCGCGACGATCACCCCCCGATTGGGTACCGCTTCGATAAAGCCATCCTGCTCCAGGCGCTGGAACGCGGCACGTATCGGGGTGCGGCTGATACCCAGCTCCTCCGACAGCGAAACTTCCTTCAGCCGGTAATTGGGTCCATAAGCGCCCAAGGTGATGCGCTTGCGCAGCAGCGCATACACCTCGTCAGCAGACCCGCGTCGCGTACCCGTGGCCTTCATGGGGCGCCCTTCTCCACCGGTGCACCAGGGCGACGGCTCCAGTCGCTCCAGCTGCCGGCATAGAGGCTGGCTGGGCCCAAACCCGCAAGCTCCAGTGCAAGCACGTTCGGTGTCGCACTCACGCCGCTGCCGCAGTAGTTCACCAAGCCCACGTAGTTGGCGGGCAGCAACGCGGTGAATTCGGTGCGCAGTTCCTGGGCGGACTTGAAGCGCCCGTCCGGGCGGAAATTGAGAGCAAATGGACGGTTCAGCGCACCAGGGATGTGCCCTGCCACCGTGTCAATCGGTTCCACATCCCCCCGATAGCGTTCGGCGGCACGCGCGTCGATCAGGACATGGGCACTGTCACCCAGCAGCTGTTCCACCCGCTCGGCGTCGACCAGGTCCACCAGCGGCGGCTGCACCTCAAACCTAGACGCAGCCGGTCTTGGCGGGGGACCTGAAACCACCTCACCGCCGGTGGCTACCCACGCCTGCAACCCGCCGTCCAGCACGGACACCGCATCGTGGCCCAGCCAACGCAGCATCCACCACAAGCGCACACAGAAATTGCAACGGTTGCGGTCGTAGACCACGACGTGGGTGCTGTTGGACACCCCCTGGCTTGCCAGCCAGCTCGCAAATTCCGCGCGCTGGGGAAGCGGGTGCCTGCCACCGGAAGCGCCCTGCCCATGGTGCGCACTGAGCACATCGCTCAGGTCCGCGTACAGCGCGCCGGGGATGTGCGTTTCCAGGTAGGCGCGCAGGCCGGAGTCTGGGTCGGAAAGGTCATAGCTCACATCCAGCACGACAACCGGTTTGCCTGCCGCCACGGCGGCCTTCAGTCCCTCGGCAGAGATCAGTGGAGAGTTGCTCATATGAATTTATATTGTCTTTAGATTGTTCTAATTATGTGGAGCACTTGCCAACCTGCAAAGGCAAAATTCGACTAAGAATCTGCAGAAAACATGCTTAGCTTAAAAACAATAAAAAAACACACTGCCATCCTGAACTTTTAAGAAGGACGTTCTCATGGCAGAAGATCAACTGGGCTGGCGCATTGACACCGGCTTCGCTCGTATCCCCGATGCACTTGTGGCCCAGGCCCGCGGCATCCCGGTTGCCGTCATTGGCGATGTCTCGCACCGCCTCTTCAGCTTCCCGGGCGGTTTTCGCAACTACTCCAGCAAGGCCAACCGTGTCGCAGGCCCTGCTTTGACCGTCAAGGTGCGCCCCGGTGACAACCTGTTCCTGCACAAGGCGCTAGACATTGCGCTGCCGGGCGATGTGATTGTGGTTGCCGCGGGCGGTGCGCTGGACAACGCCATCATTGGCGAGATGATGGGCAGGTATGCCGTGTCTCGCGGCATTGCCGGCATCGTGATCGACGGCGCTGTGCGCGACATCGAAGGCCTGGCCGAGCTGCCGATCCCCGTGTATGCCCGTGGCGTGACACCCAATGGCCCCTGGAAATCAGGTCCAGGCGAAATCGGCTACCCGATTGCCGCCGCAAACGTGGTGGTGGCGTCGGGGGACCTGGTCATCGGTGACCAGGACGGAATCATCGTCCTCCCGCGCGAGGATGCAGTACCCGTGATCGAAAAGGCACTTGCGCACGCGGCAACGGAAGCGCAATGGGCGCAGCAGATCGCATCCCGGTCCTGGCCTCGGACCTGGGTGGACCAGGCCATTGCGCAAGGCAATTGACCCCCTCCTCCATGCATACCGCGGGGCCTGCCTCTTGGCCCCGCCATTTCCGAGTCGAAATCCTATGAAGCCCGTTTCCCTTGGCGTTCAACGCTTTCTTGCTGCCACTCTGGCATCTCTCTTCTCTTTCGGGGCGCTCGCTGCAGCGGATGTGGCGAGCTTCCCCGAAAAGCCCATCGTCCTTGTCGTACCCCAGTCGCCCGGGTCGGTTGCCGACATCATGGCGCGCCTTGTCGGCAAAGCCCTTGGCGAACAGCTTGGCCAGGCGGTCGTGGTCGAGAACCGCGCAGGTGCGAGCGGCATCATTGGCGCCCAGACCGTCGCCCGGGCCAAGCCCGATGGCTACACGCTGCTGATCGGCTCGGTCAGCACCCACGGACTGCTTTCCGGCACCGAGAAGAACCTTGCCTATGACCCCATCAAGGACTTCGCACCGATTTCGCAGCTCAACGACTCGCCCCTCGCGCTGGTGGTCAACCCCGGTTCCGGCATCAACACCCTCTCCGACTTCGTGGAGCGCGCCAAGGCCAGCCCCGGCCGCCTGAGCTATGCATCCGCCGGCAATGGCAGCGGCTCCCGCTTCACCATCGAACTGCTGCGCCTGCACAGCAAGCTCGACATGATCCACGTGCCCTATCGCAGCCCGATGGAAGCCGTGCGGGCCGTTGTGGCCGGCGAAGGCGATATTGCATCCCCCTCCATCCCCAGCGTGCCGGAGCTGATCCGCGCGGGCCGGCTGCGCGCACTGGCGGTCACCGGCGACAAGCGCTCACCGCTGCTGCCCGATGTCCCCACCACCGCCGAAGCCGGTTTCGCCAGTGTCGTGTTCACCAGCTGGACCGGTCTGTTCGCTCCCGCAGGAACCCCGAAACCCATCCTGCTGAAACTCAACCGGGCCGTGGAAAAGGCATTGAAGGATCCTGGCGTGGTCAAGGGGATCGAAGACAGCGGCGCCACGCTGGTCAGCAACTCACCGGAGGCCTTTGCGGCATTTGTCCAGTCGGAAGTCACCAAGTGGAGCAAGGCAGCCCAGGATGCCGGCGTGCGCGCCCAATGATGAGGCGGGGTCCAGGCGCCCTCTTGCCTGGACTTTGGATGCGCCCTGCAGCCGCGGCCACACCGTACTCCCTTATGCACCGCGACCCGTTGGCAATCCACCCGCCCTTGTGCAATGGCGCAGTGATGCAGGCAGACAGTCGCGGTCGCTGGCATCACTTTTCCGCAAGGCCCCCGCTTGCCATCGCCCGTAGTTGCAAAGACCGCATCCGGGTACGGTCGCTGGCGATGCTGGTTCAGGACGCGACGCCCAGCCCCGTGGCTTGCCGGACCACGCCACGGGTGGCGGGCTTTTCAAAGCGATAGAACAGATTGGGCTCCGAGACAATGAACATCCGGTCATCCGGTCATCCGGTGCCAGGGTGATGCCCTCCGGCTGTGGAATCTTGTGCTCCAGGCCGTGCAGGCCGGACCACAGGGGCAGCAGGCTCACGGGGTCACCCTGCGGGGTGTACTCCACCACCATGGCGGACTCTTCGCTCAGCAGCAGCAGATTGCCTGTCGGCTCATGGGTGGTGACGGAAGCCAGGTCATTGATGAACAGCGCCCCCAGCCCGCGGGCGCTCCACTCCTTCACCGCCAGTTCGGCGGGGCGGGTGACAGCGCCAGAAGCGGCTATCTCGGGACTGCCTTCCACACTCAGCAGGCGCAGAGGCCATTTTTCCTGCCCCACCAGCAAACGCTGGTGGCGTGCGTCCCAGGACACGGCTTCCACTCCAAGGTTGTGGTGCAGCGACGTCAGCGGCATGGGCAACGGCTCGCGCGCCTGCACTGCTTGCGTATCGGGGCCGATGTTCACCGCGTACAAGGTGTTGTTGCGCTCGTCCGAAAGCAGAAAGCGTTCACCGGCAATGTGGGTGATGCCTTCGGTATCTCGTGCACCGTGGATCGGGATGGTGCGCAGCACCTCCCCTTCCGTACTCAACTCCGCGATCTGTGCCGGACGGTTGGTGGTGGCAAACAAGGTGCCGGTGTGGGGGCTGAAGGTCAGTCCCGACAGATTGTCCTCCAGTCCGACGACCTGCCGCGCCTGCACCACCGCCTGGTATTGCGGCAGCCACAGCGCCTGCGGATGCGCGGCATCTGCGCTCCAGGCACTCTGCGCCCAGTAGTACGCGACGGCAGGCACCTGGAAATAGGCACCCATGATCAGCCCCACCGCCAACATCGCCAGTGCCAGACGGCGTAACCAACACCGCGCACGCGCAGCACAAACAACAGACAGCATGACAAGGGCAAGAACGAAACCTGGGCCTGCATCCTAGCGCCCGGTATTTACCCTTAAATATTTTGCGATCAGTCTCTGTCAGCGCCCTCCCCAGCCCAGGATTGGAGTTGGGCCATGGCTGCAGGAGGCAAAGATGCCGCTCCAACACAGCCGCTGGATACCAAGACGCGGAGCTGACGCGCGTTATCGCCCACCAAGGTTTGCTCAAGGAGTCCGCGCTGCCATACTGCCTGGCCATGACCATCGCGCTCACCACCTTGCTTATTTATGCCAAAGACATGCAGCGCTCAGCGCGCTTTTATGCCGACCATTTCGGCTATGTCACCAGCTATGCCGTGGTCGATGGACTGATCCGCAGGGCGGTGGTGCAGAGATTCTGATTCACCAGGTCGCCAAGAGCCTCAAGTTGGGCTCTGCTGCGCTGAAACTGTCTTTCAGTGTGCCCGATGTTGACCGGTTCGTCGCCACGGCTGCCGCTGCCGGGCTCGATTTCGGAACCATCCATCGGGCCAGGGGTTATGCGTTCGCCAATACCAAGGATCCCGACGGCAATTCCATCAGTGTGTCGAGCCGCCAATACCGTGCATGACACCCCATGTGTCTATACAAGGCATCCGGTCAGGACATTTTCCCTGGGTGGAGCACGGCAGCATATATAGTCGGACTCCTTGCCCGCCCACCATGGTGACAGTTGATGCATTCACCTTCCCACGTTGTAGGCAGGTATTGCTTCCAGGCAGCTATCGCCCACTGTGAAGGCGAAAGCCAAAATTCTTTTGTCTATCGAGCGGCCTTTGTGGGCTTGGTCGGAAGGAGTCATCCATGCTGGTTCGGCCCCTGCTATCTGAGCCCGCTGATCTGAACGGCTGCAGCACATCCAGCCAAACGCCACAGGCATCTGTTCTGCCCAGCGGCTGCCAGCCATCCATGCCGCCCGTTGGTTTCTGGGCAAAAAACCTTCTTTTCAGGAAATCCCGTACCGCAGTGCGTGCAAAGATGCTGCATGTGGATGCTGAAGCGGTAGTAATGTCCTGGATTTTAAATGGACATGGAATCTATCCTCCAAATGGATTCAAGTCTTCATTTTCCCCAAGCTTATTAATATTAATTAATGTGAAAAACAAAATAAAGGGTATGTACTGCACGTCTCCGCACATCTGCATGCAAGAATGAGACGCACGCTCACTATGGCCCAATGCTCCATGCTTTCCCATCGCCCTCCTCTTCATGCTTGGAGCCGTGGCGGCCGACTGCAGCTCTTGATCTGCATGGTGGCTTGTGTACTGGGCTTCGCCTGGTGGAGTCCGGCCCGGGCGCAGAATGCGGCGCATCAGCGTCCGGACGTTCTGATATTGCTCTCCTACCATCCCGGGCACAGCTGGGAAGACCGAATCCTGGCAGGCATAAACGAATGGCAGGGCAATGGTGAATCCCGGCCCATTTTTCATACGGAATGGCTGGACAGCAAACGTCTTCCTGGCCCGGCCCAATATGACAATGTCCTGAATTACCTCACACAGAAGTACATCGACAAACGTTTCGATCTGGTGCTGACGGTTGACGACAATGCGCTCGCTTTCGTCGCGCGCAATCCCCAGATCTTCGGCAATCCCCCTGTTGTGTTCAGCGGGATCAATGGCAGTCCTGGCGATCTCATCGGCAACATGACCGAAGTGACGGGCATCCTTGAACGTTTTGATCTTTCACGCACGCTGCACACAGCACTGTCACTCCATCCCGGCACTCGGCGTCTTGTCTTCGTCACACCTGAAGATGATGTGGGCGTCAGCATGCGCAACGACATCAATACGGTGATGGCTCTGGAGCCCGCAGGCCCCATCGTGGAGCATTGGATAACGCCTGAGCTTCTGGCCATCAAAGACAGGCTGAAAGAAAAAACGCAGGAGACCTTGCTCTTTGTTTTGGGAGCGATTCCTGCCAGGAAAGGCTTCCCCCCGCTGGAGCCTGAAGAAGCCGTGTATTTCGTGCGTGCTGCCACCGATTTGCCGGTCTACACCGATTTGGATACCTCAGTGGGAAAAGGTGCGGTCGGCGGATACATGAACAGCGGAATTGAAACCGGCCGACTGCAAGCAGCCATGGCGCAGAAGGTCTTGTCTGGCATTGCCCCTTCCCAGATACCGTACGTTCGAAAAACACCTTTGGCTCTGGTTTTCGATTACCTTGAATTGCAACGCCTGGGCCTGAGCAAACAGGATCTTCCCTCGGGCAGCACTTTCATCAATGAACCCGCTTCGATATTCGATTCAAAATATCGCAAGCCATTGATCATCTTCTCGGTCATCATTGCCACGCTGATCGCCTGTCTCGCCGCCCTGGTCATCCGAAGCCGGGTGCTGGCTGACCGTCAACGCGCCTTGCGCTACCAAGCCACGCACGACGACCTCACCGGACTGCCCAATCGCCACGAATTGCCGCAGTTATTCCGGCAATTCGACCGTACCGCCGAGCGTGAACCAGTCGCGCTGGTGATGCTCGGCCTGAACCGTTTCAAGCTCCTGAACAGCACCTACGGCCATGCTTTTGGCGACACCGTAGTGCGCGCGGTGGCGGATCGCTTGAAGGCCTGGTGCTCCAGGCATGAGGCCTTGTCGCGCTTCGGTGGCGACTCATTCGTCATCGTTTCACGCCTGGGTGACGATGGCGCATTGAATGACTTGTGCACACGTTGCGAGGACTTGTTCAGCAGCCCCCTCAGTATCAACGGACAACATATATCCGTTTCTGCTGCCTTTGGCATCAGCATTGCCAATCCGCCGCAGATCAACCTCGAAAATATGCTGCGCGAAGCAGATACGGCAATGTACGAGGCGAAGCGCAGCGGAAACACGCATGTGGTGACTTTTGACCGCTGCCTGTTCGAGCGTTCTGCACGCCAGTTCCAGATCGAATCGGCTCTTCCCGACGCCATCGCAAAGGGTGATATCGAAATCTATTACCAGCCGATAATAGATACGCAACGCGGTTGCATCGCCGGATTTGAAGCATTATCGCGCTGGAAACATCCTGAACTGGGGATGATTCCTCCCCCCGAATTCATACTTGCTGCCACAGATTCAGGCCATATCTCCAAGCTGACGCAATATGTGTTGCGCCAATCCTGTGAGGCCTTTCGCCCTCATCTCGCCAACCCTGAATGCCCCTACCTGGGCGTTAATATTTCGGTAAGTGATATCTATACGGGGGATCTGCCAAACCGCCTAGCTGAAATATTGAAAGAAACAGGCATGCCCGCCAGCCGTTTGATTCTGGAGGTGACGGAAGACATGCTGCTGCACGATGAAAATTCAGCGATCGAGGTATTGGCGCAAATCCGCTCCCAAGGCGTACGCATCGCCATCGACGACTTTGGTACCGGTTATTCATCGATGGGCTATCTTTCGAAATACCAGGTGCATCTCATCAAGATTGATCGTAGCTTTGTGCAAAATATCGCCACATCCTCTCAAGATCAGAAGATTGTGCGTGCCATTTCCTCCATGGCCAGAGACCTGGAGTTAAGCATCATTACCGAGGGTGTGGAAACCACCGAACAATCCGATCTGCTCCGGAAAATGGGGTGCCTGCTGCAGCAAGGTTATCTGTTTGGCAAGCCACAGCCGGCCGCACAATGGGCGGTGAACGCCAACCGGGCGCCTGCGGGCCGGGTCACCCAATCTGTGCACTGACCTGCCTGGAGCGTCGGTCTGTGCGACATTGGCCTCAAGTCCTCCATGTCCATGGCCACACCTGGCATCGCATGGTGCATGGCCGCCGCCGCAGCAGCAAGACCGGCAAGTGCGCACGGATCATATTTCTTGCTGATTGGCCCTGAAACCTAGAACATCACCCGATAGCATATCGCATTGATTTTTTGCGAAATATTCAAACTGTTCAAGATTGTTTATGTCTTTTATCAAGACCTCCACCTTGAGCATTTTCGCAAGCGCCATGATATTGGAGAATATAAGCTGGTCTGTTTTGTTATGAAAAATAGACTCTATAAACTCCCCGCCAATGGTGATCCTGTCCACCGGGACTTCTTTCAGTCTGTGAAGCGACGAATATTCGGTCCCAAAATTGTTGACTGAAATTTTCACGCCCATGCTGCGCAAGGCTTTGATGCCATTGATCAGCGTGCAATCTATTCTGGGCAAGCTGGCGATTTCATCCACCTCCAGGTATAGTTTGGAAGTTTCAATTTGGCTTTTATTCAGAATGCGTCTCAGAAAATCTATTCCGTAATTTCTGATGACCGCATCAAGATGGAATGCAATGCTCAGCGTCCAGTCCTGCTTCTCTTCTTCTTTTTCCCAGCGAGAAATCTGACTGCATGCCTCAGCAAAGGACCAGGCGCTCTCCAATGCAGATGAGGTGCCGCTGGCTGGCGGAATGAGTAAGTCCTTCACGGAGTTGATGATTCGGTTGCATCTGGCGTGGTGCAATTCGGCGGCCATTCCAGTTATGCAGAACCTGCTGTCAACCATGGGTTGAAAATTGAAAAACAATTCTTCTTTATTTATTCTGGAACACCGCCTCTCTTCCGCTGCAAGTACTTCTCTTTTCATCATAAAAACAAATTTTTATTCCGCGCAGAATTGTTATAAATACATTCCAAACTGAGATATTTCCATGTGGGGTGGTCCAGACTGATAATTTTATATATTTTTTACAATATCCCATTTTGGGATTTGTTAGAATTTGTTTGAAAATTCAGTTATCTCAAAATTTGCAATGACCACCATTGAATCTCTTGCATGTGGATCGCGAAAAAAAGCTTCGTAGTGTATTGCGTGAAGCAAGAGAGCGCCAAAGACTGTCGCAGAAACAACTTGCGGACCGATTGTATAAACCACAGTCTTTTATTTCAAAAATAGAGTCCGGAGAGAGAAACCTGAATGTCGTGGAGTTCCTGGAGCTATGCGATGCAATGAATGTGGATGCGGTTGAAATCATCAGCGAAGTGCGAGAAGCCAAAGATTTGATCTTTCCATGGAAAGAAAAGATCAATTACTATTGAGCGCATCCATGCAAAGCTTCGTTTGTTATATGGAATATATCCCTATAAAATTTCAGATTAATTCAAAAAAACAGGGAAACCAGAGTTAGGTTCAATAACAGTAGCCTGTTCCGCTGCGGCCCTGTGTTGCCACAGCATTCGGAAGGCTGGCGTCTTCTGGATGTGACGCATGCCACGGTGCGGGCGGCTTTTCCCAGAAAATTCTTCCGCAAGCGCACTCTTGCGGCAGCTGCCCTCTCCGGGTATGCATGGCGTGAAGGCGCATGCGGTGGCAAGACATGGTTTTCAGGGCCTAAACCATGGGCGGCTGCACGGCGCTTGGCAGCGCAATGCTTTGCCGCTTGCCGCTTCTTGCTGCTCAAGGCGCTTGCGCAATGTCCGCCCCACTTCCCTTCGTTATCCCACTCTTCATCGCACCAAACCAGCCGCGGCGCACCATGACGGCTGCAGCTTGGCCGAAGGGTGATCCAGGCTATGCCGCCTCGCCCTCCTCCCGAGCGCATGGCAGCACAGGGCGGCAGCCACCCGGCCTGGCATCTCCATGTATGGAGAAGATGCCTGCTTCCCCAGGACCGAAGCGTGACAAAGAAAAAAGCCTCTTGAACCGGAGTTCAAGAGGCTTTTATTGGTGGGTGATACATGGATCGAACATGTGACCCCTGCCGTGTGAAGGCAGTGCTCTACCGCTGAGCTAATCACCCGATGTACAGACCGGACAGATCTGCACTGAAATTGTGGTGGGTGATACATGGATCGAACATGTGACCCCTGCCGTGTGAAGGCAGTGCTCTACCGCTGAGCTAATCACCCGATGTGCAGACCCGGACAGATCTGCACCGAAATTGTGGTGGGTGATACATGGATCGAACATGTGACCCCTGCCGTGTGAAGGCAGTGCTCTACCGCTGAGCTAATCACCCGATGTGCAAACCCGTACAGGTCTGCACTGAAATTGTGGTGGGTGATACATGGATCGAACATGTGACCCCTGCCGTGTGAAGGCAGTGCTCTACCGCTGAGCTAATCACCCGATGTACAGACCGGACAGATCTGCACTGAAATTGTGGTGGGTGATACATGGATCGAACATGTGACCCCTGCCGTGTGAAGGCAGTGCTCTACCGCTGAGCTAATCACCCCTTTCGTTCAGATTCACACAGTATTATGCTGATCCGGCGAAGCTGAGATTCTAGCATCAAGTGCGCACCACTTTTGGAAAGTGTTCAGCTTTTTGCTAGCACCGCTGCCAGTCTGCATGTTTGTGCCCCGCGCATACTGCTGCCCGCACGGCGCAAGGAATCCAATGCTCCGGCGCCATGCATGGGGCAAGAGGAGGCGCCCATGGTGCGCATGCAGCGCACACCGAAAGGCCAAGGCGGCGGCGCCAACAAAAAAGCCTCCTGACCGAAGTCAGGAGGCTTATCGTATGGTCGGAATGGCGGGATTCGAACTCGCGACCCCTTGCACCCCATGCAAGTGCGCTACCAGGCTGCGCTACATTCCGAAGACTTGAATTATATACACATTTTTCGGCCTACAGCGCCAAAAGCGAACGAATCTGCAAAAGCTCGTGGCGGACCTGCTCCAAAGAGGCTGCTGGTGCCCCGCCCTCCTGGCGCAGCAGCTGATCCAGCAGCAGTTGGGTTTGCAGGTTGGCGTCAGCCGGCGCGGCCGCCACGGCATCCACCCGCCCGGATGTCGCCTCCTCGCCAGCGTGCGCACGCAGCTGGTTGCGTGCTCCCTGGATGGTGAACCCCTCGTCGTAGAGCAGATTGCGGATGCGGCGCACCATCAGCAGCTCGTGGTGCTGGTAGTAGCGGCGATTGCCACGCCGCTTCATGGGGCGCAGCTGCACAAACTCCTGCTCCCAGTAGCGCAGCACATGGGGCTTGACATCACACAGCAGCGCAACTTCGCTGATCGTGAAATAACGTTTGGCAGGGATGGGAGGAAGGTTGGCCATAAACCGATGGTTGCGAACGCAGGCGTGCCAAACAAAACAAGCGCCCTAGCCTACCGCAGCTTGTGCAATAGACCAAGAGCGCTTGTACAAGGTACCGAGAGCTTTAGAGCTGAACTGGCGTGCCGCCGCCCTCTGCGCCCTGAATCTGTTCCTTGAGCTTGGAACTGGCGTGGAAGGTGACCACGCGGCGAGCGTCGATGGGAATCAGCTCGCCGGTGCGTGGATTGCGTCCCGGGCGCGGCGCCTTGGTGCGGATCTGGAAGTTGCCGAAACCCGACAGCTTCACATCATCGCCATCGACCAGACTTTTGGAGATCAGGTCGAAGAACGCATCCACCATTTCCTTGGATTCGCGCTTGTTCAAGCCGATCTGATCGAACAGCAGTTCGGCCAATTGCGCTTTGGTCAGGGCGGAGGACGCCTCTGCGCCATCATCTGCAAATTCGATCATTTCAGGCTCCTTGGGAAATGACGCGGCACATCAGCCGCGCAGGCGTGCAGCCACACGCTCCACCAGCGATGCAATCGCGCCCTGCATGGCGGCGTCGATTTCGACATCCGTCAGCGCTGCCTCGTCGCGGCCCAGCGTCAGGCGGATGGCCAGGCTCTTTTCGTCCTGGGCCAGGCTGCCCGGCGCAGCTTCTTCGCCGGCCTTGAGCTTCTTGGGGCGGAAGACGTCAAACAGCGCGGCCGAACGCAGGATACCGCCCTGCACCCCTTGCTGCACCGCTTCCATCACCTGGGCATGGGTTACCGCCTCCTTGACCACCACGGCAATGTCGCGCTCCACCGCCTGGTGCTTGGCCACTGGCTTGAACACCGGCACCTGGCGGGCCAGCACGGCATCCAGTTCCAGCTCGAACATCACCGGAGCCTGGGCCAGATCCCATTCCTGGCGCCATTTGGGGTGCAGCTCGCCGACAAAGCCGATGACCTTGCCATCCAGCAGCACGCGGGCGCAACGGCCAGGGTGCATGGCGGGATGTTCTGCAGGCTCGAACACCGGCTTGGCCGGAGCCAGCAGCGCTTCGACATCGCCCTTGACATCGTAGAAGTCAACCTTGGTCTCGGCCCTGCCCCATTGCAGCTGGTCGGCGGCACCATAGGCCAGCCCCGCCACACGCATGGGCTGGTAGAAGCCCTTGACGGTGGTGTCGGACTCGACCACGGATTCATCCTTGAAGAACACGCGACCCAGTTCGAACACGCGCACGCGCTGGGCCTTGCGGTCCACGTTGAACTTCAGCACCTGCAGCAGCGAACCCAGCAGCGACGAACGCATCACGCTCAAATGGCTGGCAATAGGGTTGAGCAGCTTGATGGCATGGTGGTTGCCCGCCAGCTCCTGCTCCCACTTTTCTTCGACAAAGCTGAAGTTGATGGTCTCCTGGTAGCCCAGGCCAGCCAGTTCATGACGCACACCGAACGGGCTGCGCTGGTTTTCAGCGCGCAACTTGGGCGAGATGGGGGCCAGAGGCTTGGTGGTCGGCAGATTCTCGTAGCCGATCATGCGGGCCACTTCTTCGATCAGGTCCTCTTCCAGATTGATGTCGAAGCGGAAGGTCGGCGCCGTGACCGAGATCACCCCCTCGGATGCCAGCGTGGCGGGCAGGCCCAGGCCGTTCAGTGCATCCAGGCACTGCTGCTGGGTCACGGCCATGCCGATCACCTTGGCCGCACGGGCCACGCGCAGTTGCACGGGCTTGGGCTGGGGCATGTTGGGCTTTTGGTCGTCCATGGCCGCCACCTGCGTGTCAGGCGTACCGCAGATTTCCAGCACCAGCGCGGTGATGCGCTCGATATGCTCGGTGGTGAACTCGGGGTCCACGCCGCGCTCGAAACGGTGGCCCGCGTCGGTCGAGAAATTGAAGTGGCGCGAGCGCCCGGCCACGGCCTTGGGGAACCAGAACGCAGCTTCGATGTAGATGTTCTTCGTGTCGTCCGATACGGCAGTGGCATCGCCACCCATGATGCCGGCCAGCGACTCCACTTCCTTGTCGTCGGCAATCACGCCCACCTGGATGAAGTCGTCGATCTGGATGGTGTTGCCGTTGAGCAGCTTGAGCGATTCGCCTTGCTTGCCCCAGCGCACGTTCAGACCACCGCTGATCTTGTCCAGGTCGAAAATGTGGGACGGACGGCCCAGCTCGAACATCACATAGTTGGAGATGTCCACCAGGGGCGAGACCGAGCGCTGGCCGCAGCGTGCCAGACGGTCCAGCATCCACTGGGGCGTCTTCACCTGGGTGTTGACGTTGCGCACGATACGGCCCGAGAAACGGCCGCACAGGTCGGTCGCTTCAATCTTGACGGGCAGCTTGTCTTGCGACGCCACGGCTGCAGCGGGGAAAGACAGTGGCTTCAAAGCTGCACCGGTCAATGCCGACAGCTCGCGGGCCACGCCGTATACCGACAGGCAGTGCGCCAGATTGGGCGTGAGCTTCAGCGTGAACAGCGTGTCGTCCAGGTTCAGGTACTCGCGCACATCCTGGCCCAGGGGCGCATCGGACGGAAACTCCAGCAAGCCGCTGGCATCTTCGTCAATGCCCAGCTCCTTGGCCGAGCACAGCATGCCAAAGCTCTGCACGCCGCGCAGCTTGCCGATCTTGATCTTGAAAGGCTTGCCGTCTTCACCCGGCGGCAGCTCGGCGCCCACAGTGGCGCAGGGAATGCGGATGCCCACGCGCGCATTGGGCGCACCGCAGACGATGTTCAGCAGCTCGGGGCCACCCACGTCCACCTGGCAGATGCGCAGGCGGTCGGCATCGGGATGCTGCACGGCTTCCTTGATTTCACCGACAACAATGCCGGTGAAAGGAGGCGCCACAGGATCCAGCTCTTCCACTTCCAGACCGGCCATGGTCAGGGTGTCGGCCAGTTGCTGGGTGGTCAGGTTGGGGTTGCAGTACTCGCGCAACCAGGATTCAGGAAATTGCATAGTCAGACTCTTTGGCGTTCATGCCGGCTGCACAGTAGCGGTCTGCAGCTGGCTGGGCATGCGTACTTTCAAAAGAAGCTGCGGCACGGGATTCACAAGGACTTCGGCAAAACCATCTGAAGTGCCTGCAACCACAGCGCTGGCAGCCCGCTTCTTCAATTACTGAAACTGCGACAGGAAACGGATGTCGCCGTCGAAGAACAGGCGCAGGTCGTTCACGCCGTAACGCAGCATGGTCAGGCGGTCGGGGCCCATGCCAAAGGCAAAGCCGATGTACTTTTCGGGATCCAGGCCCATGTTGCGCACCACGTTGGGGTGCACCTGGCCGGAGCCCGCCACTTCCAGCCATTTACCGGCCAGCGGGCCGCTCTGGAACTGGATGTCGATTTCAGCCGAAGGCTCGGTGAATGGGAAGAAGCTGGGGCGGAAACGCAGCACCAGATCATCCTGCTCAAAGAAGGTCTTGCAGAAGTCCGTGAACACGACCTTCAGGTCCTTGAAGCTCACGTTCTCGCCAATCCACAGGCCTTCGCACTGGTGGAACATGGGCGAGTGGGTGGCGTCCGAGTCCACACGGTAGGTGCGGCCGGGGGCAATCACGCGGATCTCGGGCATGGTCTGGCCGGCATCCAGCTGATTGCGGTATTTCTTCACATGCTGCACGGCATGGCGCACCTGCATGGGGCTGGTGTGCGTGCGCAGCAAGTTGGGTGCGTGTTGCGTGCCGCCTTCCACATAGAAGGTGTCATGCATGGAGCGCGCGGGATGGTCTTCGGGCGTGTTCAGCGCCGTGAAATTGAACCAGTCGGATTCGATCTCGGGGCCCTGGGCCACGTCAAAGCCCATGGAGCCAAAAATGCCCTCGATGCGCTCCAGGGTGATGGAGACAGGGTGCAGCCCTCCTGCGCCACGGCGGCGGCCAGGCAGGGTCACATCCAGCACTTCGGCCTTCAGGTGTGCTTCCAGCTCGGCATCGGCCAGGGCCTTGCGGCGCGCGGTCAGGGCCGCTTCGATCGCCTGCTTGGCCACATTGATGGCAGCGCCGCGCGATTTTTTCTCTTCGACGGAAAGCTGCGCCATGCCCTTCATGAGCTCGGTCATCTTGCCCGACTTGCCCAGAAACTGCGCCTTGGCGTTTTCCAGATCAGCGGGGGTATGGGCCTGCGCAAACAGCTGCTGCGCGCTCTCGACCAGAGAATCCAACTCGTTCATATCGACTCTTTATCGACGTTTGAAAAACCTGCAAGCCCTGCCCTGCCGCACCGCTCCCACGGAGCGCGCCACATGCCAAAGCCCGGCGATAAAAAAACAAGGGCTAGTGCCTTTTCAAGCCCTAGCCCTTGCTGTTTGTGCATCAGCAGCTACTACGTGAGTAGCAACTACTGACCGTGATCTCAAGCAGCCAGCTTGGCCTTGACTTGGTTCACGATGGCGCTGAAAGCAGCCTTGTCGTGCACAGCGATATCGGCCAGCATCTTGCGGTCGATTTCGATGGCAGCCTTCTTCAGGCCGTTGGCGAATTGGCTGTAGGTCAGACCCAGTTCACGTGCAGCGGCGTTGATACGGGCGATCCACAGCTGACGGAACACGCGCTTCTTGTTACGACGGTCACGGTAAGCGTATTGACCGGCCTTCATCACCGCCTGCTTGGCGACGCGGAAGACATTACCGCGGCGACCGCGGAAACCCTTAGCAAGGGTCAGAACTTTTTTGTGACGGGCACGGGCCGTTACACCACGTTTGACGCGAGGCATGTATTTTCTCCTAGTTCGTCAGTGAATTACAGACCAGCGCCAGGCAACATCTTTGCGATGGAGCCCATGTCGCCTTCATGCACGGAGGTAATGCCACGCAGGTGGCGCTTATTCTTCGTGGTCTTCTTGGTCAAGATGTGACGCTTGAAGGCTTGACCGCGCTTGACGGTACCACCGGGACGAACGCGAAAACGCTTCTTCGCGCTGCTCTTGGTTTTCATTTTGGGCATGTGAATGCTCCTGTTATTTGTGCTCGTGAGGCGGCTGCGCAACCAATACGCGGCACTTGTAGGCACACCGAGACACTTGTTTGCCCCATGTGACTGGGGCCGTGCCTCCCTGAGAAAGCACGATGCGATTGGCGCCCGAAGGCGCCAATCGCATATTCTAACCCGATTCGCGGCAAATGCCTATGAATCAGGCGGCAGTCTTGCCTGCTTCTTCTGCCGGTGCTGCAGCGGGCTTGGCCACTGGAGCGGGCTTTTTGTTGCGCGCCGGAGCGATCATCATGATCATCTGGCGGCCTTCCAGCTTGGGGAACTGCTCCACCTGGATGGTGTCGGCCAGATCGTCACGCAGACGGTTCAGCAGATCCAGGCCCAGTTGCTGGTGCGTGATTTCACGACCGCGGAAACGCAGCGTGATCTTGCACTTGTCGCCCTCGGCCAGGAAGCGGCGGATATTGCGCAACTTGATGTTGTAGTCGCCATCATCGGTACCAGGACGGAATTTGACTTCCTTGATTTCGATGACGGTTTGCTTCGCCTTGGCCTCGGCCGCGCGCTTTTGCTCTTGGTACTTGAACTTACCGTAGTCCACCAGGCGGCAGACAGGCGGGTTCGCAGTGGAGGCGATCTCCACCAGATCCACGTCCAAGTCGCCAGCCATGCGCAGCGCTTCCGCCAGGCTCACAACCCCGATGGGTTCGTTATCAGGACCGGACAGACGCACTTCAGGCGCCTGGATTTCACGGTTGAGACGGTGTTTGCGTTCCTCGCGGTGGCGACGATCACGAAATTCAGTAGCTATGGCTTTCACCCTAATTTCAAAACGCTACGAAAAGCGTAGCTGCTTGCGCGCAATTGACGCAGTCCAAAGCACAAATTGATGCTCAATCAGGCTTTGGAAGCGATGTCGTTGGCCAACAGTTCAATGAAGGCGTCGACGGACATCACACCCAGGTCCTTATTGCCCCGGGCGCGCACTGCGACAGTTCCTGCGGCCTTCTCCTTGTCGCCGGCGACAAGGATGTAAGGCAGCTTTTGCAACGAATGCTCGCGTATTTTATACGTGATCTTTTCATTGCGCAGGTCAGACACAATCTTAAGACTTTGATTCGGCAATGCTTTTTGCAGCTTTGCCACAACGTCTTGCACGTAGTCGGCCTGGGAGTCGGTGATGTTGAGCACGGCCACTCCCACGGGCGCCAGCCAAACCGGCAGCGCACCGGCGAATTGTTCGATCAAAATGCCGATGAAACGCTCCAGCGAACCGACGATTGCACGGTGCAGCATCACGGGGCGGTGACGGTTGCCATCTTCACCCACGTACTCGGCATCCAGGCGCACGGGCATGGAGAAGTCCACCTGGATGGTGCCGCACTGCCACTGGCGACCCAGGGCATCCTTGAGTGTGTATTCGATCTTGGGGCCGTAGAAGGCGCCGTCGCCCACCGCGATCTGATACTCGCAACCCGAAGCCTTGAGCGAGTCGAACAGCGCTTTTTCCGCCTTGTCCCAGACTTCGTCCGAGCCAATCCGCGCTTCCGGACGGGTCGCGACCTTGTAGATGATGTCGGTGAAACCGAAGTCGGCGTAGACCTTTTGCAGCAGCTGCGTGAAGTCAAGCACTTCCTTCTGGATCTGGTCTTCGGTACAGAAGATGTGGCCATCGTCCTGGGTGAAGCCGCGCACGCGCATGATGCCGTGCAGACCGCCCGTGGGTTCGTTGCGGTGGCACTGACCGAATTCACCGTAGCGCAGCGGCAGGTCGCGGTAGCTCTTGATGCCTTGCTTGAAGATCAGGATGTGGCCCGGGCAGTTCATGGGCTTCAGCGCGTAGTCGCGCTTTTCCGACTCCGTGATGAACATGTTGTCGCGGTACTTGTCCCAGTGACCGGTTTTTTCCCACAGGGTCTTGTCCAGAATCTGGGGGGCCTTCACTTCTTCGTAGCCGTTTTCACGGTAGACGCGGCGCATGTACTGCTCCACCTCCTGCCACACGCGCCAGCCCTTGGGGTGCCAGAACACGGTGCCGGGCGAGCATTCGTCGATGTGGAACAGGTCCAGCTCGCGGCCCAGGCGACGGTGGTCGCGCTTCTCGGCTTCTTCGATGCGGGTGATGTAGGCCTGCAGATCCTTCTTGTCCGCCCAGGCCGTGCCATACACGCGCTGCAGTTGCTCGTTCTTGGCGTCGCCGCGCCAGTAGGCGCCAGCCAGCTTGGTCAGCTTGAAGACCTTCAGGAAGCGGGTATTGGGCACGTGGGGGCCACGGCACATGTCGACGTATTCCTGGTGGTAGTACAGGCCCATGGCGGTTTCATTGGGCATGTCTTCGACCAGGCGCAGCTTGTAGTCTTCGCCGCGTTCCTGGAACACCTTGATGACTTCGGCACGCGGAGTCATCTTCTTGACGACGTCGTAATCCTGCGCAATCAGCTCCTTCATGCGCGCTTCGATGGCGGCCATGTCTTCGGGCGTGAACGGGCGCTCGTAGGAGATGTCGTAGTAAAAGCCCTCCTCGATCACCGGACCGATCACCATCTTGGCCGAGGGATACAGCTGCTTGACGGCGTGACCGACCAAGTGGGCGGTGGAGTGGCGAATGATCTCCACGCCTTCGTCGTCCTTGGGCGTGATGATCTGCAGCTTGGCGTCTTCGCTGATCAGATCGCAGGCGTCGACCAGACGGCCGTTGACGCGGCCGGCCACCGTGTTCTTGGCCAGACCGGCGCCGATGGACTGGGCCACCTGCATGACAGTGACCGGGCCGTCGAATTCACGTTGCGAACCGTCGGGAAGCGTAATTTTCAGCATGGAAATCCTTGGAAACCTAATGTGGGATACGGGGCCGCGGCCAGTGCTTTGAAAAGCAAAAAGCGCGGAACAGGTCCGCGCTTTGGATAAGAGGGAGAAAAGACTCCGGGCAGGCGCGAACTCGCAGCCTCAGCGGCTGCACAACCTTTGCAAGGTACTCGTTCGCGGTGTCATAACCAGACTGCCTTTCTCGCTCTTGTGAATGGATACTGGCAACCATTTTAACGCCGTATGCACAAAAAAGCCCGAAGCAGCAGCGCTTCGGGCCGAAATGGGTGTCCTGGCGACGGTTTTTAGGCTGCCGCACAGGCCCCAGACAACAAGCTTCCGTCCGTTCTACTGTGCCATGTCAGTGGTCCAGCAGAGCCGTGCAGATCAGTGGAACTGCTCTTCTTCGGTGGAACCGGTCAGGGCCTTCACGCTGGAAGATCCGCCCTGGATCACGGTGGTCACGTCGTCGAAGTAACCCGCGCCCACTTCCTGCTGGTGCGACACGAAGGTGTAGCCCAGTTCGCGTGCCGCGAATTCGGGTTCCTGCACCATTTCCACGTAGTGCTTCATGCCTTCGCCACGTGCATAGGCGTGGGCAAACTTGAAGGTGTTGTACCAGTTGCTGTGGATGCCGGCCAGGGTGATGAACTGGAACTTGTAGCCCAGTGCAGACAGGTCTTCCTGGAAGGACGCGATCTGGCTGTCGTTGAGGTTCTTCTTCCAGTTGAACGAAGGCGAGCAGTTGTAGCTCAGCAGCTTGCCGGGGCAGGCTGCGTGCACGGCCTGTGCGAATTCACGGGCAAAGCCGATGTCGGGCACGCCGGTTTCGCACCACACCAGATCGGCGTAGGGAGCATAGGCCACGCCGCGGCTGATGGATTGCTCCAGGCCGTTCTTGACACGGTAGAAGCCTTCCTGGGTGCGCTCGCCGGTCAGGAAAGGCTGATCGTTGGCGTCGTGGTTGCTGGTGATCAGGTTGGCCGCCTCGGCGTCGGTACGGGCCAGCACGATGGTGGGCACGCCCATCACGTCCGCAGCAAAGCGGGCGGAAATCAGCTTTTCGCAGGCTTCACGGGTGGGCACCAGCACCTTCCCGCCCATGTGGCCGCACTTCTTCACGGCTGCCAGCTGGTCTTCAAAGTGCACGCCAGCAGCGCCGGCCTGGATCATGTTCTTCATCAGCTCGAAAGCGTTCAGCACGCCGCCGAAACCGGCTTCCGCATCGGCCACGATGGGCAGGAAGTAGTCGATGAACTCCTTGTCGCCGGGATTCACACCCTTGCCCCACTGGATTTCGTCAGCGCGCTTGAAGGTGTTGTTGATGCGGCGCACCATGGTGGGCACCGAGTCATAGGCGTACAGCGACTGGTCGGGGTACATGGTTTCGGACGTGTTGCCGTCGGCAGCGACTTGCCAGCCCGACAGGTACACGGCTTCCAGACCGGCCTTGGCTTGCTGCATGGCCTGGCCGGCAGAGATGGCGCCGAAAGCGTTCACGTAGCCCTTCTTGGAGCTGCCGTTGATCTTCTCCCACAGCACTTCGGCGCCACGCTGGGCCAGGGTGTACTCGGGCTGCAGGCTGCCACGCAGGCGCACCACGTCAGCCGCGGAGTAACCGCGCTTGACGCCCTTCCAGCGGGGGTTGGTGGCCCAGTCTTTTTCCAGGGCGGCGATTTGCTGTTCGCGGCTCAGTTGGGTGTTCAGCGCTTTGGTCATCGTGATCTCCTTGAAAGGTAGTGAAACTGGTTTGCCGTGGTGTGCGGCCTTGGAGACAACTGTAGGCAAAGCGACGGCTCCCAACAATCACTTCTATCTTATATAAGACGAAAAAATATTCTTTAAAAATCAAATACTTATTTTTACATTTCTGTATGTGAAATGTTTTTTCTCATATTGAGAAAAAATGCTGCGAAGCAACAAGCATCATTTTCCACATTACGGAAACGCTTTTCTGCAATGCAACATCCCCGCCAGGAAATGATCACGCCGGACAGGAAAGAAGTACCTCGATAGAGGCGGTTGACAGGCGCCACCTTAGGGCTTTCCCGCAAGCTGCTCTGCACCGGCATATCCCCTGCAGTCCCATGTCTGCAGATGGCCGTTTTAACAAAATACTGTATTCATGTACAGTTCCGTGCATGTACGCACTTCAGGATGGCAAGAATGTCCCTGTCGCCCGCGAGCGAGGCTTTCCGCCGCGCCTGCAGAGGCAGCGTGCGCTACTGCTCCACCACAGCGCCTGTCCGCCCCTCACCGGGCTGAAGGCCGGGACAGCGGTCTATCCCATCCGTGATGGCAGCTCTACCGGAGCTTCTCCGCGAAGACGAGCCGTGATGCGCCCTCCTGCACCCCGTGCGCAATCGCTTCGTATTTCCTTGAAGGCTCCTCTTGTGGGAGCTGCAAATGCCATCTTGGCGCCAGAGATCCAGCAGATTCTGGAGATTGCCAAGAGTCCTCTTATCTTGCCGCCTGACGGTTCTTTTTCGGAGCATCTTCCATGAGCACTTTGCGTCTGCCCTATTCCACCCTCTCGCCTGCTGCCTACCAGGGTCTGCTGGCCACCAAGTCCGCACTGGACCACAGCAGCCTGGGCAAGCCTTTGATCGAGCTGGTCTATCTGCGCGTGTCCCAAATCAATGGCTGTGCTTTCTGCCTGGAGATGCATGCCAAGGCCTTGCGCGCCGGAGGCATGGCACAGGCCAAGCTCGACAGCCTGGCCGGCTGGCGGGTCAGCGCCCAGTTCGATGCCCGGGAACGCGCGGCACTGGGCTGGACGGAATCCCTGGTCGATGTGGCCCATACCCACGCACCGGACACCGACTTTGCATCGCTGCAGCCACACTTCAGCGATACCGAAATTTCCGACCTGAGCTTTGCGATTGCGCTGATGAGCGCCTTCAACCGCCTGGCCATCGGCATGCGCCAGTAGCAACTAGTCAACGTACCTTCTTGTCCATGGGTGTGCTGCGGGAGCCCAACCCCGGTCCACGCCGACCGGCACGGAATAGGCCGTGCAATGCACGGTTCGCTCTCCAGCACAAGCGAAAGTGGCTTGCGCGGCGATGGCCCTCTCCACACGGTGGGCCGCATCGTTGCGGCCCATGGCGGCTGCCACCCAAATTCGTGCCCCTGCGCCGTGCGGATTAGGTCTTGTACTTGGCCTTTAATGGACCGTTTTCCAACGACAAGGCCTGGACGAAGGTGACCTACTCCGGCTTTTCACCCTGGTTCAGGCTTGCGGGTTGGGTGAACAGACCAGGGATCGGGACCTGAACCTTTTCCCAGCCAAACAGGCGATATGGGTGCATGGGGCCTCCCTTATTTGAAATCCCGGCTCTCGGTGGCCAGCCGGCCGAGCAAATGCGACAAGTCGGCCATGCGCTCGGCGATCAGATTGCACACCGGTCCCTGGCGCTGCCATGTACCCTCCACCGCCAGCAGGCGTGAGCCCACCAGCACCTGCCGATACGCGTCGCGCACGTCGCGCCAGACGATGACCTGGGTGCAGCCATGCTCGTCCTCCAGCGACACAAAGACGGTCCCGTTGGCGGTCCCCGGCTGCTGCCGCAAAGTCACAATGCCGGCAGTCCGAACCCGCTGGCCGTTGGATAGACGGCGCAGCTCCTGCGAGGTTTTGACCTTCCAGCGGTCGAGCTTGGGGCGCAGCAGCCGCATGGGATGGCTGCGCAGCGTGAGGCCCGTGGAGGCATAGTCCCAGACCACTTCTTCACCCTCGGGCGCTTCAGGCAGCGCCAGCAAGGCTTCATCGAAGCTAGCTTCTTCCAGCAGCTCAGGCGCGGCGTGCAGGGCCGCGGCCTCCCAGACCTGCTGGCGGCGGTGTCCCGACAAGCTGGCCAGGGCCCCTGCTGCGGCCAGGGACTTCATCTCCTGCTGATCCAGGCGCGTGCGCCGGGCCAGTGCTTCGGCGCTGCCGAAAGGAGCCTGGCGGCGGGTCTCCTCGATGCGCCGGGCACTGCTGCGGCCCAGGCCCGAGACCATGCGCAGGCCCAGCCGGACTGCCGGCTGCAGCTTGCCGGTCTCTTCCAGCGTGCAGTCCACATCGCTGTGCATCACATCCACGGGCCGTACTTCGACCCCGTGGCGGCGCGCATCCTGCGTCAATTGGCTGGCGGAATAAAACCCCATCGGCTGGCTGTTGAGAATCGCCGCCAGGAAGGCCGCAGGCTCGTGGCGCTTGATCCAGCTGGACGCATAGACCAGCAGAGCAAAGCTGGCCGCGTGACTTTCCGGGAAGCCGTATTCCGAAAAGCCCTTGATCTGCTCGAAGATGGACTCGGCAAAGTCGCGTTCGTAACCGCGCGAGGTCATCCCTTGCACGATCCTGTCGTAGTACTTCTCCAGCCCCCCTTTGCGCTTCCAGGCCGCCATGGCCCGGCGCAGGCCATCAGCCTCGCCGGGGGTGAAACCGGCGGCCAGCATGGCGATCTGCATGACCTGTTCCTGGAACACCGGCACCCCCAGCGTACGGCCCAGTGCCTGTTTCAAGGCCTCGCTCGGGTAGACCACCGGGTCCTTGCCCTGGCGCCGGCGCAGATAGGGGTGGACCATGCCGCCCTGGATGGGGCCCGGCCGCACCAGCGCCACTTCCACCACCAGGTCGTAGAACTTGCGCGGGCGCAACCGGGGCAGCATGGACATCTGCGCCCTGCTTTCGATCTGGAACACACCGATGGTGTCGGCGCGGCAGATCATGTCGTAGGTGGCCGGATCCTCCGGCGGGATGTCCTGCATCGTGAACGCGCAGCCTCGGCGCTGACCGATGAAGTCCAGGGCGCGGCGGATCGCCGACAGCATGCCCAGGGCCAGCACGTCCACTTTGAGCAGCCCTGCCGCGTCCAGATCGTCCTTGTCCCACTCGATGACCGTGCGGTCGTCCATGGACGCGTTCTCCACAGGCACCATGCGGCACAGCAGGCCGCGCGTGAGCACAAAACCGCCGGTGTGCTGGGACAGGTGGCGGGGGAACCCGATCAACTGCTCGGTCAGTGTGGTCAGCTGCTGCACGGCCAGGGAGCCCGCATCCAGCCCCAGCTCTGCAAAACGCTCCTGCCGGATGCTGCGCCCATCGAACCACTGCTGCCCCTTGGCGATGGCGTCCACCACAGCGAGGTCGAAGCCCAGGGCCTTGCCCACATCCCGGATGGCCGAGCGCGGCCGGTAGGAGATCACGGCCGCAGCCAGAGCCGCGCGGTCGCGGCCGTACTTCGCATAGAGGTACTGGATCACCTCTTCGCGGCGCTGGTGCTCGAAGTCGATGTCAATGTCTGGGGGCTCGTTGCGCTCCTTGGAGATAAAGCGCTCGAACAGCACGGCAGTGCGGTCCGGGTCCACCTCGGTCACGCCCAGGCAGTAACACACCGCGCTGTTGGCAGCGGAACCGCGGCCCTGGCACAAAATGCCGCGCGAGCGCGCGAAGACCACAATGTCGTAGACGGTCAGAAAGTACTGCTCGTACTTCAGCTCGCAGATCAGATCCAGCTCGTACGCGATCTGGCGTTGGACTTTCTCGGGGATGCCCGCAGGCCAGCGCCGGTGCGCGCCGTCATAGCTTGCCTGGCGCAGGTAGCTGGCCGCCGTGTGCCCTGCAGGCACCACCTCATCGGGGTACTGGTACTGGAGTTCGTTCAGGCTGAAGCTGCAGCGCGCCACCACGGCCAGGGTCTGGGCCAGCAGCTCCGCAGGAAAGGTCTGGGCCAGGCGCAGGCGGCTGCGCAGGTGGCGCTCGGCGCTGCGCTGCAGGGCGTAGCCGCATTCGGTCAGTGGCTTGCCCATGCGGGTGGCAGTCAGCACGTCCTGCAGCGGTTTGCGCGAGCGCACATGCATGTGCACGTCGCCCACGGCCACCAGGGGCACGGCGGTCAGCGCCGACAGCGCGCGCATGCGGTACAACCACAACTCATCGTCCAGGCGCCGTACCAGATCCACGCCGATCCAGCAGCGGCCCGTGAAGTGGGTCAGCGTCCAGCGGCCCATGGCCTCCAGCTGCGCATCGGTGGCCTTGCGCTCCGGGCACAGCAGCACCAGACAGTCCTGCAGCTCCTGGCCGGTGATGCAGCCCAAGTCCAGGTGGTAAGTACCTTTGTCCGAAGCGCGCCGCAGCTTGGTGATGAACTGGCACAGATTGCCGTAGCCGTTCAGATTCTGGGCCAGTACCACCAAAGTGAAAGGTGCTTCGCCGGCATCGCGTGGCTGGATGCAGAACTGGGCGCCCAGCAGCAAGGTCAGGCCCTGCTGCCTGGCGGCCACATGGGCGCGCACAATGCCCGCCAAGGAACATTCGTCGGTGATGGCCAAGGCACTGTAGCCCAGCGCCTTGGCGCGCTCCACCAGCTCCTCCGGGCGGCTGGCCCCCCGCAGAAAGGTGAAATTGGAGATGCAGCGCAGCTCGGCGTACGCGGGAAGAAGGTGTTGCATCGCGCCTCAGGCGTAGTGCCCATGCAGAAACCAGGCGGTTTCATCGCCAGCCAGGCGGGCCTGAAAAATCCACAGCAGGCCCGCATGCTCGCTGCGCGCAAGCCAGTAGTCGCGCTGCACATTCAACGGCACCTCCCCGCTGCCCACCTGGTCACGGTGCCACCAGCCGCCTTCCACACGGTCCGGGCCCAGCAGCAGCTGCAAGGCGCCCTGGTAGATGGGCCTGTTGGCGCGTTCGACGAGACGCACAGGTGTGCCCAGCATCCAGGTCGGCTGCGGCAGCTCGCACACCAACTCCGGTTTGCTGGGGCGGTGCTGCCCAGCCGATAGCCACTGCTGCATCCATTCGGGCCTGTGGTCCGCAGAGAGCACGGGCCGGCGCACGGCATCGTTGCCCAGCCGGGCCTGAATGCGCTCCAGAGCCAGCTTGATGGAGGAGCCCTTGCCCGCCAACTCCGGAATCAGGGACCGGCTGTCTTCCACCATGGGCTCCACCTCGGTGGCCAGCAGCTCCAGGTCTCCCACCGGCGCCAGAAGCGCAACCCGGGCCAGATGCTCGGACAGCAGGCGCGAGAAGTGGTCGACATTCTGTGTCGGTTCTGCCGTGCGAATGGTCAGCTCTCCGCTGCTGCCGACATCCCGTGCGCGCATGACATCGTGGCACCAGCGCAGCGTGAAGGCGGTCGCGCCCAGTTGGCGGGCCTTCAGCCAACCCGCCATCTGCACAAGCAGACGCCGCGCCCCGAACAGCATGGCCGGCGCCAGTTCCACCCGGGACATCAGCTCAAGGCGCGCATGGAAAGCATCCGGAGCCTTCACCCACTCGTAGGTTTCAGGGCGCAGACCATAGGCCTGGTCCATGGCTTCCAACAGGACCTTGTCGAACCGGCGCGCAATGCCTGCGCGCGGCAGGGCACGCACCTGGCCCAAGGTCCGGCACCCGACCCGCGCCAATGTCGGTTGGTGGCGCTTCACAGCGGTGATGCATTCCAGCAACAGCCGATCCAGCAGCCGTTCCAAAGGCGCGGAAAATCCGTCGACACCTTTCTGCCGCGCAAAGGCCAGAGCAGCCATGCCGGTGGGAGCCCAGGCCACACGGGCACCGAGATCCCAGGCACCCTCTTCCACCAGGGCGTGCAAGCTTTTTACACCCCCAAACAAACGCAAACTGGCTTCCACTTCGATCAGCACCGCCTCCTCGAACAACGCCACGCGCGGCGTGAACTGGAGGGCCCAGACGGCAAGCTGCACAGAGTCAATGGGTGAGGTGGTGTCCGGAAGCGGTATGGGAATCAGAGCGGCCCAATGCATGCAGCACCTCCTTCTGCAGCCCCCCTGGCGCCTGAAGTTCGCGCATGCGGGGGGTGATCACGGAATTCAAGTTGCCAGGGATCGCCTTCAGGTGCAGCACCTCGGTACACACCGCCCCTCGTCGCTTTCGGATGCACACATCCAGGTCCCAGCCTGTACCCAGGGCCAGCGACACCCGCAGCGGAGCTGCCGAGGCTTCGGACATGGCCGTCTCCGGGCGGACCAGGAACACCGGGGCATCGCAATGGATGGAATGAACTTGCAGGCGGCGGATCTGCTCCGGGCGGGCCTGGGGCAGCCAGGCAATGACCGCACCGGCAGGTTCGGACTTCAGCAGCTGTTCGGTGACCCACAGACGCTCCTGCGCCCCCTTGGCGTCAATCCAGACCAACTGTTCGGGGGGCAGGCCCAGCTGGGCCAATCCCATCGCATGGGGAATCTGGGGCGGTGCGACCAGATAGATACGCGCCGCCTTGTCGGCCAGCAACCCTGGCAAGGCGGGCCCCAGAAGCCGCCATTCAGACACCGCCGCTTGCGGCTGCAGCAGCTCGCACAGGCTCGCTGTGGGCCAGCCCTGCCCTGGCAGGGCCTTGTCCAGGGCTTCGTAGCCTGTGGGCACCGTCCGGCTGGCGCAGGTGCTGACCTCGTTTCCACACCACAGCGCGTGTGCAATATGCGCAGGCAGCTTCCCCCGGTCAAGGCCGGGAGCCAGCGAAAGGCGGGCGTGGTTGGCGTAGGTCATGGCAAATACTGTTTATACATACAGTATATTGAAGTTTGCCTGCGCGCTGAAGGGGGCGTTGAGGGGACATTGAAAGAACTTGGTACTGCTTCGCTTTCCGAAGCAGTCTGTCCTGCCCCAACCGGCCGTACCGGCACGGATGGCAACGTCAGATTGCCCAAACCTGATGTGTTCTCGGGGGCATTGGTTCCTTCGCGGCCGCACACCCGTCCATGAAAAAGGCCGTGCAATGCACGGCCTGATGGCGGCAAAGCAAGGGGCTGCCCCTTGCTGAAGCGACAGCGGCTTACTCGATGATCACCACTTCCACGCGGCGGGCTTCGTCGTTGCTGCCGTCGGCCTGGGTCACTTCGGGCTTGCGCAGCTCCACATTGCCGGCGACCACGCCCTGGGCAATGATGGACTGCTGCACGGCCTGGGCGCGGCGCTTGGCCAGCTCGGCGTTCACTGCGGCGTTGCCGGTGGCGTCGTGGTAGCCGGACACCGCCAGCTTCTTGCCGCGCTGGGCGGCAATGCGCACCACATCGGCCAGGGCTTCGTCGGCACCAGCGGCCAGCTCGGCGCTGCCTGTGGCGAAGTAGAACTTGACCACGCCTTCTTCCACGCGGATGTAGGCGCCATCACCTTGCTGCACGGCACCCGCTGCCAGGGCAGGCGGGGTGCTTTGGCTGGCCACTGCAGAGTCCACCACGGCCGGAGCCGCCGCAGTGGGCGCGCCCTTGGCTCCGGCGACCGAGCGGTACACCACCGCGCCGACGACGGTGCCGACCACCAGAAGCACCAGGGCAAAAATGATGCCGAGGGCAAAGCGCTGTTGGCTGTCGTCGTCCGATGTATTGAAGGCCATGAAATTCTCCAGAGGATGTTGTGTGTGATCGTGCGTTCTTGCAGCCCGAATGCGGGGCATGGCGGAGCCTGTCCAGCCTGCCGCCGCTACGCGGGCCCGCTTGCGGGGGCCCATTCTAGAGGGAGTGCCGCCTGCATATGTAGTGCGCCTGTAGCCGCGTCGTGCCCATCCCATGGGTTTTGCTCTAGCATCACAGCCATGTCCGAAGTCCCTACTCTTCTGCCCGCCGCACCAGGCCGTGATCCACGCACTTTTTTGGAGCAAACGCTGCAGCAATGGGGGGGTGAACAGGATTTGTGGGTATTCGGCTACGGCAGCCTGATCTGGCGGCCCGAATTTGACTTTGCCGAGCGGCGCGATGCCAAGGTGCACGGCTGGCACCGCGCGCTGAAGATGTGGAGCCGCATCAACCGCGGCACGCCCGAACGCCCCGGACTGGTGTTTGCCATGCTGCCCGGAGGCAGTTGCCAGGGCGCAGCGTTCCGCATTCCCGCCCGGCAGGGGCATGAGACCCTGCATGCGCTGTGGCAGCGCGAGATGCCGCTGGCCACCTACGACCCACGCTGGTTGCAGTGCAGCACGCCCGAAGGCCCGGTGCGCGCCCTGGCCTTCACCCTGTCGCGGCACAGCCCCAGCTACTGCGGCACGCTGCCCCCCGAGCAGTACCAGCGCATCTTTGCCGAATCCGCCGGCATCTACGGCACCACGCGCGACTATGCCCTGGCCACCTACGACGGTCTGCAGGCCATGGGCATCCGCGACCGGGCGCTGGAACAGGTGCTGCACTGGGGCAAGGCCTGGGAAGACCGCCAGCCCCCGGCCCCGCCGCAGGCCCGCACAGGGCACCAGCCCCGGGGGCGCTGAACGCCCACGGTTGTCCCATGGCAGGCATGGAGGGCGCTGTAGCGCTCAGCACCCTGACAACCCGCAGCCCACACCGTGGTCAGTGCAGGCCCGGGCACCGCGGCGACGGTCGCACCATCTTGATGCGCATCAAACCCCGGGACATCCCATCGGACAGCGCCCGGCCTGCGGCCGATAATCCGCAGCATGTCTGACACCCCTACTTCCGCTCCCGACGGCGCAGCCGACACCACCCCGGACCACGCCGCAACGGCAGGGGCCGACACGCCCGTGCGCAAGCCACGCCTGGTGCGCTGGCTCATCGGCCTGCCGGTGGCCTTCTTTGCCATCCTGATGGCCATGGGTTATCTGTTCAATACCCCCGAAACCGAAGACCGCTGGGTCGCGCGCGAAACCATCCGCCTGTGCTGGAAGGAAGTGCAGAAGCCGCCCAAAGAAGGCAAGCCCGTGCATTTCACCCAGCAATCCGAATGCGAAAAGCTGGAATTCGACTTCAAAACCCAATATGGGGAAAACCCCTGATTCAGGGGCATGAAATCGGGCGGTCCGCAGGGCGGCATGCCGTGGCCGGCCGGTGGCGAAGTTACAGCTTGTGCATCGCAGCATAAAACACCGTTCCGTAGTGTGGAAGCTGATGCTAAACTCAAGTCTTATACAAGAGTTGGGATTGCGATCGCAGGTCCGCTCTTGTGGTGCGCTACACAGATAGCGAGCCGGGCCTACCCGCCCGGTGCCAATACGCCACGCGCGCAGGCGCGGTTTTTGAACCCTAGACAACAGACCACAACATGTCTTCATCCTCCAAGATCATCTACACACTGACTGATGAAGCACCGATGCTGGCAACGTATTCGTTGCTGCCCATCGTGCAGGCGTTCACGCGCTCCGCTGGCATTGACGTCGAAACCCGCGACATCTCGCTGTCCGGCCGTATCCTGGCCCTGTTCCCCGAGCTGCTCAAGCCCGAGCAACGCATCGCCAACGACCTGGCCGAACTGGGCGAACTGGCCAAGAAGCCCGAAGCCAACATCATCAAGCTGCCGAACATCTCGGCCTCCATTCCCCAGCTCAAGGCTGCCATCAAGGAACTGCAAGGCAAGGGCTACGCCCTGCCCGACTATCCTGATGTGCCCGCCAACGACGTGGAAAAAGACGCCAAGGCCCGCTACGACAAGGTCAAGGGCTCGGCCGTGAATCCCGTGCTGCGTGAAGGCAACTCCGACCGCCGCGCACCGCTGTCGGTCAAGAACTACGCCCGCAAGCACCCCCACAAGATGGGCGCCTGGACGGCCGACAACAAGGCCCACGTGTCCCACATGGATGCTGGCGACTTCTACGGCAGCGAAAAGTCCACCGTCGTGGCCAACGCTGGCAATGTGCGCATCGAACTGGCCACCGCCGCCGGTGCCACCAATGTCCTCAAGGCCACCACCAAGGTGCTGGCCGGTGAAGTGATCGACGCCTCCGTCATCAGCAAGAAGGCCCTGCGCAGCTTCCTGGCCGCACAAGTGCAAGACGCCAAGGACCAGGGCGTGCTGTTCTCCGCCCACCTGAAGGCCACCATGATGAAGGTCTCCGACCCCATCATCTTCGGCCACGTGGTCTACGCCTACTACGGCCCCGTGCTGGACAAGCACGCCGCTGCACTGGCCGAGATCGGCTTCAACGCCAACAACGGCATCGGCGACCTGTACGCCCGCCTGGACAAGCTGCCCGAAGCCAAGCGCGCGGAAATCGAAGCAGACCTGAAGGCCCTGGCCGCCGACCGCCCCGCTCTGGCCATGGTCAACAGCGACAAGGGCATCACCTGCCTGCACGTGCCTTCCGACGTGATCGTTGACGCCTCCATGCCCGCCATGATCCGCGACTCCGGCGGTATGTGGAACGCCGAAGGCAAGCTGCAGGCCGCCAAGGCCGTCATCCCTGACCGCTGCTACGCTGGCGTCTACCAGACCGTCATTGACGACTGCAAGAAGCACGGCGCGCTGGACCCCGTCACCATGGGCACCGTGCCCAACGTGGGCCTGATGGCACAAGCCGCCGAAGAGTACGGCAGCCACGACAAGACCTTTGAAATCGCCGAAGCCGGCACCGTGCGCGTGGTGGACGAAGCCGGCGCCGTGCTGCTGGAACAAGCTGTCGAAGCCGGTGACATCTTCCGCATGTGCCAGGCAAAGGACGCACCCATCCGCGACTGGGTCAAGCTGGCCGTCAGCCGCGCCCGTGCCTCCGGCATGCCCGCCGTGTTCTGGCTGGACGAAAACCGCGCCCACGACGCACAGCTGATCAAGAAGGTCACCACCTACCTGAAGGACCATGACCTGTCCGGCCTGGACATCCAGATCATGTCGCCCGTCAAGGCTACCCAGTTCTCGCTGGACCGCATCCGCAAGGGCCAGGACACCATCTCCGTCACCGGAAACGTGCTGCGTGACTACCTGACCGACCTGTTCCCCATTCTGGAACTGGGCACCTCGGCCAAGATGCTCTCCATCGTGCCCCTGATGAACGGCGGCGGCCTGTTCGAAACAGGTGCCGGCGGCTCTGCCCCCAAGCACGTGCAGCAGTTTGTGGAAGAAGGCTTCCTGCGCTGGGATTCGCTGGGCGAATTCATGGCCCTGGCTGCTTCGCTGGAGCATCTGGCCGGCTTTGCCAAGAACCCCAAGGCCCAAGTGCTGGCCGACGCCCTGGACGCTGCCACCGGCCGCTTCCTGGACGAAAACAAGAGCCCCTCGCGCAAGCCTGGTGCCGGCATCGACAACCGCGGCAGCCACTTCTATCTGGCCTCGTTCTGGGCCCAGGAACTGGCCAAGCAAGGCAAGGACGCCGAGCTGCAAGCCGTGTTCAAGCCCGTGGCCGAAGCCATGGTGACCAATGAAGCCAAGATCGTCGAAGAGCTGAACGCCGTGCAAGGCAAGCCTTCGGACATCGACGGCTACTACCGTCCCGATGAAGCCAAGACCGGCACCGCCATGCGCCCCAGCGCCACGCTGAACGCCATCGTCGGCAAGCTGGCCTAAAGCCAGGTCTGTGCCCTGCCTCTGTGAAGGGGCGGTGGCGACGGCTACCAAAAACCGGCCGTCCCTTTGCGGGGCGGCCGGTTTTTTTATGTCCGGGTTATCGCACCGGCCTGGCCTGCGTACAGTGCGGCCATCGTCAGGACTCTCTTGTGACGCGAATGCATGCGCCATGCACATGCACCACCATGAGGCACAGAACTTGCTGCCTGCACGGTAAAGCTCCGCATGCCCCACCATGACTTCTGCCCTGCATTACCTGATTGCCGTCCGCCGCTGTGAAATGGGCGAGCTGGAGCAACTGCTGCACACCAGCACCCTGGTGCGCCAACTGGGTGCGCTGATCCATGCGCTGCAGGCCGAGCGCGGCCTGTCCAACATCGTGCTGGCCAGTGGTGGGCAGCGCGGCACCAGCGTTCGGCTGGCGCAGGTCCAGACAGCGGACCGCTGCACGGCACAGCTGCACCAGGCACTGGCGCAACTCGATCTGAATGCCTTCCAGGGCGGTCACGGTGCGCGGCTGTTCAACCATATCGCCTATGTGTTGCAGGGGCTGGACGCCTTGCCCGCGCTGCGCCAGCAGGTCAGCGCGCTGGCGCTGACACCCGATGCCGCCACAGCGGCCTATATCCGCCTGATCGCTGGCCTGCTGGCCGTGGTCTTCGAGGCGGCCGACAGCGCCACCGAGCCAGGCATTTCCCGCCTGCTGGTGGCCATGTTCCACTTCATGCAAGGCAAGGAGCTGGCCGGCCAGGAGCGAGCCACCGGGGCCGCTGCCTTTGGCAGCGGCCGCAGCCAGGCCGCACGCCAGCAGCACTGGCTGCATCTGATCGACGCGCAGGAGCGCTGCTTTCAGGTGTTTGCCGATTGCGCACCCGCCACGCCATTGGCGCTGTGGGAAAAGACCCAGCACCACAACCCCGAGTTGCTGGTGATCGAGCGCATGCGCCGCATGGGCTGCACCGCCGCCACCGGTCAGGCCCTGGATGCCGAGCTGAGCACACCCTGGTTTGAAGCCTGCACCGCCCGCATGGATGCCTTGTATGCCATCGAGGTGCAGCTGGCTGACGAGCTGCAGCAACGCTGCACCGCCCAGCTGCAGGCGGCCCGACAGGCGCCAGAGCCACGGGCACTGTTGCAGCGCAGCGCCGGTGCGGGTGACGCCCCTGCCCCCGCAGCGCCCGACGGCCTGCCCGATTTCTTCCATGCACCAGCCCCCGAAACCACGCTGCAACTGGGCAACAGCCTGGCACCGCAGCTGGGCCAGTCGGTGCTGAGCCTGGTCCAGGAGCAATCCCAACGGCTGCGGGCCATGCAAGCCGAACTGGAAACCGTGCGCTCCGCCCTGACCGAACGCAAGACGCTGGAGCGCGCCAAGGGCCTGCTGATGGCGCACCGCCAGCTCAGCGAGAGCGAAGCACACAAGCTGCTGCGCCAGACCGCGATGAACCAGAACCGCCGCCTGATCGATGTGGCCGAGGCCGTGCTGGCCATGGCCGATCTGCTGCCGCCGGCGCAGGGCTGACCTTCCCGCACACCAGCCGAAACGCACCAACACACAGCAGCACTGGCGCCGGCACCCCTGCTGCAGCGCACCAAAACCGCGCTGCCATCCACCGATATGCGCACTGCAAAGCGCATCACCGCGCTCCATAGGCGGTGCTTCCCTGGGGAAACCCGCCGCTGGCAAGCTGGCACGGTTTCTGCATTCCTTGGCGGTGAATCCCGGCCAACGGCGGTCTGGAATCAGCCCCCACACACAGGACAACGGCGTCCCCATCCCCTGCGCACCGCAGACGGATCGGGACGCCGTTGTGCTTTGCAGCGCTGGAAACAGCCCTGTGGTGGGATCCGTCGTTCCGTTGAAAAAGCATTCGCCCCACGCACTGGAAGGAGCCGAACCATGGCACAGCACACCCCGGATACCGCTTGCACTCCCCCATCCACCCCGGCAGACCCCATGGAAGCGGGCAGCCGCCGCCAGTTTCTGCGCCAGGCTGGCGGCATCGCCGCAGGTGCCGCCCTGTACACCCAGTTGGGACATGGTGGCGTATGGGCCGCCGGATCGGACGCCCCGGAGAAAAAGGAAGTGAAGATCGGCTTCATCCCGCTGACGGATTGCGCCAGCGTGGTCATGGCCTCGGTGCTGGGGCTGGACCAGAAGTACGGCGTCAAGATCATTCCCACCAAGGAAGCCAGCTGGGCCGGCGTGCGTGACAAGCTGGTCAACGGCGAGCTCGACTTCGCCCATGTCCTCTACGGCCTGGTCTACGGGCTGCACCTGGGTGTGAGCGGGCCCAAGAAGGAAATGGCCGTGCTGATGACGCTCAACCAAAACGGCCAGGCCATCACCCTGTCCAAGAAACTGGCGGACAAAGGCGCAGTGGATGCCGCCAGCCTGGCCAAGCTCATGGCCAGCGACAAGCGCGAATACACCTTTGCCCAGACCTTCCCCACCGGCACCCATGCCATGTGGCTCTATTACTGGTTGGCATCGGCCGGGATCGACCCGCTCAAGGACGCCAAGGTCATCACCGTGCCACCGCCGCAAATGGTGGCCAATATGCGCATTGGCAATATGGATGGCTTCTGCGTGGGCGAACCCTGGGGCCACCGCGCCATCATGGACAACATCGGCATCACCGCCGTCACCACGCAGGACATCTGGCAGGGCCACCCCGAAAAAGTGCTGGGCACCACAGCCGAATTCGCACAGAAAAACCCCAACACGGCGCGCGCCGTGATGATGGCCATTCTGGAAGCCGGCCGGTGGATCGACGCCAGCCTGCAGAACAAGCTGAAGATGGCCGAGACCATTGCCGGCAAAGCCTATGTGAACACCAGCGTGGACGCCATCAACCAGCGCATCCTGGGCCGTTACCAGAACGGTCTGGGCAAGACCTGGGACGACCCGAACCACATGAAGTTCTTTGCCGATGGCGCGGTGAACTACCCCTACCTGAGCGACGGCATGTGGTTCCTGACCCAGCACAAGCGCTGGGGCCTGCTCAAGAGCCACCCCGACTACCTGGCAGTGGCCAAGCAGATCAACCGCACCGACCTGTACAGCCAGGCCGCGGCACAGCTGAAGGTGAACGTGCCCAAGGACACCATGCGCAGTAGCAAGCTGATCGACGGCGTGGTGTGGGACGGCAAGGACCCCACCAAGTACGCCGACAGCTTCAAGGTCAAGGCCTGAGCCACTACCGCCCTTCATTGATTTTTCAGGAGAAGCACCATGGTCAGTGCCATCTTTCATTCCCCGCGCGGTGATGCAGCCCCGCCCCAGGGCGCCATCGCCGCCGCGGCCGCCAACGACGCCACCCACAGCGCCCCTGCCACGGCACACAGCAGCACCGCTGCCAGCGCCCATGCACCCACCACTGGCCCCATGCCGACGGCCCCTTCACGCCTGCGCCAGCGGCTGGCGGCACTGGCACAGACCGTGCTGCCCCCCATCATGGGACTGGCACTGCTGGTGGGCCTGTGGTCGCTGGTGTCAGGCAGCACCGGTCAGGCCATTCCAGGGCCGCTGGACACCTGGCAGCAGGCCGTCGAGGTGTTCAGTGACCCGTTCTACCGCAACGGCCCCAACGACCAGGGAGTGGGCTGGAACGTGCTGGCCTCGCTGCAGCGCGTGGGCCTGGGCTTCGGGCTGGCCGCGCTGGTGGGAATTCCGCTGGGATTTGTGATCGGTCGCTTCCGCTTTCTGTCCCGCATGTGCAACCCGCTGATCAGCCTGCTGCGCCCGGTCTCGCCGCTGGCCTGGCTGCCGATTGGCCTGCTGGTGTTCAAGGGCGCCAACCCCGCCGCCATCTGGACCATCTTCATCTGCTCCATCTGGCCCATGGTCATCAACACCGCGGTGGGCGTGCAGCGCGTGCCCCAGGACTATATGAACGTGGCCCGCGTGCTGAACCTGAGCGAATGGAAAATCGCCACCACCATCCTCTTCCCCTCGGTGCTCCCCTATCTGCTGACCGGTGTGCGCCTGGCCGTGGGCACGGCCTGGCTGGTCATCGTGGCCGCCGAGATGCTGACCGGCGGCGTGGGCATCGGCTTCTGGGTCTGGGACGAGTGGAACAACCTGAACGTCAAGAACATCATCATCGCCATCTTTGTGATCGGCATCGTGGGCCTGCTGCTGGAATGGGCACTGGTGAAACTGGCTTCGGCCTTTACGTTTGAAGAGGTGAAAGCATGAACCATCCGACCTTGCACAACCCGTCGCTCTCCACCAAGTTCATCCAGATCCAGGGTGTGGAGCAGACCTTCACCACGACCAAAGGGCTGTTCCCTGCACTGCGCGACATCAACCTGAACATTGCCAGGGGCGAGTTCGTGAGCCTGATCGGCCACTCGGGCTGCGGCAAATCCACCCTGCTGAACCTGATTGCCGGGCTGACCACCCCCACCGCCGGCAATCTGCTATGCGCCAACAAGGAAATCAAAGGCCCGGGCCCCGAGCGCGCCGTGGTGTTCCAAAACCATTCCCTGCTGCCCTGGCTGACCTGCCATGCCAACGTCCATCTGGCCGTCGAGCGCGTGTTCGGCAAAAAGGAAACCAAGGCCCAGCTCCAGGCCCGCACTGCGGCTGCCCTGGAACTGGTGGGGCTGAGCCATGCAGCGCACAAGCGGCCGGGCGAAATCTCCGGCGGCATGAAGCAGCGCGTGGGCATTGCCCGGGCACTGTCCATGGAGCCCCAGGTGCTGCTGATGGACGAGCCTTTTGGTGCACTGGACGCCCTCACCCGTGCCAAGCTGCAGGACGAGTTGCTGGAGATCGTGGCACGCACCCGGAGCACCGTGGTCATGGTTACTCATGATGTGGACGAAGCCGTGCTGCTCTCCGACCAGATCGTGATGCTCACCAACGGTCCCGCCGCCACCATTGGCGAGGTGCTGCAGGTGCCGCTGGCGCGCCCGCGCAACCGCGTGGCACTGGCCGAAGACCGGGACTACCAGCGCTGCCGCAAGGCGGTGATCGATTTTCTCTACACCCGCCAGGGCCATGTAGAAAAAGCGGCCTGACCCCGTCCACAGACGCCGGGCACCGCAGGCGTGCACTGCGGTGGGCCACGGCACGCGCTGAACACACCACGAACGCACCACCACGGTGCGTTGCAATACCGGGTGAAGCACCCGCTCCCGGGCAAGTTCCTGGCGCCAACTGGCACAGAAACTGCTTGAAATGAACGAGGCCACCGCTGGCCCGCAGACCTGCTATGCAATGGCGCAAAGCAGGTCGCACAAGACAAAGGCGTCTTTTCCCCGCAGCACACCGCTGCCCGGAAAGGACGCCTTTTTTGTTTTCGAACCTGGAATGAAGCAACCACCCACGGGGGCACGATGAAAAAATCCCAACTGGTTCTGGTAGGCAACGGCATGGCCGGTGTGCGCGCCCTGGAAGAGCTGCTGAAGATTGCACCCGATCTGTACCAGATCACGGTCTTCGGCGCAGAGCCCCACCCCAACTACAACCGCATACTGCTCTCGCCCGTGCTGGCCGGCGAGCAGACGCTCGATGAAATCGTGCTCAACGACTGGTCCTGGTACCAGGACCATGACATCCACCTGCACACCGGCTGCACGGTGACCGAGGTGGACCGGGTGCGCCGCGTGGTGCATGGCGTGGATGCGGCGGGCAACACCATCAGCGCCCCTTATGACCGCCTGGTGCTGGCCACCGGCTCCAACCCCTTCATCCTGCCGCTGCCCGGCCACGATCTGCAGGGCGTACTGGCCTACCGCGACATTGCCGACACCCAGGCCATGATCGACGCGGCCACCCGCTACCGCCATGCCGTGGTCATCGGTGGCGGCCTGCTGGGGCTGGAAGCGGCCAACGGACTGATGAAGCGCGGCATGCAGGTGACGGTGGTGCATGCCAGCGAATGGCTGATGGAGCGCCAGCTCGACGATGTGGCCGGCCGGATGCTGCAGCAGTCGCTGGCCGAGCGCGGCATGCAGTTCCTGATGCAGGCCCAGACCCAGGAGCTGCTGGCCGGCGACACCGGCCGCGTGCGTGCCGTGCGCTTCAAGGACGGCAGCGAAGTTCCGGCCGATCTGGTGGTCATGGCCGTGGGCATCCGCCCCAACACCGCCCTGGCCCAGCGCATGCACCTGCATGTGGACCGTGGCATTGTGGTCAGTGACACGCTGCAGACCGTGACCGATCCGCGTATCTACGCGGTGGGCGAATGCGCCGCCCACCGCGGCGTGGCCTACGGCCTGGTGGCCCCGCTGTTCGAGCAGGGCAAGGTGCTGGCCAACCACCTGGCCGAATGGGGCATCGGGCGTTACCAGGGCTCGCTGACCTCCACCAAGCTCAAGGTCACCGGCATCGACCTGTTTTCGGCCGGCAACTTCCAGGGTGGTGCGGACACGGAAGAAATCGTGCTGCGCGACCCCTATGCCCCCGGCGGCGGCGTCTACAAGAAGCTGGTGATCCAGGGGGACAAGCTGGTGGGCGCCTGCCTGTATGGAGACACCGTGGACGGCAGCTGGTACTTCAAGCTGCTGCGCGAAGGCCGCTCAGTCGCAGACATCCGCGACCGGCTGATGTTTGGCGAGTCGAACATCGGTGACACCGGCCACGAAGGCCACAGCAAGGCCTCGGCCATGGCCGACAGCGACGAGGTCTGCGGCTGCAACGGCGTGACCAAGGGTGCCATCTGCAAGGCAATCAAGGACAAAGGCCTGTTCACGCTGGACGAGGTGCGCAAGCACACCAAGGCCAGTGCCAGCTGCGGCTCCTGCACCGGGCTGGTGGAACAGATCATCATGTTCACCGCCGGTGGCGATTATTCCAGCACGCCCAAGACCAAGGCGGTGTGCGGCTGTACCGACCATGGCCACCAGGCCGTGCGCGAGGCCATCACCCAGCACCACCTGCTGACCACGGATGCGGTCTTCCGTTTCATGGAATGGCGCACGCCCAATGGCTGCGCCACCTGCCGCCCGGCCGTGAACTACTACCTGATCAGCACCTGGCCCAAGGAGGCGCAGGATGACCCGCAAAGCCGCGCCATCAACGAGCGCAGCCACGCCAACATCCAGAAAGACGGCACCTACAGCGTGATTCCGCGCATGTGGGGTGGCGAGACCACGGCAGACGAGCTCCGCCGCATTGCCGATGCGGTGGACAAATACCAGATCCCCACGGTCAAGGTCACCGGCGGCCAGCGCATCGACCTGCTGGGCGTGAAGAAGGAAGACCTGCAGGCGGTGTGGAACGACATCGGCATGCCCAGCGGCCACGCCTATGCCAAGGCCCTGCGCACCGTCAAGACCTGCGTGGGCAGCGAATGGTGCCGCATGGGCACACAGGACAGCACCCAGCTGGGCAAGGACCTGGAGCGGGCCATGTGGCGCATGTATGCACCGCACAAGGTGAAGTTCGCCGTCAGCGGCTGCCCGCGCAACTGTGCGGAATCGGGCATCAAGGATGTGGGCATCATCGGCGTGGACAGCGGCTGGGAGATGCACATCGCGGGCAACGGCGGCATCAAGACCGAGGTGGCGCATTTCTTCACCAAGCTCAGGACGGCCGAAGAGGTGCTGGAGTACACGGGCGCCTTCATGCAGCTCTACCGCCTGGAAGGCTGGTACCTGGAGCGCACGGTGCACTATGTGAATCGCGTGGGCCTGGACTACGTGAAGCGGCGCATTCTGGAAGACGCCGCCGGCCGCAAGGCCCTGTGGGAACAGCTGCAGTTCGCCCTGGATGGCGAACCCGACCCCTGGTTCGAGCTTGACAAGGCCCATGTGGATGCCCGCCAGTTCCAGCGCGTCATCCCCATTCTCCCGGCCATGCCGCAGCAGGCGGCTCCCACCCAGACCGCCAGCGTGTGATGTACCGCCCCGGCAGGCCTTCATGAATCTCCCATCGATACCAGCAGATCCGAAAGGAATAGCAATGACCACCTGGCAAGCCATCTGCGCCGTCCACGACATCCCCGTGCTGGGCGCCCGCCGCGTCGCCCGCCCCCAGGGGCTGGACGTGGCCTTGTTCCGCAATGCCGAGGACGAAATCTTCGCCCTGCTCGACCGCTGCCCGCACAAAGGCGGGCCGCTGTCGCAGGGCATGGTGTTCGGCCGCAGCGTGGCCTGCCCGCTGCACAACTGGACCCTGGACCTGTGCGACGGCCAGGCCGCTGCGCCCGACGAGGGCTGTACCCCCGCCTTTGTCGTCCAGGTGCGCGACGGCCAGGTGTTCATGGATGCGGCCGAGCTGGCCACCAAGGCCACCGACCTGACCCGTCCCATCGCCGGGCCGGCCCGCCGCTGCGGCCAGGCCGCCAGCAACGCGGCCTGAACGCAGCACCACTCTCAAGCTCAAGCATGGTGGCATGTACAGACCCGTCTGCACACGCCGCTCCCCACCTCGGAAAGCCCACACCATGGCCGAAACCCGTTCCACCTGCCCGTACTGCGGCGTCGGCTGCGGTGTGATCATCCAGTCCGAAGGGACGCAGATCACCGGCGTGCGCGGTGACCCCCTGCACCCCGCCAACCACGGCCGCCTGTGCACCAAGGGCAGTACGCTGCACCTGACCGCCGCCCCCGCGCTGGCCCAGCAAACGCGGCTGCTGCAGCCGCTTCTGCGCGCTGCGCGCGGGCAGGCGCCCCAGCCCACAGACTGGGACACCGCACTGGACCTGGCGGCCACCCGCATGGCCGATACCGTGCAGCAGCACGGGCCGGATGCCGTGGCCATCTACGCCAGCGGCCAGTTGTTGACGGAAGACTATTACGTCTTCAACAAGCTGGCCAAGGGCCTGCTGGGCACCAACAACCTGGACACCAATTCCCGCCTGTGCATGAGCAGCGCCGTTGCAGGCTACAAAGCCACCCTGGGCGCCGATGCCCCGCCTGCCTGCTACGACGATCTGCAGCATGCCCGTTGTCTGTTCATTGTGGGCAGCAATGCCGCCTGGGCCCACCCCATCCTGTTCCGGCGCATGGAAGACGCCAAGGCCGCCAACCCGCAGCTCAAGATCATCGTGGCCGACCCGCGCCGCACCGAGACGGCCGAGATCGCCGACCTCTTCCTGCCGCTGCAGCCCGGCACCGATGTGCAGCTGTTCCACGGCATGCTGCACGCCATGCTGTGGGAAGGCTGGCTGGACACGGACTATATCGCCCGCCACACCAGCGGTTTCGACGGCATCAAGGCCCTGGTGCGCGAAGCCACCCCCGAGCGCGTGGCACTCGACTGCGGCCTGGACATGCAGGATGTGCTGCAGGCCGCGCGCTGGTTTGCACTGGGCGGCGAAGACGGCAGCACCGCCCAGCGCGCCCCCACGCTCAGCCTGTACTGCCAGGGCCTGAACCAGAGCAGCAGCGGAACGGCCAAGAACGCCGCGCTGATCAATCTGCACCTGGCCACCGGCCAGATCGGCAAGCCGGGTGCCGGCCCGCTGTCGCTGACCGGCCAGCCCAATGCCATGGGGGGCCGCGAAGTGGGAGGCATGGCCAATCTGCTCAGCGCTCACCGCGATCTGGCCAATGCGCAGCACCGTGCCGAAGTGGCCGCCTTCTGGGGCGTGCCCAGCGTGCCGGCCAGTCCCGGCAAGACCGCCATCGAACTGTTTGAAGCTGCCGCCGACGGCCAGATCAAAGCCCTGTGGATCGCCTGCACCAACCCCGCCCACAGCCTGCCAGACCAGGCCACTGTGCGCCGCGCACTGGAACGTGCAGACTGGGTGGTGCTGCAGGACGCATTCGCCACCACGGCCACCGCCGCCTACGCCGATCTGCTGCTGCCCGCCACCACCTGGGGGGAAAAGCTGGGCACCGTCACCAACAGCGAACGCCGTATCTCCCGTGTGCGCGCCGCAGTGCCGGCGCCAGGCCAGGCCCGGCACGACTGGCAGATTGCCACGCAGATCGCGCAGCGCATCGAGACCCGCCTGCGCCCCGGCCAGCCCAGCCTGTTCACCTATGACACCGGCAACGCCGCAGCAGGCGCCGAGCGGATCTGGAACGAACACCGCGACAGCACGCGCGGACGGGACCTGGACATCACCGGCCTGTCCTGGCCCCTGCTGGAATCCGCAGGCCCACAGCAATGGCCGCTACCCACCGGTGCGCAGGCAGGGACGGCACGCCTGTATGCCGACGGCATCTTTCCCACCGCCGACGGCCGCGCCCGCTTTGCCGCCCAGCCCTACCGCCCTGTCGCCGAGCCGCGCAGCGCGCGCTTTCCGTTCAGCCTGAACACCGGCCGCCTGCGCGACCAGTGGCATGGCATGAGCCGCACCGGCCAACTGGGCCGCCTGTTTGCCTACCAGAGCGAACCCGTGCTGGGCATGCACCCGCAGGACATGGAACGCAGCCGTCTGCAGCCCGGCCAACTGGTGGCGGTGCGCAGCCGCCACGGCCAGATCGTGCTGCCGGTACAGGCCGATCCCGGCCTGAGTCTGTCCCAGGTCTACCTGCCCATGCACTGGGGCAGCGAGTACCTGAGCGGACGCGACCCCCAGGGCCAAGCCGTGGGGGGCGTGAACGCACTGACCACCCCGGCGTTCTGCCCCCAGTCCAAGCAGCCGGAGCTCAAGCATGCCGCCGTCAACGTACAGGCCGTGGACCTGCCGTGGAGCTTGCTGGCCCGCGTCTGGTTGCCCCCGGAGCGCGTCCTCGCCGCACGCCAGCAACTGGCCGCCTTGCTCCCTGCGTTCGACTGTGCCAGCTGCGTGCCTTTTGGGGAAAACGGTGCCCTGGAGCAAGCCGCCGGCGCCCGCCAGGGCCTGCTGCTGCGCGCAGCATGCACCACGGCGCCCGATGCGGCCCTGTTGCAGCACGTCCGCCAGCTGCTGCAGCTGGAGGGGCCGGACCTGCTGCATTACGCCGATGTACAACGCGGCCACAGCCGCACGCTGCGCCTGCGCGCCGGCAGCGGTGACACGGCAGGCCAGACCTGGCTGGACGGCCTGCTGCTGTGCGGCGACACCCGTGCCGGCGGCTGGCTGTCGGCTTTGCTGGAAGGCGATGCCCCGCTGCAACTGAGCAGCCGGACCTTGCTCAGCCCCGGTGCCGAGCCGCCCAGCGGCCTGGCCAGTGCCCGCAGCGCGACCGTGTGCAGTTGCTGGGGCGTGGACGAGCAGGCCATCACCCAGACCCTGCACGACTGCCGCGGCAGCGACGCCCAGCGTCTGGAACAGCTGCAAAGCCAGCTGAAATGCGGCACCCAGTGCGGCTCCTGCCTGCCGCGGCTGCGCCAGCTGGTGCGCGACAGCGCCCAGCAAGCCTTGCCCGCCTGACCATGCCCCCGATACCCCCTAGCCGCCCAGGAGACCCACGATGAACCGCTCCCGCACCACCACCATCGCCCCCCGTCCCGCCCTGACCGGCTGCTGCACCCTGGTGGGCGCCGGCCCGGGCGATCCGGAGCTGCTGACCGTCAAGGCGCTCAAGGCCATCCAGGCGGCCACCTTGCTCCTGGTGGACGACCTGGTCTCCCCCGCCATCGTGGCCCATGCGGCGCCCTCGGCCCGCGTGGTGCATGTGGGCAAACGCGGCGGCTGCCAGAGCACGCCCCAGGCCTTCATCGAAAAACTGATGCTGATGGCGGTGCAGGAAGGAGAGAACGTGGTGCGCCTCAAGGGCGGTGACCCCTTCATCTTCGGCCGGGGCGGTGAGGAAGTGGAGCATCTGCGCGCCGCAGGCGTGGAGGTGCAGGTCATCAATGGCATCACGGCGGGGCTGGCCGGGCTGACCAGCCTGGGCGCACCGCTGACCCACCGCGACCGGGCCCATGGCGTGGTGTTCATCACCGGCCACGCCAAGCCGGGGGACGCCGGCACCGACTGGCGCCAGCTGGCCGCCACCGCCCAGGCAGCCAAGCTGACCCTGGTGGTCTATATGGGGGTGGCGGCGGCCGGGCAGATTGCGGCCGACCTGTGCGCCGGCGGTCTTGCGGCCGATACCCCGGTGGCGGCCATCCAGCACGCCAGTCTGCCCCAGCAGCGCCACGCCCTGACCTGCCTGGCCGACCTGCCCGCCGCCCTGGCGCGCGAACAGCTGGGCAGCCCCTGTGTGCTGGTGATTGGCGACGTGGTGCGGGGCGTGCAGGAGCTGGCGTTGACCCCGGCCTTGCCGCTGCAGGCCCTGGGCTGACGGAAAGACAGGGGTATCCCCCTGTTTCGTGGCGGCCCGTGCACACCCCAGCGGCCACCGCGCCCAGTTCCGCTAATATGGCGTGCTGGCCCGGCCGGTTCCCCTCGTCCACACCGGCATCGGCTGCCCTCGCAGCCCCAGGGCTCTCATTTCATTGACCACCCACTCCCCCCGCAGAATGCCAAGCTACCAAGAGCTGCTCGACCAAAAAGAAGAACTGGACCGCCTGATTGCCCAGGCACAGAAGAAAGAATCCGCCGAAGCCCTGTCCACCGTGCGCCAGCTGATCAAGGAATTCGGCTTTACCGCACAGCAGGTCTTCCCCTGGGCCGAAGAGAAGAAGGCCAAGGTCGCCGTCAAATACTACGATCCCAACACCGGCTCCAAATGGACGGGCCGCGGCAAGCCCCCCAGCTGGATTGCCGGCAAGGATTACAGCCAGTTCCTGCTGCTCACCCAGCAGCCGGCAGAAACCAAGCCGGAAATCCTGCTCTGGTAATCCAGCCCTGCGCCCGATCAAACGGCTGCCTTCCCAGGCAGCCGTTTTTCATGGTGCGGGCCCAGCCATCCAGAGCCTGGGTCGCTTTTCGCCTTACTGCTTTTGCAGCATGTAGTCCACGGTCAGGCTAGCCAGTGCGCGCACGCCGTAGATCAGGCCGGACTCGTCCACATAGAAATGCGGCGAGTGGTTGGGGGCCGCCTTGGCCGGCTCGGTCCCCTTCGGGGTCACCCCCAGGTTGAAGAACAGGCCCGGCGCCTCCTGCTGGTAGAACGAGAAGTCTTCCGATGCCGATGCCTTGGGCATCACCCCGTAGTTGCCGCTGCCGGCCACACGCTGCAGGGTGGGCGCCATCTGCGCCGTCAGATCGGGTGGATTCACCACGGCGTTGTACAGTTCCACCACCTTCACCTTGGCCGTGGTGCCGGCACTTTCGGCAATGTTGGTGGCCGTGGTACTGATGCGCTGGTGGATGTCTTTTTTCATGCCTTCGTCGTAGGTGCGCACGGTACCGGTCATCGACACCGTATCCGGCACGATGTTCATGCGGTTGCCGCCGTGGAATGTGCCCACGGTGATCACCGCCGGCTCCAGCGCGATATTGGACTGGCGGCTGATGATGGTCTGCAGCCCCATCACGATCTGCGAACCGGTGACGATGGGATCGATCCCCTGCCAGGGGCGGGCACCATGGGTCTGCTTACCCTGCACATCGATCCAGAACTGGTCGGCTGCGGCCATGGCCGGGCCCGGGCGCCAGGCGATCCAGCCGGCCGGGTAGCTGCTCGAGACATGTAAGCCAAAGACGGCATCCACCTTGGGGTTCTGCATCACCCCTTCCTTGATCATCTGCTTGGCGCCCCAGATCTTCTGCCCGTCGGGCTCGAAGGTGGCGGGCGTTTCTTCCGCCGGCTGGAAGATGAACTTCACGCTGCCCGGCAACTGCTCCTTCATGCCCGCCAGCACTTCGGCCGTGGCCATCAGGATCGCCACATGCGCGTCATGCCCGCAGGCGTGCATCACGTCCACTTCCTTGCCCAGGAACACGCCCTTGGCCTTGGAGGCGAACGGCACATCCACCTGTTCCTTCACCGGCAGGGCATCCATGTCGGCACGCAGCGCCACCACCGGACCGGGCTTGCCGCCCTTGAGCAGCCCCACCACACCGGTCACGGCCACGCCGGTCTTCACCTCCATGCCCAGTTTGCGCAGGTGCGCGGCCACCAGCGCCGCGGTGCGGGTTTCCAGATTGCCCATCTCGGGATGCTGGTGGATGTCGCGGCGCCAGGCGATCAGCTGCTGCTCGATGGCTTTGGCACGGGTGTCGATTTGGGCCTGCAGGGCCTGTGCCGCGGGATGGGCGGCAGCGGGTGCCGTGGCTGTGGGGGCCACAGCGCCCGCGTTCTGGGCCTGGGCCGGCGGCGCAGCCGTCCACAGGCAGGCCGCCAGCAGGACGGATGTGGCCGAAGCCACAGCGGTGCGAGGCCATGCCGTAGAGAGGGAAGCAGTCATTGGTGTCTCCTGTTGTTATGCGGTATGTCTGCGTTGGCCGGCCGGGCCACAGCAGGCTGCGGCGGCGCAACCACCTCACCATAGCGCGGGACCAGACGCTCCTGCAGCATGCGCTGTCCACCGCGCGACTGCACCGTGCGTTGCAGTACCCTGGACAACGCAAACCGCCCACCTCCCTCGCGGGCTGATGCGGATTTGAAAGACGGCAGGGCATGCCAGCTCTTCCGGTACTGGTGCGCCCACTGCACCGGTGCCTGCGCAGGCTGATGGGCGCCCTCTCCTTGCGCCCACAAAAAAAGGAACGCCGCAGCGTTCCTTTGGGGGTGTAGATGGCCCGGAGGGATTACACGTTCACCATCTGCTCGATGATCTCGTCGCCAAAGCGCGAGCAGCTGACCTGCTGTGCGCCGGCCATCAGGCGGGCAAAGTCATAGGTCACCTTCTTGCTCAGGATGGTGCGCTCCATGCCTTCGACAATCAGGTCGGCCGCCTCGGTCCAGCCCATGTGGCGCAGCATCATTTCGGCGCACAGGATCATGGAGCCAGGGTTCACATAATCCTTGCCGGCGTAGCGCGGTGCCGTGCCGTGGGTGGCTTCGAACATGGCGATGGTGCCGGACATGTTGGCACCGGGGGCAATGCCGATACCGCCCACCTGCGCTGCCAGCGCGTCGGAGATGTAGTCCCCGTTGAGGTTCATGGTGGCGATCACCGAGTATTCCACCGGCCGCAGCAGCACCTGCTGCAGGAAGGCGTCGGTGATGGAATCCTTGATGACGATGTCGGCGCCGGTGTTCGGGTTCTTCACACGCATCCAGGGGCCGCCATCGATCGGCTCCGCACCGAATTCCTTTTGCGCCAGGGCGTAGCCCCAGTCCCGGAAAGCGCCTTCGGTGAACTTCATGATGTTGCCCTTGTGCACCAGGGTCACCGAAGGCTTGTCGTGATCGATGGCGTACTGGATGGCCTTGCGAACCAGGCGCTCCGTGCCTTCACGCGAAATGGGCTTGATGCCGATGCCCGATGTCTCGGGGAAACGGATCTTCTGCACGCCCAGTTCCTTGCTCAGGAAATCGATCAGGCGCTGTGCGCGGTCGGAACCGGCTTCAAATTCGATCCCGGCATAGATGTCTTCCGAGTTCTCGCGGAAGATAACCATATTGGTTTTCTCGGGCTCGCGCACCGGCGAAGGCACGCCACGGAAATGTCGCACCGGGCGCAGGCAGACATACAGGTCCAGTTCCTGGCGCAGCGTGACGTTCAGCGAACGGATACCGCCACCCACCGGCGTGGTCAGCGGCCCCTTGATGGACACCGGATGGGTGCGCACCGCGTCCATGGTCTCGGCCGGCAGCCACATGTCGGGGCCGTACAGGCCCACGGCTTTCTCGCCCGCATAGATTTCCATCCAGTGGATCTGGCGCTTGCCGCCATAGATCTGGGCCACGGCAGCATCCACTACTTTGCGCATCACCGGGCTCACGTCCACCCCCACGCCGTCACCCTGGATGAAGGGGATGATGGGCTGGTCGGGCACATTCAGCGTCTGGTCGGCGTTGACGGTGATGTTCTGGCCAGCGGGTGGCACCTGGATGTGCTGGTAAGCGGTCATGTCGTGAAGGTCTCCGGATAATGTGATGCAGCGATTGCAAACGATTCTATCGACTGCACCCGCGCTTTCGCGCGAACTGCCGACTTTGGCGTGGCACGGGGATGACAGTACGCAAACTGCGCCGGCCGCACACTTGCCGCGCATCCCCTGCACCATGGCGCACAATGTGGCGCATGTTGGCCGCCGCCAGGCGGAGTCCAGACTGTTTTTGACGAGACCCTTGATGCGCCACGCTCCCGTTCCCCTGTTGATGTCCACACTGCGCCGCCTGGGCGCGCTGTGCCTGCTGGTCAACGCCCTGGCCGGCCCGGCCCAGGCCCGCACCGAAGCGCCGGCGGCGCCCCAGGGCCAGCCCCAGATGAACTTGCCACGCACGGAAATGCACATTGGCATGTACCGCATCGATGCCCAGGTGGCCCATACCTACGACACGCGCCAGACCGGGCTGATGTTCCGCCAGAGCATGCCTTCCCAGGAAGGCATGCTGTTTGTCTTTTCCCAGCCTGGCGTGCAGTGCTTCTGGATGCGCAACACCGTGCTGCCGCTGACGGCAGCCTTCGTGGCCGACGACGGCACCATTGTGAATCTGGAAGACATGAAACCCATGACCGAGACCTCGCACTGCTCGGCCCGGCCAGTGCGCTTTGTGCTGGAGATGAACCAGGGCTGGTTTGCCCAGCGCGGCATCAAGGCAGGCACCAAGATTCTGGGCGAGGCCTTCCGCCCCTGACGTTCCGGGGGATGCCCTCTATCCCCTGCCCCTACCTCCTTCCGACAACGGCCTGCGCCGACGACGCAGCGCAAACCCAGGCGGACAGGGGCTGCTCCGTGCAGCACGGCGCAAACAGCTGAACAGCCGAACAGCCAAGCGGTCACCAGGCGCTGTGTGTGCCGCTCAGCACAATGGGACCTTTGGGCATGCGCACGCCTGTGCCTGGGTGCGCGAACAAAATGGTGCTTCCACCCTCGGGCAGCACACGCTCGAACACGATGCTGCCATTGCGGTGCAGATTGACCCACACGCCGGGCTGGTGGTCCGACTCCTTGCGGCACGGGTCGCCGTCCAGGTTTTGCCAGCCATGCTCGGCGCACAGGCTGCGGGTCACCACATGGTGCAGCATGCGCCGCGAGGACTCGTGCTCCTGGTTCACCTGCAACCACGACGTCTGCAGGCATTCATAGGCTCCTTGCAGCGTGCTGCAGCGGGGCAAATGGGCAATGCGGGCAAACAATGCCTGCAACAAGAATTCGTACGAATGCCGCATGACTGACCTCCCTGGGAGGCGGCTGCATCATGGTGCTGCCGCTTTTTTGCAAGCATTCTCTTACGGCCACCATGCAACACTCGCTGCGCATGCCCATACCCTTGGTCGCACAGGGATATGGTGCGCGCTCATGCCGATGGCAAAAAGCAAAAAGCCTCCCAAGGGAGGCTTTTTCGCCATCTTTGCAGCCGGAAAGCAGACCGGGAGCAGCAGCGCCAGGGGCCACTGCGGGTGGGTCTGCCGACAGGCTAGCGCGCCATCAGGCGGCGAAGTTGGCTTCGGCAAACTTCCAGTTCACCAGCTTGTCAAAGAAGGTTTCGACAAACTTGGGACGGGCGTTGCGGTAGTCGATGTAGTACGCGTGTTCCCACACGTCCACCGTCAGAAGCGCCTTGTCGCCGGTGGTCAGGGGGGTGCCGGCAGCGCCCATGTTGACGATGTCCACGGAACCGTCGGCCTTCTTCACCAGCCAGGTCCAGCCAGAACCGAAGTTGCCCACGGCCGAGGCCACGAAAGCCTTCTTGAAGTCGGCGTAGGAGCCCCACTTCTGGTTGATGGCATCTGCCAGAGCGCCGGTGGGTGCAGCACCGCCATTGGGGGTCATGCAGTTCCAGAAGAAGGTGTGGTTCCAGATCTGGGCTGCCTGGTTGTAGATGCCGCCCGAAGACTTCTTGATCACGTCTTCCAGCTCCATGTTTTCAAACTCGGTGCCCACTTGCAGTTCATTGAGCTTGACGACATACGCGTTGTGGTGCTTGCCGTGGTGGTACTCCAGCGTTTCCTGGCTGTAAGCAGGAGCCAGGGCGTCGATCGCGTAAGGCAGTGGGGGCAGAGTGCGTTCCATGGTGGTGTTCCTCGTGGTTGGATGTTGTGGTGTTCTGCAAGCGCTGCCGCACCCAGGTGCATGCCAGCTGCTTGACCGCAGCCGCGGCAAGGCTGGCATGGCGGCTTTGATGCAGCGCAAACCAGCTTCAGCTCACTGCGCATTGTAGAAAGAAGCGCGGCCCTGTTGCGGTATTCGCGCACACACGGTGCGCGTTTTGTGTTGCCGGGATACATGGCATCGCCGGTTTTGCTCTACAGTGCGCGCGCCACCTTGCCCCACGCTGTGCCACATCACAGACTCACAGCAGCTTGGGCTGGGTGACGGTCACGTCGACACTGCCGTCCGACAGGTGTGCCTTGAGCGCCGCACCCACCGGGGCGTCCGCCACCCGGGTGACCGCGCGGCCGGTGCTGTCGGTCAGCAGGCTGTAGCCGCGCTGCAGCACGCGGCGCGGGTCCAGCAGTTCCAGGCGGTGTGCCAGCTGCGTCAGGTGCTGGCGGCGTTGCAGCAACTGGCGCTGCAGCATGGGCATCAGATTGGCCTGCTGTGCCCCAAGCACCTGTGTGTGCTGCTGCACCTGCAACAGCACCGCATGCCGCAGCTGCTGACCCAGGCGCTCGCAGCGCAGGCGCTGCTGGGCCAGATTGCCCGAGGGGCGGCCCAGGCGCTGCGCCGCCAGATCCAGGCGCTGGCCCTGCCGGTCCAGCCAGCGGTCCATGCCGCCCTGCACACGGGATTCCAGCTGGTCCAGCGCAGCCAGCCAGGCATCACGCGGCTGGGCCACCAGCTCGGCAGCCGCCGTGGGCGTAGGGGCCCGCAGGTCGGCACAGAAGTCGGCAATGGTGAAATCGGTCTCGTGCCCCACCCCGCTGACCAGCGGCACCGGACTGCGCACCACGGTGCGGGCCAGCAACTCATCGTTGAAAGCCCACAGGTCTTCCATGGAGCCGCCACCGCGCACCAGCAAGATCACATCAATCGGCGGCTCACCGGCACGCGGGTGCAAAGCCCGTGCGTAGAGCTGTTCCAAGGCCGCCACCAGCGAAGCCGGCGCCGCGGCCCCCTGCACCATGGCCGGGGCCAGCACCACCGGGATGTGCGGCACACGCCGCTGCAAGGCCGTCGCCACGTCGTGCAGCGCCGCCGCGCCGGGCGAGGTGACCAGGCCGATGCCGCGCGGCATCACCGGCAGCGGGCGCTTGCGGTCGGCATCGAACAGGCCTTCGCCCTCCAACTGGGCCTTGAGGCGCAGGAACTGCTCGAACAAAGCCCCCTGCCCGGCACGCTGCAGGCTTTCGACGATCAGTTGCAGATCGCCACGCTGCTCGTACACGCCCAGACGCCCGCGCAATTCCACCAGTTCGCCGTCGCGCGGCGTAAAGGCCAGGGAGCTGGCGGCGCGGCGGAACATGGCACAGCGGATCTGGCCCGCCGTGTCCTTGATCGAGAAATAGCAATGCCCGCTGGCAGCACGGGAAAACCCGGTGATCTCTCCGCGCACCGTGACCGGATTGAAACGTGCTTCCAGTGCATCGGCCACCGCACGGCACAGTGCGCCCACGGACCAGACTGTAGGAGAAGCAGAGGACTGATAAGGGTCAAACATGGCGCGGCCTCAACTTGCCAGAGCGGCAGAAAGTCGTGCATATCCACAGCGGAACACATTTACCTTCTGGCTGATGTTTGCACAGAAATCTTCCATGAGCACTTGCAAATACATCTTTAATTTATTGAATTCAAAAGGTTTTTTAAATTTTCCCGCAACGCAGCAGATTCACACAAGGTTCACATTGCCTGCGGCAGGCATTCCGGAGCATTGCTTCCCCACAAAGTTATCCACAGGATTTTTTGTGCTATAGGCGCGCAGGCGGAACCTGCGCGGGCAAAATGCCCCGCTGCGGCGCGTAGGACGGTGCCGCACTGCGCCATAATGGCCCGCTGCTGCCCCATCACGCGGAAAGAAGAAACCTTGCTCTCGATCATACAAGCCGCAGGCTGGCCGATCTGGCCCCTGATTGCCTGCTCCATTCTGGCCCTCGCCCTGATCATTGAACGCTTCCTGGCCTTGCGCGATGCCAAGGTGGCGCCGCCCCAGTTGCTGCAGGAAGCCATCTCCGTCACCCACAACGGCCTGCCCGGTGAGCAGACCGTCACCCAGCTGGCGCAGAACAGTGCCCTGGGCGAAGTGCTGGCCAGCAGCCTGCAACTGCTCACGCGCAACCCTCATGCCAGCGATGAAGACGTGCGCGCCACGCTGGAAAACACCGGCCGTGCCGTGGCCCACCGCCTGGAAAAGTACCTGGGCGCACTGGCCACCATCGCCTCGGCAGCGCCCCTGCTGGGGCTGCTGGGCACCGTGATCGGCATGATCGAGATCTTCGGCTCGCAGTCGGGCGGCGGTGCGGTCGGAGGCGGCAACCCGGCCCAGCTGGCACACGGCATCTCGATCGCGCTGTACAACACGGCGTTCGGTCTGATTGTGGCCATCCCCACCCTGATCTTCTGGCGCTATTTCCGAGCCCGCGTGGACAGCTTCCTGCTGAGCCTGGAGCTGTCGTCCGAACAGTTCGCGCGCCATCTGGCACAGCTGCGCGCTTGAGCCACGCCCTTACCGAAGCAAAGACCGCCCCATGGCACTGAACTTCCGCCCCCGCCGCACCGAAGAGCCGGAGATCAATCTGATCCCCTTCATCGATGTGCTGCTGGTGGTGCTCATCTTTCTGATGCTGTCCACCACCTACAGCCGCTTCACCGAGCTGCAACTGACGCTGCCCGTGGCCGATGTGGAGCAGCAGCGTGACCGCCCGCGCGAGGTGTTGATCGCCGTCACCGCCGAAGGCAACTATGTGATCGGCAAGCAGGCCCTGGCCGATCGCAGCGTGGACGCTGTGGCCGCAGGCCTGCGCGCGGCCGCCAAGGCAGGCAGCGACAGCATCGTCATCATCAACGCCGACGCTGCGGCCCCCCACCAGGCCGTGGTGACAGTGATGGAGGCCGCACGCCGCGCCAGCCTGTCGCAGATCACGTTTGCCACGCAAACGTCTGCCGGAGCGAAGCGCTGAACCTGGCCCACGCCGCCCTGGACGCACCACTGCGCCGCCGCGTCGCCCTGCCATAGCCCTTCACCGATTCACACGCATGGCATCTCCGGCCCCCGCCTCTCCTTCCAATCCCGGCAACAACGCTGGCGGCAGTGCCCGGCGCGCCGCCTGGCTGCGCCGCATCTGGCAGCGCCGCGGTGCGCTGGCCTGGGCGCTGTGGCCGCTGTCGCTGCTGTACGGCACACTGGCCGCCCGCCAGCGCCGCAGCGGTGCCGCCCATGCCGGGCATGCCGGCTTGCCCACCATCGTGGTCGGCAATGTGATTGCCGGTGGTGCGGGCAAGACACCGGTCACCCAGGCCATCGTCGGCCACCTCCAGCGCAAAGGCTGGACGCCCGGCATCATCTCCCGCGGCTATGGCCGCAGCACCCAGGATTGCCGTGCGGTGCTGCCCCAGTCCGCTCCCGAGGATGTGGGCGACGAGCCTCTGCTGCTGGCCCGCAGCACCGGCGTGCCGGTGTTCGTGGCCCCACAGCGCCTGGACGCCGCCCGTGCGCTGCGCGCATCCCATCCGGAGGTCGACATCCTGGTGTGCGACGACGGCCTGCAGCACACGGCACTGGCCCGCGATGTGGAAATCTGCGTCTTCCACGATGGCGGTATCGGCAATGGCTGGCAATTGCCGGCCGGGCCGCTGCGTGAACCCTGGCCCCGCGCCGTGGATGCGGTGTTGCACACCGGCCCTGCGCCAGAACACACCCCGGCCAGCCAGCCGGTGTTTGCCATGCAACGCCAGCTCGCGCCCTACGCCCTGCGCTCCGACGGCCGCCATGTGCAGCTGGCACAGTTGGCAGACCGCCCGCTGCACGCCCTGGCTGCCGTGGCCCGGCCCGAACGCTTCTTTGCCATGCTGCAAGACCAGGGTTTGCAGCTGGCACAGGCCCAGGCCCTGCCCGATCACTACAATTTTGAGAGCTGGCAGCGGCCGGCGGATCCAGACGCGCTGCTGATCTGCACCGAAAAAGATGCCGTCAAGCTGTGGCCGCTGCAGCCCGACGCACTGGCCGTGCCGCTGGAGCTGGACATTCCACAGGCTTTTTTTGACCTGCTGGACCAGCGCCTGGCCACCGCCCGCCTATCATCGGCAGCTGTCAACAGCCCCCGGCCCGCCACGCCCTGAGCCCTTTGCGGTGCATGGCAACGCACAGCGCCTGCCTCTTTTACCGAATAACGAAAGCACACGCCATGGATCCCAAACTGCTTGAACTGCTGGTCTGCCCCGTCACCAAGGGCCCGCTGCGCTACGACGCCGAGCGCAAGGAACTGGTCTCGCGCAGCGCCCGCCTGGCCTACCCAGTGCGCGACGGCATTCCCGTTCTGCTGGAAAACGAAGCCCGCACGCTGAGCGACGAAGAATTGGAAGCCTGAATTTCCCTGGAAAGCCCTGCCGCCATGTCTTCTGCTGCTCCGTTCACCGTCCTGATCCCGGCGCGCCTGGCCTCCAGCCGCCTGCCCAACAAGCCGCTGGCCGACATTGCCGGCCTGCCCATGGTGGTGCGCGTGGCGCGCCAGGCTGCGCAAAGCGGCGCCACCCGCGTCGTGGTGGCCGGTGACAGCCCCGCCATCCTGCAGGCCTGCGCCGAACACGGTGTGCAGGCGGTGCTCACGCGCGAAGACCACCCCAGCGGCAGCGACCGCCTGGCCGAGGCCTGCTCCGCGTTGGGGCTGGATGGCGACGACATCGTGGTCAACGTGCAAGGCGATGAGCCCCTGATCGATCCGGCATTGGTCGGCGCCGTGGCCTGCCTGTTGCAGGACCGCCCGCAGGCCAGCATGTCCACCGCAGCCCACCCCATCGAGACTCTGGTGGACTACCAGAACCCCAATGTGGTGAAAGTGGTGTGCAATGCCGTGGGTCTGGCGCACTACTTCAGCCGCGCTCCCATTCCCCACCACCGTGACCAGAATGGCACCGCCTGGTGGCAGGCCGCGCAGACCGGTGCCAGCGCAGGTTATGGCCCACTGCGCCACATTGGAATTTACGCATACCGGGCAGGGTTTTTGCGCCAGTTTCCGCAGCTCACACCCGCGCCGACCGAGCAGGTGGAAGCGCTGGAACAGCTGCGCGCGCTGTGGCACGGCCACCAAATCGCCGTGCATGTGACACAGCATGCGCCCGGCGCTGGCGTGGACACGCCCGAAGACCTGGAGCGCGTGCGCGCGCTGCTGGCCGGTCGCTGAACTGTCACAAAGCGCAAAATGAGAGCGGTTTATGCTCACGTTTCTATGATTTGCATGTAAAAGCCTCTTCAAGTCCTGTAAACATAAGCATGCAAAGCTCTCATTTTTGCTTTTCCCGACAAAAGTCTTCTACAAGATCGCAAGTCACTCTTGCACAAGACCCGTACACAGCCAGCCACCAGCGTGCTGGCGGCACACCGTGCACCGCCTCGGTGCTGGCAGGCACATGGCGTGCCGTCAAGCGGTGCAGGCCCCAGCGCCGTGTAAGCGCCTGTCAGGTGCACGCGTGCTATCCTTGCCCGCGAAAAAACATATGCCGGTCCGCCATCCACCCAGCTTGACGCTGGGTTTCTTGTGTCGGACCGCAGCCACGCTTTCATACATCCCGAGGAATTCCATGAAACTGATCTTGTTGGGCGCACCCGGCGCCGGCAAAGGCACGCAAGCCACTTTCATCTGCCAGAAATACGGCATTCCACAGATCTCCACCGGCGACATGCTGCGCGCCGCTGTCAAGGCCGGCACCCCCCTGGGCCTGGAGGCCAAGGCCGTGATGGACGCAGGCCAGCTGGTCAGCGACGACCTGATCATCAATCTGGTCAAGGAACGCATCGCCCAGGCCGACTGCGCCAACGGTTTCCTGTTTGACGGCTTCCCCCGCACCATCCCCCAGGCCGATGCCATGAAGGCCGCCGGCGTGAAGCTGGACTACGTGCTGGAAATCGACGTACCGTTCGACGCCATCATCGAGCGCATGAGCGGCCGCCGCAGCCACCCCGCTTCGGGCCGCACCTACCACGTCAAGTTCAACCCGCCCAAGGTTGAAGGCAAGGACGACGTGACTGGCGAACCCCTGGTGCAGCGCGAGGATGACAAGGAAGAAACCGTCAAGAAGCGCCTGGATGTGTACAGCAACCAGACCCGCCCTCTGGTGGACTACTACAGCAACTGGGCCAAGGCCGACGCTGCTGCAGCCCCCAAGTACCGCGCCATCAGCGGCACGGGCACCGTGGAAGAGATCACCACCCGCGCCCTGGCCGCCCTGGCTTCCTGATCGAATCAGAGCCCTTGCGGCAGTGACGGGCGCTGGCCTGCACTGCCGCCCCATAAAAAAGGCTGGTGACAACACCAGCCTTTTTTATGGGGCGCGGGAACTGACTGCCTGAATTCCGGACGCGCCTGCCTTGCGCCAAAGGCCTCACAGCATGCTGTCGACCCGCCGGTCCTGCGCACGCCCCGCGTAGAAGCGCATCTTCTCGGCATACATGGCCTGGTCGGCCCGGTGCACCACCGCTTCCATGCTGGCCCCCTCCCGCCCGCAGGCATGGCCCATGGCCAGATGGATGGTCTGCCCGGGGTAGAACTGGTTGTTCAGCTCCAGCAGCGACAGAATGCGCTCCTGCATGGCCTGGGCACCGCGCTCGTCGGTGCCGGGCAACAGCACCATGAATTCGTCACCGCCGATGCGCGCCGCGCAGGCCGGCGCATCCACCGCCTTGGTCAGCACCTCGCCAATACGGCGCAGCATGGCATCGCCTGCGGCATGGCCGTGGTCGTCGTTCACGCCCTTGAGACCGTTCATGTCGATGGCAATCACCGACAGCGGCCATGGCCCCTTGCGCGACAGCCGGTTGAGCTCTTCCGTATAGAAGGCACGGTTGCGCAACTGGGTCAGCACATCGTGCTTACCCAGGTATTCCAGGTAGGACTCGGCTTTTTTGCGGGCCGTGATGTCCACCAGCGACAACAGCACCAGATCCCAGTTCCGGGCGTGGCTGTTCATGATGGCGAACTCCATGTGGATGTGCAGCACATCGCCGGTCAGCGAATAGTTCACTACCTCGCGCTGCTGCACCAGCTTGCCGTCCCACAGATCCTGCAACTGTTCGGCAAAGGAATCGTACATCTCGCCCCGGAACACCTGGGACAGGTTGTGCAGCAGATTGGCCTTGCTGCTGGCGCCGAACATCTCCAGTGTCTGCTGGTTGACGTCGATCACACGGATTTCCTGCATGCAGCGGGTGACGAACTCAGGGTGCACCTTCAAGAACGTGCGGAAGTCGCGGATGCCGCGCTCGCGCACCTCGTCCAGCAGTTGCTTGACCGCGCTGAAGTCTTCCACCCACAGCGAGACCGGGGAGTGGGCAAACAAATCCCGCGCGTACTGTTCGCTGGCCTGCAGACGCTGCGTGCTCATCACCTCGGCGGTGATGTCTTCCAGCGACACCAGCACACGGCTCCAGCTGTCTTCATAGCCGGGCAGCACGCGAAAACGCACCTGAATGTCCATGCGCCGGCCATCCAGCGCGTAGTTCACCGAGCGGTTGGCGAAGCTCAGCTGCCCGTCCCACAGGGCCAGCAGCTCGGCGACGATGCTGTCGTGCATATCGCCGCGGAACACCTCATCCAGGCGGTTTTGCAGCGTGGCCTGGTCAGGGGCCTTGAAAAGCTCCAGCGTGTACTGGTTGACGCGCAGCACCTGAAAGCACTGGCTGCATTGCTGCACGCGCCGGGGGTCCTCGCGGAAAAACTGCTGCAAATCGGTGACGCCTGCGGCGCGCCATTGCGCGAACAACTGCTTGAGCCCGCTGTAATCCTCCATCCACAGGGATATGGGGGCGAGGTCAAACATGTCCTCAAAATCCAGGCCGCTCGCGAGAGAATTGGTCACCACTAACACCTCCGTGCGCGATTATTGCTTACCGCGCCGGGTGCACATTCCTCTTCTCTACCGGTTGTAAGTTTTTGTGAGAATTTCGTGCGCGCCACACGACAGCCCCGTACAGCCAGCGCTGTGCAGACCCCGGGTTGGCGAGATTTTCCAGCGGACCTCGACTGCAACACGCTATCGCCTGCCTACCTGCGGGTTGGGCTGGCAGGCCTGCACGTATTCACGCCGCGCAACAAGCCCGCCCCCCCACCCTATGGCGGCGTGGCCTGCCGCACCGGCACGGATTTCGGGCTAGCGGTCCGTGCGCGGCCAGCCCATCAATTCCAGCATCAGACTGGTGCGCGCCTTCACGGCAGACAAGGCGCTGACACGGCTGTCATCGGCGTCTTCGGCCTGCACAATGCGCCCGCGCTCGCAACGCGTGCTGCGGCGTACCGCCAGGCCCCGGCTTTGCGCCACTTCGAGTGCGGCATCCAACGCCTGGTGGGTGGTGCCGTTGCCTGTGCCGGCCACCACCAGCCCGCGCACGCCAGCGCTGCACAGCGCCTGGACCACCGCCTGCATCACCGACCCGCTGCAGCCTGCATGACTCACCAGGATTTCCACCTGAGGCCATTCGGCAGGCGGGCGCAGCGCGCCCACCGGCGGAATCTTCGGCGCCGACAGAGCGGCCCCCTCCACGGGGCCGACCCAGCGTACCCGCCCCTCTTCCACCCAGCCCTGCGGGCCGCTGTCACCGCCGTCAAATGCGTCCACCCGGTAGGGATGCACCTTGCGCACCTGGCGGGCACTGAACACCAGCCCGGCCATCACGGCCAGCACGCCGCGCCCGGCCGCATGGACATCGGCTGTGCAAATCACCGCATCCCGCAGATTGCCAGGCCCATCGGCCGAAATGGCACTGGCCGGACGCATGGCACAGGTCAGCACCACGGGTTTGGCTGGCTGCAGCACACACTGCAAGAACCAGGCGGTTTCTTCCAGGGTATCGGTGCCGTGGGTGATGACAATGCCCCCCACATCGGCACGCTCCAGCAATTGGCTGCAGCGCACTGCCAGCGCATGCCAGGTGGTGTGGTCCATGTCCTTGCTGTCCAGCTGGGCCACTTGTTCGGCCTGCAGTGGTGCTTTTGCAACGCGTTCCAGGTCGGGCACCGCCTGCAGCAGTTGCGCCACACCCAGCTGTGCCGGACGGTAGCCCACATGGGCCCCCGCAGAGTCCGCGACCCCGGCAATCGTGCCGCCGGTCCCCAGAATGACGATGGTTTTGCCACTTTCCACTTGCAGTCCTTTGCAAACTGGTCAAAAATACAGGTACTGGATGAACGCACAGTATTCATCCCCATTGATCGAGGAATGCCCATGGACCACCCCAAGCTCACCCCCCGGCAGCAGCAGATTCTGGATCTGATCCAGTCTGCCATCAGCCGCACTGGCGCGCCCCCAACCCGGGCCGAGATCGCCAGCACGCTGGGTTTCAAGTCGGCCAATGCCTCGGAGGAACACCTCAAGGCCCTGGCCCGCAAGGGCGTGATCGAGCTGGTCAGCGGCACTTCGCGCGGCATCCGCCTGTGCGTGGACACCGTGCGCAGCATCAACGCAGCCCGCGGCAACGTCTTTGCCCTGCCTCTGACCGCCATGCAGCCGCTGCTGCTGCCGCTGGTGGGCCGTGTCGCTGCAGGCTCGCCCATTCTGGCCCAAGAACACATCGACCAGACCTATTCGGTGGAAGCCAGCATGTTCGCCCACAAGCCCGACTACCTGCTGAAGGTGCGTGGCATGTCCATGCGGGACGCCGGCATCCTGGACGGCGACCTGCTGGCCGTGCAGTCCACCCATGAGGCCCGCAACGGCCAGATCGTCGTGGCCCGCCTGGGTGATGACGTCACCGTCAAGCGCCTGCGCCGCACCGGCTCGCAGATCGAACTGCTGCCAGAAAACCCCGACTACCCCGTCATCCAGGTCAATCCCGAGGAGCCCTTCGCCATCGAAGGTCTGGCCGTGGGCCTGATCCGCAACTCGGCGCACATGTAGCGCCCGGTCCTTCTACCGGGCTTCCCATGGCGCGCTCAGCGCTGCCACCCAGGCCCTTGACCGCGGAAGCGCCGCCCAGCCACTTCCGCCACTACCACGGTTCTGTACCGCGGCCTGCGCGGCCGCGCAGGGGCTGTTTTGCCCAGAATTTGTCTCTCCGATCAGGTGTGTGCAGCCTGAGGGAGTAGGTTTGCCCGGAAAACTGCACAACAGAAAGCGAGCTCCCCCATGCGCCTGTTCACCACTTCCAGCACCCCGGTCGGCTTTACCCTCACTGCCCCCTTGTCCATGCAGGTCCAGCGCCACCCGGGCCTGCGTGCCCATCGTGCGGCAGCGTCTGCTGGCACAAACGCAGCATCCACCGCCAGTGCCAACGACAGCCGCTATTTCAGCGTGGCCATGGACGACAAGGTGCGCGTCCTGCGTCGCGACGTGGGCGACCGCGCCCGCATGGTGCTCAGCGGTCGCATGGCCGATGTCTGCGCCGCCCTGGAACACATGAGCCGCGCCGAAACGGTGTCCTTGGCTGGCTGAGCCATGCCGCCCGGCGCCGCCATACGCGGCCCGTGTGCGGCACCAGATCCTGCACATTGCGGATTGCAGTGTCCGAACTTGCCAGGCCTGCGTGCACAAGGGGCGCAATCCCGGAACATCTGGCAGTCCGGCGGACTGCCCCCGTACTGCAGCGCATGCACCACGGCAACCGGTTTCAGGCTCGCCTACACGCCATCTCATCTGCCCCTGGACGTACCTCCCTGGTCTGCATTAGCCACAGCAGGCAGCGCACGGCCTGCACAAATACCGCACTGCTGCACGCAGGGGGCACAATGGCGGCATGAGCCAGATTTCTGCCCACATCGCCGACCTGCGCAAGAGCTACGAGCGCGCAGAACTCAATGAAGACGCATCCAAAGCGGATCCCCTGGCGCAGTTCGACCAGTGGCTGCAGGAAGCCGTGAGCGCGCAAGTGGCAGAACCCAATGCCATGACCGTGGCCACGGTAGGCAACGATCTGCGCCCCAGCACACGCATCGTGCTCATCAAGGGCTATGACGCACGCGGCATTGTCTGGTACACCAATTACGACAGCCGCAAAGGCAACGAACTGGCGGGCAACCCGTTTGCAGCACTGCAGTTCCACTGGGTGGAGCTGGAGCGCGTGGTCCGCATCGAAGGCCGGGTCGAACGCGTCAGCGACGAGGAAAGCGACACCTACTTCCACAGCCGCCCGCTGGACTCCCGCATTGGCGCCTGGGCCAGCCCGCAAAGCCAGGTCATATCCAGCCGCAGCGTGCTGGTGGCCAACGCCGCCAAATATGGCGCCCAGTTCCTGCTCAAGCCTCCGCGCCCCCCGCACTGGGGCGGCTTCCGTCTGGTGCCCGACCGCTGGGAATTCTGGCAGGGCCGCAAGAGCCGCTTGCACGACCGTTTGCGTTACCGCACCGAAAGCGGGCCAGACGACAGCCAGGTTTGGGTACGTGAACGACTTGCGCCCTGAATAGCGCTTTTTGAACGAAAACCGCTCAAGTCCCCGCAGCGTACGCCGATACAACACATATCGGTGTACGCGCCAAGTCTAGGCGGTGCGCCCAAGCCCCGGCGCTCGCGCAGCCGGGGCTTTTTCTATGTCCCAGACGCGGCCCCTGGGCTGCAGCGCATAGGCATCGCGGGACACTGGGCAGCGTCTCAGCCCCTCCCGCGCCCTTGCACCGCCAGCGGGTGCGTTGCCTTGCGCCATGTCCCACGGGCTGGCATCAGTACTGCCTGCTGGCTGTCTGCTGCATACGCCCCATACAACGCAGCAAACCCTGGAAGCCCGCTGCGACCAAGGCCATGGGAGCGAACGCGCCCCCGATATGTGTGCCCCCGATGTGTCGCAGCCTCACCAATAGCACAGCAGCCCCGCTGTGCCGCACGGTGCAGGCTCACCGCGGTGACCTAGGCCCAGCGCTGCAACACCGTCAGCACCACCGGCAGCGTGACCAGGGCCAGCGCGGTGGAAACCGCAATGCTGGCCGTGACTTCGTCCTCCCCCACTTCATAGCGCTGAGTAAACAGAAACACATTGGCGCCCACGGGCAAGGCCGCAGCCAGCGCCATGGCGGCCATCGCCGGGCCGCGCAGACCCAGCAGCCAGGCACAGCCCAGGAATACGGCGGGGTGCACCACAGTCTTCACCACGGCAATGCGCAGCGCAGCACTCAGGTTACCCCGTACCCGGCCATAGGCCAGCGTCACCCCCACCAGAAGCAGCGACATGGGGCCCAGCGCCTGCCCCATCAACTGCAGCGGCGTATCCACTACCTCGGGCACGGACAAACCGGTCTGGGCGTAGAGCACCCCGGCAATGATGGGCAGCGGAATCGGGTGCAGGATGCTGTTCTTCACCGCCTGGGCAATCGTGCGGCCCATGCCGCGCGCATCCGCTTGGCCTGCACGGCTGGCCTGGCGCGCGGCGGCCAGTTCAAAAATGATGGTGCCGCTGGTCAGCAGCACCAGGGCGTGCACCGAAATCAGGGTGAACAGCGTGACCAGACCCTGCTCGCCATAGGCCAGGCTCATCAGCGGGATACCGATCATCACCGTGTTGCTGAAGGTATTGGCCAGTGCGCGTGCTGCACCCAGCGTGGTGAAGCCCTGCACCAGCATGGTCACGGCGAACACCAGGGCCACGGCCAGAAAGTACACCCCGATGGGGGCAAAGTCCAGGTCCGTCAGCTTCACCTGCATCATGGTGCGAAACAGCAGCGCCGGCGTCAGCACATAGAACACCAGATTCGACAGATCCCGTACGGCAGCGTGGCGCACCCACTGCAGCTTGGCCAGGCAGATGCCCAGGCCAATCATCAAAATCACAGGCAACAGGGCAGAGAAAGCGGGAGAGTTCACCAAAGATTCCTGAAAAACAACGCAGCAGCGCCCTGCCGAAGACCGCCAGGACCTGCACAGCACCTTCACCGCATCCGCACAAAGCGTGCCGGCCCAGCGTTCCGCAAAGTCGCAGTCTTCCCACGGGGCACGGGGCACGGGGCACGGGCAACGCTACGGGGCTTGTGCTGCGGCCCGCATGATAGGCCACGGCAATCCCCTGCGAAGGCAGGATGCTTCGAGATCTGCAACGTTCTCGGCATCCGGGGGGGCCGCGACTTCCCCGGACAGCCACAGCGACTTTGGCGCCCTTATCGCCAAATTGCGCATCATTCCTATTTATAATCATTGTTGAGTTTTGTCACCAACCCTCTTTCTGCCGTGCCGCCGCCTGCACTGCTGACCGCAGCGGCCTGAACGCAGCCTCTCCCCCTTCTCTTTCATGTCCTCTCCCCAATCCCCCCGCACGGCCGGTGTGCGCTGTGCCGTGGCCGCTGCGGCCGCACTGGCCTGCCTGCCCGCCGCCGTCTACGCCCAATCCGCCGAACCTGTGGTGTCCACGCTGGACTCGGTCACCGTCACCGGCAACTGGCTGGACAACCCCAACCAGGAAAAGGTGCTGGAGCATGCCGGCGCCCGCACCATCGTCGACCAGCAACGCATCGAGGAAAGCGGTTCGGCCAGCGTGCGTGATGTGCTGCGCCTGGTGCCCGGCGTGCAGGTGCAAGACAGCAACGGCACGGGTGGCAGCGACGTTTCGCTGAACATCGGCGTGCGCGGCTTGACCTCGCGCCTGTCGCCCCGCGCCTATGTGCTGATGGATGGCGTGCCCGTCTCCTACGCGCCCTATGGCCAGCCCCAGCTGTCGCTGGCACCGGTATCGCTGGGCAACCTCAGCTCCGTGGACGTGATTCGCGGGGCAGGCTCGGTGCGCTTCGGCCCGCAGAATGTGGGCGGCATCATCAACTTCGTCACCCGCGCCATTCCCAAGGAATTCGAGGCCGATGCCAGCGTGGGCGCCGAGTTCTACAGCCACGGCGGCAATGTCAAGACCACGCCCAGTCTGTTTGTGGGCGGCACCAACGCGGCCGGCCTGGGCGGCGCGCTGCTGTACTCGGGCACGCACGGCAGCGGCTGGCGCGCGGGCAATGACAAGACCGACATCGACGATGTGCTGCTCAAGGGCAGCTACCGCCTGACGGGCCAGGACAACCTGAGCGCCTCGCTGCACCACTTTGAAGGCAAGGGCCGCATGCCCGGCGGCCTGACCACGGCGCAGTACGCGGCCGACCCCTTCCAGAGCACGCGCAGCTACGACCAGTTCACCGGCCGCCGTACCGACGGCTCGCTCAAGTACACCCACAACGACGGCCGCAACAACGTCGAAGTGCTGGCCTATTACGTGGATTCCTTCCGCGGCAGCTACATCGAGCAGGAAAGCGGCAGCCAGCGCCGCCTGACCGCAGCCCCCCGCAACTACAACTACCTGGGCCTGGAGCCGCGCTATTCGCGCATCTTTGAAACCGGCTCGGTGGTGCAGGAAGTCAGCGTGGGCTACCGCTACCTGAAGGAAAAGAGCTCCGAAGTGGCGCTGCGCACGGCCTACTACACGCCGGGCACCGAAGGCAATGCCATGGACCTGCCCATGAATGCCTACCAGAACAGCCATGGTGGCACCACGGCGCATGCCTTCTATATCGACGACCGCATCGATATCGGCAACTGGACCATCACGCCCGGTGTGCGCTTCGAGCGCATCCGTTCCTTCAACCACGTGAAAAACCTGGGCGCGGGCGGTGTGGTGACCAGTGCCATCACCCCCGAATCCGAGGCCGACGAATGGCTGCCCACCCTGTCCGTGCTCTACCGCATGAACGACCACTGGTCCGTGTTTGCCAACGCTGGCAAGTCCTTCGGGCCACAGCAGTATGCGCAGCTGGCACAAAGCGACCGCGGCCTGCACCCCGAATCGGCCAAGACCTATGAGATCGGCACACACTTCCAGGGCGAGCAATGGGGCGGCGAGCTGACGCTGTTCAACATCGACTTCGACAAGGAACTGCTGCTGACCCGCGTCGGCGTCGACGGCATCTGGACCGACCTGGGCGCCACCCGCCACCGCGGCCTGGAATCGGCCCTGCGCTATGACTTCGGCAAGGCCTTCCCCGCCCTCAAGGGCCTGTCCGCTGGCATGACCTACACCTACACCCAGGCCTCTTCGCAGGCCGGCGACTTTGCGGGCAAGGACCTGCCGCTGTACTCGCGCCACACGGCGTCGCTGTCGGCACGCTACAGCGTGGACCGCTGGACCTTCAACGCAGACCTGAACGCGCAGTCCAAGCAGCGCTCTCCCGGATCGGGCACGCAGTACGTGACGCAGGAAGACGCCTCTGGCCGCCTGGGCGATGTGCCAGGCTACGCCACCGTCAACCTGCGCACCGGCTACCAGATGGGCAAGGAAGCCCACAACCTGCGCCTGGCCGTGGGGATCAAGAACCTGTTCGACCGCCGCTACTACCTGCGCTCCACCGACAACAACGGTGGCAAGTATGTCGGCATGCCCCGCACGCTGTACGTGCAGGCCACGCTGCCGTTCTAAACCAGGGCCGCTGCAAGCATGACTGCACTGCGTTCTCTGTGGCTGCGGCTGCACCGCTGGCTGGCCCTGGGCCTGGGCTGGGTGCTGGTGCTGGCCGGCCTGACCGGCGCACTGCTGGTGGTGGCCCAGCCGCTGGACCGCCGGCTGCATGCCGAGCTGTTCACCGCCCCGGCACCGTCCGGCGCGGCCACGCCCACCGCCCTGGCGCCGCTGTACGCCCGGTTGCGGCAGGAGTTTGGCGACCAGACCACCGTCAGCTTCCGTCTGCCCCAGCAGCCCGGCGACAGCCTGTGGGCCACGGTGCGCGGCAGCTGGAACGGCACGCTCTACCTCAACCCCTGGACCGGGCAGGAACAAGGCCGGCGCGGCGCCACCGAGGGCTTTACCAACACCCTGTTCAAACTGCACAGCAGCCTGCTGCTGGAATCCACGGGCAAGGCCATCCTAGCCTGGGTGGCGCTGGCCTATCTGGTGCTGCTGGTCACCGGCCTGGTGCTGTGGTGGCCCCGGAATTGGGCCAACGCCTGGAGGGTGGAGCTGCGCAAGAACCTGGCCCGCTCCCTGTTCGATCTGCACCGCGTGGGCGGCGCCGCACTGGGGCTGCTGCTGGCCGTCTCCGTGGCCACCGGTGCCTACATGGCCTGGCGCCCGCTGGCCGGCGTGATCAATGCGTTCGCTGGAGCCAGCACCGTGGAGCCCCCCAAACTGCCCAAGCTCCAGACGGCAGCTGGCCCCCTACCCTCCGTGGATGCCCTGCGGGCAACGGCACAGCGCGCCTTGCCCGAAGGCCAGCTGCGCATGCTGCAGCTGCCTGCGGCGCCCACCAAACCGGTGCGCGTGCGCTTTCTGGTGCCGGGTGAACCCCATCCCAATGGCGTGAGTTCCGTCTGGATGGACCCACGCACCGGTCAGGTACTGGCGGTGCGTCGCTGGAACGAGGTGGATCCGGGCGCCGCTGCCGTGGCCGTGATCTACCCGCTGCACACCGGCGAGCTGGGCGGCTGGCTGCTGGAGACCGCCGTCGCCCTGGGCGGACTGGTGCTGGCAGGCCTGGGCATCAGCGGCCTGTGGCTGTGGTGGAAGCGCCGCCAGGCCCGACAGCGGACCCAGAAGACCCTGGCAGCGGCGCAGCGCCTGCGGTCGCAGGGCTGAGCTCACCGAGTTCAGCTCAGCCATCGCCATGGGCAGCCCGCCGCTGCCATGGTCATGCGCCCACCACAGCGACTCCCTGCAGACACGGCCATCCACGTATCCGGATGGCCATTGTCTTCAGGCCTGCCGGGCACCACCCTGCCCTTGCCCTGTCAGTTGGGCAATCAGCGCCCGCGCAGCGGCAGATTGCCGGCGGTGCGGCGCGTAAACCACCGAAAACGGCCGGCTGCGCCCGCGCAACTGGGGCAGCACTTCCGCCAGACGGCCGTCCGCGATGCGACTGTGCACAATGAAGTCATAGCTCTGGCAGATGCCCATGCCCTGCTCTGCCAGTGAAACCACCCCCAGCACATCGTCCGACACCGTGACGGCGGCCTCGGGCAGCCATTCCACATCCTCGCCCTGGGCACGGAACACCCAGGGCGCCAGCCTGCCGGTACGCGGCATCACAAAAGGCAGACAGCGGTGCTGCGGCAGATCGTCCAGCGTACGTGGCACCCCCATCTGCTGCAGATAGGCCGGCGCCGCCACCAGGCACAGCGGCGCATCCTCCAGCTTGCGCGCCACCAGACCGCTGTCCGGCAGCGGCCCCAGGCGGATCACCAGGTCAAAGCCTTCGGCTGCCAGATCCACATTGCGGTTGGTGATGTTCACCTCGATGCGCACCTGCGGGTACTGGGCCGTGAACGGCTGCAGCAGCACCGGCAGCCGGTAATGGCCAAAACTGGTGGGCACGCTGATGCGCACGCAGCCGGTCAGCGCCTCGGCGTCGCCCTGGGCGTCGCGCTCTGCATCGTCCAGCAAGGTGAAGGCCGCACGGACCTGTTCCAGATATAGGCGTCCGGTGTCCGTCAAGCTCAGACGGCGGGTGGTGCGATGCAGCAACTGCTGGCCCAGCCGCGCCTCCAGCCGCCCCACGGCACGGCTGAGCACCGAGGCCGTCGACGCCAGACTCACCGCACCCGCCGTGAACGAGCCCTGCTCGGCCACCGCCACAAAAGCCTCTACATCCGCCACATGGTCAAAGCGTCGCGCCATTCATCTTGTCTTTCAAAGAACAAATCAATTTCTTGAAAGCCAGTTTATCTCCTTGAAAGCAATCAATACAGTCCATTCCATCGTTCACCAAGGATCTGTCATGCACACCATCCCCGTCCTCACCGCCACTTCCACAGCAGCCAGCCCGGCCTCGTTCGCCGGCCGCCCGGTGCTGTTCGTGTTGACCAGCCACGCCCGCAAAGGCGACTCGGGCGAGCCCACCGGCTTTTACCTGGCCGAAGTCACCCACCCGCTGCAGCAGCTGGAAACGGCAGGCATCCCGGTGGAATTTGCGTCCATCCAGGGTGGAGAGCCACCGGTGGATGGCCTGGATCTGCAGGACAGCACCAACGCCCACGACTGGGCCGATGCGCAGTTCCGCCAAGCCATCCGCACCACCGCACGCCTGGAGGATGTGGACCCCGCGCGCTATGCGGCCATCTTCTTTGCCGGCGGCCATGGAGCGATGTGGGACTTCGCAGACAGCAGCGCCGTCCAACATGTTGCGCGCGCCATCTACGAAGCCGGCGGCGCCGTGGCCGCCGTGTGCCATGGGCCGGCAGCACTGGTCAACGTCACCCGCAGTGATGGCAGCTATCTGGTGGCCGGCAAGCAACTGGCAGCTTTCACCGACAGCGAAGAGCGCGCCGTGCAGCTCGAACAGGTCGTGCCTTTTCTGCTGGCCAGCACGCTGGTGCAGCGTGGTGCCCGGCACCTGCCTGCCGCCGACTGGCAGCCCCAGGTGGTGACCGACGGCAGCCTGGTAACTGGGCAGAACCCGCAGTCGGCCACCCGCGTGGGCCAGGCCCTGCGCGATCTCATACAGGCGCGCTGACCCCATGTCTGCCACCCACTCTCATCCGGCTCCCCCACCGCCCCGAAAGCCTTTCATGCCCCGCCACTCTCGTCTGTCGAGCACTGCCGCCGTGGCCCTGCTGCTCCACGTGTTTTCCATTGCTTCTGTCGTCCACGCCGCGGCACCGGAGCAACCACCGACCGCCACGCTGGAACGCTGGCGCAGCTACAGCGGCGTGACCTGGGAGGCGCCTGCGACTTCCCGCGCAGATGCAGCGCCCGCACCATCGCCCCATTCCGTCGGCGCACCCATTGCCGGCATCCATTTCGACGGCCAGGGCCAGGCCTTTGTCAGCACACCGCGCCTGGTATCGGCCCAGGCACCGGCCACCCTCAGCCGCCTGGACACCCGTATCACCAGCGGCCCGGCGCGTCTCACGGCCTTTCCGTCCATCTCCGCCAATGCCGTGCAGGCCGCGCCACAGCAGGCGCTGCGCAATGTGCTGGGCTTTTATGTGGACCAGCGCAACGGCTGGCTGTGGGCCCTGGACATGGGCTTTGTCGCCGGGGAAGCCCAGGCGCCCGAAGGGGCGCAGAAAGTGCTGGTCATCGACCTGGCCAGTGGCCAGACCGTGCGCCGCATTGCCCTGGATGGCGTGGCCGACCGCAGCGGCAGTTTCTTGAACGACATCGTGGTGGATGAAGCCCGGCGCGTGGCCTATATCTCCGACAGCGGGCTGCGCAGCGCGCCCCAAAACCAGGCCGCGCTGATCGTGGTGGACTTTGCCAGCGGCCAGGCCCGGCGCGTGCTGCACCGCCACCCTGCGCTGCTGCCCGAGCCCGGTGTACAGGTGTTTTCCCATGGCGAAGAAGTCTGGCCCGGCAATCCACTGCAGTTGGGCATCAACGGCATTGCGCTGTCGCCCGACCGAGCCACACTGTACTGGACCGTGACCACCGGCCGCCACGCCTACGCCATTCCCACCGCCGTGCTGCACGACACGGCCGCCACCGATGCGCAGCGCGCCGCACAGATCCAGAACCTGGGCGATGTGGGTGGCAATACCGACGGCATTGCCACCGACGCCCAGGGACTGCTCTACATCACCGATGTGACACGCAACGGTATCGTGCGCTACAACCCGCACCGCCGCAGCATGTCGCTGCTGGCGGCCGACGACGGCATCCGCTGGCCGGATACCGCCACCTTCACGCCGGGTGGCGACCTGCTCTTCACCGCCAGCAATCTGAACCAGCATTTCGCAGGCGCTGTGCAGCCCGGGCAGGAACGCTATGAGCTGTGGCGGCTGAAACTCTCGCCCCACCGTTGAACGCAAACCGCCACAGCGGCTTCTCGATCAGCCTGGCCATAAAAAAAGCGGCGCCCAGCGCCGCTTTTTACACAAGGTGATCACTTCACCATTTATCGTCTTTCTCAGCTGCCGCAGGCGCAGCGCTTGGCTTTACAGGCGGTGCTTTCGCCGGGGCAGACTGTGACTTGGTTGCCGAGGAAGATGCTGCAGCAGGTGCTGCGCTGGCAGAAACAACAGCTTGCTTGAGTTCATTGCGCACCTGCAAACCACCTTCCGGAATGCCATCCAGATCGGTACGCATATTCTCCAAATGCCCATAGGAGAGGTTTGGAGTCACACGATCAATGACCAACTCGCAGCAAGGCGACTCCATGCGTCCCAGACTTTGGCCGGTTTGCGGGTCTTTCATTTCCTTGCCTATTGCGGCCATCGCGTAGCGAGATCCTTCGCGGATGGATTGCCCGCCTTGGCTCAATACGACGTTGGTGCCGTCGCGTGCCACCACCATGACGGGGAAAGTCCGCTGCAAAATGGAGCCGACTATGGCGTTTGCGGCTTCATCGGTCATGTCTGCAAGCATCTTGTCGCCATCCACGCCGGTTCCCAAGGTGGTTGCCGCACGGTCTGGCGCAGCACCCCGCAGCGAGTCGGAGACAGTGACCTGGCGTGTGGCCACATTCACCATCTTCTGCGACAAGGACCAACCGCCCGAATAGCTCACCAACTCACGGTCGCTGGTGCGCAACTGGCGAGCGTGGCGGTTGTAGGCAAAGGTGTTGACACGGGCACTCCATACCAGATCAGCACTGGCAGCCTGGGACAGCTTCGCCAGTTCGGCGCTGGGCGCTTGTCCGCTCGCAATCATGTCCAGCTCTTGCTCGATTTCGGGGCTGAACTCACGGTCCAGCACCGCAAAGCGGCCTGTCTGCATCAAAGCATCACTGACGCGCTGGCGCAATGCGGCCGCCACCTGGGCCGATGGCACGGAACGATCCCCCATCGCCAGATGCTGCTGGCCAAATGTCACGGGACCGATCACCACCTTCAGCTTCTGCATGTCTGCAGAAGGCTTGAATTTGGCGATGCTGGCCTCGATCGTCGCCTTGTAGAGTTTGGGAGGCAGCAACGATGGCTCTTCCAGACTGACCACCTTCAGGTTCTGGATCACGCCGCCTGATTTTTGCTGAACCAGTTCGGCAAATGCATTTGCGCGCAGCGAAGCACTGTCCTGGTTCAGACTGACATCCAGGCCATATTTGGCCGTGACACTCTCTGTTTGTACAACGGCACCGTTGACTTGCAGCAAAGCCATCTTCATGGCCTCAGCCATTGCTTCGCCCGCCGTTTTGCCAAGACCCGTGGCCGTGGTACTCACACTCTCGAGTTTGCCTACATCAGGAACAGCAGGGGCAACCGAGCTGCTGGCGGGGGTGTTGGCAGAGGCCGCTGTGGCATTTGTCTCTTCAGACTTGGGGCCACAGCCGGCCACCACCATCAGGGCCGACAAGGCCCCGATGAGGTAGTAACGCATAGCTGCTTTCTTCGGGTTCCGTCGTCAGTCAATCACAGCAGGCTAGTGGCTTCTGCCGGCACCTCAATGCCATTGCTCTTGGCAAAGTCCACCGCGTTCTTCAGCGCTTTCAAGACCTCGGTCGTCGAAGTGGGGAACTTAGTCACCACGTAGCTGGCAGCGCCCAGCGAAGGCAGCTGGGTCAGAGGAGCACTCTTGAGGCCATCGCCCATGGCAGAGACATCCTTGCCCAGACCGGTGTAGCGCACCACACCCTTGGCCAGGCTCAACAGGCCCTGGGTATAAGTGGCCTTGGCTGCTGCATCCAGTGCAGGCTTTTCCGCCAGCTTGGCAGCGATGGCACCGCCGGTATCTCCCACGGCTGTGGCTGCCTTGGAAGCAGCATCCTTGTCAAAGGTCGAGCCAGACGACAGCTGTTGCGCAACGGCTTCGGCATCGGCGGCGGTGGCCTTCAGGCCCAGAGCTTCGCCCATCTTGGAGTTGGCTTTGAGCACATCCACGTTGGCTGCCACGAAATTCTTCACCAGAGTGGTTTGCTGGCCACCCAGGTCAGCAGCCGGGGCGCTGGACTTGCTGCCGCCGAAGCTGGGAATATTGAATTGTGCCGAGGCGGTGTAAGGGGTGGCCATGCCTGCGCACACCACAGCAATAGCAGTCAAGATCTTCTTCATTGCAATCTATCTCCTGAATCAAGAATCAAACAAAAATCGGGGAAAACAGAAATCAGCGCACACCCAGATTGGTGAGCTGACTGGTCAGTTCGCGCGCTGCATTGTTGGCAGCAAGCTTGAGGGCGTTGTTGCGGGCTTCGTCCTCTGTAGGGCCCACACCGGCGTACTGCACGGGGCCCACAGAAGCCAGGGTGTCGGGAATGGTCTGGCTGATATCCAGCAACTTGGCGTTGACGGTGACCGCCACACGCATCAAACCGGTGTTGCCGTCGGTGTCGGCAAGTCCAACATCCAACGTACCCAGTGCCACATAGGGAATCTGTGCGGCACGCATGCCACTGACCAGCGATGCCAAAGTGGCAGGCTTCAGATCCATGCCGGACTTGTAGTCGTTTTCCACGGTGGCCACTTTGAACTTGCCGTCCGTATATGGCTCCACCATGGCTGCTTCAGACACCTTGAATCCCGCACGGGTGAAGTTGGAGGTGAAAACCTGCGTCAAATTGGCACTGGGCAACAAACGGAAGGTCGATTCGCTGGCGCGCCGCGTCGTGCTACCGCCCGTTTCGATCGACGCTGAACGCTGAAGAGAGCCGTTCACGGAAGTCGATGTGGACGCATTGGTCTGGATCTGGCCGCGACCAAAGGACTCCCCTTCCGAGCCCTTTTCGGAAACCTGGACGTTGCCCTTCACATCGGCCTTCTGGTCTACACGCTTGTACACACGGTCGTCAAAGCTGCGGGTACTGTCCACCTGACGGGACACAAACATGAACGCCAGTGGCGACCGCGCTGCAGTGCCACCTTTGACCACGGCCGAATTCGATTTCACTGCATTGCGCAGGTTCGCCACGTTGAGCGCCACGCGCACGGCAACCGTATATTGTTTCTTGTCCTTGTTTTCTTCTTCTGCCAACACCGTCGTGTCGAGAATGTAGCGATCTGGCGCAGCCAGAATTTTGTCGCGAATCGCATCGAAGTTCTCGGCCTCGGACTGACCCGCTTCCGCGTAATAGAACTCCACCGCTTTCAGCTGTGCTGCCGAAGTGGCACGCGCTTTATCGTCTGCAGACGCCGACCACCCTTGGTAGCTCACGGTGGCTTTCCCCTTGGCCTGCTGAACCTGGGCCCAGGAACTTCCAGCAAACAAGGCAATAGATGACCAGACCAATAATTTTTTGATTACTTGCATAAATTCATCAACTTGATAGTTTTCTCGATTTGGCTGTCAATATCAGAGGCGGAAGCAGCCGTCTTTATCCATGGATTGCTTTTCCCGGCAATGGCTTCCGAAAGCTTGACAAACATTCCATTGGCAGAATCATAGTACGCGGGGAAATCGTCGACATAGGTTTGCGAAGCCGGTACCACTTTGGTTTCACCATTCTTCAACGAAGTCTGCAAGTACACGGCACCGGAAACTGGCTCATGGATCCGAATATCAGCGTACGTGCCATAGACGTAGGAAGTTCCGCCAGCACTTTGGCTGAATTTTATTTTCTTGACGTTTTTAAAATCAACTTCGATTTCGTAATCCGGCTTCGGTAGCGTGAGATTGAAAACTTCTCCGTCCATGACTTGCATGGACATCACATTCCCTACGGCATAGCCTTTGGTATATGGAACCATGGGCACTCCCACACGGGTGGAAATGGCCTCTGACACCAAATCAGCAGCCCAGGTTTCCTTGGCTCCGGGTGTCGACTTCAAGTAATCAGGCAGAACTGCGGCCATTTCGGCAGAGAGGCTGGCGCGGCTCACCTGCACATAGCGGCTCACTTGCTCTGGCAGTGTGGCGCCAGCCATTGCGCTGGCGTAACGGCCATAGATACCGGGCTTGTTGTCACTGCCCTCATAAACCAAACGCACGCGTTCCAGAATTTCCTGAGGACTGGGGTCGTGCTGGAAGTTGTCTACATAACCAAAGCTGATTGGATATGCGCGCACCACATTCATCGACTTGAAGTCGAAGAACAAGGCCTGACCACGCAGCAGAATGAAAAGCTTGCGAATATTTCCAAAATGCTCCACCGAAACAGTTTCGGAGCTCATGACCAAAGAGGCGACCAGCGCTTGATCACTTCCCTTCAAATCACCAACAGGCTGGGTGGATAAATTGAAATTCTTTGGCTTATTCACTGCAACGTACTCATACGTTCTTTTGAACAAGCTGCTTTTCGCCGCCTTCAATTGCTTGTCGTATTGCAACGAATAGGGAAACCGCTGCGTCAAACCTGCAGCCTCCCCAGCAAAAGCAACCCCTGCAAAAGCGACATCTTTTGTTTGGCCGATGGAGCTTTGCACCATGACCACCAATCCAAGTGCTACTCCCCAGCACTTGAACATCTTCAAAGCTTCCATTGATACCCCGCACTTATTTTTAGCCGCGAAGTATACATGCCCAGCTTCTCTCATACCCAATTTGGTGCAAGGAGCACGGCACCAAAAAAAAGAATCCACAAAAAATTCACATGTTTGTTAGCATTTACACTCGTTTAAATGATTGGTGAAATTGGACAAAAAATAAATTGAATTTATTCGCATAAATTGTCGCCTCCAAATCGCCTCACGACACAACACAGCGAAACTTTCCGCCGCGCTGATTCAGAAGCAGAGCGATGTCGGCGTTCATACCCACAGCATTGCCACCAGCTCCTTGCGCAGGTGCTCCACATGATCGAAGCGACATCAACAACATCATTCGATACGGCCTGCACCGCTGCAGCGCAGCTCTGCAGACGACCAACGATGGCGATCAGGTCTTCACCGCCAGCAATATGAACCCGCATTTCGCTGTTGCCGTGCAGCCCGGGCAGGAGCACTACGAACGGTGGCGCTTGCGCCTGCCAAAGGCACTGCCTGCAGGCCCCGGAACGCCACGAATACGGCCAGCCGCACCACGGCCCGGGCGCGCAGGCTGGTTCGCCACACTCACCACTCGTGACCACGGCCGCCGGCATGTGTGGCGGCCGTGGTCAGAAACAGGCTCAGAAGTCCATCTTCACGCCCAGGGTGATGTTGCGCCCCATCAGCGGCGCTGCGTCCTTGATGAAGCTGGTGTGCGCATAGGCCAGGCGGTTGGTCAGGTTGCGCCCCTGCACGAACAGCTCCAGCGGCTGGCCCTGGGGCGTGCGCAAGGTGTAGCTGATGCCCGCATGCAGCAGGCCGTAGCCCGGTGTGGGCGACTCCAGCGGCGCCACGCGCGACTGGCGGGCCGCCTGCACCCACTCCACATTGCCCTTCCAGTCTTGCCAGCTGGCATGCAGCTGGGCTCCCAGGCGGGCCGGCGGAATGCGCGGCAGGCGGGTGCCATCGGCCCGTTCGGCCCGCATGGCATCACCCCACAGACGCAGCGCCCAGGTGGCATTGAAGCGGTGGCGCAACTCGGCCTCCAGTCCGGTGAAGCGCGCATCCGCCTGGCTGTATTCCAGCAGCTGAAAGCCGTCGTGCACGTCCAGCGTGCGGCCGTAGATATAGCCATCCACTTGATGGCGGTACAGGCTCACGCCCCAGGTGGTGTCACCCGCCGTCTTGCGCAGGCCCAGATCCCAGGCGCGGGAATTTTCCCGGCCCAGCTGGCTGTTGCCGCGTTCGTAGGCGTTGGTGGCCAGGTGCACGCCGTCCGAAAACAGCTCCTCGGCCGTCGGCATGCGGCTGGCATGGGTGTAGCTCAGGCTGGCTTGCCAGCCGGGCTGGAAACGCCATACCGTACCCAGCGAGGCAGAGCTTCCGCTGTGCTCGCGCTCCTCCCCCGTTTCCAGTGCGCGGATGCGCTGGCGGTCGTGGCGCAGCGCGCCCTGCAGCGTCCAGTCGCCCACCTGGTAGCGCTCCAGCCAGAACATGCCCCAGCTGCGCGTGTCCGTGGGCTGGACCGTGGCCTCTTCCCCTTCGGTGCTGAAGCGGCGCTGGGCACTTTGCACCCCGAACACGCCACTCAAACCGGCCAGGCCAGGAATGGGCTGGTGCTCCACTTCCAGCCGCAGATCGTGGGCACGGTTGCGGAACTTGGTGGCAACTTCGCCTTCATCCAGCTCTTCGTGTCCATAGCGCGTCTGGCTGGCCGTCAACCGCACAGCAGCAATGCCGGCCACAGGATTGCGCCAGGCTCCGCGCAGGTCCCAGCGGTTGCTGCGCATATCCACCGTGGGAATGTCGGCCCCATCGCCGTGGTCATGGTCATGATCGTGGTCGTCGTGGCAATGCAGATGGTCGCCGTGTGCATGGCAGTCCACATGCTCGTGGCCGGGCAAGCCATAACGTGCCTCCTGGCGTGTGTAGGCCAGGCCCAGATAACCCTCGCTACCCACCCAACTCAGGCCCACGCTGCCGGTTTCGCCCTTGGAGAAACTGCCTCCCACGCGCGAACCACCGTCCCAACCGCGGCCCACACGGTATTCCTGGGCGTTGCGGCCCATGCCTTCCACATGCACCACCAGCGGACCCTGTCCACCAGTCAGCGCGAACGCACCGGTCTTGCCGCGGTCGGCCGAGCTGTAACGTGCCTGGGCGCTGCCCTGCACACCATTTTCCGGCACCGCCGTGGGAATCTTGCTGTCCAGCACATTCACCACCCCGCCCACGGCACCGCCGTAAAGCAAGGCGGACGGGCCGCGCAACACCTCGATCTGCTCGGCCAGCATGGAGTCGGCCATGACCGCATGGTCGGGACTGACGTTGGAAGCGTCCTGCACCGCACTGCCGCCACTGAGCACCTGCACGCGCGGTCCATCCATGCCGCGGATCACCGGTCGGCTGGCACCTGCGCCGAAATGCGTGGACTGCACGCCAGGCTCGCTGGCCAGGGTCTCACCCAATGTGGCGCTGCGGCGTGCCTCCAGGGCCTCGCCTTCCAGCACCTGGACTGGTGACGCCAGCGCTGATTGCTCCAGGGACCATGCACTCGATCGAATTTCGACTTCATGTAATGTAGATTCAATGCCAGATGCCGGCTTCGCTGCCACTGCATCGGCACCCTGTGCTGCCACGGTGGTGGGAGCAGGAGTCACTGCGCCAGCTTCTGCGAATGGCGTCTGCGCATGCGCGGCTGCGGTGCCTATCGCCAGGCACCAGCAGGCAAAGGCCACGCCGCGCAGACGGCTGCGCCCTGCTCCACGCGGTGCCTTCCAGGCGGGCTCGGCGCCATCGGGTACCGTGGTGGATGAATTGGCCCGGGATTGGGCCGGATGGGTCGATGCACTCAAAACGTTCATGGAGGAACTTTCCCTCTGCACTCCCCTGCTGCAGCGGCGCACAGCACCGTATGGGCTGCATGCGCAGACCGGCTGACCGCCGCAGTGGGAGCTTGCGCCGCCCTCCTCAGGCAGCGCTTTTCATATGGTCAGCAGTCCCATGCGCACTGAGTGCGCACAAGCTGCTCTGCTCTTGAACGGTTCTGATCCAGACGATAGGCCGGTGCGGCATGCGCGCTGCGCCATCAGCGGGCGCAAGGGGACCGCAGCCTTCCTGGGGTGCGGGACATGCGCCACAACACACCACCCACAGCAGGGACAGGCGTTGCGGATGCCTCCAGACGCACCAATCGGATCAGAAACCAGGGGGCAGGTGCATCCCGGGCGGCCCCCTGGCCAGCGGCGCCCACCAGCGCTGCTGCGCCAGGGCATGCACTGGCGCAGCCAGAGAAACCGCCGTAGCCCAGCATGCGGGCAGCCAGGAAAGAGAGGCAAGCGGCGCCTGACCATGCGCCAACTGGTCCAGCGCCTGGCAGTCCAGGCTGCCATGGTGACCGAACAGCGCCTGCACGGTGTGGCCCACCCCACCCGGGGATACCGCAGGCAGTGATGGTGCGGTCGTGGCAACGGCAGGCGCCAGGCCAGCACCAGGGATGTGCACCACCTGGTGCATCCGCGCCACCAGCGGTGCCAGGCACAACGCCAGCAGCAGCCATACTGCCAGCCAGCGGCGCAGTGACAGCGCTGCCGTGGTGCCGCCCGCGGAATGCATGGCCCGCTGGCGCATCACACTTCCTCCCGCCTGGGCTGGCGCACGGACGGAGCCCAGTGCTGATGCACCCACGCGTGCGGACCCGCAGCCCCCTTTGACAGGGAGCACGGGCATCCGGCTCGGTAGGCAAGCATGCAGTGCATCACGCAGCGTTCATTCCACCCGCAGGCTCAATGGCTGTGGCGCATGCCGCAGTTCTTGCCCAGGGCCAGGCCTTTGCAGGCCAGCTGCAACTGCTTCTGGCACTGGTCTTCGCCTTTGCCTGCTTCCAGGCATTGGGCGGCCTGGGCATGGGCACGTGCCATGGACTGGTGGCGTTCGATGTCCTCGCGCGTGTGTGCATCCAGCACCGGCTGGCCCGTGGTCGGCTTGGGCGCGGCTTCGGCCGTTACCGGCACAGGCTGTGGCGTGCGGGCGGTCGGCTGGGCCTGAACACCCACCGCCACCGTGCCGATGAGGGAAAAAACTGCGGCACAGGCCAGAAGACGGAATTGCATGGAGCTTCTTTCGGAAGAGAGGGTGGATGCCAGCGCAATGCCAGCCATGGAGCTGGACTCAGGCCGCACTGCACGGTGTACACAGGCCTTGCAGCTGCACTGCCTGCAACTGCCCCACTGCGGCCCGCTCCAGCGCGGCCGCCAGGGCCTGTACCGATGCCTGCATCGCAGGCGCGGCGTTGTCCACGGGAAGGTCCTGCGCGCAACGCAGGCAATGAAACTGTACCGGCGCGCGCGGTGCTACAGGCGCCGGCGCAGCGCTGGCCTGGGCCCGCGCTGCATCACTGCGCCATTGGAAACGGGTGATGCGGTCATCCTCCACCCGGCGCTGCAGCAGCCCGGCCTGGGTCAGCCGGTCCAGTGCGCGAAACACGGTCACCCGGTTGACGGCCACCCCCAGGCGGGCCAGCGCAGCCTCCACCTCGGCGGCCGACAGGCGGCTGGCAGCCTGGCTGCGCAGCAGCGCCACCAGCGCACGCGTGGCACGGGTGGCCCGCATGCCGGGCGGCAACGACAATTCCACGGAAGAAGCTGGGCGGGGCATGGGCACACTCAAGGCACACTGCAATTGCAGCGGGATTGCAATATTAACGCAATTCAATTGCAATACAGCGCATCACTACCGGATTTCTGCCTTCGCCTCCCGCCAAATCCTCTCCTGATGCTGCCCACTGCCAGTGGGTACGTCGAAGCCGTCTCAGTCAGGCTTCACGTAGCGGCCGAAGGTGGCCAGCAACTTGTGCACCTTGGGTGCCACCACATAGGCGCAATAGCCCTGCTGTGGATTGCGGGCGAAATAATCCTGGTGGTAGGCCTCGGCCGGCCACCAACTGCGCAGCGGCGCCACTTCCGTCACCACCGGCGCCCCGAAAGTCTTGTCCTGCCCGAATTCGCGCAGCAGATCCTGCACCACCTGCTCCTGCGCCGGCGTGGTCACATACACGCCGCTGCGGTACTGCGTGCCAACATCATTGCCCTGGCGGTTGAGTGTGGTCGGATCGTGCGTGCCAAAAAAGATCTCCAGCACCTGGCGCAGACCGATCACCTGCGGGTCGAACACCAGCTTGACGGCCTCGGCATGGCCCGTCGTGCCCTCGCACACCTGCTCGTACCGTGGATGGTCCACATGGCCGTTGGCGTAGCCGCTTTCCACATCGATCACGCCCTGCACGCGGTCGAACACGGCCTCGGTGCACCAGAAACAGCCGCCTGCCAGATAAATGGTTTCAGTCATGCCGCTGTTGTACACCAGCCTCAGCCGGCCGCCAGGCCTTGCCCTGCATCAAGTACGGATTTGCCGGCCGCCACCACCGCCACGGCAGTGTTTGACAGCGGTGCGCTGCCTTGGCTACATTAATGACCAATCAGTCATTAACTGGATCCCTACCCACCCATGCCCGACAGCAGCACCGACGCCCCACGCCGCAGCCGCCGCAAAGAAGCGCGTCCGGGTGAACTGCTGGAAGCGGCGCTGTCCCTGTTTCTGGAAAAAGGCTATGCCGCCACCCGCGTGGAGGCCGTGGCCGCCCGCGCTGGCGTGTCCAAGGGCACGCTGTTTCTGTACTTTCCCAGCAAGGAAGAACTGTTCAAGGCCGTGGTGCGCCACAGCATCAGCGGCTGCTACGCCGACTGGCAGCTGGAGCTGGACCGCTACCAGGGCAGCAGCGCCGCCCTGCTGGCCCGGGCATTCGAAGTCTGGTGGCAGCAGATCGCCAGCACCCAGGCCGGCGGCATCTGCCGCCTGATGTGGGCCGAGGCGGCACATTTTCCGGAACTGGCCGCGTTCTACCGCCACGAAGTAGATGAACCCGGCCACGCGATGCTCGAACGTATCCTGCAGCGCGGCATGGACAGCGGCGAATTTCGCCCCATGCCACTGGGTGAAGCCTTGTACCTGGTGCTGACGCCGATGACCTTTGTAATGCTGTGGCAACCCACCGGCACCCTGTGCCTGCCGATGGACCATGGGCTCACGCCGCACAGCTATCTGCTATCGCAATTTCGCAACTGCCTGCGCGGCCTGCTGCGCGAGCCGGTGGATGCAGACACCCTGCCCCTGCCCCAGCTGCATCCCACGCTACCCCTCCACACCACAGACATATGAGCTTGCTGCGCAGATCCTGGTTGCTTGGGGGCCTGATCGCCCTGGTCGTTCTGGCCCTGGGCTTCAGCGCCTGGCGGGCTGTGGTGGCCAAACGCCAGCAGCAGCAAGCCCTGCAGGCGCAGCAGCAAGCGCCCGCCGCCGTGCTGCAGGCCGGCGCAGCGGACTGGACCACGCTGCAGGTGCGCACACTGCCGCTGCAGGTCCCCGTCAGCGGCAGCCTGTCTGCGGTGGACAGCGCCCTGATCAAGAGCCGTGTGGCCGGTGCACTGCAGGACTTTACGCTGCGCGAGGGTGACAGCGTGCGCAAAGGCCAGGTGATTGCCCGCATCGATGCCACCGACAGCGAAGCCCGCTACCGCCAGGCCCGGCTCCAGGCCGATGCCGCCCAGGCGCAGGAAGCCATCCAGCTGCGCCAGCACCAGAACAACCAGGCGCTGGTGGACCGGCAGTTCATCTCGCCCACCGCCCTGGCCACCTCCGAAGCCAGCCTGCAGGCCGCCCGCGCCAACACGGCCGCAGCCCGCGCCGCAGCCGATGCCGCGCGCAAGACGCTGGACGACACCGTGCTGCGCAGCCCCATCGACGGTCAGATTGCCCACCGCTTTGCCCAGGACGGCGAACGTGTGAACGTGGAAGCCCAGGTCGCCGAGGTGGTGAACCTGTCCGCGCTGGAACTACAGGCTCCGCTGCCCCCCCAGGACTCGCTGCGGGTGCAGGTCGGCCAGACGGCCCTGCTGACGGTGGAAGGCGCCAGCACGCCAGTCACCGCCCGGGTGGTGCGCATCAGCCCCAGCGCCCAGAGCGGCAGCCGTGCCGTGCCGGTCTTCCTGCGCGTGCAGCCCGTGGCGGGCTTGCAGCTGCGCTCCGGCCTGTTTGTGCAGGGGCTGATCGCCACCGGCACGGTACAGACCCTGGCCCTGCCACTGGATGCCGTGCGCAACGACCAGCCCCAGCCCTACATCCAGACCGTGGTGAACGGCGCCGTCGCACACCAGACCGTGCAGCTGGGCGCCCAGGCCCTGCCGGAAGGGACCGACAGCACCGCGCTGTGGGTGGCCGTCCAGGGCGCCAGCGCAGGCAGTGCCGTGCTGCGCGGCAGCATGGGGCCTTTGCCGGTGGGCACCCGCGTCCAGCTGCTGCAGCAGGGCGCGGCCGGTGCGCCCATCGCCCCCGGTACACCCGGTGCGCCTGCAGCAGCCTCGGCCCCGGCTGCAGCCCCCTCCACCGCAACGACTGCGCCCGCACGCTGAAAGCCCGCCATGTGGTTCACCCGCGTCAGCCTGCGCAACCCGGTCTTCGCCACCATGGTGATGCTGGCATTTGTGGTGCTGGGACTGTTCTCCTACCAGCGGCTCGCGGTGGACCAGTTCCCGGACATTGACTTCCCGGTCGTAGTGGTCACGGTGGAATACCCCGGCGCTTCGCCCGAGATCGTCGAAACTGAAGTCACCCGCAAGATCGAGGAAGGCGTCAACACCATTGCCGGCATCAGTTCGCTCACCTCGCGCAGCTACCAGGGCCGCTCGGTGGTGATCGTCGAATTCCAGCTGTACGTGGACGGGCGCCGTGCCGCCGAAGATGTGCGCGAGAAAGTGGCCTCCGTGCGCCCCACATTGCGCGACGAGGTCAAGGAACCGCGCGTGCTGCGCTTCGACCCGGCCGACGCCGCCGTCTGGACACTGGCCGTCCTGCCCGATGGCCCCCAGCCTCCCTCTCCCGTGCAACTGACCACCTGGGCTGACCAGGTGCTGAAAAAACGCCTGGAAAACGTGCGCGGCGTGGGCGCCGTCAACCTGGTAGGCGCCACCAAGCGCGAAATCAATATCTACCTGGACCCGGCGGCACTGGACGCCTATGGCATCACCCCGTCCCAGGTGGTGTCTGCCGTGCGCAGCGAAAACCAGGACCTGCCGGTGGGCGCCATCCGCTCGCTGCAGCAGGAACGGGTGGTGCAGATCGACGCCCGCATGCGCAATCCCCAGGACTTTGCCGACCTGATCATCACCCGCAAGAACGGCGCCGCCATCCGCCTGGGCCAGGTGGCGCGCGTGAACGATGGCGCGCAGGAGCTGGAATCGCTGGCGCTCTACAACGGCCAGCGCACCCTGCTGCTCTCGGTACAGAAAGCACAGGAAGAAAACACCATTGCCGTGGTCAAGGGCCTGGACGCGGCCGTGCTGGCCATCCAGGCCGAGCTGCCGCCCGGCTTTCGCCTGGAAAAAGTCAGCGATTCGGCCCGCCCCATCCAGGTGGCCGTGGACAACGTGCGCCAGACCCTGATCGAAGGCGCCTTGCTGACGGTGCTGATCGTCTTCCTGTTCCTCAATTCCTGGCGCTCCACCGTCATCACCGGGCTGACGCTGCCGATTGCGCTGATCGGCACCTTCTTCTTCATGCACGCCTTCGGTTTCACCATCAACATGATCACGCTGATGGCGTTGTCACTGTGCGTGGGCCTGCTGATCGACGACGCCATCGTGGTGCGCGAAAACATCGTGCGCCATGTGCAGATGGGCAAGACCCCATTCCAGGCCGCGCTGGACGGCACCCAGGAGATCGGTCTGGCCGTGCTGGCCACCACCCTGTCCATCGTGGCCGTCTTCCTCCCCATCGGCTTCATGGAAGGCATCATCGGCAAGTTCTTCCACGAATTCGGCATCACCATCGTCGCAGCGGTGCTGATTTCGATGTTTGTCAGCTTCACGCTGGACCCCATGCTCTCCAGCATCTGGCACGACCCCAGCATCCACAGCGCCGGCCAGGGGCCGGACAAAAGCCTGTATGGCCGCACGCTGGGCCTTGTCACCCATGGCTTTGAGCGCGCCACCGAAGAGCTGGCCCTGCTCTACCAGCGCATCCTGGCTTGGTCGCTCGCCCACAAGCTGTGGACACTGCTGCTGGCCCTGGGCATTTTCATCGGCTCCATCCTGCTGCTGCCGCTGCTGGGCACGGAATTCGTGCCCAAGGCAGACTTTTCGGAAACCACGGTCAAGTTCAGCACCCCCCAGGGCACCTCCCTGGAAGCCACCGAGGCCCGCGCCCACCAGGTGGAGCAGGCCATCCGCGCCCTGCCCGAAGTGCGCTACACCGTCACCACCATCAACAGCGGCAATGCCCCCAGCAAGAGCGACGCCACCATCTACATCCGGCTGGTGGACCGCAAGCAGCGCAGCCGCAATGTGGAAGACATGGGCCGGACGCTGCGCCAGACGCTGCAGCAGATTCCAGGCATCACCGTCACCCATGTGGGCCTGCTGGACCCGGTGGGCGGGCAAAAGCAGATTGAGTTTTCCATCATGGGTGCCGATCTGACCGAGCTGGACCGGCTGAACCAGCAGCTGCTGCCCCAGCTGCGGCAGATTCCCGGTCTGGTGGATCTGGACAGCAGCCTCAAACCCGACCGCCCCATGGTGGACATCCAGGTGCGGCGCGATGCGGCGTCCGACCTGGGCCTGTCCGTGGGCAGCCTGGCCACCGCACTGCGCGTGCTGGTGGCCGGCGAAACCGTGGGCAACTGGCGCGCCACCAACGACGAGACCTACGACGTCAACGTCCGCATGGCACCCGATGCCCGCAGCCAGCCCAGCGACCTGGCGCGCCTGCCGTTTGCCCTGGCAGGCACCGACGGCGGCACCCAGATCGTGCGCCTGAACCAGGTGGCACAGCTGGTGGACTCCACCGGTCCGGGGCAGATCAACCGGCGCGGGCTGGCGCGCGAGGTGCAATTCACCGCCAACGTGGCGCTGCGCTCGGCAGGGGAAGTCTCGGGCGACATCCGCCGCCTGATGGGCAGCGCCGCCCTCCCGCCCGGCTACCGCTGGGAATTTGCCGGCTCCACCAAGAACATGAACGAATCCTTTGCCTATGCCCTGTCGGCACTGGCACTGGCCATCATCTTCATCTACATGATCCTGGCCAGCCAGTTCAAGAGCTTTGTGCAGCCGCTGGCGTTGATGACCTCGCTGCCGCTGACGCTGATCGGCGTGGCCCTGGCACTGCTGATGTTCCGCTCCGCCATGTCCATGTTCTCCATCATCGGCGTGGTGATGCTGATGGGCCTGGTCACCAAGAACGCCATTTTGCTGGTGGACTTTGCCATCCGCGCACGCGCCCCCCATACGGGAGAGGACGGCCAGCCCCACCCCGGCATGCCGCGCGAGCAGGCCCTGCTCACAGCCGCCCGCGTGCGCCTGCGCCCCATTCTGATGACCACGCTGGCCATGGTGTTCGGCATGGTCCCGCTGGCTTTTGCCCTGTCCGAAGGCTCGGAACAGCGCGCCCCCATGGGCCAGGCGGTGATCGGCGGGGTCATCACCTCCTCGCTGCTGACGCTGGTCGTGGTGCCGGTGATGTACTGCTACATGGACGATCTGGCGAACTGGGTGCGCCGCAAGCTGGGCAATGCCCCGGCAAACCCGGCCCAGGAACCTTAGAATCGAAGATTTTGCGATATAGCCATCCCTTGTGGAGGAGACCCCCGATGACATTGCCCTATAACCGCCCGGTTGATACCTCTGACGCCAACGCTACGGCCCGCTTCCACATGGTCCAGCAACAGATCCGCCCCTGGGTGGTGCAGGATGTGCGTGTGATCGAAGCCCTGGAAACCGTGCGCCGCGAAGACTTCGTGCCGCCGGCCTCGTACGAACTGGCCTTCATGGACGTGGAAATCCCCCTGGGCGTGGCCGGTCAGACCATGCTGTCGCCCAAGGTCGACGCCCGCATGGCCAACGACCTGGCCATCCAGGCCCACGAACGCGTGCTGGAAATCGGCACCGGTTCCGGCTACAGCGCCGCCCTGCTGGGCAAGCTGGCCAAGGAAGTGGTGACCCTGGAAATCAACCCCGAGCTGGCCGAAATGGCCCGCGAGAACCTGGAATCCGCCGGAGCCACCAACGTCACCGTGCGCGTGGCCGACGGCTCCAAGGACCTGCTGGCCGAAGGCCCGTTCGACGTGATCGTGCTCAGTGGCTCGGTGGAAGTGCTGCCCGAAGCCCTGCTGGACCACCTGAAAGACGGCGGCCGCCTGGGCGCCATCGTGGGCCAATCGCCCATGATGCGCTTCACCATCGTCAAGCGCCACGGCAACGAGCGCATCACCACCGAACCCTGGGACATGGTCGCTCCCCGTCTGTCCGGCTTTGCCACGGCAGAACGCTTCGTGTTCTGAGAAGAGTCAGACCCATGTTCACCCGCGTCTCTCCCACGCAACTGAACGACTGGCTGGCCCAGCACCCCGGGGATCCACTTCCCCTGGTGCTGGATGTGCGCGAACCCTGGGAATTCCAGACCGCGCACGTCACCGCCGAAGGTTTTGAGCTGCTGAACCTGCCCATGGGGCAGATTCCGTCGCAACTGGCCGCGCTGGATCCCGAGCGTCCCACCGCCTGCCTGTGCCACCACGGCATGCGCAGCATGCAGGTAGCGATGTTCCTGGCGCAGCACGATTTCGGGCAGGTGGCCAACATCGAAGGCGGCATCGACGCCTGGTCCCTGCAGCGCGACCCCAGCGTACCGCGCTACTGACAGACTGCCTGCCACCCGACCTGTTCGCCTTTTCCTGTCCCCCTGCCCCATCCTGAGGAGCTCCATGGTTCGCAATTTCCGGCACTCTCTGACGCACTGCGCGACCTTGGCAACCCTGCTGACGATGGGGCTGGCCGCGGCCCCTGCCGGTGCCCAAAGCCTGGTGGAAATGGTGGAACTGGCCCAGGGCTTTGATGCGCCCTGGCTGTCCAGCCGCGCCGCACTGGATGCGGCCGAACACAAGGGCGCCCAGGCCAAGTCCGGCCTGCTGCCCAGCGTGGGCGCCCAGGCCGGCGCCAACTACACCCGCACTGAGCTGCACCCCAACATTCCCGGCGTGCTGGGCAGTGCACACCAGCAAAGTGCGGCCATCCAGGCCAGCCAGCCGCTGTACCGCCCGGCCAACACCATCGCCTACCGCCAGGGTCAGCGCAATGTGGAACTGGCCCGTGCCCAGCTGGATGCCGCCACGCAGGACCTGCTGGTGCGCGTCAGTCAGGGCTACTTCGACGTGCTGGCCGCCCAGGACACGCTGACCACGGTGCAGGCCCAGAAACGCGCCGTGCGCGAGCAACTGGAATTCGCCCAGCGCAATTTCGACATCGGCGCCGCCACCATCACCGACCAGCGCGAAGCCCAGGCCCGCCACGATCTGGTGGAAGCCCAGGAAATCGCCGCCACCAACGACCTGCAGGTCAAGCGCCTGGCGCTGGAGCAGCTGGTGGGCAAAAGCCCGCTGCAGCCCCGCCCCCTGGCCCAGCCGGTGCAGCTGCCCGCCGTGCAGCCAGCCACGGTGGCGCCCTGGGTAGAGCAGGCCGAAAACGACCAGCCCCTGGTACGCCAGGCCCGCCTGGCCCTGGATATGGCCGAGCTGGAAACCCGCAAGGCCGAAACCGGCCACCTGCCCACCGTCGATCTGCAAGCCAGCTACGGCGTGCAGCGCAACCCGGATGGCACAACCACCATCCCCATCAAGAACCGCATCCACCAGGGCCAGGTGGGCGTGACGCTGAACATGCCGCTGTTCGCCGGCTTTGCCGTGCAAAACCGCGTCAAGGAAACCCTGTCGCTGGAAGAAAAAGCCCGCGCAGACCTGGACAACGCCCGCCGCCAGAGTGCCCAGGCCGCGCGCCAGGCGTTCTATGGCGTGCAATCGGGCACCGGCCAGGTCAAGGCGCTGGAAGCGGCCGTCGCCTCCAGCCAAAGCGCGCTGGAAGCCAACCAGCTCGGCTACCAGGTGGGGGTGCGCATCAATGTGGACGTGCTCAACGCCCAAAGCCAGCTCTACCAGGCCCAACGCGACCTGGCCCAGGCGCGCTACAACGTGCTGGTCGGCCAGCTCAAGCTGCGCCAGGCCGCAGGCCAGCTGCAGATGCAGGACATCCACGGCCTGAACCAGCTGATCGCCCGGCCCTGAAGACCGCAGCGGCCATAGCCGGGGCGGCCCCTGCCCCGCTGTGGTACTGGTGGCCTCCCATGCTTGTGTAAATCCAGCATCCGCCCTGCCTGTGGGTATGCCGCGTGGTTCACCACGCTAACGCAGCCTGTCAACAACGCCTTCTCGATGCGACAGTCACCCCATTAGAGAAGGCTGTGCACCGGGCTGCAGCGACTCCGTGTACACCTTCAGCCCGGCACGCCCTGGGGCCAGGCCAGCGCCAGCACGGCCTGTGCCGTGGCCTGGGCAGCGCCGCGGTGGGTGGAGGCAAAGGCCAGGGCCTGCTGCTGCATGGCCGCCAGCTGCGTGCCGTTCTGCACCAGCGCCGTGGCCTGCTGCACGGCCGCCGCCATATCTTCGACCCGTAGTGCCGCGCCGGCATTGCAGGCCTGCTCCGCCGCTTCGGCAAAGTTGAAGGTGTGCGGCCCCAGGAGCATGGGGCAGCCGCAGGCCGCCGCTTCGATCAGATTCTGACCGCCCAGGCGCTCAAAGCTCCCCCCCAGCAGACCGGCATGGGCCAGGGCGTAGTACAACGGCATCTCTCCCATGCTGTCACCCAGCCAGACATCGGCAGCGGCGGGGGACTGCGTGGCCGCCTCACCGGTCCAGCGGCTGCGGCGCGACACCGTCAGTCCTGCCTGCGCTATCAATTGCTGCACTTCGTCAAAGCGCTGGGGGTGGCGCGGCACGATCAGCCACTGCACCGGCATCCGTGCACCCTGCCCTTCGGCACGCAGGCGCTGCACGGCAGCCAGCCACAGCGCCTCTTCACCTTCGCGGCTGCTGGCCAGCAACAGCACCGGCCGTTCGCTGGCCGCGCGCCAGACATGGCCCTGCGCCAGTTGCTGGGCATCCGGCACGGTATCGAACTTCACGTTGCCAAACACCCCGCTGACCTGCACGCCCAGCTGGCGCAGGCGTGCGGCATCGTCCTCGGTCTGGGCCCAGATGGCGGCCAGTGACCGGTAGGCCGGCTGCGACAGCGCGGCCCAGCGCTGGGCGCCGGCCAGGGATTTGGCATTGAGCCGCGCATTGGCCAGGGCCACCGGCACGCCGGCTTCGCGGCAGGCAGCCAGCAGGTTCGGCCAGATCTCGGTTTCCATCAGCACCCCGGCCACCGGCTGGAACTGCCGTACAAAACGGCGCGTGGCGCCCAGGCTGTCCCAGGGCTGCCAGACCTGGATGTCGCCAGGTCGCAGCAGTTTTTTCCCTTCCGCCCGGCCGGTGGCCGTGCCATGCGTGAGCAGCAGCTTCAAGCCCGGGTGCTGGTCCCGCAGCGCCTGCAACAGAATGGCGGCAGCGCGGGTCTCCCCCAGAGAGACGGCATGCACCCACAGCCACTGGCCCAGGCCTTCGGCCCCCAGATCGGCCGGTTGGTAGTGGCCGAAGCGTTCGGGAATGGCCTCGGCATAGCCGGGTTCCTGCTGGGCGCGGCGGCGCAGCTTGCGGCGCAGCAAAGGCTGGGCCGCCCAGGTCAGGGCAGCGTACAGGGAGCGAACCAGGGTCACGGGCGGCTTTGGACGTTCAGAGACAGGACTGCGGGCACACAGCCGCCCTCAGTGGGCCGACGCGCCCAGCTGGGCATCGGGCTTGACGCGGCGCAGCAGCGCCAGCATCTCGCCTTCGATGCGGTGCAGCGCCTCCTGCGTCTGGCCTTCAAAGCGCAGCACCAGCACGGGGGTGGTGTTGCTGGCACGGATCAGGCCGAAACCATCCGGCCAGTCCACACGCAGGCCGTCGATGGTGCTGATCACCGCCGGGGCGCTGAAGGCGCTGGAAGCCAGCTGCTGCAGCTCGGCGGACAGACGGTGCGGTTCGCCCTCCTCACAGGCCACATTCAGTTCGGGGGTCGAGAAGCTGGTGGGCAGCGCATTCAGCACCGCGCTGGGGTCGGCGCTCTTGCTCAGGATCTCCAGCAGGCGTGCACCGGCGTAGGTGCCATCGTCAAAGCCGTACCAGCGCTCCTTGAAGAAAATATGGCCGCTCATCTCGCCGCCCAGGGGCGAGTCCACTTCCTTCATGCGGGCCTTGACCAGGGAGTGGCCGGTCTTCCACATCAGGGGTTCGCCGCCGGCCGCGCGGATGGCGGGCGCCAGGCGCTGCGAGCATTTCACGTCGAACAGAATCGTCCCGCCGGGCACGCGCGAGAGCACATCCTGCGCAAACAGCATCATCTGGCGGTCGGGGAAAATGGTCTGCCCGTCCTTGGTGACAATGCCCAGGCGGTCGCCGTCGCCGTCAAAGGCCAGGCCCAGTTCCGCATCGGTGTCGCGCAGCGCCTGCACCACATCGCGCAGGTTCTCGGGTTTGCTGGGGTCGGGATGGTGGTTGGGGAAATCGCCGTCCACTTCCGAGAACAGCTCCACCACCTCGCAGCCCAGCGCGCGGAAGATACCCGGGGCCGAAGCGCCGGCAATGCCGTTGCCGCTGTCCACCACCACTTTCATGGTGCGCGCCAGCTTGGCATCGCCTACGATGCGGGCGCTGTAATCGGCCAGCACATCCACATGGCGAATGCTGCCGCCAGGCTGCAGCTGCCAGGATTCGGCTTCCATGGTCCGGTGCAGGGCCTGGATCTCTTCACCGTAGATGGCACGGCCAGCCAGCACCATCTTGAAGCCATTGTAATCCTTGGGATTGTGGCTGCCGGTGACCTGGATGCCGCTTTCGCACAGCGTGGCTGCCGCAAAGTACAGCATGGGCGTGGTGCACATGCCGATATCGATCACGTGCAGACCGACATCCACCAGCCCTGCCATCAGCGCACCACTGAGCGCGGGACCGGACAGACGACCGTCACGGCCCACCGCCACGGTCTTCTGCCCCTCAGCCAGCGCGGCCATGCCGAAGGCACGGCCCAGCGCGCGGGCCACTTCCTCGTTCAGGGTACTGGGGACGATGCCCCGGATGTCATAGGCTTTGAAAATCGAAGGTGCTGCGTGCACGGTGGCGTCCTTGTATTTCGGTGCAATGTGTCCCGCCCTGTCGGCGGGCTGCCGGGGCAGTAAAGCCCGGATTGTAGGCTGCGCACCACAGCCCAGGCACCAAGCAGCTGCCTGCAGCGCACTACATTTGGTTACCTGGGGCAAGCCCCGAGGGAAACCCCACCCAGATCAATGCATGATCGCGCGTCCACACCTACAGTCGCCCGCGTGACGCCCCAGGCGGCACACCACACAGAACGACAAGGCGAATGATGCAGCAGAGGGAAGAAGGCGCGATGTACACCTGCGCGCGAACCACGCGGAAGACCCATCCATGAGCGCTTCCGACCGCAATCCACAACCCGTCCCCGCTGCCGCCGCGCGCGGAGCCTCTGCGCTGTGGACTGCCCGCGCGCTCTGGTCGCTGGCCATGGTGGCCGCCCTGCTTATCCCCTGGCTCTGGCATCTGCTGGGCCTGCCTTCCAGCCTGGGCCAAGTACTGCGTCTGCCCGCGCTGGACTGGTTGCACCTGTCCTGGCTGACGTCGCTGACACTGATGGTGTTGGCCGCCCGGCGCCTGCTGCCGGCCGCCGCTGCCCACGCCCAGCATGGCGATGCGCATGCCACCCGCATGGATGCCCTGTCGGCGGCCTACCGCATGCTGCCCGACCCGGCAGGCATCACCCGGGTGATGGACGGCCGTTTTCTGGACGTGAACCCCGCCTTCTGCCAGATGATGGGCATGCCCTGGGAACAGGTGATTGGCCGCACCAACTACGAACTGGAAATCTACGCCACCGCCCAGGAACGCCCGCGCCTGCTGGAGCACCTGAACCGCCACGGCAGCGTGGACCGCATGCCCATCTGCGTGCAAAGCGTGGCGCTGGGACGCACCGTGACCGGCCTGATCTCGGCCCGCATCCTGCCTATTGCCGGCGAAGACTGCATGATGTTTGTCTTCCGCGACACCAGCGAGGAAAAACGCACCCACGAAGAGCTGCATGCCGTCAACGGTCTGCTGCAGCAGGCGGGCCACCTGGCGCAGCTGGGCGTCTGGGAAGACACCAAGGGCTCGGGCCTGGTCTACTGGTCCGAGGTCTGCTACGACATCCATGGACTGCCCCGCAACGCGCCGCTGCCGCGGGAGTACATCAACACCTTTGTGGCGCCCGCCTGGCGCGGGCTGATGCGCGACAAGATCAAGCACTGCCTGCGCACCAAGAGCGACTGGAGCGCCGAGATCGAAATCATCCGTGCCGACGGCCGCATGGCCTGGATGCGTTCGCGCGGCGAGGTGATCCTGGACGCCCAGGGCCAAGTCACCGGCCTGCGTGGCGTGATGCAGGACATCGACGGCGCCAAGCGCATCCAGGAAAGCCTGCGCCAGTCCGAAGTGCGCTTCGAGCGCATCTTCGAGCTGGTCTCCACCCCCATGGCCCTGGCCCAGTGCCATGACGGCAGCTTCAAGACCATCAACACCGCCTGGGAAGACCTGTTCGGCTACACGCGCTACGAATGCATGGGCAAGAACGCCGAATCGCTGGGCCTGCTGCCCCCCGGGCGCTGGAAAGAGATGCCCCATGGCGACGCCGCCCACCAGGAAGCGCGCCTCACGGCCCGTGACGGCCGCCCGTTGACGGTGCTGTATTCGCTGCGCCGCACCCATTTCTTCGACGGCGACTGCTGGCTGGTGTCGGTGCTGGACATCACCGACCGCAAGGCCGAGGAAGAGCGCCTGCGCGAGAGCGAGGCCCTGATTGCGCTGACGCTGTCCGCCGCCGCACTGGGCCGCTGGGACTGGAACCTGGCCACCGGCATGATCTCGGGCGACACCCAGTGGCGGCGTCTGAACGGCATCGAACCCGACCACACGCCCACCGCCCTGGGCGAACGCATGGACCGGCACTGGACCGAACTGCTGGCCACCAGCGACATTCCCAGCATCAATGCCGAGCTGCTGCGCCACATTGAAGAACCGGGGGATGCGCCGTTTGACGCCACTTGGCGCACCTCCGAGACCGAATCCGGCCGCTGGCTGCGCAGCGTGGGCAAGATCGTCGATGTGGACGGCCATGGCCGCCCCGTGCGCATGCTGGGCGTGACCCAGGACGTGACCCACCAGCGCGAACAAACCCATGTGCTGGAGCAGATGGCCCATTTCGACGCCCTGACCGGTCTGGCCAACCGCCTGCACCTGACGGCGCGCCTGAAAGACAGCACCCGCATTGCCCGCCATGACGCCGGCCAGCTGGGCGTGGTCTATATCGACCTGGACGGCTTCAAGCCCATCAACGACCGGCTGGGCCACGATGTGGGCGACCTGCTGCTGGTGCAAGTGGCCAAGCGCCTCAAAAGCGCGCTGCGCTCCCAGGACTGTGTGGCCCGCCTGGGTGGGGATGAATTCGTCATCCTGCTCAACGGGCTGGAAAGCCGATCGCACTGCGAAGCCCTGCTGGAACGCATCATGCAGCGCCTGGCGGCCCCCTACATTCTGGGCGCGGACACGGCCCGCATCACGGCCAGCATGGGCTACACCCTCTATCCCGAGGACGATGCCGACGAAGACACGCTGCTGCGCCATGCCGACCAGGCCATGTACCAGGCCAAGCAATCGGGGCGCAACTGCGTGCGTGCCTTCGACTCCGTCACCGAACGCCAGATGCGCGCCCAGCAGGCCGATACCTTGCGCGTGCGCGAAGGGTTGGAGCGCGGCGAATTCACACTCTATCTGCAACCCAAGGTGGACATGGTGCGCAACCGCCTGGTGGGCGTGGAAGGACTGGCACGCTGGAACCACCCCACACGGGGCGTGCTGGCCCCCGGCGCCTTCTTGCCGCTGGTGGAAGGCTCTCCGCTGGACATCCCCTTTGGCGAATGGGCCGTGCGCGAGGCCATCCAGACCATTGCCCAGTTGCGCGCCCAGGGCCTGGAAGTGCCGGTCAGCGTCAACATCTCGGCAGGCCATCTGCAGCAGCCCGGGTTCGCGCACTGGCTGATCACCGAGCTGACCCTGCACCCGGAAGTTCCGGCCCGCCTGCTGGACCTGGAAATCACCGAAAGCGCGGCCTTGCAGGACATCACCCACGTGGCCAAGGAGCTGGAACAGCTGCGCGCCGTGGGCATCACCGTCTCGCTGGACGACTTTGGCACCGGCTACTGCTCGCTGACTTATCTGCGCCAGTTGCCGCTGGACACGCTCAAGATCGACCAGAGCTTTGTGCGCGACATGCTGGACGACCAGAGCAACCGCACCATCATCCAGGGCGTGGCCGGTCTGGCCGCCTCGTTCGGCTACCAGGTGATAGCCGAAGGCGTGGAAACACGGGAGCAAAGCCAGCTGCTGCAGACGATTGGCTGCGCGGTCGGCCAGGGCTACTTCTTTGCCCGCCCCATGCCGGCGGCACAGCTGCCGCAATGGCATGCGCTATGGCAGGCCAGCGCCATGGCGGCTGACACGCTGCCCGCCTGAAGCACCAGCCCCGCCTTCCTGCGCTCCCACGCGCCGAGGCCCGCCGCAGCCATTGCAGTGGCGCATGGACCGGCAAGCGGTGGCAAGACTGCGCTGCAACCGCAATTGAGAATGGCATCGTGCGCCTGCATACTGCAGAGTGGATGGCCGGCGCGCTTCCCCCACGCACAACGCGCTACGCTGGCGCCATGGACGCCAGCGGCCCCCAGCTCTCCCAGGCCGTGCCCTTTGCACGCCTGCCGGCAGAGTCCACGCACACCGCCAGCAGGTGAAGCGCGATGCGCCGGGACAAAAAAGCCCCGGGCGCAGTGCCCGGGGCTGGCAAGGCATCGCAGGCAACGCCAGAGCGCAAGCGGACTTCAGCCCTGCAGGACCAGTTCCTTGACCTGCTGCAGTGCGCCCGGGTCTTCCATGGTGGTCAGATCGCCCGGGTCGCGATTTTCGGCCACGGCCTGCAGCGCGCGGCGCAGCAGCTTGCCGCTGCGCGTCTTGGGCAAGGTGGTGACAAACAACACGCGCGACGGGCGGGCCACGGCCCCCAGCTGGCCGTCCACCTGCTTCATCACCTCGGCTTCCAGCTTGCTGCGCTGCTCAGCGGTTTCCACGCTGCGCGGGTCGCGCACCACGGCAAAGGCCATGGCAGCCTGACCCTTGAGCTTGTCGGCCACCCCCACCACGGCCACTTCGGCGATCGCCGGATGGCCGGAGATGCTCTCCTCGATCTCCCGGGTGCCCAGGCGGTGCCCGGCCACATTGATCACGTCATCGGTGCGCCCCAGAATGAAGTAATAGCCGTCGGCATCGCGGATCCCCCAGTCGAAGGTGCTGTAGACCATGCGGCCGGGAATGCTCTTCCAGTAGGTGTTCACAAAGCGCTCGTCGTCGCCCCACACGGTCTGCAGGCAGCCCGGCGGCAGCGGGCCTTCGATGGCCAGCACGCCCTTTTCGTTGGCACCGGTCAGCTCCTGGCCCGTGGCCTCATCGATCAGCTTGACGTTGTAGCCGTACACCGCCTTGCCGGGGCTGCCAAAGCGGCTGGCCTGCTTTTCCACGCCGTTGCACAGCGTCATGATGGGCCAGCCGGTCTCGGTCTGCCAGTAATTGTCCACAATGGGCACGCCGATGGCACTGCTGATCCACTGTGCCGTGGGCTCGTCCAGCGGCTCGCCGGCCAGCCACAGCGCCTGCAGGCTGGACAGGTCGTACTTGGTCAGGAAGGAAGGATCCTGCTTCTTGAGCACCCGGATGGCCGTGGGCGCCGAGAACATGTGCGTGACCTTGTACTTCTCGACAATGCTCCACCAGATACCGGCGTCCGGGCGCACCGGCAGGCCTTCGTACAGCACCGTGGCCATGCCGGCAATCAGCGGGGCGTAGATGATGTAGCTGTGCCCCACCACCCAGCCGATGTCGCTGGTGCAGAAATAGGTATCGCCCGGCTTGCCATGGAAGATGTGGTCCATGCTGGACGCCAGGGCCACGGTGTAGCCGCCGGTGTCGCGCTGCACCCCCTTGGGCTTGCCGGTGGTGCCGCTGGTGTACAGGATGTAGCTGGGGTCGGTGGACTGCACCCAGGTGCAGGGAACCTGGGCATCCAGGTGCAAGGCACGCAGCGCGGCCCAGTCGTGGTCGCGGCCGGCCTGCATCTGCATGGGGGCCAGACCGCGGTTGACCATCAGCACGGCGCCGGGCTTGTGGCTGCTCAGCTGCAGCGCCTCGTCCAGCAGCGGCTTGTAGGCCACCACACGGCCGCCGCGCGAACCGGCATCGGTGCTGACAATGACCTTGGGCTGGGCGTCGTCAATGCGCGAGGCCAGGGAACCCGAGGCAAAGCCGCCGAACACCACCGAGTGGATGGCCCCCAGGCGCACGCTGGCCAGCATGGCAAACACGGCCTCGGCCACCATGGGCATGTAGATCTGTACGCGGTCGCCCTTTTGCACGCCGAACGACTGCAGCACCGCCGCCATGCGCTGCACCTCGGCATGCAGTTCGCCATAGGTGTAGGTGCGCTCGGTATCGGTTTCGGTGGAAATGGCAATCAGCGCGGGCTGGTCCTGGAGCGCCGGAAGATGGCGGTCCAGCGCGTTGTGGCACAGATTGGTCACGCCATCGGGAAACCAGCGCGCAAACGGCGGGTTGCTGTAGTCCACCACTTCGGTGGGGGCAATTTTCCAGTCCACCAGCTTGGCCTGTTCGGCCCAGAAGGCATTGCGCTCGGAGTCGGAAATCGAGCGGGCGTGGAAATCTGCAAACGTGGTCATGGTTGTTGTCTCCTGCTTCGGATGCCGCCTGCACCAGGCGACCTGTAGTTCTGCATTCATAATTATGAGAACCCCCTCTTGCAGCCAACTGACACGCCCACCGATAGGCGCAGAAAGCCACCACCGCAGCGAATCCAGCGCGGCCCCCTGTCCGCTCCCCGCTTCCCCTGTTACTTCAGCCGGGGATAGGAGACGATCCACCATGGGTGGTCCGCGCCCCAAAACCGTACAGCCTCGGCGGCTTGCGATGCGCCCATCACCACGGACATAAAAAAACCGCCCCTCGGGGCGGTCTGGTGTGCAGGCAGCGGCGGCACCGCCGGGTCTTGGCGACTGCCCTGCGATGGGTCTTACTTGACCAGCGCCAGCATGTCCTTGAACGCCGGGTGCTCGCAGCTGCGCAGCCACTCGAATGCCACCATCTCTGTGGTCACCAGTTCGGCGCCAGCACCGGCCAAGCGGTCAAAGGCGGCATCGCGGTTGCGCTCGGTGCGCGAGCTGCAGGCATCGGTCACCACCCACACATCCATTTCTTCTTCCAGCAGCTCCAATGCGGTCTGCATCAGACAGACATGGGCTTCGCAGCCGGCGATGACAATGGTGCTGCGCTCCATCTCCGGCTGTGTCTGGACCGGCTTTTGCAGGTGCTTGGGCAGGCTGCGCGCATTGCGGCCTTGCTGGGGCTTGACGGGCGGGCGCAGCCAGTCAAGCAGGCCATCAGGCACGGCGCTGAAACTCATCTTCTGCAGCGTACGGTCGCACAGCTCCCGCACGGCAGGCACATTGCCGCCCAGGCGGCTGGGGTTTTGTTCGGTGCCGAACACCGGCACCTCCATCAGCCGTGCCAGCTGGGCCAGGCGCACGGCGTTGGCGGTGACCAGGGCGTGCTCGTGGATCACGGGCATCAGCTTCTCCTGGTAGTCCACCAGCACCAGTTGGCAGTCGTCGGCATCAAGCAGCATGGTTCTTCCTTCTTTCACTCTCTATATAGGTATGCGTATGAAGCGCTCTAGCGCTTCAGCGATGGCCCGATTGTCGCAGCTCGCCGCGCAGCGCTGCTGCAGGCGTCCCCTCCGCCGTATTCCCATGCAGATTTTGCGGGCATGCAGATTGCTTATCCCCACTGAATTTCGTGTCGATTCCAGCTTGTTTCATATCAAAAACAGATGTGCAGGCGTCGAATCATGACTTTTATGCCTGTTGGCATGCAACATTCGTGTTACCCTCTGCCCCCATGTCCAAGTGGTTGCCTGTCCTCCTACTCGCCTGTGCCGGTGTCGGCGCACACGCCGCCCCTGCCTCAGACAGTGCCAGTTCCGATGAACTGGGCCGTTTTATGTCGCAGCGCGGCTTTGTGTCGCAGATCCAGAACGCCGGCCACCAGGTCGCGGACAAGACCAGCCAGCTGCTGACCACCGCCATGGGCTTGATCGGTGTGCCTTACCGCCGTGGCGGCACCTCGGAAGACACCGGCTTCGATTGCAGCGGCTTTGTCCGTGCCATCTACCAGAAGACAGCCGGTCTGACCCTGCCCCGTCGCTCCGACGAACAGGCCGCCGCCACCGCCACCATCAAGAAACAAGACCTGAAGCCGGGCGATCTGGTGTTCTTCAACACCATGCGCCGCGCATTCAGCCATGTGGGCATCTACGTGGGCGAAGGTAAATTCATCCACGCTCCCCGCACCGGTGCATCGGTGCGCGTCGAAAGCATGGAAAGCAAGTACTGGGCAACCCGCTTCAACGGTGCCCGCCGCGTGGAAACGCAAGACAGCAACGCCGTCGCAGCCCTGGCACCGCAAAGCTGATCCGTACAGGCAGTCTGCCCGTCAGGCCTTCCCAAGAAAAAGGAGCTTCAAGCTCCTTTTTTCATGTCTGCAGCACGGGGCTGTGCGGCTGCGTACCCCTGTCCGTTGCAAGCCAGCGACCTGTACTCAACGTGTGCAGGTCTCTTCGGGCTGCACCGGAGGTGTCACGGGCTTCAGCCCCCCCGCCCTGCGCGGCCATTGTGACCCGATTGCGGCCGCGCTCCTTGGACGCATACAGCGCCGCATCAATGCGCTGCAGCAGGGACTCTTCCGCCTCGCCCAGCTGCCAGACCCCAACCCCCAGGGAAATGCTGCAATGCCCCGCATTCGGCACCGAGTACCCCTGGACGGAGCTCCGTATACGTTCGGCCAGCTCCTGCGCCATCTCCAGCGTCACATCCGGCAGGATCACCAGAAACTCCTCCCCGCCCCAGCGCACCACATAGTCCGTGCTGCGCACCGACTGCAGCAGCACCGCTGCCACACTTTTCAGCACCAGGTCGCCGGTGCGATGGCCCCAGCTGTCATTGATGCGCTTGAAATGGTCCAGGTCGCCCAGAATCACGCCAAAGCCCTGACCGGACGCCAGTGCATGCATCTGGCAATGCTGCAGTTCATACTCACCGGCATGCCGGTTCAGCAAGCCCGTCAGCTTGTCGCGTGAGGCCTGCTCGCGCAAAACCGTCTCGCGCTGCACCTGCGGCGTGATGTCTTTGGAAACCCCTACATAGTGGCTGATCTTGCCTGCGCTGTTGTGCAAGGCGGCAATGCTCTGCTCGGCGTAGTACAGGCTGCCGTTCTTGTGGCGGTTGATGAAGGTGCCGCGAAAACCCTCACCCCGCAGCAGGCAGGCTTGCAGCGCTTCATAAAACCCCGGCTCGTGCATGCCCGAGCGCAGCAGCATGGGGCTTTGCCCCAGCAGCTCGCTGCGGGCATAGCCCGTCAAGGCCTCGCAGGCCTGGTTCGCGTACACGATGGTCCATGTATCATCGGTGATCAGGATGGCGTCGTTCGATGCATTCAAGGCCTGCGCCAGCAGATTGCGCTCTTGGTCCGCCTGCACCCGCTCCGAGACATCGCGCTGTACCGAGACAAAATAGCGGATCTCTCCGGCCCCATCGCGTACCGGCGAGATGTTCCACTCCAGATGGTAGGCCTCGCCGTTCTTGCGGTAGTTGATAGCGGCCCCTTCGAAGAACAGGCCCTGCTCCAGGCAATGGCGCAGCCTGTCCAGCACCGCCCGGTCGGTCGCCGGCCCTTGCAGCATGCGCGGGGACTGGCCCAGCAGCTCAGCCTCGGAATACCCCGTCATCGCGCACAGCGCCGCATTGCAGTACACGATCACAGGTCCGCCGCCGCCGCGTTCGGCATTGGTGATCATGACGGCGTTGAACGACTGCTCCAGGGCCACTTGCAGCAGGTCGCTTTTGAAGGCGGGGAAAGTGTGCATACATCAATCACCAGACAGCTGTTGCCCAACCGGGCAGCACACTGTAAGCGCAATCCCACGCCTTGGCGATCTTTATAGCGACCGGCTGCTGCCGTCTCTGTGCAGGCGGGCGCTGCCAAGGCGCGGACAGGCAGCTCGGGCAGCTCGGGCAGCGCGGGTCGCTCAGACAGCGCGCAGAGCCACCGCCTCGCGGGCCAGCGCAGTGATGCGACTCCAGTCGCCCTGCTCCATCGCCTCCACCGGCACCAGCCAGGAGCCGCCGACGCAGACCACGTTCTTCAGTGCAAGAAACTCCCGTGCATTGCCCTGCGAAATACCGCCCGTGGGGCAAAAACGCACATCGCCAAACGGCCCCTGCCAGGCTTTGAGCATGGCCGAGCCACCTGCCTGCACGGCGGGGAAGAATTTCAGTTCGTTGAAACCATCGGCCTGGGCGGCCATGATTTCGCCGCTGGTGGCCACTCCGGGCAACAGCGGCAGCCGGAGCTCCTGGCAGGCCCGGCCCAGCGCACTGGTATAGCCCGGACTGACCGCAAAACGCGCACCCGCATTCGCACAGGCCTGCGCATCGCCCGCGCTGCGCACTGTGCCGGCGCCCACAATGGCCTCCGGCACCGCACGCGCAATCGCCTCGATGCAGGACAGGCCCTGGGGCGTGCGCAATGTGACTTCCAGCACACGCACCCCGCCCGCGACCAGGGCCTGGGCCATGGGTACGGCATGGGCCGGGTCGTTCAGCACGATGACCGGAATGACAGGGCCATCCTGCATCAGCTCCAAGGCGGTCAGTCGTTGTTGATCCATGTGCAGGCTCCCTCTTCTGCGCTGAGCGCATGGCGCCGGAATCCGGCAAACAGCTCACGGCCGAATCCCCGGCCATTGGCCTGCCGCAATGCCGGCGGCAGGGTGGCAGCGGTGCGCTGCTGCCATTGTTCTTCGCTCACCAGCACGGCCAGCGTGCCGGCCACTGCGTCCAGGCGCACCAGATCGCCGTCACGCAGGCGTGCCAGCGGACCGCCCACACAGGCTTCGGGTGAGACATGGATGGCAGCGGGCACCTTGCCCGATGCGCCGCTCATGCGGCCGTCGGTCACCAGGGCCACCTGGTAGCCCTTGCCCTGGAGCACGGCCAGCGGTGGCGTGAGCTTGTGCAGCTCGGGCATGCCGTTGGCGCGCGGCCCCTGCCAGCGCACCACGCAGACCACGTCGCGGTCCAGCTCGCCGGCCTTGAAGGCCTGCTGCAAATCGTCCTGTGAATCGAACACGCGTGCAGGCGCCTCGATCACATGGCGGTCCTCCGGCACGGCGCTGACCTTGATCACGCTACGCCCCAGGTTGCCGGACAGCAGCTTCAAGCCGCCGGTGGCACTGAACGGTGCACTGGCGGGACGCAGCACGGACAGGTCACCGGACACGGCGGCCTCGTGCCATGCCAGCTGCCCGGCCTGCACGGTGGGAATGCAGGCAAACGCCTTCAGGCCCGGCCCGCGCACGGTCAGCACATCGCCATGCATCAGCCCGGCCTGGAGCAGCTGACCAATCACATAGCCCGGCCCACCTGCGGCCTGGAACTGGTTCACATCGGCGCTGCCATTGGGATAGACGCGCGCCAGCAGCGGCACGACCGCCGACAGGTCGGAAAAATCGTCCCAGTCGATGGTGATGCCCGCCGCACGCGCCACCGCCACCCAGTGGATCAGGTGGTTGGTCGACCCGCCCGTGGCCAGCAGGGCCACCATGGCATTGACGATGCAGCGCTCGTCCACCACATGGCCGATGGGTGCAAAGCGCCGGTTCTTGGTGATGTCCAGCACCGTACGCATGGCTTCGCGGGTGAGCAGTTCACGCTGGTCATCGCCTGGGTTGATGAAGGCCGTGCCCGGCACATGCAGCCCCATGGCTTCCAGCAGCATCTGATTGCTGTTGGCGGTACCGTAGAAGGTGCAGGTACCCTCGCCGTGGTAGGCAGCCGATTCGGCAGCCAGCAACTCTTTGCGACCCACCAGGCCCTGGGCCGCCTGCTCCCGCACCTTGGCCTTGTCGCCATTGGACAGGCCTGATGTCATGGGACCCGCCGGCACGAAAACCGTCGGCAGGTGGCCAAAATGCAGGGCGCCGATCAACAGCCCCGGCACGATCTTGTCGCAGACACCCAGCATTAGCGCCGCATCGAACACATCGTGGGACAGCGCGATGGCCGCGCCCATGGCAATGGCATCCCGGCTGAACAGACTCAGCTCCATGCCCGGTGCCCCCTGGGTCACGCCATCGCACATCGCGGGCACGCCGCCCGCCACCTGGGCCGTGGCACCCAGTCTGCGGGCCTCGTCCTTAAGGACCTCCGGATAATGTGCCAGCGGCGCATGGGCCGACAGCACGTCGTTGTAGGCCGTGACGATGGCGACGTTGGGCGCCTTTTCCTCCACGATGCGGATGCGGTCACGGCCGGGAATGCCGGCAAAGGCATGGGCCACATTGGCACAGCCCATGGATTGGGCGCCTGGCGGCCTGGCGGCCATGGCGTCCACCTGTTCAAGGTAGGCGGCGCGCGACGCGGCGCTGCGCGCACGGATGCGGCGCGTGACCTGGTCGACGATGGGGTGGATAGTGCTCATGCGTGGTTCCTGCGATGCGCTCGGTGGCGCCTCTTCTCTGGTTCATGGGGCGTCCAGGACACGGCCCCCTGCCGTGTCCCGGAACACCCGGTGCGCCTTACTTGGCGGCGCGTGCCTGCTTGACGGCAGCCTGCACCTCGTCCCAGGTGCCTTGGCCCACGGTCTTGGCGATACCGGTGTTCACCGCCGTGAGCTTGTCGCGCATGCGGCCGGCTTCCGCTGCAGGCAGTTCGTTGACCTGCATGCCCTTGGCCTTGATGTCCGCCAGGGCCTTGGCCGCCTCCTCGCGGGTGTCCTTGCGCTCGAACTCGCGGCTCTTGATGGCCGCGTCCTGCAGCACCTTCTTTTCGGCGGCGCTCAGGGTGTCCCACCACTTCTTGCTGACAGTGACGATCCAGGGGCTGTAGACGTGGTTGGAGACCGTCAGGTACTTCTGCACTTCGTAGAACTTGCTGGACAGCACGGTGTTGAACGGATTTTCCTGGCCGTCAACGGCTTTGGTTTCCAGCGCCGTGAACAGCTCGGAGAACGGCAGCGGCACGGCATTGGCGCCCAGTGCTTTGAAGCTGTCGAGGAACACATTGTTCTGCATCACACGCAGCTTGACGTCGGCCAGGTCTTCCAGCTTGGCAATCGGGCGCTTGTTGTTGGTGAGATTGCGGAAACCGTTCTCCCAGTACACCAGGCCCACCATGCCCTTAGGCTCCAGCGTGGCCTTGACCTTTTCGCCCACCGGACCGTCGAGCACCACGTCAGCCTCCTTGGCGTTGCTGAACAGGAAAGGCGTGTCCCACACCGCCATCTCCGGCGACAGACCGACCAGCGTGGCCGTGGAGCCGACCATCATCTCCTGCGCCCCGCCGATCAGCGCCTGCTGCATCTGCGTGTCCGAGCCCAGCGAGGCATTGCCGATCGCCCGCACCTTCATCTTGCCACCCGTTGCTTTCTCCACCTCCTTGGCGAAGAAGCGCACGGCGCGCCCCTGGTTGGAATCATCGACCAGGCCATAGCCGAAGCGCACGATGCGCGGCTTGAAGTCCTGGGCCAGGGCCTGGCCGGTAGCGGCCAGCGTGGTGACAGCGGCCATCAGGCTGGCCAGTGCAAACGGAATACGCATGTTCATCTCCTTGGGTTATAGGTCGTTGGTGACACGGGAAAGACGTCGTCAATGCATCCAGCGCAACGGGGCCAGGATGATTTGGGGGAAAAGCACAAAAAGCACGGCCAGCAGCACGTAGACCATCAGGAACGGGTTGGTGCCTTTGATCACGGTCTCCATGCGCAACCGGCCCACACCCGCAACCACGTTCTGCACCGTGCCCACGGGCGGGGTGATCAGGCCGATACAGCCCACGTAGATGAACATGAAGCCGAAGTAGATGGGATCGATTCCGGCCTTGACCGCCAGCGGCGCACAGACGGGGCCGAAGATCAGGATGGTCGGCGTCAGGTCCATGGCGGTGCCCACCACCAGCAGGAACAGCATCATGGTGGCCATGAACAGCACCGGATTGCCCAGCAGGCCGGAGAAACTGTCTGCCAGCATATTGGGCAGGTCCGCCAGCGTGATCATGTAAGCCGTCACCGTGGCCGCGCCGCACAGGAACATCACCACGGCCGTGGTCTTGGCCGCGGCCAGGAAGACGGCGTACAGCCGGCCCCAGGTCATTTCGCGGTAGATCACCATGGACACGAACAGCGCATAGACCGCGGCCACCACGGCCGCTTCGGTGGGGGTGAACACCCCGCCCTTGAGACCACCCAGGATGATGACCGGCATCATCATGGCCCAGAAGCTCTGGGCCAAGGCCTTCAGGCGCAGCCCCCAGGGCATGCGCGGGCCCCGCGACAGGTCATATTTGCGGGCAATGGACCACCAGGCAAAGATCAGGAACAGGCCCATGATCAGACCCGGCACCACCCCGGACAGGAACAGCTTGCTGATCGAGGTGTTGGTGGTCACGCCATAGATCACAAAAGGCATGGACGGCGGGATGATGGGCGCGATGATGCCGCCCGATGCCAGCAGCCCGGCGCTGTAGCTGTCGGGGTACTTCTGGTCCCGCATCATGGGCAGCAGAATGGTGGCCAGCGCGGCGGTGTCGGCGATGGCCGAGCCGCTCATCGAGGCCAGTAACACCGCCGCGCCGATGGCCACATAACCCAGACCACCTCGGATATGGCCCACATAGGCGCGCGCCAGGTCGATGATGCGGCGCGACAGACCGCCCGCATTCATCAACTCGCCCGCCAGGATGAAGAAAGGCACGGCCAGCAGCGGAAAGTTGTCGAAACCGGCCTGCAGATTCTGCGCAAGCAACTGCGAATCGAAGAAATCCAGGTGCCACATCAGCGCCACGCCCGTGAGCACCAGCGCCTGGGCGATCGGCATGCCGATCACCATGCCGCCGATCAGCACCGCCAGAAAGATCAGGGTCACAACCATGGTGTGTACTCCTTACTCGACCGAAGTCTCGGCATGGTTGTCAGCCGGCGCACCGCGGCGCAGGTCGCGCAAGGTCACCACGATCAGGCCCACGGCCAGCACCAGGGTGGCCGCCGCGCCCAGCGCCAGCGGGTAGCCGAGCACCGTGCTGAAACTGTTCAGCCCGGCCTGGACCTGGTCCCAGGAGCCCGACAGCAGCAGGCCCATGCATGCCAGCACCAGCAGCTGCGACAGCCAGAACAGCAGCTTGCGTGCAGCGGGTCCCACGCGCGAGGTCACCAGATCGAAACCCAGGTGACTGCCTTCGAAGGCAGCGACGATGGCACCAATGGCCACCAGCCAGACAAAGAGCAGGCGCGAGATCTCCTCGTACGACACGATGCTGGTGTGAAACACATAGCGCAGCACCACATTGACGAAGACGGCAATGACCATGCCGGCCAGCGCCAGCACCATCAGCGCCTCGGCCAGCCGCTGAAGGCGCGGCTTGGGGCCGGCTGCGGGGGAATCGGTTTGCATGTGGGGTCTCCTGATGTTGTGTTTATGTTGTTAGGTGGTCAGTGCATGGGGCCGGCCCAGCCACGATTGGGTGCGTTGCACGATCTCGGTCAGCGGCAGCGTGGCATCCACGCAGAGCACGGCGCCCTCACCCTCGGGGCGCTCCAGGGTCGCAAACTGGTTGGCCACGAGTTCCGGCGAGAAAAAATGCCCGGAGCGGCCCTGCACACGCTGCAGCGCGGTGTCGTAGCCCAGGTCCAGGAAGACGAAGCCCACCGTACCGCTCGGGCCGGCATCGCGCAGGCGATCACGGTATTTGCGCTTGAGCGCCGAGCAGGTCAGCACCACACCGGGCCCGGGCGTTGCAATGGCCGAGTCCAGCAGGCGCGCCAGCGTGTCCAGCCAGCCGCTGCGGTCTTCGTCGGTCAAGGGCGTGCCGGACTGCATCTTGCGAATGCTTTCCTCGGCGTGGTAGGCATCCCCTTCATGCAGCGTCCAGCCCAGGGCATGCGCCAGCGACTGGCCCACGCTGGACTTGCCGCAGCCGGAGACCCCCATGACGACCAGCGCCTGGGGATTGCGTTCGGGTTTGGTTGTTCGGATAGCGCTATCCATGATCTTGCAAAAAAAACAGGCCAGGGCCTGCCTTGGATTTCGGTGTTTCTCTCGGCCATCTGCGGGTTTACACGCAGCAACCATGGTCTCGGGATGAATTGGTTAGCGCTATCATAACCTTCGCCCGCACAGCCTCCGACCTAGGACAATCCCTTGGCCCGACACCCTCCTCCCGCTTCACAGCCTGCCCCTCCACCCTCTTCTGCCGAGCCTGCGCGCCACCGCGCACCCTCTTCTGCCGAGCCTGCGCGCCACCGCGCACGCTCTTCCCGCGCCAGCGGCCGCGTCACACTCAGCGATGTCGCAGAAGCCGTCGGCGTCAGTCCCATGACGGTCTCGCGCGCACTGCGCGGCGAACGCCGCGTGGACCCCGCTCTGGTCGAGAAAATACGCGCTACCGCCGCGCAGATGGGCTATGTGCCAGACCCGGCAGCCCGCGCACTGGCTTCGCAAAAAAGTGCCCAGGTGCTGGTATTGGTTCCCATGCTGTCCAACACCCTGTTCGTGGACCTGATCGAGGCCGTGCACAAGGAACTGTTCGCTGCGGGCTACCACGCCCTGATCGGCGTGACCCACTACGACCGGGCCGAGGAAGAGCAGCTGTTGCGCACCTACCTGCCCATGCGCCCTGCGGGCCTGCTGCTCACCGGCTTTGACCGCAGCCCCGCCGCACGTGCACTGGTGGCCGCCAGCAAGGTGCCGTGCGTGCACCTGATGGAGTTAGGCGACGGCAGCGGCACGCCCAGCGTCGGGTTCTCACAGGCCGATGCAGGGGCCTCCATCACCCGGCACCTGGTCGAACGCGGCCACAGGCGCATCGCCTTTTGCGCCGGCCAGCTCGATGCCCGTGTGATGCAGCGGGCCACCGGCTACCGCCGTGCATTGCAGGAAGCCGGCCTGTACGACCCTTCTCTGGAACTACTCTGGCCCCGCCCCACGTCGATGGCGCTGGGCGCCGAACTGCTGGACGCCGCGCTGCGGCTGGAGCCCGCCCCTGATGCCCTGTTCTTCTGCAACGATGACATTGCCCAGGGCGCCTTGCTGGAAGCCCTGCGCCGGGGGCTGCAGGTACCGCAGCGCGTCGCCATCACCGGCTTCAATGACCTACCAGGCAGCGACCAGATGGTGCCGCCGCTGACCACCATACGCACGCCGCGCAGCCATATCGGCACCGAAGGCGCACGCATGCTGTTGAAGCTCATACGGGGTGAGCCCGTAGACCCGCCCAGCATGGATCTGGGCTACGAGCTGGTGGTACGGCAAAGCAGTTGAGGCTTAAGGCTCCAGGCTGCACGCCGTGGCTGTGGCTGCCGCCACCACCTGCTGCCCCCCGCACGGGCGCCCACCACCACGCCATTGTCCGACCCCGGCTGCCGGACAGGACGACCGTTCACAGCGCTTGAATCAGGCGCTGCCTCAGTGCGTGCGCCGCATGGCTCAGCACCCGGTCCCGCCGCTGCAGCAGACCCAGGGTACGCCACACGTCGGGCGCGGTCAGTGGCACACCGCAGATGCGCAGATGGTCCTGGCGCAAAGCCAGCTGCGGCACCACCGCCAAGCCCAGGCCGGCCTCCACCAGGGCCAGGGCGCCGGTGACGTGGTTGCATTCGTGCCAGGCCACGGGCTGTTCGGGCAGCCCGGCCATCACCTGGTCCAGCAAAAGCCTGTTGCCGCTGGTGTGGGATACGGAGATCAGCCGCTTTCCGGCCAACTCCGCCCACTCCACCTGGCTGCGATCGGCCCAGGCGTGGTCGCTCGGCGTGGCCAGCACATAGCGCTCGCGCGTCAGGGCCTCGAAGCGCAGCGCAGGCTCCTGACTGCCCGTGAAACTCAGGCCGAAGTCCGCTTCCCCGCGCAACACTGCCTCCACCACCTGCTGCGCGCTTTCGTCCACCACGCGCACCTGCACATCGGGCTGCTCCTGCGCGAAGGCCTGGAGCACGGGGGGCAGCAGACTGGTGGCAGCCGAAGGAATGCAGGCCACCGCCACACGGCCACGGCGCAGCTTCACCTGGTCGTCCAGGCGCTGCACAGCCTCATCCAGCACGGCCAATGCCCGGCGCGCCTCCTGCAGGAACTCCTGACCCACCTCCGTCAGCGCCACATGGCGGGTGGTGCGCTCCAGCAACCGAGCACCCAGCATCGACTCCAGCCGTTCCACACGCCGGCTCAAGGCAGGGGGCGAAAGGTAGAGCGCCTCGGCAGCCAGGCGGAAACTGGCCTTCTCCGCCGTGGTCACGAAGGCGAGCAATTCGCCCATCTCGAATTTAATGCTTTGCATGCAACAGTCCTTCTAAAAGTTGCAATTCACAGAATAACACCCGCTGCATACGATGGCGCCCTTGAAAACGCTGGCACCGGCCGGCATGCAATGGAGACAAAACAATGCAGCAACGCAGACTGATCGCGGGCAGCGCCCTGGCGGCCCTTTTTTCCCTGGCCGTGGGGACCGCACAGGCCCAGGTCTTCCCGCCCAAGAAGCCCGTGACCATGGTGGTCGGGTTCGCCGCCGGCGGCTCCGCCGACATCGCCGCGCGCGTCATCGCCAAGAAACTGGGCGAGAACATCGGCCAGAGTGTGGTGGTGGAGAACAAACCCGGCGCGGGTGGCAACCTGGCACATGCACAGGTCGCCAATGGCCCATCCGACGGCTCGGTACTGCTGTTTGGCTCCATCGGTCCGCTGAGCATCGCCCCGCACTTCATGAAAATCGGTTACGACCCGCTCAAGGACCTGGCCCCCATCACCATGGGCGTGAACTTCCCCAACGTGCTGGTCGTGCCGGCCAGCACGGGCATCAAGACACTGGGCGAATTTGTGGCCAAGGCCAAGCGTGAACCCGGCAAGCTCGACTTCGCCTCCACCGGTCCTGGTTCCGCCTCGCACCTGGCTGGCGAACTGCTCAACGATGTCGCCAAGATCGACACCCTGCACGTGCCCTACAAGGGTGGAGCGCCCGCCCTGCAGGACGTGTTGGGCAGCCGGGTCACCTCCTTCTATGCAGCACCGCCCACCGCCCTGCCGCATATCGAATCCGGCAAGCTGATCCCGCTGGCCACCACGGGGCTCACGCGTCCCGCCTATCTGCCCAACGTGCCTACCGTGGCCGAAAGCTTTCCAGGCTTCAACGCCACCAACTGGTATGCCTTCGTGGCGTCCGCCAAGACCCCCAAGCCCCTGCTGGACCGCTGGAACACCGAACTCGTCAAGGTGCTGAACACCCCCGAAGTACGCGACAACCTGCTCAAGCACGGCCAGACCGCCGCGCCCGGCAGCCGCGAAGAGCTGGGGCAGTTCATCGCCGCCGAGCATGCCAAGTGGGGCCGCATCATCCGCGAGCGAAAAATCACGGCCGACTGATACCCGCGCCCGGCGGCCGCCACGGCCGCCATCCGGAACCCGATACACACAAAAAATACAGGAGACACACCATGACCGCCATCGCTACCCACCACCACCCTTCTCAACTGCGCCGCCGCACCCTGGGTGCGCTGCTGGGTGCAGCCCTCTGCGCAGGCCTCGCCCTGGGCACCGCTGCGCCCGGTGCGGCGCATGCCGATGAGATCCGTGTCGTTACCTCCGGCGGCTTCTCGGCCGCCTATGACCAACTGGTGCCGCTGTACGAGCAAGCCACCGGGCACAAGGTCATCACCTCGCGCGGCGCCTCCATGGGCAACGCATCCGACTCCATTCCCAGCCGCCTGGCGCGCGGCGAGCAATTCGACGTGGTCATCCTCGCAGACGCAGCCCTGGACCAACTGGCCGCGCAGGGCAAGGTGGAAACAGGCAGCCGTGTGGACCTGGCACGTTCCATGATCGGCATGAGCGTGCGCAAGGGTACGCCCAAGCCGGACATCACCACGGTAGATGCGCTCAAACAGACCCTGCTAGACGCCAAGTCCATCGCCTACTCCGCCAGCGCCAGCGGTACCTATCTGGCCAACGAGTTGTTTCCGCGCCTGGGTGTGGCCGAGCAGATCAAGGGCAAGGCCACCCGCATCCTCAGCGAGCGCGTCGGCGCGGTCGTGCTGCGCGGCGATGCAGAGATCGGTTTCCAACAGGTCAGCGAACTGCTGCCGTTCAAGGAACTGGACTTCGTCGGCCCATTGCCCGACGAAGTCCAGCAGCGGGTGTTCTTCTCCGCAGGCGTGGCAGTCGGTGCCAGAAGCCCCGACACAGCGCGCCACCTGATCAGCTTCCTTGCGGCACCAGCAGCGGCACCCATCGTGCGCAGCACCGGCATGGAACCGGCAAAGAAGCCCTGACCACCTGAGCCCCCGCGCTGCCCCTCCTTCGTGTGCGGGAGGGACACTTTTCTCGGGACGGGACTGTGGGCAGCCCGCATCGCCCCCAGCCCGTGTCATAGGCCACGGTGACCGCACAGCGCCGTGTGCCGATCTGCACAGGCTTGCCCAGCCATTGCCTCCGCGCAGGGGCCTGCCACACCTTTCATCCGTCTCGGCATGCCGAGTTCCAGAATCCATTGCAGCAAGTCTGCAGCGGCGGGATAGACACGCCCTTGCCGTGTACCGCAGCCCGCCCCTTTCATTCCCATGTCTATGCACATCTCCACCTTGGTCCTGGCCGCCCTTGCAATGGCACCGCTGTCGGCACTTGCCCAATCCAGTCTCACGATCTACGGCATCGCAGATACCGGCGTGCGCTACACCCGCGGCCTTACCACCTCCAACGCTGCAAGTCCCTCCTCGAGCACCGCCGTTTCCAGTGGCGTCAACACCACCAGCCGTGTCGGCTTCCGTGGCCGCGAGGATCTGGGTGGTGGCATGTACGCCGTGTTCAACCTGGAGACCGGGCTGAACCTTGACACCGGCACCCCCATAAACTCCAGCAAGTTCTTTGACCGCGCGACCATCGTGGGCCTGGGCGGAGGCTGGGGTCAGGTCACGGCCGGCCGCCAGACCAACCTGCTGGCAGACGCCATCACCCCTGTCGACCCCGCCGGCATGCGCTTCGCCTCCTTCAACCCCAACATCGCCACCGCTGCACTCAGCAGCCACGGCCTGGGGTTGGAGTACGGTAGCGCGGGTACAACCACCGGCTCCTACCGGCTCGACAACTCCCTCAAATACACCGGCCGCTTCAGCGGCCTCACCGCACGCGCCATGTACAGCTTTGGCGAAACCGCACAAGGTGGCTCAGCCCGGTCCTCAACCGGTGCGGGCCTGGCCTATGGCACACCGACCTGGACGGTCTCGGGGGCCTACCAGCGCTTCAAGACAGCAGACCAGTGGGAGTTGGAGGCGGCCACCCTGGGTGCCTCCTACAAATGGGACAGCCTGCGTTTTGCACTGAACACGGCGCGCAGCGACGCCCAGACGTCTGCGACCAACGGCCGCACGGTGCAGCGCGTGCACTCTGTGGGAGTCACCTGGTCGCCCCACAGCACACTGGACCTGACGGCCGCCCTGTACCGCGTGGAGCGCGAGCGCAGTGGCCGGGTACCGGATGGCTACAACCGAGCCCTGCTGTTTGCGGAATACAAGCTCTCGCGCCGCAGCAAACTCTATGGAGAGCTGGACCGCACAAGTTGGAGCGGAGGGTTCCAGGGCCGGCAGAACAAGGACACGGCGACAGGGATCACTGCAGGGCTGATGCACAGCTTCTGAGCGCTGCGGTGGCGACAGCCCGCGTCCGAGTCCGCAATCGGGCCGGTCATTCACTGCTCGATGCAGTGCCCCCAGGAACTGCTGGCACTGCAGGCTTGCCCATCGAGCCCAGGGGGAAGATCCTGCTGCCGCTGATGCCTCGGAAAAGGGTGCGCCCCCCTTCTCCATGAGTGCACACTCCAGATGGGCCGTACCGGAGCACCCGACACTCACAGCAGCACAATGTCGTACTGCTCCTGGCCCATGCCGTTTTCGGACTGCAGCGAAATGGGCTTGCCGATGAAGTCCGACAGCCCTGCCAGATGCTGGCTTTCCTCGTCCAGGAACATGTCCACGACCTTGGCATTGGCCACGATGCGGAACTCCTTGGGATTGAACTGGCGCGCCTCGCGCAGGATTTCACGCAGCACGTCGTAGCACACGCTGCGCACGGTCTTGACGCTGCCCTTGCCCATGCACTGCGGGCAGGGCTCGCACAGCATGTGCGCCAGCGATTCGCGGGTGCGCTTGCGTGTCATCTCCACCAGGCCCAGCTGCGAGAAGCCCCCGGCCATGGTCTTGACCCGGTCACGCCCCAGCTGCTTGCGGAACTCGGCCAGCACCTCCTGCTGGTGCTCCTCGCGCACCATGTCGATGAAGTCCACGATGATGATGCCGCCCAGGTTGCGCAGACGCAGCTGGCGGGCAATGGCCTGTGCCGCTTCCAGGTTGGTCTTGAAGATCGTGTCGTCGAAATTGCGCGCACCGACAAAGCCGCCGGTGTTCACGTCGATCGTGGTCAGCGCCTCGGTCTGGTCCACGATCAGATAGCCCCCGGATTTGAGGTCCACCCGCCGGCCCAGTGCCTTGGCAATCTCCTCATCCACGGAATACAGATCGAAGATCGGCCGCTCGCCCTTGTACAGCTGCAGCTTGGGGACCGAGCTGGGCATGTACTCCTTGCCAAAGCCCATCAACGCCGCAAACTGCTCCTGCGAATCGATGCGGATGCTCTGCGTCTGCTCCCCCACCAGATCGCGCAGCACCCGCTGCAGCAGGTTCAGATCCTGGTGCAGCACCGACATGGGCGGCAGGCGCACGGACGCATCCTTGATGCGCGCCCAGGTCTTGCGCAGGTAGGCAATGTCCTCGCCCAGTTCGCCATCGCTGGCGTCTTCACCGTTGGTGCGCAGGATGAAGCCCCCGCCGCCGCCTTTTTCCTTGGTTCCCACCAGGGCCTGCAGACGGCCGCGCAGCGCATCGCGCTCTTCCGAAGGGATTTTCTGCGACACGCCAATATGGTCGTCCTGCGGCAGGAACACCAGCAGCCGCCCGGCAATGCTGATCTGGGTGGACAGGCGCGCACCCTTGGTGCCGATGGGGTCCTTGATGACCTGCACCATGATGGACTGGCCTTCGAACACCTGCTTCTCGATCGGTACCGGCGGCTCGTTCTTGCGCGCGAACATGGGCGCATCACCGTTTTCCTGGCGGTGCCACACATCGGCCACATGCAGGAAGGCGGCGCGCTCCAGGCCGATGTCGATGAAGGCGGACTGCATGCCCGGCAGCACGCGCGACACCTTGCCCAGATAGACATTGCCCACCAGGCCGCGTTCTAGCGGGCGCTCGATGTGCAACTCCTGCACCGCGCCACCTTCGATGATGGCGACCCGGGTTTCCTGGGGCGACCAGTTGATCAGAATGTCTTGTTGCATGGGGAGGTAACTTCCAGGAAATCAGAACCAGATCCGCCGCACCGGCCATGTGCCAGACGCTGCAGCCAATCTCAAACAATGCGCAGTCGTGCCGTTCAGAGCGGCCAGCCCGCCTGCCGCAGCAGCTGTGCGGTCTCGTACACCGGCAGACCCATGATGCCCGAATAGCTGCCCGCCATGTGCGCCACATGCGCGGCAGCCAGGCCCTGGATGCCGTAGCTGCCGGCCTTGCCCATGGGCTCGCCGCTGGCCACATAGGCAGCGATCTGCGCGTCCGTCATGGCCGCGAACGTGACCTGCGAAATGGACAGCGCAGCCCGCCGCTGCCCACCGTGCTGCAGCGCCACGGCAGTCAGTACCTCGTGCGTCTGGCCGGCCAGCTGGCGCAGCATCCGGTCCGCGTCGGCCGCATCAGCCGGCTTGCCCAGAATCTGCGTGCCCAGCGCCACCGTGGTGTCGGAACACAGAATCGGCGCCTGCGCCAGCTGCCGGCGCGCATGGCGTGCCACGGCAGCGTCCAGTTTCAGGCCGGTGACACGCACCACATAGTCACGCGGGGTTTCACCGGGCAGCACGGCCTCGATGGCCTCGGCATCCTCGGCCACATCGCCCTGCACATTGGGCAGCAGCAGGACATGGCGCACCCCCATCTGCTCCAGCAACTGGCTGCGGCGCGGGCTTTGCGAGGCAAGGTAGAGATAAGGCAAGGCGGTCATGGGGCTTCAAGTGAAATTGGCAGCTTCATGGCACCACAGAAGCGCAAGAAGCTATTAAATCGATAGTACCACGCAGCCGACGGCATTGCATGTCGGGATGATCCCCGCCACGCCATGCACCGCAGGGGACGCCCGGCGTGGTCCGGCCCTGCGCCCCGCTCACCCGCCTCCAGGCGGGCTGGGGCCCCTATCCCGACCTGGCCGGTGGCTTACCCCCTTCCCATCCGCCGCCACCTTGTGCAGCATCAAGCCCGGCAGAACACAAGCCGCTATGGTGGGTTTGCATTTTTTCAATCGCAACAGCCTTGTTCCTGCCATCAGCGGCACGGATAATAGACTCATTCGATAGCAAACAACTATTGAATTAACAAAGTCGATTGCTAATGCCTTTAGGTATCTGCCGTCCCAATCACGTTGAAACGGAGAACCCCATGACCACAGAATCCAAGTGCCCCTTCCATGCCGCCAACAGCGGCACCGTTGCGGAAGGTGGCGGCGCCAGCAACAAAGATTGGTGGCCCAATCAGTTGCGTGTGGACCTGCTGAACCAGCACTCCGCCAAGAGCAATCCCATGGGCGAGGACTTCCACTATGCCGACGAATTCAAGAAACTGGACTATGAAGCCGTCAAACGTGATCTGCGCACGCTGATGACCGATTCGCAGGACTGGTGGCCTGCCGACTTCGGCCACTACGGCCCGCAGTTCATCCGCATGGCCTGGCATGCCGCCGGCACCTACCGCATTCAGGACGGCCGCGGTGGTGCAGGCCGGGGCCAGCAGCGCTTTGCCCCGCTGAACAGCTGGCCCGACAACGTCAACATCGACAAGTCCCGGCGCCTGCTGTGGCCCATCAAGCAAAAGTACGGCAACAAGCTGTCCTGGGCCGACCTGATGATCCTGACCGGTAACGTCGCCCTGGAAACCATGGGCTTTCGCACCTTCGGTTTTGCCGGCGGCCGCGTAGACAGCTGGGAACCCGACCAGGACGTGTACTGGGGCGCCGAGAAGGAATGGCTGGCCACCAGCGACAAGCCCAACAGCCGCTACAGCGGTGACCGCGATCTGGAAAACCCGCTGGCCGCTGTGCAGATGGGCCTGATCTACGTGAACCCCGAAGGTCCGGACGGCAATGGTGACCCCATCTCCGCAGCCCGCGACATCCGCGACACCTTCGCCCGCATGGCGATGGACGATGAAGAAACCGTGGCCCTGATCGCCGGCGGCCATACCTTCGGCAAGACCCACGGCGCCGGCCCGGCAAGCCATGTGGGCGCAGAGCCCGAAGCCGCAGAACTGGAAGCACAAGGCCTGGGCTGGCACAGCAGCTACAAGTCAGGCACGGGCGGTGACGCCATCACCTCCGGCCTGGAAGTCACCTGGACCCAGACCCCCGCGCAGTGGAGCAACTTCTTCTTCGAAAACCTGTTCAAGTACGAATGGGTCCAGGAAAAGAGCCCGGCGGGTGCCATCCAGTGGGTCGCCAAGGACGCAGGCGATGTCATCCCCGACGCGCACGGTGGCCCCAACAAGAAGCCCACCATGCTGACCACCGACCTGTCGCTGCGCCAGGATCCCGCCTACGAAAAGATCTCGCGCCGCTTCCTGGAGAACCCGCAGGCATTCGCCGAAGCCTTTGCCCGCGCCTGGTTCAAGCTGACCCACCGCGACATGGGCCCACGTGCCCGCTACCTTGGCCCCGAAGTGCCGAAGGAAGAGCTGATCTGGCAGGACGTGATCCCCGCCGTCAAGCACCCGCTGGTGAACGACGCCGACATCGCGGCCCTGAAGTCCAAGCTGCTGGCCTCGGGCCTGACGGTATCGGAACTGGTGGGCACGGCCTGGGCTTCGGCCTCGACCTTCCGCGGCTCGGACAAGCGCGGCGGTGCCAACGGCGCCCGCATCCGCCTGGCTCCGCAAAAGGACTGGGCTGCCAACAACCCTGCGCAGCTGGCCAGGGTGCTCGGCAAGCTGGAAGAAATCCAGCGCGAGTTCAACAAGGCCGCAGACGGCGACAAGCGCATCTCGCTGGCCGACCTGATCGTGCTGGCCGGTAACGCCGGTGTCGAAAAGGCCGCAGCCGATGCCGGCGTACAGGTCACCGTCCCCTTCCACCCCGGCCGCGGCGATGCTACCGCCGAGCAGACCGATGCCGACTCGTTCAAGTACCTGGAACCCAAGGCCGACGGCTTCCGCAACCACCTGCAAGGCCCGTTCGCCGCACCGGCTGAAGCACTGCTGATCGACAAGGCCCAGTTGCTGACCTTGACGGCCCCTGAGCTGACCGTGCTGATCGGCGGCCTGCGCAGCATCAACATCAACACCGACGGCAGCAGCACCGGGGTGCTGACCCAGACCCCCGGCAAGCTGACGAACGACTTCTTCGTCAACCTGCTGGACATGGGCACGCAGTGGAAAGCCACACCGGACGGCCATTACGAAGGCGTGGACCGCAAGAGCGGCGCCCCCAAGTGGACCGGCAGCCGCGTGGACCTGGTGTTCGGCAGCAACTCCATCCTGCGCGCACTGGCCGAGGTCTATGCCGAAAAGGGCAACGAGCAGAAGTTCTACCAGGACTTCGTCGCTGCCTGGGCCAAGGTGATGGACCTGGACCGCTTTGACCTGAAGAAGTGATCTTGCCAAGAGGTGATCACGGGGTCACCCGATCCATTGATCCATTGATCGATCGATCCTGAGATCCATGAAGGCAGACCCGGCTCCCGCCGGGGCCTTGTCCGCCACGCAAAAGCGCCCTCCAGGGGCGCTTTTTTGTCCCGGTGCAGGCCGGCCGTGCCTGCAGGGTCAGTTCGGTAGTGGCGCGTCGTCCATCGGCGCCAGCTGGGCATGCAGGATGGTGAAGTACAGCGTCACATCGCCCTGCTGGTCGATGAAGGTGCCCATCGCACGCTGCAGACGGGCTGCAATGCACAGGCACTCGGTGGCTTCGGGGCGGCCGCCGGTGATGCGGGGCGTGGTCAGCAGTGCCAGGCCGTTGGCCCGGCCAAAGTCGTGCACCACTTCCAGCGCTTCGCCATGCTGCTTGGGAATCGCCTCGTTGCCCCAGCTCCACAGAAAGCTGCCCTCGGCCTCGCTGGTGGTCCCCACCAGGCACACCGTGGCCACCACCTCATGCAGCGGCCCCTGCAGCACCAGGGTGGCTGCGTCCAGGTCCCAGCGGTACTCGGGTGCCCCCACCAGGCCCAGCTTGCGCGGCCATTCGGCATTGCGCGCCACCATCATCTCCACCGCTTCACGGCTCCATGCGGCCCAGTCGGTCGGGGTCTGTTCGGTCGGGGGGACTGCACTCATTCGCTCTATCCTGCGTGTTTTCTGGAAGCCCTGGATTGTCGGCCAAGTCCCGGGCACTGCGAAAGGACGGGGTTTTCAATGCCAACGCCATTCCGCAGGCACGGCGGACCGCCCTTGCAGGCGCGGCATCAGCCTGCGGAGCGCAGCTTGTCCACCTCGCCCACCGCCACCGCGCCGTCCCTGCGCAGCAGGTAGATGTCCATGATCCAGCCGTGTTCCTGGCGCGCCTGTTGGCGCCTGCTGCTGATGACCTGCTGCATGGCGGCCAGCGGCCCCTGCAGCAGGATCTGCTGCGGCATCCCCAGATACGCCCCCCAGTAGATCACGGCGCCCGGCTCCGTCACCTGCTCGTAGGAACACTGGCCATCCAGCATCACGACCAGGGTGTCCACGCCCTGCGGCCAGCCGTTCTCGCGCAGCTGGCGGCCGGTGGTCACCAAAAAGGGCGCGCCGATGGCATTGAGCGCAATGCCATGCGCACTGCACAGCACCTGCATGGACGTGATGCCCGGCACCACCTGCACCTGCCCGGAGTCCAGACCCAGGCGGGACGCAATCCGCAGCGTGCTGTCATACAGCGCAGGATCCCCCCAGACCAGCAAGGCCACGCGGCCCGTGCCCGAGGGCAGATGGGCATGCAGGCAGTCCTGCCAGCGCCGGGCAATCGCGTCGTGCCACTCGTCCACCTGGCTGCCGTAGTCATCACCCTGCTGCCGGCGCAGCGGCATGTCGAAGTGCGCTATGCGCGCGTCACTGACGGACAGATCCTGCAGCAGCGCCAGGCGCACCTGGGCCAGCTCGGCCTTGTTGTCTTCCTTGTGCGGCAGCAGAATCAGATCGGCCCCGCGGATCGCATGTTCCGCTTCACGCGTCAGATGCCCGGGGTTGCCCGTGCCGATGCCCACCAGAAACAGCTGCAGCATCAGGCCCCCTCGGTGCCCGCCGGAAAGCGGGGCTCATCGCCGCGCGGGCGGTAACGGCGGTCGTAATCATTGGCATATAGGCGGCTCAGGCCAAAATCCTGCTGGCTCAGGGTGGGGCCCACCAGCATCAGCGCGCTGCGCTGCAGGGCATTGCTCTGTGCCGCCGCGGCCAGTTCGCCCACCCGGGTGCGCACAACCAGCTCGTCCGGCCAGGAAGCGCGCCACACAATGGCCGCCGGGCAGTCCGCGCCATAGTGCTGCAGCAGTTCCTGCTGCACCTCCTCGGCCACATGCACCGACAGGTGGATCGCCAGCACGGCGCCCGTGGCCGCAAAGGCCGCCAGCGTTTCGCCGCTGGGCATGCTCGACGCCCGGCCCGAGGTGCGCGTCAGCACCACCGACTGGCAGGACCCCGGCAAGGTCAGCTCCGCTTCCAATGCAGCCGCCACCGCACTGAAGGCCGGTACGCCGGGTGTGACGGTGTAGGGAATCTCCAGCGCCCGCAGGCTGCGCAACTGCTCGCCCATGGCCGACCAGATGCTCAGGTCGCCCGAATGCAGGCGCGCCACATCCTGCCCTTGCGCATGCGCCTGCTGCATTTCGGCCACGATCTCTTCCAGCGACAGTGGCGCCGTATTGACCAGGCGCACCCCTGGCGGGCAATGCGCCAGCAGCTCGGTCGGCACCAGCGAACCCGCATACAGGCAGACCGGGCAGGACGCCAGCAGATCGCGCCCGCGCACGGTAATCAGATCGGCAGCGCCAGGACCGGCGCCGATAAAGTGAACTGTCAAGAATGAACTCCGGTTGGGAAAGGAGGGGAAGACAGGCAGCCTGCGGCAATCGCCAGCGTGGCGCAACGGTCTTCGGAAACCAGGCGGGGCACCAGCAAACCGCCTGCGGCAGCTTTGCCCCGGGCGGGTACGGCATGGGTTTGCGCGGCATGCAGGGCCAGGGCTTCGGACACACTGCCGGTGCCAAAACGCTGCGCCACGCGCTGCGACACCGACGGTGTGGTGATGTGTGCAATCTCGGCGGCGTCCACCACCAGCCACTGCACCTGCGGCCAGCAGCCGGCCATCCAGCGCTGCAAAGCCTGCCAGGCGGGGGTGGCCAGCCGGGTCTTCAGCACCGCACAGCAAATGCCTTGTGCCGGCAGCGGCAGCGCCACCTGCTCCCAGCAGCTGGCAAACGACTGCGGCTGGGCATCGGACGTGAAGCCCCAGCCCAGGAACCAGTGGGTGGCGAGGGGCACATGCGCCCCGTGGATCGCGTGTGTCACGGGCAGCTCCATGACCACTGCACCAGCGGCCGCGCTGCATTCCAGGACTGCATGCTTCCCAGCGGCCGGGCCTCGCTCCATTGCAGCTGCAACAGCTGACCGCCATGGCTGCGGTGCAGCTCCATCAGCAAGGCCTGGGTTTCCAGCGCCACGGCATTCACCACCAGACGCCAGGGATGGTCCAGTCGCGCCCGCAGCGCCTGGAAAAGCGCCAGGGAGAAGCCGCCACCGACAAACACGGCCTGCGGCTGGGGCTGCAATGTGGCCAGCACGGCCAGGGAATCCCCCTGCACCACCTGCAATGCCACGGCATAGCGTGCGGCGTTGTGGGCAATATTGGCCACCCGCCCGGCATGCTGCTCCACACACACGGCCGTGCCACCGGCCAGACACCATTCCACGGCGACCGAACCCGATCCGGCCCCCAGGTCCCACAGGCACTCCCCCTTGCGCGGGGCCAGGGCCGCCAGCGTCATGGCCCGCACCGGGCTTTTGGTGATCTGCCCGTCATGCGCAAACGCATCGCACGCGCGGCCGGCCACCTGCGGCAGGCCCTGCCCGCCACGGGCCTCGAAGGCGGCCGCCACGGGCGCCACCACCGGCTGCTCCAGCATTTGCTGCGCCAGCTCGCTGGCCTTGCCAGTGCACACCGTCTGTGCCTCGCTGCCGGCATTCGACACCAGCCACAGGGGGCTCTCGCCCCAGTCCTGCCCGGTCAGCCAGGCGGCCAGGCGGTGCGCCGCCGGCGCATCCCGCAGCAGGCAGATGAAACGTTCGCCCTGCGCCAGCAGCGGCGTCAGAGTCTCCAGGCTGCGGGCATGCAGGCCCAGGCAATGCACCTGCTCCTGCGACCAGCCGAGCTCGCCCGAAATCCACGAAAATGTCGACGGCTGCGGATGGTTGCGCCACTCGCCGCGTTCCAGGTGCCTGGCCACCGAAGCCCCGCCGCCAAAGTGAAACGGATCCCCCGACACCAGCATGGCGACCTTCTGTTGACCGCGCAGCTGCAGCAAAGGCTCCACGCTGAACGGAACCGGCCATGCGCGGCCACGCTCCCCCACCTGGGCCAGCGCCAGATGCCGCGGGCTGCCGAACACCACCGCAGCCTGCTCCAGGTCCTGCACGGCCGCAGCGCTCAGGCTCTGCAGGCCCGAGGGATGAATCCCGATAATCGAAAGCCACGGATAGGCCATGACCCAAGTTCTCCTGTTAGGCGGCACTTTTGATGCCTACACACTGTCCACCCTGCTGCATGCAGCGGGCATTCCGGCCGTCTACTCCTACGCCGGCGCCACGCTGACGCGGCGCACCGCTCCCCTGCCCACCCGCGTGGGCGGTTTTGGCGGCGTCCAGGGCCTGGTGGATTACCTGCAGCAGCACCGCATCAGCCATGTGATCGATGCCACCCACCCGTTTGCCGCGCAGATGAGCCGCAACGCCCTGGCCGCCTGCACGGCGGCAGGCATTCCCCTGCTGTCGATGGAGCGCCCCGCCTGGTCTGCCCAGCCCCAGGACCGGTGGACACCGGTGGCCGACATGGCGGCCGCGGCCCAGGCATTGCCACCGCAGTGCCGCAATGTGTTTCTGGCCATCGGCCGCAAGCAGCTGGCCGCCTTTGCCGGCCAGGCCAGCGCACACCGCTTTGTGCTGCGGGTGGTCGACCGCCCCGAGGAGGCCCTGCCCCTGCCCGCCGCCAGTTACGAACTGGTGGTGGCGCGCGGCCCTTTTGCGCTGGCCGACGAAATCGCCCTGCTCCGGCACCATGCCGTCGACTGCATCGTCAGCAAGAACGCCGGCGGCGCCGATACCTACGCCAAGATCGAAGCCGCCCGCGCGCTGCAGATCCCCGTGGTCATGGTGGACCGCCCGCTGCTGCCCGCTCGCACGCAGTGCCAGACCCCGCAGCAGGCCATGGACTGGCTGGCCGGCCAGCGCTGAGCGGCGGGCACCGCCTTCAGCCATGCGCAGGCGCTCCATAGCTGCGCGGCGTGTAGACATGCCGGCCCACCTGACGGGTCAGGCTGTTGCCCACGATGACGACCGTGCGCATGTCCGCCATGTGCGGCGTCACCTGCTGCAACTGGCACACCCGCAGGGTCTCGTCCGGCCGGCTGACATTGCGGGCAAAGCAGATCAGGCGCTCGGGTTCGCAGTGCGCGGTCAGGACATTCAAAGCGCGCACAAAGCCCTGGGGCCGCGACTTGGAACAGGGGTTGTAGAACGCCATGGCAAAGTCGGCCTGTGCCGCAAGCCGGATCCGGCGCTCGATCACTTCGGCTGGCTTGAGGTTGTCCGACAGATTGATGGTGCAGAAATCATGGCCCAGCGGAGCACCCAATCTCGCGGCCGCCGCCAGCATGGCCGTGATGCCGGGCTGCACGTCCACCTCCACGGCCTTCCAGCGCAGCTGCTCCTGCGGGCTGGCGCCCTCCAGCACCTCGAACACGGCACTGGCCATGGCAAACACGCCAGGGTCGCCGGACGAGAGCATCAGCACCTTCCGGCCCTCGGCCGCCACATTCAGCGCCTGGCGGGCGCGGTCCAGTTCTTCCCGGTTGTCGCTGGCATGCAGGCGCAAATGCTCCAGCCCGCTCAGCCGTTCCACATAAGGAAAATAGCCAAAAGCATCGCTGGCGCCGGCAATCGACTGCCGGGCCTGCTCCGTCAGCAGCGCCGCGTCGCCGGGCCCCAGGCCCAGCACGCACAGCTGCCCCGTGATGGCGCCCTTGACCGCGTTCTGTGTGGTGTCCATGTCCATGCGGCTGCGCTCACATGTCATTGGCGGGGCGGCGGCCATTGCCGTGCACGATCACAATCGCAAAATACGGGCAGCGCTCCGGCGCATCGCGCAGCGGCATCACCTGCTCGTCGCTCATGGTTCCGTTGATCACCAGCCACGCCTGGTCCAGCTTGCCCTGCTCCGTCAGCAGCGAACGGATGCGGCCCAGATGGCGGCCGACCTTCATGATCACCAGCGCATCCGAGCGGGCCATGTGGGCGCGCAGCGGCTCGTCGGCCAAGGTGGCCGGCAGCACGCTCATCACATCGTCGCCCCAGGTCATGGGCATGCCCGTGGCATGCCAGCAGCCCACCATGCCGGGGATGCCGGGCAGCACCTCGACCGGCACCACCCCTTCCTGCTGCAGGCGCACATACAGGTGCATGAAGGAGCCGTAGAAGAACGGATCGCCCTCGCACAACACGATCACATCCTCGCCGCGCGCCAGCTCGGTCAGGCGCGCTTGCCAGCCCAGATAGAAATCCGACAGCTGCGCGACATAGCGCGGGTCGTCGTGCGGGATCTCGGTGGTCAGCGGGTACTCCATCGGGTACTCCGTGACCTCGGCGTGCAGCATGCCGTTGACCAGCTGCCGGGCCTTGCCCGGGTGGCCGCGCTTGCGGAAATACGCGACATGGCGCGCATTGCGCAGCAGACGGTCCGCCTTCACGCTCATCATGTCCGGATCACCGGGGCCCAGGCCCACGCAGATAATTTTGCCGCTGTTCATACGTTCCTCACTCCACCGACGTCGCCAGCGCATTGACTGCAGCCACCGTGATGGCCGATCCGCCCAGACGCCCCTGCACAATGGCGAAAGGAATCTGCCCCCATGCACGCAGCGCATCCTTGGACTCGGCGGCACCGACAAAGCCCACGGGGCAGCCGATGATGGCGGCCGGGCGCGGGCATGCCGGGTCCTCCAGCATGTTCAGCAGGTGGAACAGCGCGGTCGGCGCGTTGCCGATGGCCACCACCGCACCGTCCAGGTGTTCGCGCCACAGCTCCAGCGCGGCGGCACTGCGGGTATTGCCCATGGCCTGGGCCAGCCCGGGCGTGCGGGCATCCTGCAAGGTGCAGATGATGGCGTTGTCGGCAGGCAGGCGCTTGCGCGTGATGCCTTCGCTGACCATGCGCGCATCGCACAGAATCGGGGCGCCGCGCTGCAGGGCTGCTTCTGCGGCCTGCGCAAAATCTGCGGAGAAATGGATGTCCTGTGCCAGGCTCACCATGCCTGCGGCATGGATCATGCGGCAGGCCACCCGCTCCTCCAGGGGCGTGAAGCGGGCCAGATCGGCCTCGCTGCGGATGATGCGAAACGATTGCCGGTAAATCTCTTCACCGTGCATTTCATAGTGGTAGGTCATGAAGTAGTGTGGGGAGTTCTGCAGGCAGTGCCGATCCGGCCCGGTAAGGGAGCCGGACCGTTGGGCAGCCGGGCTGCCCGGCAGCGCCTGCATGGAGCCAGACCGCGTCCGGTGCGGACGTGCTGGCAAAGATCAGTGAGGTGGCATCGGACGACAGCGCGCAGAACTTGGCGCAGCCGCTGACGTGCAGATGCCCGCGCTCAGGCACATGGGGCGCCAGTTGCAGCGCCATGTCCTGGGCCGGCACATGGGCCTGCGCACAGCGCGGGCTTCCGGTGCAGGCCGACACCCGCAGGCGTGCATCCGCTGCATCGCTCATCCAGTGCCGTGCATCCAGGCGGGCCACCCGCGCCGGCGCATCCGCCGACATCAGCAGCAGCGAACGCCAGGGCGTGACGCGGATTTCCGTGTCGGCCGGCAGGCTGGCCGCCAGCGCCTGCATCGCCAGGGCATCGATGCGCCCCAGCGGAGCCCCCAGCACCCAGCCTTGCGCCAGCTGACCCGGCAGCACCGGTGCTGCAGCGGGCGGCTGCGCGCCCTGGGGCACCGCATCCTGCAATAGCGTATCCAGCGGCAAAGACGGCAGCAGCGCCTGCAGGCGAGTCGGCGGTGTACCGGAAACGGCCATCCGCGCGCGGGCGAACCAGGCGGCAATGTGGATCGCGGCATCAACCAGCTGCTGCACATCGCCAAAGCGGTACCAGTCACCGGCCTCGCCCAATGCCAGGCCATAGCCGCCGTCCGCATCCGCCCAAACCCGCAGATCAGAGGCCACGCCGCCCAGGCTGCGCGCTGCATCATCCACCAGCAAGCCGAACTTGCTGGGCAGCGCAGCCATGCCCTGGCGCTCCAGCGCACTGGGGCACAAGCGCTCCACCACCGCACGGCCCAATAGCGCGGCGAGCTGGTGGGTGCGGTCATGGACCGTGTAAAAAGGGGTGCAATGCACGGGCGGCGCCAGATCGGCATCCGCATCCGCCGGAATCAGCCGCGCCGCCACCAGCTGCGACAGCAACGCAGGCAGGTCCGCATCCGCCACCCCGCGCAGCTGCACATTGCCCAGCCGGGTCAGCTCGATCTGGGGGTGCGCCAGGGACAGTGCCAAAGCCGCCAGTGCGGCCCACTGCTCCGCGTTGATGGAGGCACAGACCGGGCGCACCCGGACAATCCATCCATCTTCCGACCGCATGGGTTTCCATGCCGTGGGACACCAGCCCTGGACCTTGATGGAATCAGCCATGGTGCGCAGCGCCCCCATCCAGAGCCGCTGCCCACACCGTCAAACCCAGAGCCTCTCGCGCCATGCTGTATCCGCAGTCGGTCAGGCCGATACCCGGGCCGGACGATTGAAACTTGCAGGGGGGATGGAAGATGGAAGCGATTGGCGGCGCGAAGATGCGAGCCCATCAAGCCACATGCACTCCCGCTGCGCCTTGTTCACGCCAGGCCGGTCTCCGGACTTACAGAGCTCAACTCGTGGAGTTGATCGCTGGACGCGCCTTCCCGCTTGCGCAGTGGCTGTCATTGCTGCAAGCAATGACGGGCGTCCCCTCTCTCTGATTACCGTTGCGGGTGCAGTGCAGGAATGGTGGCGAACCACGCACCTGCTTCTCGTTTCATTTCCTTGCGCGCAGTGCGCGGCGAAACACCTGGGATCAGCGCGAATTTTACGCGATATCTGCCCCCATCCCGCGCCCGATCCGAAAACTCCACCCCAGTATCGGCCGCCACTGATGCAACGCAGCAAATCACCGCTTTTTTCCGCCGCTCTGCGGCATGCAGCCTGCCGCAGCGGACAGCGCAGTGAGCGGCACGGTGACCAGCACAGCGGGGCTGAAAAAGCCGTGGCACGCCTGCCTGGGTGCCCACTGCACTCAGCCGGCAGTGGCAAAAAGCTCCGCCCGCACCCACTCCCCGCACCACATCGCCGCCAGCCGCTGGCACCGCCCCAGCGCCACCGCATCATTTTCAAAGTCGATGATGCAGCAACGGTCCACCCCCTCGGGGCGCACCGGCAGCGGATCAAAGCGTCCGTCCGTCAGCAGCCAGACCGTGGCCCGGGTGCCGGGCGGGCAGCGCCGCAGCGCACCCTCCACGGCGTCGACAGCGGGCTGGATCGGCGTTCCGCCACCGCCGCGCAAGGGCGCAATCCAGCCGGCATTGAAAGCCCCGGCTTTCGCCGGGGACTGCAGCCACCGTGCCTGCTCGCCCGCAAATCCGATCACCGCCATATGGTCGCGATCGCGGTAGAACTGCTCGGTCAGAGCCAGCAAGCACCCTTTGGCCCAGGCCAGCTTTTCACCGCGCAGCATGGACGCCGACAGATCCAGCAAGACCAGGTGCAGGGTCTTGCTCCCCACAGGCCGCGGGCGAAAACGCAGGTGTTCGGGCCGCAGCGCCCCGCGGCCCTTGGACGCCAGCGTGGACACCCAGTCCAGGCGCCGCCCTGCCGCCCCGTTCAGCCGGCCCTTGCGAGAGGTATTGCCACCGCGCCCCGCCTTGGCCTTTCCGGCCAGTCCCGCCACAGCGGAGCGCGTCAGGCTTTTTTTGGCAGCAAAGGCTTCAGCGACTTGACCGCCTTCATCGCCACCAGCTGGGGTGGCGGCATGGCGCCCCAGGCATCGGCCGGGGCGGCATGGTCCGGCAATGTATTCGCCGATGGTGCCGGCCCATGCCCGGACTGGCCGGACGGGGTACCTGCCCCCTGCGCCCCACCGGTTGGCGGCGGGGCTGGAGGTGGCGTCTGTTCCTCGGAACTCGGCTGCTGTTCCGGCTGCTGCGCCGGCTCACCCGACGCGGGCGGCTCAGCCGGTGCAGCCTGGGTGCGCCGGTGCGCCAGCGCCAGTTCCGCCACCGCCTGCACGTCCGCCGGCGTGACGGCACCGCGGCCGTGCAGCGCCGCATGCGCCCGCGCCGCGCGCAGCATCACCAGATCCGCCCGCACCCCTTCCACCCCGGCGTCCTGGCAGCGCTGGGCGACATCGTCGTGCACGGCATCGGTCCACGCCACAGCCGCCACGCGCTCGCGCGCCAGCTTCACCCGCTGCGCCAGATCGGATTGCGCCGCAGCGTGCTGCTCCACAAAGGCCTGCGGATCGGCATCGAAGGCCATGCGCGTCTTGACAATGGCCTTGCGCACCGCGGCACTGGGCACATTCTCCAGCCGCACGAACAACCCGAAGCGGTCCAGCAGCTGCGGCCGCAGCTGGCCCTCTTCCGGATTCATGGTCCCCACCAGGGTGATGCGCGCATCGTGCTGGTGCGACACGCCGTCGCGCTCCACCCGGTTGATGCCGCTGGCGCTCACGTCCAGCAGCAGGTCCACCAGCGCATCGGCCAGCAGGTTCACCTCATCCACATACAGGATGCCGCCATGGGCACGCGCCAGCAAGCCCGGGCGGAACACCACCGCACTGCGCTGCAGCGCGGCTTCCAGGTCCAGGGAGCCGGCCAGCTGTTCCTCCGTCGCCCCCAGCGGCAGGTTCACAAAGCGGCCGGCCGGCAGCAAGGCAGCCAGCGCCCGCGCACTGGTCGACTTGGCCGTGCCGCGCGGCCCCTCCACCAGCACGCCGCCCAGCAGCGGGTCCACGGCCGCCAACAGCAAGGCCGTCTGCAGCTGCGGCTGTCCCTCGATGGCAGTGAACGGAAAGCCCGCCGCCTGCGCGGGCGGTGCGGATTCGGTGGACGAGATCATCGCTTCTCCAACAATTGTTCAGCGGCCAGCAACTGCTGCTCCAGCAGCGCCTGGTAGTCCCCGCTGTCTTCCCACAGCCCCCGGTGGATGGCCTCCAGCAGCCGCTCGCACATGCCGTGAAAGGCCGCAGGATTGTGCTGCTGCAAAAAGTCGCGCGTGGCGGCATCCGCCACAAAGGCATCGGTCACGCGCGCGTACTGGTCGTCGCGCACCACGCGGGCCGTGGCATCAAAGGCAAACAGATAGTCCACCGTGGCCGCCACCTCGAACGCGCCTTTATAGCCATGGCGCTTGATGCCGTCGATCCACTTGGGATTGGTGACGCGGGCGCGCACCACCCGGCTGATTTCTTCCTGCAGCGTACGCATGCGCGGGGCATCCGGGTTGGCATGGTCGCCAAAGTACAGCGCCGGCTGCTGGCCGCGGAAATGCCGCACCGCCGCCGCCATGCCGCCTTGAAACTGGTAGTAATCGTCCGAATCCAGCAGGTCGTGCTCGCGGTTGTCCTGGTTGTGCACCACCAGCTCGATCTCGCTCAGGCGCTGCACAAAGCGCTCGGGCAGCGCGGTCCCGTCGTCCTTTTGCCCATAGGCATAGGCTCCCCAGTTCCGGTAGGCCGTGGCCAGGTCTTCGTCGCTGTCCCAGTTGCGGCCGTCGATCAGCCCCTGCAGACCCGCCCCATAGCTGCCGGGCTTGGCGCCGAACACGCGCAGCCCCGCCTGGTGGCGGGCCACCTCCTCGCTCAGGCCCTGGGCCTGCAGCTCGGCCGCCTCCTGCAGCACCCGTGCACGGACGGGATTGGTCCATGCATCCTCGTCTTCCAGGCTGGCCACTTTCTGCACCGCCGCGTCAAACAGGCGGATCACATTGGTGAAGGCATCCCGGAAGAAGCCGGAAACCCGCAGCGTCACGTCCACGCGCGGGCGGCCCAGCACGCTCATGGGCAGCACCTCGAAATCGCTGACCCGCCAGCTGCCATCCGCCCACTTGGGCCGCACGCCCAGCAAGGCAAAGGCCTGGGCGATATCGTCGCCCCCGGTGCGCATGGTCGCCGTTCCCCACACCGACAGGCCCAGCGCCCGCGGGTAGTCGCCATGCTCCTGGGTATAGCGCTCCACCAGCAACTGGGCGGATTTGAGCCCCAGGGTCCAGCTGGTGGGCGTCGGCACGGCGCGCGTGTCGACGGAAAAGAAATTGCGCCCCGTGGGCAGCACGTCCGGGCGGCCGCGCGAAGGCGCCCCGCTGGGACCGGCCGGCACAAAACGGCCTTCCAGTCCCCGGCACAGCTGCAAAATCTCCTGCGGGCCACAGGCCTGCAAGCGGGCACGCAGATCGTCCTGCACCCGCTGCAGCACCAGCCGGGTCTGCTCCCAGCCCGCATCCAGATCGGCGCTGGAAAGCCCGGGCTGCTCCAGCCATTGCAGCGCCAGCAGCTCCAGCCGTTCGCGGGTATCGCCCGCATGGCGCCAGGCCTGGCCATCCACCGCCTGAAGCAGCTGCGGGCGCGGCCCGGTCCAGGGCTGCTCCCAGGCCGCATCCAGCGGATCGAAAGCGGTGCCCGGCAGCAGATCGTGCGCCAAGGCGCGGATCAGGCTGTTGTTCGCCCCCTGGCCGTTGCCCACCGGGTGGCGGGCCAGTGCCAGCAGGGTGTCCCGCTCCAGGCGCCCCTGCGGGGACTGGCCGAAGACATGCAGCCCGTCGCGGATCTGGCTTTCCTTGAGCTCGCACAGATAGGCATCGGTCTTGTTCAGCAGTTGCTGCTCGTCCGCCTCGGTACGGGGCGCCGCCACCCCCAGGTCCTGGTGCAGATCGTGCTGCACGATGTGCGCCAGAATCTGCTGGCGCAGCAGCTGGGCGCGCCGGCGGTCCAGCGTCACTGCCTCGTAGTACTCGTCCACCATGCGCTCCAGGTCGCGCGTGGGGCCATAGCTCTCGGCCCGCGTCAATGGCGGCATCAGGTGGTCCACGATCACTGCCTGCGCGCGGCGCTTGGCCTGCGCCCCCTCCCCCGGGTCGTTCACGATGAAGGGGTACAGGTGGGGCATGGGCCCGAACGCCAGGTCAGGCCAGCAGGTCTGCGACAGCGCCACGCTCTTGCCCGGCAGCCATTCCAGGTTGCCGTGCTTGCCCACATGCACCATGGCATCTGCCTGCCAGGCGCTGCGCAGCCAGTGGTAGAAGGCCAGGTAGTAATGCGGCGGCACCAGATCGGGGTCGTGGTAGCTGGCCATGGGGTCCAGCTGGTAGCCACGCGCCGGCTGTATACCCACAAACACCTGGCCGCAACGCAGGCCCGCCACCATGAAGCGCCCCTGGCGCAGCATGGGGTCGGACGCGGGCGGGCCCCAGCGCTGCACCACGGCCTGCTGGTTCTCCGCCGGCAAGCTGGCAAAGAAAGCCTGGTAGCCGGCCAGATCCAGGCTCTGCTGCGCCGGCCGCACACCCCAGGAATCGGGATCGTTGGTGATGCCTTGCTGCAGCTGCTGCATCAGGGCATCGCCATCGGCGGGAATCTGGTCCAGCACATAGCCCTGCTGCTGCAGCGCCTGCAGGATGTGGATGACGGAAGCCGGCGTATCCAGCCCCACGCCATTACCCAGCCGGCCTTCCTGCGTGGGGTAGTTGGCCAGAATCAATGCCAGCCGCTTGTCGGGATTGGCTTTGCGCCGCAAACGGCACCAACGCTGCGCCAGCGCCACCACAAAATCCAGCCGCTCGGCATGGGCCTGGTACTGCACCACATCCGACTGCGTCAGCTCGCTGCGGTGCGACAGCCCTTTGAAACTGATGGCCCGCGTGATGATGCGCCCGTCCACCTCGGGCATGGCCACGTGCATGGCAATGTCCCGCGGCTGCAGCCCGTGGGCGTCGTCCAGCCAGCTTTGCTGGTTGCTGCCGGACATGATGACCTGCAGCACCGGGATATCGCCCGCCAGCGCATGGTCGCCCGGCGTTTCCAGCGACGACTGCGCAAACGACGTGGTGTTCAGAATCAGCGACACCTGGTGCGCACCGCACAGCTGGTGCAGCAAGGCCAGGCTGGTCGCATCCTTGAGCGACAGCAGCGCCAGCGGCAGCGGGTTCATGCCCTGCGCCAGCAGTTGCTGGCACAGCTGGTGAAACACCTGCGTATTGCCCGACTGCAGGTGGGCGCGGTAGAACACCACCATGACCACGGGCGCGCCGGCCTGCCACTGCCAAGGCCCGGGCTCCAGCCAGTGCGCGGCCGTCGCCGCATCGTGCGCGGGGTGGTACACCGCTGCGGACGGCAGCGGGCGCGGCGCCAGCGCCGGCTGCGCCCCTTGCAGAAAGCTGTGCCACAGATAGCGGAACATCTCGCGGGCATTGGCCACCCCGCCTTCGCGCAGATAGCGCCAGATGCTGCGGCATTGCTCCACGGAGGCCGTGCTCTTTTGCAGCAGGTTCAGGTCTTCCGTCGTATCCCCGGAAAACATCACCAGCACAATGCCGTTCTGGCGGCACACCTCGCGGATGCGCTCCGTGCCATAGGGCCAGTAGCTCTCGCCGCCCAGGTGGTCGACCACAATCACCCGGGCATGCTGCAGCACCTCGTCGACGTACAGGTCCACCGAGGCCGGCTGGCGCAGATGCATCAGATTGGCCAGCCGCACCGTCGGCAGACGCTCGCCGTCCCTCCCCGGCCCCAGGCCCTGCTGCGCGGCGCTGGCCTGCAGCTGGGCATAGGCCTCGGCCAGCAAGGCCAGCGTGGTGTCGGCTGCACTGAGCACCACCACATCGGCCGGCGACTGGCCCAGGCTGGAGACAAAGGCTTCGTCATCGACAAAGCCCCCGGGCTGGACGGCAAGCAAATGCATCAGAGCGCTCCGGCGGTCAGACCATTCAGCGCGGCACGGATGGGGTCCTCTTCCAGATCGTGGCCGATGAAGACCAGATGGGTCTTGCGCGCCTCGTCGTCGCGCCAGCGGCGGTCGAAATAGCTGTCAAAACGCTTGCCCACGCCATGCACCACCAGGCGCATGGGCTTGCCTTCCAGGGACACAAAGCCCTTGACGCGGTAGACCGTGTTCTCGGCCACGATGTCGGCCAGGCACGCCAGCAGGGCATCCCGATCCACCTCGGGCAGCTCGATCACCACGGAATCGAAGGCATCGTGGTCGTGCGCGTCGTGGTGGTGTTCCTCGCCTTCGCCATGCTCGTGGTGGCCCACCCGCTCATGGATGCTCTCTTCCGAGGCGCTGGACAGGCCCAGCACCACCCCCAGATCGATCTGGCCATGCTCGGCCGCCACGATCTTCACCTGGGCCGGCACCTCTTCCCGCACGATGGCCTCCACCTTGGCGCGGTCCTGCGCGCTGGCAAGGTCCAGCTTGCTCAGCACCACCAGGTCGGCGGAGATCAGCTGGTCTTCAAACAGCTCGTGCAGCGGGGATTCATGGTCCAGATTCGGATCCTGCTTGCGCTGGGCATCCACGGCCGCGGGGTTGGCCGCAAACTGGCCGGCGGCCGTCGCCGGCACATCCACCACCGTGATCACGGCGTCCACCGTGCAGGCGTTCTTGATTTCGGGCCAGTTGAATGCCTGCACCAAGGGCTTGGGCAGGGCCAGGCCACTGGTTTCGATCAGGATGTGGTCGATATCGTCGCGCCGCGCAATCAGCTGGCGCATGACCGGGTAGAACTCTTCCTGCACGGTGCAGCACATGCAGCCGTTGGCCAGCTCGTAGAGCTGACCGCTTTGCGGATTGGTTTCGTCTTCACAGCCGATGCCGCAGCCACGCAGGATCTCGCCGTCGATCCCCAGTTCGCCGAACTCGTTGACGATCACCGCAATGCGCCGGCCATTGGCGTTCTGCAGAATGTGGCGCAGCAGCGTGGTCTTTCCGCTGCCCAGAAAGCCGGTAACGATGGTGGCGGGGATCTTGTGGTGCGTACTCATGGTCAGAAACTCCTGTGCTCCGAAGAAAAAGAAAGCTGCGGCCTCAGCGCCCGCTGCCAGTGAAGGGGGTGCCGGCGCAGTGTGCGCGGCGTGGGCGATGTGAGGGCAGTGCAGCGGCAGGGCCCGCGACCGGCTGGCCGCCATGGCGCTCACGGCCTCGGCCGAACAACCGCTGCGGGCCACAGGTCAGGGGGTGCATGCGCCGGTCCTGCCCGGCAGGCCGTGCCATGGAGACATCCGCAGTGCAGCGCGCAGCCATGCGCACGCCCTGCACGGACGTTGGGACAGGCATGCGCCGGGCATGCCGATGTGTGAACGGTTGAACCATGCTCTCCCCGAGCCGCCACGCGACAAAAAGCATGCGGAGGGGAAGCGATGCGTGCGACAGGCCTGGGTCGCACCGCCAAAGCGGTGGAAAGGGCCAGTCAGCAAACAGCCCACACCCCGTGGCATACCACTGCAATCGAACAGGTCGGTATTCTGGCTCGCCGTCATACCGCACACACGGCCTTCCCAGGTAACGTACCCAGTGGCATCAACGTGTGGCGGTCAGGCTTACAGCAGCGGGGGCTGCGCCGGAATGCTTCCCACCCGAAGGCGAAGGTCACCGGACTTCCCGTTTCACCCGGCATGGGCATGCGCCATGCAGAGCTCCTGTTCAAAGCGCAAATTATAGGAGCGGCAGCACACCCTTCGCGCAACGGGGACAGCTAAGTGGACGCTGCAGTGGGCAGCACAGGCGGCAGCAGGCACTGCATGTGGATGGTCTGCCAGACCGGGTCGGCCTCGCGCTGCAGCACCGCAAACCCCTTGCCTTGCCAGAACTCCAGCGCCCCGGCAAAAACGGGTGGGTGTGCAGGTACAGCACCTCCACCCCGTGGGCCCGGGCGTGGGCCTGCAGCGTGGCCCACAAGGCCTGCGCCAGGCCCTGTCGCCGCCACACTGGCGCCACAAACAGGCGCACCACTTCCACCACGGCCAGCGGCCCGAAGTCCAGTTGCGCAAACCGGCCGTCGTACGGGCGGTAGGCAATGCTGCCCACCACACCCCGCTGCGCATCGTGGGCCGCCCACATCTGCCCGCCGCCGCCCCCGTACACCTGCTCGAAATGCAGCAGATCCGCCGGCGTGTCCTGGGCAGACACGCGCGCACCGAACATCTGCACGCGTGCATCGCGCAGAAAACCGTCCACCTCCTGCAGGCGCTCGACCGGCTGGATGGAAATCAGATGGGACAGGGACAAAGACAGGGTCATGCCAGCCTCGAAACCGCCATGCGCACAGGCTGCCGTGGGGGCTGCCGCTACAAAATCAGCTACATTAACCGAACTTTGGTTCCGCAAGGACATGCGCCGGCATACGCTGGCCGCATGAGGGAATCCAGTGCAGACCGCGCCCCTGGCGCTGCCTGCCAAATGGAACTGCCCCCGCAACTGTAGGCAATGAGCCCGCGACCGACACACCACTGAACGCCAGTTTGGGAAGGTGGCCGCGAGGCGCTGATCTGCCAGTCAGGAGACCTGCCAAAGCACCAACCATTCATTGCCGGCGGGGTGTCCGGGAAGTGAGCCATTTCTCGTGACTCTGTCGTTCCGGCGCCGCTGCGGCCCGCACGCACAGCGTGGGTTGTGCCTTGTCTTCCAGTGGTCCCTGCCCAACCTGGAAAGACGAGCCTGATGCTGATCCGAAGCCTTGCCTGCACCGCCCTGCTGGCCACCACCTTCACCGCCCACGCCACGGACTATCCCTTGCAGGTGCAGAACTGCGGCCACACCGTCACTTTCGACAAGGCCCCTGCTTCGGCCGTCACCATCGGCCAGGGCGGCACCGAGATGCTGTATGCGCTGGGCCTGGGCGACAAGGTGGCCGGCACGGCGCTGTGGTTCAACCCGGTGCTGCCGCAGTTCAAGGCCGTCAACGACAAGGCGCCGCGTCTGTCCGACAACATTCCCAGCTTCGAGTCGGTGATCGGCAAGCGCCCGGCACTGGTCGTGTCCCAGTTCGAATGGATGATCGGCAAGGACGGCGTGGTCGGCACCCGCGAGCAATTCCACGACCTGCGCATCGCCACTTACGCCATGCCCACCGACTGCGAGGGCAAGAACAACCTGGTGGGGTCGGACGGCACACGCACGGCCGGCTACGACGTGAAGTCCCTCTACAAGAGCATTCACCAGCTGGCCCAGATCTTTGATGTGCAGGCGCGCGGTGACAGCCTGGTCAAGGACCTCGGCACCCGCCAGGCCCAGGCCATCGCCAAGGTCAAGGCATCCAAGCTGCAAGACCTGTCGGCGGCGCTGTGGTTCTCCAGCTCCGATCTGGCGGCCGACCCGTACATGGCCGGCAAGAACGGTGTGGCCGGTTACATGATGCAGTCCATGGGCCTGCGCAATGTCGTCGGCTCCACCGAAGAATGGCCCACCGTAGGCTGGGAAACCATTGCCAAGGCCAACCCGTCCATTCTGATCATTGCCCGCATGGACCGCCGCCGCTTCCCTGCCGATGACTACCAAAAGAAGCTGGAATTCCTGAAGAAGGACCCGGTCACCCAGCACATGGATGCCGTCAAGAACCAGCGCATCGTCATTGTCGATGCGGATGCCCTGCAAGGCTCGATCCGCCAGGTCGACGGCATGGAGCAGATTGCCGAGGCCGTGCTCCGCCTGCAAGGCGCGGCCAAGTAAGAACAGCAAGCGCAACAAGCACCACAAGAGCAGCAAGAAGAAAGCTCCCCTGCCGTGCCGCCCTGCACGGCAGCCTTGCCTATTTCCATGCAAGCAGAGACTGCACTCCCTCGCGCAGACGCCGCCGGCACCGCTGGCGGCCGGCGGCGTCTGCGCACGGCCTGGGTAGCGGCTGCGGCCGCCGCCCTGCTGCTGATCGCCGTCGTGCTGGGCATCGCCATCGGCGAGACCGACATCTCCGCGCACACCGTCTTTCAGGTGCTGGCCCACCAGTTGCTGGGCCAGCCGCTGTCCGCCGTCGACCCCATCACCCAGGGCATCGTCTGGAACTACCGGCTGCCGCGGGCACTGGTAGCCGCCAGCTGCGGCGCGGGCCTGGCCATCTCCGGCGTGATCCTGCAGTCGCTGCTGCGCAATGCGCTGGCAGAGCCGTATCTGCTGGGCATCTCGGCAGGCGCCTCCACCGGGGCGGTGCTGGTCACCGTGGCCGGCCTGGGCGCCGGCGCCATCTCGATGACCACGGGCGCCTTCTTCGGCGCGGTGTGCGCCTTTGCCCTGGTCGCCCTGCTGGCCCACGCCGCCGGCAATGGCGGACTGCGCAACAGCGGGCAGATCGTGCTGGCCGGCATTGCCGGATCACAGCTCTTCAACGCCCTGACCTCGCTGGTCATCACCAAGTCCGGCAGTGCCGAACAGGCGCGCGGCATCATGTTCTGGCTGCTGGGCAGCCTCAGCGGCGTGCGCTGGCCGGATACGCTGCTGACCGCCACGGTCGCCGGTATCGGCACCCTCCTGTGCCTGCTGCATGCCCGCTCGCTGGACGCATTCACCTTCGGCAGCGAATCCGCCGCCGCACTGGGCATTCCGGTGCGCCGGGTGCAGCTGACCTTGCTGCTGGCGGCCGCGCTGATGACAGCGGTGATGGTCTCCATCGTCGGCGCCATCGGCTTTGTCGGGCTGGTGATCCCCCATGCCGCGCGGCTGATGGTTGGCGTCCGCCACCGTCGCCTGATTCCCGCCAGTGCACTGATTGGCGCGGTGTTTCTCATTGCGGCCGATGTCGTCTCGCGCACGCTGATCGCCGGCCAGGTCCTGCCCATCGGTGTCATTACCGCCCTGGTGGGCGCCCCGGTGTTTGCGCTCATCCTGCTCAAGGCCCAGGGGCGCCGGGCATGAACGCCCCCTTCATGTTCATGGCATCCACGCCCTCCACACCGCCTGCGGTGGCACTGCAGGCACGCCAGCTCGGCTGGCAGGTACAGGGCACGCCCATCGTGCAGAACGTCTCGCTGCAGGTGCACAGCGGAGAAATGCTGGGCCTGATCGGCCCCAACGGCTCGGGCAAGTCCAGCCTGCTGCGCCTGCTGTCCGGCGTGCTGCGCCCGCAAACCGGTGACGTGCTGCTGGGGGACCAGGCACTGCACCGCCTGCCACGCCGCAGCATTGCCCGCCAGCTGGCCCTGGTGGCGCAAAGCGCACACACGCAGGATGCCATCACCGTCTGGGACGCCGTGGAGCTGGGGCGCACCCCCTGGCTGTCGGCCCTGCAGCCGCTTTCGGCGCGGGACCGGGACATCGTGCACCAGGCACTGCACGCCGTCGGCCTGCAGGACAAGGCGCAGCGCACCTGGCACACCCTGTCGGGCGGCGAGCGCCAGCGTGCACACATTGCCCGGGCCCTTGCGCAGCAGCCCAGCGTGCTACTGCTGGACGAACCCACCAACCACCTGGACGTGCACCAGCAGCTGTCGCTGATGCAGCTGGTGCAGCACCTGCCCATCACCAAGGTGATTGCGCTGCATGACCTGAACCAGGCCCTGGCCTGCGACCGACTGGCGGTGATGCACCAGGGCCAGCTCGTGCACATGGGTCCGCCCGACGAAGTGCTCAGGCCAGAACTGCTGCAGACCGTCTTCCAGGTGCAGGCCCACAGCCTGACCGACCCCCTCGACGGCAGCCGCGTGCTGCGCCTGCGTCCCTTGACCACCCCCTTGCCCTGAAAGCCTTGCCCATGACCGTCTCCCTTGCTTCCCGCCTGGCCGCCCTGTGGCTGTGCTGCTGCGCCGCCAGCGGGGCCAGCGCCGAAACCTTTGAAGTCAAGATGCTCAACCGCGGGCCGCACGGCGCCATGGTCTACGAGCCCGAATTCATCCAGGCCGCCCCCGGCGACACCATCAAGTTCCTGGCGACCAGCAACGGCCACGACGCCGTCTCCATCGCCGGCATGGCTCCGGCGGGCGCCACCGCCTTTCGCGGCAAGGTCAATGAAGAGATTGCCATCACCCTGACCCAGCCGGGTCTGTACGGCATCAAGTGCCAGCCCCACTACGCCATGGGCATGGTCATGCTGGTGCGGGTGGGCGACACCCCGCTCTCCCAGCTGGTGGTACCGGAAGATGTACCGGAACAAGCCCGCCAGCGCTTTGAAGGCATTGTCTCGCGCGCTGCCGCCGCCGCCCGATAAACGCCCTCCCCGATACCCAGCGCACGCTGCGCCGGCCACCCTTCCCACCCACCCCGCCCCTCCATGCGCCGACCTACCGCCTCCCACCTTCTCAGCCTGGCCCTGCTCTGCACCACCGGCGCCGCCTGTGCCGGCGCCCAGGATGACGCCACCGGTTTCACCGAAGGCAGCAGCCTGACCCTGCTCAACCGCATGCTGTTCGAGCAGCTGGACTACCAGAAGGGCAGCAGCTTCCGCGCAGCCAGCGGTGTGCGCGGCCAGACCCAGGCCCAGGAAGCAGCCTACGGGCTGATGCTGAACTACCAGTCCGGCTATACCCGCGGCCTGGTCGGCGTGGGGCTGGACGCCCATGCCTATGGCGCCGTCAACCTGGGCACCGAGGCCGACAGTGCTCGCGCCACACCGCGCTACGTGGCCAAGGACGGGCAGGACATCCCCGACCGCTTTGGCCGTGCCGGCGGCGCCCTGAAGTTGCGCGTGTCCTCCACCGAACTGAAGCTGGGCGAGATGCGCACCAAGAACCCCATCTTCAGCTCCTCCGACACCCGCCTGCTGCCCGAAACCAACCGCGGCTGGCAGATCACCAGCAGCGACATTGCCAACGTCACGCTGCAAGCCGGGCGTTTCACCCGCTGGGCCGACCGCAATGCCCGCAGCAATGGCGGCCAGCTGCTGGCCAACTACTCCGGGGTGAATGGCGATTCCTTCAGCTTTCTGGGCGGCGCCTGGAACACCCCCATCCCCAACCTGTCGGTCAGCAGCTACTACGGCCGCTATGAGGACCACTGGAACACCTGGTACCTGGGCAGCTTCTACAAGCTGCCGCTGGCCGACCAGCGCAGCCTCTCCTTCAACCTGAATGTCTACCGCAGCGCCGACACCGGCAAGGCCCGGGCGGGCGACATCGCCACCACCACCTGGAGCCTGCTGGGCAGCTACGCCTTCGGCCCGCACAAGCTGGGACTGGGCTACCAGAAGGTCAACGGCGACAACCCCTTCGACTATGTGAACCGGGGCTCCATCTGGCTGGACAACGCCATGCAGCTGTCCGACTTCAACGGTGCACATGAAGCCTCGTGGCAGCTCCAGTACCACCTGGACCTGGGCAGCCTGCTCACCCCGGGCCTGAGCGCGGGCGTGGCCTACACCCGGGGCTCTGGCGTGGACAACCGCCGCCTCAACAGCGTCTATGCCAACTACCTGGGCTACACCGGCACCGGTGGCAAGCACTGGGAACGCGATCTGATCGTGCGCTACACCGTGCAGCAAGGCAGCGCCAAGGGCCTGTCGCTGCAGCTGCGCTATGGCGTGCACCGCACCAACAAGGCCCAGGGCGAAGCCAACATCGACCAGATCCGGTTGCAGGCGGAGATGCCGGTGGCCATCTTCAAATAAGGCAGCGCGCTGGCCCGGGTGGTCGGCCAGCGCTCCCCGCACGGCTTGCCCTTTTCTGCTCATTTGAGATAATCAAATCACCCAAATGAGCACCACCCCGCCATGACCCGCGCCACCCCAACGACCAGCCGGTCTAACAGCCCGTCCGCCAGCCGGGCATCCCCCATGCCGCCCCGCCCCGGCGCTGCGGCCCGTGTTCCGGGGCGTGCTTCCACCCGCCGCACAGGCCCTCGGGCAGGCGCTGCCACCGGCGTATATGCCGACGCGCTGGCCATGCCGGTGCAGGACCGCATTGCCGTCATCCGCCAGGGCCTGGGCGCCCAGGGCGTGTCCGACATGGCCTCGGCGCTGCAGCTCAGCGTGGACCGCACCATCCACATCCTGGGCTTTCCCAAGTCCACGGTGCTGCGCAAGATCAAGGGCGCCGACGTGCTGGACAGCGACCAGAGCGAACGCCTGTTCCAGCTGCAGCGCCTGATCGGCATGGTGCAGCAGATGGTGCAGGACTATGGCGACTCCCAGGGCTTCGACGCCGGCCAGTGGCTGGGCCAGTGGCTGGAGCAGGCCAACCCCGCGCTGGGCGGCGAGAAGCCGGCCGCCTACCTGGACACCGCTTCGGGCGTGGCGCTGGTGGAATCGCTGCTGCACCGCATGATCTCCGGCGCCTATGCCTGAGGCCGCGGCCCCACCGGTCTCGGTCTGGCGCATTGCCACCCAGGGCCCGGCCTGGAAAGCCACCGACCTGGACGGCAAAGGCATGGCCATCCACGGCGGGCGCTGGAACCGGCCTTCCGTACCCATGGTGTACTGCGCAAGCTCCGTCGCGCTGGCCTGCCTGGAGACCGTGGTGCACCTGAACGCCAGCGGCCTGCCGCTGCGCCGCTACCTGATCGAGGTACAGATTCCCGCCGCCGTGTGGGCGGCCGCCGAAACCGCCACGCCCCCGGCCCGCTGGAACGCACGCCCCGACAGCCCCAGTGCCGCCGACTACGGCTCCCGCTGGGCGCGCAGCCTGCGCAGCGCCGTGCTGCGCGTGCCCTCGGTCATCATTCCGCAGGAATTCAACTACCTGCTCAACCCCGCCCACCCGGATGCGGCGCAGATCACCGCCGTGGACCACGGGCGTTTTGTCTACGACGCACGCCTGCTGGGCCGCTAGCCCAGCTGACCACGCCGGTCACGGTCTGCCCCGGCCCGTGGCGCCCCCCTTCCACTGCCCTGGTGCTGCACAACACTTGCTTGCGCCTGTTGCATGTACAGCGCAGCGCCTGGCACCACGACGGAGCGAGATTTCCGAATGGGCCCCTGCTCTATGCGAAGCTTTACCCCGGGAGCCCCGGCCTATCCGTCAAAGGAGTCACTCCGTGCCGCGCTTGCTCACCACCAGTCTGGCCTGCCTGGGCTTGGTGGCCATCTACGGTTTTCTCGATAGTGCGGCCCCGCCGGATCTGGCGCACACCGGCAGCCAGGTGAACCAGGCCATACACCGGCTGCGTGTGCAAGTGAAGGCGCTGGACGACTCGCCGCTGTCCAGGGAAGTGGCCGCATGGGCCCGGCACGTGCCCGGCCCTCCGCCTGAGGACCTGCTGCACATCCCGGAACGGGTGGATCGGCTGCTGGCCGACCCGCAGGCCCCCAGCCGCACCTGGGCCGCATGGCAGCAGGACTACGCCGCCCTGTGCCAAGATCGGATCAACCCGCACCTGCCGCAGGCGCTGCAGTGCGGGCCTGCCCACGGGGTGCAGTAGACGCAGCGCCTGACGGTGCCGGAGCCCCGCCAGGGTTCACGCACTCTCAAACTCTCAAGCTTGTAAACCTGCAAGCCTGAAAGCATGCAATGGCCGCTTCAGCGCGCTGGCGGCGCCGAAGCAGCACATTGCTATAGAGCCAGCCCGGCTCAGGCCTGCGGGCCCAGCTTGGCCAGCGCAGCCTTTTCCTTGACGGTGGATTCCTGGGCAAACTGCTTGTAGCGCGCGCTGTCCATGTAGATGGGCAGCATCTCGAAGCGCTGCAGCATGGCCTGGTAGCTTTCCATCTCCATGGCCTGCTTGAACGCGTCGTGCAAGCGGGCCTGCACATCCTTGGGCAGACCCTTGGGCGCCACCAGGCCAAACGGCGAATACTGGGTCGTGGGCAGGCCCAGCTCAATCAGCGTGGGCGTCTTGGGCAGCGTGGGCAGGCGCTTTTCGGTCCACACATTCAGCGCCACCATGCGGCCCTGGTCCACATAGGGGATGACGGCGCTGGTATCGGCCGCCACCATCACCTCACCGGACATGGTGGCGCGCATCAGCTCGGCCGAGCCCTTGTAGGGCACATGCACCACTTCCAGGCCCAGTTGCTGGGCAATGATGGCCGAGGTCACGTGCGGCGAGGTGTAGGTGCCGGTGTTGCCAATGGTCAGCTTGCCGGGATGGGCCTTTGCCCAGGCCACCACGTCCTGCCAGCTCTTCAGGCCCGACTGGGTGCTGGCCACCATGCAGAACGCATAGCCGGTCACATTCAGGATATAGCTCAGGTCTTCCACCGGATTCCACTTCAGGCCGGTGGTGAACGGCAGGCGCATCACGCTCATCGGCAACTGGGCCAGGGTGTAGCCATCGGCCTGGGTGGACTGCAGCTGGGCCGCAGGCAGCGAGCCAGAGGCACCCGGGCGGTTTTCCACGATGACGGGCTGGCCCAGGACCTTGCTCGCGTTCTCTGCCAACTGCCGCATGGTCAGGTCGGTCGGCCCCCCGGCCGGGAACGCCACCACCAGCTTGATGGCACGGGTGGGAAAAGCCTTGCTGGCCTGGGCCAGCGACGGTGCGGTGCCCAGCCAGGAGCCGGCCACGGCCGACACGCCCGCCTGCAGAGCGGTTCTGCGCGAGATACTCATTGTCTTTGTCTTCCTAATAGTTATTTGGTGACAAAGAGTGTAGAAATCGATAGCGATTCCGCACTGACGCCTAGGCGACAAGACCTGCGTGAGCACCGGCTATCAGCACCCCAACAGTGCGTAAGGCCTCCGGCGTGCAGGCTTCCCACACCAGGAGGCAGCACGGAATGCGGCGGTTTTCGCCGTTTCGCAGCTGCCAGCAAGACGCCAGGGTGCAGAGTGCCCTGGCGATTTTCAGTGTCCGGTATGCACCGTCAGCGCCACCAGGCGCATTACAAAAGGCCGCACCACCATCACACAGCAGAACGCCACCGGCAAGGCCAGCGTATAGGCGCTCAGCACGCGGGACCAGTAGCCTGCGTCGAAACCGGTTTGCACCCCGACGATGGTGGCGCACATCAGCAACGCCATGATCATGGCCATGTAGAAGGCAAACACCACGGGGACAAAGCGGCGGTGCAGCTTCCAGCGGGACGGAGTGGGAGAGGAAGACGGTGTCATGCAGATATTGGTTGATTTAATCAATCAATTATCGCATTGAAATGTTGACTAAATCAACATTCTGCACAATTTTTACACCGTAGCAGCCATCCCTCAGCCCTGCCTCATCCCGGCATACCCTCTCCCTCAGGCCATCACCGGCTCGGTCTGCAAGGCGTCGCAAAACGCCGGCATCTGGCTGACCCAGCCAAAGAACGTCTCCACGTTGTACGCCGTGGCCTGCTGCATGCTGTCGCCCCCCAGCGCATGGGTGGCATCCTCCAGCAGCACGCTGAAGTACTCCAGGTGGAAGGCGTCGCGCAAGGTGGACTCCACGCACACATTGGTGGCAATGCCGGTCATGAACAAGGTGTTGATGCCCCGCGCACGCAGCACGCTGTCCAGCTGGCTGTGAAAGAAGCCGCTGTAGCGCACCTTGGGCACCACAATGTCTCCGGGCTGGGGCTGCATGCAGTCCATCAGCGCATAGTCCCAGCCTCCCTTGGCCAGGAAGCGGCCCGCCAGCTCGGGCTTTTTGCGCATGGTCTTGAGCGCATTGCTCTTGTACCAGTTGGGCGATCCAGGGCCGCCCGCCTCCACATAGTCGGCGTCCCAGCCGTTTTGCAGAAACACCACCAGCATGCCCGCCGCGCGCGCGGCGCTGATGGCCTGCAGGATCTTGTCGGCCGCGGCCTGCGCGCCGGCCACGCTGAAGCCGGCCTGGTCGACATAGCCGCCCACCGAGGCATAGGCGTTCTGCATGTCCACCACGATCAGCGCGGACTGCGCCGCCGCAAACGCCACCGGCTCCGGCCGCGCCGGCACCACACACGGCGCCGGGCTGCCGGCGGCGCGCGGAGCGCCCACCGGGGTAGTGGAAGTCAAAGTCACATGCTGAAGGGTCATGGCAGGCATTTACAAAGTGGAGGGAGAGATCAGCCTGCGCCGCTGCGGCCCAGGCCCCACCCTGTGCATTGCACAAAACATACCTGCGGAGGCACACGCCCACGGTGCCCCGCCACCGGCTGCGTCACCTGCAGGACACCGTTGCGATGGCCATAAAACCTGCTGGATATTCAGCCACTGCAATCGCAGACAGCTATCTAATCAGGAGCACCCTGTCGAAAACCAGGCTGCATGGCACCGCACGCCAGCCCCGCCAGACCCATGCGGCACAAGGCCCCGCCGGCTTGCCACACGCCGCGCCCCGGCGGCTGCGGGATTTCCACGAGGCCCAACTCCCCAAAACGGTGCATTGGCGTGCCAACAATGGCGGGGCCTGCTGCATGGCAGGCGCATTACAAGCCTTTACCCTCTCGGAGACACCCCCCTATGCAACGCTTTCGCCCCACTGCCATGGCCCTCGCCGTGGCGCTGTCCACCACCTTGCTGGCCGGCAACGTCCTGGCCCAGGCCAAACCCACGGTGCAGTTCATTGCCACCGGCGGCACCATCGCCATGAAGATCGACCCGGTCAAGAATGCACCGGTGCCGGCCATTTCCGGCGACGACCTGCTGGCCACCGTGCCCGATGTGGGCAAGTACGCCCAGATCCAGGTGAACAACCTCTCCAACGTGCCGTCGGACTATATGGACCCGGCGCGCTGGGTGCAGCTCAGCGCCGCCGTCCAGGCCGCGCTGGCCCGGCCCGAGGTGGCGGGCGTCATCGTCTCCCATGGCACCGACACGCTGGAGGAAACCGCCTTCTGGCTGGACCTGACCGTGCAGTCGCCCAAGCCCGTCGTGCTGATCGGTGCCCAGCGCAACGCCTCGGTGTCCGACTTTGACGGCCCGCGCAACCTGCTCAACGCCGTGCGCATTGCCGTCGACCCGCAGTCCCAGAACAAGGGCGCGATGCTGGCCATGAACAACCAGATCAATGCCGCACGCTATGTGACCAAGACGCACACCGCCAATGTGGAAACCTTCCGCTCCGGCGAATACGGGTTCCTGGGCGAGGTCTACCCCGACCGCGTGATCTACGGCAGCGCCCCCGTGCGCCGCCAGCACATCGCCATCCAGGCCCAGACCATGCCCGAAGTGGAAATCTTCCCCATGTACGGTGGCGCCAACGGTGAGGCGCTGCGCCAGGCCGTGGACCGGGGCGTCAAAGGCATCGTCATCGACGCGCTGGGCATGGGCAATATGAACGTGCCCATGCTGAACGCCGCCAAATACGCCATCAGCAAGGGCGTGCCCGTGGTGGTCACCACCCGCGTGCACAATGGGCGCGTGATGCCCAGCTACGGTTTTGAAGGCGGCGGCAAAACCTCCTTCGACGCCGGCGCCATCATGGCCGGCGACCTCAAGGCCCCCAAGGCGCGCATTCTGCTGATGCTGGCCCTGCAATCCGGCCAGGCACAGCGCGAACAGCTGCAGGCGCTGTTCGACAAGTAAGCCCCACACACGGCCATGAAAAAAGCCAGCGCACTGCGCTGGCTTTTTTTGAAGGTGCAGGGTTGTGCGGAAGGCCGCTATCACAGCCGTTCTGCAGCTCTGCTGCCCTGCCGCCTTGCGGTCAGACCGCGGCGGACGCCTGGGGCAGCTTGCCGTCGCGCAGCAGCGCACCCACCAGCTCCACCCAGTAGCGCACGCCAAGCGGCAGATTCGCGTCGTTGAAGTCGTACTTGGGGTTGTGCAGCGAGGCACTGTCTTCCCCATTGCCCAGCCAGATGTAGACACCGGGGCATTCCTGGGCCATGAAGGAGAAATCCTCCGAAGCCATGCTGGGCACCATGTCGCGGCGCACCTTGCCGTCGCCCAGCACGCTGTTCAGCACCTCGGCACAGACCTCGGCGTGCTGCGGGTTGTTGATGGTGGCCGGGTAGCTCACGCGGTAATCCAGCTTCGCTTCCAGCCCGTGCAGCGCGCAGGTCGCGTTGATGGCGTCGCGAAAACGCTGCTCGATGCGCGCGCGCTGGGCCATGTCAAAGCAGCGCACGGTGCCGCGCAGCTTGATGGCTTCGGGCATCACGTTGTAGGTGTCGCCCGCGTTGAAGCTGGTCACGCTCAACACGGCGGGCTTGTGCACCTCCTGCTCGCGGGCAATCAGCGCCGGCAGCTGGGTCACCAGCTGGCAGGCGGCCAGCAGCGCATCCTTGCCCAGGTGGGGCATGGCGGCGTGGCAGCCTTTGCCAATCAGCGTCAGGTCAAAAATGTCGAACGCCGCCATCACGGCCGTGCTGTGAACCGCCGCCGTGCCCACCGGCAGCCCCGGCCAGTTGTGCATGCTGTAGACGGCTTCCATGGGAAAGCGCTGGAACAGGCCGTCCGCAATCATGGCGCGGGCGCCGCCTTCGTTTTCTTCGGCAGGCTGGAAGATGAAGTGCACGGTACCAGCAAAGTCCGGGTGGGCCGCCAGCGTCTTGGCCGCGCCCAGCAGCATGCTGGTGTGGCCGTCGTGGCCGCAGGCGTGCATGCGGCCCGTGTGCTGCGAGGCATGCTCGCAGGTGTTCAGCTCGGTCACATGCAGCGCGTCCATATCGGCCCGCAGGCCGATGGACGGGCCCGCACCCAGCGCGCCCTGCAGCACGGCCACCACGCCGGTGCCGGCCAGGCCGGTGTGCACTTCCAGCCCGAAGCTGGTCAGCAGCTCGGCCACGCGGGCACTGGTGCGGTGCTCCTGGAAGGCGGTTTCCGGGTGGCGGTGAAAATCATGGCGCCAGGCTTGCAGCTCTTGCTGACCCGGCCATTGAATGGTTTGCATGCTCTGCTCCGGTGGTGCTTACAGCGTGTGCACAAAGGTCTGCGCGATCATCGTCGCGGCCAGGAACACGCCTGCATTGGCCAGCAGCGACACCACCACAATGCGCCAGCCCAGGCGGCGGAAAGCCGGAATGTCCTTGGCCAGCGACAGGCCGGCAAAGGTCAGCATCGGGGTGATCATGGCCAGGAAGTTGATCTTGCCGGTCAGTGCGGCCACTTCGGCCGCATACGGCGTGTGGGGGAAGGTCAGCGCCATGGCGATGAACGAGATCCAGCACACGGCAGGCAGCTTGCGCTTGGTGCCTACATAGATCAGGTCGCCCACCAGCACCGCCACGATGATGATGACCACGCCCGGCAGCGCATCCAGCACGGGAATACCGTAGCCGATGCGGTTGCCGATCAGCACCATCGCGCCCACCAGCACCCAGGAAGCCAGGCGCATGCCCAGGCCCAGCACGGGACCGTGCACCACTTCTTCCTCGGCATCGTCTGCGGCGGCCTTGGCTTCTTCCACGGCCACAGCCTTGCGGTTGCGGCCCAGCAGCGGCTCCAGCACGCGGTAGGCGTACACGGCCACGGGCAGCGAGATGAACAGCGTCAGGTAGGTGCCCACCGTGGTGGCAATCAGGTTGGCGGCAGCGGCAAAGGTGGCGATCTGGTCGCTCATCTCGGGGTGCTGTGCGGCAATGGCGCCCACGGCGGCGGCCGTCATCGAACCCGAACCCACGCCCGCGCCCATGCCCAGGGCCAGCGGATGGAAGATGTTCAGGCTGGAGACAAAGCCCGCCAGCAGCGAAATGAAGATCGCGCCGATCAGCGTGCCGGTGATGTACTCGGCCAGCACACCGCGGCCTTCGGGCGAATCCATGCCGAAACGCTCGCCGATGATGGCCAGACCCGGCTCACGGCCGATGGAGAACGTGGCGCCCACCGCCTCGCGCTTGATGCCCAGCAGCAGCGCCACCGGCATGCCCAAGGCAATGCAGCCCACCAGATTGCCCAGCTCCTGCAGCACCAGACCCCAGCCCACCTGGGCCAGCTGCGGCAGCGAACCGCCCACCAGCAGACCCAGCTTGGCGATAAACAGGAACAGCGCCGACGACAGAATCGCCGCCGACAGATGCTGGCTCTGCAGGCTGACCTGCAGCGGCGCCGGCATGCGCTTGCGCAGCAGGCCCAGCACCAGGCCGATCAGCAGCGCCCAGATCATCGGCAGCAACACCACCTTGCCCACGCCCAGGGCAATGGGCAGAGGCCCCAGCCATTCGGACAAGGCCGCAATCACCAGCGCCAGCACAAAAATCTGCACCACGCTGCCCATGTTCATTGCTGCCTTGGCTGGCCGCATCGCTGTACTCATCAATGTCTTTCTCTGCGCTGCAGCCCACGTTGTGCCGCGCAATGGATGGCTCGAAATGGCAGACCCAGCCGGCACCCCAGCCCCTGCCCATACGGGCGCCGAATATAGCAATGCGTTTATTGCATGTGGTTTTGTTTTCTGTTCTAAAAAAAAGAACATTAGTATTACCACGCATCAATCTACGCCCCTGGTGACCTCCATGCAAGCCTTCCAAGACTCCCGCGCACGCTATCTTTTTGAAGCGGTTTCCTGTGGCTCCGTGCGCGCTGCAGCCGAAAAACTGGGCATCGTGCCCTCGGCCGTCAGCCGCCAGGTCAGCCTGCTGGAAGAAGAACTGGGCCTGGCCCTGCTGGAGCGCCACCGCACCGGCGTGGTCCCCACCGAGGCCGGCCAGCTCATCCTGGACTACCACCGCCAGCAGACCGCCCACCAGCACGACATGCTGGCCAAGGTGGATGCGCTGCGCGGCCTGCACAGCGGCAGCGTCAGCGTGGTCAGCGGAGAAGGCTTTGCCCAGGAGCTGATCGACGGACCGATCCGCCAGTTCCGCCTGCAGCACCCGGGGGTCAGCGTGTCGCTGGAAATCTACGGCACCACCGAAATCATGCGCCGCGTGCGCGAGGACGAGGCCGAGATCGGCCTCGTCTACTACCCACCGGCAGACAGCCACATCACCGCCCGCGGCGCGGCGCGCCAGCCCATGCACGCCATCGTCCACCCCCAGCACCCGCTGGCCGATGTGCCGCACACCACGCTGCAGGCGCTGACACAGTGGCCCATCGCCCTGCTGCAGGGCGTCTACGGCATCCGCCAGCTGGTGGAATACGCTGAGCAGGCGGACAAGATCCGCCTCTCCCCGGCATTGACCAGCAATCTGATCAGCGTGCTGATCAGCTTTGTTGCCACCAACCAGGGCGTGACCCTGCTGCCGCCCTGCGCCATCACCACCGAACTGGCCCAGGGCCGCGTGCGCGCCGTGGCGGTGAACAGCACCCCGTTCCAGCAGGCCGAGATGCAGCTCATCACCCGCACCGGCCGCTATCTGTCACCGTCCGCCAACCGCTTTCTGCAGTACTGCATGCAGGGCATGCAGGCCTTCCACACGGGCGAATAACTGCGGCCCGCCGGAACGACAGCGACCTGTGCGGCACAAAAAAAGCCAGGCTGACAAGCCTGGCTTCGGGGTGGCACTGCACCGCTGCACTGCGGCACGCCGGGTAAGGCAACGCCGGGCGTGCAGCGGCAGTGGTCTGCCTCAGTCTGCGGTGCAGGCTTCCAGCGCCGGGTAGTCGTTGTACCCCGTGGCGTCGGGGCTGTAGATGGTGGAGGCATTCAGCGCATTCAGCGGCGCGCTCTGGGCAAAGCGGGCCGGCAGGTCCGGGTTGGCAATGAAGGTGCGGCCAAAGGCCACGGCATCGGCAGCGCCGCTGGCCAGCACGGCTTCGGCCTGCTGCTGGGTGAATCCGTCATTGGCAATGAACGTGCCCTTGAAGACCTTGCGCATGTGCTGGCCGATGGGCAGCACGCCGTCCTTGAGCTCTTCGCGCGAGAAGATGAAGCCCAGCTTGCGCGCCGCAATCTGTTCGGCCACATAGGTGAACAGCGCCACCGGGTCGCTGTCGCGCATGCTGTGCGTGTTGCTCATGGGGTTCAGGTGCACGCCAATGCGTTCGGCCGGCCATTCCTGGGCCAGCGCATCCAGCGTTTCCAGCAGAAAGCGTGCGCGGTTTTCAATGCTGCCGCCGTACTGGTCGGTGCGCTGGTTGCTGCCGTCGTGCAGGAACTGGTCGAACAGATAGCCGTTGGCGGCATGCACCTCGATGAAGTCAAAACCGGCTGCCTTGGCGTTGCGCGCGGCCTGCACAAAGTTCTGCACGATGCCGGCAATCTCGGCCGTCTCCAGCGCGCGCGGCACGGCATAGGGGCGCTTGGGGCGCAGCACATTCACCTCGCCTTCGGCGGCAATGGCGCTGGGAGCCACGGGCAGCTGGCCATCCAGCAGCTCGGGGTCCGAAATACGGCCCACATGCCACAGCTGCAATGCAATCTTGCCGCCTTCGGCGTGCACGGCCTCGGTCACCTGCTTCCAGCCTGCCACCTGCGCGTCCGACCAGATGCCCGGCGTATTGGGATAGCCCACGCCCATCGGCGTGACCGACGTGGCTTCCGTCAGGATCAGCCCCGCGCCTGCACGCTGGCGGTAGTGCGTCGCCTGCAGTGCACCCGGCGCACGGCCGTCAAAGGCACGCATGCGCGTCAGCGGGGCCATCACCACGCGGTTGGACAGAGTGACGGAGCCAATGTGGAAAGGAGTCTGGAGTGAGGTCATAAGAGCCAATCGAAAGAGGATGTCCGCCCGGCCGCAGCCGGGGAATGCATGCCAGCGGCATGCCCGGTCAACACCGCCGGACCGGGGGACATGCGGGCCGGTTTGCTGCATTGCAATAGGCGCGAACGGTTTTTCTGCACCGTTCGTTCTTTCCCTCTGTACGCCCTGCCCCCGGTGCCCCTGCTCCCCTCCTGTGCCCTTCGGCACGGAAGGCCCGGCAGGCAACGCAACCGACTTGGCAGGCCGCCCCCCTGGCATGGCACACGCTCAGAAGCTGCCTACCCAGGTGCCCAGCGCAATCACCAGCACCAGCGCCGGCAGCGGGAACAGCATGGTCACCGCCGCAATGTCGCCATAGGACTGGCGGTGGTTGAGCTTGCAGATCGCCAGCAAGGTGATGATGGCGCCGCAGTGCGGCAAGGTGTCCATGCCGCCGGCGGCCATCACCGCCACCCGGTGCAGCAGCGCGGGGCTGATGCCGGCCGCCTGGGCCATGGCCAGGTAATCAGCGCCCAGGGTCTGCAGCGCAATGCTCAGCCCGCCGGACGACGACCCGGTGATCCCCGCCAGCACATTCATGGCCACGGCCTCGGACACCAGGGGGTTGCTGGACACCTGCAGCACCGCATCGCGGATCAGCGCAAAACCGGCCAGCGATGCAATCACCGCGCCATAGCCCACTTCGGACGCCGTGTTGAACAGCGGCAGCATGAAGCCAAACACCCCCTGGTTGATGGTGTCCTTCAGGTTGTGCCACCGCCCCAGGCGCAGCAGCACCAGCGCCGTGCAGGCTGCAATCAGCGCAATCACCAGCGCCCACAGCCCCACCAGCCGGCTCGGGTCCAGCGCCGGAAAGCGCTCGGCCACAAAACCCAGGTCCATGCCCGGAAACACGCCATAGGTGAACAGCGCGTTCACGCCTATCACCAGCAGCAGCGGCAGCAGCGCCATCCACAGCGGAATCTGCGCATGGCGCGCGGCATCGGCCGCCAGTTGCTCGGGCGTCGGCGTTGCATCGGCGCCACCTTCGTCGTGCTCGCCATAGCCTTCGCCTGCGGCCTTGGCGGCGGCGGCCCGTCGGCTCAGCCACCACAGGCCGCCCGCCAGAATCAGCGCCGCAGCCAGAATCCCCAGCCCCGGTGCCGCGAACACATTGGTGCCGAAGTACGGAATCGGCATGGCGTTCTGGATGGCGGGCGATCCCGGCAAGGCCGTCATGGTGAAGGTGAACGCGCCCAGCGCAATCGTGGCCGGAATCAGGCGCTTGGGGATCTGCGCCTCTTCAAACAGATTGCGCGCAATCGGGTAGATGGCAAAAGCCACCACAAACAGCGACACCCCGCCATAGGTCAGCAGCGCGCAGGCGAGCACCACGGTCTGTATGGCGTACTTCTTGCCCAGGGTGCGCACAATCCAGTGCGCCAAGGTACTGGCCGCCCCCGAATCGGCCATCAGCCGTCCGAACAGCGCGCCCAGCAGGAACAAGGGCAGAAACTGCAGCACATAGCCGCTGAGCGCGGCCATGAAGGTGTCGGTATACAGCGGCAGCAACCAGCGCCCGTCGCCCGACAGCACCACCGCCACCGCCGCCATCAGCGGCGCCAGCAGCAGCACCGTCACGCCCCGGTAGGCCAGGAACATCAGCAGCGCCAGCGAAACGGCCACAGCCAGCACGCTCAGCATGGGCGCCCTTTCCACCAGGCCCCGGCAGCAGCGCCGGTGCGGATACGGTCAGCGGTACACGGCATGGCCTCTCCTGTCCTGCGGAAGCCGGCCATGCCAACAGCGGCACGGAACCGGCCCCAACAGGAAACAGTATGCCCGACGCATGCTGCAGTGCACAACACCACGACCGGTGCGATCGAGGCAGGGCCACCCTCCAAGCCCGCCGCCCGGGCCTCTTGCAGCCATCGCAACAATCTCGGCGCGCGCCAGCACGTCGCAGCGCCTGCCACAGCGCGCAATCCGCACTCCGGCAGTCCGCTACTGCGCGAGCCTGTACGCTCACACTTTTGTAACAACGAACGTGACATGAGCGATTCCACCCTGCCCGCCTGCCCCCAATGCGGCCTGGACCACACCTACCCCGATGGCGACCTGCTGGTCTGCCCCGACTGCGCCCATGAATGGTCGGCCCAGGCCGACGCTGCAGCCGATGAAGACAGCGGCCCGCGCGTCATCAAGGACGCCAATGGCACCCCGCTGGCCGACGGCGACAGCGTGCTGCTGGTCAAGGACCTGAAGGTGAAGGGCTCCTCCACCGTCATCAAGAAAGGCACCAAGATCAAAGGCATCCGCCTGGTCTATGACAACGGCGACCACGACGTGGACTGCAAGACCGACCAGGGTCCGTTCATCCTGAAGTCGGAATTCCTGAAGAAGGCGTAAGCCCGCCGCCTCGGCCCCTTCCGCACCTTCCCGCCCTCCGGAAGGTCCAGAAGGCGCAGGCCTGGGCCTCAATCAAGGCCGCAGGCCTGCGCGCCCGTCTTCAGTCCCGCACAAACGACACCGGGAAGCTGTACTCATACAGCGGCACCTGGGCCAAGGCCTGGCGGGCATGGGCTTCGGGGTTGCCCACCACCGTCCAGCTCTTGCCGATGCGGGCCGTGGTGCGCTGGCCGCGCTCGTAACGGCTCCAATGCTGCACGCCGGCGCGCTCGGAATTGGGGTTGCCGCTGCGGGCAAACTGCCCCCAGATGGCGCCGATGCGGTCACGCACCTGCAACTGGTCGGGGCTGTCCTGCACCAGATGGCGGGCCGCATCCAGCGTGCCAAAGATAAAAGGCACTTCGGACGTGTGCGCCGCCCCCAGCACGCCGTTGCGTGCGGGCGAAGTCCAGTCGAACGCATAGGCATGCACCGGCGCGCCGCCCAGGTCGGCCTGGCGGTCGGCAAAGGCCAGGGTGGGCAGCTTGTAGTTGTAGTCGCTGGCCACCGCAATCAAGCGCTGCGACGCGCTGCTGCCCGGGTACTGGGCCGCGTAGCTTTGCAACAGCTCCCTGGTGGCCGGACCGGACAGGCGCAGAAACTTCTGCACCCGTGCCTGCAACTGCGCTTCACTGAGCGCGAAGCTGGCCGGGTTGCCGGCCAGAAAGAACGTGGCCTCCTGCTGGGCATAACCCACCAGCACCGGCACCTGGGCCGCCAGCGGCGTGCCTGCGGGATCGTAGGGCTCCTGCGGGAACACCACGCCATCCAGCGTGGGGCGGAACTCGCTCACACCACCGGTCTTGGCCAGCAGCTTGCCATAGGCAGCCACAATCTGCTCGGCCGGCAGCTGCTGGATGCGTGCGGCATTGGCACGGTCCAGGCCCAGCTCCTGCAGCAGGCCATGGCTTGCCTGGGCCACCTTCTCGCGACTGGCCAGGCGCCACAGGCCCGAGCCGCTTTGCACAATGGCCTTGTGAAACAGGCCCTTGGCAGCAGGCGCGCCCAGCAGCGCCGTGACCTTGGCGGCGCCGCCGGACTGGCCAAAGATGGTGACATTGCCCGCATCGCCCCCAAAGCGCGCAATGTTCTCGCGCACCCAGCGCAGCGCCAGCACTTGGTCCAGCACACCCACATTGGCCGATTCCGGCGCAAAGCCCGGCGCGTCGATCAGCAGAGAACCAAACACATTCAACCGGTGGTTGATGGAGACCACCACCACATCCTGCGACTGGGCCAGGTGGCTGCCGTCAAAGCCGGGGGCCGTGCCGGCGCCGGTGGCAAAGCCGCCGCCATGCAGCCACAGCAGCACCGGGCGCTTCTTGCCGTCCAGCGCTGGGGTGAATACGGCCAGCGACAGGCTGTCTTCGCTGGTGGCCGCCGTGGGCCAGTACCAGGCGAACTCCGGCACCAGGGGCACGGCGGGCTGCGGTGCGCTGGCGCCATGCGCGGTGGCATCGCGCACACCCGCCCAGCCCTGCTTGGCCACCGGGGGGCGGAAGCGGTTGGCACCACCGGTGCTCTCGCCATACGGCACGCCCTTGAAGGCAAAGCCTTGCGCCGTGCGCAGGCCGCGCAGCTTGCCCGCCGCAGTGTCCACCACAGGCTCCTGCGTGCCCGCCGTACTGGCGCAGGCCACCAGGCCGCCGGGCAGGCTGATCACGGCACCGGCCTTCAGGCCGGACAGCAAAAACTCACGCTTGTTCATAGCACTCACACTCTCATTCCAGTCATTGCCGGGCACGGGGGTGCACCTGGTCAAGGAGCGCGACTCTAGGCGCCGGACAGCGGAACCCCAACAAAGCTTTGCGCATGAGCTCAAACGAAAAAAGCAGATCTACCGTCCCGCCGCACCAGAACGCGGCTCCGGCATGCAACGCCGCCTGCCCTCTGCCGCTGCCCCCCAGCCCACCGCCGGCTCCTCCCTGGCAACGCATCAAATGATATTGAATATCATTTACACGTATACTCGCCCCCCACGTGGTCACCGGTCGCCTCGCCCGGATGCACTGCGAAGACGCCGCCCTCCCTCCCTGATCTGCCCCGTGGTCGCACACTACTACCGAGAGTTGCTGAGGTTCCTGCAAGGAACGGTCAGAGACCGCGATACGGCGGCAGACCTGGCACAGGAAAGCTATGCCCGCGTGCTGGCCGTGCAGGAGTCGGGCGAAGCCATCGCCGAACCGCGTGCGCTGCTGTACCGCACCGCGCGCAATCTGGTCATTGACCAGTACCGCCGCAGCGAAGTGCGCGGCACCTACGCGGCAACCGAAGGCGATGCCGCCACCGACGCCGCCGACTGGACCGCTGGCCCCGAAGCGCTGGAACCAGAAGTGGCCGCCATGTCGTCCCAAACGGTCGACGCCCTGCTGGCCGCCATCGGCGAGTTGCCTTTGCGCTGCCGCGAGGCCTTCATCCTGCACAAGTTCGACGGACTGTCCCAGGCCGAAGTGGCCCGGCAGATGGGTATCTCCGTCACCATGGTGGAGCGCCATATCAAGCTGGGCATGCAGGCCTGCCGGGCCCGCCAGGAACAAATGCAGGGTGGCGGCACAGCCGCCCCTTCCACGGCTGCCACGGCCCCCCCCCGGAGTGGTCAATGAGAATGTGCGACTTCTTTGACTTTCCGGCGTTGGGTTTTGGCAGACTCGTGCGTCTACCTTTCTATGGCCCCTGGCTTTTCGCATCCGCATGACTGATCGCCCCACTGCCCAATCGCCACACAGCGACCTCGATGCCGAGGCCCTGGAGTGGTTTGCGCGCTACAGCGATGCCCCGGATGCGGCCTACGCCAACGCAGACTTCCGCCACTGGCTGGCGGAACGCCCGGACCGCGCCACCGCATTCCAGCGCTGGCAGGCCGATTGGCGCCAGCTCGATGCCCTGCCGGCCTCGGGCGTTGAACAACTGCGCCTGCAGCTGAAGAAAGACCTGGCGGAGTCGGCCCAAAAGGCCCAGGCCACAGAGCGCCCATCGTCCTGGTGGTCCGCACTGATCCCGCAGGCCATCCCGCGCGCGGCACTGTCCGCCGTGGCCATGGCGCTGGTCATCGGCAGCGGCTATATGGGCTGGGACCATTGGCAGCAGCAGCCCTTGTTTGCGCAGACCTACCAGACCGAGCGCGGGCAGCAACTGAGCGTGGAGCTGCCCGATGGCAGCCGCCTGAAGCTTGACACCGCCACACGCGTCGAAGTCAGCCTGTACCGCCAGCGCCGCGAGGTGAAGCTGCCGGAAGGACAGGCCGTGTTCGAGGTGCAAAAAGACGCCTCCAAGCCCTTCGACGTGCTGGCCGGCAGCACCCAGGTGACGGTGGTGGGCACGCGCTTTGCCGTGCGCAACACCGCAGGCAGCCCCGTGCGCGTTGCCGTAGAAGAAGGCAAGGTGCGCGTGCGCCCGCTGCCATCGGCGGGCGGCAACGCGCCCGAATCGGCGGCCGTGCTGCTAACGGCCGGCCAGCAGCTGGCCAGTGCCGATGGACATCTGGGCCCCGTGGCACCACTTGCCGCTGCCGGCATCGCCCCCTGGCGCGACGGCCGGGTCAACCTGGAAAACGTGCCGCTCTCCGCCGCTCTGGCGGAATTCGAACGCTACGCCCCCACGCACATGGTGGTGCGCGACCCGGCAGTGGGCGCGCTGCGCCTGTCTGGCACCTTCGATCCGCAGAGACTGGCCCATTTCCGCTCCGCCCTGCCCAAGGTGCTGCCCGTGCGTTTGAAGCAAAACGGGGATCTGACGGAAATCGTGGCAAGCCACTGACACCCACACACCCGCTGTGGGCACCGCCGCAGCACGGTCGCTGCACCGGGGCGGCTTTGTTGCTGCCCCGTTGCAGTCTCATTGTGAGCCAGGCCCTCCCGCCACGTTTTTAAAAAAATTTTGCGTACAGGTTGGGGTTTTGCATTGCCATGCGTCTTCCTGAGAACGATTCCTGTTTCGTGCCTTTTGGAGAAAGTTCGCATGTCCCGTTTCCGATTCCATCTTGCGCCGCTGGCAGCGGCCGTCACCCTGCTGGTGGCCACCACCGCCGCCCAGGCGCAATCGGGCAGCACGCCCGCCACACAGGCTGCACCGGTGGAAATCCAGATCACCGCGCAACCGCTGTCGCAGGCGCTGGTGGTGCTCGCACGCCAGGCCCATCTGGAATTGATGGTCCAGCCCGCCCTGGTCGAAGGCCGCACCGCCCCCGCCGTGCAAGGTCGCTTCACCGTGCCCGAAGCGCTCAATCGCCTGCTCGCAGGCAGCGGCCTGTACGCCGAAGTGGAAGGTACCTCGGTCGTGGTGCGTCGCCTGTCGCCCGGCCCGGGCGCAGCCACCCTGCCGCAGGTGACCGTCACCGCCCAGGAAGAACGCGGTGCCACCTCCGAAGGCACAAACTCCTTTGCCGCGCGTGCGGTGAGCATCAACAAAGGTGACCAGGCGCTCAAGGACATCCCCCAGTCCATCAGCGTGATCACGCACAAGCAGATCGAAGAACAGGGCATCACCGACCTCAAGCAGGCCGCCAACATCGCCACCGGCACCGTCGGCGTGACCGGTGTCGGACAAGGCATGGTGCTGGCGGCACGCGGCTTCCAGATCGACAACTGGCAGTACGACGGCGTCGCGATCCCCCGCAACATGTACTCGCTCGGCAACTGGGCTGCAGAAGGCATGGCCTTCTACGACCGGCTGGAAGTCCTGCGCGGCGCATCGGGCCTGCTGCAAGGCACGGGCAGCCCTGGCGGTGCGGTCAACCTCGTGCGCAAGCGCGGCCAGAGCGAAAAGACCGTGACGCTGACCACGCGTGCCGGTTCCTGGGACCGCTACGGCGTACAGCTGGACGTCGGTGGCCCCCTCAACGCCGAAGGCACGCTGCGCGGTCGCGCCGTGGTGGACGAAGCCCGCAGCCACTCGTTTGTCGACTACGTGAACGACCGTTCCCGGTCGCTGTATGCAGCGCTGGACTACGACATCAGCCCGGATACCACCGTGGGCCTGGGCGTGAGCCAGCTCGACAGCAAGGGACGCCCCTTCATCTACGGCGTGCCTCTGGCGGCTGACAGCCGCGATGTGGGTCTGTCCCGCTCCACGTTCACGGGCGCCTCGTGGAACCGTTCCAACCTCAAGCAGACCACGGTCTACGCCGATCTGAACCACCGCTTCAACGCGGACTGGAAGCTCAAGGTATCGGCCTTGCAGATGAACGAAACGAGCAACTCCACGCACCAGCGCATGCACGGCACCGTGGCGCCGGACGGCAGCGGAATGACCTACGCGGACTGGATCACCCACTTCGACTCCGACAAGGTCGGGCTGGACGCTTTTGTGAATGGCAGCTTCGATGCCCTGGGGCTGCGCCATGAAGTGACGCTGGGCGCCGATTACTCCAAGTACAAGTCCAGCGACAAGTACACCCGCAACTTCACGTCGGGCGGCAACCTCTTCGACATCGACCACAACCGTCCCAAGCCCACCGAGGAAAGCCTACTGGCGGCCGGTGGCCGGCAATCCGTCTCCTCCTACGACGTGCGGCAAAAAGGCATCTACGCCAGCTGGCGCGCACAACTCACCGAACCCCTGACAGCCATCGTGGGGGCCCGCGTCGCCTGGTATGACCTGTTCTACAAGGCATCGTTGTTCGACACACGCGAAGTCATGCACACCTCGGGCGAGGTCATCCCCTACTTCGGCCTGGTGTACGCCCTGAACCCCCAATGGTCGGCCTACGGCAGCTACACCAGCGTGTTCGAACCCCAGTCGGCACGCACGGCGGCAGGCAAGGTGCTGGAGCCCGTCATCGGATCGAACTACGAACTCGGCATCAAAGGCGAACTGATGGACAAGCGCCTCAACACCTCGCTCGCGGTGTTCCGCTACGACCACAAGAACCGTGCCGTCAACGACATCGCGTCCGGCTTTGAGTGCGACGGCTGGTACTGCTCCACGGCATCCGGCAAGGTCCGCAGCCAGGGCCTGGAAGCCGAGGTGAGCGGCGAGGTGCTGCGCAATCTGCAACTGATCGCAGGCTACACCTTCAACACCACCAAATTCCTGCGCGACCCCGACAACCAGGGCAAGGTCTTCAGCACCTGGACCCCCAAGCACATGCTGCGCGTCTGGGCCTCCTACCGCCATACCGGCGACTGGAACCGCCTCACCACCAGCGCCGGCTTCACCACGCAAAGCCACACGCTCGACTACGACCGCGCGAACGACATTCCCGGCTTCACCACCTGGAACATGCGATTCGCCTACCAGGCCACGCCCGAGGTCAACATCGCGATGAACCTGAACAACATCTTCGACAAACGCTACATCGTCCCTGGCTACACCGGCTACACCGGTGCCAACTACGGCGATCCGCGCAACGTCATGTTCACCGTGAAATACACCCCGCGCTTCTGACCACGCACAAAGGGAACCGGGCCGCAGGAGGGAATCCCTTCTGCGGCTTTTTTTGGCTTTTCCCAGGCGCTTGCAAGGCGCCCTCCCCACCGGTTCGCGTGCCGGGTACGCGGCACCGCCGGTACCAAAGGCACCGCACGCCAGGCACCCTGCCGCGCAGGTTCACGCCGTTGCACTCTCGCCCTCGGACAATCCAGGGCCATGTACAGACCATAAAAAAGGCAGCCCGCAGGCTGCCTTTTCTTGTCCCAGACCCTAAGGCCTGATCGCTTCGCTTACTTGCGTGCCGGTGGCACGTCGGTGCACGAACCGTGTGCCACTTCCGCCGCCATGCCGATGGACTCGCCCAGCGTGGGGTGGGGGTGGATGGTCTTGCCGATGTCCACGGTGTCCGCGCCCATTTCGATGGCCAGCGCGATTTCACCGATCATGTCGCCCGCATGCGTGCCGACCATGCCGCCGCCCAGGATGCGGCCATGGCCGTGGGCTTCGGGAGAGTCATCAAACAGCAGCTTGGTGAAGCCTTCGTCGCGGCCATTGGCAATGGCGCGTCCGGACGCAGCCCAGGGGAACAGGCCCTTCTTGACCTTGATGCCTTGCGCCTTGGCCTGGTCTTCCGTCAGACCCACCCATGCCACTTCGGGGTCGGTGTAGGCCACGCTCGGGATCACGCGGGCGTTGAAGGCGCTGGATGCCAGCTCCTTATTGCCCAGCAGTTCGCCGGCGATGACTTCGGCGGCCACATGCGCCTCGTGCACGGCCTTGTGTGCAAGCATGGGCTGGCCCACGATGTCGCCGATCGCAAAGATGTTGGGCACATTGGTGCGCATCTGGATGTCGACGTCGATGAAGCCACGGTCGGTCACGGCCACACCCGCCTTGTCGGCGCTGATCTTCTTGCCATTGGGCGTGCGGCCCACAGCTTGCAGCACCAGGTCGTAGGTCTGGGGTTCGGGCACGGTGACGCCATCCTTGGCCGGCTCGAACGTGACCTTGATGCCTTCGGGCGTTGCTTCGGCCGCCACGGTCTTGGTGTTGACCATGATGTTGTCAAAGCGCGGCGCGTTCATCTTCTGCCAGACCTTGACCAGATCGCGGTCGGCGCCCTGCATCAGGCCGTCCATCATTTCCACCACGTCCAGGCGTGCGCCCAGCGTGCTGTAGACGGTGCCCATTTCCAGGCCGATGATGCCGCCACCCAGAATCAGCATGCGCTTCGGAACCGCCTTCAGGTCCAGCGCACCGGTGGAGTCCACCACGCGCTCGTCCTTGGGCATGAAGGGCAGATGCACGGCTTGCGAGCCGGCGGCAATGATGGCGTTCTTGAACTGAACCACCTTCTTGCTGCCGGTCTTGTCCTGGCCGTCACCCGTGGTTTCTTCCACCTCGATGTGGTTGGCGCTGACAAAGTTGCCATAGCCACGCACGATAGTGACCTTGCGCATCTTGGCCATCTGGCCCAGGCCGCCGGTCAGCTTGCCGATGACCTTTTCCTTGTGGCCGCGCAGCTGGTCGATGTTCACTTCCGGAGCGGCAAACTTCACGCCCGCCACTTCCAGGTGCTTGACTTCGTCCATCACGGCTGCCACGTGCAGCAGCGCCTTGGAAGGAATGCAGCCCACGTTCAGGCACACGCCGCCCAGCGTCTTGTAACGCTCGACCAGCACCACCTTCAGGCCCAGGTCGGCCGCGCGGAACGCTGCCGAATAGCCGCCAGGGCCACCGCCCAGCACGACCACATCGCAGTCCAGATCCACCGTGCCGCCAAAGTTGGCGGCCACGGGGGCCGGTGCCGCCGCAGCGGCAGGTGCTGCCGGAGCAGGCGCCGCAGCCACAGGGGCCGCGCTCGGTGCCGGCGCAGCCGCCGGGGCTGCGGCAGCGCCCTCGCCCGCTGCTTCCAGCGCAACGATGACCGAGCCTTCTGCGACCTTGTCGCCCACCTTGACCAGCAGCGACTTGACCACGCCCGCGTGGCTGGACGGGATCTCCATGGAAGCCTTGTCGGACTCCACGGTGATCAGCGACTGGTCCACGGAGACGGTGTCACCGGGCTTGACCAGCAGTTCGATCACACCCACTTCGGCGAAATCGCCAATATTGGGGACCTTGATATCAATGGTTGCCATGTACCAGTCTCCCTTTACAGCAGGATGCGGCGGTAGTCGGCCAGCACCGCGCCCAGGTAGGCGTTGAAGCGGGCAGCGGCCGCGCCGTCGATCACGCGGTGGTCGTACGACAGGCTCAGCGGCAGCATCAGGCGGGGCACAAACTGCTTGCCGTCCCACACCGGTTGGATGCTGCCCTTGGACAGACCCAGGATGGCCACTTCCGGCGCATTCACGATGGGGGTGAAGTCGGTGCCGCCAATGCCGCCCAGCGACGAGATGGAGAAGCAGCCGCCTTGCATGTCGGCCGCGCCCAGCTTGCCGTCACGGGCCTTCTTGGCCAGTTCCGACATTTCCTGGCTGATCTGCATGATGCCCTTCTTGTCGGCATCCTTGAGCACTGGCACCACCAGGCCATTGGGCGTGTCCGCCGCAAAGCCGATGTTGTAGTACTGCTTGTAGACCAGGGTGTCGCCGTCCAGCGAGGTGTTGAACTCGGGGAACTTCTTCAGCGCCGAGACCACGGCCTTGATCACAAAGGCCAGCATGGTCACCTTGACGTCGCTCTTGGCCTTGGCGCTTTCGGCGTTGGTGCTCACGCGGAAGGCTTCCAGCTCGGTGATGTCCGCCAGGTCGTTGTTGGTGACGTGGGGAATCATCACCCAGTTGCGGTGCAGGTTCGCGCCCGAGATCTTCTTGATGCGCGACAGATCCTTGCGTTCCACGGCGCCGAACTTGGCAAAGTCCACCTTGGGCCAGGCCAGCACTTCCAGGCCGCCCACGTTGCCGCCGGACGACTTGGCCGGGGCAGCTGCCTGCTGTGCCAGCGTTTGCACGGCGCCTGCCATCACCGACTTGGTGAAGGCCTGCACGTCGTCGGCCGTGATGCGGCCCTTGTTGCCGGAACCCTTCACCTCGGCCAGCGGCACGCCCAGTTCGCGGGCGAACTTGCGCACGGAAGGCGATGCGTACGGCAGGCTGCCGGACGGTGCCACCGTGGGGTTGTGGGCAGGCACCGCCACAGGCGCAGCGGCCACGGGGGCGGCTGCGGCGGCAGGGGCCGCCTGGGCAGGTGCTGCCGCCACAGGCGCTGCCGCAGCAGGTGCGGGGGCAGCAGCCGGAGCCGCTGCAGCAGAGGCCGCAGGGGCTGCAGCGCCCTGCACCGTCATCTGGCCGACCACGTCGCCCACGTTCACGGTGTCGCCGATCTTCAGCGTCAGCGCGGTGATGGTGCCAGCGGCCGGCGACGGGATTTCCATCGATGCCTTGTCGGACTCCACGGTGAACAGCGATTGCTCGGCCGTCACGGTATCGCCCACCTTGACCAGCATCTCGATCACGGCCACATCCTTGAAGTCGCCGATATCGGGGATCTGGATGGCCAGCGTGCTGGAGGCCGCAGCCGCAGGCGCCGCAACAGGGGCTGCCTGTGCGGGTGCTGCCGGTGCCTCAGCGGCCACCGGAGTAGCAGCAGGCTGTGCCGCAGGCGCAGGCGCTGCTGCAGCGGGGGCAGGAGCGGAAGCGGCATCGGCCGTCTCCAGCACCACCACCACCGAGCCTTCGCTGATCTGGTCGCCCAGCTTCACCTTGACTTCCTTGACCACGCCAGCATGGCTGGAGGGGATCTCCATGGAGGCCTTGTCGCTCTCCACGGTCACCAGCGACTGCTCCACCTTGATGGTGTCGCCCACGTTGACCAGCACTTCGATCACGCCCACGCTGTCGAAGTCGCCGATGTCCGGAACCTTGATTTCTGTCATTGCCATTGTCTGTCTCCGGTCGTTTTAGGCGTACAGCGGGTTGATCTTGTCGGTCTTGATGCCGTACTTGGCAATGGCTTCGGCCACCTTGGTGACGGGCAGCTTGCCTTCGTCGGCCAGCGACTTGAGCGCGGCCACGACGATGTAGTGGCGGTCGATCTCGAAGTGCTCGCGCAGCTTGCGGCGGAAGTCCGAACGGCCGAAACCGTCGGTACCCAGCACCTTGAAGGTGCGGCCCTTGGGCATGTAGGGACGGATCTGCTCGGCGTAGGCCTTCATGTAGTCGGTCGACGCGATCACCGGACCTTGCGAGCCTTGCAGCTGCTGCGTCACGAACGGTACCTTGGCGGTTTCCAGCGGGTGCAGCATGTTGTGGCGCTCAGCGTCCTGGCCGTCACGGGTCAGTTCGTTGAACGACGGGCAGCTCCACACGTCGGCCGCAATGCCCCAGTCCTTTTCCAGCAGCTCTTGCGCAAAGAAGGATTCGCGCAGGATCGTGCCCGAGCCCAGCAGCTGCACGCGCTCGCCCGATTGCGGCACCTTCTGGCCGGGCTTGCACAGGTACATGCCCTTGATGATCTGCGCTTCCGTGCCGGCGGTCAGGCCGGGCATGGCGTAGTTTTCGTTCAGCAGCGTCAGGTAGTAGAAGACGTTTTCCTGGTTCTGCACCATGCGGCGCAGACCGTCCTGCATGATCACGGCCACTTCGTGTGCGAAGGTGGGGTCGTAGCTGATGCAGTTGGGGATGGTGTTGGCCAGGATGTGGCTGTGACCGTCTTCGTGCTGCAGGCCTTCGCCGTTCAGCGTGGTGCGACCCGAAGTGCCGCCCAGCAGGAAACCGCGTGCCTGCATGTCACCCGCAGCCCAGGCCAGGTCGCCAATGCGCTGGAAGCCAAACATCGAGTAGTACACATAGAACGGGATCATGATCCGGTTCGAGGTGCTGTAGCTGGTGGCCGCAGCAATCCAGCTGGCCATGCCACCGGCTTCGTTGATGCCTTCCTGCAGGATCTGGCCGGCCTTGTCTTCGCGGTAGTACATCACCTGGTCCTTGTCGACCGGGGTGTACTGCTGACCGTGCGGGTTGTAGATGCCGATCTGGCGGAACAGGCCTTCCATGCCGAAGGTACGGGCCTCGTCCACCAGGATGGGCACCACGCGGGGACCGATGTCCTTGTCGCGCAGCAGCTGCGTCAGGAAACGCACATAGGCCTGGGTGGTGGAAATCTCACGGCCTTCGGGCGTGGGCTCCAGGATGGCTTTGAAGGTGTCCAGCGCCGGGGCGGTGAACTGTTCGTCGGCCTTCACGCGGCGGTGCGGCAGGTAACCGCCCAGGGCCTTGCGGCGCTCGTGCAGGTACTTCATTTCCGGGGTGTCGTCGGCCGGCTTGTAGAACGGCAGGTCGGCGATCTGGCTGTCCGGAATGGGGATGTTGAAACGGTCGCGGAAGGCCTTGATGTCTTCGTCCGACAGCTTCTTGGTCTGGTGCACGGTGTTCTTGCCTTCACCGATTTTGCCCATGCCGAAGCCCTTGACGGTCTTGACCAGCAGCACCGTGGGTTGGCCCTTGGTGGAGTTGGCAGCGGCAAATGCAGCGTAGACCTTCTGCGAATCGTGGCCACCGCGGCGCAGGTTCCAGATCTCGTCGTCGCTCATATGCTCGACCATCTTCAGCGCGCGCGGATCGCGGCCGAAGAAGTTCTTGCGCACAAAGGCGCCGTCATTGGCCTTGAACGACTGGTAGTCCCCGTCGTTACACTCCATCATGATCTTCTTGAGGACGCCGTCCTTGTCCTTGGCCAGCAGCTCGTCCCAGCCCTTGCCCCACAGCAGCTTGATCACATTCCAGCCGGAGCCGCGGAATTCGCCTTCCAGCTCCTGGATGATCTTGCCGTTGCCGCGCACCGGGCCGTCCAGGCGCTGCAGATTGCAGTTGATGACGAACACCAGGTTGTCCAGGTTCTCACGTGCGGCCAGACCGATCGCGCCCAGGGATTCCACTTCGTCCATTTCGCCGTCGCCGCAGAACACCCAGACCTTGCGGTTTTCGGTGTTGGCAATGCCACGGGCGTGCAGGTACTTCAGGAAGCGTGCCTGGTAGATGGCCATCAGCGGGCCCAGGCCCATGGACACCGTGGGGAACTGCCAGAACTCGGGCATCAGCTTGGGGTGGGGGTAGCTGGACAGGCCCTTGCCGTCCACTTCCTGGCGGAAGTTCAGCAGCTGGTCTTCGGTGATGCGGCCTTCCAGGTAGGCGCGGGCGTAGATACCGGGCGAGACGTGGCCCTGGATGTACAGGCAGTCACCGCCGTGGTTTTCGCTCTCGGCGTGCCAGAAGTGGTTGAAGCCGGCACCGAACATATTGGCCAGCGAGGCGAAGGAGCCGATGTGGCCGCCCAGATCGCCGCCTTCCGGTGGGTGGTGGCGGTTGGCCTTAACCACCATCGCCATGGCGTTCCAGCGCATGTAGGCACGCAGACGGCCTTCCAGGTGCAGATTGCCGGGGCAGCGTGCTTCCTGCTCGGTCTCGATGGTGTTCACATAGCCGGTGGTGGCCGAGAAAGGCATGTCCACGCTGTTTTCACGGGCGTGTTCCAGCAGGTCTTCGATCAGCTTGTGGGCGTACTCGGCGCCTTCGCGGTCGATGACAGCGGAGAGCGCGTCCATCCACTCACGGGATTCCTGGGTGTCGATTTGGGGCTGGGCGTTGGCGCCGGCCTGGGGGTCGGTCTGAGCTGTCATGGTTGTCTCCTGGTCAATGGGCTACAGGGTCATTCGGGGCCTCAGAAGTCCGGTGGCGGGCTGGAGGGCTTCCGATGCAGGCGTTGTCAGAACAGCAACATCCTCGCACCAGGCACACAGCGCCCACAGGCCTTTGCGGCTTGTTAGCGGGGCGAGTGTCGCATATTTTTTTCATATTTCAAATGGTGCTTTTTGATTTCTTAATGTGAAAAAATGCTGCAATTGCACATCCCTACGCTTCCCTCTGAAACCTGCGGCGAGCACCGGGGAAGTCCCAGGATTCACCTACACTTTAGTCATGCATTCGCACCCCGATCCGTCCGCATCCGGCCCTGACTCGATTTCTCCGGGTTTCTACGAATCCGCCCCCCCCGTGCAATGGTGGCGGACTTGGTGGCGCAGCCTTTCGCCCACGCGCCAAGACCGTTTGGCGGCGCTGGCGCCCATGGCGGCCGTGGCGCTGTTCCTGGCTGCAATCCTGGTGGCTTTCTGGTATTTGCGCGCAGAAGAAGTCGACCGCGAGCAGGAAGCCCTGCGCCGCGACGTGGAATACGCCCAGCAACGCCTGCGCCTGCGCCTGCTCGAGCGCCAGGAACAAATCATGCGGCTGGCGCGCGATGCGGCCAATGCCGAAATCGGCCCGGCCGAATTCAGCAACCGCACCGAGGTACTGATCACCCAGTACCCCGAGCTGCAGTCCATCAGCTGGGCCACCATGGAGGGGCAGATCCTGGCCACCCATGCCGCCCCCACCGTCTCCAGCGAACAGCTGCGCCAGGTTGGCGAAGTGCTGCGCACCGGCGAGACGGCGGAAGCCTTCCGTGCCGTCAAGATGCAACTGCAGCCGGTCTATCTGCAGCCGCACAAAGAGGCCGGCGAGGTCAGCGCGCCCATGCTGCAGTTGCAGGTGCCACTCAACAGCTCGGGCGAATTCGGCGGCGTGATCCTGGCCGAGTATTCGGTGGACAGCCTGCTGCGCTACGGCATTCCCACCGAGGTGCTGGCCCGTTATGCACTGAGCCTGCGCGATGACCGCGGCCAGGTCCTGGCCGGCACGCCGCTGGTGGCGCCGGCGCCGCCCGCGCAGCGGATGGGCATGCGCCCCCAGGCCAACCAGTATGAAGTGGCCGTGGGGCCGGTCGGAACCTCGCTGGTGCTGCATGCCCAGGCCTACCGGGCCTCGCTGGGCATGGTGGGCAGCGCCCTGTTCTGGCTGGTGGGCACGCTCAGCGTGATGACGGCCTGGCTGCTGCTGGCCACCTGGCGCCACACGCGCCGGCGCATGCGCACCCAGGAAGCCTTGGTGGCCGAAACCAATTTCCGCCGCGCCATGGAAAACTCGGTGCTGACCGGCATGCGCGCGCTGGATCTGCACGGACGCATCACCTATGTGAATGCCGCCTTCTGCCAGATGACAGGCTGGAGCGAACAGGAGCTGGTGGGCCAGATGCCCCCCTACCCCTACTGGCCCGACACCGATTACGACACGCTGCGCGCCAAGCTGCACGATGAACTGGCGGGCAAGACCATCCACGGCGGCTTCCAAGTGCGGGTACGCCGCAAGAACGGCAGCCAGTTCGATGCACGCCTCTATGTCTCGCCGCTGATCGACGCCCATGGCCAGCACACGGGGTGGATGTCGTCCATGACCGACATCACCGAGCCCAACCGCATCCGCGACCAGCTGGCCGCCTCGCACGAGCGCTTCACCGTGGTGCTGGAAGCGCTGGACGCCTCGGTTTCCGTGGCCCCTCTGGGCAGCACCGAGGTGCTGTTTGCCAACAAGCTCTACCGCCAATGGTTCGGCTCCGACGCCGAAGGCCACCTGCGCCTGGTGGAACAGGCCGGCGTGCCCAGCGCCCGCGCCCACCAGCAAAGCAATATGGACGACGAGGACGGTCTGATGGGTCTGCCCACCGAGGAGCTGACCAGCTCGGTGGCCGGCAACGCCGAAATCTTTGTGCCCGAACTGGGCAAATGGCTGGAAGTGCGCTCGCGTTACCTCAGCTGGGTGGACGGCCGCCTGGCCCAGATGGTGATCGCCTCCGACATCACACCCCGCCGCCTGGCCGAAGAACAGAACGCCCGCCAGGCCGAGCGCGCCCAGTCCGTGAGCCGCCTGATCACCATGGGCGAGATGGCCTCCAGCGTCGCGCACGAGCTGAACCAGCCGCTGACCGCCATCAGCAACTACAGCAGCGGCATGCTCACCCGCCTGGCCAATGGTTCGCTGACCGAAGACCAGATGAAGTTCGCGCTGGAGAAAACCGCCCACCAGGCGCAGCGCGCCGGCCAGATCATCCAGCGCATCCGCTCCTTCGTGAAACGCAGCGAGCCCAACCGCGCCCAGGCCAATGTCAACGACATGGTCGAGGAATCCGTGGAGCTGGCCAACATCGAACTGCGCCGCCGCAACGTGAGCCTGACCCACCACGTCGCAGCCCGCCTGCCGGCGGTGATGGCGGACCGCATCCTGATCGAGCAGGTGCTGGTGAACCTGATGAAGAACGGGGCCGAATCCATCGACCTGTCCGACCGCCCGTCCGGAAAGCGCAGCGTCGAGTTGCAGGTGCGTCCGACCATGCAGGACGGCAAGGAAGGCGTGGAATTTGCCGTGACCGACAGCGGCAAGGGACTTCCGCCCGAAGTGCTTGATCGCTTGTTCGAAGCCTTCTTCACCACCAAGCAGGAAGGCATGGGCATGGGCCTGAATCTATGCCGCAGCATTGTGGAGTCCCATCACGGCCGGATGCGTGCGGAGAACCTCTACAATGGTTCAGAGGTCGTCGGCTGCCGGTTTTCATTCTGGCTCCCGCTGGCGTCCCCCAAGGACAGTGAGACACCCCCTCAGGCAAACAATCCAAATCCAAGGACACCTGTATGAACATGACCCCGAAAAAAGGCACCGTGTATGTAGTCGACGACGACGAGGCCGTCCGCGACTCGCTGCAATGGCTTCTCGAGGGCAAAGATTACAGAGTGCGCTGCTTTGAATCGGCCGAAGCCTTTCTGGCACGCTACGACCCGCGCGAAGTCGCCTGCCTGATCGTCGACATCCGCATGAACGGCATGACCGGCCTGGAACTGCAGGACCGCCTGCTCGAACGCAAGTCCCCCCTGCCCATCGTCTTCATCACCGGCCACGGCGACGTGCCCATGGCCGTCAACACCATGAAGAAGGGTGCACTGGACTTCATCCAGAAGCCTTTCAACGAAGACGAACTGCTGGGCACCGTGGAGCGCATGCTGGACCATGCCCGCGAAGCCTTTGCCGACCACCAGCAGGCCGCCAGCCGCGACGCGTTGCTGTCCAAGCTCACCGGCCGCGAAGCCCAGGTGCTCGAGCGCATCGTCGCCGGCCGCCTGAACAAGCAGATCGCCGACGACCTGGGCATCAGCATCAAGACGGTGGAAGCCCACCGCGCCAACATCATGGAAAAGCTCAACGCCAACACCGTGGCCGATCTGCTGAAGATTGCACTTGGCCCTACCAGTGCAACCCCCAAGGTCTCGGCGTAAAGTAATTCCTTCACCCGCAGCTGCCAGCGCTTGTGCACCAAGCCCTGGCAGCATTTTTTATTGAAGACAAGCAATGACAGCCCAACTCATCGACGGAAACGCCCTCTCCCGCCAACTGCGCACCGAAGTCGCAGCGCGCGCGGCCACGCTCAAGGCCCAGGGCACCACGCCCGGTCTGGCCGTGGTGCTGGTGGGTGACAACCCGGCGTCCCAGGTCTATGTCCGCAACAAGGTCAAGGCCTGCGAAGAGGCGGGCTTTCATTCCGTGCTGGAAAAGTACGACGCTTCCATGACCGAAGCCGAGCTGCTGGCCCGCGTCGAAGCGCTGAACAACGACCCCAGCATCCACGGCATCCTGGTGCAGCTGCCCCTGCCCAAGCACATCGACGACCACAAGGTCATCGAAACCATCTCCCCCGCCAAGGACGTGGACGGTTTCCACGTGGCCAGCGCCGGCGCACTGATGGTGGGTGAGGTCGGCTTCAAGGCCTGCACCCCCTACGGCTGCATGAAGATGCTGGAATCCATCGGCATGAAGGACCTGCGCGGCAAGCACGCCGTGGTGATCGGCCGCTCCAACATCGTGGGCAAGCCCATGGCCATGATGCTGCTGGCCGCCAACGCCACCGTCACCATCACCCACAGCGGCACCGCCGACCTGGGCGCCATGACGCGCCAGGCCGATGTGGTGGTGGCCGCCGTGGGCAAGCGCAACGTGCTGACGGCCGACATGGTCAAGCCCGGCGCCGTGGTGATCGACGTGGGCATGAACCGCAATGACGAAGGCAAGCTCTGCGGCGACGTGGACTTCGACGGCGTCAAGGAAGTGGCCGGTTTCATTACCCCCGTCCCCGGAGGTGTCGGCCCGATGACGATTACCATGTTGCTGGTCAACACCATGGAAGCGGCCGAACGCAGCGCTACCCGGTAAGCTGCCCGATGCACCTGGCCCAAGCCCCTGCCCACCCTGTGTCGCAGGGGCTTTTTGCTGGTGGGAACTTCGGTATGAAAACAGACTCTTAATTCGCTACAGTGCTGCACAAGCAGCTATCACCAAGATAGCTACCCTACACCTTGAAACATTGCCAGTTGGCACAAAATGCAAGCCATGACCAACGCCCTGCTTGAATCTTCCGGATTGCCGCGGTTTGACCGCATCACACCCGCCGATGTCGGCCCCGCCATCGACACCCTGATGCAGCAGGCCGATGCCGCACTGGAAACCGTCACCGCGCCGGACTTTCCCGCCGAGTGGAACGCCATCGCCAAGGTACTGGACGTGGCCACCGAAAAGCTGGGCATGTCCTGGGGCGCGGTCAGCCACCTCTCCAGCGTCGCCGACAGCCCCGAGCTGCGCGCCGCCTACAACGAGGCCCTGCCCAAGATCACCGAGTTCTGGACCCGCCTGGGTGCGGACGAACGCCTGTACGCCAAGTACAAGGCCATCGACACCGCCACGCTGAACGCCGAGCAGAAGAAGGCCCACGCCAACGCGCTGCGTGGCTTTGTGCTGTCGGGTGCCGAGCTGCAGGGCGCCGCCCGCGAACGCTTTGCCAAGATCCAGGAACGCGCGGCCGAACTGGGCCAGAAGTTCAGCGAGAACACGCTGGACGCCACCGACACCTGGGCCTACTACGCCACCGAAGCCGAACTCGACGGCGTGCCCGCCGACGTGGTGCAGGCCGCCCGCGCTGCCGCCCAGGCCGAGGGCAAGGACGGCTACAAGCTCACGCTGAAGATGCCCTGCTACCTGCCGGTGATGCAGTTTGCCAAGAGCAGCGCGCTGCGCGAGAAGGTCTACCGCGCCTACGTGACCCGTGCCTCCGAGCAGGCCGAAGGCGAAGCCGTGAAGTTCGACAACACGGCCATCATCAAGGAAATCCTGGCCCTGCGCCTGGAAGAAGCTCGGCTGCTGGGCTACCAGAACTTTGCCGAAGTCTCGCTGGTGCCCAAGATGGCCCAGTCGCCCCAGCAGGTGATCGGCTTCCTGCGCGACCTGGCCCACCGCGCCCGCCCGTTTGCCGAAAAGGACGTGTCCGACCTGCGTGCCTTCGCCAAGGACGAGCTGGGCATTGCCGACCCCCAGCCCTGGGACTGGACCTTCATCTCCGAAAAGCTCAAGGAAGCGCGCTACGCCTTCAGCGAGCAGGAAGTCAAACAGTACTTCACGGCCCCCAAGGTGCTGGCCGGCCTGTTCAAGATCATCGAGTCGCTGTTCGACGTCTCCATCCGCCGCGATGAAGCCGCCGTCTGGAACCCCGCCGTGCAGTTCTACCGCCTGGAGCGCGCCGGCAAGGTGGTGGGCCAGTTCTACCTGGACCAACCCGCCCGCGCCGGCAAGCGCGGCGGCGCCTGGATGGACGATGTGCGCAGCCGCTGGCTGCGCCCCGACACCGGCACCCTGCAGACGCCCGTGGCCCACATGGTCTGCAACTTCGCCGACGGCGTGGACGGCAAACCCGCCCTGCTCACGCACGATGACGTGATCACCCTGTTCCATGAATCCGGCCACGCGCTGCACCACATGCTCACCCAGGTGAACGAGAAGGACGTCTCGGGCATCAACGGCGTGGAATGGGATGCCGTGGAGCTGCCCAGCCAGTTCATGGAAAACTTCTGCTGGGAATGGGAAGTTCTGCGCCACATGACCGCCCATGTGGACACCGGCGAGCCCCTGCCCCGCGCCCTGTACGACAAGATGATTGCCGCCAAGAACTTCCAGGCCGGCATGGGCACGCTGCGCCAGATCGAGTTCTCGCTGTTCGACATGCTGCTGCACGCCGAGCACGCGCCCGACGCCGACTACTACGCCCTGCTCCAGCAGGTGCGCGACGAAGTGGCCGTGCTGCCCACCACGTCCTACAACCGCGGCACCAACACCTTCAGCCACATCTTTGCCGGCGGCTATGCGGCGGGTTACTACAGCTACAAGTGGGCCGAAGTGCTGAGCGCCGACGCCTATGCCGCCTTCGAGGAAACCCAGGGCGCCGACGGCACGGCCAGCCAGACAACCGCGCAGAAGTACCTGCACAACATCCTGGAGATGGGTGGCAGCCGCAGCGCCATGGACAACTTCAAGGGCTTCCGTGGCCGCGAACCGCAGCTCGACGCCCTGCTGCGCCACCAGGGCATGGCCGAAGTCGCCACGACGGCCTGACCCTCCGGCACTCCGCCACCAGGGCGTGCTCCCCAGCCGGGAGCGCGCCCTTTTTCATGGGTCGCACCGCAGACATCCCCGTGCGCCACTTCACCGATCGGCCCGCTGCCCTGGCTGGGCTGAGCCGGCCTCCAGCCTGCACGCCGAACACCGTCGCACACCTCCACGTCCACCGCCTCTCACCCCACCCCATTCACACCGGGTAACACCTCCGGGCCGCACCGCCTGGTGCCTGCCCTTGACTTTGAACGGCAATGCCCGTGCAATCGTGCGACGGGCCTGCCGCTCTGCGGCGCCCCCTTGATCGCCGCCTGCGTACCTGCCAGCCACGGTGCCCTGGGGCCCACGCCCCGCACCGTGCCAGCCCATGGGCGCAAGACCACCGGTTTTTGCAGATTCCGTCACCCACTACAAGGAGCGCATTCCATGTCCCTTCGCCTTTGCACCACCCTGGCCCTGATCACCACCGCCGCGCTGGCGGCCTGCTCCAGCTCACCCCATGACCCCATGGCCACCGGCGCCGTGGCCCAGGCCAGATTGCAGCCCACACAAGGCAGCAGCGTGCAAGGCATGGTGCGCTTCACCACGCAAAAGGACGGCAGCGTGCGCGTGCAAGGCTCGGTGCAAGGCCTGGCCCCCAACACCGAGCACGGTTTCCACGTGCATGAAAAAGGCGATTGCTCCGCCCCCGACGGCACCAGCGCGGGCGGCCATTTCAACCCCAACAACGTCCCCCATGCCCGCCACGGCAGCGGCCATGCCGGCGACCTGCCCAGCCTGCGCGCGGACGGCACGGGCACCGCCAGCTTCGACTTCAGCAGCCGCAGCATCACTGTGGGCCAGGGCCCCACCAACGTGGTGGGCCGCGGCGTCATCGTGCACAAGGATGCCGACGACTACATCACCCAGCCCACCGGCAATGCCGGCGCACGCCTGGCCTGCGGGGTGGTGGTGGCCACCAAGTAAACGCCCCACCTATGGCACCGTGGCCTTGTTGCGCCACTGCGCTGTGGGGATGTCCAACAGGGGCACGATCCGCTGCCCTACAAAAAAACCCGGCACCTTGCGGTCCGGGTTTTGTTTGTGCAGGCCGGGCAGATGCAGCCCTTGGGCTGCTGCCGATGCAAGCGCTGAATCAGCGGCTACATCAATAGTTGATGGTCTTCACGCCTTCGGCCGTGCCCAGCAGGCAGATGCTGGCCTTCTGGTGGGCAAACACGCCCACGGTCACCACGCCGGGCCACTGGTTCACATCGGATTCAAACGCCAGCGGATCGGCCACGCGCAGGCCGCGCACGTCCAGAATATGCTGGCCGTTGTCGGTGACCAGGGGCTGGCCGTCCTTCAGGCGTAGCGTGGCGGTACCGCCCAGGGCGGCAAAGCGGCGGGCAATCTGCTGCGCCGCCATGGGAATCACTTCCACCGGCAGCGGGAACGCACCCAGTGCGTCCACCAGCTTGGAGGCGTCGGCAATGCAGACAAAGCGCTCGGCCATGGCGGCCACGATTTTTTCGCGCGTCAGCGCCGCGCCGCCGCCCTTGACCATATAGCCGTTGCCGTCAATCTCGTCGGCGCCGTCGATGTAGACCGACAGGCTTTCGACTTCGTTGGCGTCGAACACCGTGATGCCCAGCGCCTTCAGGCGCTCCGTGCTGGCCACGGAGCTGGACACCGCGCCCTTGATCTGGTCCTTGATGGGGGCCAGCGCGTCAATGAATTTGTTGACCGTGGAGCCCGTGCCCACGCCCACGATGTCACCGGGCGTCACATAGCGCACAGCGGCCTGGCCGACCAGGGTTTTGAGTTCATCTTGGGAGAGAGGTGCAGTAGAGGTCGTCATGGGGGAAAATCCGGGTAATCCTCGAATTATCCCTATGTCCCTTATCCCCTACGCCCTAGTCCGCCCCTTCCTGTTCAACATGGACCCCGAAGCCGCCCACGACTTCACCATGAACACCCTGTCCCGTGGCCAGAACACCCCGCTGCAGGCGGTGTGGTCCAACGAAATGGTCAACGACCCGGTCACCCTGGCCGGCCTGACCTTCCCCAACCGCGTGGGCATGGCCGCAGGCCTGGACAAGAATGCGCGCTGCATCGACGCGCTGGCCGCCATGGGCTTCGGCTTTGTCGAAGTGGGCACCGTCACCCCCAAAGGCCAGCCGGGCAACCCCAAGCCGCGCATGTTCCGCATTCCGGCGGCCAAGGCCCTGGTCAACCGCCTGGGCTTCAACAACGACGGCCTCGATGCCTTCATCGCCAACGTCAAGCAGTCCACGGTGCGCCAGCAGGGCAAGTCCATGCTGCTGGGCCTGAACATCGGCAAGAACGCCGCCACCGCCATCGAAGACGCCACCAGCGACTACCTGACCTGCCTGGAAGGCGTCTACCCCCACGCCGACTACGTGACGGTGAACATCAGCTCGCCCAACACCAAGAACCTGCGCGCGCTGCAAAGCGACGAGGCACTGGACAGCCTGCTGGGCGCCATTGCCGAACGCCGCGAAGCCCTGGCCGCCGCCCAGGGCCGGCGCGTACCCATTTTTGTGAAGATCGCCCCCGACCTGGACGACGCCCAGGTGGAGGTGATTGCCGCCACGCTGCGCCGCCATGGCATGGACGGCGTGATTGCCACCAACACCACCATCAGCCGCGAAGCGGTCAAGGGCATGCCCCATGCCGAGGAAGCCGGCGGCCTCAGCGGCGCCCCGGCCTTTGAAGCCAGCAACCGCGTGATCCACCTGCTGCGCGCGGCACTGGGCAAGGACTTCCCCATCATCGGCGTGGGCGGCATCATGCGCGCCGAAGACGCCGTGGCCAAGATCCAGGCCGGCGCCGATGTGGTGCAGATCTACAGCGGCCTGATCTATGCCGGCCCCGAGCTGGTGGTGCAATCGGCCCGTGCGCTGCGCGCACTGGGCACCCAGGCCCGCTGACAACGCGCACAGGCACACACTGCCTCGCGCCCCGGCCCCTGCGTGCTCCGGCCTGCCCGGCCTAGGCGTGCCGGGCAGAAAAAAGGCCCATGGCACTATGCCATGGGCTTTTTGCATGGGAGTCGCCGCCAGCAGTCTGCTGCGGCCACCGCAACGGGCGCACCGCCCGTGAATCTCAGCGCCGCAGCTTGGCCAGCAGCGGCAGCACCGCCACGCCCACGCGCATGATCTTGCGCGGCCCCACCAGCAAGGCCGCCCCCACCAGAGCGGCCGACGCCAGCGGGTGCAGGCGGGCAAACGTCAGCACCCGGTCGATCAGCGGCGCATCGGGCGACACGGCCGACGCCTGGGCGCGCAGCGCCGCCACCTGCTGGTAGGTCGCCTTGCGGGCGGCCAACCGGTCACGCTGCTGGGCAATGCGCTGCAGCACCGCCCGCTCTTCCGGGCCGGCATGCTCCCAACGCGATTCCTTCACCAGCAGTGCCTGGGCCGGGCCGGTGACCACGGGCTTGGTCTTGGTTTCGCTCACAGCTTCTCCTTGATGCTTTGCCAGTCTTTGGCCAGTTCGGCACGGGTCTGCATGAACGGCGAGCGCGACTTGCGCAGCGCCGACAGCAGCGCCCACAGCACCCCACCCCAGGCAGCCACCCAGACAGCGGCAATCACCCAGGCCACCGTGGCACGGTCGGGGCTGTTCCAGAACTGGATCAGGATGGCCAGCGACAGCAGCACCATGGCCACCACCGTCAGCCCCCCCAGGGCAATGGCCAGCACCAGAATCGACTGCAGGCGGTTGCGCTGCAGTTTCCACTCCAGCTTGGCCAGCTCCACACGGTCTTCGGAGGCGATGGCGGCTTCGATCACGGCAGCCCGATAACGGGCGACCAGCGTATCCAGTCCCAGGGCAGACAACCAGTTCACAGTGGACGTTTCCTTTGGTGCGAGTTGGCAAAAAGGCGATGCGGGGGACCGGCCTGATGGCAGCCGGTCACCGGTTGCGCTCAGCGGCGGGCCAGCAAAAAGCCCACCAGCGCGCCCACGGCCAGCGCAGCACCGGCCACGCGCCAGGGTTCGTCGTGGGCGTAACGGTCGGCGGCGATGGCGGCGTCCTTGGCCTGGCGGGCGGCTTCCTGGGCAGCGCGCACGGCAGAGTCACGAGCGTGGCTGATGCCGTCGTCCAGGCGCTGGCGCAGCACATGGATGTCGGGCACGGCGTCCAGTTCCTTGCTGGCCAGCAGACCGCGCAGGTCGGTGACCAGCTTTTCCAGGTCGGCTTGGGCGGTGGAGACGGTATCGGAGACGGAGAACGACATAGCTAGCATCTTTCTAGTTCGACAAATAAAGCACCGGCAGCGGGCCACCGGTGGAAACGGAGGTGGAACCATCTTAACGAATGCCAAGACCCTCACCAAGCTTTGGCATAGCAGCGGGATCAATTCCCGCCAGCATTGCCGCGCCGTGGGCCCGTTTTCAGACGGCTGGCGCCAACTGCGCCACCTGTTCGGCCACGGCCAGGCAGCTGGTCAGCCCCGGCGATTCGATGCCAAACAGATTGATCAGGCCCGGCGCGGCATGCTGCTGCGGACCCTGGATGCAGAAGTCGGCCGAGGCCTCGTGCGGCCCGGAAATCTTGGGGCGGATGCCCGCATAACCGGCCACCAGGGCCCCTTCGGGCAAGGCCGGCCAGTAGCGGCGCACCTCGGCATAGAAGCCGTCACCGCGCGCGGGGTTGACCACCAGCTGGTCCGGATCGTCCACCCACTCCACATCGGGACCGAACTTGGCCTGGCCACCCATGTCCAGCGTCAGGTGCACGCCCAGGCCGGCGGCCTCGGGCACGGGGTAGATCAGGTGGCTGAAAGGCGCCCGGCCGCTGAGCACAAAGTAGTTGCCCTTGGCGTAGTACGCGGTGGGGATGTGCTCTGCAGCCAGGCCTTCAAAGCGGCGCGCCAGATCAGGCGCCCAGTAACCGGCGGCATTCACCAGCAGCGGTGTCTCCAGCTCGGTACCGTCCTGCGTGCGCACCAGCCAGTGACCGTCGTCCTGCAGCACGGCGCGCTCCACGGCAGCGTGGAACGCCACCATACCGCCGGCATTTTCCAGGTCGCCCTGCAGCGCCAGCATCAGGCCGTGGCTGTCCACAATGCCGGTGCTGGGCGAATGCAGCGCGGCCACGCATTCCAGCGCCGGCTCCAGTTCCCGGGCCTGCTCGCGTGTCAGGTGCATCAGGTCGTCCACGCCATTGGCGGCGGCCTTCTGGCGGATGGCTTCCAACTGCGGCACCTGCTCGGGCGAGGTGGCCACGATCAGCTTGCCGCAGCGCTGGTAGGCCACGCCGCGTGCATCGCAGTAGTCATACAGCATGTGCTTGCCCTGCACACACAGCTGGGCCTTGAGTGAGCCTTGCGGATAGTAGATGCCGGCGTGGATCACCTCGCTGTTGCGCGAACTGGTGCCGGTGCCAATCGCCTCGGCCTGCTCCAGCACCATCACTTCCCGTCCCTGCAAGGCCAGTGCACGCGCCACGGCCAGACCCACGACCCCCGCGCCGACCACGATACAAGCTACCCGATCCACCATTTCTGCTCCTGTTGTTGCTCTGTGTGCTGCACTGCAGCTTTGTCAGGATTGTGCGTGTTTTTTGACAGAAAGCCGCACAAAAACACCGGTGGTCTGCTCTGTTTTTTGGAGTGCGCCCAGGGGGCACCCCGGCTGCTGCGCGCAGCTTGGTGCTTTGTTGAGTTCTCGCTACAAACCGCTTTCATGGGATACAAAAGCCCATTTTTTTGCGCTTTCGCCTTGCAACAGAACTCCTACAGTCACACCCAATCGTTGATTGTCTGGGAGTTTGTTATGGATCTGTCTTTCGCCACCGCCGTTCGCAATGCCAGCAATGCCTGGGGAAACAACCGCGTCACCGATGCAGCCACCATGGCCGAGCTGACCAAGCGCCAATTCAACCAGCAGGAGCTGAACAAGGCGCTGTCCGGCCCCACTGCCGGACAAATGGCAGTGATCCAGCCCGAGCTGGCGCGCTATGGTCAGGTGGGCACGCGCCTCAACCTTTTCGCCTGAGCACTGGGGCCGCTGCATCGCTCCCGCCAGCACAGACCGGCTTTCCCCGCCTGCACTGGCAATGGCCCCACTCTTGGTTTTTTGCGAGAACCACCACCATGCCTGACAGCATTTCTTCACCGGTAACGGCCGCAGCCACACCCGATCCCCTGGTCGCCACCCTGGCACAGGCACGCAAACGGCTGCTGCTGACCCAGGCCGACCTGGCAGCCCAGGCCGGCCTGTCGCGCATGACCGTGCAGCGACTGGAAAGCAATGGACTGGACCCACGCCTGTCCACCTTGCATGAAATGGCCCGTGTGCTGGGCTATGAGCTGCTGGCCATCCCCCAGGCAGCACATGCCGACGTGCATGCCGCGCTGGCACGCCATCTGCCGCCGGCGGCCGGCCACACCGCCCCCTGATTTCTGTGCAGCGCGCCTCCGGTCTGCGCGCTCGCTCCCACGTGTTTTCGCACCGCCGCTTCAGCGGCTTTCGGTGTTCTCCCGCACCCAGGCGCGGCAGTGGATGCGCTGCTCGCCCAGCCCCTGGCCGCCCAGGCGCATCACATCGCCGTCCTGCAGAAAGCGGGGCACAGGCTTGTGCCCCAGGCCCACGCCGGCCGGCGTGCCGGTCAGCACGATGTCGCCCGGCTCCAGGGTCATGAATTCCGAGATATAGGCCAGCACCCGCGGCACCTGGAAGATGAAGTGGCTGGTGTGGCCGTCCTGCATCACCACCCCGTTGAGCTCCAGCCACAGCGCCAGGTTGTGCGGGTCTTCCACCTCGTCCGGTGTCACCAGCCAGGGGCCGACCGGCGCAAACCCATCGTGGGACTTGCCCTTGTCCCATTGCCCGCCCCGCTCCATCTGCCAGGCACGCTCGGAGATATCGTTGGCCAGCACATAACCCGCCAGGTGCTCCATGGCCCGCCACTCGGGCACATGCTGCATGCGCTGACCGATCACCAGGCCCAGCTCCACCTCCCAGTCCACCTTGTGGGCCTGGGGCGGCAGCAGCAGATCGTCTTCGGGACCGCACAGCGCAGAGGCCGCCTTGAGGAACAGCACCGGCTCTTCCGGAGGCGCCAGACCGGCTTCCCGCGCATGGTCGGCATAGTTCAGCCCCACACAGACGATCTTGCGTACCCGCCCCACCGGGCAACCCAGGCGGGGCTGCCCCGGCACCTGCGGCCACTGCTGCCAGTGCGCCTGCTGCAAGGCCTCCAGCGCCGCCGGCGCCAGGGCTTCATCCGCCCAGTCGTCGGTCCAGGCCGATGCGTCGCGCAGCACCCCCTGGGCATCCAGAAGGCCCGGTTTCTCTTGCCCAGGCGGGCCATAACGTAGCAATTTCATGGCGGTATCTTGGTTGCCGCCGGCCGCCCCATGGCCGGCTTCGCACTGCAGCATTCTTGCCCAGCCCTGATGCAACCAGGCAACTGTTTGAAGATGCAGCGCATCGCGGAACACGGATGTGGACTAGCATGTCCGATAACTGCACCAAATGTATGCTGATTTACATTTGGGTAACTTTTCTAACCGGTAGCTATACACAACAATTTCAATCAGCCCTGCCACTAACATAGTCGACATGCTGTCCACCTTTGAAACTCGCTTTTCCACGCTGCTGAAAAAGCTCGAAGCGGCCCCCAGTTGCGACAACGCGGAAGCGGCATTCACGCTGTTCCGAGATCTGTGGGTCGCCAGCAATGAGGAACACGCCAGTCCCAGCAGCGTGCTGGAATACCTGCGCAGCCGGCGCTTCTGTGCCGAACATGGCTGGCAGGGTCTGAGCACCGGCGTCTGCTACGTGGACAACAGCGAATCGCCGGATACGCGCCTGTATCTGCACCAGGACGGCAGCATCGTGATCCAGCGCCTCACGCCGGACAGCAGCACCATCCTGTTTTCCAAGCCCGGGCGCCGCAAGAAAACCGAGCAGGCGGCACCGGTGCCTGCCGACGCATCCCACGACATCGGACATTGAACCGCACGGTGCTTCGCCAGCTGGCGCCCGTGGTGCGCACCTGCCAAAGAGTCAACCCAGCAGCGCAGGCAGCACTGTGGTCGCCGGCCCCTGCAGCACGGCATCGGCCAGGCGGTCCAGTTCCGTGGACGCGGTGTTGACGATGACCACGCGCGCGCCCGCATCCCGCGCCTGAAAGACCAGGCCCGCCGCCGGGTACACCACCCCGGCCGTCCCCACCACCAGCATCAGATCACAGCCTTGGGCCGCCACTTCGGCCGCGTCCAGCGCCGCCTGGGGCAGACATTCGCCAAACCACACCACCCCGGGGCGGCGCAGATTCCCGCAATACGGACAGGCGGGCGGCTCGGTCGCCGTCAGCTGCCCGGCCTGCAAGGCCGGGGTGCACTGCGGACAACAGGCATCCAGCCATTGGTCGGCAAACAGATCGCCGTGCAAAGCCACCACATCGGGGCTGCCTGCACGCTGGTGCAGGCCATCTACGTTCTGGGTGACCAGGGTCAGCCGGCCCGGGTGCTGCGCCGCAAAGCCGGCCAGCGCATGGTGGGCGGCATTGGGCACGACGGCCGACACCAAGCCCCGCCGGTGCTGGTACCAATGCCACACGCGCGCGGGATGGGCGCGAAAACCAGGCTCGGACGCCATGTCTTCCGCACGGAACTGCGCCCAGTAGCCGGTCTGGGCGTCACGGAAAGTGGGCACGCCCGATTCCGCACTGACACCCGCGCCGGTCAGCACGCACAGCCGCCGGGACTGTGCGATCCAGTCGCGCACAGCCTCGATGGCATGGTCAGGCTCGGCAGCAGGCATGGGAGACGTCAGCAGCTGTGAAAAATCCAGAGATCCCGCCTGCTGTTCCGCCACCGGCGGGGCAGAGACGGAGGGGACTCAGGCCGGCTTGGGAATGCGCTGGCGCAGTGCCTCGTACAGGCACACGCCGCTGGCCACGGACACATTCAGGCTTTCCACCGCGCCCTGCATGGGGATGCTGACCAGCGCATCGCAGGTCTTGCGGGTGAGCTGACGCATGCCGTCGCCTTCGGCGCCCAGCACCAGGGCCGTCGGGCCGGTCAGGTCCATCTGGTAAAGGTGCTTGTCGGCATCGCCGCTGGTGCCGATCACCCAGATGCCGCGCTCCTTGAGCTCGTTGAGCGTGCGCGCCAGGTTGGTCACCATGAAATACGGCACCGTCTCGGCTGCACCGCTGGCCACCTTGGCCACCGTCGCATTGATGCCGGCCGCATGGTCCTTGGGGGCGATCACGGCGTGCACACCAGCGCCGTCGGCCACCCGCAGGCAGGCGCCCAGGTTGTGGGGATCGGTCACGCCGTCCAGCACCAGCAGCAGCGGGGCCTTGACGCCGGATTCCTCCAGATCGTCCAGCAGCTCATCCAGCGTGCGGGTGTCCCGGACCTCTTCCACGCGCGCAGCCACGCCCTGGTGGCCATGGCTGCCAGCCAGCTTGGCGATGCGCATGGCATCGGCTTCGATCAGACGGGCGCCAACCTCTTTGGCACGCTCCAGGAACTGGCGCATGCGCGCATCGCGGCGCGCGCTCTCGTAGTAGATTTCAATGATGGATTGCGGCGCGGTCTTCAGGCGCACGCCGACGGCATGGAAGCCGAAAAGCACTTTGGGGGACGACATAGGAGGGGCATTATCCGGCCAAGCCAATGTCCGAGGAGAAGACAGGCCGCTGTGGCGCGCGGTCCACACCCGGGCAGCCTGCCGCAGACCGCATCGACAGACACCGCCCGACGGCTCCGCCTCCCAAGCACCCTGCAAACGCCGGGTTTTCCCTGAAAGCCTACACTCACCCCGTGGTCGGAAGCATCTATCTTTGGGATGCGCTCCGGCAGACCCCAGGCACCGGCCTTTGAATTTTGCTGCACTGCGGCCAACTTCAAAGGCCGCTTTCATTTTGTACGCGGATGCCTTTGCCGGCGCCGCCCGGCTTTTTTTCCACCATGATGTTTCAACCCCTGCTGCACTGGCTGCGCCGCACCGGCCTGGTCACGCAAATCGTGATCGGCCTGATTCTGGGCATTGCCCTGGCGCTGCTCTGGCCGCAGGCCGCACTGTCGGTCGGCCTGCTGGGCACCCTCTTCATCTCGGCCCTCAAGGCCGTGGCACCGGTGCTGGTGCTGGTCCTGGTGATGGCGGCCATCGGCAACCACCGCCCGGGGGAAGTCACCCTGCTCAAGCCCGTGCTGTGGCTGTATCTGATGGGCACGCTGGCGGCCGCCATCGTCGGCGTGGGGGCCAGCATGCTGTTTCCCTCGGTGCTGCATTTCAAGGATGCAGCCACCGGCGTCGCCGCGCCCGGTGACATCCGCGAAGTGCTGATGGGCGTGCTGCTGAGCGCCGTGGACAACCCGGTGAATGCGGTGCTGAAGGCCAACTACATCGGCATTCTGGTGTGGGCCATCGGCCTGGGCGTGGCGCTGCGCCATGCCAGCGCCACCACGCAGAAAGTGGCATCGGATCTGGCCAACGGCGTGACCTTCATCATCCAGGCCGTGATCCGCTGCGCACCGCTGGGCATTTTTGGCCTGGTCGCCTCCACCGTGGCCACCACCGGCCTGGAAGCGCTGACCGGCTATGTCCACGTGCTGTGCGTGCTGCTGGGCTCCATGCTGTGCGTGGCCCTGGTGGTCAACCCCGCCATCGTCTGGTGGAAGATCCGCCGCAATCCCTACCCGCTGGTGCTGATGTGCCTGCGCGAAAGCGGTGTCACGGCCTTCTTCACCCGCAGCTCGGCCGCCAACATCCCCATCAACATGGCGATCGCCAAGCGCCTGAACCTGGACGAAGGCACCTACAGCGTCGCCATCCCGCTGGGCGCCACCATCAACATGGCCGGCGCGGCCATCACCATCAGCGTGCTGACCCTGGCCGCCGCCCACACCCTGGGCATTGCGGTGGACATCCCCACGGCCCTGCTGCTGTGCGTGGTGTCGGCGCTGTGCGCCTGCGGTGCATCGGGCGTGGCCGGTGGTTCCCTGCTGCTGATTCCGCTGGCCTGCAGCATGTTCGGCATCTCCAACGACATCGCCATGCAGGTGGTCGGCATTGGCTACATCATCAGCGTGCTGCAGGATTCGACCGAGACGGCACTGAACTCCTCCACCGACGTGATCTTCACCGCCGCGGTCTGCCTGTCGGAAGACGGCCGGGCACCGGCATCGACACCGGTATCCGATGCCTCGGCGGACACCGCCACGGCAGCGGATCCGGCACAGCGCCGCGCCTGAACCTTGCGGATTGGCGGGCTGCGCGCCCCCGCCACGCACGGCATCGGCCTTGCGGCCCGCCGCGCCGTGCTCAGCCCGGCTGCTCCAGCACGCCCTGCTCATCCGCCGCCACCGCGCCGGCGGCGATGGTGATGCGCCGGTCGCAGCGCGCAGCGATACCGCGGTCGTGGGTCACCAGCACCAGGGTCGTGCCCTGCTCGCGGTTCAGGGCGAACATCAGCTCCATCACCGCTTCGCCGGTCGCAAAGTCCAGGCTGCCCGTGGGCTCGTCGGCCAGCAGCACGGCCGGGCGCACCACAAAGGCCCGCGCCAGGGCCACACGCTGCTGCTCGCCGCCGGACAGCAGCTTGGGGTAGTGCTGCAGGCGCTGGCCCAGGCCCACGCGCTGCAGCATCTCGGTGGCCTGCACGCGTGCGCCGCGCACGCCGGCCAGCTCCAGCGGCAGCATCACGTTCTCCAGCGCCGTGAGATTGCCCATCAACTGGAAGCTCTGAAACACAAAGCCGATCTTCTGTACCCGCAGCGCGGCGCGTGCGTCTTCGTCCAGCGCAAACATGTCCTGGCCCTGCAGCCGCACCGTGCCGCGCGAAGGCACGTCCAGCCCCGCCAGAATCGACAGCAGGGTGCTTTTGCCCGATCCGGATGCACCCACAATGGCCACGGTCTCCCCGGGCTGCAGTGTGAAATCGATATCCCGCAGAATGTCCAGGCTGCCGGAAGAATCCGTCACGGACTTGAAGAGATGCTCTACCGCGATCAAGGGCTGCCGGGAAATCGTCTCAGTCATGAAAAAACCTCAGGAAAAAGCCATGCACCCTTTGCACCGCCACCGTCGCCACTGTATCGCGCTTGCGGGCGCCGCCGCTGCACTCTGGCTATCGCCGGCGCTGGCACAGGGCAAAACGACCGCCCGCAAGATCCTGATCCTGGGCGACTCGCTCAGCGCCGAATATGGCCTGGCACGCGGCACCGGCTGGGTCACGCTGCTGGAGCAGCGCCTGGCGCAGCAACACCCGAACGCCAGTGTGGTCAACGCCAGCATCAGCGGTGAAACCACCGCCGGCGGGCGCTCGCGCCTGCCCGCACTGCTCAAGCAGCACCAGCCGCAGATCGTGGTGATCGAGCTGGGGGGCAACGACGCGCTGCGCGGCCTGCCGCTGCAGCAGACCGAAGAGAATCTGCGCCTGATGCTGCAGGTCAGCAAGGAAAGCGGCGCCAAAGGCCTGCTGGTGGGCATGCAGATGCCCCCCAACTACGGCGCCAGCTACGGGCGTGACTTTGCCCAGATCTACACCCGGGTGGCGCAGGACACGCGCACGCCGCTGGTGCCGTTCCTCCTCAAAGGCGTGGCCGATATTCCGAATGCCGCCGCGCTGTTCCAGGCCGACCGCATCCACCCCCGTGCAGAAGCCCAGCCGCTGATGCTGGACAACGTCTGGCCCACCCTCCGAGGCCTGCTGGGCTGAACCCTGCGCCATCGGCGCGCACAACGACAAAGGCCGGGGGTGACGTCACGTCACCACCCGGCCTTTGTCCTTCACCACCCTGGGCGCGCTGGCTGCGCAGCAACGCCCACCCCACACTGCACAACGGCAGCTTCAGGCCATGGTGGAACAGCGCTCGCTCAGTTGACAGTCGGCCCTGCACCGTCACCCGAAGGTGCAGGCGCATCGCCCGCACGGGGGGCATCCGTGTCCGACTGCTTGCGCTGGGCCTTTTCGCGCAGTTTTTCTTCTTTTTTCTGCTTCTTGGCCAGCTCGCGCTGTCGTTTCTCGTATCCGTAGTTGGGTGTAGCCAATGCGTTCTTTCGTTATCAATGGAAGTTGTATGGGTGGATATTGCACCAAGTTGCCCGGCAGCGGGCCGCAGTCCATCTTAAGGCACTGCCTCCGGTGCTGGTGTTGCGGACGGTGTGTACGGTAGGGGCACCACCGCGCTGCGGTAGGCATGCCAGCTGGCGCAACCGAGCAGCGGCCCCACCAGCAGCAGCGGCAGCCCCCACAGCACCAGGAAGGACGCGCCCACCAGTGCGGCAATCAGCGCGCCCCAGACCAGCATCATGCCCAGATTGCCCAGCACCACCTGCATGCTGGTCAGGCCGGCCGTCAGCGCGTCCGTGCCCCGGTCCAGCATCATGGGCATGGACACGGCCGTGGTGCCGAACACCAGCAGCGCAAACGTGCCGCCCACCGCTGCGTACACCGCAATGAACTCCCAGTTCTCCGGCCGGAAGATGGCCTGCAGCACCCCGGTGGTGGACGGCATGCCGGTGTCGAAGAACACCGCAAACACCACCAGCGATGCCCGTCCCCACAGCAGCTCCAGCACGATCAGCACCAGCACCAGCATGCCCATGCCGCCCAGATTGCGGTCCCAGGCGGTGATGGAGCGGCCCAGATCCGGCGCCTCGCCCCGCTCCAGCCGGCGGCTGGTGTCGTACAGCCCCATGGCCAGAAACGGTCCCAGCAACAGGCAGCCGCTGGCCATGGACATCACATACTCCGGACTGGCGCTGAACACCCAGGCCAGGCACAGCGCCATGCCCCAGAAACACAGCCCGTAAAACAGCGCCACGCCCCAGGCACGCCGCACATCCCGCGCGCCGGCACCCAGCCAGCGCCACGGATCCCCCCAGCGCAGGGCCTGCAGCTGCACGGGTGGCGCCGCACCGGGCGCAGCCGCGCCGGACCGGGCCTGGCCGGGCCGTTCCTGGCCGGTCCGTTCATTGTGGGAATCCTCAGCGGGAGACAGGGGCATGGCACACCTCCTCAAGGCACAGGCCTTCCCGCACCGTCCACGGGGAATGGCCGCTGACACACAGGGCTGCCCCCACCTTAATCGGCCCGCCTTGTGTCCGCACTACGAAAAAACGCTAGTGCACGGTGCCGCACCCGCTGGATGGCATGGCGGTGCGGCCGGCCCGGGGAACCGCCCTCTGCACGGATACGCAAAGAAAAAAGGGAACCCGGCGGGCTCCCTTTCTTGGCGGTTGCCGGCTGGGCAGCCCCAGCGGCTGGCATCCTCAGTCCACCAGACCCACGAACACGTGTTGCACGTCGTCGTCGTTCTCCAGACCGGCCAGGAAGGTCTGCACTTCTTCCTGCGCTTCGGCGGACAGGCTGCCCATGCTGACGGGGTTCTTGGCCTTGTAGCCCAGCTTGGCGGACAGCACCTTGATGCCCTGGGCCGGCAGGGCCTTGGCCACGGTATCCAGGTCGGTGGTGTCGGTGATGAACAGGGTCACTCCCTCTTCTTCGCCGGCTTCAAAATCCTGGGCACCGGCTTCGATGGCGGCCATTTCCACGTCAGCGCCGCCCTCGGCTTCGCCTTCGATCATGCCCACGTGGTCAAAGTCCCAGGCCACGGCCGTCAGCTGGCCCTTGCGGAAGCACACGCGCATATTGGGGGCCGTGCGGTTGGGGTTGTCGGTCAGGCACTCGACCATCACCGGCACGCGCTGGGGGCCGTAGCCTTCGAACAGCACGCTGGAATAGTTCACCGCATCGGCGCCGGCGCCAGAGCCCTTCTTGATCGCACGGTCCAGCGTGTCCTTGGGCATGGAAGCCTTGCGGGCCGCTTCAATGGCCATGCGCAGGCGCGAATTGGAGCCGGGGTCGCCGCCGCCCAGACGGGCCGCGACGGTGATTTCCTTGACCAGTTTGCCAAACAGCTTGCCTTTGGCATCGGCGACCAGGGCCTTGCCCTTGGCTTTCCATTGCGCGCCCATGGGTGCGATTCCTTTGTATGCAGGGATGTAGAGGGGAACAACAAAGGCGCGTCCAGGAATTCCATGGCCGCGCCTTCGGTCAAGCGCCGCAGCGCTCTGTGCAGCCGACTTTATACACCCGCTGGCCCGGTGCGCGCGTGTGCTGCCGCAGCGATCCCCGGCGGCGACTCGGATTTTTTTACCGCTGCGGCCCTCCAACGCCGCCCCATCTGCCCCCCGGCGGGCGTATTCCCTGGCACGCCGCAGGCGCAATCCGCAAGGCCTCCACCGCGCGGCCGCCACAATGGGCCGACCTGCGTCCTGCGACATACCCTGTGCTTTTGGAGTGCCCATGACCCATCCCCGACCGTTTCCTTCCCCCTCTTCTCTCCCCTTTTCCCTCGCTTTTTCTGGCCCTGGTTCCCGACCGGCCTCCCGCCGGCGCCTGCTGCTGCCTGCGTTGTGCCTGGCCGGAGCCCTGGGCACCAGCATGGCGCAGGCCCAGCCCGTGGGTCCGTCCACGCCGGCGACCACACCCAGCTCGGCCGCCGCACGCGCGCTGCAGGCGGTGACCGTGGCCCAGGGACTGGAACACCCCTGGGCACTGGCCTTTTTGCCCGATGGCCGCTACCTGGTGACCGAGCGCCCCGGCCGCATGCGCGTGGTGCAAAGCGATGGCCGGCTGAATCCGCCGCTGGCCGGCGTGCCGCCCGTGGTGGCGCGCGGCCAGGGGGGGCTGCTGGACGTGGTGCTGGACAGCGGCTTTGCCCAGAACCGCCAGCTGTACTTCTGCTACAGCCAGCCCGGCACCGGCGCGGATGCCGGCAAGAACGGCACCGCCCTGGCCCGTGCCACGCTGAACGCCGACGCCACCGCCCTGCAGCAGGTACAGGTGATTTTCGAGCAGCAGCCCAAGTACGACAGCGCCCTGCACTTTGGCTGCCGCATCGTGGAGCGCATGGTGAACGGCAAGCCGGACGGCAGCCTGTTCCTGACGCTGGGCGAACGCTCCCACTACAAGGAGGAGGCACAGAACCTGCGCAGCCACCTGGGCAAGATTGTGCGCGTAGGCAAGGACGGCAGCATCCCCGCCGACAACCCCTTCGTTGGCCGCACCGATGCCCTGCCCGCCATCTGGAGCTGGGGCCACCGCAGCCCGCAGGGCGCGGTGCTGTCCCCCGACGGCCAGCTGTGGATGCACGAACACGGTCCCCAGGGCGGCGACGAAGTCAACCGCGTCCAGCCCGGCAAGAACTACGGCTGGCCGGTGATCACCTATGGCGAGAACTACGGCGGCGGCAAGATCGGCGCCGGCATCACCCGCCAGAACGGCATGGAGCAGCCGCTGCACTACTGGGTGCCGTCGATTGCCCCGTCCGGCCTGGCCTGGGTCAGCAGCAGCCGCTATGGCGCGGACTGGCAGGGCTCGCTGGTGGTGGGCGCGCTCAAGTCCCGCATGCTGGAGCGGCTGAAGTTCGACGGCGACCGTCTGGTGGCCCACGAAAAACTGCTGCCCGGCCTGGGCCAGCGCGTGCGCGATGTGCGCCAGGGCCCGGACGGCTGGCTGTATGTGCTGACCGATGCCCCGGATGGGCAGTTGCTGCGCTTGACAACGACGGCGCCGTAAGCCCGTGAAGGGGCGCGCCTGTGCCCGCCCCCTATCGGCCGCAGGCGCCGCAGGGACGGCCGGCCTTCATGCCGGCTCCAGAATGCCCTGGCGCAGCAGGCGCTGCGTCTCCTGCGCCGGCACGGGGCGGCTGAGGATGTAACCCTGGGCCGCATCGCAGCCGGCGGTCTTCAGGTAGACCAGCTGGTCGCGCAGCTCCACGCCTTCGGCCACCACCCGCATCTTCAGGTTGTGGGCCAGCGTGATGATGGACGTCACCAGCACCCCGGCCTCGGGGCTGGAGCGGATGTCGTCCACAAACGAGCGGTCCAGCTTGATGGTGTCGATGGGCAGGTGGCGGATCTGGCTCAGGCTGGAAAAACCGGTGCCGAAGTCGTCCAGGCCGATGCGCATGCCCATGCCCTCCAGCTGGTTGAGCACCCGCACCGCCAGGTCCACGGGCTCCACCAGGCAGCTTTCGGTGATTTCCAGCTCCAGGTCGCTGGCCCGCACGCCGTACTGCTGCAGATAGGTGGCCATGCGCGTGGGAAACGCCGTGTCGCGCAGCTGCAGGGCCGACACATTGACCGCAATCGGCACCGTGTCCAGCCCCTGCTGGCGCCAGGCCGCCGCCTGCTGGCAGCAGGCGCGGATCACCCAGTCCCCCAGCTCGGCGATCAGGCCGTTCTTCTCGGCCAGGGCAATGAATTCTCCGGGGTAGATCAGCCCGAAAGCCGGGTGCTGCCAGCGCACCAGGGCCTCGAAACCTTCGATGCGGCAGTCCTCCAGCCGCACCTTGGGCTGGAAATGCAGCACCAGCTGTTCACCGGCAATGGCCTGCGCCAGCTCGCGCTCCAGCTGCCAGCCGCGGTCGTCGGCCGGGTTGAGCTGGGTGTCGTAATAGGTGGCACGCCCCCGCCCCGCGCGCTTGGAGGCGTACATGGCCATGTCCGCGTGCTGGCACAGCGTGGCCACGTCATGGCCGTCGCGCGGAAAGAAGGCAATGCCGATGCTGGGGCTCAGTTGCAGGTTGTGCCCGTCCAGGCCCACATAGGGCTGGCTGAGCTGGGCCACCAGCTTGCTGGCCAGCTGGTCCATGTCGGCCAGCTGCTCCATGGCGGTGACCAGCACGGCAAACTCGTCGCCCCCCATGCGGCCGATGATGTCGCTGCCGCGCACCAGGGAACGCAGGCGCTGGGCCACGGCCTGCAGCAGCAAATCGCCCACATGGTGGCCCAGGCTGTCGTTGATCTGCTTGAAACGGTCCAGGTCCAGGTACAGCAGCGCGTAATGCTTGGGGCTGCGCCGCGCCAGCGCCAGGTGGCTGGCCACCAGCTCGTTGAACATGCGGCGGTTGTGCAGTCCCGTCAGGTGGTCGCTGCCCGCCAGCTCCAGCGCACGGATTTTTTCCTGCTCCAGCTGCTCGATCAGCGACTGGTTCTTGGCGTCCGCCACCGACAGCGCCTGGAACAGGTGGTGCTGCCGCCCCAGCACCCGGGCCAGCGCCAAGGTGGCCAGCAAGGTGATGGCCGTCAGCAGCGCCAGCAGTCCCCATGCACGCCTGCTGTTGGCGCGGTGTTCGGCCAGCAGCCGGGGCAGGTCCTGGCTGACGACCACGGTGAACGGGGTGCCGGCATTGCGCCGCCAGCTGACCAGATGCAGTTGCTGGTCGTCCAGCCGCAGCCGGCCGTGCCCCTGCACACCGGGCTGCTGGGCCAGCACCGCCTGGCGCTGACCGGGCGGCGACGCCAGCAGCGCACGGTCTTGCATGGCCGCCAGCACGCTGCCATCCGGCGCCAGCACCTGGATGAGGGTGCCCGTGTGCATGTCCGCGCCCCGGTACGGGCCCAGGAAATGCACCAGATCGATGGCCTGCAGCAAAAAGCCGCCAGGCGACGGCACCTGGCTCAGCGCATCGCCCTGCGCCGCCCAGGCCGGTGGCATGCCCAGCAGCAGGGACACGGGTCGCACGTTGGGCGTGTCGGGAACGAATTCCTTGCCCCCTGGCAACACCGGCAGCACCTGCACCTGGCGCGCGGCCGGGCTCTGCTGGCGCGCGGCACTGCGCAGCAGGGCCGGGTCCACCAGCGGCAGCTGCGCCACGCCGTCCTGTACCGGCGTGGAGCTGAGCAGGCGCTCGCCCTGCGCATCCAGCACCGCAAAGCGCAGCAAGGTGGGGTCGGCCGCCTGCATGGCCAGCAGGCGGCGGCGGGTCTGGGCCACCTCCTGCGGTGCACCGTCCAGCGCCTCCGCTGCAATCAGGGCCATCAGATGGCCTTTGTCCACCGCCTGCACCAGGCTCTCCTGCAGGCTGGCCGCCACGGCAGCCTGCTGGCTCAGGGCAGCCTCCCACAGCTGGTCCTCCTGCGACTGCAGGCGTTGGCTGGTGAACCACCAGGACAGCGCCAGCGCGGTCAGCACCAGCACCGGCGGTGCCCAGCGCAGCAGCGGCCAACCGGAAATAGCGCCCCCCACGCGGCCCAGCGCCGCGCCATAGAACCCACGGGGCCCGGCCCACAGGCGTGCGGCGGCAGGGAAAGAAGATGAAGCAGTGGTCAAGATCACAAAGGGAACGTTGCGCGTGCGCTGATTGTGAAAACTTCTTGTTACACGCCGGTGACGATCGGCAGTCCCTGTGCGCCGCGCGACAATGGCGGCGTCCAAGACCCATGACATCTGCCCTGAGGGAGAACTTCCATGCTCAACGCCCTGTGGCTGGGCTTTTTTGTGATTGCCGCCGTGGCCGCAGCCGCGCAGTGGCTGCTGGGCGGCCAGGCCCAGGTGTTTGCCAACATGGTGCAGGCGCTGTTTGCCATGGCCAAGCTGTCGGTCGAGGTGATGGTGCTGCTGTTCGGCACGCTCACACTGTGGCTGGGCTTTCTGCGCATTGCCGAACAGGCCGGCGTGGTGCAGTGGCTGGCCAAGGTGCTGGGTCCGCTGTTTGGCAAGCTGATGCCCGAAGTCCCACGCGGCCACCCGGCGCTGGGCCTGATCACGCTGAACTTTGCCGCCAACGGCCTGGGGCTGGACAACGCCGCCACGCCCATGGGGCTCAAGGCCATGCAGGAGCTGCAGACGCTCAACCCCCGGCCCGACACCGCCACCAATGCCCAGATCCTGTTCCTGGTACTCAACGCCTCGTCGCTGACGCTGCTGCCGGTCACCATCTTCATGTACCGCATGCAGCAAGGCGCTCCCGACCCCACGCTGGTGTTCCTGCCGATTCTGCTGGCCACCAGCTGCTCCACATTGGCCGGCCTGCTGGCCGTGGCCCTGGTGCAGCGCCTGCCGCTGTTCAGCCCGGTGGTGCTGGCCTATCTGCTGCCGGTGGCCCTGGGCCTGGCCGGCTTCATGGCGCTGCTGAGCACGCTGAGCGCCGCCGCGCTGGCCAGCCTGTCGGCGCTGCTGGGCAATCTGACCTTGTTCGCCCTCGTGTTGCTGTTCGTCTGCCTGGGCGCCTGGAAAAAGGTCGCCGTGTACGACAGCTTCATTGCCGGGGCCAAGGAAGGGTTTGACGTGGCCAAGGGCCTGCTGCCCTATCTGGTGGCCATGCTCTGCGCCGTGGGCGTGTTCCGAGCCTCCGGCGCGCTGGGCTATGCGCTGGACGGCATTCGCTGGGTCGTGGACGTGCTGGGCATGGACACCCGCTTTGTGGACGCCCTGCCCACGGCCCTGGTCAAGCCGTTTTCCGGCAGCGCGGCACGCGCCATGCTGATCGAGACCATGCAGACCCAGGGGGTGGACAGCTTTGCCGCCCTGGCCGCCGCCACCATCCAGGGCAGCACCGAAACCACCTTCTATGTGCTGGCCGTGTACTTTGGCGCCGTGGGCATACAGCGTGCACGCCATGCCGTGCCCTGCGCCCTGATTGCCGAGCTGGCCGGCGTGGTGGCCGCCATCGTGGTCTGCTACCGGTTCTTTGGCTGAGCCACATCACCCGCACGGGCGACCAGCCCAAGCCTCCCCCGGGCGGCAATCTTAGGACAGAGTGTGTAGAGCGTGGTGCGTGTAGAACGTGTAGTAGGTGGAGTGGGCCCCGGTGCGGCCCGCCCTTACTTGCCCCCGCCGAACAGCGAGCGCTCCTGCTGCCGCTGGCGGCCCACCTCGGCGGCATTGCCGCAGTCGGCGGCAATCCATTGGGCGGACGCGGTGATGATCAGCTGGCCCTGCGGGATCTTCAGCTCGGTGCGGGTGCTCAGCCGCTCGGGCGTGATGACCGATGCCACATGGCTGCCCTGCCCCCGTGGCTCGGTGCATTTGAGCTGGCCGCGCACAAAATCGGCACCGCGCTCCTGCAGGGTGAAGGTGCATCCCTCCTGCTGCTGGCGCTCGACCAGCCGTGCCAGCTGGATCTGGTCGGGCGGCACGCACAGCAACTGGCTGCGCCCCCGGTCCACTACCACCCCAGCGCTGCGCAGGTTGTCCTCCAGCATGCGGCGCACGCCGGGCTCCATGCCCAGCAACTGGGTTTCCAGCTGCTGGTTGATCTTCTGCATGTCCACCGTCTGCCCGCTGCTCTGGCGCAGTTGCGACTGCCGGCCTTCGAACTCCCACAGACCGGGGCGCACCGTCTGTGCCTGGACCTGTACCAGTACCCCGCCCAGGCAGACCGCCCCTGCGGCCATGCGCCATCCCGTCGCGCCAAGCGGCCGCACGGCCGTGGCCATGCGCGGCAACCACGTCAGGAACAAAGGACAGGACATGGAAACCGACTATAGAAAAGGCGGGCCTCCAAGGGAAATCCTATAAGACAAATGGCCAAACCGGCGTGGCCCTGCCCCCACACCCCGCCGCGGATGGCCCTGGACGGTTGTGAGGTTGTGGGGTGGTGGCGGCGCTGAGGGATACCCCACCCGCCTGGCACCGGGACCCAGCCTGCCCCCGGCGCACGGCGGCTGGGCACGGCCCGCCCGCTCACATTTCCGGGATGATGCTTTCGGCGTAGTCGTACAGCATGCCCAGGATCTCCTCCCCCTGCTCGCTGGCGTTTTCCGACAGATCGTCAATCTGGGCAAACATCTGCTCGGCCGTGCGGGTACCGCCCTGGCCTTCCACCAGGAAGGCCGCACGCAGCTGCTCCCAGCGGGCCTGCTCCTGCGGGTTCAGCGTCTGCGGCCAGTTGCGGGCGCGCCAGCGGAACACCAGCTCGGGCAGGCGCTTGTCGTCAAAGCCCATGCGGCTGACCGCCAGCTCCTGCGGGTTCAGGCCGCGCAGCTGGTTCAGGTGGCGGCGGTCGTTGGGGCCGACAAAGCCGTTGTACAGGTCCTGGTCCACATCCTGCGGGCCATGGCCGTCCTGGCGCTGGTACACCTGCTTCCACAGCGCACTCATGTCGGGCAGCGCGCGTGCGGCCACGGCATGTTCGATGCACTGCGCCATGTCCAGGCCCCATTGCGCGGCCATTTCGGGCGACAGCGTCTTCAGATTGCGCACCACCATCGGCGACTTGTTGATGTGGATGCTCTTGATCGGCAGGCGCTGCACGCCTTCCGGCAGATCGGCCTGGCGCGTGAACAGGCGCAGGCGAAGCTGCTCGGCGTCCAGGCTGGCCAGCTCGGACGGGTCGGCATTCAGGTCCCAGCAGATCACCTCGTTCTTGTTGGTCGGGTGCTGGGCCAGCGGCCACATCATGGCAATGCAGCCGCGCTCGGGGCGGATCATGCCGCTGACGTGCAGAAAAGGCCGGGCATCGACCTGCACGGCGGGCAGGCCCATCTCGTGCAGCACCCGGTCCTTCTTGCGCAGGGCAAAGGCAAATTCAAACAGCTTGGGCTGTGCCTGGCGGATCAGCCGCGCCAGCGCAATGGTGGCGCGCACGTCGCTGAGCGCATCGTGGGCCTGCGCGTGCAGCAGGCCGTTGGCGCGGGCCAGGTCTTCCAGCTTGAAGCTGGGGCTGCCGTCGTCCTTCTTCGGCCACTGGATGCCGTCCGGGCGCAGCGCATAGACCATGCGCACCACATCCAGCAGGTCCCAGCGGCTGCAGTCGTTCTGCCATTCCCGGGCATAGGGGTCGATCAGGTTGCGCCAGAACAGAAAGCGCGTCACCTCGTCGTCAAAGCGGATGGTGTTGTAGCCCACGCCCACGGTGCCCGGCTGGCTGAACGCGGCTTCGATGCGGTTGGCAAACTCCACCTCGGGCACGCCCTCTTCCAGGCATTGCTGGGGGGTGATGCCGGTGATCAGGCAGGACTGGGGATCGGGCAGGTAATCCGGGGCCGGCTGGCAGTAGAACATCAGCGGCTCGCCGACTTCGTTGAGCTCCATGTCGGTGCGGATGGCCGCAAACTGCGCCGGGCGGTCATAACGGGGATTGGCACCGAAGGTCTCGTAGTCGTGCCACAGAAAAGTGAGGGAAGCGGATTCAGCCATGGGGGCGAGTATGCCTGCAAGCGCAGGCGCTCCCGGCCTGCCGGGCGCTGCGCTGCACTGTGTCGGGAATCGGCCACGCCCCCGCCCCTGTCAGTGGAGTCAGCCGTGTCAGTTGCCCCCGGCCCCCAGCCCCTGGGCCAGCGCCTGCAGGGACTGCCCCACATCGGCCTGCAGCTTGGCCGCCAGCAGCGCATCAGCCCGCGTGCGCCCCTGGTTGATGGCCAGCACCGGCAGCCCCGCAGCGGCCGCCGCCTGCACAAAGCGAAAGCCCGAATACACCATCAGCGAAGAACCGGCCACCAGCACCCCGTCCACCTGGGCCAGGGTGTCCAGGCCGCGCTGCACCCGCTCGCGCGGCACGCTCTCGCCAAAGAACACCACATCGGGCTTGAGCACGCCGGTGCCGCAGTACGGACAGGGCGGAATGCGGAACTCGGCAAACGGCAGTCCGTCCAGATCGGCATCACCATCCGGCGCGGTACGGGCCTGCAGCTGCACCCAGTCGGGATTCAGGGCCTCCAGCGCCCGCTGCCAGTCGGCCCGCGCAAAGCGGTGGCCGCAGTCCATGCAGCGCACGGTGTCGATGCGGCCATGCAGGTCCAGCACCTTGCGGCTGCCTGCGGCGCTGTGCAGGCCGTCCACGTTCTGGGTCAGCAGCAGCTGCACATGGCCGGCGTCCTCCAGCGCCGCCAGCGCATGGTGGGCGGCTCCGGGCCGGGCATGGCCCATCACCCGCCAGCCCACCAGGCTGCGCGCCCAGTAGCGCTGGCGCACCAGCGTATCGCCCATGAAGGCCTGGTAGGTCACGGGCTGCGGGCGCTTCCACTGCCCGGCCTGGTCGCGGTAGTCCGGAATGCCCGCCTCCGTGCTGCAGCCTGCACCGGTAATCACCAGCCAGCGCGGGTGCTGGTGCGCCCAGTCCAGCAGCTGCGCGGGCGTCGCGGCGGGCACATCGACCGGCTGGTCTCTCAAAGCGTAGTGCATGGTGCGTTACAGCAAGGGGGAACACAGCCGCGCGGCGGAATCGAACAGCCGCTGCCAGAACGGCTGCGGCCGGGCATAGCCCACGCGGCGCGCCAGCTTCAGGTCTTCCTGGAACTGAGTGGCCAGCTTGCCGTTGAAGGCCTCGCCATAGGCAATGGCGCAGACCTCGTAGTTCAGGCGAAAGCTGCGGTTGTCGAAATTGGCCGTGCCGATGATGCCCATGAAGTCATCCACCAGCATGGTCTTGGAATGCAGCATGCTGGCCTGGTACTCGAACACCTTCACCCCGCAGCTGATCAGCTCGTCGAAATAGGACCGTGCGGCCGCCGTCACCAGCCGCGAATCGGATTTCTCGGGCACCAGCAGACAGACATCCACCCCCCGCAGCGCCGCATTGGTCAGCGCCAGCATGCTGGCTTCGGTGGGCACGAAGTACGGCGTGGTCAGCCACAGGCGCTTGGCCGCGGCATGGATGGCGGCCACATGCACGCGGTGGATGGCTTCCATGCTGCTGTCCGGGCCGGACGCCATGATCTGCACCACCTGCTTGCCCTCGGGCAGCTCGGGCAGGATGTTTTCGAAGTCACTGGGCTCGTTGCGGCGGTTGTAATCCAGCGCATAGGCCCAGTCCTCCAGAAACACGGTCTGCAGCCAGTTGACCACCGGCCCCTGCAGGCGCACATGCACATCGTGGTAAGCGTCCGGTAGGATGCGGCGGTCTTCCTCGTCGGTGATGTTAACGCCGCCGGTGTAACCGATGCAGCCGTCGATGACCACGATCTTGCGGTGGGTGCGAAAGTTGATCACCGGCCGCACGCGACGGCCCAGCTTGGTCGGGTGGAACAGGGCAAACTCCGCCCCGGCCTCTTCCAGCGGCTGGTAGTGCTGGCGCCCCAGATTCTTGGAGCCCAGCGCATCCACGAGCAGCCGCACCTTGACGCCAGCCCGGGCTTTTTCCTGGAGCAGCGCCAGCAGCGCCAGCCCCGTCTTGTCAGGCTCGAAGATGTAGTACTCCAGGTGCACATGGTGGCGGGCCGCGCGCACCGCGTCCGTGATGGAGTCGAACGTGGCCGCTCCGCCCACCAGCAGCTCCACCTCGTCGGCCGTGCTGATCGGGAAATGGGTGGACGCCGTGACCAGCTTGACCACCTGCTGCAGACGGTCCGGCGCCTGGGGCACTTTCTCGCGCAGGCGGGCAATGCTGCTGCGCGCACGCGACTTGCGCCGGCTGCGCAAGCGCCGCAGCCGCTGGCGCTTGAGCCGGCGTGGCCCCAGAAAGTAGTACACGCCAATCCCGACCACCGGGATCACCGCCATGGACAACAGCCAGCTCAGCGTGGCCACCGGCGCGCGACGCTGCAGCAAGATCCAGACCCCGACCACCACCACATACGCCGTCCAGACCACGGACAGCAGCAGCATCAGGTTGTGGTGCGTGAGGTACGACGCAATCCAATCCACACAAAGCTCCCAGGAGACAGGCGCACGGCACGCCCACAAGGCCGAAGCGGCGCAAGCAGACTGCACCGTGGCAGGCCAGAGTATGCCGACAAATCCGCAGTGCCAGTGTCAGCACCGTGCCGCCAGCCAGGCTGCACCGCCGCGCGTGCAGGCATAAAAAAACCGGCAGACCTGCTGCCGGTTTTGTAGCACGCTATACGCACTGGAGCTGCATCAATCCGCTGCAGCAGCCTCTTCCGGCTCGGCCGGCTCCGACTTGCTGCGCTCCTTCTTGGGCAGCGGAGAGATGTCCAGCTGGACATCGCCCTTGCCTTCGTTGGCGTCGGCAATCCAGTCCACCTCCAGGCGGCCACCGTCGGTCAGGCGGCCGAACAGCAGTTCGTCGGCCAGCGAGCGGCGGATGGTGTCCTGGATCAGGCGCTGCATCGGGCGGGCACCCATCAGCGGATCGAAGCCCGTCTTCGCCAGGTGCTTGCGCAAGGTGTCGGTGAACGTGACTTCCACCTTCTTCTCGGCCAGTTGCTGCTCCAGCTGCAGCAGGAACTTGTCCACCACGCGCAGGATGACCTGCTCGTCCAGCGGCTTGAAGCTCACCGTCGCATCCAGGCGGTTGCGGAACTCGGGGGTGAACAGGCGCTTGATGTCGCCCATCTCGTCCCCGGCCTGGCGCGGGTTGGTGAAGCCGATGGTGGCCTTGTTCATGGTCTCGGCGCCAGCATTGGTGGTCATGATGATGATCACGTTGCGGAAGTCGGCCTTGCGTCCGTTGTTGTCCGTCAGCGTGCCGTGGTCCATGACCTGCAGCAGCACGTTGAAGATGTCCGGGTGCGCCTTCTCGATTTCATCCAGCAGCAGCACGGAGTGCGGCTTCTTGGTGATGGCCTCGGTCAGCAGACCGCCCTGGTCATAGCCCACATAGCCGGGAGGCGCGCCGATCAGGCGGCTGACCGCATGGCGCTCCATGTACTCGGACATGTCGAAACGGATCAGGTCCACGCCCAGGATGTAGGCCAGCTGCTTGGCGGCTTCCGTCTTGCCGACCCCGGTGGGGCCGGAGAACAGGAAGGAGCCGATCGGCTTTTCCGGCTTGCCCAGACCCGAGCGGGCCATCTTGACGGCCGACGCCAGCACTTCCAGGGCCTTGTCCTGGCCGAACACCACGCTCTTGAGGTCGCGCTCCAGCGTCTGCAGCTTGCTGCGGTCGTCGTTGGAGACATTGGCCGGCGGAATGCGGGCGATCTTGGCCACGATCTCTTCGATCTCGGCGCGGCCGATGGTCTTCTTGCGCTTGCTGGCCAGCTGAATGCGCTGGGCAGCACCGGCCTCGTCGATCACATCGATCGCCTTGTCCGGCAGATGGCGGTCGTTGATGTACTTGGCCGACAGCTCGGCGGCAGCCTGCAGTGCGGCCGTGGCGTACTTCACGCCGTGGTGCTCTTCAAAGCGGCTCTTGAGGCCCTTGAGGATGTCCACGGTTTCCTGCACGGTCGGCTCGACCACATCCACCTTCTGGAAACGGCGCGACAGCGCAGCGTCTTTTTCGAAGATACCGCGGTACTCCGTGAACGTGGTCGCGCCGATGCACTTGAGCTGGCCGCTGGACAGCGCCGGCTTGAGCAGATTGGACGCATCCAGCGTGCCGCCCGATGCCGCACCGGCACCGATCAGGGTGTGGATTTCGTCAATGAACAGGATGGCGTTGGGCTTGTCCTTGAGCGACTTGAGCACGCCCTTGAGGCGCTGCTCGAAGTCCCCCCGGTACTTGGTCCCGGCCAGCAGTGCGCCCATGTCCAGCGAATAGACATTGGCTTCGGCCAGCACCTCGGGCACCGTGCCCTCGGTGATGCGCCATGCCAGGCCTTCGGCAATCGCCGTCTTGCCCACGCCAGCCTCGCCCACCAGCAGCGGGTTGTTCTTGCGGCGGCGGCACAAGATCTGGATCGTGCGCTCGACTTCGTACTCGCGCCCGATCAGTGGATCGATCTTGCCGTCCTTGGCCGCCTGGTTCAGGTTCAGCGTGTACTGCTCCAGCGGCGAGGCCTTTTCATTGCGCTCGCTGCCCATGCCCTCGTCGCCGTCCATGGGCGTGTCCGCCTTGGCGGGTTCCGGGGGTTCGCTCTTCTTGATGCCGTGGGCAATGAAATTGACCACATCCAGGCGCGTCACGCCCTGCTGGTGCAGGTAGTACACGGCATGGGAGTCTTTCTCGCCGAAGATGGCCACCAGCACGTTGGCGCCGGTCACTTCCTTCTTGCCATTGCCTGTGGACTGCACATGCATGATGGCGCGTTGGATCACCCGCTGGAAGCCCAGCGTGGGTTGTGTATCCACTTCCTCGGTGCCAGCCACCTGAGGCGTGTTGTCTTTGATGAAGTTGGTCAGCGAAGCACGCAGGTCATCGATGTTCGCAGAGCAGGCACGCAAGACTTCCGCCGCGCTGGGGTTATCCAGCAGGGCAAGCAGCAGGTGCTCCACCGTGATGAATTCGTGGCGCTGCTGACGCGCCTCGACGAATGCCATGTGCAAGCTGACTTCCAGTTCCTGGGCAATCATGTAGTGGCTCCTTTGCGCTTGCCAGTTGTGTAAATCTACTCTGAAATCGGGGCGATCGGCAGTTATTCAATAGGCTCGCTGACAGCCTGCAGCGGATGACCGGCCTTGTTGGCTGCCTGTAACACCTGTTCCACCTTGGTGGAGGCCACGTCGCGGGAATACACCCCGCACACGCCCCGACCGTCCAGGTGGATCTTGAGCATGATCTGGGTGGCCGCCTCGCGGTCTTTGCCAAAAAATTCCTGCAACACCACGATCACGAACTCCATCGGGGTGAAATCGTCGTTGAGCATCACCACCTGGTACATCGGTGGGGGGGCGACCTTCTGGGTGCGCCGCTCCAGCACGACCGAACCACCGCCCTCTTCGCGTGGAAGCTGCGGCTTGGGAGGTTGAATAGGAGGTTGTTCGGTAGCCATGGAATTCATTGTAGCGACGGCTTCGGGCGTATTTTGAGTCGCCTTCAGACCAAAAACAGAGGGACGACATGCAAGCATTTGTAGGACAGCACAAGCTCTCCTACCAACGGTGGCATGGCGTACAGATAAGGCCAATGGTAGCGCCGACAAGATGGCCGTTTTCTTACTCGTAGACGACCGTGCTGTGCCCGCTGCCAGCCTCGGCGCACCAGGCGGCCAGCGCCGCATCGCTGGGGAAGAAGCGGCTGTCATCGCCCAGCTGCAGCTCGACCAGCGCCGCGCCCAGCTCCGACTGGCAGCGCACCCCCAGGCGCACCTTCAGCCCGTGCTGGATGCTGCCGTGCTCGGTGTCCTCCCGTTTGGCGGGGAATTCACGCAGCAGGCGCTGGACATCGGGCATCTTTTCGGTGGTGCTGACCTGCAGGTAGCGGCCAAAGCGGCAGCGGGCATCTGCCAGGCCCCAGACCTTCTGCACCTTGGCACGCAAGCCGCCACTGAAGCGGTCCTGCTGCACCCGTGCCGTCAGCACCACGAACTCGTCGTCCTTGAGCAGGTCCTTGTGGGCGTTGAGCGTGGCTTCGTCCACCGATGCCTCGATCACGCCGGACTTGTCGTCCAGCTTGAACAGGCACAGCTTGCCGCGCTGGCCGTTGATCACGCGCAGATCGCTGACGATGCCCACCAGCACCTGCGGCTCGCGGCTGTCCCCCAGATCGGCCAGCGGGGTGCGCACAAAACGGCGCACCTCGGCCTCGACCTCATCGAACAGGTGGCCGGACAGGTAGAAGCCCACTGCCGTCTTTTCCAGGGTCAGGCGCTCCTTGATGCCCCAGGGCAGCACCTCGGCCAGCGGCGGCTCCTGGGTGCTGGAGCCCACGGCATCGTCGCCCATCATGTCGAACAGGCCGCCCTGGTTGGCATTGGCCAAGGTCGCATTGGCAAACTCGAACGCCGTGTCCACCGACGCCGACAGCGCCGCGCGGTTCCGGTGGATGGCATCGAACGCGCCGGCCTTGATCAGCGCTTCCAAGGTGCGCTTGTTCAGGCGCGAGCGGTCCACCCGCACACAGAAGTCGAACAGGCTGGTGAACGGGCCCTTGAGGTGGCCGTTCGGCCCCACGCCCTGGCCTTCGCGCGCCGCGATGATGGCTTCGATCGCCTGCTGGCCCGTGCCCTTGATGGCGCCCAGGCCGTAGCGGATCACCTTGTCGGTCACCGGCTCGAAGCGGTAGACGCCGCGGTTCACATCTGGCGGCTCGAAGGTCAGGCCCATCTTCAACGCATCCTCGTAGAGCACCTTGAGCTTGTCGGTGTCGTCCATTTCCACGGTCATGTTCCCGCAGAAGAACTCCGCCGTGTAGTGCACCTTGAGCCAGCCCGTGTGGTAGGCCAGCAGCGAATAGGCGGCCGCGTGCGATTTGTTGAAGCCGTAGCCCGCAAACTTCTCCATCAGGTCGAAGACCTCGTCGGCCTTGTCCTGGCTGATACCCTTCTTGGCCGCCCCCTCGCGGAAGATGCCGCGGTGCTTGACCATCTCCTCGACTTTTTTCTTGCCCATGGCGCGGCGCAGCAAGTCGGCGCCGCCGAGCGAGTAGCCGCCCAGCACCTGGGCCGTCTGCATCACCTGCTCCTGGTAGACCATGATGCCGTAGGTCTCGGCCAGCACCTGCTCCACCAGCGGGTGGGGATATTCAATCTCCTCGCGACCGTGCTTGCGGGCCACGAAGGACGGAATCAGGTCCATGGGGCCTGGACGGTACAGGGCGTTCAGCGCAATCAGGTCTTCCAGGCGCGACGGCTTGGCGTCGCGCAGCATGCCCTGCATGCCGCGGGATTCAAACTGGAAGACGGCTTCGGTCTTGCCTTCCTGGAACAGCTTGTACGTGGGGTAGTCGTCCAGCGGAATTTCTTCAAACTTGAAGTTCTCCTGCCCCTTGTGGCGCTTCATGATGAATTCGCGCGCAATCTCCAGGATGGTCAGCGTGGCCAAGCCCAAGAAGTCGAACTTCACCAGGCCGATCTGCTCCACATCGTCCTTGTCGTACATGGCCACGGCCGAGTCGCTGCCGGGCTGCTGGTACAGCGGGCAGAAGTCGGTCAACTTGCCGGGCGCAATCACCACGCCCCCGGCGTGCATGCCGATGTTGCGGCACATGCCTTCGAGCTTTTGCGCCATCTCGATCAGCATCTTCACGTCTTCTTCTTTTTCCAGACGTTCGGCCAGTGCCTGCTCATCCACCGCATAGGTGTACTTGTCGTTCTCCTTGCGCGGATTGGGCGGGTATTTCAGCGTGACGTGCAGGCCCGGCTTGTTGGGCACCAGCTTGGAGATGCCGTCGCAGAAGTTGTAGCTCAGGTCCAGCACCCGGCCCACGTCACGGATGGCCGCGCGCGCAGCCATGGTGCCGAAGGTGGCGATCTGGCTGACGGCATTGCGGCCGTAGCGGTCCTTCACGTAATCGATCACGCGGTCGCGGTTGGCCTGGCAGAAGTCCACGTCAAAGTCAGGCATGGACACGCGTTCGGGGTTCAGAAAACGTTCGAACAGCAGGTTGTAGTGGATGGGGTCCAGATCGGTGATCTTCAGCACATAGGCCACCAGCGAACCGGCCCCCGAACCACGGCCCGGCCCCACCGGGCAGCCATTGTTCTTGGCCCAGTTGATGAAGTCCGCCACGATCAGAAAGTAGCCCGGGAACCCCATCTTCAAGATGATGCCCAGCTCGAACTCCAGCCGCTCCACATACTGCGGGCGGGCCGCCTGGCGCTTGGCCTCGTTCGGGAACAGCAGCTGCAGACGCTCCTCCAGCCCCTCGTACGAGGCATGGCGGAAATAGTCTTCGGCCGGCATGCCGTTGGGTGTGGGGAAGTCCGGCAGAAAGTTCTTGCCCAGCAGCAGCGTCACGCTGCAGCGGCGGGCGATTTCCACGGTGTTTTCCAGCGCCGACGGCACATCGGCAAACAGCGCCTGCATCTCGGCGCTGCTCTTGAGGTACTGCTCCCGGGTGAAGCGCTTGTCGCGCTTGGTATTGCCCAGCACCTCGCCTTCGGCAATGCACACCCGCGCTTCATGGGATTCGAAATCGCCGGGCTTGAAAAACTGCACCGGGTGTGTGGCCACCACCGGCAGGTTCAGCCGTGCCGCCAGCTGCACGGTCTGCACCACCAGGCTCTCGTCTTCCGGGCGCCCGGCACGCTGCAGCTCCAGGTAGAAGCGGTGCGGAAACAGGCTGGCCATGCGCAGCGCTTCGCGCGCAGCCCCGTCCTTGTCGCCGCGCTGCAGGGCCTGGCCCACCGGGCCGGCATTGGCGCCGGACAGCAGGATCAGGCCCTCGCCCAGCTCCTGCAGCCATTCCCATTTGCTCAGTGCCTGGGCCTGACCGCGCGGCACATTGCCGGTCCAGCCCCTGGCCAGGATTTCCGACAGATTGTGGTAGCCCAGCTTGCTTTGCACCAGCACCAGCACACGGGGGCCGGGCGCACCGCCCTCGCCTTCCATGATCAGCTCGGCGCCCAGAATGGGCTTGACCCCTTTGCCCCGCCCGGACTTGTAGAACTTCAGCCCGCCGAACATATTGTTCAGATCGGTGATGGCCATGGCGGGCTGCCCGTCGGCAGCCGCCGCCTTGATGGCATCGTCAATACGGCAGGTCCCGTCGACGACGGAAAACTCGGTGTGCAGGCGCAGGTGAACAAACATGGACGCCATTGTAGGAAGGCCCGGCAGCCTCCACGCCGACACCGTGTCATAACCTGCGGCGAAGGGGCCCTTGGCCTGCCGCTACAATGCCTTCCAACCAGTGGCCCGCAACGGTGCCCTTGCCAGAAACTTATGTACACATTTCCTGTCCGCATGCTGTCTTCTCTGCCCCGTCACCGCCTGCCCCTGTTCGCCGCCCTGCTGGCTGCCGGCCTGCTGGCCGGATGCAATACGACCAAGGAAGACCCGACCGCCAAGTGGACGCCCGACCGCATCTACACCGAGGCCAAGGAAGAACTCAATGGCGGCGGCTACGACAAGGCCGTGCCACTGTTTGAAAAGCTGGAAGGCCGCGCTGCCGGCACCCCCCTGGCCCAGCAGGCCCAGATCGACAAGGCCTACGCGCAATACAAGGCCGGCGACAAGGCCCAGGCTATCGCCACGCTGGACCGCTTCATCAAGCTGCACCCCGCCAGCCCAGCCCTCGACTACGCGCTGTACCTCAAGGGCCTGGTCAATTTCAACGAAAACCTGGGCCTGTTCTCGTGGCTGTCGCGCCAGGACCTGTCCGAGCGTGACCAGAAGGCCGCCAAGGATTCGTTCGAAGCCTTCAACGAGCTGGTTAACCGCTTCCCTGACTCGCGCTACGCGGCCGATTCCCGCCAGCGCATGACCTATATCGTCAACTCGCTGGCACAGTACGAAGTGCATGTGGCGCGCTACTACTACTCGCGCGGCGCCTATGTGGCTGCCATTGCCCGCGCCCAGACCGCCATCACCGAATACGAAGGCGTGCCCGCCATCAAGGAAGCGCTGGAGATCCTGGTCAACTCCTACGACAAGCTGGGCATGAACCAGCTGCGCGACGACGCCAAGCGCGTGCTGGAAAGCACCTACCCTGCCACGGCCGAAACCACGGCCCAGCGCCGCAAGAGCGCGCCCTGGTGGAAGTTCTGGTAAGCCGCCGCGCCGCCACAGGCTAGCCAGCATTTCTCTGCACACCCCAAGCCCATGCCCTTGCGCATGGGCTTTTTTATTTCGCGCTGACTCTCCAAAGCGCAGTCTTAAACTGGACAGCGTAGGCACCAGATGCAACAGACTTACCTAGCACTTAGGTCAGTTAAACAGGTGCCGGCGCAATTCGCAATCTCATCCGCCATCCTCGCGGTCTGTTCGAGCTCTGACGCAAGCGAGCGCCGCCATCTCTCACTGAGAACTCACCGCCGCTTAGCCCTGCGCTTTCTGGATTAACGACCTGCAACCCGCTAGCAGCCACACCCATAGCCAGCTGTTCCAGGGTTGAAGAACAGAACCGCAAGTTCACATAGCACTACTGCATGCAGCGCCACAAGCCCAACACGCAGGAAGAACGTCGGGGTGCGATCAATATCAGCCTCATTCCCTTGATGATCCGCTTGCAATCCAGATTCGTGTACCGCTTCTAGGAAATCGCCTAGCTCCAATAGCAAACTGTTCGAGCCGCAACATCGCAGCGTCGTCTGACTCAGCATTAAGCCCAACGGCATGTCAAAACCCAGCAGCGAGGAAGCCTGCTGACGGCGGTCAGCGACACCACGCCGGGATCTGGATCTCGGCCTCCACGTGCCGCCGTCAACGAATGCCCGAACCAAGGTTCGACCAAAGAAGTAGAGCAGTTGAGGCTGAGCCGTCAAAGCCCAACGGCAGCGCATGCCAATATGCAAGGCATGCGCCATCAGTCGACGACCTGCATTGCCAATCTAGGCATTGCACCCAAGCTCGGCATGGCGCTAACGATTCACAAGACCGTGGTGGCAATGTTCATTTATACGCAAAGTACTCACCGAGGTTGACAAAGGAACACAGCCCGTTACCAATCGCCGTAACGATTCATTATAAAAACAAGGCTACTGCACAGAGAAACCGTTACCACGTGATAAAACAACCTGCGGCGTTGCATTCTGGTAGTAATGTGTATTGCAAGTTAACAGCCCACCTTCGCCATTTACAACTGGAAAGCCCCCTGCTTTTGGGTCACTAACGTCTACCAAAGTCAGTTTTCGGCCAACCTTGCAATCAGGCGTTCACCAGCTGGTCGGTAAGCCGCCAAATGTCTTTTTGCGAATACGCGTTATAAATCGTGCACAGGAAGAATAGAATCTGACAGGCGAGCCAAGTCGAGTATTGGAGCACGACGCAAGAGTGATACCAGCTTTAATACAGTATCTCCCACGCGTGCGGGCTCTGAGCTTCGAGTCCTTTTTAGAACCATATGACCTTTTTCAAAATCCAAAACGTAAAGATTTTGCTTAAGACGAGAGCCGGAATATTGACTTAGATCCAATAGATATACCTCGGACCGTTGTCCAGCATGATGCGGATCCGATAGACTCGCATTTATTAGATGGATCATTCTTAAATCTGCGAGGGCTTGCAATGCACGGTATTCGCCTTGATGTAATTCTTTATCACGAAACTCAATGCGGAAAAAAGTAATTTGCTGATCGCTTAGTAAAAATTCTCGAACAATATTTAGAGAAGCAACCAAAATGGCAGAGCGCCCTGAGGTCGCCGCAGCATCATCCTCGAGTTCCTGTTGTTTTGTCTGGCTTATAATACCGGCAGCGTTGTTCACATCTTGAACACCCACTGTTTTAGCATTCAACCGTTGCCTAGCTGTCTGAAGAGACGCGGCACAGAGTGTCAAAAAATCTCGTGGCACGCCACCAGAAGCTAGTACCAGTCTATCTACCGCCGAGGCACTCACTACGCTGCTCAATGGCAGGGCATTGCATTCTTCCGCATAACCTCGCAGAATTTTTTCGAGGAAAATTTTTGCCTTTTCTGGCTGCTCCAACGTCACGTCCAAGTTAATGATTGCGGCATCATGCCCTGTCTGAAGCCCAGTAGGTGGGTCGGGAATGAACCAACGAGTCTGGTGCTGTATACCTGCTACTTTGAGCCAGACGGGACAATCACGAGTGACTCCGTGAATGAGATCTAAGAACTTAGGAACATCGCTACTTTTTACGTAGTGAATATCATCAAGAAAAATGAAAAGCGATGAGCCAGATTGAAGACAGAATCTGGCACACACTTGTTGTAGCTGCGGCACCAAGAGCGCTACATCATCCAGTGATGCTGTATTCGGCTGAAACCATTGCTCGATCATGGCCCGCAAGAGTTTCAAGGATTCATGGCCTTGAGATGATTCGGAGCGACTAGCGTAGGTGCCGAGTATCAAGTCGCAAATCCTTAGTGCCACAGTAAGGAAAGCATGCTGTGCACCTAGCGATCGAAGCGATTGCATGTTCACCCAAAGCACGTTGGATCCTTGCAACTCCAGAACCCGCTTTGCTTCTAGCAGCAGTGCTGTTTTCCCAACTCCGCGTCTGCCGAAGATCAAATGATGCCGTGGCGATATCGCAAGGCTAAGCCGTTCCGCCACGTCTCCGATATATCGCAAGCTGGGCTGAGTTTCCGATGTACGTGAACGAGCGTTGAGCAATCGAATGAGGTCAGAGATTCGGTCGTCATGCACGCCGGATACGCGAGTATTTTCCGTTCGCTGCGAAACCGCCTTAGTTTGTCGGACAGTGACGAATCCATTATCAATTATTTCATCAATGCGCTGGGCAACGGACAGAGCAGCTTCATAATCTCTATCAACCTCAATGATTGCGATTACTTCGTTTGGAAACGTTCTAATTTGGACAGAAACTGGCTTAATTCCAGCAGCTCGAAGCTCATCTTCGATTATTTTCCGCGTTGTCGCTTCTAATGACATACAACTGTATTCTCTATGATTTCGCTTGGAGATAGGAGCGCGCCAGCTTTACCAGCATGCGAGCGTTTTGAAGCAATTCCCCGGCGGTTTCGCTGAATTCCACATCCCCCGCAGGATAGGGGTCGTAGTCTGCACGATTGCGTTCTAGTCTTGCCATCTTGAGTCTGTTCTTCCACTCGTCGCAATTAGGAAAATCTGCCGGGAGCTTTGTCGGAAGCACTGAGTGCTGCTCGTGATCGTCACCGCCGATAGAAATATACGTGGCAGCCCGAGCGGCGTGATACATCGCATAGTAAGCCCTACTTACCGTGCTTCGATTCTGAGGAAGCTTCGCTCGTGAGGCAGCGGTTGCTTGCTTGAGATGGAGATTCGCTAACTTTATGCGATCTAAAGCAACGCGCACTTGCAATTCATGAATTGTTTTGCCCGAGCGACTGGTCAACTGAGCCCCTCGGACAAATCCCTTCAGAGTCTCCTGATTGGATTTCGAAACCAACAACAGTTCATTTTCAGTGATCCTTGGCATGGGCTCGTGGGGTCAAAGTCTAGAAGAGGTTCTACGCAACAGTGTAAGCACAGCACCTCTAGATTAGCAGATACATTTTGAGATAGTAGATCCTGACCGAAGCATCTTGCCTGAAGTGCCGCCCTGGGATCGATTGCTGTCAATAGTCGACTATCGTCTGCCAGCTACGAAGACGCCGTCCTTGTTTCGTTCACGCAAACATGTGCAAAGCAGGGAAAGCAACGCCAGCTATGAAGTCATTCCCGTGCCTTGCAACATGCCCTCAGCTTGTCACTGGTTCTACATGGGCATCCGTGGTGCGAGTTGCTGAAGCGCCTGCAAGGCCTCTTTCCACGCGGCCTCCGTGCCCAGGCGGCGCATGGGCGGCAGCGCCTCGACCATGCTCCGGCCATAGCCCTTGGTACGCAGCCGGATATCGGTCACCACCAGGATGCCGCGGTCGGTTTCGGTGCGGATCAGGCGCCCGGCCCCCTGCTTCAGGGCCAGTGCCGCCTCGGGCAGCACATAGTCGGCAAACGGGTTGCGGCCCAGCTGCTCCAGCTGGCGCGAGCGCGCCTCGACCAGCGGATCGTCCGGCGGCGGAAACGGCAGCTTGTCGATCACCACCAGCTGCAGCGCATCCCCCGGAATGTCCACCCCCTCCCAGAAGGTGCTGGACGCCACCAGCACACAGCCTCGTCCGTTTACCGTGCCGGCACGAAAGCGCTCCATCAGCGCGTGCTTGGAGCCCTGCCCCTGCACCAGCACATCCATGGGCTCCAGCAGCCCAAAGCGCGCCCGCAGCTGCTGCCCGATCTGCTCCAGCGCACGCAGCGTGGTGGTCAGCACCAGGGTGCGCCCCCCCAGGGCTGCGGCACCGTCCCCGGCCAGCCGGGCCACGGCATCGCTGTGCTGCGCATCACCGGGCAGCGGAAAGCTTTCGGGCACATACAGCGCCGCCTGGTGCGCGTAATCGAACGGACTGTCCACCCGCAGCACCTGGGCGCCGTGCAGGCCACAGGGCTCGGTGAACCAGCGCAAGTCATCCCCCAGGCCCAGGGTGGCAGAGGTGAAGATCCAGGCCGTGTGGGCCGCCGCAGTGTCTGGTGCCGCCGGTGTGATCGGCGACGTCGGCGATGTGGTCGGCGGCCGGTCCGGCTGCACGGCATCGCCGCCCGGCTCCACCGATTCCGCAGCCCCCACCGGCACGGCCTCGTCCTCGTTTGCAGGCGGTTCTGCAGCAGCCGGTTCTGCAACTTCTGCCCAGGCCCCACCGGGTGCCAAGTCCGCATCGCTGAAGGCCCGCACCTCCAGCGCAGGATGGCCGGCCATCAACTGCTCGCGCACCAGGCGGGCAATGCTCAGCGGAGACTCCGTCAGCCGCAGGTGCTGGCGGCCCACGTCCAGCCAGCGCACTGCATCGTCCGGAGCCGGCCGCACAAAATGCGCCAGCCGCTGCAGCAGCAGCTGGCCGCGCTCCTGCAGGTGTACCAGGGCTGGCGCCATCTCCAGCACCCCGGCCAGCGCCTGCACCACGGCGCGCAAGGCCTGTCCCAGGTGCACCGTGGCCGCGCGCCACTGGGCGGCATCCAGGGTGTCCGGGGCCAGCCCCTGCCAGCGCAGGCGCGGCTGTGCGCTGCGGTGCGTGCTGGCAACCAGGCGCCAGTCGCGCACGGCCTGCTGCACGCGCGCGGCCAGTACCAGCCAGTCCGCCATGCCCCGGGCATGGTCGCTGGCATCCTGCATCACATCACGGGCATAGGCCAGCAGCTGGTTGCTGCTGAGCACCAGGCCGGCAAACTGGATCCCGGTTTCGTTCAGCTGGTGGGCTTCGTCGATCACCACCACCCCCGCCTGGGGCAACAGCTGCGCCATGCCGGACTCGCGCACCTCCATGTCGGCAAAGAACAGGTGGTGGTTGACCACGGCCACATCGGCCTCCAGCGCCTGCTGGCGCGCGCGGTTGACATGGCAGGCCTGCCAGTGCGCGCATTCGCGGCCCACGCAGTTGTCGCGCGTGGACGTCACCAGCGGAATCACCTGCGAATCCTCGGCCAGATCGGGCAGCTCGGCCATGTCGCCGCTGCGCGTGGAGCGCGACCAGTCCTCCACCCGCGCCACGGCACGCAGCACCTGGGCATCCAGCGGCTGCTTGCCCAGGCGCACCTGCAGCAGGCGCTGCTGGCACAGATAGCTGCTGCGCCCCTTGAGCCGTGCCATGCGCAGCGGCAGCCCCAGGCTTTGCATCAGCCGGGGCAGATCGCGCGCGAACAGCTGGTCCTGCAGCGCCTTGGTGGCCGTGGACACCACCACCCGCTTGCCGCTGAGCAGCGCCGGCACCAGGTAGGAATAGGTTTTGCCCACGCCCGTGCCGGCTTCCACCACCAGCACGCCGCAATCGACAATGGTCTGGGCCACGGCCTCGGCCATGGCAGTCTGTCCGGCGCGGGGGTGAAAATGCGGCTCCGCCCGGGCCAATGCCCCGTCGGCCGCAAACACGGCGCGCACGGCATCCATCAGGGGGGCCGTCATACCCGTGCTCTCCAACGCAGAAACAGCCCTGCGCTATGCCGTGCGGCACTGGCCAGGCGTCCCGGCAGATCCCCTTGCCCTCCCTGACGGCACCCACGCAGCAGCAGAAAGCGGTGGCTCACAGGCGCGCTCGCCGCTCTCATGCTGGAAACCGCTGCGCGCCGGCCGGTGCGGCTCAGGGCGCGCCCGGCACCGGCAAGGGTGCGCCCTTGCGGTCGGCCACGGCCTTGTCGCGGCGTGCCTTGGCCTTGGCCGCTTCTTCCCGGGTCTGCTTGGCGGCTTCCTGCGCCTTGCTGCGGCGTTCGGCCTCGGCCTGCACATGCTCGGCCTGCTGGCGTTGCTGCGACTGCGCGCGCTGCGACTGCGTCTGTGCACGCTGCTGGGCCTGCGCATCCATGGTGGCGCGGTCGTGCGCCACATCCTCCGGAGTGCGCTTGGGCGCCGGCTTGGCGGGCTGCGTCAAAGGCTGGCGCGGCGTGGCCTGTATGGCCGGTTGCTGGCGCGGCTCCTTCATCTTCTGGTCGATGCTGCGCAGGCGTTCTTCCGTCTTTTCCAGGCGCTCGGCATCGTTCAGGCGCAGCTCGCGTTCGCGCAGCGGCTTTTCCTGTTCGCGCGCCTGGCTGCGCAGCTTACTCAGGCAATCCTCCACCGCAAACTTCTGGTAGCAGGCGGCTTCCAGCGGCTTCTGGCGCTCGGCCAGGGCGCGGCGCTGCTGCTCGATGTCGTGGCGCTCGGCATCCCGCTGCTCCTTGCGGTGCTGCAGGGCGGCAGCGCGGGCCGCGTCCTCTTCCGGCAGAGGCGCGGCCGGCGCAGGCTGGGCCAGTGCGGCAGTGGCCGAAACGGCCACCACGGCAGCCAGCAGATGGGGCAGGAACATAGAAGCGCGTGTGTGCATGGTGTGTCAGGTCAGACCAGTATCAACCTCGCGCCGCTCGAGCGAGAGGAATTCCTGGGACTGCATTTCGTTCAAGCGGGACACTGTACGCGGAAATTCGTGGGCCAACGGCCCTTCGGTGTACAGCTGCTCCGGCGGCACCGCGGCCGACAGAATCAGTTTGACGCGCCGGTCGTACAGCACATCCACCAGCCAGGTAAAGCGGCGCGCAGGCGACGCCATGTTCACCGGCATGAACGGCACGTTCGACAGCAGCACAGTATGGAACTGGGTGGCAATTTCCAGGTAGTCATTCTGCGAGCGCGGTTCCATGCACAGTTCGCGGAAATCAAACCAGATCACGCCACCAGCTCGGCGCAGCGGCTTGAGCTGGCGCGACTCGATCATGAACACCGGCTTTTCTTCCGGCACTTCGGCCAGGCGCTCGAACGCTTCCTGCATGGCAGCGTCGGCCTCCGGGCCCAGCGGGCAGTGGTAGAGCTGCACCATCTCCAGCGTACGGCAGCGGTAGTCGGTGCCGTTGTCCACATTGACCACGTCCATGCGCTCGTTCAGCAGGTCGATGGCCGGCAGGATGCGGTCGCGGTGCAGGCCGCCCGGATACAGCCCATCGGGCGTGAAGTTGGACGTGGTGACAAAGCCCACGCCATTGTCGAACAGCGACACCAGCAGGCGGTACAGGATCATGGCGTCGGTGATGTCCGCCACGTGGAATTCGTCAAAGCAGATCAGCTTGTAGCGCTTGGCGATCTTGGCACCCAGCGCATCCAGCGGGTTCTGCGTGCCCTGCAGCAGGTGCAGCTCCCGGTGCACTTCGCGCATGAATTCGTGAAAGTGCAGCCGCACCTTGCGCCGGATGGGCACCGCATTGAAAAAGCAGTCCATCAGAAAGCTCTTGCCACGCCCCACCCCGCCGTACATGTACACGCCACGGGGAATTTCCGGTTTGGAAAAGATCTTCTTGATCGCGTTGGAACGCCGGGATTTGTAGGCGGCCCAATCGTCCGCACAGCGCTGCAGCGCATCCACCGCGCGCAGCTGCGCGGGGTCGGCCGTAAAGCCTTTGGCGGCCAGCTCGGCCTCGTACGCTTGTCTCACATTCACCATCTACCTCCAACTCGGATCCGAGGCTCAAGCATGCTGCTGTGCAAGGCCCAGTCGCGGAATGTATGGAGCGAGGAGGTCCCGACGCGTGGCACCACCAGGGGGCAGCGTCCGAGCAGAGTGTGCGAAAAAGTCTTTCGCCAAGGCTTGCAGGTATCATGTCGAGCCTGCGACATGCTGTCTATTCTATAGCGGCCCGCAACATGCCCTGCCGGCCTGCAGATATCTCTGCCTGCACCTTCGCCCGGCCTGCACGCCCCCGCCCGTTTCCCTTCCGTTCCCCTCCCGCACTCCAGTTGCATCCCCGCCTTCCCATGCAGTCCTTCGCTTTTCGCGCCCCTCTGCTGCGCACCCTGGGCTGCATGGCGCCCTGCCTGCTGCTGGCCACCATGGGCAGCGCCCTCTGGGCCGGCGAGCAGCCCCAGGCCTGCGCCCCCGCCACCGTCGCAGCCGTGGCGCGCTGGGCAGGTGTCCAGGGCAAACTGGTCAGCTGGGACCAGCCCGGGGGCCTGATTGCGGCAGCCAGCTGCAAGGCCATGCCCGATGCACCGGACACCACGATTGCCGCCATCGCGTTCGACAACTTGCTGGAAGGCCAGACCCGCGGCGACGGCAACAAGCTGCAGATCATCGCCCTGGTCGAAGCCGGCCAGGTCGTGGCCGCCCACCGCTCGCAGATCGAGGAGGACGCCACCACCGCCGTGGGCCGCTACGACATCGACACCGCGCGCTACCACCTGCGCCCCGGCGTGCGCGCCTTCGGCACCGTGTTCCACAGCGATGCGCTGGGCTCCCGCTGTCCCGACGCCGCTGCCGATAACGAGCTGACACTGTGGGTGCGCGAAGGCCGGCAACTGCGCCCGGTGCTCGGCACCAATCTGCGTGGCTGGGTCAACATCGTGGGCACGCCCTGCATCCTCAACGAAGAACTGAGCCGCAGCGAAGAAGCGCGCCTGACCGTCTCCGTGGAAAAGACCAGCAGCCATGGCTTTGCCGATCTGGCCCTGACCGCCCGCATCGTCCAGAGCGAAGTCCATGGCGACGCGGACGAAAAAACCAGCCAGCGCCGCGCACGCACCGTGCTGCGCTACGACGGCCACTCCTACGGCCACGACATGTTCCGCACCTTCTGGTATCCCGCAGACCTGCGCTAAGGCCTGCCGGCACGCGCCTTGCGCGGGCGCACAGGCCGTCTCTCAGGCCATCTCTCAGGCCGCCGCACCGGCCCTACGCACTTTCCCCCCCCTGCCGCCTGGCGTGACCTGCACGGCGCCCCGCCACGGAGCTGACCGCGTGCAGGCGACGCCACGCCGCAGGCTGCGTGCGTGCCCCCCTTGACCCGCTGTACCCGGTGCACGCCTACCGTACACACAAAAAAAAAGCTGCCTGCACCCTCTCGGGCACAGGCAGCGGTCTGAGCGCTCAGCCGTGCAAACGGCTCACGGCAATCAGAAGTTCAGCGTGCGCTTATCCACCGCCAGAGCCGCTTCCTTGGTGGATTCGGACAGCGAGGGGTGAGCGTGGCAGATCCGGGCGATGTCTTCGCTCGATGCCTTGAACTCCATGGCCACCACGGCTTCGGAGATCAGCTCGGACACCATCGGACCCACCATGTGCACGCCCAGAATCTCGTCGGTCTCGGCATCGGCCAGGAACTTGACCATGCCGGTCGTGTCGCCCAGTGCACGGGCACGGCCGTTCGCCAGGAACGGGAAGGTGCCAGCCTTGTACTTCACGCCTTCGGCCTTCAGTTGCTGCTCGGTGCGGCCCACCCATGCCACTTCGGGGCTGGTGTAGATCACGGAAGGCAGGGTCGCGAAGTTCACGTGACCGTGCTGGCCGGCAATGCGCTCGGCCACGGCCACGGCTTCTTCTTCCGCCTTGTGTGCCAGCATGGGGCCGCGCACCACGTCACCCACCGCCCACACGCCGGGCAGGTTGGTCTTGCAGTCGTCGTCCACCACGATGCAGCCGCGCTCGTCCAGCTGCAGGCCCACGGCTTCGGCGTTCAGGCCGATGGTGTTGGCGGTGCGGCCGATGGAGACGATCAGCTTATCCACGTCCAGCGTCTGGGCTTCGCCCTTGGCGTTGGTGTAGGCCACGCTCACGCCCTTCTTGGACGACTTGACTTCACCGATCTTCACGCCCATCTCGATCTTCAGACCCTGCTTGTCGAAAGCCTTCTTGGCTTCCTTGGCGATCTGCTCGTCCACCACAGGCAGGAAAGTGGGCATGCCTTCCAGCACGGTCACTTCGGTGCCCAGACGGCGCCAGACCGAACCCATTTCCAGGCCGATCACGCCGGCGCCGATCAGGCCCAGCTTCTTGGGGGTCTTGCCCAGGCGCAGCGCGCCGTCGTTGGACAGGATGTTTTCTTCATCGAAAGGCACGCCAGGCAGCGCGCGGGCGTTGGAGCCAGTGGCCACCACGATCTGCGCGCCAGTGATGGATTCCTCCTCCTTGCCGGCCACCTTGATCTCGTAGCCGCCTTCCACGGTGCGCACAAAGGAGCCGCGGCCGTGGAAGAAAGTGACCTTGTTCTTCTTGAACAGGTACAGGATGCCGTCGTTGTTCTGCTTCACGATGGCGTCCTTGCGGGCGATCATCTTGGGCACATCGATCTCGACCTTGCCGGTGGAGATGCCGTGGTCCGCAAAGTGCAGATTGGCATGCTCGAAATGCTCGGACGACTGCAGCAGCGCCTTGGAAGGAATGCAGCCCACGTTGGTGCAGGTACCGCCGGGGGCAGCGCCGCCGGCAGCGTTCTTCCACTCGTCGATACAGGCGACGGTCTTGCCCAGCTGGGCGGCACGGATGGCGGCGATATAGCCGCCAGGGCCGGCGCCGATCACGATAACGTCAAATTGCTTGCTCATGTCTCAAATCTCTTGTCTACAGGTGCTGAAAAAAACCCACCGTGGGCGTGTGGCCGAGGGTGGGTTTCGTCGAGGTGTGAACCCGGTGTGAATTACAGGTCGAACAGCAGGCGCGAAGGATCTTCCAGCGCTTCCTTCATGGCCACCAGACCCAGCACGGCTTCGCGACCGTCGATGATGCGGTGGTCATACGACATGGCGAAGTAGTTCATGGGGCGCACCACGACCTGGCCGTTTTCAACCACGGCACGGTCCTTCGTGGCGTGCACGCCCAGAATGGCGGACTGGGGCGGGTTGATGATGGGGGTGGACATCATCGAGCCGAAGGTGCCGCCATTGGAGATGGAGAAGGTACCGCCGGTCATGTCTTCGATGCCCAGCTTGCCGTCAGCCGCCTTCTTGCCGAATTCGGCAATCTTCTTTTCGATCTCGGCGAAGTTCATCTGGTCGGCGTTGCGCAGGATGGGCACCACCAGGCCACGGGGCGAACCCACGGCGATACCGATGTCGAAATAGCCGTGGTAGACGATGTCGTTGCCGTCCACCGAAGCGTTCAGCACCGGGTACTTCTTCAGCGCGTGCACGGCAGCCTTCACGAAGAAGGACATGAAGCCCAGCTTCACGCCGTGCTCCTTGACGAAATCGTCCTGGAACTTCTTGCGCAGGGCCATCACCGGAGCCATGTTCACTTCGTTGAACGTGGTCAGGATGGCATTGGTGGATTGCGACTGCAGCAGACGCTCGGCCACGCGGGCGCGCAGACGGGTCATGGCCACGCGCTGTTCGGGACGGCCCGACAGGTCTTCCTTCAGCGCAGGAGCAGCCACCTGGGGCAGAGCAGCCTTGGGAGCGCCGGTGGGGATGGTGGCGCCAGCCTTGATGGCGGACAGTGCGTCACCCTTGGTCACGCGGCCATCCTTGCCCGAACCGGCCACGTTGGCGGCGGACAGGTTGTTTTCGGCCAGCAGCTTGGCGGCAGCGGGCATGGCCACATCACCCTTGTTGCCGCCAGCGGCAGCAGGGGCGGCCACGGGGGCAGCAGCAGCCACGGCAGCGGCCGGAGCGGCGGCAGGCGCAGCAGCGGCACCGGCCACAGCGTCGGTGTCGATCTTGGCGATCAGTTGCTCGGCGATGACGGTGGCGCCATCACCTTGCACGATCTCGGCCAGCACGCCAGCGGCAGGTGCGGGCACTTCCAGCACCACCTTGTCGGTTTCGATCTCGATCAGGATTTCGTCCACAGCGACGGCCTCACCGGCCTTCTTCTTCCACGTCAGCATGGTCGCCTCGGCGATGGACTCGGACAGCTGGGGAACTTTGACTTCAACGATTGCCATTTTGAATTCTTTCCAAAGATGTTTTTGTGTACCCCTGCCCTGCGGGCAGGGGTCGTCCCTGTATTACTTGGTCAGGACAAAGCCCTTGAGCTTGCTGAACGCGCCTTCCACCAGAGCCTTTTGCTGCTCTTGGTGCAGGTGCGAGTAGCCCACCGCCGGCGATGCCGAGGCAGCGCGACCGGAGTAGCCCAGCTTCTGGCCTTCGACCATGTTTTCGTGGATGTTGTGCTGGATGAAGAACCAGGCGCCCTGGTTCTGTGGCTCGTCCTGGCACCACACGATGTCGGTGGCGTTGGGGAACTTCTTCAGCTCGGCAGCGAAAGCCTTGTGCGGGAAGGGATACAGCTGCTCGACGCGGATGATGGCCACGTCGTTGATTTCCTTCTCGACACGCTTCTTCACCAGGTCGTAGTACACCTTGCCCGAGCAAGCGATCACGCGCTTGACCTTGGCGGCGTTCTTCACCACGTTGGCATCCTGCTCGGCGATCACGGTCTGGAAAGCACCCTTGGTGAATTCAGACAGCGGCGACGTGGCGTCCTTGTTACGCAGCAGCGACTTGGGTGTGAAGATGACCAGCGGCTTGCGCAGCTTGCGCACCATCTGACGACGCAGCACGTGGAAGATCTGGCTGGCCGTGGTCGGCTGCACGATCTGCATGTTGGTGTCGGCAGCCAGCTGCATGAAGCGCTCCAGGCGGGCCGAGCTGTGCTCAGGTCCCTGGCCTTCGTAGCCGTGCGGCAGCATCAGGGTCAGGCCGTTGACGCGGCCCCACTTCACTTCACCGGAGGCGATGAACTGGTCGATGACCACCTGGGCGCCGTTGGCGAAGTCGCCGAACTGGGCTTCCCAGATCACCAGGGTGTTGGGATCGTTGGAGGCATAGCCGTATTCGAAGCCCAGCACTGCCTCTTCGGACAGGATGGAGTCGATCACGGTGAACGGAGCCTGGTTCTCGGCCACGTTGGCCAGCGGGATGTAGGTGCCTTCGCTCCACTTTTCACGCTTTTGGTCGTGGATCACGGCGTGGCGGTGGGTGAAGGTACCGCGGCCGCTGTCCTCGCCGGACAGGCGCACGGGATAGCCCGAAGCCACCAGCGATGCGAAAGCCATGTGCTCGCCCATGCCCCAGTCCACGTTGACCTCGCCACGGCCCATGGCGGCGCGGTCGTCATAGACCTTCTTCACCAGCGCGTGGGGGTTCACCGTTTCGGGCAGCGTGGTGATCTTCTCGGCCAGACGCTTCCATTCGGTCAGCGGGATGGCGGTGTCACCGGCATCGGTCCACTTCTGGCCCAGGAACGGGCTCCAGTCCACGGCGTACTGGCTCTTGAAGTTGGTCAGCACCACTTCCTGGGTGTGACGGCCTTCGTCCATGGCGGCGCGGTAGGCCTTGGCCATGTCGTCGCCCAGGGACTCGCCCAGACCTTGCGCAGCCAGCTTGTCTGCGTACAGCTTGCGCGTGCCGGGGTGGGCAGCGATCTTCTTGTACATCAGCGGCTGGGTCAGCGCGGGGGTGTCCTGCTCGTTGTGGCCCAGCTTGCGGAAGCAGACAATGTCCACCACCACGTCCTGCTGGAACTCCATGCGGTATTCCAGTGCCAGCTGCATGCACAGCGCCACGGCTTCGGGATCGTCACCATTCACGTGCAGCACGGGCGACTCCACCATCTTCACGATGTCCGTGCAGTAGGTGGTGGAGCCCTTGTCGCGGGGGTCGGAGGTGGTGAAACCGATCTGGTTGTTGATGATGATGTGGACCGTGCCGCCAGTGGAATAACCACGGGTCTGCATCAGCGCCAGGGTTTCCTGGTTCACGCCCTGGCCGGCAAAAGCGGCATCACCGTGCACCAGCACCGGCAGCACTTGCTTGCCGTGCGGGTCGGCGCGACGGTCCATGCGCGAACGCACCGAACCTTCGACCACGGGGTTGACGATTTCCAGGTGGGAAGGGTTGAAGGCCAGCGACAGGTGCACGGGGCCGCCTGCGGTGGACACATCGGAGCTGAAGCCCTGGTGGTACTTCACGTCACCAGCGGTCAGCTCTTCGGGAGCAGTGTGATCGAACTCGGCGAACAGGTCCTTGGGCATCTTGCCCAGGGTGTTGACCAGCACGTTCAGGCGGCCACGGTGGGCCATGCCGATCACGACTTCCTGCACGCCCGTCTGGCCGCTGGCGTTGATCAGCTCGTCCATCGCGACGATGAAGGACTCACCGCCTTCCAGCGAGAAGCGCTTCTGGCCCACGTACTTGGTGTGCAGATAGCGTTCCAGACCTTCGGCTGCCGTCAGGCGGTCCAGAATGCGCTTTTTCTTGGCAGCATCGAAGACGGGCTTGGAGCGGATGGTTTCCAGCTTCTGCTGCCACCAGCGCTTTTGCGCCTGGTCCGTGGCATACATGTACTCGACACCGATGGTGCCGCAGTAGGTTTCGCGCAGAGCGTTCATCAGCTCGCGCAAGGACATGGTTTCCTTGCCGAAGAAGGTGTTGCCCACGTTGAAAACGACTTCCTGGTCGGCATCGGTGAAGCCGTAGAACGCAGGTTCGAGTTCGGGAATGTCAGGGCGCTCGGTGCGCTTGAGCGGATCCAGATCGGCCCAGCGCTGGCCCACATTGCGGTAAGCGGCAATCAGCTGCTGCACGGCAGTGCGCTTGCGACCCAGCTCGGAATCGGCGCCGGAAGCCTGGACCACCTTGGTGCCGCCTTGCTTGGCGCGTTCAGCGAACGCATTGATCACCGGCAGGTGGGGAACGTCCTTGGCATTGGTGCCATCGGCGGCAGGCACATGCTGCAGCGCATCGAAGTATTCACGCCACGAATCCGGCACGCTGCCGGGATTGGCCAAATAGTTTTCGTACATCTCTTCGACATAGGGCGCGTTGCCGCCGAAGAGATAGGTGTTGCCTTGGTAGGCTTGGTAAACAGATGGCTGATCGCTCATATTCCGCTGACCTCCGCTTTCCTGGGGAAAGCCTTAGCTGGTTGGTAAACCTTCCGCGACACGGCTGTACCGGATGGCGGATGCGACTGTGGCTGGGGAAGGGCCTGTTGTTGCGTCCGTCATTGTGCCACCGAATGCCGCGTCGTTCCGAAAGGCGGACACAGCTTAAACGCTGCCTGCTTCGCTTACATTCCCATATCCCCTTAGTTTGCAGGCCCGCCTCCATGCACATGCGCTCGGAAAACGCCAACAAGTACACCTTTGCGCTGCTGCTGGCAGCCGTCACCCTCGGCTTCCTGACCATCCTCTGGCCTTTCGTGGGCGCGGTGTTCTGGGCCGTGGTGCTGGCCATCCTGTTCCAGCCGCTGAACCGCCGCCTGCTGGCCCGCATGCCCCGGTACCCGAACTCCGCCACCCTCCTCACCTTGCTGCTGTGCCTGCTGGTGGTGATCCTGCCGCTGATCGCCATCACCCTGTCGGTGATCCAGGAAGCCGCGTCCGTCTACCACCGCATGAGCTCGGGCCAGATGAATCTGGTCACCTATATCCAGCAGATCAAGGCCGCCTTGCCGGACTGGGCCCTGGACATCCTGGACCGGCTCAACCTCAGCACCCTGACGGAAATCCAGCAGCGCCTGGCGGTGGTGGCCGGCGAAGCCGCCAAATCCTTTGCCACCAAGGCCGTCAACCTGGGCCAGGGCACCCTGAGCTTTGTGGTGGGCTTCGGCATCATGCTGTACCTGCTGTTCTTTCTGCTGCGCGACGGCACCAAGCTGGCCCCACGCATCCGCGACGCCATTCCGCTGGACCGCGAGCACAAGACCCAGCTGCTGAGCAAGTTCACCACCGTCATCAAGGCTACCGTCAAAGGCAATCTGGCCGTAGCCGCTGCCCAGGGCGCACTGGGCGGCCTGATTTTCTGGATACTGGACATTGACGCCCCGGTGCTCTGGGGCGTGCTGATGGCCTTCCTGTCCCTGCTGCCCGCCGTGGGTGCGGGCCTGATCTGGGGCCCGGTGGCGATTTACTTCCTGGCCACCGGCAGCTGGAGCCAGGGCCTGATCCTGACCGCCTACGGCATTTTGGTCATCGGCCTGGTCGACAACATCCTGCGCCCCCTGCTGGTGGGCAAGGACACCAAGATGCCCGACTACGTGGTGCTGATCTCCACATTGGGCGGAATGTCCCTTTTTGGCCTGTCCGGTTTTGTCGTGGGCCCGGCCATTGCAGCCCTTTTCATGGCCACCTGGGATATTTACGCCCCGCCAGCCGCCGAAAATACGCCCAGATAGTTACACCTGATACGCGGGCTTATCACCGCACAGATGGAAATACCCTCTTCACCAGGCCGACCTCGGGACTTCCCTAGGTCGGCTTGTCTTTTTGTGGTCCACAGTCTTATTTGCAGCCTGGGCGTACTGGAAAGCCCAGAGCAGCAATGGAACCGGCAGCCATTCGCAGGAATACATAACCTACATAAAACACCGCGTGCAGCAATCCCGAGAAGAGTGACCGAGAACCTGAACTCCTGCGTCTTATATAAGTTGCCGGACCTAGAATGCGCCCCACAAGCGTCAAGTTAAAAAAGGTAACCCATGGTGCAATTCTCCAGACGCCAGTTCATGAAAGTGACTGGTTCGAGTCTGGCGGCATCCAGCTTGGCAGTGATGGGCTTCTCGCCCACCGCCGCCCTAGCGGAGGTCCGTCAGTTCAAGCTGGCCGCCGCCACCGTCACTCGGCAGACGTGTACGTACTGCTCGGTCGGCTGCGGCATTTTGATGTATTCCTACAGCGATGGCACCAAGAATGCCAAGCTGTCGGTCATGCACGTCGAAGGGGATCCGGACCATCCGGTGAACCGCGGCACGCTGTGCCCCAAGGGCGCATCGCTGCTGGACTTCGTGCACAGCCCCAACCGCCTCAAGTACCCCGAATACCGCGCCCCCGGCTCGACCGAGTGGAAGCGCCTATCCTGGGATGAGGCTCTGACCCGCGTCGCCAAGCTCCTCAAGGAAGACCGCGACGCCAATTTCGTTGAAAAGAACGAAAAGGGCCAGACGGTGAACCGTTGGCTCACCACCGGCATGCTGGCCGCTTCGGCCTCCAGCAACGAAGCCGGCTACGTTACGCACAAAGTGGCCCGTTCCTGGGGCCTGCTCGCACTCGATAACCAAGCACGTGTCTGACACGGCCCGACGGTGGCAGGTCTTGCCCCGACGTTTGGCCGTGGAGCGATGACGAACCATTGGGTCGACATTCGCAACGCGGACGTTATCTTGATCATGGGCGGTAATGCCGCCGAAGCACACCCCTGCGGCTTCAAGTGGGTGACCGAAGCGAAGGAGCACAACAATGCTCACTTCATGGTGGTCGATCCGCGCTTCAACCGCTCGGCATCCGTGGCCGATTTCTACGCCCCCATCCGTTCGGGCTCCGATATCGTGTTCCTGGGTGGTGTGATCAACTATCTGCTGACCAACGACCGCATCCACCACGAATATGTGAAGAACTACACGGACTTCACGTTCATCGTGCGCGAGGACTTTGCGTTCGACGAAGGCATCTTCTCGGGCTACAACCCCGAAAAGCGCACCTACGACAAGTCCACCTGGGACTATGAACTGGGTGAAGACGGCTTCGTGAAGGTCGACCCCACGCTGCAGCATCCCCGCTGCGTGTACCAGTGGCTCAAGCGCCACTACGCCAGCTACACCCCTGAGAAGGTGGAAAGCATCTGCGGCACGCCCAAGGAAAAGTTCCTGCACGTGGCAGAGAAGCTCGCCTCCACAGCGGAAGCCGGCCGTGTCGCCACCATCATGTACGCCCTGGGCTGGACACAGCACACCACCGGCGCACAGATGCTGCGTACCGGTGCCATGATCCAGCTGCTGCTGGGCAACATCGGTATCGCTGGCGGCGGCATGAACGCGCTGCGCGGCCACTCCAACATCCAGGGCCTGACGGACCTGGGCATTCTGTCTGCTTCGCTGCCAGGTTACCTGACGCTACCGAACGAAGCCGAACAGGAGTACGACAAGTACATCGCCGCGCGCACGCCCAAGGCACTGCGTCCGGGCCAGATGAACTACTGGTCGAACACGCCCAAGTTCCACGTCAGCCTGATGAAGGCGTGGTGGGGCCCTGCCGCCACGGCGGAAAACAACTGGGCGTTCGACTACCTGCCCAAGCTGGACAAGCAGTACGACATGCTGCAGGTCTTCGACCTGATGAACCAGGGCAAGATCAATGGCTACATCGCCCAGGGCTTCAACCCCCTGGCGGCGCTGGCCAACAGCAACAACGTGCGCAACGGCCTGAAGAAGCTGAAGTTCCTGGTGGTCATGGATCCCCTGACCACCGAGACTTCGGAATTCTGGAAGAACCACGGCGAATTCAACGACGTGGATTCCGCTTCCATCCAGACCGAGGTGTTCCGTCTGCCCACCACCTGCTTTGCCGAAGAAGACGGCGCTGTCGTGAGCTCTTCGCGCGTGCTGCAGTGGCACTGGAAGGCGGCCGAGCCCCCAGGAGAGGCCAAGACCGACATCGCCATCATGTCGGCCCTGCACCTGCGCCTGAAGAAGCTGTATGAGACGGAAGGCGGCAAGTTCCCCGACCCGATCACCAAGCTCTACTGGCCGTACGCACAGCCCGCACACCCGTCTTCCGAGGAAATCGCCAAGGAATACAACGGCCGTGCACTGGTCGACCTGACCGACGCCGAAGGCAAGGTCATCCGCAAGGCGGGTGAACAGCTGGCAGGCTTTGGTGAAATGCGCGACGACGGCTCCACCCTGGGTGGTTGCTGGATCTGGGCCGGCAGCTGGACGTCTTCGGGCAACCAGATGGCCCGCCGCGATAACAGCGACCCCACGGGCATCGGCAACACGCTGAACTGGGCCTGGGCCTGGCCGGCCAACCGCCGCGTGCTGTACAACCGTGCATCCTGCGACCGCGAAGGCAAGCCGTTCAACCCGAACCGCGTGCTGATCAAGTGGAATGGCAAGAACTGGGGCGGCGCCGACGTGCCCGACATGGGCCCGACCATGCCGCCCGAAACGACCAACCCGTTCATCATGAACCCCGAAGGTGTGGCACGTCTGTTCGCACGCAAGGGCATGAACGAAGGTCCGTTCCCCACCCACTACGAGGCGTTTGACAACCCGCTGGGCTACAACCCCATGTACCCGAAGAACAAGCTGGCTGTCATCAACCCTGCCATGCGCATCTTTGACTCCGTCAAGGATTCCGCCGGCACGGCTGCCGAGTACCCGCACGTGGGCACCACCTACCGCCTGACCGAGCACTTCCACTACTGGACCAAGCACGTGCACCTGAACAACATCGTTCAGCCCGAGCAGTTCGTGGAAATCGGCGAGGCGCTGGCCAAGGAGCTGGGCATCGAGACCGGCCAAAAGGTCAAGGTATCGTCCAAGCGCGGCTTCGTCAAGGCTGCGGCCGTGGTGACCAAGCGCATCAAGCCGATGCAGATCGACGGCAAGACCATCCACCACGTGGGTGTGCCTATCCACTGGGGCTTCTCGTCCCAAGGCCGCAAGGGCTACATGGCCAACAACCTGACCGCCTCGGTCGGTGACGGCAATAGCTTGACCCCTGAATCCAAGACCTTCCTCGTGAAGGTTGAGAAGGCTTAAGGAGTAGCTGATGTCTTCAACCATGTCCCTTGATATCAAGCGCCGCTCCGCGACGACCACCCCTGCCCCCAGTGCGCGCGAAACGCACAGCGGCGAGGTGGCCAAGCTGATCGACGTCTCCAAATGCATCGGCTGCAAGGCCTGCCAGACAGCCTGCATGGAGTGGAACGATCTGCGCGACGAAATCGGCACGGCAGCAGCCGGCGTCTACGACAACCCGACCGATCTGACCGATCAGTCGTGGACCGTGATGCGGTTCACCGAGTACGAGAACGAAGCGACCGGCAACCTCGAATGGCTGATCCGCAAGGACGGCTGCATGCACTGCGAAGACCCGGGCTGCCTGAAGGCCTGCCCTTCCCCCGGGGCCATCGTGCAGTACAGCAACGGCATCGTGGACTTCCAGCAGGACCAGTGCGTCGGTTGCGGCTACTGCGTCACCGGCTGCCCGTTCAACATCCCCCGCATCTCGAAGAAGGACCACAAGGCGTACAAGTGCACCCTGTGTTCTGACCGCGTGGCGGTGGGTCGCGAACCGGCCTGCGTCAAGACCTGCCCGACCGGCGCGATCATGTTTGGCACCAAGGAAGCCATGAAGGACCAGGCCGCCCACCGTGTGGTCGACCTGAAAAACCGTGGCTTCGACCAGGCAGGCCTGTACGACCCGCAAGGCGTGGGCGGCACCCACGTCATGTACGTGCTGCACCATGCGGACAAGCCCTCCCTCTACAAAGGCCTGCCGGACGATCCCAAGATCAGTCCCATGGTCGCACTGTGGAAGGGCGTGGCCAAGCCACTGGCCATGGCCGCACTGGGCGCCGCTGCCGTGGGCAGCCTGTTCCACTACATCACCAAGGGCCCGAACGACGTGTCCAAGGAACTAGAAGATGAAATGGAGCGCAAGGACGCCGAAGCGCTGAATAAGGAGTCTGGCAAATGAAACGCAATCCCCGCGACCTCGTGCGCTACAACGCATCGGAGCGCGCCAACCACTGGGTGGTCGGCATTTGCTTCATCTTGCTGGCCCTGTCCGGCCTGGCGTTCTTCCACCCGGCGTTCTTCCCGCTGACCCAGCTGTTCGGCGGGGGTCCGTGGAGCCGCATCCTGCACCCCTACATCGGGGTGGTGATGGCGCTGTTCTTCATCGTCATGGCCTGCCGTTTTGCCAAGCTCAACATCGTGGAACCCCGCGACATTGACTGGCTCAAGAACGTCAACAAGATGATCGACGGCGACGACCACGACATGCCCGAACAAGGCAAGTACAACGGCGGTCAAAAGCTGTTGTTCTGGGGCCTGGTCATCGGCATGGCGCTGATCACCATCACCGGCGTGCTGATGTGGCGCGCCTGGTGGAACCTGCCGGTGGGCGTGGTGCGTGCCGCTTCGGTGGTGCACGCCATTGCGGCCGTGTGGATGATCGGTCTGATCATCATGCACGTGTATGCGGCTATTTGGACCCGCGGCACCATCCGTGCCATGCTCTATGGCACAGTGACACGCGCCTGGGCCAAGCAGCATCACCGCGGCTGGTATCGCAAGATGACCGGCGACAACGACTAAAAAACAGGGGCACTCCTCCTCAGCCCCTCCTCATTGACGCTTGTTGACTGCCGCCGGCTGCCTTCACGGGCCGCCGGCGGCCTTCATTGAGAACCACACAAATGCAGCAACGTATCCTCCAACCCGGCGAAATCGAAGCGCTGGACAAGACCTCCTTCCCCCGCATCCTGCTGCCGCAGGTCGCCAGCCTGTTCAGCGAACGCGCGGCCCGCCTGCGCCAGCTGGCCGACGGCAACCCCATCGCCGACTACCTGCAGTTCGCCGCCAAGATCGTCGACGCCCAGCAGGCCGCCGCCAGCAGCGTGGAACTGGCCCCGCTGGACACCAGCACCATCGAACGGGCCCAGCAGCACTCCATGCCGCTGCTGCCCGCCGCCGAACATGTGGATCCCGCCTGGCACGCCGTGCTGCACAGCATGCTGGAAACCCTCTCCAGCGCCGAAGGCCTGCCCGCACCGCTGCAACCGCTGATCACCGAACTGCGCAACCTGCCGGACGCCGAGCGCAACGACATTGCCGCCAAGCTGCTGCAAAAAGAAGTGGCGGCACGCCACATCGGCATGGCGCCGTTCATCATGGCCGCGCTGCAGGTCACCTACGCCCGCCGCGCCGCTGCGCTGAACCCCGTGGACGTGCCCTACACCGACCCGGCCAGCATCTGCCCCGTCTGCGCCAGCGAACCCGTGGCCAGCGTGCTGCGCATCGGCGGCAAGGCCAACGGCCACCGCTACCTGCACTGCGGCACCTGCTGCACCGAATGGCACATGGTGCGCGTCAAGTGCTCGCACTGCGAATCCACCAAGGGCATCCACTACGAAACCATCGAAGGCAGCAAGGACGTGGTCACCGCTGAAACCTGCGATGAATGCGGCACCTACCGCAAGGTGGTCAACCAGGAGAAAGACCCGTTCGCCGAGCCGCTGGCCGACGACCTGGCCAGCCTGATGCTGGACCTGCTGATGAGCGAGCAGACCCGCTTCCAGCGCGCCAGCGCCAACCCGCTGCTGTATGTGGCGGTGGCCGAAGCGCAGGACGCAGACCAGCCCCAGGACGGGCTGATCGATCCGGCACAATAAGCCCCAGTCTGCGGCGGGAGCGCCTGACAAGGCTGCGCTCTCCCGCACACCACGCCGGGCCGCCCCGTGGCGGCCCGTTTTCATTTTCCCGACTGCACCTTGCCGAGACTGCCTGTGGCCGCACCATCCGCACCCCACGCTACCGCCCCCCTGGAACCCGCCCGCCTGCCGTCGGTAGACCGCCTGCTGCAATCGGCCGAATTGCAGTCCCTGCTGGCCGACTACGGCCGCATCGCCACCACCGACGCCGTGCGCCAGGTGCTGGAAGACCTGCGCCAGCAGCTGCGCGCCGGCACCGCGCTGGCTCCCGAAGCCGTGGCCACTGCCGCGCTGGCAGCGCAGATCGGCCGCCAGCTCGCCCAGCTGTTCGCCCCGCGCCTGCGCAGCGTCTACAACCTCACCGGCACCGTGCTGCACACCAACCTGGGCCGAGCCCTGCTGCCCCAGGCGGCGGTGGACGCCGTGGTGGAAGCGCTGACCACCCCCGCCAACCTGGAATACGACCTGGCCACCGGCGGCCGCGGCGACCGTGACGACCTGGTGGAAGCGCTGATCTGCCGCCTCACCGGCGCCGAAGCCGCCACCGTGGTCAACAACAACGCCGCCGCCGTGCTGCTGACCCTGTCCACGCTGGCATCCGGCAAGGAAGTGGTGGTCTCGCGCGGGGAGTTGGTGGAAATCGGCGGCGCCTTCCGCATCCCCGACATCATGGGCCGCGCCGGCTGCAAGCTGGTCGAGGTGGGCACCACCAACCGCACCCATGCGCGCGACTACGAAGGCGCCATCACCGCAGACACCGCCCTGCTGATGAAGGTGCACACCAGCAACTACGCCATCCAGGGCTTCACCAAGAGCGTGCCCGACACCGAAGTCACCACCATCGCCCACGCCAACGACCTGCAGATGGTGGTGGACCTGGGCAGCGGCACCCTGGTGGACCTGCGCCAGTGGGGTCTGCCCCACGAGGTGACAGTGCGCGAAACCATCGACGCCGGCGCCGACGTGGTCACCTTCAGCGGCGACAAGCTGCTGGGCGGGCCGCAGGCCGGCATCATCGTCGGCAAGAAGGAACTGATCTCCAAGATCAAAAAGCACCCCATGAAGCGCGCCCTGCGCGTAGGCAAGCTCACCCTGGCGGCGCTGGAGCCCACGCTGCGCCTGTACCTGCACCCCGAGGCCTTGGCCCAGAACCTGACCACGCTGCGCCTGTTCACCCGCCCGCAGGCCGACATGCGCGCCCAGGCCGAACAACTGGCCCCCATGCTGCAACACGCGCTGGGCGCCAGCTGGACGGTGGACACCGCCGAGCTGCACAGCCAGATCGGCAGCGGTGCCCTGCCCGTGGACAACCTGCCCAGCTGGGGCCTGCAGATCTACCCGGCCAGCGGCAAGCAGGCCGGACGCCAGCTGCAGCAGCTCGAAGCGCGCCTGCGCGCCCTGCCCCGCCCCATCATCGGGCGCCTGCACGACGACGCACTGTGGCTGGACCTGCGCTGCCTGGAAGCCGACGCCCTGGACGGTTTCATCGCCCAGTTCTTCCTGCTGCGCACCGACGGCTCGGCCCAGCCCTGACCCCCAGGCCATTCCCTACAGCGCTGCCAGCGTGCCCACGACACCATGGCACCCTGGCACCCTGTACGACCCCACATTGAGACATTGAACCAGCACCGCACAGACGGTACGGAAAGCAGAGACACCCATGATCATCGGCACCGCAGGCCATATCGACCACGGCAAGACCACCCTGGTGCGCGCCCTCACTGGCGTGGAGACCGACCGGCTGAAGGAAGAAAAAGCGCGCGGCATCTCCATTGAGCTGGGCTACGCTTACAGCCCCCTGCCCAACGGCGATGTGCTGGGCATCATCGACGTGCCGGGCCACGAAAAATTCGTCCACACCATGGCCGCCGGCGCCGTGGGCATAGACCACGCCCTGCTGGTGGTGGCGGCTGACGACGGCGTCATGCCCCAGACCATCGAACACCTGGAAATCCTGCAGCTGCTGGGCGTCAAACACGGCACCGTGGCCCTGACCAAGGCCGACCGCGTGCTGCCCGAACGGCTGGACGATGTGCGCGCCGAAATCCAGGCCATCCTGTCGGTCACCGCGCTGGCCGGCAGCCCCATCTTCCCCACCCATGCCGTCCAGGCCGACGACCCCGGCGTGGCCGCGCTGCGCGACCACTTGCATGTCCAGGCCCAGCTCATGCCCGCACGCGCGCAGGACGGGCTGTTCCGCCTGGCCGTGGACCGCGTCTTCACCCTGCCCGGCCAGGGCACCGTGGTCACCGGCACCGTGTTCAACGGCCGCGTGAACGTGGGCGATCAACTGCTGCACTCGGCCAGCGGCCAGTCGGTGCGGGTGCGCAGCATCCACGCCCAGAACCAGGCCAGCGACACCGGCGTGGCCGGCCAGCGCTGCGCCCTGAACCTGGCCGGCATCGCCAAGGAAGACATCCAGCGCGGCGACTGGATTCTGGACGGCCGCCTGCTGCAGGCCACCGACCGCATCGACATCCGCCTGCACCTGCTGGCCGAAGCCCCGCCCCTGGCGCAGTGGACGCCGGTGCATGTGCACATCGGCACCCACAAGGGCACCGCCCACGTGGCGCTGCTGCAGGACCAGCCCATCGACCCCGGCACCGAAGTGCGCGCCCAGCTGGTGCTGGATGCACCCGTGTTCGCCCTGCCCGGCGACCGCCTGATCCTGCGCAACGCCCAGGCCAGCCGCACCATCGCCGGTGGCATGGTGGTAGACCCCTATGCCCCGGCCCGCAAGCGCCGCAGCGCCGAACGCACGGCCTATCTGGATGCCCTGGAGCAGCTGGTGGCCACCGCCAGCCCCGCCGCCCTGATCGCCCAGGCCCCCCACGGCCTGCCGCTGTCGCAGCTGACCCGCCTGACCGGGCGGGCGCTGGACGGTGCTGCCCTGCCCGGCACGCTGCGCCTGCCCATGGCGGATGGCGACGCCCTGCTGCTGGATGCCGCACGCTGGCAGCCGCTGCGCGCGCGCGTGCTGGACACGCTGGAACGCTTTCACGCCAAGAACCCGGACGAGCCCGGCATCAACGCCGCCCGCCTGCGCCGCATGGCCCTGCCCGGGCTGGTGCACAACCAGCACGATGCGCTGTGGGCCGGCCTGGTGGAGGCGCTGCAGCAGGACGGCAGCATCACCGCCAGCGGCGCCTGGCTGCACCTGCCCGGCCACAGCGTGCAACTCACCGCCGCCGAGCAAACGCTGTCGGAACAGCTGCTGCCGCTGCTGCACGCCGGCCGCTACGACCCACCCTGGGTACGCGACCTGGCCGCCGACACCGGCACTGGCGAAGAAGCCGTGCGCCAGCTGCTGCGCAAGCTCGCCCGCCAGGGCCAACTGTTCCAGGTGGTCAAAGACCTGTTCTACAGCGCTGCGCGCATGGACGAGCTGGCCGACATCGTGCAGCAGCTTGCCGCCCAGGCCGCCCACGGCGAGGTCGAAGCCCGCGCCTTCCGCGACGCCACCGGCCTGGGCCGCAAACGCGCCATCCAGATCATCGAATGCTTCGACCGCCTGGGCTACACCCGCCGCGTGCGCGACGCCCACGTGCTGCGCCCCGACGCGCAATGGAACCGCAGCCGCTGACCGCACAGGGATAACGATGCGATGCGATGCGATGCGATGGGCTGGGCTGGGCTGGGCTGGGCTGGGCTAGGCTAGGCTAGGGATGAGATGGAGATAACGATGCAGGTTCCCAGCAGGGGCTGGGGCATTCCCTGTGCCCCACATCGCCACCACCTGCGCTGCACACAGGCTGTAACACGGTAGAATCGTCGCTTTCCTCCCAAGGAAGGCAATCGTGCCCGGTGGCGCGGCCGGGCTTCAAACCCGGTGAGGGGTGTCAGTCACTCCTGGGTTGGTTCGACTCCAGCTGCTTTCCGCCAGAACACCGGTTCGCGAGAACCCAAGAAGCCCCGGCCTTCACTGCTGGGGCTTTTTTCATTCTGACAGACGTATCCCTGGTTGGCTTTTGACGATCCGAAATGAGCCACCAATATCGGTACTCACACGCCGTCTTGATACCGTAGCTGGCGCTCTATTCAATGACACTGACTTAGGCAGTTGACAGCAAGTAGACGCGCATTGCGCATGAGAGGTCTCAGTTACCGGGTAGCTCAGGCGTAGACACTTGCACAGTGAGCCAAACACCGCTGGGAATCTGCACGAGCGATAGTGGTTGCCCGGATTTGTGTGTTGGATGACAGCGCTGGAAAAGCGATTGCTTTCAGCATCGACAAGGATGTGTAAGCAAACGCTGCATATACTTAGCCCCAGTACTGAATGAAAAAACAGCCACTATCAACACTTTAGGCGTGCATAAGAATGCCTTGCCTATGTGTATACATAGGCATTGACTGTCCATACTAATTCAAATACTTGCAACGGTATAGATTTAAGGCATTTCCGAATGCTGAGACATAACATCCCAACCATTCAGACGGCGTTATCAGTCTACCGCTGAATTCTAATGCCAGTTTTTCCACTGTCACAATGAGACCTATATGATTCTCCTACGTCGTTTCTTTTTTCTAGTTTTTTTCGCCTTTTCCACCACCGCATCGCAGGCCAACGGCCTCGGTCTCGATTTAATGCCAGATAAGGCAACGGCACTGGCTGGGGTTACAGTAAATGTGGTGGCACAAATGAATGGACAGAAACTAGACTACTCACCTGCAAGCCTGAAGATAATTGATCAGATCGTCCTGGGATTCCGAAAAGAAGGAAATACAATCGAATCAATGAATAAAACATTAATCATCTTCGGATGTTATGTGGGAGAAGTCATGGTCCGTAATCTCGGCTATAAATGGGACAACCCGACACAGAAAGAAATCTCTATAGGATTTGATGTAACTGGCGTTCGTGGGACGAATGATAGTTTCTCCAACCCTATTGGCAAAGTCTTTAAGCTCATGAAAAATGGACAAGAAGACAGTGTCGAACACTTCTATAGCGTCTTCTCAAAAGATCTCTCTGAAGTGGTGCCCGAAAAGGTTGGAAAAAATTGATAACTGGCCTTTTTACGAACCGGACCTCCATTCGTGGATCCAACTCTCTTCAACGTTGAGTGATCCTTTCAAGGAGCAGGCGGTGAAATTTGGGCTCCGGCTGTGGTCAAAAGTTATCCATTCGTAAAGTGAGAACGCAGCCCCCCAAAAGCGCTGGGGGCGGCACTCTTGAATGCAGACCGAGACTGAGTCTGCTTTGCCCGGCCTGGTCCACTACAGGCAGCACAAGGGCGTCCCCAGCGGCAAACCTTTTTCGCCAGAACACTGGTTCGCAAAAACCCGAAGCCCCAGCCTTCACTACTGGGGCTTTTTCATTCTGTGTGCGCTTTGGCGGTCGCTTTTTGGCGATCATCACCGCGTTACTGGCCGCAGTAAAGAAACCAAAGCTACAGATGGCAGACACAGCACCATCCAGGAAGTCACCAAGCCCAACAGACCCAGCCATTGCGGTGGACGCCAAACTGGCCGCCACCGCAATGGCCCACATGGACCAGACCAACGAAGGCGACATGCACTTCCTAGCCCGCCTGGCGCCCAAGTACGACGCCGTGGCCACTGTCAAGAAAAAGCACCTGCTGTTCATGCCCATCAACGGCACCACCATCAGCAAGGACAAAAGCCAGCACACCATCCACATCACCCGGGCCAGCGGGGACCGACACCGCTGGAGCAGCAGCACCCGTGAGGCATTTAATATGGCGTGCACGCCTGGTGGTCAGACCGCGTCAACGGCAAGCGCAAGGCCGTCATTGCAGGTGACAAGACCCACAACGTCAAAACCCAGAAGAAACCTACGCCAGCGAACAGGACGCCCTGACCACCGCCCGCGCCTGGAACGCGGCATGGCCACGTTCGAGCTGACCCTGGCCCAGGGCCGGCCAGAACTGATGCCCCAAAGCCCCGTGCGCGTGACCGATTTCAAGGAAGACATCGACGGTCAGAGCTGGCAGGTCAAAGAGGTCTGCCACACCCTCAGCGACGGCGGCCTGGGCAGCAAGGCAGGGGCAGTGAACGACTAGCCCATCATCAGCCCCGCCCTACTGATTCAGCAGCAGCCAACCCCGTCCCAAAAGCCGCAGACACACCCGGTCACCAACTGCGGCTGCATCCGTCTCACGACTCGCATATACTGTATGCATGTACAGCCATCGTTTTCTTGCCGGCATGCCCGTGCCCGCCACCATCACCGCCATGCCGCTGCCCATGCTGGCAGCGCCCGCGCGCGGCGGCCGTGCCAGTGCGGCGGAGCGCGGTGCGGTCACGCACCTCGACCTGGCCACAGAACTGGCGCAGCACCCGCAGTCCATCTTCATCCTGCGGCAGACGGGTGACAGCATGGAAGGCGCTGGCATGTTCGACGGCGACATGCTGGTGGTGGACAAACTCCTCCAGCCCGTGCACGGCGACATCGTGGTGGCCCAGGTGGATGGCGAATTCACCTGCAAGCGCCTGCATGTGCGCGACGGTCAGTTCGTTCTGCACCCGGAAAACCCGGCGTATCCGGACATCCATCCCCAGGAGGGACTGCACATTGAGATCTGGGGCGTGGTGACCAGCAGCGTCAAGCGCTTGCGCACAGCGTGAGGGCATGGGGCATGGGGCATGGGGCATGGGGCGTGCCCTGTCCGCACTGATGTTCGCGCCAGGTGACTGCCGCTTTCCGTTGCTGCCCCACAGCACCGCCATAGCCGCACACCGCACCTGCCGGGCATCCCCCGGTTCCACCACCAGCTCTACCGCCCATCCAGAAACCCTGTTCTGCATTACAAAACAGGGGTCTGCGCCATGCTGGATGCATGTCCAGACACCCGCATCCAGGGCCATTCAGAAAGCCGTCAACAGCTATCAAATACACAGCATCCTGACTTCATCTCGCCCGCATTCCACCCAGGTGCCTTGGTGGGCAATTGCCGATAGCATTTATTCGAATGCCGACAGGCTGCGCACAGAGAGGGTTCGATGTGGCGCACTGGGGGGATAGAAATAGATCATGCTGGATTTGACGACTGTGTCGATGATGATCGTTCTGTCCTCGGTCACCCTCGCTGCGCTGACGGGTTTCTGGGGCAGAAAATTCTGGAACGACGGTGGCAGCCAGCTGACACTGGGCCTGGTGCTGTTCGGCGTGGGCTTCAGCTGCCTGAGCTTCATGGGCTCCCCGCTACGGCCCCTGCTGTCCGGCATCGGCTATGTGGCGTTTGCCAGCGGCATCTGCGCCAGCATTGCCAGCCTGCACCGCTTCTACCGCATACCGCTCACCACCGCCTGGCTGTACGTGCTGCCGGTGTGCATTGCCGTGGTCTATGTGCTGTTGCTGGATCCGGCCCAGGTCGTGGCGCGCACGCGCACCGTCTGCGGCATGCTGATCCTGCACAACCTGTGGATGGCGCAGATCCTGCTGCGCCGCTACCACCATATGGGGCGCGGGGAATGGGTGTTCATGGCAGGCGTGGCGCTGCTCACCGCGGCCCTGGTGCTGCGCATGTTCTCGCCCCAGCTGTCGCTGACCGTGCTATCCCCTTCCAGCACCCGCAGCAGCTCTTCGCTGCTGCTGTCCTATGCCGTGCTGTTCATCGCCCTGCACCTCAAGGCCATCGGCTTTCTGATGATGGCCCAGGCGCGGGCAGACCAGCAGTTGCTGCGCTTTGCCAATGAAGACAGCCTCACCGGCCTGCCCAACCGCCGCACGGTCATGCAGGCCCTGCAGCACACACTGGATCTGCCCCACCACCAGCGCCGGCCCCTGGCCGTGCTGCTGATGGACCTTGACCACTTCAAGCGCGTCAACGACCAGTGCGGCCACCCGGCTGGCGACCAGGTGCTGGCCGGCATGGGGCTGATGCTGCGCCAGCAGCTGCGCCCGCTCAGTGTGGCGGGCCGCTATGGCGGGGAAGAGTTCATTGTGGTCTGCCCGGACACCACAGCCGAACAGGCCGTGCAACTGGCCAACCGCCTGTGTGAAGCCGCCTGCAACCAGTTGCGCGCCCACCATGCCAAAGGCAGCTGGCCGGTAACCATCAGCGTGGGCGTCAGCGCCCTGGCTGCCGACAGTGCAGACGTCTGCAGCACTGTGCTGCTGCACCAGGCCGACCAGGCCCTCTACCAGGCCAAGCACGCCGGGCGCGACCGGGTCTGCCTGTTCGGCGCACCCGCTGGCGACGACGCGCTGGACGGCCTGGACCTGCTGGGCCAGGGCTTGGGCCTGGGCGTGTTGCGCTTTCCGGAACGCTTTGTGCGCCCCCGCAGGGACGATACGGCCGAACGATAGACACCTTCACCTTGCCCGGCCGGCGCGCAGAAAACGCGCGAAAAACACACAGCACGCACGCGGCAAGGACACAGAAGGCACGTTCAGGAGGCACAGCCCCCCGGGTGCGCAGCGCTGCCGCGCACCGCCAGCCCCACAGCACTTCACCGATCGCTCACCGGCACCGCGTCCACACCGAAGCCGAAACTAAAGAGCCAGCTCCTAACGCTGCACCCGGTAGTGGTAGCCATAGACCGGTACAAAGCCCAGGCTGGCATACAGCTGCTCGGCCACCCGGTTGCCGCCGCGCACCTGCAGGTCCACCTGCTGCGCCCCCTGCGCCGCGGCCCATTGCAGCAGGCCGCTCACCAGTTGCCGGCCCAGGCCCTGCCCCCGGTATTCCGGCGCCACCACCACGTCGTACAGACCCGCAGCGCCACGCTCCAGCACCGCCAGGCCCCAGGCCACGCTGCGCCCGCCTTGCTCCACGGTGGCATAGGCGCAGTGCCCGCCAATGCCATCCACAATCCGCTGGTGCCAGGGCTGCTGCGGCGCCGCCAGGCCGCTGGCCTGGGCATAGCCGCCCAGCCAGGCCGGCGTGCAGCGGGGCTCCACGGGCACGGCGGGCAGCAGGCAGTCCGCTGGCGTGCCGTGGCGCAGCAAAAAACGGGAAGGCTCCACCAGGGCATAGCCGCGCGCGGCCAGCAGCGCATCGCACTGTGCATCCGCCAAGGGGGACAGCCGGAAGATGGCGGGCAGCTGCTGCCGCGCATACCAGGCTTCGATGGCCTGCAGCAAACCCTCGTCCAGCAAGGTACCGGCCTGCACTGCGTTGGCCGAATTGGCGCGCTTGGTGTAGCCACCGCTGCTGCGCAGCAGCCAGCCGTCCATGACCGCCGTGCGCACCGCCGGCCAGGCATTGAAGCTGCGCTGCTCCAGCCGCGCCACGCTGGCTGTGCCCGGCGCGGCCACCAGAGGAAGGGAACCATCGGCACCGGCTGGAACACCCGGAACAGGCGGCGCACCGGCCGCAGTGACAGAAGCATCCATGGACTAAAAAAAGCAGAAAAACGACCGCCGCAACCCTGGCTTCCTGGCCGCAGGCCCAGCTGCCGATAATAGGGGGAGTCGCCGCTGGCGCGCCGCCCCCCTCTGCCCCGCAGCATGACGGCGCCCACCGGCCCTGTTGGACCCTGCCCGCCCGGCCTGCCTGCGCCACGGGCTTTTTCACACGCTGCCATGACTGTCACCACCCCAGCCTCCACCACCGCCCCTGCCGTGCCCCGTTTGACTTCGCTGTCCCATGGCGGTGGCTGCGGCTGCAAGATCGCCCCCGGCGTGCTGTCGGAACTGCTGGCCAAGAGCAACCTGCCCAAGCAGTTCTTCCCCAATCTGCTGGTGGGCACCGAGACGGCCGACGACGCCGCCGTCTACCGCATCAACGACGAGCAGGCCATCGTCGCCACCACCGACTTCTTCATGCCCATCGTCGACGACGCTTTCGACTTTGGTCGCATCGCCGCCACCAATGCGCTGTCCGACATCTACGCCATGGGCGGCACGCCGCTGATGGCGCTGGCCATTGTGGGCATGCCCATCAATGTGCTGCCGCACGATGTGATCGCCAAGATCCTGGAAGGCGGTGAGTCCGTGTGCCGCGACGCCGGCATCCCGCTGGCCGGCGGCCACTCCATCGACTCGGTGGAACCCATCTACGGTCTGGTGGGCATCGGCATCGTCAACCCCAAGCAGATGAAGCGCAACGCCGATGCCCAGGCCGGCGACGTGCTGGTGCTGGGCAAGCCGCTGGGCGTGGGCATTCTGTCCGCTGCGCTCAAGAAGAATCTGCTCGACGACGCGGGCTACCGCGCCATGGTGGCCGCCACCACCCAGCTCAACCGCCCTGGCATGGAACTGTCCCAGCTGGCCGGCGTGCACGCCCTGACCGATGTGACCGGCTTCGGCCTGCTGGGCCACAGCCTGGAGCTGGCCCGCGGCGCAGGCCTGACCGCCCGCATCGACAGCCGCACCCTGCCCGTGCTGCCGGGCGTGGCAGACTTTGCCGCGCAAGGCGTGTTCACCGGCGCCTCCACCCGCAACTGGGCCAGCTACGGCGCCAGCGTGCAGCTGGCCAGCGGCATCAGCGATGCCCAGCGCGCCCTGCTGACCGACCCGCAAACCTCCGGCGGCCTGCTGGTGTCCTGCACCCCTGAGACCGTGCAGCAGGTGCTGGACCTGTTCGCCCGCCATGGCTTTGCCGATGCCGCCGTTGTGGGCCGCATGGAAGCCGGCGCCGCCCAGGTGGTCGTCGACTGAGCCTGCAGAACCCACCGGGCCACAGGCCAACGGGAGCCACCGCACTCCCGCACACTGGCACCTTCGGGTGCCTTTTTTGCGCCCGCAGCGCCCGCAGCCACCACCGTCGCTTTGACACGCCGTTTTGCCGATGTGACGCCGCAACACTGCCTGACTGCCCGCACGCAGGCGCACAATGGCAGACTCCTTCCGGGCAAGCCTTGCCCCCTCACCCCATCTCCCCCTCATCTGGTTGGACTATGTTGAATTCCCGCGTCGCCGTCCTGGGCGCCGGCATGGTGGGCGTTGCCACCGCCCTGGAACTGCAGCGCCTGGGCGCCCAGGTCACCCTGATCGACCGGCGCGATCCGGGCCAGGAAACCTCCTACGGCAATGCCGGCGTCATCGCCCGCAGCTCGCTGATGCCGTTCAACCACCCCGATCTGTGGAAATCGCTGCCCACGCTGCTGCGCAACAACACGGCCTCGCTGCGCTACAACACCGCGTTCATGCTGCGTAACCTGGGCTGGGGCCTGTCCTACCTGCGCCATGCCACCCACAGCGCGTTTGAGGAAACAACCACCGCGCTGGACGCGCTGATCCGCCTGTCCACCGCCGAACACCAGCGCCTGTTGGCCGAAGTGGGTGAAAGCCGGCGGCTGCGCGACAACGGCTGGCTGTTCCTCTACCGCAGCCAGGCCGCTTTCGACGCCGGCCGGCTGGGCCGCGCCACCATGGACCACTTTGGCGTGCGCACCCAGGTGCTGGATGCCCCGGCCCTGCACGCGTTGGAACCCGTGCTGCGCCCTTCCGTGTTCACCAAGGCGCTGTGGGTGCAGGACACCTATTCCGTCGACAGCCCCGGCCAGGTCACGGCCGCCTACGCCCGGGCCTTTGCCGCGCGCGGCGGCATCGTCAGCACCCGCCAGCTGCACACCCTGCAGCGCAATGGCGAAGGCTGGGATGTGCTGGACGACAGCGGCCAGGCCAGCTACTTCGACCAGGTGGTGGTGGCCCTGGGCCCGTGGAGCAAGCAGTTCATGGGCCGGCTGGGCATCCGCGTGCCCATGGCCTTCGAGCGCGGCTACCACATGCATTACGCCGCAGACCCCGCCAGCCCCGCGCGCCTGCAGCGCCCGGTGTACGACACCGGCGGCGCCTATGTGCTCTCGCCCATGGAGCAAGGCCTGCGCCTGTCCACCGGCGTGGAGCTGAACGACTGCGAGGCCGCTCCCCGCCCCGTGCAGCTGGAGCTGGCCGAAACCGCCGCCCGCCAGGCCCTGCCGCTGGGTGCACGCCTGGAAGCCGCGCCCTGGATGGGCAGCCGACCCACGCTGCCGGACTGCCGCCCCATCATCGGCGCCATGCCCGGCCGCCGCAATCTGTGGCTGGCCTTCGGCCACCAGCATGTCGGTTTTTCCACCGGCACCGGCACCGCCAAACTGCTGGGCGCGCTGATGAGCGGGCAGCCCGCTCCCATCGACGCCCACGCCTTCCGCGCCGAACGCTTCCTCTGAGCCGCCTCGTCCCACACCGCACCGCCGCAGGGCGTTCTGCCCCCCGGCCAGCACTACCGGAGAAACACCTCCAGTAGTCTTCGGAAGACGGCCAGTCTCAACATCTAAAGGTATGGAGGGCTCCGAAGCTGCTCTCCAGGGTCAAAAGCTTTCCCAATCGTTTTTGCTGCTATCCGCATCAACAAGCTGGGGCTGTTTAACAGGTGCCTTAGGGAAAGCAGAGGCTCCAATACGCGCAGGCTCCGTATTTTGATTTTTAGGCATAACCAGAGATTGCCCTGACGGCTGGGATAATGGAGCACGCACCGGATTCAGATGACTGGCTGACTGGGTGTGGTTCTCGCTCAGCGTAAAAACTGAAACTGCCTTGACGAGCTCCGCGGCCTGGTTGTTCAGTGCATTCGCGGCGGCCGCCATCTCTTCCACCAACGCCGCATTCTGCTGTGTGGCCTGGTCCATCTGTGTGACTGCTTCGCCAATTTGGTTCACGCCCGCACTTTGTTCACTGCTCGCCGCACTGATTTCACCCATGATCTCTGTGACGCTCCGTATCGCCTGAACGACTTCTGTCATGGTGACCCCGGCCTTGTCCACCAGGACGCTGCCTTGCCCTACTCGCTCCACGCTTGCAGTGATCAGTTCCTTAATTTCCTTTGCAGCGTCTGCGCTGCGCTGCGCCAGACTGCGCACTTCGCTCGCGACCACGGCAAAACCGCGCCCTTGTTCACCGGCTCGTGCGGCTTCCACGGCAGCGTTCAGGGCCAGAATATTCGTCTGGAATGCAATTCCGTCGATGACGGAAATAATGTCGGAAATCTTGGTGCTGCTGGCGTTGATGCTTTTCATCGTCTCAATGACTTCTGAGACCACCTCACCGCCTTGAGCCGCCACAGCGGATGCATTGACCGCCAGCTGGTTGGCAGCCCGTGCATTTTCTGCATTTTTCTGCACCGTGGAACCCAGCTCTTCCATGGAAGCAGCTGTTTGCTCCAACGCTGAAGCTTGTTCCTCCGTGCGTGCCGACAGATCATTGTTGCCAGAGGCAATCTGAGAGCTACCGGATGCCACGCCTTCCGCATTCTGGCGCACCAGGCTCACGGTATTTGCCAAACTCTTTTGCATCTGCTGCATGGAACGCAGCAGCTGGCCGGTTTCGTCATTGGACTCTACCGAGATGTGAGTGGAAAGATTGCCGCTGGCGATTTGATCCGAAACTGCAACAGCACGTCTTAACGGGCGGACGATCGACGCAATGATGCTTATCGCCATGAAAATGGCCGCCAGGATAGCTGCCACTGCGGCAATCAAAATATCGCGCGTGAGAGCTTCAGCACTCTCTTCAGCACGTTCACCAGCCTCTTTGGCTCTCTTATCCTGCAACACCATCTGCTCGGTGATGGCCGCTTGGTAGGCACGCTGTGCAGGTCTCAGGTCCTTCTCCAGAAACAACGTTGCTTCTGGCATCTGACCTTGCTCTACCAGCGACAAAAATTGGTTACCCGATTTCAAGAATTCTGTTCGAGTCACCTGCATTTTTTCCAGAAGAGCGATCCCTTCAGTCGAATTTATTTTTTCTTCTACTATTTTAAATTGTCTCTCAACTTCAGATCTGGCTTCGGTGATGCGATCAAGCGCGGATTTTTTAATATCGCTTGAACTGAAAATGACAAGATTGCGATTCTGAATTGCTTGTTCATTGACCTGGTCGAGAATGGTATTTAAAGCCTTGTTCAACGGTATGCGCCGCTGCAGCACGTCAGATAATTCAGCACGCTGGCTAGCTGAACGCCAGATTCCTATACCGCCTAGCGAAGCCAGGAGCAAAACCATAATACTGAAAGCTACGGCCAATCTTTGCGAGATTTTCAATTTTTTCATTTTTGATATCAAAGATATATTAATTCATCTTATGCCTATGCAAATATATTTGGATAGGCAACTGAATGAATTAGTGGTTTCCTCTTCAATGAGAAAGGGACAGCATAAATGCCAAGCCATTAAAATCCAGAATGGAAATATCAACACCAAGCCGTAATGAGTAAATTTTCAAAGGAATGACTACTTCAAATTATCAATCAATAATTTCGTAGCCAATTTCACAGCAGAAAAAGCTCCATATGCACGACAAAGTGTCGCAGGCAAATATCATTTATTTAACTTGAAGCGCGCCAGCTTCCACCAGGGATACGCAGAACGCGACAAATCTTTAGGATTTAAATTCCACGCTACCAATGGCGCCGCTTCACTGGACGTCATGCCGAATATGAAGCAACAAAGTTGACTGCTTATCTTCATAATTAATTTTTATCAAATAATTAAGCATGGCAACATAAATATCGTCACAGAAATTCGAAATCTATTCGAATAATTGGCACAATGCTTTATGCACGACTTATATTTCAATAAACAGAAATAATTACCAAGATATCAAATCGCATCTTACAAATGTATACAAATTTCATTCCCCTACATGATTGCTGTCAGCTTCTGTAAGTTTTAGAGAATCTCGCGCCCACCGCCTTGGCTCTCAGTCTTGCTAGCCGGTAGATTCCTCACTGCCAAGCCTTGTCTCTGGTTGGACCATGGTGAATTCACCCGTCGCCGTCCTGGAACTGCAGTGCCTGGGTGCCCAGGTCACCCTGATCGACCGGTGCGATCCGGGCCAGGAAACCTCCTCCGGCAATACCGGCGTCATTGCCCGCAGCGCGCTGATGCCGTTCACCCTGCGGAAGTCGCTGCCCGCGCTGCTGCGCAACAAACCAACGCCTGCTGGCCGAAGCGAGAGAAAGCCAGCGCAAGCGCGACAGCGGGTGGCTGTTCCTCTGCCGCAGCCCGGCCGCCGCAATCTGTGGCTGGCCTTCGGCCACCAGCATGTCGGCTTTTCCACCGGCACGGCCAAGCTGCTGGGCGCGCTGATGAGCGGGCAGCCCGCTCCCATCGACGCCCCCCCCCCTTCCGCGCCGAACGCTTTCTCTGAGCCACCCTGCACCGGACCGCGCCGCCGCAGGGCGTGCGCCCCCCGGGCAGCACTGCCGGAAAGACCTATCCGGGAGTCTTCGGAAAACTGCCGTTCTCAACAGCTCTCCAACAAAAAAAAACGCCTCGCAAGGAGGCGTTTTTTGCGCGGCGAGATCCCGCTCAGTTATCCAGCGTGATGTTGGCGAACTTCACCAGTTCGGCGTATTTGCCCATATCGGTGCGGATGACCTGGGCAAGGCTTTCCGTGCCAGTGGCAGGCGGCGTGCCTGCGGCTTCCAGTCGTTGGCGTATGGCGGGATCTGCCAGGCCGGCCTGCACCGCTTTTTGCAGGCTGGCGACGATATCTGCAGACAGGCCCTTGGGGGCTGCCAGCGCAAACCAGCCGCTCAGGGCATAGCCTTTGAGCGCCGGATGCTCGGCCAGCGCGGGCACGTTCTTCAGGCTGCTGATGCGCTCGGCCGTGGTGGCGCCCAGGATCTTGATCTTGCCCGATTGCACCAACGGGGCCGAAGCCATGGGCGAGAGAATCGCAAAGTCCAGATTGCCGCCGCCCAGATCGCCGGTCATCGCGGGCGATCCTTTATAGGGAATATGGACCAGGTGAACGCCGGCCGTCTTCTTGATCAGCTCGCCCGAGAAATGGGGCGTGGAGCCAATGCCAGGGCTGCCATAGCTGTACTTGCCGGGGTTGGTCTTGACCAGCTTGATGAATTCATCCATGTTCTTGACCGGCACATGGGCGCCCGCCACCCACAGATTGGGGGCCGAAGCCGTCAGTGCAATCGGTGTCAGGTCGACCGCCGGATCGTACTTTTGTGCCGCGTTGACAAACTTGGTGCCCGCCATCTCGTTGCTGGAGCCCGCCAGCAAGGTGTAGCCGTCGGGCTTGGAAGACACCACACGCTGAGCGCCCACCACACCCGCGGCGCCGGGCACATTCTCGATCACCACGGTGGTGCCCAGTTGCTTGGCCAGGATATCGCCAATCACCCGGCCCACCATATCGACCGAACCTCCGGGCGCATAGGGCACCACGATGCGAATGGGTTTGTTGGGATAGGCGGTTTGCGCATGCAGCGCGCCTCCCAGCAGGGCTGCGGTGCAGGCAAACAAGGTGCGTCGTGAGAGTGCGGCGGGGCTCAGATTCATGGCATCAATATGCAACGGGAACAAAAAGCAATCTTTCAACGATTAATAGCAGATTGCTCAACAAACATGCGAAATTGTCATTCATTCTCCCAATACAGGAATAAGGGAAAACCAGTAAGTTCGATGCAAGATTCGGGCCACGCACCGCCCTTCCCCTCACGCAGCCCCCTCTCCACCGCGTTACCAGAGCGTCTTGCGCTCCGCCCTTGCAGGGGACTGCACTCTCTTTTCCTTGTTGAACAATCTCGCATGCCTTGTCCTTGGCGCCACGGACACCGCCTGACCACGAAGGCGCACCCGCATGGCTTGGTGCAAGGCAAGCGCTACCAGACGTGACAGGCATTCCCTTCACGCAGGCGCCGCCAGCACGCCATGCCACGGCCCCTGCCCAGGGACGGGGGAGTTCTTCCCAAGGAATTCCGGTGTGCCACACGAACAGCATGCCGCTGATGGCGGCCCCATCGCCCACGCCGGGCTTGCGCGCTCCACCTTGGCGGAAGGTGGGCAGGCTGGAATCAGGGGCTGCAGGAGCTGCAGCTATTGCCACCGTGCTGTGCCAGCGGGTGGTCTATCTGTGGGAACCCACCATCAATCCATCTGCCGGCTCTGGCTCTGCACGGGCAGTGACGTTGGAAGCTCAGTGAGGCCCCATAAGGCTCAATGACGCTCTATGAGGCGCAATCACGCCCCATGCCCAAGACACGACTCACAAGCCGCGCCTTGGGCAAGGTCCACCATGGCTATCGGATGTGCGCAATCACGGCGCCCAGAGTCTGCGCAGTGCCCGGCTGCGCAGCCAGCGTGATGCGACCACTCTTGTGCGCCGCCACCTGCATCTCCATCTTCATGGCTTCCATCACGGCAATCACATCGCCTTCCTGGACTGCATCGCCATCCGCCACCTTCCAGGCGTGGAGGTTGCCCGCAATCGGCGAGCTCACGGCATCGGGATTCACCTCTTGCTGGGCGGCGGGCTGGGCGCCCGCCGAGGCCGGGGCAGACAGCCCCTGCAGCAGCATGGCGGGCAGACCCAGTTGTACGCGGCGTCCGTCTATCTCCATGGCCGTACGCACCAGGCTGGTGTCGACCACTGGCTCGGTACGGGCAGCCGCCGCCAGTGGCTCGGCAAACTCGGTCTCGATCCAGCGGGTGTGGACCTTGAAGCCGTCCGCCCCCACAAAATCAGGCTGATGGAGCACCGCCTTGTGGAAAGGCAGCACAGAGGCCACGCCCTCAATCTGGAACTCGGCCAGCGCGCGGCGCGCACGGGCCAGGGCCTGCTCGCGCGTTGCGCCGGTGACGATGAGCTTGGCCATCATGGAGTCGAAACTGCCGGGAATCACCGAGCCCGTTTCCACGCCCGAATCCAGGCGCACGCCCGGGCCGGAAGGCGGTGCAAAGCGCGTGATCAGGCCTGGCGTGGGCAGAAAGCCGCGGCCCACATCTTCGGCATTGATGCGGAACTCGATGGCATGGGCGCGTGGCGCCGGCGTCTGCGTGAAAGACAGCGGCAGACCATCGGCCACGCGCAACTGCTCCTGCACCAGATCGATGCCGGTGGTCTCTTCCGTCACCGTGTGCTCCACCTGCAGGCGGGTGTTCACCTCGAGGAAGGAAATGGCTCCATTGCCGCTGAGCAGAAACTCCACCGTCCCGGCGCTGATGTAGCCCGCTTCCGAGCAGATGGCCTTGGCTGCGCTGTGAATGCGTTCACGCTGCGCATCGCTGATAAAGGGCGCGGGCGCCTCCTCCACCAGCTTCTGGTTGCGGCGCTGCAGCGAGCAGTCGCGCGTGCCCAGCACCACCACATTGCCATGGGTGTCGGCCATGACCTGTGCCTCGATATGGCGCGGCTTGTCGAGGAATTGCTCCACAAAGCATTCGCCACGGCCAAAGGCCGTCACCGCTTCGCGCACCGCGGATGCATAGAGCTCGGCCACCTCGTCCATGCGCCAGGCGATCTTCATGCCGCGACCACCGCCGCCAAAGGCCGCCTTGATGATGATGGGCAGGCCATGCTGCTGGGCAAAGGCCAGCACTTCGTCGGCATCCTTGACGGGATCGGGCGTGCCAGCCACCAGCGGTGCGCCCACCTTGAGCGCAATCTTGCGGGCCTCGACCTTGTCACCCAGCTTGGCAATGGTGTCCGGGCGCGGGCCAATCCAGCTCAGCCCCGCGTCCAGCACGGCCTGCGCAAAGGCTTCGCTCTCCGACAGAAAGCCATAGCCAGGGTGCACGGCATCGGCCCCCGCACGCTTGGCGATCGCAATCAGCTTGGCGATGTTCAGATAGGTATCGGCGGGTTTGTCGCCATCAAGGCCATAGGCTTCATCGGCGCAGCGCGCATGCACGGCGTCGATATCGGCATTGGCATAGACGGCCACGGACTTCACACCGTAATCCGCACAGGCGCGCGCAATGCGCACGGCGATCTCGCCACGATTGGCAATCAGAACTTTGGTAATCATGGAAGGTCCTCACAAAGTGGGTGTGAGTTCTTCAAAAGAACGAACAGGGTTGAAACGAATCCAGGCCCCCACGGGGATCTGCCCCGCAAGATCCAGATGGTGAAGCGCCACACAGCCAATGACCGGGTAGCCGCCAGTCAGGGGGTGATCGGCCAGGAACAGCACGGGCTGGCCGCTGGCGGGCACCTGAATGGCACCCAGCGGCGTGCCTTCGCTGGGCAACTCGCTGCTGATGGCGCGCGTCAGGGCCTGCTCGCCAGCCAGGCGCAGACCCACGCGGTTCGACTGGGGTGTGACCTGCCAACGCTGCCCGGCCAGCAAGGCCAAGGCATCGGCAGTGAACCAGTCCGTGCGCGGGCCCAGTTCCACATCCAGCACGACTTCGCCGCCTGCGGCCGGCAGGTTCTGCACCGGCAACGCCGTATCGGCCACCATGGCCTTCTGGGCCGGTTGAACGACCAGCAGCTGGCCGCTGCGCAAGGCCGGCGGACCAACATGGGCCAGGGTGTCCGTGGAAGCGCTGCCCAGCACGGGGGCGACCTCATAGCCGCCACGCACCGCCACATAGCAGCGCGCACCGGCCGTGGGCTGGCCAATACTCAGCACGTCGCCATCCGCCAACGCGATCGCGGCATAGCGCGGCACCTGCCAGCGCTGGCCCTCCGCCGTGGTGATGCTGATGGGTGCATCCGCGCCTGTCACGGCCACCACGTTGTCTCCAACGCTCTGCAGCGACAGGCCTCCACCCACGGTTTCCAGCACCGGCACTTGGCTGGCATTGCCAACCAGGCGATTGGCGGTCTTGAACGCCGCCTGGTCCATGGCCCCCGAGGCCGAAACGCCTTGCCCGGCCTGGCCGTGGCGCCCCAGGTCCTGGAACAGCGTGAGCAGGCCCGTGGCGCGCACGCGCAATGCACTGCCCTTCAAATCGGTAGCGGCCTGCTCTTGTTCTTGCTCCGGATGGATCTCAGACACTTTGTGGTCTGGAATCGCATCCGGCAAAGCATCCGATGCGCTTTTTTGCGTGGCCGCATCGACGAACTGCACGCGATAACCGGGTTGCAGCAGTGCGGGCAGATCGCGCGCCAGATCCCACATGGCCGTATCCGTGACGCCAATAATCTGCCAGCCGCCGGGGCTGGCCTGCGGATACACGGCGCTGAAGGTGCCTGCCAGCGCCACAGCGCCCGCAGGCACCTTGGTGCGCGGCGTGGAACGACGCGGCACATTGAAGATGGCATCGCCGCCGCTGAGGTAGGCAAAGCCCGGCGCAAAGCCGGTGAAAGCCACCGACCACTCGCAGCCCGTGTGGCGGCGCACCACTTCTTCGGCCGTGATACCCAGTATCTGCGCCACCTCGGCCAGATCCTCGCCCTCATAACGCACGGGAATCTGCACCAGCACGTCCGAGCGTTGCACGCTGCCGCTCAGATCGCAGCCCGCAATGGCCTTGACCAGTTCTGCCGCCGTGATGAGATGGGGCGCGAACTGGACCAGAATGGTGCGCGCAGCCGGCACCAGCTCCTGCACGCCAGGGATGGACTTGGCCTGCAAGGCCCCCAGCAGCAGCAATGTCTGCTGCAGGTCGGCCAGCTCCACCAGAATGGCCTGGCGATGGACGGGAAGAAATCGCATGGCACTCATTCCGCAGCGCCCACAAACGAAGCAATCTGCACGCCTTCCTGCTCAAACCGCTGGCGGATGTTGCGCGCAATGGCCACCGCACCGGGGCTGTCGCCATGCACGCAGATGGAGTCAGCCTCCACACGCACCAGGCTCCCGTCCACGGCCTCGATGACACCATCGCGCACCAGGGTCAGCATGCGCTGGGCAATCAGGTTTTCGTCATGCAGCACGGCACCGGGCTCGCGGCGCGAGACCAGCGCACCCTCAGGCGTGTAGCCACGGTCGGCAAAGGCTTCCGCCACCACGCGCAAACCCGCATCGCGGGCCCAGCCAATCAGCGGGGCACCGGCCAGCGCCATCAACACCAGCTTGGGGTCGATGGCTTTGATCGCATGGATCACGTCCATGGCCTGGCGTCGATCCTGGGCAATGGTGTTGTAGAGCGCGCCGTGCGGCTTGACATACCGCACCGTGGTGCCCGCCGCCTGGGCCAGGCCTTGCAGTGCGCCGATCTGATAAATCACATCGGCCACCAGATCGGCGCTGGCCACATCCATATTGCGGCGGCCAAAGCCCGCCAGATCGCGATAGGCCACATGTGCGCCCACGACCACATTGCGCGCCTTGGCGGCCTTGAGGGTGGAGAGTATCCCCGCAGCATCGCCGGCATGAAAGCCACACGCCACGTTGGCACTGCTGACGATGTCCAGCATGGCCGCATCGTCGCCCATGCTCCAGGCGCCAAAGCTCTCGCCCAAATCGCTGTTCAAATCCATTTTCATCGTTTCTGTCCTTGTACCTGAGCCCATCAAGGGCCGGTCTTGGCGCCCTGACCTTGCCGCATCCCATCGCGCACGCCAGGCCTGCGCTACCGGGCAAAAGCCGCCTCGCGGCGAAGGCATCGCCGCCCCATCAGGAAACTGCGCAGCGGCTTAGCGGCGCAGCGGCCCAGGGGCTTTTTCTCAATGCAGCTGACCTGCGTTCTCCTGCAAGTCCTGCTCCACCGTCATCGCTGTATGGATGGCGGCACGAATGCCTTGCACCTGAAGGTCCAGCGCCATGCTGGGCATGCCGGGCTGGCGTGCGGCCTGCTGCGGCAGCGCGGGGATGTGAATAAAGCCGCCGCGCACGCCGGGGGCCGCGCGGCGCGACAGCCTGTGCATCAGGGCATAGAACACGTGGTTGCAGACAAAAGTGCCTGCCGTGTTCGATACCGAAGCCGGAATTCCCGCATCGCGCAGCTGCCGCACCATGGCCTTGATCGGCAGGGTCGAGAAATACGCCGCGGGCGCACCGGACACCACCGACTGGTCCACGGGCTGTTTGCCCGCATTGTCCGGAATGCGGGCATCGTCGATATTGATGGCCACGCGCTCCGGCGTGATGTCGCAGCGTCCACCGGCCAGGCCCAGGCTGATGATCAGCGAGGGCTGCAGGCCGGCCAATGCCTCATCCAGCGTCGCCATGGCTGCGCCAAACACGCAGGGCAGCTGCACGGCATGCACCACCCCATCCGCAATCTGCTCGCCGTCCAGCGCGCGCGCCACCTCCCACGAAGGGTTGACGCTGTCTTTATCGAAAGGCTCAAAGCCGGTCAGCAGGATTCGCTTGGCAGGGGCAGTCATGGCAACTCTCTCTTCTTATCGGAACATCAGGAAATTGAGCAGGAACACATTCACGATCAGCAGCGTGATGGCCGTGGGAACCTGCGCGCGTATCACGGCATTCTTGTCAATTTCCAGCAGTGCTGCGGGCACCAGGTTGAAGTTGGCCGCCATGGGCGTCAGCAAGGTGCCGCAGTAGCCCGACAACATGCCCACCGCCGCCATCACGGCCGGGTCGCCGTGGTAGACGCCCACCAGCACGGGCACGCCCACACCGCCCGTCATCACCGGAAAGGCCGCAAAGCCATTGCCCATGATCACGGTGAACAGCGCCATGCCGATCACATACACGGCCACGGCCACAAAACGCACATCCATGTTGATGTAGGTGGTGGTCACATACGCCACCGCCTTGCCCACGCCGGCATCCGAGAACACCAAGCCCAGCATGCCCAGCATCTGCGGCAACACCAGGGCCCAGCCCAGTGCGTCAATCAGGCGGTGCGACTCGCGCAGGCCCTGCGCGGGCGTCTCGCGTGTCATCTTGCAGGCCAGCACCAGCGCAATCACGCAGCCAATGCCCAGGCTGACCAAGGTGCTGTTCTTGGGATCGATCAAGGGCACACCGCCGAAGACCAGGTGCTTGGCCGACAGGGTACCCACCATGGTGATCAGCGGGATGGCCAGCGCCGGCACGAACAGCTTGTTGCCCAGGCGCTTGGCACTTGCCAGGTATTGCGCATCGGTGCGCGGCTGGTGCTTGCCGCCCATCACGCCACCGAAGCCTGCGATCAGCGCCATGACGACCGCGACCGCCCCCACCCAGGCGGGCGGCAGCAGATCACCGATGAGGAACACCAGCGCATACAGCGCCCAGAACAGGCCCGCCGAGAAACGGCGCGGGTTGCTGCTGTCGCGCAGCGTCATCATGGCCGTCACCGCCAGCACCAGGCCGACAAGGTAGTACAGGTATTGGATGGTGATGGTCATGCCGACTCTCCCTGGGCAACTTTCTTCTCTGCAGCAATGTCACGCGCCAGTTGCTTGTCCAGGCGGTGCAGGCGGAAGGCATGGATCGCAAATGCAGCCGTGGCGGTGGGAATGCCCCACAGCGCAACGTGGATCGGCTCAACCTCGATACCGGCCTCCTTCAGGAACGTCGTCATCAGCACGATCGCACCGAAGGCCACGAAAATGTCTTCACCAAAGAACAGGCCCACGTTGTCCGTGGCCGCCGACATGGCCCGCAGTTTCTCGCGCACCTTGCCAGACAGCTTGCCGTAGCGGTTTTCCGTCGCGCCTTCGGCCATGGGCGCCAGCAGCGGGCGCACCATCTGGGGATGACCGCCCAGGCTGGTCAAGCCGATGGCAGCGGTCAGCTGGCGCGCAGCCAGATAGACGATCAGCAGGCGGCCGGCGGTCGCCGACTTGATGGAGCTGATCCAGTTCTGCGCATGCTGGCGAAGGCCATGGCGCTCCAGCAGACCGATCACGGCCAGTGGCAGCAGGATGATCAGCGGCAGATTGCGCGTCTTGATGAAGCCAGCCCCAATGGCGGCCAGTACCTTGTCCAGCGGGAAGCCCGCGGCAAAGGCGGTGCCTATGGCGGTCACGATGACCACCAGCATGGGGTTAAAGCGCAGCGCAAAGCCCGCAATGATGATGAGCACGCCAATCAGCGGCCACAGGTTGAGATCTACAGGCATCAAGCCTCCGGGGAATCACGCCCATACCCGCTGCGCGGTGGGCCATAGGTACTACGCCAAAGGCGGGAGTCCTATCGGAATCCCGCCCAGCTCTTTCGAAAGGCTTCGCCCTCTGCATCAGAGGATGATGTCCATTCTATTGTTGAACAATCAATTGATATTGATAGGACAGACGTGATTTTTTTGCAGAACAGTCGTGCCAACACATAGTAGATACCCTTATTTTTGTCACACGCTGCGGCGTTGTTCTTCTTTGGAACGCCCTCTCCGCTCGGCAGCCGAGAACGCCCCAGCCAAGGCCGTCTCTGCAGGCAGCCATCCAGATGCAGCCCGCACCGCCGCAAGCCATGCCACCACCCCAGACTGATGCAACAGGCTTGCTGCCTTGTTTTTCCGCTGTGCTTTTACGCATAAGGAGAAACAACGTGAAGTGGATGGGCCACTGCCTGTTGGGCATGGCACTGGGCATGGGCAGCGCTGCCGCCTGGGCGGATTACACGGCGGTGGCCCTGTACGCACCCAAACAGGTAGGCGGCTGGGGCACCGGCGCCACCCAGGCCGAAGCCGAAGCCGAAGCCGCCGCCCTGGCCGTCTGCGCGCAGGCGCACACCCGCTGCGCCATCCGCTACACCGCCGCTGTGGCCGTGGCCACGAATTCGGAAATGCTGGCCAGCAGCATCAGCTACCACAGCCGTACCGAAGCCGAACGCGAAGCGCTGACAGGCTGCGGCGAGCCGGCCTGTGAAATCGCCGCCACCGTGGAGGCTCCGGGTCTGTACGCCCTGTTCACGGTGCACCAGGGCGAAGACATGGTCGGCCTGTACCTGCGCCACGGCCTGACCAGCCAGGAACAGGCCATCACCCAGGCCCAGCAGCAGTGCGAACAGCGCGACGGCCTGCGCTGCACCCTCAGCCGCTGGGGCGCCATCCGGGGCGAGCTGCCCAGCACCGGCACCCCGCGCGAAATCTACGCCGTGCAGACGGACGCGAACTGAACGAAGGCGCCCAAACAAAAAGCACCTCCAGGGAGGTGCTTTTTTCATGCGGTGGCGGCCTGGGGCCTGCAAAGGGCCCCGGCGCCGCGCCTCACTCCATCACCACCGGCGCCTGCAGCGGCGACGTGGTGCGCCGGTCGATCTTGCGGTTCAGCACCACCGAGGTATAGGTCTGCTGGATACCGTCAATCATGCCGATGCGGTCCAGCAGTGCGTCCAGCTTCTCGTTGCTTTCGCAGCGCAGGAACACCATGTAGTCGTACTGTCCGCTGACGGCGGAGACCTCTTCCACCTCGGTCAGGCGGTTGAGCGCCTGCATCACCGAAGTCGCGGTCTTGGGCTGCACCCGGATGCCGCAGTAGGCACGCACCGAAGCCTGCTCCATGCGCGGCCCCAGGCGCACGCCGTAGCCGGCGATGATGCCTTCCTGTTCCAGCCGCGCGATGCGCGCCACCACCGTGGTGCGGGCCAGGTCCATCTGGCGTGCCAGATGGGCGGTCGAAGCACGCGCATTGGTCTGCAGCAGGCGCAGCAGCTGGCGGTCGGTTTCGTCGAGTCGGTAGTCCATAGGCTCAGAGCGTAGCACCACAGGCGCTGCAATGTGGGGCGGCGTGGCTGCCCACCATCTTGCCCAGGAAGGCGCGGGTGGCTTCCTGCTGCGGGTGGTCGATGACCTGCGCCGGCGCGCCGGACTCCACCACCACGCCGTCGCGCATGAAGACCACCTGGTCCGCCACTTCGCGGGCAAAGGCAATTTCGTGCGTCACCAGCACCATGGTCATGCCCTCTTTGGCCAGCGACTGGATCACGCCCAGCACCTCGGCCACCAGCTCGGGGTCCAGCGCGGAAGTCGCCTCGTCGAACAGCATCACGCTGGGCTCCATGGCCAGCGCACGGGCAATCGCCACGCGCTGCTTCTGGCCGCCGGACATCTTCTCGGGCAGCATGTCGCAGCGCTCGGACAGGCCCACCTTGGCCAGCAGCTTGCGGGCCGTGGCTTCGGCTTCGGCCTTGGGCTTCTTGAGCACCGTGACCGGGCCTTCCATCACGTTCTGCAGCACCGTCATGTGCGGGAACAGATTGAAGTGCTGGAACACCATGCCGGTGCGGGCGCGAAAGCCCGCCAGCACCTTGTCACCCGGCAGGCAGTCGGCGCCGCCGGTGAACTCCAGCGCCTGCCCGCCCACGCGGATCTCGCCGCCATCGGGCACGGTCAGCAGGTTGATGCAGCGCAGCAAGGTGGACTTGCCCGAACCCGAAGGCCCGATCAGCGCCACCACGCTGCCGCGCGGCACATCCAGCGAGATGTTCTTGAGCACATTCAGCGTGCCGAAGGACTTGCGCAGCCCCCGGATGCTGATGGCAATATCGGAAGTGGACATGGCTCAGCCCCCCTTGGAATGTTGTTGTTCCAGGCGCTTGGCCCACAGCGTGGCCGGCAGCAGGATCACGAAATACGCCACGGCGATCAGGGTGTAGACCTCCAGCGGACGGTAGGTGTCGTGCGCAATCACCTGGCCCTGGTACAGCAGATCGGGCACCGCCAGCACCGACAGCAGCGAAGTGTTCTTCAGCTGCATGATGGACTGGCTCACCAGCGGCGGCACCATGCGCTTGAAGGCCTGGGGCAGCACCACGCGGCGCATCACCTGGCCGCGCGTCATGCCGATGGCCTGGCCGGCCTCGGTCTGGCCGATGTCGGTGGCAATCACGCCCCCACGGATAATTTCCGCATAGAAGGCGCCGCCATACAGCGACAGGCACAGCGCCGCCGCCATGGTGGCCGACATCTCGATGCCGGTCAGCACCGGCAGCGCGTAGTAGAACCACACCAGCTGCACCAGCACCGGCGTGCAGCGGAACACTTCCACATAGGCGCGCAGCGGCGCGCTGATCCACACATGGCGCGACAGCCGCCCCAGCCCGGCGAGCACACCGATGGCCAGGCCCGCCGCCACACAGATCGCGGTGAACAGCAGCGTATAGCCGATGCCGGCAATCAGCAGGCTGCGGTACTGCCACAGCGAGGCAAAGTCCCATTCGTACATTGACCTACCCTCAGCCCTGCCCGCTTAGAACTTCACCTGCTTGGGGAAGCTCTCGGGCTTCACGCCAGCCAGCTTCTCCATGTTGTGCACGATCACCTTCTGCACATCGCCCGCGGCACGGGTTTCCTTGATCCAGGCATTCACCTTGTTTTCCAGGTCCTTGTTGGCGCTCTTGCGCAGACCGATGTGCACGGTGGAAGTGCTGACCGGCTCGGGCACGAACATCTTGCCCATGTCGGGGCGCTTGGCCAGCAGCGGCTGGGCCAGCAGCACCATCAGCACCTGGCAGTCGGCACGGCCGGTCTGGATGGCCATGGTGGCCGCGCCCGAGCTTTCCAGGCGGGAGATGCTGGCCTTGGGCAAGGTCTTGGTGGCGAACTGGTCCTGGTTGGATCCCACATCCACCACGATCTTCACCTTGGGATCGTTCAGCTGCTCCCAGGTCTTGACTTCCGGATAGCCCTTCTTGCAGACCACGGTCAGCGTGTTGTTGAACAGCACATCGGAGAAGTCGATCATCTCGCGGCGCGCCGGTGTGGGGCCCATGCCGAACATCACGTCGATCTTGTTGGCCTGCAGGTCCATCACGGCATTGCCCCAGGTGGTTTCCACGCGTTCCACCTTGGCGCCCAGCTTGGTCGCCAGACCTTCGGCGAAGTCGGGACCGAAGCCCTGCCATTCATTGCGCACCAGATCCTTGTGGAAGTACGGCGTGGCGCCCGAGATCACGCCGATGCGCAGCACCTTGGTGCGCTCCACGCGCTGCAGCGTGGTTTCGTCCTGGGCCATGGCGGCCTGGGTGAGCAACAGGCTGCCGGCCACTGCCAGCGAGCGGAAAAGAGTGCGGGAGACGGTCATGGGAAATGCCTTGCGCGGCCGGGCCGCGCGTCAAAACAATCGTAGAGGGGGGAGAGGTGGGTGCAGCACCACCGCCAGGCCGCCGCACCCCAGGCCAGGGCCCCGGATGCGCGCAGCCCCACCGATGGGTGCCAAGCAGCACGCTGGGCAGTGTAGGTCCCGGCTTTGTCACCACGAGTATAAAAAGTGACAATCCGGCCAGCAAATGTCGTCACATCGTCATTTCACTGCTTTTATTTTCCCCAAACTGCTGAAATATCCGCGCATTTCTTCGATCTGCAGGGCGGCCGCGCTGAAATCCGAAGCCATCAAAAACCATAGCAACAAATACTACAGCAAAGCCATCTTCCAAGCGAAAGTACGCCAAACCACTGCGGCAATTGCGTATGCTGCAGCTGTCCGGACAAATGCCCGGCGGCCTACAATGACCGCCAAAAAGCGAGACAAGCTGCCATGCAACCCAGCCATAACGAACCTATCCTGAGCGTCACCGAGCGCGAGGCCATCAACGCCGGCCGGTGGTTTACCACCCTCTCCCCATCGCTGCGCCATGACATCCTGCGCCTGGCCACCGTCAAGCGCTTCAAGGACGGCGCGCAGATCTACGCGCGCGGCGATGCCCCGCACGACTGGTTTGCCTGCGCCAAGGGCGCGGTGCGCATGAGCTCCACCAGCCTGGCGGGGCGCCAGACCACCCTCACCTACCTGGAGCCCGGTGCCTGGTTCGGAGCCATGTCCACCTTCCTGGACGAACCCCGCACCCGCGACGCCCACGCCCACGGCGACACCACGCTGGTGTGCGTGAGCAAGGAGAGCTTTCGCACCATCCTGTCCAACCACATCGAGTTCTACGACGCCCTGCTGCGCCTGCAGGCCCAGCGCATCCGCCAGATCTACGGCCTGGTGGAAGACCTCAACACCCTGCCCCTGCGCGCACGCCTGGCCAAGCAGCTGATGCACCTGTCGCGCAGCTACGGCCTGCGCACCCACGACGATCCGCAGGAAATCCGCATCGGCCTGCAACTGGTGCAGGAAGAGCTGGCCCAACTGCTGGGCGCCTCGCGCCAGCGCGTGAACCAGGAACTCAAGCGCATGGAACGCGAAGACTGCATCCGCGTGGAACCTTCGGGCCTGGTGGTGCGCGACAGCGACGCGCTGCTGGCCATCGTCAACGAAGGCTGCTGAGGCACAGCGCCGACTGCACACCTGCTGCACGCTGGCGGCACAGCGGTGTGCGGTGCCCTGCTGCGCCGCACGCCCGTACGCCCCGGCCCCCTTCCCGTGCTGCACGCCGGCCTGGCACCGGCCTGTGCAGCCGACTTTCAGCCGAAGAACGCCGGCCGCCCGCCCGGGCGCTTGCCGGCCAGCACGGACTGGGCCTGGTTGATCCAGTCCATCACCGCCTGGGCCACCGCATCGCCCCGCTGCGCCACCTTGGGCCAGCGCCGCAGACAGGTGTGGATGAAGGTCTCCAGCTGCCACAGCGCCTCGCGGTTGATGACGGCCTGCTCGCTCAGCATGGTGGCGTCCCGCTTCATCAGGTGCAGCACGGCCATCTGCTGCTTGGGCAGCGATCCCGCCTCGGCCAGCGCGGCCTCCAGGGCGGCCACACGCACGTCCAGAAACAGCCCCGCCCGCCCGCTGGGCAGCAGCTGCCACTTCTCGGGCAGCTGGGCGCTGCGGCGCTTCCAGTGGTCGATCAGCATGGTCAGCATCACCAGGCTGTGGCGCACTTCGGCCGCCATGGGCTGCATCTCGCCTTCGGCCGCCATGCGTGGCTCTCGCTCCAGCGCCGGCTGCAGCAGCAGGTGCACATGCTCGATGAGGCGGGTATCAAAGCGCTCGCGGTTCAGGCGCAACATCAGCGACAGGCGCATGGCCGGCCGGTCGCCGGCATATTTTTCAAAGAAGGCGGCCACCACCTCGGCCACCATCAGGATGCGGCCCAGCGGTGAAATCTGCTCGCCGGTGACGTTGCGCGGGTAGCCGCTGCCGTCCATGCGCTCGTGGTGCTCCAGCACCGCCAGTTCCACGGCCGCCGGATAGGCGGCGGTGGAACGCACCACCAGCATGGCGGTGATGGAATGCACGGCCAGCTGGCGCCGCTCCTCGGGGGTCAACTTGTGCTGCGGATCGGCCCAGCTGGGCTCCATGAACAGCATGCCCACGTCGTGCAGCAAGGCAGCGGCGGCCAGCTGCGCCAGCTGGGTGTCGTCCAGCTTCTCGCGCACGCCCAGGAACACCGCCACCAGCATCATGCACAGGCTGTGCTCGTACAGCTGCGGGCGCTGGCTGCGCATCACCGTCAGCTTGAAGCAGGCCTGCGCCGGCCAGGCCATGTCGGCCAGCGGCGCCAGCAGGCGCCACTGCTGGCGCGGGCCCAGGGCCTGCATCAGCAGCCGGGGCAGCGCGGCGGATTCGCACAGCGTCATCGCCTCGGCCTCCAGCGTGGGCACATCCACCCGGTCGCGGATCTCCAGCAGATCGTCGATAGGAAGGCGCAGGCGCTCGTTCACCAGCTTGTCATACAGCACCGCGTCGATGCGCATGCCCTTGTCGGCCAGGCGCACCCCGTTGGCGGTGTAGATGGCATCGCGCAGCACCAGGTTCTGCTGCTGGCCCAGGGCCTGGATGGCACGCAGGAAATGCGCGGTTCCCTGGAGGCTGTCGGCCTCCAGTTGGGGAAAGGGATGCGATGGGAGGCTCATGCGGACCAGTACAGTTCTGTACGCCCATCATACGAAAGCCTGCACACGGCAGGCTTTCACAGCATTACGGGCGGCTTGCGCGCCGTATCACGACAGCAGCGTCACCCCGGTCTTGGACTGGATCTCCTCCAGCGTCACGCCCGGCGCCAGCTCCACCAGCTTCAGACCCTGTGGCGTCACATCCATCACGCCCAGGTCGGTGATGATGCGGTCCACCACCCCCACGCCGGTCAGCGGCAGGCTGCAGCGGGGCAGGATCTTCAGGTCGGTGGTGCCGTCCTTTTTCTTGGCCACATGTTCCATCAGCACGATCACGCGCTTGACGCCGGCCACCAAGTCCATGGCGCCGCCCATACCCTTGACCATCTTGCCGGGAATCATCCAGTTGGCCAGATCGCCCTGCTCGGAGACCTGCATGGCCCCCAGGATGGACAGATTGATCTTGCCGCCACGGATCATGGCAAAGGACTGGTCCGAGCCAAAGATGGCGGAACCGGGAATCGTGGTCACGGTCTGCTTGCCGGCGTTGATCAGGTCGGCGTCGACCTGGTCTTCCGTGGGAAACGGGCCGATGCCCAGCATGCCGTTCTCCGACTGCAGCCACACCTCCTTGTCGCCCGTGTGGTTGGCCACCAGGGTGGGGATGCCGATACCGAGGTTGACGTAGAAACCGTCTTCGAGTTCTTGGGCCGCACGTGCAGCCATCTGGTCTTGGGTCCAAGGCATAAGAGCCTCCTGAATAAATCGTGATTGACGTTATTGGTAGTCGCCGGAGTCGATCATGGGCTGCAGGTGGGAAGCCATACCATCGAGCAGTTGCACCAGATCGACCTCACGGCCGTCTTGAAGCCGTTTGAGGACCATGTCGCGCGCCCCGACCTGGATGCTGGATTCACGGTAGCGGACCACCGGGTCGGTGCCCCAGTCGTCGCTCACCATGTGCCAGTCCATGTCGTCCATTTCGCAGGTCAGCGCATCGCCCAGCACCACGCCCAGTCCGCGGGCCAGCAGCAGGTGGTCCGGCTGCACCAGGCCCCGGTCCAGCAGCGCCTGCAGCTGCACCAGGCCCGAACGGTCCATGCTCCAGTCGTTCAGCCCCAGCTCACTGGCGGCGACCTGGCACACCAGCAGGCGTTCGCGGTCCAGCTGCGCCTGCTCGTGCGCCGCCAGGGCGCGGAACACCGGCACGCTGGCCGCGGCCACCGCATCGGGTGCATCAGGCGCATCGGGCGAGTGCGACAGATCCACCACGGCTCAGGCCTCGCGCACGGTGCGCTTTTCGATGCGTTTTTCCGGATGGGCGTTGTGCACGATCCGGTTCACATAGATGCCGGGCAGGTGGATGTCGTCCGGGGCAATGTCGCCCACTTCCACCAGTTCTTCCACTTCCACAATGCAGACCTTGCCGCAGGTGGCCGCAGCCGGGTTGAAGTTGCGGGCCGTCAGGCGGAACTGCAGATTGCCGCTCTTGTCCGCGCGCCAGGCCTTGACCAGCGACACATCGGCCACGATGGCACGTTCCATCACATAGGTATCGCCGTCGAACTCGCGCAGCTCCTTGCCTTCGGCCACTTGCGTGCCCACACCGGTCTTGGTGAAGAAGGCCGGAATGCCGGCACCGCCGGCGCGCATCTTCTCGGCCAGCGTCCCCTGGGGGGTGAACTCCAGCTCCAGCTCGCCGGCCAGGTACTGGCGCTCGAACTCCTTGTTCTCGCCCACATAGCTGGCGATCATCTTCTTGATCTGGCGGGTTTCCAGCAGCTTGCCCAGGCCAAAACCGTCCACGCCGGCGTTGTTGGACGCAATGGTCAGCCCTTTGACACCGCTGTCCCGCAGCGCGTCAATCAGCGCTTCGGGAATGCCGCAAAGGCCAAAGCCCCCCACGGCGAGCAGTTGCCCATCGGCCACCACACCCTGCAGCGCAGCGGCCGCGGAAGGGTAGAGCTTTTTCATGCATGTCTCCTTGTTGTGCGATGCATTACGATACTACGTACGTAATTAAGTAGTTTTTCGTAAAGAGTTGCACCATGGAGATGGATTACAAGCTGGCGTTCGAGATGGCCCCTGTCGGGCTGGTGATCTCACGCAACCGCACCATGGTGGACTGCAACCACCAGGTCTGCGAGATGTTTGCCATCTCGCGCGAACTGATGATCGGGCAATCGTTCCAGATTCTCTATCCCAGCGCCGACGAATACGAGCGCCTGGGTGCCCGCATGGCCCCCATCCTGAACGCCAAGGGCCACTACTCCGACAACCGCATCATGAAGCGCGCCAGCGGCGAAACCTTCTGGTGCCATGTCAGCGGCCGCGCGCTGGACCGGGACGACCCCCACGCCTCCGGCATCTGGAGCTTTGAGGACCTGTCCGCCCAGCGCCCGGTGAAAGCCGAGCTGACCGGGCGCGAGCGCGAAGTGGCAGCGCGCCTGCTGGAGGGACTGACCTCCAAGGAAATCGGCAAGGCCCTGGCCATCAGCCACCGCACGGTGGAAATCTACCGTGCCCGGCTGATGCGCAAATACGGCGCCTCCACCGCCGCCGACCTGGTGCACAAGCTGGTCGCGGGCTGATACCCCGCAGCTGACCAGCGCAACGCGGCGGTGGTGCTGGTCACAACCACTGCACTCGCAGCCCCTGCAACACTCGGTCAGACTTCGGCCGGTGCCGCGATGCGGGCATGGCCGCGCGCGGGGGCACCGGTTGGCGCTGCATCCAGCGCCGCCATGCCCACCGGTGCCATCACCGGTGCCTGGCGCGGCGCAGCCACCCCACCCCATGCCACCGCATCCACGGACGCTGCGGACAGCGTGGTGCCACCGGGCATGGCAAAGCGGCGTACCGCGCCATCCAGCGCCAGCGCCTGTTCGCGCAGGGCCGACGAGGCGGCGGCAGACTCCTCCACCAGGGCCGCGTTCTGCTGGGTCATCTGCTCCAGCTCGGCCACGGAGGTGGACACCTCGCCGATCTGGCGGTCCTGCACCTCGCAGGCATGGGAGACTTCGGCAATCGTCGTGGCCACGCGCTCCACGCTGGAGACAATGGCCTGCATGGTCTGGCCGGCACGCTCCACCTGGGCGCTGCCGCTGTCGGCGCAGCGCACCGATTCGCCGGTCAGCTGCTTGATCTGCTTGGCCGCCTCGGCACTGCGCTGGGCCAGCACCCGCACTTCGCCCGCCACCACGGCAAAGCCCCGGCCCTGCTCCCCGGCACGTGCCGCTTCCACGGCGGCATTCAGCGCCAGGATATTGGTCTGGAAGGCAATCGCATCGATGGTGCCGGTGATATCGCCAATGCGGCGGGCGCTGGCGGTGATTTCCGCCATGGTCTGCACCACGCTGTCCACGGCCTGGCCGCCCTGCGCCGCCACGCTGGCGGCACTGTTGGCCTGGTCGCGGGCATGGGCGCTGGCCTGGGCGCTGTGGCGCACCTCCAGGCCCAGGTTTTCCATGGCCCGCGCGGTCTGCTCCAGGTGGCTGGCGGTCTGCTCGGTGCGCTCGCTCAGGTTGACGTTGCCGCCGGCGATCTCGCCACTGGCCACCGACACCTGGCTGGACGATTCCTGCACCTGCTGCACCAGGGTCCGCAGCGACTGCTGCATGCGGTCCATGGACAGCATCAGCTTGCCCAGCTCATCCCGCTGGCGCACCTGCACGTCCTGCGTCAGGTCGCCCTCGGCAATGCGCTGGGCCAGCGCCTGGGCATCGGCCAGCGCCCGCGTGATGTTGCGCACGCCGAAATAGGTGGTGGGCAGCAGCACGGCCACGGCCAGCAGCAGCAGGCCACCCAGCCAGAAGCTCATCTGCTTGGCGGCGTCTTCCACCGCCCGGCGGGTGAACTCCATGTCGGTGCGGGCGTTCTCGGCCGTGGTGGTCAGCACGGAATCCATTCCTTCGATGGTGCTGCGCTGGCTCTCGGCGTAGGCAGCGGCTGCCATGCTGTCCAGCAGCGCATCCTCCACCTTGCCGAAGAGCTCATCCATGGCCTTGGCGTAGTCGTTCAGGTAGGTCACGCCGGACTCCAGGTTCAGCGACATGTCCGACGGCGTGGTCGGCGACTTCTGCAGCTCTTCCAGGCGTGCGCGCAGCGCCGTCATGCCCATGTTCCAGCGCCCCCGCAGATCCTGCACCTGGGTGGTGTTGTTGGCGCTGATGATGATGTTCTTCTCCATCAGGCGCAGCTCGCCCAGGCGGTTGCGCACCTCTTCCATGTCGCTGAGCACCTGCACCTTGCTGCTGAACACCTCCTGCACCTGGCGGTGCGTGGTCTCCAGCGCCACATAGCCCAGCCCGCCCACCAGCAGCAGCATGACCAGAGAAAACAGCGTGCCCATATACAGGCGCGCACGGATGGAAAGCTTGTTGAGCCATTGCATGGATTGGTTCTCCCTCGCGTGTCATGCACCAGGGCCCTGTAGGACCGCCGGCGATTTGCATCATTCAGTAACAAGCATTAAGCAACAAGCAGGCCATGTGCGACAAGTCGATGGTCTGCATATGCTTAGAGGGTACGGGAGCAAGCGCTTTGCGCTCCATGGCGCCAACCCGAGATCGCGCTTACGCCTATTTACCGGCCCGCGCATCCGCGTTAATGCACCACAGCGGTGCAAAACAAAAAGCCCTGGCTCGGCGCACCGAAACAGGGCTGGGATCGCAGGGGGCGCGGCCTGGGCCGATGGCCAGGCTTATTCGCGGTGGTAAGGGTGGCCGGCATTGACCGACCAGGCGCGGTAGAGCTGCTCGATCAGCAGCACACGCACCATGGCATGCGGCAGGGTCAGGTCCGACAGGCGGATCTTTTCGTGGGCGCCCTGCTTGAAGGCCGGGTCCAGCCCATCCGGGCCGCCGATCACCAGGGCCACATCGTCGCCCTCCAGCTGCCAGTGCTGCAGGCGCTGGGCCAGCGCCTTGGTGGTCAGGTTGGTGCCGCGTTCGTCCAGTACCACGATGCGGGTGCCGCGCGGAATCGCGGCCTCGATGCGCTTGCGCTCGGCCGCATACAGCGTCTCTACCGTCTTCGAGCCGCGGGGCTCGGTCTTGACGGCCTTGAGCTCGACCTTCAGCTCCGGCGGAAAACGCTTGGCGTAATCGTCGTAGGCCGTCTGCGCCCAGTCGGGCACATGCTGGCCTACGGCCACGATCAGCAGCTTCATGCCTTGGCGCGGGGTGCGCGCTTGGCGGCAGGCTTGGCAGTGGTCTTGGCGGTGCGCGGCGTGCTGGGCTTGACCACCACGGTCTTGATGGGCGCAGCCGCCTTCTTGGCGGCGGGCTTCTTGGCCGCAGGCTTGGCGCCAGCAGCACCGGCAGCCGGCTTCTTGGCAGCCACGGTCTTCTTGGCGGCAGGCTTCTTCGCTGCGGGCTTGGCCTCGGCAGCGGCGGCAGCCTTGGGCTTGCCGGGCTTCTTGGCGGCCACGGCCTTCTTGGCCGGTGCGTCAGATTCCGAGCGTGCGACCGGCTTGGCCGCACCCAGCTTCAGGCGCACGGGCTTGTCGCCCCAGATTTCTTCCAGACGGTAGTACTGGCGGATGGCCGGCTGCATGATGTGCACCACGGCCTGGCCGCAATCCACAATGATCCACTCGCCGTTGTCTTCGCCTTCCTGGCGCGGCACGGGGAAACCGGCCTTCTTGACCGATTCGCGCACGCTGGAGGCCAGGGCCTTGGTCTGGCGGTTGGAGGTACCGGCGGCCACGATCACGCGCTCGAACAGCGGCGAGAGGTGCTCGGTATTGAAGACCTGAATGTCTTGCGCCTTGACGTCTTCCAGGCCATCAACGATGGCTCGCTGGAGTTTGGTCACGTCCTTCTTGGCAGCGGATTCCGATTGGGTGGTGGAGCTCATCAGGCAGTATGTGGTTGCGTTCCGGTCAATATAGCGCGGCAGCGCCGTACATGCCATGGGGTGGTTCTTGCCACGCCCACCATCCGGACTCAAAGGTTTTTTGAAGGTATTCACCAGTCCATCACGGACTGGCAGCTATCGAAATTATAGTTTTCCGGCAATAACAGCGTTGCAGGCAGATCAAATCCAGTCCCGACGGACCAAGAATTCATGCGCCAGCGCATGCTCGGGCGTGCCCGGTGCATCTTCGCGCTGGTAGCTCCAGCTGGCATGCGAGGGCATGGACAGCAGGATGGATTCGGTGCGTCCGCCCGACTGCAGGCCGAAATGCGTGCCCCGGTCCCAGACCAGGTTGAACTCCACATAACGGCCGCGGCGGTAGCGCTGGAACTCCACCTGCTGCGCGCCATGGGCCATGCCCTGGCGGCGCTCCACGATGGGCAGGTAGGCACCCAGAAAGGCATCGCCCACCGCGCGCAGCATGGCAAAGCTCTGGTCCTGGCCCAGCTCGGAAAAGTCGTCAAAGAAGATGCCGCCGATGCCGCGCTGCTCGTCACGGTGCTTCAGGTAGAAGTACTCGTCGCACCAGGTCTTGAAGCGCGGGTAGAGCTGCTCGCCAAAAGGCTGCAGCGCCGCATGGCAGGCGCGGTGAAAGTGCACCGCGTCCTCTTCAAAGCCGTAGACCGGCGTCAGGTCCATGCCGCCGCCAAACCAGCAGGTCTTGGGCTGGCCTGCATGGCCGGCCGCGATCATGCGCACATTCATGTGCACCGTCGGCACATAGGGGTTGCGCGGGTGGAACACCAGCGACACGCCCATGGCCTCGAACGGCGCCCCGGCCAGCTCCGGGCGGTGCTGGGTGGCCGAAGGCGGCAGCTGCGGGCCTTTCACATGGGAAAAGCCGCAACCCGCGCGCTCGAACACGCGGCCACCTTCCAGGATCCGGGTGACACCATCGCCCTGCAGGCGTTCTTCCGGGCCCTTGCGCCAGGCATCGGCCAGAAAACGGGCCCCGCCCTCTCCCTCCACCCCTTCCAGGGCGGTGGTGATGCGGGACTGCAGGTCCTCCAGGTAGGCACGCACGTTCTCGGGCGTGGCCGCCATGCTCGCAGTCGTCATGGACCCGCCCTTCAGTTCTTCACGGCGCGGAAGCCAATGTCGCGGCGGTACTGGGCACCATCGAAATGGATGCCACGGGCCACGTCATAGACCTTCTGCTGGGCCTGCTTGACGCTGTCGGCCAGCACCGTCACGCACAGCACGCGGCCGCCACTGGTGCGCACCTGGCCGTCGGCGTCCAGCACCGTGCCGGCGTGGAAGACCATGGCATCGTCCGCATCGGCGGGCAGGCCGCTGATGGCGTCGCCCTTGCGCGGTGCTTCGGGGTAGCCATAGGCCGCCATCACCACGCCCAGGGCGGTGCGGCGGTCCCATTCCAGTTCCACCTGGTCCAGCTTGCCGTCCACAGCCGCCAGCATGACCTCCACCAGATCGCTCTTGAGGCGCATCAGGATGGGCTGGGTCTCGGGGTCGCCCATGCGGGTGTTGAACTCCAGCGTCTTGGGGTGGCCGTTGCCGTCGATCATCAGACCGGCGTACAGGAAACCGGTGAACGGCACGCCGTCCTTTTCCATGCCGCGGATGGTGGGCAGGATGATTTCGCGCATGGCACGGGCGTGCACATCGGCCGTGACCACGGGGGCGGGCGAATAGGCGCCCATGCCCCCGGTGTTCGGGCCTTCGTCGCCGTCCTTCAGGCGCTTGTGGTCCTGGCTGGTGGCCATGGCGACCACGTTCTTGCCGTCGCACATCACGATGAACGAGGCTTCCTCGCCGGCCAGAAACTCTTCGATCACCACGCGCGCGCCGCCGTCGTTGTGCTGCACGCCGTACTTGTTGTCCACCAGCATGAAGTCCACCGCATCGTGGGCTTCCTGCAGCGACATGGCCACCACCACACCCTTGCCGGCCGCCAGGCCGTCGGCCTTGATGACGATGGGCGCACCCAGGCGGTCCACAAAGGCGTGGGCAGCCACCGGGTCGGTGAAGGTGTCGTAATCCGCCGTGGGAATGCCATGGCGGCGCATGAAGGCCTTGGAGAAGGCCTTGGAGCTTTCCAGCTGGGCAGCCGCCTTGGTGGGGCCGAACACCTTCAGGCCGTGGGCGCGGAATTCATCCACGACACCGGCGGCCAGCGGGGCCTCGGGGCCCACCACCGTCAGTGCAATCTTGTTGTCGATGGCCCAGGTCCGCAGTTGTTCCACATCGGTGATGGGTACGTTCTCGAACTTGTTGCTCAGCGCCGTGCCGCCGTTGCCGGGGGCCACGTACACCTTGCTCGCCTTGGGCGACTGCGCCAACTTCCACGCCAGCGCGTGCTCACGGCCACCGCCGCCAATCACCAGTATTTTCATAGTTCTGCGTTGTGATAGACGTCTTGAACGTCATCCAGGTCTTCGATCATGTCCAGGAGCTTTTGCATGCGCTCGGCGTCTTCGCCAGCCAGCTCAATGGTGTTTTCTGCGCGCATGGTCACTTCGGCCACTTCGGGCTTGAATCCCGCAGCCTCCAAAGCGTTGCGCACGGCTTCAAATTCACTCGGCGCGGTCAGCACCTCGATGGCGCCGTCCTCGTCGGTGATCACGTCTTCGGCACCGGCCTCCAGCGCCGCTTCCATCACTTTGTCCTCGTCCAGGCCGGGTGCAAAGATGATCTGTCCGCAGTGCTTGAATTGGAAGGCCACCGATCCCTCGGTGCCCATGTTGCCGCCGTATTTGCTGAAAGCGTGACGCACATCCGCCACAGTACGCACCCGATTGTCGGTCATCGTGTCCACGATGATGGCCGCGCCGCCAATGCCGTAGCCTTCGTAACGGATTTCTTCGTAGGTCACACCTTCCAGATTGCCGGTGGCCTTGTCGATGTTGCGCTTGATGTTGTCGGCCGGCATATTGGCGGCCTTGGCCTTGTCCACGGCCAGACGCAGGCGCGGGTTGGCCGTCAGATCGCCCCCTCCCTGGCGGGCTGCCACCATGATTTCGCGGATGATGCGCGTCCAGATCTTGCCGCGTTTCTCATCCTGGCGACCCTTGCGGTGCTGGATGTTGGCCCATTTGCTATGTCCTGCCACAGGAAATCCTTTGGTCTTGATTTAATCTATCGAATCCGATTTTACTTTTGATGCCTCACCCCACGAGGAAACCCGCATATGGCAGATATGGCAGCCCCCCTCCTGATTGCCCAGCATGGTGATATCCACTGTGACATCCTCCCCGGCCTGGCCAACCGCCACGGCCTGATCACCGGCGCAACGGGCACGGGCAAGACGGTCACCCTGCAGAAGATGGCCGAAAGCTTTGCCCAGGCCGGCGTGCCGGTGTTCATGGCCGACATCAAGGGCGACCTGGGCGGCATCAGCCAGACCGGCAGCATCGGCGACAAGCTGGCCGCCTCGCTGAAGGACCGCGGCATCGCCCTGCCCGCCCCCACGGCCTGCGCCGCGACCCTGTGGGACGTGTTCGGCCAGCAGGGCCACCCGGTGCGCGCCACCGTGTCCGACATGGGCCCGCTGCTGCTGGGCCGCATGCTGAACCTGAACGATACGCAGATGGGCGTGCTGAACATCGTCTTCAAGATCGCCGACGACAGCGGCATGCTGCTGCTGGACCTCAAGGACCTGCGCGCCATGCTCCAGCATGTGGGCGACAACGCCAAGCAGTTCACCACCGAGTACGGCAACATCAGCGCCGCCAGCGTGGGCGCCATCCAGCGCGGCCTGCTGCAGATCGAGAGCGAAGGCGGCGACCAGTTCTTCGGCGAGCCCATGCTCAACATCGAAGACCTGATGCAGACCGACGCCCGGGGCCATGGCGTGGTCAACATCCTGGCGGCCGACAAGCTGATGAACTCGCCGCGCCTGTACTCCACCTTCCTGCTGTGGATGCTGTCCGAGCTGTTCGAGCAGCTGCCCGAAATCGGCGACCCCGACAAGCCCAAGCTGGTCTTCTTCTTCGACGAGGCCCACCTGCTGTTCAACGACGCGCCCAAGGTGCTGCTGGAGCGCATCGAGCTGGTGGTGCGCCTGGTGCGTTCCAAGGGCGTGGGCGTGTACTTTGTCACCCAGAACCCGCTGGACATTCCCGACAGCGTGCTGGCCCAGCTGGGCAACCGCGTGCAGCACGCGCTGCGCGCCTTCACCCCGCGCGACCAGAAGGCCGTCAAGGCCACGGCCACCACCATGCGCCCCAACCCGGGCCTGGACATCGAAGCCGCCATCACCGAACTGGCCGTGGGTGAAGCCCTGATCAGCTTCCTGGACGAAAAAGGCCGCCCCTCCGTCACCCAGCGCGTCTACGTGGTGCCGCCGGGCAGCCAGATCGGCCCCATCACCGCCGCCCAGCGCCAGCAGCTGATGCAGCAATCGCTGGTGGCCGGCGTCTACGAAAAGGCCGTGGACCGCGAATCCGCCTATGAAGTGCTGCGCAGCCGCGCCGACTCCGCCCCCGCCGCCCCAGGCAAGCCCGGCGTGGCCGGTACGGCAGGGACTGCCGGCGCTGGCACGGCCCCGGCGGACAGCGGGATGATGGGCGAGCTCAACGACCTGCTCTTCGGCACCACCGGCCCGCGCGGCGGAAAGAAGGACGGGATTGTGCAGACCGTGGTCAAGTCCACCGCCCGCACCATGGGCACCCAGCTGGGCCGCCAGATCCTGCGCGGCGTGCTGGGCGGCATCTTCGGCGGCAAGAGCCGCTGAGCCCCGGGCTGCTGCGGTGCAGCGCCCCCGTACGCCCCCCGAATGGCCTGTGCCGCGTTCGCGCCGCCACAGGCCATTCCCATTCTCGACTCCCCTGCTACAGAGCACACCTGCGGTTTCCCTGTACGCGCCAGCCCTTGGCGAATGCGCTTTCGCAGCTATCATCTCTGTAACTGCAACATCCAGATACAGCCTGAAAGGCCGACATGAGCGTGGTCACCTTGCCCCTGCCGACGTTTGAAGATGTGGCAGACGCTGCCGAGCGTCTGAAAAACGTGGCCCACACCACACCCGTGCTGCGTTGCGGCACGGCCGATCGCCAATACCGGGCGCAGTTCTTCTTCAAGTGCGAGAACCTGCAGCGCTCCGGCTCCTTCAAGTTCCGCGGCGCCTTCAACACGCTGGCGCGCTTCACGCCCGAGCAGCGCAAGGCCGGCGTCCTCACCTTCTCTGCGGGCAACCACGCCCAGGCCATCGCCCTGTCGGCCCGCCTGCTGGACATGCCGGCACTGATTGTGATGCCCGAAGACGCTGCCGCCAGCAAGATGGCCGCCACGCGCGAGTACGGTGCCCAGGTGGTGACCTACAACCCGCGCACCGAAGACCGCCAGGCCATCAGCCGCAAGCTGGCGCTGGAACGCGGCATGACCCTGGTGCCCCCCAGCGACCATGCCGACGTGATTGCCGGCCAGGGCACCGTGGCCAAGGAACTGCTGGAGCAGGTGCCCAACCTGGACTACCTGTTTGTCTGCCTGGGCGGCGGCGGCCTGCTGGCCGGCAGCGTGCTGGCCGCGCAGGCGCTGGCACCGAACTGCCAGGTGATCGGCGTGGAGCCGGAAAACGCCAACGACGGCCAGCAGTCGCTGCGCAAGGGCGAGATCGTGGAGATCCCCTACCCCACCACCATCGCCGACGGTGCGCAGGCCCCGTCGCTGGGCAAGCTGAACTTCCCCATCATCCAGCAGGGGGTGGAAGAAATCGTCACCGTCTCCGACCTGCAGCTGATGCAGACCATGCGCTTTTTTGCCGAACGCATGAAGATCGTGGTCGAGCCCACCGGCGCCCTGGCCTTTGCCGGCGCCTGCAACGGCGGCATCTCCCTGGGCGGCAAGCGCGTGGGCGTGATCGTCAGCGGCGGCAATGTGGACCTCAAGCGCTACGCCCGCTTTCTGGCGGACTGACCCCCTGCCCCGGCCCATCCGCCGCTCCCCATGGGCTGCCGGCAGGGCACACACCACAAGCTCCTTCGGGAGCTTGTTCTTTTTTCGGCGGCCACACCACGGCCATGCCATGCCCCCACCGACCCGCGGCACTGGCACGCTCCTTGCGCCAGCGCAAACAGCCCGGCCAGCAGCCTTGTGCGGGCCGTGGACAGAAAAACCGAGCCCGCCACCCGCCTGCAAGGCCGCAGTACACTGCCTGCCGACGGCGCGTACCGCAGGTATTGCATGTACAGCATGTACGACGTGTACCGCGCCCACCCGATTTCACCGACACACAGACAAGAAGCCATTCCATGAGCCAAGTGCACCTCATCGACCACCCGCTGGTCCAACACAAACTGACCCTGATGCGCCGCAAGGAAGCGTCGACCAACAGCTTCCGCCGCATGCTGGGCGAGCTGTCCACGCTGATGGCCTACGAAATCACCCGCGACTTCCCGCTGCAGGACCTGGAAATCGAAACGCCGATGGAAAAGATGGTCGGCAAGGTCATCGACGGCAAGAAGCTGGCCCTGGTCTCCATCCTGCGCGCCGGCAACGGTTTCCTGGACGGCATGCTGAACGTGGTGCCCGGCGCCCGCATCGGCCACATCGGCCTGTACCGTGACCCCGAAACCCTGCAGCCCGTCGAGTACTACTTCAAGATGCCCGACAACATGGGCGAACGCGACGTGATCGTGGTGGACCCCATGCTGGCCACCGGCAACTCCGCCGCCGCCGCCGTGCAGCAGCTCAAGGACAAGTGCGCCCCCAAGTCCATCAAGTTCATGTGCCTGCTGGCCGCGCCGGAAGGCATCAAGACCATGCAGGCCGCCCACCCCGACGTGGACATCTACACCGCCGCCGTGGACCGCCAGCTCAACGACCACGGCTACATCCTGCCCGGCCTGGGTGACGCCGGCGACCGTATCTTCGGCACCAAGTAAGCACTGCCGTCCGGCCCTGCGGCCCGGATACCGCGGCCTTCCGCTCCAGCCTCCGCTGCCTCCGGCACCGGAGGCTTTTTCGTGGCCGATGCCGACACATGCAAGGCGAGATACCCCAGGACAGCGTGCCGATTTGCAAATAGGACACATTCTCAATGTTATTAGAATGTATCTTTTTCTTACGCTATCGACCTCTGACATGAACCACTACCTGTTCGCCGGACTGATTGCCCTGGGTGCCTCCCACATTGCGCACGCCCAGGCTCCAGCAGCCCCCCAAACCCAAGTGCAACTCAGCGTGAACCAGGTGGTGGCGCACTACAGCACGCTGGTGTCGGCCACGTACGAAGACAGCATCCGTTCGGCCCAGCAGATGCAAAAGGCCATCGACGCCTTCCTGGCCAAGCCCTCGGCCGCCACGCTGGCCACCGCACGCAAGGCCTGGCTGCACGCCCGTGAGTACTACGGCCAGACCGAAGCCTTCCGCTTCTACGGCGGCCCCATCGACGACGAGAATGGCCCCGAAGGCCGCATCAACGCCTGGCCCATGGACGAGTCCTATGTGGACTACGTGCAAGGCCAGCCCAAGGCCGGCCTGATCAACAACCGCAAGGAAGCCATCACCGCCGAGCGCCTGGCCGAGCTGAACGAGCACGACGGCGAGGAAAACATCTCCACCGGCTGGCACGCCATCGAATTCATGCTCTGGGGCCAGGACCTCAGCGCCACCGGCCCCGGCGACCGCCCCTACACCGACTTTGTCGACGGCAAGGCCCCCAACGCCGACCGCCGCCGCGCCTACCTGCGCACCGTCACCGCGCTGCTGATCAAGGACCTGCAATCCGTGGCCGCCCAATGGAAGCCCGGCGTGGCCGGCAATTTCCGCGCCGACTTCGAAAAGAACAGCAGCGACGCCGTGCGCCGCATCTTTGTGGGCCTGGGTTCGCTGTCGCGCGGCGAACTGGCCGGCGAACGCCTGGAAGTGGCCATGGCCAGCCGCGACCAGGAAGACGAACACTCCTGCTTCTCCGACAACACCCACCGCGACGCCGTGACCAACGCCATGGGCATCCAGAACGTGTGGCTGGGCAGCTACCAGCGCCTGGACGGCAAGGTCCTGCAAGGCCCCGGCCTGCGCGACTGGGTGGCCCAGCACGACCGTGGCGTGGCCGAGCAGACCACGCGCCAGATCGCCCAGTCCGTGAAGGCGGCCGAATCCATCCCGGCACCGTTCGACCAGGCCATCCAGGGTGCGCGCGACAGCGCCGCCCGCGCCACCATCCAGGCCACCATCGACAGCCTGGTGGCCCAGAGCAAGTCGCTGGTCGATGCCGCACACGCCGTGGGCATTGAACAGCTGAACCTGGTCGAACCCGAATAAGAACACCCAACCACCACCGCTGCCTGGGCCGCCCGCCGGTACGGGCAGCGGTTTTGCATTCGCCCCATGATGTTTCGCTGTCTGTCCCTCACCGCCGCGGCCTGTGCTGCGCTGCTGGCGGGCTGCTCCCTGCAGTCGCAGGATGCGCCCCCCGCAGCCGCCGCCACCCCGCCACCGGACCTGTTCGCCCCCGCACCGGCCGATGCCCTGCCCGGCGGCACCACCACCGTCTTTGCCACCGGCCGCAACGCGTTCTCGCTGCCCCTGGCCAACCTCAGCGATGAAGAGCGCACGCGCTTTGTCATCGGCAACTCCTTCTTCAAGCGCAACTGGGTGCAGGCCCCGGCCTCCACCACCGCGCGCGACGGACTGGGTCCCCACTTCCTGGCCCGCTCCTGCGGCGGCTGCCACGTGCAGGACGGCCGCGCCCAGCCCCCCGACTTCCACAACCCCCTGGCCCCGCAACCGTTTGCCGGCCTGCTGATGCGCCTGTCCGTGCCCGGCACGGACGCGCATGGCGGCCCCAAGCACGAACCGGTCTACGGCGACCAGTTCAACACCATGGGCATCAGCGGAGTGAAGGGCGAAGGCGCGGTGCGCATCCGCTACGAACACATCAACGGCCAGTTCGCCGACGGCACGCCCTACCAGCTGGAACGCCCGGTCTACGAGCTGCACGATCTGGCCTACGGCCCCATGGCCGCCGACACCATGGTCAGCCCTCGGATTGCACCCCAGGTCATCGGCCTGGGCCTGCTGGAAGCGATTCCCGCCTCCGAAATCCTGGCCAATGCCCAGGCGCAGGCCCTGACCGACGGCCCCATCAAGGGCCAGCCCAACTATGTGTGGGACGCCTATGGCCAGCGCATGATGCTGGGCCGCTTTGGCTGGAAGGCCAATGTGGCCAGCCTGGCACACCAGACGGGTGGCGCCTTCCAGGGCGACATCGGCATCACCTCGCCGCACTTCCCCCAGCAGACCTGCACCCCCACCCAGACCGACTGCCTGCAAGCCCCCCACGGCAAGGGCGGCGCAGGGGTGGAGATCGAAGAGCACGCCATCAACGATGTGATCTTCTACCAGAGCACCCTGGCACCACCGGCCCGCCGCAACACCAAGGACGCCCAGGTGCTGCAGGGCGAAAAGCTGTTCCATGCCGCCCAGTGCGCGCAGTGCCACCGCCCCAGCTACCGCACCGATGCACCGCTGTTCCCCACGCTCAGCAGCAAGGCCGTGTCCGGGCAAACCATCACGCCCTATACCGATATGCTGCTGCACGACATGGGTGACGCCCTGGCCGATGGCCGGCCCGACTTCCGCGCCAACGGCCGCCAGTGGCGCACGCCGCCGCTGTGGGGCATCGGACTGCTGGATGCCGTGAACAACCACCAGCGCCTGCTGCACGACGGCCGCGCCCGTGGCGTGCTCGAAGCCGTGCTCTGGCATGGTGGCGAAGCCCAGGATGCCCGCGACCGCGTGCTGCAGTTCAGCGCCGAGGACCGTGCCGCCCTGGTGAAATTTGTGGAGTCCCTGTAATGCCCGCCTGCCTGCCCCCTCCCTCCCGCCCACGCCTGCGCCGTGCGGCGCTCGCCATCGCCGCCAGCCTGGGCTTCTGGGCCGCGGCCCCCAGCCATGCGCTGGAAGTGGACGACCTGGCCACCATCGGCCACGCGCTCTACGGCCAGTGGTATCTGCCCCAGACCACCCAGGCCCTGGGCGCGGCGCAGGCACTGCAAGCCAGCCTGCAGGCCTACTGCGGCCAGCGCCCCGGCAAGACCGATGCCGCCCTGCTGGGCGATGCCCGCCAGCGCTTCCAGCAGGCCGCGGACGCCTGGCAGCGCGTGGCCGCCGTCAACATGGGCCCGCTGGTGGAACGCCGTACCGACCGCATGGTCAACTTCCAGCCGCTGCGCCCGGCCCGCCTGGCCGAAGCCATCCAGCAGGCCCCCAAGACCCTGGCCGACATGGAACGCATCGGCAGCCCCGGCAAAGGCTTTCCCGCACTGGAACACCTGCTGTGGACCCAGCCAGCCCCGCCCGGCAGCCCCAGCTGCAGCTATGCCGTGATGGCCGCCGCCTCGGTCACCGATGAAATCCAGGGCCTGCGCACCGCGTTCCAGACCACCGCGGCAGCCAAGCCCGATCTGCGCGTCACCGAGGAATTCCTGAACCAGTGGATTGGCGGCCTGGAGCAGCTGCGCTGGGAACGCATGGAAAAGCCGCTGCGCAGCGCCAGCACCACCTCCGGCAAGAAAAAGCCCCAGCTGATCCGCATGGACAGCGACAGCACGCTGGCCAGCTGGCGCGCCCAGTGGTCCGGCCTGCGCGATCTTGCCGTGGCCCCGGCCGGCGCGCCCGAGAACCAGGTCAGCATTGCCGGTCTGGTGGCCGCCCACTACCGCCCCCTCACCGCCGGCCGCTTTGCCAAGGCCGTGCAGGAAGTGGACAGCGCGTTTGCCGCACTTAACAGCACCGACCTGGAAAGCGTGCAAAAGCTCTCCACCGCACTCAGCGGCCTCAAGCGCTGGGTGGAAGCAGACATCGCCTCGCTGCTGCAGTTGAGCATCGGCTTTTCCGACGGCGACGGGGACTGAGCATGCCGTCCTCCTCCCCCACCCGGCGCCAGTGGCTGCAGGCGGTGGGCCTCACCAGCTTTGGCGGCTTCGGTGACCTGGCCGGCCTGAGCGGATTGGCACCGCTGGCTGCCTGGGCGACCCCCGCCGCAGCCCAGCCTGGACCGGCGGGCCCGCAGCGCCTGGCCGCCGCCTGGATGCAAGGCCACGACCTGTTTGCCGGCATCGTGCAGCTCACGCCGGATGGCGCACCGCTGCAGGTGCTGCAGTCCGAACGCATTCCCACCCGCGCCCATGGCATGACGGTGGAAGCCGACGGCGCCGTGGTCTTCACCAGCCGCCGCCCCGGCGACTGGCTGCTGCGCCTGCGCGCAGGATCGGCGCCGCAATGGGGCTGGATCGAGCCGGACCGCGCCTTCACCGGCCACGTGATCCACAGCCGGGATGGCCGCCAGCTCTACACCACCGAAACCGATCTGGAAACCGGCCAGGGCCTGATCGGCGTGCGCGATGCCGCCTCGCTGGAAAAAACCGCCGAATGGCCCACCCACGGCATGGACCCGCACCAGCTGCTGCTGGATGCCGACGGCAGCCTGGTCGTCGCCAACGGCGGCATTCCCAGCCAGATCGAGACCGGGCGGCGCAAGCTGCAGCTCACGCAGATGGACTCCTCCATCGTGCGCCTGCAGCCTGCCGCCCAGGGCGCGCTGGACGGCCAGTGGCGCCTGACCGACACCCGGCTGAGCCTGCGCCACCTGTGCTGGGGCCCGCAAGTGGCCTGGCAACCCGCACGCCGCTGGCTGGGGATTGCGCTGCAGGCCGAGCACGACGACCCCAGCACCCGCGCCCAGGCGCCGGTACTGGCCCTGTTCGACGGCCAGCAACTGCAGGTGCAGCCCTTGCCTGCCGGCACGGCGCTGGCCGGCTACGGCGGCGACATCGGCTGCGACGGCCAGCACTTTGCCGTCAGCTGCCCGCGTGCCGACCAGCTCACCTGGTGGCAGCCCCCGGCACGCGCCGGCGAACCCGTGCAATGGCACGGCAGCCGCCCGCTGCAAGGCGTGTACCCGGTGGCCAACCACAGCGTGTCCCCGCTGCTGCCCGCACCCTCCCCCGCCGGGCTGTGGACAGCCGGTGAAGCCGCCGCCACGCGCCTGGCGGATGCAGCCAGCCCCCAGCCTGCCCCCGTCCTGGGCACCACCCAGGGCCGTGTGATGGACAACCACTGGATTCCGCTGCCGGCCACGGCGTAAAGCCCGTGCAGCGCCACCAGCGGTTGCACTGCACCCGCGTTCAGTTTGCAGCTTGCGCCACACAAGCGCACCACCCCAAAACAAAAGCCGGATCCCGCAAGGCATCCGGCTTTTGATTGTGGGGGTTGTATACGCCCCGGTTCCTACAGCAGCTTGAGCCACTCCACCAGCGCATCCATCTCCGCCGTATTCAGCTGCAAAGCCTGGTGCCTGCGTACCGTGCTGAGCACATACTTCAAGCCGTATCAGGCGTCCACGGCCATCGGCCCGGCTTCGCGCGCGGTGTACTGCGCCACCCAGCCTGCGCTGTCGGTAAACAGACGCAGCGCCTTGATGCGGCGCTCCGCCGTCAGCGTGAAGCGGTGCTCTGCGCCGGCGGGCACACGCAGATAGTCGCCCGGACCCACCCGTACGGTGTGTTCGCGCCCCTGGGCATCAAAGAAGCCGAACAGCCCGGCGCCATCCACGATGTAGCGCACCTCGTCGTCGGCATGGGTGTGCGGGCGGTCAAACCGCGCCAAGGTCTCCTCCAGGCCCGGCGTGTCCGGGTGCAGCACCACCAGGTCCATGCTCTGGTAGCCATGGGCAATGCACACATCGATCAGCCCGGCGCCCAGCGCCTGCACCACCGTGGCCTTGGCGCCTTCATCCAGCGCCGTCTGGGCCAGCAAGGCCGCCAGGCCGGGCTCGGGCTGCAACGGCCGGTGCTGCCAGTCCACCCCCAGGTCGGTAACGGCGCTGCGCAGCGCAGCGGAAGCTGTCAGTCCTGCGGCAATGTTCGATGGTTCTTGCATGGCTTGTTCTCTTTTTTAAACAATGGTTCAGCATGCCGCGCCGGGGCCGCGCGGCGCTTGATGTGGCACAAGCTGTGCCGCGCCCGCCTGCTGGCACCCTGGCGCTGGATGGCGATCGCCACCAGCCAACACACCGACACACCGGTGCACCGCACAGACCGCATCAACGACCAAGAAAAAAGCCGCAGCGGCACGGTGCAGCTGCGGCTTGTGTGCATGACAGGCCCGCTCACGCGCCCGCCCTGTGCCAGATCACTTGTGGCTGATGCGGCGCACCACCCAGTCACCCAGACTCTGGATGGCTTGCACAAAGAAGATCAGGATGATCACCACGGCCAGCATGATGTCCGGCAGGAAACGCTGGTAACCATAACGGATACCCAGGTCACCCAGGCCGCCGCCGCCAATGGCGCCCGCCATGGCGGAGTAGCCAGTCAGCGACACAAAGCTGATGGTCAGGCCGGCCACGATGCCGGGCATCGCTTCGGGCAGCAGCACCTTCCAGACGATCTGGCTGGTCGACGCACCCATGGACTGTGCCGCTTCCACCAGGCCGCCATCCACTTCACGCAGCGCGGTTTCCACCAGACGGGCAATGAACGGGGCCGCCGCAATCGTCAACGGCACCACGGCCGCCCAGGTCCCGATGGACGAACCCGTGATGAAACGGGTGAACGGGATGATGGCCACCAGCAAAATAATGAACGGCGTGGAACGCACGGCATTCACAATCCAGCCCACGGTGCTGTTGAGCGCCGTGTTCTGCAGCACGCCGCCCTTGTCGGTCAGGCGCAGGAACACGCCCAGCGGAATCCCGATCAGGCCGCCCAGAATCCCCGAGATGCCGACCATGATCAGCGTCTCCCACAGCGAGTCGATGAACAACTCGATCATCATTTCCGAAAAGTTCTCGAACATCGCTTATCCCTTCACCGGCGCCGCCACGGGCACCACCTGCACCACCACACCGCTGCTGCGCAGGTGGCTGATGGCCGATTCAATCTTCACCGCCTCGCCGCTGGCATACACCGCCAGCGAACCAAAGGTCTGCTCCTGAATTTCGTCGATCTGGCCGTGCAGGATCGACAGATCCAGCCCCAGCGTGCGAATCAGGTGCGACAGAATGGGCTCATAGGCGCTCTCGCCCGCATACGACAGGCGCAGCAGCTGACCGCTGGTGCCGGCCGTCAGGCGCGCCGACAGGGCCTGCACGCGCTGCATCACGCTGGCAGGCAGCTCCTGGGGCACGATCTCGTCGATCAGGCTCTTGGTAATCGCCTGCTGCGGCTGGGTGAACACATCGATCACCGAACCCAGCTCGGCAATCCGGCCAGCGTCGATCACCGCCACGCGGTCGGCAATCTGCTTGATGACCTGCATCTGGTGGGTGATCAGCACCACCGTCACGCCCAGTTCGCGGTTCACCTTGCGCAGCAGATCCAGGATGGAACGGGTGGTTTCCGGGTCCAGCGCGCTGGTGGCTTCATCCGACAGCAGCACCTTGGGGTTGGACGCCAGTGCGCGCGCAATGCCCACGCGCTGCTTCTGCCCACCCGAGATTTGCGCCGGGTAACGGTCGGCCAGGTGGTCCAGGCCCACCAGCTTCAGCAGCGGATCGATGCGCTTCTGGATCTCGGCCTTGGACATGCCGGCCAGCTCCAGCGGCAGCGCGGCGTTGTCATACACGGTGCGCGAAGACAGCAGATTGAAATGCTGGAACACCATGCCGATCTCGCGGCGGGCTTCACGCAACTGGGAGTCGCTGAGCTTCAGCAGATCGCGGCCGCCCACGATCATCTGGCCGCTGGTGGGACGGTTGAGCAAATTGATGCAGCGCACCAGCGAGCTTTTGCCGGCGCCGCTGCGGCCGATGATGCCGAAGATCTCGCCCTGCTCGATGTGCAGGTTGATGTGTTGGAGAGCTTCGACCGGCCCCTTGGGGCCTTGGTAGGTCAGGGACAGATCCCGAATGTCGATCATGGAGTCAGCCAGGCGGCCGCAGGCACATCCGCACGCGCTTGCAGCACAGGGTTCAAGAAGGAAGTAGCGAAATGTAGCGCTCCGTTATAAGAACGCCAACTATCGAAAAATCAAGTAATAAGACATAACCGTTATAAGAGCATGTCTCGTGCAAACCCCTAATGATGCCCGAATTGCCGGTCTGTTACCGAAGGTGAACCCAAAACCTTGAGCGGCGCGCAGTGTGGGCCCTGGCCCTGGCGCTCACCGCACAGCACTGCGCATCGGCCGCAAGCGGGCATGCACGCAGACTTGCCGCCTGCAGCGTGGTGACCGCTTATGCCCAGTACAAGTGCCCGTCACCAGCACATGGCGCGCCAGGGGCTTTGCACTACCCCAGTGCCACCCACGCCAGGCGCACATGCGCCTGCCTCCCTGCTCTCTGCCGACTCCCACGCCCCTCCATTGCGGTGGAGCCACGCGCGTCCCCCCTGGCATGGCCTCCGGTATGCCATTGCAGCATTCTCAAAATACATAGCACAAGATTCCTGCAGGCGCTGCGGCGCATCCACTTACGCGGGTAAAAAATACCTGAAATCAGGGATTGCCTCACTCCTTATCTGGCACTAAATTGCATGTTTGTAAGAATTTGCTTACAAACGCAACACAATCCCCTCCCAACAGACTTCGCGCCAGAAGCATCTGGAACCTGCGTGCCTCCAAGGCTTTCGGCGCAGTGCGCCATCGCCCAGGTACAAGCGTCTTGCGGCCGCCCCAACGCTGTGCAGAACGTTGCCCTCTTCCGTTGCCGATAACGCGCTGTACAGCGCCACAACCCAATGAACCAGATCTACCGCGTCGTATTCAACGCCGTCACCGGCGCGTGGCAAGCCACCAGCGAAACCGCCCGAGGCCGCAGCAAAAGCAGCCGCAGCACCAAACGCCAGCGCCGCAGTGTCATGGCCAGCCATGCCATGGGTTTATTGCTCCTGACTGGAGTGGTGGGCAGCAACACCGCATGGGCCGCCTGCACCCCAGGCGCCCCGACCAACGGTGTCACCGTGACTTGTACCGGTAACGACCAGCAGAATTTCGGCAGTGCAGCCAGCAACCTCAACTTCAATATCGCCACGGGCAGCATCCTCAGCTCCAGCGGCAGTGGCGACCCGGTACTGCAACTGACCGGCAGCAACTACACCATCAACAACAGCGGGCAGATCTACCCGTCCAACAGTGGCCAGCAGTCGCAGTTGACCACCGGGCTCAAGGTCGGAAACAGCAGTGCCCAAAACATCGCCATCACCAACAACGCCATCGGCTGGATTTCCGGTACCAGTGCCAACCTCGGCGCCTCCATCGCTAACCTCAACGGCATGGCCCTGGATGTCCAGGCCGGCTCGGGTGGCAAGGTCACCCTCGTCAACTACGGCACCATCTTCGCCGACGCCATCACCGGGGCGAACCTGGAAGTTGCGGACATGCCCAACGTGGCAGTCTACGGCGGCGCCCAGGTCGAGATGACCAACACCAACCAGCTCTACGGCCGGGTCGCTTTCCAAGCTTCAAACGAAGGCAACATCTTCACCAACACTGGCACGCTGGCGGGCAGTCTTTCCATGGGTGCAGGCGGCGGTAACAACCGTTTTAACGCGCTTACCGGTTCGGTGGTACTAAATGGCGGAGCAACCGGCACCGGCTCAGTGACCGTCGACACCAACCCGAACCTGGTCTTCGTCAGGCCTGGTGTCGTGGATGGCGGCGCAGGCGGCTCCAACACCCTGGCCCTGCAGAATGACATCGGCGGCGGCAGCGGTACCGCCGGCTCCGGCTCGATCTCGGCAAGCAGCTACATCAACTTCAGCAACCTGCTGGTGCAGGCCGGCACATGGCAGGTGAGTGGTGCGCTGCTGACCGGCGCCACCACCAGCACCAGCCTGACCGGTGGCTCGTTGTCGGTGAACAACGACGCGGTGTTCGGCAGCGGGGACGTTAGCATCAGCGGCGCCAACCTGACTACCCACACGGCCACGGTCAATCTGGCCAACAATTTCCTGATCGGCAGCGGCGGGATGGCGCTCAGCGGCACCAACACCATCGTGCTCAACGGAGTGATCTCCGGTGCTGGGGCTGGCCGCCTGACCAAGAACAATGGCGGCATCCTGCGCATCAATGGCGTCAACACCTATGCTGGGGGTACCGCACTCAACGGCGGCACCACCGTGGTCAGCACCGACCAGGCCTTCGGCACGGGCAATATCGCCATCGGTGCCAGTGGTGCCCGGATCGATGCCTCGGGTACAGTCAACCTGGTCAACGACATCAGCCTGAGCGCGAACGGCACCTTTGGCGGCACCGGCAACCTGACCCTGTCCGGTGTCGTCAGCAACACCACCAGCCGGACACTGGCCAAGGTCGGCAGTGGCCAGTTGACCCTGGCCAACGCCAACACCTACCAGGGCGGTACAACCCTGTCGGGCGGTACTTTGGTGGTGGGTAACAGCCAGGCGCTGGGCAGTGGCTCGCTGACCGTTGCAAGTGCCTCGACACTGGCCAGCAGCCAAGCCGTGACCCTGAGCAACCAGGTCAGCCTGGCCAGCAATCTGACCGTTGCCGGCGCCAACGACCTGCGCCTCAACGGCGTTATTGACAGCACCGGCGCGTTCAAGCTGATCAAGACCGGCAGCGGCAACCTGACCCTGGCTGCAGCCAATACCTTCTCCGACGGTATCGATCTGAACAGCGGCACCCTGACGCTGGCCACCAATAGTGGCGTGCTGGGCAGCGGTACGCTGACCGTCACCGGCAACAGCCGCCTGGCGTTCGATGCGCCACTGAACACCAGCACGCCCATCGTGATCAACAGCGGTGCAACCCTGGACCTGGCGGTCAACCAGGACTTGCTGCTGTTCAACGGCATTTCTGGCGGCGGTAACCTGACCAAGACTGGCACTGCCGAAGCGACCCTGTTCCAGACCGGCACCCTCGGTGGACAGGTGGATGTGCAGGCCGGCAAGCTCACTGCCATGGCCAGCAATGCCCTGGGCAGTGGCACCCCGGTGAACATCGCCAGTGGCGCCACCCTCAGCCTGGGCGCGGACACGGCGCTCGGTGCCCTGACCGGCAGCGGCCAGTTGCAAGTCACCAGCGGGGCTATCAGCCTTGGCAACGGCAACGCCAGCTCCACCTTCTCAGGCGCCATCACCGGCAGCACCCTCTCCGGCATATCCAAGGTCGGCAGCGGCACGCTGACTCTGGCCGGCATCAATACCTTCACCAGCAACCTGGTCGTCAGCGCCGGCCGCCTGCACCTCAACAGCGGCGCCAGCCTGGCCAGCAGCCAAGTCACCGTCGCCAACGGTGCATCCTTGGGCGGTAGCGGCAGTCTGTCTGGTCATGTCACGGTGACCAGCGGCGCCACCTTGGCGCCTGGCGCCAGCAATGGCACGGGCAGCCTGACCGTCGGTTCACTGGACATGGCCCAGGGCAGCACCTTGGCTGTGGCGTTGGGGGCACCAGGTGCCAATTTCCAGACCCCTGGTCAAGGCACCAGCGTGAGTGTGACAGGCAATCTGACCCTGAATGGCATGACGCTCAGCATGACAGATGCTGGCGGCTTTGGCCCAGGGCTGTATCGCTTGTTTGACTATGGCGGGACGCTCACTACGAGCAATGGCGGCTTTGCTGCCATACCGACAAGCGCCACCATTCAGTTTCTGACTGCCGACAAAAAAATCAATCTAATCAACACACAGGGCTTCACGCTGAATTTGTGGAACGCCAATGGGCAGGCGACCAGCGCTACCATGGGTGGTGGTTCTGGCACCTGGAGCAACACGGCGGCGGCATGGACCGATGCCACAGCAAGCATCACCGCGGCCATGTCGCCCCAACCAGGCTTTGCAATTTTTGGCGGCGCGTCCGGCACGGTCACCGTAGACAGTGCTGCTGGAGCCGTCAAAGCCATCGGCCTGCAATTTGCCAGTGATGGCTACCGGTTAAATGGTGATGCACTGACCTTGGTGGCAGATGCCGGCCATGCAGTTCCGGTAGAGGTTCGCGTGGGAGATGGCAGCGGCCCAAGCAGCACATGGACAGCGACCATGGACAACGTGTTGGCTGGCACCGACGGTCTGAAGAAAACCGGTGCAGGCACTTTGGTGCTGAACGGCAGCAACACGTACAGCGGTGGCACCACCGTAGCAGCAGGCACGTTGTCGGTCAGTAGCGATAGCAACCTTGGTCACAGCTCCGGCGCGCTGACCCTTGATGGAGGCACTGTGCGAATCACTGGTACGGCCTTTGTCGACAATGGCGGCCGTAGCTGGGTACTTGGTAGCACGGGTGGTGGCATTGACATTGCCGATGCCGCAAACAGCTTCACCTTGAGCGGCGCTTTGACTGGCGCAGGCAACTTGCTCAAAACCGGCGCGGGCACGTTGACGCTAAACGGAACCAACAATTACGGCGGCACCACCACCATTGATGGCGGTAAGTTGGTAGCTTCGGTGACTAATCTGGGCAGCGGCGCCATCACCAACAATGCAGCGCTGGAGCTGAACCAAGCCAGCGATGCCACCTTGACCCAGACCATCAGCGGCAACGGCTCCTTCACCAAGACCGGCGCCGGTACGCTGACCTTGGCTGGAGCCAACACGGCGACAGGTGAGACCATCATCAGTGCAGGGGGGCTGGTCGCCTCCGTGGCCAACCTGGCCAGCGGCGCCATCACCAACAACGCGGTGCTGGAACTGAAACAGGCCAGCGATGCCACCCTGGCACAGAAAATCAGCGGTAGCGGCAGCCTGACCAAGACAGGCGCCGGCGTGTTGACCCTGACGGGCAACAGCAGCAACTACACCGGCAGCACCCTGGTTGCCAATGGCGGCCTGCTGTTGGGCAGCACCGGCAAGCTGGGTGGTACCGTGACGGTGACCAGCAGCGCCACACTGGCAGGTACGGGCAACGTGGGCAGCACGGGCTCGGTGGTCACCGTGCAAAGCGGCGCCACCATCGCGGCGGGAGATGCGTCCTCTGCCTACGGCACCCTGCGTATCGCTGGCGATCTGGTGCTGGAGCAAGGCGCCTCGTACCAGGTGCTGGCAGATCCCAATTCCTCTGCCAGCAGCCTGATCAAAGTGGCAGGCAAGGCCACGCTGGCTGGCAGTGTGCTGCATGTGGGCAATGAGTCCAATGCCACCACCGACTTCCAGGTAGGCAAGACCTACTCCATCCTGCAAGCCAGCCAGATCGAAGGGGCGTTTGGCTCCGCCATCTCCAACTTTGCCTATCTGGACACCGGCCTGGGTTACTCCGCCAACGAAGTGACACTGCAACTGCAGCGCAAATCCAGTGGTGGAGGCAACGGTGGAACAGGGGGCAATGGCGGCGGGCAGATGGAATTTGCCGATCTGGCAGAAACACGCAACCAGTCTTCCGCCGCCAACGCCATCAGCAGCCTGCCCAGCAGCCATGCGCTCTACCATTTTGTGGAGACCCTGCCTGCAGGCACACCGGCAGCCGTATTCAACAGCCTCTCGGGCGATACCCATGCCACCGTGGGCGGCAGCCTGGTGGGCCTGGGCGCTTATGCCCCCAGCGTCAGCGGCCAGCATCTGCGCAACAACATGACGGCGGGCTTGCGCCCTGGCGCTGCTGTGGCGCAAAGCGACGGTCCGCTGCCGGCATCGGCCTGGCCGTCGACCAAGGCCCTGCCCGCCTGGGCCGAGGTGGTAGGTCACTGGCAGCGTTATGACGGTGACGGCAATGCCGCGCAACTGAAGCAGCGCACCACCGGCCTGTTCCTGGGCATGGACGAGGAAGTGGGCACCAGCGGCTGGCGCCTGGGCGGTTCGCTGGGGTACACCAATGCCAGCGGCAAGGTGGCAGACCGTTCCTCCGAGTCGGATGTGAACAGCTACAGCGCGGCCGTGTACGGCGGCAAGAGCTTTGGCACCGGTACCGGCCCGCGCATCAATGTGCTGGGCGGTCTGGCTTACACCTGGCACGACATTGAGACCACACGCCGGGTGACCAGCCTGGGCCAGACCCTGAAGGCCGACTACAGCGCCCACACGGCGCAGTTGTTTGCCGAAGTGGGTTACGCCATTGGCCAGTACGACAAGGTGGGGTTTGAGCCCTTCGCAGGTGTGAGCCTGGGCCAGCAGCGCACCGGCAGCTTCCAGGAGCACGGCGGTTTTGCCGCGCTGCAGGGCCGCAGCAGCACCGACGACCTGGCCAGCACCACCTTGGGTGTGCGTGTGCACAGCGACTTCCAGCTGGCCGGCAAGGAAGGCCGCCTGCGCGCCACCGTGGGCTGGCGCCATGCGTTCGGCGATGTGACGGCCAAGAAGACCATGGCGTTTGAAGGCAGCCAGAACTTCACCGTGGCGGGCACGCCGCTGGCGCGCAACACTGCCGTGCTGGGCCTGGAGGCCGATGTGGCCCTGTCGCGCACTGCCGCTCTGGTACTGGGCTACCAGGGCGAGATGGGCAGCGGCCAGCGTGACCACTCTGCCAGCGTGAAGCTGCGCTGGGCGTTCTAAGCGCAGAGCGCATTGCGTAACAACCCCTGCCGGTGCAAACCGGCAGGGGTTTTTCATGGAGAAGCGAAAAGGGACGTGGCTTGGAAGCCGATCAGCCGATGCGGACCACGGCCAGGCCTGGGTTCACTGCGGCTGCACGCCGTAGCGCTGCATGGCGCCGGCGATCTGGCCTGCCTCGGTGGTGGTGGCGGGAAACAGGTGGTAGCTGGGCGCCACGATGGGCTGCACCGCATTGACGTCCATCAGCAGTACGGCGTGCAGCGGAAAGCGCGGCCCGAGCAGCGGGTACAAGGGCGCTGCCCAGCGTTCAAAGTCCGCATCCTGCGGGAACAGCACGCGGCCCGCGCCCTGGAGCTTGAATCCCTTCTGTGCAAAGACATCCACAAAAGACAGGCAGGCCCGGGGATTGGCTTGCACATTGCGCACAGACACCGGCGATGCAATGTGTGCCACCACCACATGGCGGTCATCCACCAGTGTCCAAATTTCTTTGGGAGAGACATTCGGTTGACCATCGGCATCCACCGTGGCCAGCCAGCACAGAACCGATGCCTTTGCCGCAGCATGCACCTCGGAAGTCAGCAGAGACATGGCGCCTTAAACACTTAGGAAGTCAGGAAGGCATCCATTCTATGCAGCCGGCGCCCCTAGCTGGCGCCCAGGATGAACTCCCCAAGACCAGGTCCGGCCAGTGAGTGCAGGAATGGGCGGGCTTGGGTGGTGCGTGGAGGATGAACAGGGTCGTCATCGGCGCGGCAAGCCGCCGTCTTGCGGTGGCGTGGCCGCTGCGTCGCGCAATCCTGCGGCCGACGTGAGCGGAGGAACCTGCGAGAGCTGTGGGCGCTGTCGAGGCTCAGGCGGCTGAGCGCCCTACCACTTGCCCTTGGCCGGCCGGTTGGCGCGCACGGCCGTGGACAGCAGCTTCACCATGAAATCGCGGTCGGAGCGGCGGGCAAAGTCCACCGCCGTCTGGCCTTGCTGGTTGCGCAGGCTCACATCGGCGCCCTCTTCCAGCAGCAGCTTGACCATGGCCTCGCTGGAATACTGGGCCGCCAGCATCAGCGGTGTGCTGCCGTTGGGCGAGGCGGCGTCGATGTAGGCGCTGTGCTCCAGCAGGTAGCTGGCAATGGCCACGCTGTGCTCCAGCCCGGCCGATGCCGCGTAGTGCAGCGGGGCCCAGCCTTCACGGTTGATGTCGGCGCCGCGCTCTACCAGCTTCTGCACCAGCTCCAGATTGCCCTTGATGGCCGCCATCATCAGCGGAGTTTCGCCCTGGCGGTTGGCCAGGTTCAGATCGATCCCCGGGGCCAGCAGAAGGGTGTCCACCACGCGCCAGGACTCCTGGCGCATGGCCAATGTCAGGCCAGTGCGGCCATACTCGTCCGGGGTGTTGGGGTTGAAGCCGCGCAGCAGCCAGGTCATCACATCGCGGTACTGGTCGCGCACGACGGCGGTGAAGAATTCGCTGGTTGCATCGGCCCGTGCCGGCAGCATGGGCAGCGCCACCAGCATGCCCCCGGCCAGCCGGGCTGCCATGCGCTGCAGCGCCTGGCGGCGGCGCATCATGCCACCACGCCGGCAAACAGCCGGTCAAAGTTGGCGCTGGTGATCCGGCCCACCTCTTCGGCACTGATGCCGCGCAACTGCGCCACCTGCTGCGCCACATAGGGCACATAGGATGGGTTGTTGGTCTTGCCCCGGTAGGGCACGGGGGCCAGATAAGGACTGTCGGTTTCGATCAGCATGCGGTCCAGCGGAACGTAGGCGGCAACATCGCGCAGATCCTGCGCGTTCTTGAACGTGAGAATGCCAGAGAACGAGATGTAATAGCCAATATCCAGTGCGGCCTTGGCGACTTCCATGGTTTCGGTGAAGCAGTGGAACACGCCGCCGGCCTGGGTGACTGAGCCATCTTCCCCCTCTTCCTTCAGGATAGCCAGGGTGTCGGCCGACGACGCGCGGGTGTGGATGACCAGCGGCTTGCGGCAGGCCTGGGCGGCGCGGATGTGGGTGCGAAAGCGCTCGCGCTGCCACTCCAGATCGGCAATCGTGCGGCCGCCCTTGCGGTCTTCCATGCCGTAGTAGTCCAGCCCGGTTTCGCCAATGCCGACCACGCGGGGCAGCGCCGCGCGCTCCAGCAGGTCCTGCACGCTGGGCTCGGTCATGTCCTCGGTGTCCGGGTGCACGCCCACGGTGCACCACAGGTTTTCGTGCCCCAGGGCCAGGGCATGCACATCGGGGAACTCTTCCATGGTGCAGGAAATGCACAGCGCCCGCGTCACCTGGGCCTGCTGCATGGCGGACAGAATCTCGGGCAGCTTGGCTTGCAGTTCGGGAAAGCTCAGGTGGCAGTGCGAATCGGTAAACATGGGGTTCCAACAGAAAGCAGGCCCGCGGCGGCAGCCGCGGGCAAAGCGCTATTTTCCACCGAGATGCGGTATGCCTGCAGGCGCGCCGCAGGCCGCCCCTTGCAACAACTCGGCAGGCATCGCCCTTGTGCCCCTGCCCTGCCGCCCTCGCTCAGGTGCACGCGGTGCGTCACGGCACAGCCCCGTGGTGACTCCGGGCGCCCGGGGTTGGCGGACAGCCCCAAGCACAAGCTCGAGCACAGCCCAGACACCACCCCGCAATCGGCCCGGTCAGCCCCCAGGGCACCAGCGGTCCGCTACAGGGCTCAGTGCCGCGCCTGCAGCACGCTGCGGGCCTGGGCTACCAGCGCTTCCAGCATCAGGCCGGCATTGAAGGGGTGTTCGGCCGTGCGCGCCTCCTGCGCCAGCGACTTGGCCCAGCGCGCCAGCACCATCTGCGACGGCGCCTTGGGCAGGTCCTGCGGCTGGAAATAGCGCGGCTGCGCACCGCTGGCCACGCTCATCAGGTCGTGGCACAGCTTCTGCAGGCTCTCCACCACCACGGGCGGCGGCATATCGGCCAGGGCCGTCACATCCCCGGCGGCCACGGCCTTGGGCAGGCGGGCCCAGGCCGCCACGTCGCGCCCGCTGCGCGACAGGGCCAGCGCATCTTCCGGCCGCCCGCCGGCGGCACGCAGCCAGGCACGGGCCGCATCCTCGGCCAGGCCCTGCTGTTGCAGCCAGGTCAGCATCTGGTCCTCCTGCGGCCAGCGCATGGTGTGCGACAGGCAGCGGCTGCGGATGGTGGGCAGCAACTGGTGCACCGCCTCGGTGGCCAGCACAAAGCGCACGTCACCGGGCGGCTCCTCCAGCGTCTTCAGCAGCGCATTGGCGGTGATGGCATTCATCCGTTCGGCCGGGTAGACCAGCACGGCCTTGCCTTTGCCGCGCGCACTGGTGCGCTGGCAGAACTCCACCGCATCGCGCATGGCATCCACACGGATGTCCTTGCTGGGCTTGCGCTTCTTGTCGTCGATCTCGGCCTGGGCCTTTTCCGGCAAGGGCCAGCCCAAGGCCAGCATGGCGGTCTCGGGCATCAGCACGCACAGGTCGGCGTGGGTGTGCACGTCAATGGCGTGGCAGCTGCCGCAGTGGCCGCAGGCGCCCTGCTCTCCAGGCTGGTCGCACAGCCAGGCCCGCACCAGGGACATACCCAGCGGGAACTGCCCCAGGCCCGAAGGCCCTTGCAGCAGCCAGGCATGGCCGCGCTGGGCCAGCAACTCGTTGCGCTGGCTGGCCAGCCAGGGGGCCAACTGCATGCCGTCCTGCACCACAGGGGTTTCTGCACTCATGCCAACGCTCATGCCAGCACTCCCGGCTGCAGCCAGCCTCGGGCCTGCAGCACATCGGCCACCTGCTGCCACACGGCCTCACGGCTGGTGTTGGCGTCAATGCGGGCAAAGCGCTGCGGCGCCGCCTCCGCGCGGCGGGCGTAGCCAGCGGCCACGGCGGCAAAAAATGCGCCGGGCTGGGCCTCGAACTTGTCGGGCACACGGGCCGTGGTCAGGCGCTCGGCAGCCACGGCCGCCGGCAGGTCGAACCAGATGGTCAGGTCCGGCTGGCGGATGGCCGCTTCCGGATGCTGCGCCCCCAGGCCTTCCAGCGCCGGCACGGCCTGCACCAGTTGTTCCAGCTGACAAAGCTTGTCCCAGTCAAAGCCGCGTCCCGCGCCCTGGTAGGCAAAGGTGGCGTCGGTGAAACGGTCGCTGATCACCACATCGCCCCGTGCCAGTGCCGGCTCGATCACCTGCACCAGGTGGTCGCGGCGGGCGGCAAAGGCCACCAGGGCCTCGGTCAGCGGGTCCATGGCGTCGTGCAGCAGCAGGGCGCGCAGCTTTTCGGCCAGCGGCGTGCCGCCGGGCTCGCGCGTGAGGGTGACGCAGCGGCCACTGTCGCGAAAGGCCTGGGCTGTGCGCTCGATGTGGCTGGACTTGCCGGCCCCATCAATGCCTTCAAAGGTGAGAAAAATGCCCTGCGGGAGCTGGGACGCTGTCATGCAAATAGCCAATCTGTGGGCGGCAGACCGCACGGGCCTGCCACCGGTTCATCGAAAAATTCAGTTCCCGCCACGCTGGTAGCGGTTGACGGCGCGGTTGTGCTCATCCAGCGTGGCACTGAAGTGGCTGCTGCCGTCGCCGCGTGCCACAAAGTACAGGGCCTTGGTGGCTGCGGGCTGCACCGCCGCCATCAGCGCGGCCTTGCCGGGCATGGCAATCGGCGTGGGCGGCAGGCCGGGGCGGGTGTAGGTGTTCCACGGCGTGTCGGTGCGCAGGTCGTTGCGGCGCAGATTGCCATCAAACTTCTCCCCCATGCCGTAGATAACGGTGGGGTCGGTCTGCAGCAGCATGCCCACGCGCAGGCGGTTCACGAACACGCCCGCAATCTGGCCCCGGTCGGCCGCGGTGCCGGTTTCCTTTTCCACAATGCTAGCCAGGATCAGCGCCTCGTCGGGCGACTTGAGCGGCAGGTCGGCCGTGCGCAGCGCCCAGACCTGGTCCAGGCGGCGATCCATGGCGTGGGCGGCACGCTTGAGCACGGCCAGGCCGCTGCTGCCCTTGGCATAGGTGTAGGTATCGGGAAAGAAGCGCCCTTCGGCGGCCACACCGGGCTTGCCCAGGGCGGTCATGATGTCTGCCTCACTCAGCGCGGCGGTGTCCTGCTTCAGGAATTCATCCTTGGCCATGGCGGCGCGCATCTGGCGGAAGGTCCAGCCTTCGACAAAGGTGATGGCGCGCAGGCTTTCCTCGCCGCGTGCCAGCTTCTGCAGCAGCTCGTACGGCGTGGTGCCCGCCGGGATTTCGTAGTTGCCCGCCTTGATCTTGCGGTCCTGGCCGGACAGGCGGAACCACGCGTACAGCAGGCGGGCATCGGTCTGGATACCGCTTTTGACCACCTCGCGGGCCACGCCGCGCGGCGTGGTACCGGGCTCGATCTCCAGCTCCGTGGTCTGCCCGTTCATGGGAAGAGGCTGGCCCAACCACCACGCAGCCACACCGGCGGCCATGACAGCCAGCAAAATCAGACACAGCAGCCCTTGGAGCAATCGACGCACAAGCCCTCACCGTCAAAAAGTAGGTAGACCGGGCATCATAATTCACCCATGACCGCTCCTTTGCAAGGCATTGCCACCCTCACCCACCTGGGCGTCATTCGCGCACAAGGTGCCGACGCCGCCAACTTTCTGCACGGCCAGCTGACCCAGGACTTCGCCCTGCTGGACACCCAGCACGCCCGCCTGGCCGCCTACTGCTCGGCCAAGGGCCGCATGCTGGCCAGCTTCATCGGCTTCAAGACCGGGCCGGAAGAAATCCTGCTGCTGTGCAGCCAGGACCTGCTGCCCGCCATGCTCAAGCGCCTGTCCATGTTTGTGCTGCGCGCCAAGTGCAAGCTCAGCGACGCCACGGCCGACTTTGCCCTGTACGGCCTGGCCGGCGACAGCGCAACCCAGGCCACGGGCAACGCCGCACCCTGGACGCTGCGCAGCGTGGACGCGGTCCATGTGGTGCAGCTGTATCCCGCTGGCGAGACCCCGCGCGCGCTGTGGGTCGCCCCGGCCGGCAGCCCCTTGCCCGCAGGCCCGGCCCTGGACAGCGCGGCCTGGCTGTGGAGCGAAGTGGCCAGCGGCATCGCCACCTTGAGCCTGCCGGTGCAGGAGCAATTCGTGCCGCAGATGCTGAACTACGAATCCGTGGGCGGCGTGAACTTTAAGAAAGGCTGCTACCCCGGCCAGGAAGTGGTGGCCCGCAGCCAGTTCCGCGGCACGCTCAAGCGCCGCGCCTACATCGTACACGCCGAACAGCCGCTTACCGTGGGCGCCGAAGTGTTTGCCGCCAGCGATGCCGAGCAGCCCGTGGGCATGGTGGTGCAGTCCGCCGCAGCCCCTGCGGGAGGATTCGATGCCATTGTCTCGCTGCAGATCGCCTCGACCGACGAAGCCCTGAACGCCGGCGGCGTGGCCCTGGCGCTGCAGCCCCTGCCCTACGAGCTGCTGGCAGACATCTGAGCCCCGGCGCGGGCTTGCTGCGCACCGCCGGGCGGCAGCAACTGCCGCCCAGGCCACCGATTCTGGCTGACACGCTTTGACAAGCGCCGCCTCCATGCGCACCCTGGCTGCCAGGGCAGACTGAAGCTGCCCCGCCTGCAGCCAAGGAGCGCGCATGCACCCCACCACGCACATCCCGCCCGCCACGCCGGTCACGCCCATTGCCCACACCGCCTGTGCGTTGCTGGCCCTGCGCACCTTCGGCCTGTACACCGACAGCCCCTTCCCCCAGCACGACTACCTGCTCGACCCCGTCTCGCTGGGTCTGGCCGGTCTGGTGGTGGCCCTGCTCACGCTGCGCTGGTGGCTGCAGGGGCCGCAGGCCATAGCGTTGTCGTCTGCACCTGCGTCTGCACCGACATCTGCGGCGCCTGCATCTGGGTCCTCCGCCACGTCGGCAGACACCGCGGCGCCAGCGCCCAGCCTGGACGCCCCGCTGGCCCAGCTGAAAACGGCCATGTTCGCCGGCTTCTGGTACCTGGGCTACCTGTTCCCGCGCCGCAAGATCGCCGCCATCCTGCAGGAAAACCACCCGGGCCAGGCCAGCACATTCGACACGCACTTCGGCCTGTACCAGGGGATTGTGCAGATCCGCCACTTTCTGCTGGCCCACGGACTGGCCCTGCTGATGGCCGCCTATGCGCTGGGCGAAGGCGAAGCATTCACCGGAGGTGCCGTGGTGCAGGCGGTAGGCCCCGGCTGGATGCTGCTGTGCTGGAGCGTGTGCATCTACAGCAGCTGCTGGCTGTTGCTGGGCGCCGGCATGGCGCTGCGCCGCCTGGTGCTGCGTTCACGGCCTCCGGCAGGCTGATTGCCGTCCCTGCAGCGCCCCCCAGGTTCCCCAACCTCCAGTGTCCCAGTCACCCACGTGCCTGGGCATCGCTGGGCCTGCCGGTGTCCGGCTTACAGCACCCGGCGCATGGTGATGTGGTCGATGCCGGCTTCGGCGTAGACCTCGCCTTCGGGTACAAATCCGGCGCGGGCGTAGAAGTTCTGGGCATGGCACTGGGCGTGCAGCACCACCTCGCGGTCGCCCCGGGTACGGGCGGCCTCGACCAGGCGGTCCAGCACCTGGCGGCCCACGCGGCTGCCGCGCAGCTCACGGGCCACCGCCATGCGACCGATGCGGCCCACGCCGGGGGCATCACTGACCAGGCGGCCAGTGCCCACCGCCTGGTTCAGGCGGTTGAACGCCACCACATGGCGACAGATGGGGTCGAACTCGTCCATCTCGATCTCGGGCGGCACGCCCTGCTCGCGCACAAAAACGTCTACCCGCAGGCGCTCAGCGGCACGGCCCAGGTCGTTCCAGCTGCCCGACTCCAGGCGCACCATATCTTCGCCGGCTTCAAACGCAGTGAGCAGATCGCGCAGCGCCTGGTGCACGGGCTGGGGCGTGCGTCCGGCGTCGGCAAACACGTACACCAGATGCAAGGTGTTCAGCAACTGGCGGCCCCGGAAGATGCCGCATTCAAACTGCAGCGAGGTGTTGCCTTGCTTGACGCAGCGTATGCCCACGTCCAGCACATCGCCCATCACGGCCGCAGCGTGGTAGGTGACTTCGGCCTTCTTCACATACAGCTCGCCGCCCAACAGGGCCCAGCTGGCTTCGTAAGGCATGGCGACCTGGCGCCAGTATTCGGTGACGGCCACGTCGGCATACATCATGTAATGCGCATTGAAGACGATTCTTTGCGCGTCCACTTCGGACCAGCGCACCACCAGACGGTGCTTGCAGCGGAAATCTTCGAGTTGCATGGCGATTCTCACAAAAAGGAAAGGGGGGAAAGTGCTGACTCTCAGTGTGCGCCCAAAGCCGCTTTCAGTGCTTTGGCCGCATCGGCCTGCGCCTGGCGGGCTTCGGGGATGGCGCGGCCCATCTTGATGAACTCGTGCGTCACGCCGCGGTAGATCTCCAGATCGACCGCCACACCGGCCATGCGCAGCTTGTCGGCATAGGCCACGCCCTCGTCCACCAGCGGGTCCAGCTCGGCCAGGCAGATGAAGGCCGGAGCTACACCGTCCACGTCCGGGGCCAGCAGCGGGGCAAAGCGCCAGTCGGCGCGGTCGGCGTCGTCGCGCACATAGTTGCTGAAGAACCAGGCAATGCCTTCCTTTTCCAGCAGCAGGCCGTGGGCAAAGGTCTCGTGCGAATCCGTGTCCTGGTGGGCGGTGGTGCCGGGGTAGATCAGCAGCTGCAGCGCCAGCGGCAGGCCCGCATCGCGCGCCAGGATGGCACAGCTGGCGGCCAGCGTGCCGCCGGCACTGTCGCCGCCCACGGCCATGCGGGAGGTGTCCAGCCCCAGCGCCGTGCCTTCGGCGGCCAGCCATTGCAGCGCATCCCAGGCATCGTTGCTGGCGGTGGGGAACTGCCATTCCGGCGCCAGGCGGTAGTTCAGCGACACCACGGCGCAGCCCGCCTGGTGGGCCAGGCTGCGGCACAGCTGGTCGTGGGTGTCGATGCTGCCCACGGTAAACCCGCCGCCGTGCAGATACATCAGCACCGGCAGCGGCCGGCCCTCGCCTACACCCTGTGCCTGCGCCTGGGGCGCATACAGGCGCACGGCCAGCAGGGCGCCGTCGCGGGCGGGAATCTGCAGCTCCTCCACCCGCGGCAGCGCGATCTTGGCGATCTCCAGCACGCCGGCACCGGCCTCATAGGCCGCGCGGGCCTGCTGGGGCGTGAGCTGGTGCATATGCGGGCGGTTGGCCCGTGCCATGCGGCGCAGCACATCGCGCATCGCAGGGGTCAGGGGGTACTGGGGCAGGAAGTCGGTGGCGTCGTTCACGGCGGACAAGGCAGTCAAGCGAGGGCAGCGCCACCACGCTTGCAGCGGCACGGCCTCCCTGAAGAGAGGGAAAGCTGTGCATCATGCAGCAAAAACACCGCCCTGGCGGGCAGACGGGTGTTGCCGCGGCGGGGGCTCCCCCTCTAACGCCCCTGCACTGTCGCGCAGTGGACGGTCTGCCCACCCGCCTGCGGGTTACAGCGCTTGGCAGCGCCCCTGCCCCGCCCTACATTGAAACGTTTTTCCATCTCTGGTTTGCTTTGGAGCGATTCCCCACATGGCTTTCATCAACTACGTCACCCAGATCCAGTTCGACTTTGGCGCCGTGAAGCTGCTGCGCCAGGAATGCGAACGCGTGGGCATCAGCAAGCCGCTGATCGTGACCGACCCTGGCGTCAAGGCGGCGGGCATCCTGCAAAAGGCCGTGGATGCGCTGGGCGACCTGCCCCACGCCGTGTTTGACCAGACCCCCAGCAACCCCACGGAAGCCGCAGTGCGCGCCGCCGCAGCCCTCTACCAGGCCCAGGGCTGCGACGGCCTGATTGCCGTCGGTGGCGGCAGCGCCATCGACTGCGCCAAGGGCGTGGCCATTGCCGCCACGCACGCAGGGCCGCTGTCCCACTACGCCACCATCGAAGGCGGCTCGCCCCGCATCACCGAACAGGTCGCCCCGCTGATTGCCGTGCCCACCACCAGCGGCACCGGCAGCGAAGTGGCGCGCGGCGCCATCATCATCGTGGACGACCACCGCAAGCTGGGCTTCCACAGCTGGCATCTGGTGCCCAAGACCGCCATCTGCGACCCCGAACTGACCTACGGCCTGCCCCCGCTGCTGACCGCCGCCACCGGCATGGACGCCATTGCCCACTGCATGGAAACCTTCATGTCCGCCGCGTTCAACCCGCCGGCCGACGGCATTGCGCTGGACGGGCTGACCCGGGGCTGGGCCCATATCGAGGCCGCCACCCGCAACGGCCAGGACGCCGAGGCGCGCCGCCAGCTGATGAGTGCCAGCATGCAGGGCGCCATGGCCTTCCAGAAAGGGCTGGGCTGCGTGCACAGTCTCAGCCACAGCCTGGGCGGCGTGAACCCGCGCCTGCACCACGGCACGCTCAACGCCATGTTCCTGCCGGCCGTGGTGCGTTTCAACGCCGCCGCCGACAGCGTGCAGCGCGAAGACCGCCTGAACCGCATGGCCCACGCCATGGGCCTGCGCAGCGGCAGCGACATTCCCGAAGCCATCCGCGACATGAACGCCCGCCTGGGCCTGCCCGCCGGCCTGGCCGCCATGGGCGTGGAGACCGGCTGGTATGCCCAGGTGATTGCCGGTGCGCTGAAAGACCACTGCCACGGCACCAACCCGCGCATCGCCTCGGCCCAGGATTACGAGGACATGCTGGCCACCTCGATGTAAACGGCCGGCGCAGGGCCGGCCGGGACCAGATGGTCCTGCGCTGGCCATCACACTGGCAACCCCAGCGCTGCCAGGTCCGCCTGCCCCCTAGCTCGTCTCACCTGTCTCACCCGCCGCACGCGGCCCGCCATCGGCCGGCGGCGATGGCGGCGGTGCCAAGGGCGGCGTACCCCCCGCACCGGGGGGCGCCGCGGCGGCGTCGGCCTGCACCGCCGCCATCACCTCCTGCGCCATCAGGCCCAGCAGCGTCAGTTCTTCCGCGCTGATGCCACGCAGCGCATCGTGCAGGATGCACAGGCTGCCCAGCACCCGGCCCTTGCCATCCACCAGCGGTACCCCGGCGTAAAAGCGCACCTGGGCGGCGGCCAGCACCGGGTTGTCGGCAAAGCGGGGGTCGCGGGCCACATCGTTCACCACTACGGGCGCATGGTCGTGCACCACATAGGAACAGATGGCCTGGTCGCGCGGCAGACCGGCCTGCTCGGGCGGCGTGCCGTCGGCCACCAGCAGCCCGCCCGGGGTGTGCACCCAGTCCCGGTCCACCAGCGAGACCTGGGCGTACTTCACGCCAAAGGCATGGGCGGCTTTCTGCGCCGCATCGTGGAACAGGCGCACCGGCGGGTGCTGCAGCAGGCCGCTGGCGTGCAGTGCCTGCAGGCGCTCCGCCTCGTCGTCGGGCAGCGCCGCGGGCACATGGCCGCCGGGCGCCGCCCCGTCGGCGGCTTCCAGCTGCTGCAGGCGCAGCACCAGCTCCTGCACGCTGGTGACCACGGCCTGCACCCCCAGGCGCTGGGCCGTGCCCTCGCCCAGCAGGTGGCTGGGGGCGTTCCACAGCGCCAGCACCACTTGGATCCGGGGCGTCTGCTGGTGCAGGCGGCGCAGCCGCCGCAGGATGAAGCGCACCTGGGCCTGGGGCTGCGGGTGCAGCACGGACAGCACCAGCCAGCGCACGTCCTGCCAGCCGGCGATTTCGGCCTGCTCGATGGCGCTGCTCAGCGGCTGTCCGGCATGGCTGGCGGCATAGCCATGCAGCGCCAGGCTGTGGGCGGCCATCTGGGCGGCCAGGGCGTCCATGTCCCAGCGTGCTCCCACACAGTGCACCCGGCCGCTGCGCGTGGCGGCGGGCGGCGGGAAGGCTTCGTACAGCTCCTCCAGCAGCTCGTCTAGGCCGGAAGACAGCCGCAGCCGGTGCTCGGCCGTGGCGACATCGGCATAGTGGTTGCTGACCAGGCGCAGCGTGGAAATGCCGCCGCTGTCGTAGAAGCCCTGCACCGCCGTGGCGCGGTCGGCAGCACGGGTGGCCGGGCTGTGCTGGCTGGATTGGGGGCGCTCCGGCACGGCCGCCTCGATGGTATGGACGGCCAGGTCCACGGCCTCTTCCACATCGTCGGCCAGCAGGCGCTGGTACAGGCGGTGGGGCAGATCCAGCAACGGCTCGCTGCCCAGCAGCACCTCCATGAACTGCAGCGACGGGATGTAGCGCCCCAGCACCAGCAGGCAGACCGTGAGCGGCGTGGACAGAATCAACCCGATGGGCCCCCACAGCGCCGTCCAGAACGTGGCGGCCAGAATGATGGACAGCGTGGACAGGCCGGTGCTGCTGCCATAGAGCCAGGGCTCGATGACGTTGTTGCTCAGAAGCTCCAGCAGCAGGATCAGGCCCAGCGTCCACAGCAGCATCTCCCAGCCCGGGGCCACGGCAAAGGCCAGCGCCAGCGGGAAGATGGCCGAGATCATGGGTCCCACATAGGGCACAAAACGCATCACCGTGGCCAGCACGCCCCACAGCACCGCCCCCGGCACACCGATGAACCACAGGCCCACGGCCATGGGAAAACCGTAGGTGACGTTGACGATGAACTGCATGCGCAGGTAGCTGCCGATGCGCTCGGACGCCTCGTCCAGCGCATCCGTGGCCACGTGCAGATTGCCCCCCATCAGCCGCAGCAAGCGGTCGCGCAGGCCATCGCGGTCCAGCAAAATCAGAATCACGAACAGCAGCACGATGCCGGCCGTGGCAATCGGGGCGCTGATCTTGGCCAGCCAGCCCAGCACCTGTTCCCAGGACCGGCCGTCCGGCCGCTGGATCTCCACCTTTTGCACCCGCTCCGGCGGGCCGGCGGCCACGGCGATCTCCTTTTCCACCGTGTCATAGGTCTTGATCGCCCCGTCCCACATGCTGGGTCCCTTGACCAGATTGCGCAGATTGCGCAGCTTCTTGCGGATCGTGCTCTGGTAGGTGGGCAGGTCGGCGCTGAGCTCGCTGACCTGGTTGGTCAGGTAGGCGCCCATGCCGCCCAGCCCGCCCAGCGCAATCGCCACCACCAGCAAGGTGGCCGCCATGCGCGGCAGCCCCCAGCGCTTGATGCGGCTGACGGCCGGGTCGAGCAGAAAACCCAGCAGCACGGCCAGAGCCAGCGGAATCAGGATGTCCCGCCCGAAATACAGGGCCGCTATCACCAGCGCGGCAATCAGCAGCCCCACCAGCAGGCGCAGCGCCGGCAACATGGCCGCCATGGCTCCCAGCGCATGGGCCGTGCCGTGCGGCAGGGCCTCCTCGTTGCGCCAGCGCGCGGCACGCGCCGCAGACGGGTCGCGCGCCATCCGGGGCGGCCCCGAGGGGGCGTCGGCGGCAGGAGATGGTGGGGGAACGTGCTCGGGCATGGGGGATTCGGCAGACAAGGAAGGTGACACTGGAATTGCACTGCGACCGGCGGGCCGCAGCTGTCAGCCGGTTGCCCGACTGTGGTCCGGCTATTTCAAGGCTTTTTGGCCGTTGACACAATCCACAGCGGCACCAGCAGCTATCACTTTAGGGGTTTGCCACATGCTGGGCGCCGATGGCCATGCCGGCAGGCTCCCGGGCTGCGGGGCTGCCTGTCGCCCGCTGGCGGGCCGGCCGCCCGCGCGCAGGCATCCCCGGCAGGGACAGCACTACAGCGTGCCGCTCAAAAACCGGAATGCATCCAGCGGGAAGTGTCCTGCTGCATCACCACATCCATGTCCAGCCCCATGGCCACCCCCACCTCGGAAGGGAAGGACAGCGCGGTGCTGCGCTCGTCCCACTGGGCGGCCTGGGTGCGGATGCGCCACACCGCCAGGTGCAGCACGCCGGCCATGGGTTCGAACTGGTCGAAGGCCAGCGGATTTTCCATGCACTGCAAGCTGTCCACCAACTCGCGCGGCAGACGCCACTGCTTGAGCAGTGCCGCCGTGGTGTGCGTGGCGCAGTGCCCCCAGTGCCGCTCCTCCATGCGCGCGCGACGCGGGTCCCAGATGTCCATGGCCTCGTCCAGCGGCGCGGTCGCCACCGACTGGGTGTGGTGCAGCATCAGTTGCCCCATGCCGTGCAGCAGCCCTGCGGCATAGGCGGCGCTGCCGTCCATGTGGGCCATGCCCGCCAGGGAGCGCGCCAGCTTGGCCGTCATCAGGCTGTACCGCCAGAACGGCTCCAGCGCCATGCCCTGCACCACCCGCACTGCCATGCCTTTCTGCGCCCCGTTCACCAGCATGCGCAGCTGCGACACCCCCAGCAAGGCCAGCGCCTGGGGGATGCCCCGCACCATGCCCGCCATCTGGTACTCCGGCGAATTGGCCAGCGCCAGCAGCTTGGCGGCCAGCACCGGGTCGCAGCCAAACAGCTGGTTGACGCGGCGCAGATTGGGCATGTCACTGAGCAGCTCGCTCAGCAGCAAGGCCACAACCCGCGGCTGGCAGGGCAAGGCAAGGTCTTCGGTGGTCTGCATGCAAAAAGTGAAGGGAAAGTGCGGACTGCGGCAAGCATAGCCGCTGTCTTTACATTTCTACACAAACTCATTGACCACAGATCAAGAAATTGCATCGGCGGGCACCACCACCCGCACGCAGGTGCCGCGGCCCGGGCTGCTCTCCAGCGCAAACTGCGCCCCGATGCGCTGGGCACGGGCCCGCATGCCGTCCACCCCCCAGCCCCGCCCGGACTGACTGCGGCCAGCGCGTGGCACGGGCGCGTCTTCCATGCCGCAGCCGTCGTCCGCCACCTCCAGGGTCCAGGAACCGACGGGCACGGGCTGCAGTTCTACGCGCAGAGAGGTCCCCTTGGAATGCTGCAAGGCATTGCTCATGGCCTCTTGCGCCAGAAAGGCCAGCTGCAGCCCTTTTTCCGCACGCGGGCTGGTGTCCGCCTCGTCCATCGGCATGTTCCACTGCATGACCATGCCACGTTCGCTCAGCAGCGGCTGCAGACGCCAGCGCATGGAGGCCAGGCGCTCGATCAGCGAGGCGTCCGCGTCGTCCAGTGCTTCCATCTCCACGCGCAGCGCAAACATGGCGTGTTCCACGGCCCGCCGCACCTGCGCCAGATTCGGCTGTGGCGTCTCCAGCAGCGCCAGCGCCCCGGACAGGTGGCTGCCTGCACCATCGTGCAGGTCCTGGGCAATGCGTTCGCGCTCGGCCCGCACTTCGGGCGAAACCCGCAGGCTGCTGCGGCGGCGCCAGCGCAACACCTTGGGCCACATCAGCCCGAACCAGGTGGCGGTGAGCAGGTGCAACACCACGATCACGGCCCAGTTCTGCCATTCGTACAGCGCATCCGGCGATGCTGCCCCCAGATGCCAGTACAGGATGGCGGCAATCTCCAGCAGCCACAGCGCCGTGCCCGCCCCCAGCATCCAGGCGGGATGGCGCTGCGACCTGCGCTGGTGACGCCGCGGCATTCCGGCTTCGGCCGCTACAGCAGCCCCTGCGTCAAGGCCGCACGCACCGCCTGCGCCCGGCTGCGCACCTGTAGCTTGCGGTAGATGTTGCGCACATGGGTGTTGACGGTCAGCAGCGCAATTTCCAGCCTTTGCGAGATTTCCTGGCTGGTATAGCCATTGGCCACGTGACGCAGGATGTCGCGCTCGCGCTCGGAGAGTTTTTCCGGCACACAGGCCTTGGCGTCGCGCTCCCCGCAGTTGCCGCGCAACCGCTGCAACAGCCGCCGTGCCAGGTGCGGCGTGATGGACGCGCCGCCATTGGCCACCTGCAGCACCGCCTGCACATAGCTGCCAAACCAGGAGTGCTTGACCAGATAGCCGGCCGCCCCCTGCTCGATCGCGCGCAGCAGCTGCGTATCCCCTTCCATCACCGAGATGATGACCGTCTCCGCCGCAGGGCGCAGCGCACGCTGCAGGCCCATCAGGTCAAAGCCAGTGCCGTCTTCCAGGTTCAGATCGGCCAGCAGCACATCGAAAGCCTCCGCCCGCATCAGGCGCCGGGCTTCCTTGACGCTGGCGGCCTGCCCGACCAGCAAAACGCGCGAATCCCCCATCAGCTCCCGCCCTACCACGCTGCGGATGTGCGCGTCGTCGTCCACCAGCAGCACACGCACCGGCTTCTCGCTCTGGCCCACCATGAAATCGGGCCACAAGGACATTTCTGCGGCACCGGCACTGCCCACCCTGAGCGTCGCAGGGTCGGAAACGTACGGAACTTCTTGCTCGGTCTGCATCGCGCTGCGCCCCCCATCACTGTCTTTCAATGCTTACATGTGGTCACTACCTATTTTTGTACCGCGTTTCCTGCCTCCCGCCTGTCAGCAGAAGCCTCGACCCCATTGCCACCGCACTCGGAAAGCGCGCGTTTTCCCGGAGGTGTGCAGACGTAGTACCCACTTACCAAATTTACGGGATTGGTTGTCAAAGCACGCAAACGGACACTTTCAACCAGGCCAGCAAGTGTTGCCAACCACGCGGACCAGCACCCACAGGCCGACCCGCAGAGATGGGCTCTGCGAGTCAACGGATGGACGTCACGAAATCTTCTAGGAGCGCAACCATGAAAAAAGTAATCGCAGTCGTTTCTCTGAGCCTGCTCGCCGCCTCTGCCTTCGCTGGCAAGCCCGGCGGCCACCCCGGCGGCCACGACGATGACAAGGACACCGGTCCCGCCATCTACCTGGACGGCAAGACCGTGCAAGTGACGTCGCTGAGCTGGAGCGCTGTCAGCAACAAGGCCTCATCCGGTGGCGATGCCCGCCAGAACATCTCGTCTAACACCGGCAACGTGAACGTGGGTGCCGCACTGACGCAGATGACGTTCGGCAAGCTGGCCTACATCGGCAACAAGGCTGAATCGGGCGGCGATGCACGCCAGAACCTGGCCACCAACGTAGGCAAGGTCGACATCGCCAAGCAACTGACCCAGGTGGTGGCGCTGAAGGGCTCGGCCGTGATGAACCACGCTTCCAGCGGCTCGTCGGCGGTGCAGAACATCTCCACCAACAACGGCTGCCAGACCTGCCAGTAAGGCCAGGCCCTGCCGCAACCCCGGTTGCGGCAGACGGCTGTCAGTGCGTGGAGCCACCACCCGGCTGACTCCACGCCCTTCCCCCTCATCGCCTCCCGGAGGTTCCCATGCCTGCTTCCCCTCTTTTGCGCAGCCTCGTGATGGCCAGCTGCCTTGGCGTGACCGGACTCACGATGGCAGCGCCTGGCGAAGACACCATCCAGTTGCAGAACCCGGTGGAACATCTGCAGCTGCCCACGGGCAGCACCACCAAGCCCCAGGGTCTGGGCAGCGATGCGGACGGCGTGCCCATGCACCTGCGCGCCAAGATCGCACGCTACGAAGCCCAGACCTTCAACGACCAGACCAGCGGCATCTACACCGATGGCGATGTGAACCGCATCGTCGGTGCACAGGCCAACCGCAAGACCTGCATCCAGGATGTGGGCAGCAACACCAATGCCACAGGCGCCACCCGCACGGGTAACGGACAGCAGCAGATCGTGGTGTTGCGTGGTGATTTGGTGAACATTTGCCGCTAAAAGCAAAGCAGCGCCCGAGCACCAGGGCGGCCACTAGGAAAACATCGAGAGGGAATCATGCGCACCACCTTCGCACCCAGGAACCTGTGTCGTCCTCGCCTGCTCGCCGTCACCAGCCTGCTCAGCGCAGCAGGCCTGCTGACAGGCTGTGCGCCCATGAATCCGGCCAAGGATGCGGGCTACCACGCGCAGGCCAACGAAATCAACCGGCCAGTCGTGCGCCCCACGCGGTCGATCTCCAGTTTCTCCGATTCGCTGATGTGCATGGACCACCTGTTCCGCGAAACCGGCATGAGCACCGTGCTGATCACCAGCAAGTCCATCCCCGACTACTCCGGCAAGATTGCCGTAGCCACCAAGGAAATGATCGTCACGGCGCTGTCGCAGATGTCGCGCGTCAGCAATGCCTTCCGCTTTGTGGACTATGAAGTCAATATCGCCCAGCAGGATACGGTGCAGAACCTGACCACCCTGCTGCTGAACAACAACCAGATCCGCCTGCAGCGCCCCGCCCTCTATGTGTCCGGCGCCGTGGCCTTTGTGGACCAGCAGGTCATCGCCAACAACGTCGACATGGGCACCTCGGCCTCCCGCCTGGAAACCGGCTACAGCCAGAGCCGCCGTTCCTCGGTCATCGGCATGGAACTGCACCTGGGGGATTTCCGCAGCCGCACCATCATTCCCGGCCTGGACTCGGCCAATGAAATCGTCATCGGCAGCGGCGGTCAGGGCCTGGACCTGTCGGGCCGCATCGGCAACTACGGCGTGCAGTTCAATGTGGGCCGTGATTACACCCAGGGCTCGGGCCCGGCCATCCGCACCCTGGTGGAGCTGGCCATGATCGAGCTGCTGGGCAAATGGGCGCGTGTCCCCTACTGGCAATGCCTGACGCTGGAACAGACCCACCCCGAATTCATGCGCCAGATGCGCGAATGGTATGAAGATGCCAGCCCGGCCACACGGGGCCAGCTGGTGCGCCGCTCCCTGCTGCGCCGCGGCTATCTGCTCACGGAGAACCCGGACGACGCAACCTTGCACACGGCACTGGCCCGCTTTCAGACCGATGAACGCATGGTCGTCACCGGCGTGGTGGACTTCCCCACCTATGAACGCAGCCTGCGCAATTTCGTCACCCTGTCGCCCGACGGCCACCTGCAGCGCATCGGCTGGGAAACGGCACCGAACAACAACACCACGGCGGCCGCCATCACCACCGACAAGCAAGGCCAGCCGCCCGAAGTGGATCTGCAGGTGGAAAACATCATGCTGGGCCGCTCCGGGTTCGAGCAGGGCGAACAGATCTTCCTGTCCGCCACCGTCTCCCGCTCCTCCTATCTGTCCTGCTACATGCGCAATGCGCGCAACGAAGTCATCCGCATCCTGCCCAATGCCACCAACAAGTCCGGCTGGGTGCCAGGCAACCAGGCGGTGCGCATTCCGGACTGGATGAGTCCCACCCCCGGTTTTGTGATGGATGCCGGCCTGCCGGGCCAGGAAACCGTGGGCTGCTTTGCCAGCGACAAGAACGTCAGCACGCAATTGCCGGCATCACTCCAGAAACCGGCCTTCCAGCCACTGCCCGGCATCACCAGCATGGAGCAGATTGCCGCGCAGATGCGTGAGGCAGCCGGGACCGGCTCCACCATCGGCCTGGCCCAGCTGCAATGGGAGGTCACGCCCAAGCGCCCCACCGCCCCCGGCAACTGAAAGACCGCCATGCGCCTTGTACCCACCGCCCATGGACAGACTGTCGGCGGCGGGGCCTGGAACACCTCCAGGCTCTGCGTGCCGCTCGGGCTGGGGCTCGCCCTGCTGTGCAGCCCTGCCTTCGCACAGCCCCGACAAAGCCCCAGCCCCACCATCACCTTCCAGGAAGCGCAGACACCGCCCCGCATCGATGCGGACCAACTGCGCGGCCGCCGCCCCGCCGTCCAGCTGGAGGCCGACCAGCTCGGCAAGTCCACTGCCATCCAGCAGCTGCAGGCACAGGCCACGGCACCGCTGCCCAAGGGCGAGCGCACCGAGGCCAGCATCCGCGCCCAGCGCGAAGCCGCCTGGCAATGGGGGCTGCTGCAACTGCACGGCCTGCACACGCCCCTGCAACCGGTACAGGCCCAGCAAAGCTTTGAGCGCGCCCAGGCACTGGGCCACCCCCTGGCAGCCGCCGGCCTGGCCTGGTGTGCCATCGATGGCTGCGGCCAGCGCCCCGAGCCCGAGGCCGCACGGCAATGGATCCAGGCACTGCGCAAAACCGCCCCGGGCCGCGCCGCCTATCTGGAATGGCTGCTGCTCGACGATGTGGCGCCGCTGGATGAGGCCGTGCCGTCCACTGCCCGGCGTGAAGGCATCAACACGGCCGGACGCAAACAGCAGCTGCTGCGCCAGGCGGCGGAAGCCGGCGATCCCAATGCCCGGGTGGAACTGGGCATGGAACTTGCCGCCCAGGGCAAGACCAATGAAGCCATGGAACAGTTCCGCAGCGCCGCCAAAAGCTCGCAAGCGGCCAAACACAATCTGAACGTGCTCAGCGACCAGAAAGGCACCTTCAAATCACGCCCGTCCGGCAACGCCGGCCAGGCCGGTGGTGCCTGGCAGACCTTCAAGCAGGCCCGGGTCTACCACCGCGGCGAAGGCGTGCCCGCCAACTACACCGAAGCGATCCGGCTGTACAAGCGCGCCTCCGACATGGGCAGCGAGCCGGCCAAGCGCATGCTGGCCCTGATCTATTCCCGCCCCACGCCCGCCGGCGGTATCGATATCGGGTGGATGCAGCAGCTCGCCTACATGGATGTCACCCAGGATGGCGCCATCCCGCTGACGGCACCGACCGCCCCCACCAGCCTGACCCGCGACCCTACCCCGCTGTGGGATTACATCGCCCCCAGGTGGCGCAACTGAACACGCCGCGTGCACCCCGGCAGCCGCGGACTGTCAGACCATGAAAAAAGCGGCCCAGTGGGCCGCTTTTTCTTTCAGAGAGCAGGGCTTTATTTCTTCAGGCCCTGCAGCTTGGCAAAGGCCGATGCCATGGCGTTCTGCTGCTCCGGCTGGTTGCCGCGCTGGGGCTGGGCATAGCCGCCGCGGTTGCCGCCGCCATAGTTGTTGCCGCGGCCTGCGCTTTCAAAGCGGTTGTCGCGGGGGCCGTCACGGCGTGCAGGTGCGGCGTCCAGCTTCATGCTCAGGCTGATGCGCTTGCGCGCCACGTCCACTTCCAGCACCTTGACCTTGACGATCTGGCCGGTCTTGACCACCTCGCGCGCATCCTCCACGAACTTGTGGCTCATCTGGCTCACATGGACCAGGCCGTCCTGGTGCACGCCCAGGTCCACAAAGGCGCCGAACTGGGCCACGTTGCTCACCGTGCCTTCCAGCGTCATGCCTTCCTTCAGGTCCTTGATGTCCTCCACCCCGTCGTTGAAGCGGGCCACCACAAAGTCGGGGCGCGGATCGCGGCCGGGCTTTTCCAGCTCACCCAGAATGTCCTTGATGGTCACGGCACCGAACTTCTCGCTGGCGAACTGCTCGGGCTTGAGGCCCTTGAGCACATCGGCGCGGCCCATGATCTGGTCCACCGGCTTGCCTGTGGCCACAATGATCTGCTCCACCACGGCATAGGTCTCGGGGTGCACGCCGGTGATGTCCAGCGGATTGTCGCCACCGCGGATGCGCAGGAAACCGGCCGCCTGCTCGAAGGTCTTGGCACCCAGGCCGGCCACCTCCATCAACTGCTTGCGGTTCTGGAACGAGCCATTGGCATCGCGCCAGCGCACCACCGACTTGGCGACCGCGCCCGACAGGCCCGAGACGCGGCTGAGCAGCGGGGCCGACGCGGTGTTCAGGTCCACGCCCACGGAGTTCACGCAGTCTTCGACCACGGCGTCCAGCTGGCGGGCCAACTCGCTCTGGTTCACATCGTGCTGGTACTGGCCCACACCGATGCTCTTGGGGTCGATCTTCACCAGCTCGGCCAGCGGATCCTGCAGGCGGCGCGCAATCGAGGCCGCGCCGCGCAGGCTCACGTCCACATCGGGCATCTCCAGCGCCGCAAACTCGCTGGCCGAATACACCGAGGCACCGGCTTCGCTGACCACCACCTTCTCAATGGCCTTGTCGGCCTTGGCGGCGATCTTGATCAGATCGGCCGCCAGCTTGTCGGTTTCGCGGCTGGCCGTGCCGTTGCCGATGGCAATCAGGTTCACGCCATGCTTTTCCACCAGGCGCGCCAGCACCGCCAGCGAACCGTCCCAGTCGCGGCGCGGCTCGTGCGGGTAGATGGTGGTGGTGTCCACCAGCTTGCCGGTGCTGTCGACCACCGCCACCTTGACGCCCGTGCGGATGCCCGGGTCCAGGCCGATCACGGTGCGCTGGCCCGCCGGGGCGGCCAGCAGCAGATCGCGCAGGTTGTCGCCAAACACCTTGATGGCCACTTTTTCCGCGTCTTCACGCAGGCGGCTGAACAGGTCGCGCTCGGTCGACAGGCTCAGCTTGACGCGCCAGGTCCAGGCCACGCACTTGCGCAGCAGGTCGTCGGACGCGCGCTTGGCATGGCTCCAGCCCAGGTGCAGGGCAATCCGGCCTTCGGCCAGGCTGGGCTGGCCGGGTTCCGGCTCCAGCGGCTGCACCAGCTTGGCTTCCAGCACTTCCAGTGCCCGGCCCCGGAACACGGCCAGCGCACGGTGCGAGGGCACGCGGCCAATGGGCTCGTCGTAGTCGAAATAGTCGCGGAACTTGGCGACCTCGGGGTCGTCCTCGTTCTTGCCCTCCACCTTCTTGGAGCGCAGCAGACCTTCCGCCCACAGCCATTCGCGCAGCTTCTGCACCAGGGTCGGGTCTTCGGCCCAGCGTTCGGACAGGATGTCACGCACCCCATCCAGCACCGCGAAGGTGGTCGAGAAATCAGGTCCAGGCTTGCCATCGTCCAGCGTGGTCGCCGGCTGGCAGAAGGCCTCGGCCTCCTTGTGCGGGTCCAGCGTGGGGTCGGCAAACAGCTTGTCGGCCAGTGGCTCGATGCCGAATTCCTTGGCAATCTGGCCCTTGGTGCGGCGCTTTTGCTTGAAAGGCAGGTAAATGTCTTCCAGCTCCTGCTTGGTCGGCGCCTGGGCAATGGCCAGACGCAGCACATCGGTCAGCTTGCCCTGCTCGTCGATGGCCTTGAGCACGGTCTCGCGGCGGTCTTCCAGCTCGCGCAGATAGGTCAGGCGCTCGTCCAGCGTGCGCAACTGGGTATCGTCCAGGCCGCCCGTGACCTCCTTGCGGTAACGCGCCACAAACGGAACCGTGGCGCCGCCGTCGAGCAGTTCCACCGCCGCGCTCACCTGCTGCGGCTTGACATTCAGTTCCTGGGCAATCTGGCCAATGATCTTTTGCATGCAATCGGGCGCCCCATGGCGCTGTAATTGGGAAACAAACGAGTGTGCCACAAGCATCCGGGCCCACCGCCGTCCCCGTGCCGCCCAGGCTGTGACCGAATGCAAATACGGATCGACGGCCTGCCGCGCCTTTCTAGAATGCAGCCATGCCCGCCCCCCGGCCGCCCTTCCAGACCCTGCAGCTGTTCCCCCTGCGCGTGCCCTGCCCGCCCGGGGCCTGCATCTGCGGGCATGCGGCGCTGCTGGAATCCGGCCAGGGCGACCACCGCATCCTGCTGCTGACGCGGGAAGAGGAAGCCAAACTTGCCGAGCGGCTGGAACAAGTCCAGACCCTGGCCGAGCTGCGCCAGCTGCAGCAGCGCATGGTCGACCAGTTGGGCCTGCAACTGCACCTCGCCCCCGGCCGCCAGGGCACGCAAGGCCTGCGCGGACTGGAGATCGAGCTCGCACCCATGCCCGGCCTGTGCCGCAAAACCCGCAAGGCCCTGCCCGAAGCCGTGCGCCGCTGCATGGAGCACCGCCCCGAGATCGCCCATGCCCTGCTGGATGAGGGCAGTCTGTTTGCGGGCTTGTGAATCCCGCTACAGTCCACAGGCCACTTCCGCAAGACGGCATGCAAGACGATCTGTTTGGCGCCCCGCCCGCGCTGCCACCCCCTTCCCCTCCAACTGCAGCGGCAGCCCCCTCGCCCGCTGCGCCTGCGGCACCCCGCAAGGCCGCGCGCGGCGTGCTGCCCGCGCCGGACGGGGAAAGCTGGCGTGCCCTGGCGGCGCAGCTGCCTGCGGGCCTGCGCATGGGCGTGTCCACCTGGTCCTACCCCGGCTGGGACGGTCTGGTGTGGGACGGCGTGTACGACGCCAGCACCCTGTCCAAAAAGGGGCTGACCGCCTATGGCCAGCATCCGCTGCTGCGCACCGTCAGCGTGGACCGCAGCTTCTGGCGCCCCCTGACCACCGAGCAGTACGCCCAGATGGCCGTGCAGGTGCCGCCGGACTTCCGCTTTCTGGTCAAGTGCCCCAATGTGGTGACCGATGCCCAGGTGCGCAGCGAAGACGGCAAGGGCCAGTCCCCCAACCCGGTGTTTCTGGCGCCGGAGCTGGCCGTGCAGCAGTTCGTCCAGCCCGCGCTGGACGGCCTGGGCGAAAAGCTGGGCGTGCTGGTGTTCCAGCTCAGCCCCCTGCCCTGGGACTGGCTGCGCCGCAGCGGCGCGCTGCTGGAGCGGCTGGCACAGATGCTGGCCGCGGTGCGCCTGGCCCTGGCCGCCCACCCGCAGGTGATTGTGGCCGTGGAAGTGCGCGACCCCGAGCTGCTGACCCCGGAGCTGGCCCGCGTGCTGAAGGCCCAGGGCTGCACCTACTGCCTGGGCCTGCACGGCAAGATGCCGCCGATCGAAGCACAGTTGCCCCTGCTGCGCGCACTGTGGCCCGGCCCCCTGGTCTGCCGCTGGAGCCTGAACCGCTGCTTCGGCGCCTACGGCTACCAGGACGCACAGAAAAAGCACGACCCCTTCAACGAAATCCGCTCCGAGGACCTGCACACCCGCAGCGTGCTGGCCACGACCATCGCCGGCATCACCGGCGCAGGCCAGCCCGCGTTCGTCACCATCAGCAACGATGCCGAAGGCTGCGCCCCACGCTCCATCGCGCTGCTGGCCCAGGCCCTGGTGGCCGGGCAGCCACAGCCGTCTCAGCCCTCTCAGTCGCCATAGCGCCACAGGCAGCACCAGAAGCAGTACCAGAAGCAGCACCCACGCCTGCTCCGTCACCTGCTCCATCGCCTGTGCCGCACTACCTACGGCGACACTGCGGGTGTGGCCCGCCACGCAGCCGGCGTCAGAACCAGCTTTGTGAGGCAGACCGGTCTCCCTCGGTGGGCCGCTTTTTTGCAACAGACTTGCCCTGCGGTAGAGCCTGAAGGCAATTGGCCATAGGATGTGTCATCACCCACCAGCGGATTGCCCACATGGAACACCACGTCAAAACCTTGAAGGGACTTTTGGGTCATCTCCAGAAAGCACTTGCCGTCAACCTCGATGGCTCCAGCGCATTCAAATACAGTGATGCCGTCATCACGGCCGACCCTGGATCCAACCACGACTACGCATCGTTCCTTCTCAAGTTCAGTTACCCGAACCTGCCGCTGATTTCGGTCACGCTTCATTTTGAGAAGGCGGAGTGCATCGAAGGCCAGTTCACCGTCAGACTCCCTGAATTGCGCATTTCATTTGGCAACTACTCGTTCGGGGCGTTTTCGGGTGCCGAGTCCGGGCTCATTCTGGCCAATGCCAACCAATTGCTGTGCGTCGTGGACGAAGCGGCCAAGGACTACTGCCGCAGTTGACAGCTGCGATAGATCGCAGATCGCAAGCAAGCCCGCACCAAGCGGGCTTTTCTTTGGCGGTCCCTGCCCCTGCCTCCTCCCGGTCCTCCCGCGCTGGCGCGCACGCGAGGGGCTCGCCATGGCCCAACGCGTCCGAGAGACTCCGGCATGGAATACGGCTGATGAAAGCGGGAGCACACAGCAAACCGCCCACCGCGAAAGACCTTCGGGGTGAGCGGCAGGGGCAAAGCAGATACAAGCACCCAGGCAGGCACGCGGCCTGCGCCTGGAACCCGCGCTGTGCGCCAGGGAACGGCCGCCATCCACCAGGGACGGCGGCCTGCAGGTTCAGGGCTTGGCCTTGGGCAGGGCGTAGCCCACCAGGTAGTCGCCCGGCTGGGTCTGCATCAGGTTGTGGCCGCCGGCGGCGATCACCACAAACTGGCGGCCGCTGTCCCTGGACACATAGGTCATGGGCGTGGCGTTGCCACCGGCAGGCAGACGGCCTTTCCACAGCACATCGCCGGTCTTCAGGTCCATGGCGCGCAGCGACTGTTCGCCGGACGCGGCCACAAACACCAGACCGCCCTTGGTGGTGATGGAGCCACCCAGGCCCGGCACCCCCATGGGGATGGGCAGGCGGGTGCGGATACCGGCCACGCCGGAATCTTCCGCCGTGCCGCTGCGGCGCTCCCAGATCACCTTCTGGGTGTTCAGGTCCACGGCCGTCACCAAGGCGAACGGCGGTGCAATGCACGGCGCACCCATGGGCGAGAGGAAAGGTTTCAGGTCAGCGGCATACGGCACGCCTTCCTGGGGCACGGCGCCACCCACCGAGGTGCCGGGCGAACCGTCGGCCGCCTTCAGGCCGCGCCGGTTGGCCTCCTCCCGGTCGATCAGCTTGAGCAGCATGGGCACGCGGTTCCAGTTGCCCACCATGATCTGGCGTTCCGGGTCAAACGACACGCTGCCCCAGTTCGATCCACCCAGCGAGCCGGGGAAGAAGAACACGGTATCGGTGCCGGCCGGGGTCATCGGACCTTCCCAGCGCGCCTTCTTGAACTGGATGCGGCACCACAGCTGGTCCAGCATGGTCATGCCCCACATGTCCTTCTCGCCCACGCCATAGGTTTCCTCGGCATCCAGGCCGGCAAACGTGGGCATGCCGGTGGAATGCGGCTGGGTCTTGGACAGGCGGGCCGGGTCTTCCACACCGCCCTGCGGCGCCGGCAACTCCTGCACGTCGAACACGGGCTTGCCGGTACGGCGGTCCAGCACAAAGTTCTGGCCGCGTTTGGTGGGCTGCACCAGCACGGGCACGGTCTCGCCCTGAATCTTCAGATCCAGCAGGCTGGGCTGGGACGCCACGTCGTAGTCCCACACGTCGTAGTGCGTGGTCTGGAAGTTCCACACCAGCTTGCCGTTGTCGGCATTGATGCCCAGCACCGAGCCGCTGAACTTGTTGTCCAGCTCGGTGCGGTGGCCCGCGTAGTAGTCGGGCGTGGCGTTGCCGGTGGGGATGTAGACCATGCCGAGCTGGTCGTCCGCACTGATCGGGCCCCAGGAATTGGGGGTGCCGCGGGTGTAGTGCTCGCCGGCGGCCGGTTCGCCGTGGAAGTCCGGCTTGCCCATGTCGAAGGCCCAGGCGAAGGCGCCGGTGGTGGCGTCGAACGCGCGGATCACGCCCGAAGGCTCGCCCGTCATCTGGCCATCCGACACCCAGCCGCCCATCACCACCTTGCCACGCACCACCTGGGGCATGGAGCTGACGTAGTAATAGCCGGGAATGATCTCGCCCATGCCCTTCTTCAGATCGACCTGGCCGTTCACGCCGAAGTCGGCGCAAGGCCGACCGGTCTTGGCATCCACGGCCAGCAGGCGCGCGTCCACGGTCGGGCCGTAGATGCGTTCCTGGCACACGCCGCCGGGCTGCGGTTCGGACAGCTTGGTGTAGGCCACACCGCGGCAGGCGGCCGAGCCGGTCACACCGCGCAGATTGACCTGGGCGTTGAAGCGCCAGCGCTCCTCACCGGTTTCGGCGTTCAGCGCCACGATGTCGTTGCGCGGCGTGCAGAAGTACAGGCTGTCGCCGATCTTCAGCGGCGTGGCTTCAAAACGGCGGTTCGGGCCTTCGCTGGGCGGATAGTCGCCGGTGCGGTAGGTCCATGCCACTTCCAGGCCCTGGACGTTGTCCGGCGTCAGCTGCTCCAGCGGCGAAAAGCGCTGGCCGCCCTGGTTGTTGCCGTAGTAGTGCCACTCGTCCGGGGGGGCTTCGCCCGCCACGGTCTGCTGGATCTCGGGCAGCGCCTGTGCGGCCTTGGTCTCGTGCTTGTCACCCCGGGCCATGCCCACCACCACCACGGCAGCCATGGCCACGGCCAGCGCGCCGGCAGCGGCCTTGCCGCCTTGGGCGGAGATGGGGCCGCGCACCACGGTGCGACGGTACAGCGGCGTCAGCAGCCACAGGCCCAGCACAAACAGCAGGGCCAGGCGCGGCAGCAGGGTCCAGAAGTCCAGACCGACTTCGGCCAGCGACCACACCAGCGTCCAGGCCAGCATCAGCGCATACAGCCAGCCGCCCAGCGCGTTGCCGCGCCAGACCAGCACGCTGCTGGCCAGCAGCGCCACGCCGGTGACCAGGTAATACCACGAGCCGCCCAGGCCCGCGAGCTGGCCGCCGCCGATGGCGAGGACCAGCCCCAGAAGAAAAAGAAGGGCCGGATAGATGCGGGCCGGGCGCTAGGCCGTGGCCCCGCCTGCCCTCGCCTGGCCTTGTTGTTGCTTTGTCATTGCTGACCTTTTGAGTGTGGATGTTCTGCCCTGCCCGCCGCTGCAGCGGCTGCAGGCCGGCGGGTGATGGCGCTTGCCCTGCCAGTTTTTGCCGGGCAGTCTTCGATAAGAGACAAGACTTGGGCGATTTTATTAAAAAGATACCGTAAGGTTAAATTTTGACACTTATGCCATCATGCGCGACCAAGAACATTTGCCTCTTTACCCACGCATGTCTAAAACGGGTATAAGCCCCCACGCTCCGATGACCGCGCGCCCTCCTGCCGCCGCACAGTCCCGCACCTGTGCCACCCCCACCGGCGATGCCGGTGGGACCCGCCGCCGCACCCCACGCGGCCCCAGCCCGCAAAAGACCGAAGCCACACGCCTGTCCATCATTGATGCGGCGTTTGCCGAATTTCTGGAACATGGCTACGCCCGGGGCACCACCGCATCGGTGGCCCGCCGCGCCGGCCTGTCCAAGGTCACGCTGTTTCGCTATTTCGACACCAAGGAAGCGCTGTTCGAAGCCGTGATGCAGCGCCACATCGCCTCGGCCACGCTGGCGCTGCAGTCCAGCCCCATGCAGGACAACGAGAGCGTGGGCGCCTTCTTGCTGCGCGCCGTAGCCCCGGCCATGGACGTGATCGACAGCAGCGGCCGCTCCGCCACCGCACGCCTGGTGATTGCCGAAGGGCTGGAATTTCCCCAGCTGGCGCAGATGTACCGGCGTACCGCCCATGAGCCGCTGGTGGCCCGCATCCGCGGCCTGGCCGAGCTGGCCCAGTCGCGTGGCGAGCTCAAGGAACCGGCCTTGCTGGACTACCCCGAGCTGCTGCTGGGCCCGCTGTGGCTGGCCATGATGAACAACACCGTGCTGCACCCGCAGATGCCGCTGGACGCCGGCCTGCTGTTCCGTCTGCAGGTGGGCCTGCTGTTTGGCAGCGCCCCGCAGCGCAGTCCTTCCGGGCGCCGCAAGGCGGCAAGCGGCGGCTGAAGCCCTGCCCCGCCGGTACGGCGTACGCAGCGCGTACACGGCATGCGCCGCATGCACAGCAACCGCCTGGCTGTGCGGCGGCCCCAAAGAAAACAGCGCCCGCAGGCGCTGTCATCAGTGTCCAAGACCCACCCTGGCCCTGAACGGACCCGGGGTGGCGCTGCGCGTCAGGACGCTGCGCCGGTGGGTGCCACGCCCGTGGCCGCAGCCCCCGGCTGCTCGCCGCCCAGCACCTTCCACAAGGTCACGCGGTTGAGCTGCTCCGACAGGCGCAGCCCGATCAGTGTCTGCTGCGCGGTGTACAGGCTGCGCTGCGCATCCAGCACCGTCAGGTAGTTGTCCACGCCCGCCTTGAAGCGCGCATCCGACAGATCGAACGCCTTTTGCGTGTTGGCCACCATGCTGGTCTGGGCCTGCAGGCGGTTGCCCCACTGGGCCCGGTCGGCCAGCACATCAGCGGTTTCCTTGAAGGCCGTCTGCACGGCCTTCTCGTACTGGCTGACGGCAATGCGCTGGTTGCTCTCGGCCACCTCGATATTGGCGCGGTTGCGGCCCCCGTCGAAGATCGGCAGCTTCACCAGCGGCACAAAGCTCCAGGTGCGGTTGCCGCTGCCGAACAGCGCATCCAGCTCGCGGCTACCCGTGCCCACGCTGGCCGTCAGGCTGATGGTGGGGAACAGCGCCGCGCGCGCCGCACCGATGTTGGCGTTCATGGCGCGCAGATTGTGTTCCGCCGCCTGGATGTCCGGGCGCTGCAGCAGCACGCTGGACGGCAGCGGCGTGGGCACCGGCAGCAAGGCCGCGCTGTCCGTACCGCCGGCCAGTGTCTGGGCCGATGGCAGCAGGTTCTGCGGCACCGGGCCGCCCACCAGCAGTTGCAGTGCATTGCGGTCGCGGTCGACCTGGGCGGTGTAGCTGGCCACATCACCCCGTGCAGTGTCCACCGTGGTCTGGTTCTGCGCCAGCACCAGGCCCGAGGTCGAGCCGATCTGGTGCATGCGCTGGGTCAGCGCAAAGGCTTTCTCGCGGCTGGCCAGCGTGTCCTGCGCCAGCTGCAGACGGGCCTGGTCGGCCGCCAGGGTCAGCCAGGCCGTGGCCACATCGGCCACCAGGCCCAGCTGCACATTGCGCTGGTTGTCCTGGCTCTGCAGAAATTGCTGCAGGGCTGCGTCGTTCAGGTTGCGGATGCGGCCCCACAGGTCCACCTCGTAGCTGGCAAAACCCAGCTGGGCGGTGTACTGCGTGGTCGTGGTGCTCGCGCCGGTGCTGCTCAGGTCGGCCGCCGTGCGCGCACGGTTGCCCTGGGCCTGGGCGGTCACGCTGGGCAGCAGATCGGCCCGGGTGATGCCGTACTGGGCACGGGCTTTCTCGATGTTCTCGATCGCCACGCACAGGTCGCGGTTGTGTGTCAGCGCCAGCGCCACCACATCCCGCAAGGGGGCCGACTGCAGCCACTGCAGGGCCTGGGCCTGTTGCAGCGCTGCCTCGCTGGCCACCACCGGGGTAGCCCTGGCCGTCACGGTGTCGGGCACGGCGCCCTGCGGCGTCTGGTAGCGCGGGGCCAGGTTGCAGCCGGCCAGCAGCGCGGTCAGTGCCGCAGCAGCCGCCACGGTCGAAGTCTTCATCATCAGGCGCTTCATGCTGCGCTCTCCTCGTTCACGGCCGGTGTGGCGTCTTGGCGCGAGCGGCTCTTGAACCAGCTGCGGACCAGCAGGAAGAACACCGGCACCAGGAAGATGCCCAGCACCGTGGATGCCACCATGCCGCCCAGCACCGCCGTGCCGATGGCATTGCGGCCGCCCGCACCGGCCCCGGTGCCGATGGCCAGCGGGATCACACCGAAACCGAAGGCCAGCGACGTCATCAGAATGGGGCGCAGGCGCAGGCGCACGGCTTCCACCGTGGCATCGAACAGTTTCTTGCCCTGTTCCTGCAGCTGCACCGCGAACTCCACGATCAGGATGGCGTTCTTCGCCGCCAGCCCCACCGTGGTCAGCAGGCCCACCTGGAAGTACACGTCATTGGTCAGGCCCCGCGTATAGGTCGCCGCCAGCGCGCCGATCACGCCCAGCGGCACGGCCAGCATCACCGACAGCGGCACCGTCCAGCTCTCGTACAGCGCGGCCAGGCACAGGAACACGAACAGGATGGAGATGGCATACAGCATGGGCGCCTGCGCACCCGACTGGCGCTCCTGCAGGGAAGCGCCCGTCCACTCGTAGGTGATGCCGGCAGGCAGCTTCTGCAAAATGGCTTCCACCGTTTCCATGGCCGTGCCCGAGCTGATACCGTGCGCCGCACGCCCTTCGAACTCGTAGGCGGGGCTGCCGTTGTAGCGCAGCAGCTGGGGCGAACCATAGGCCCAGTAGGTGCTGGAGAAGGCCCCGAACGGCACCATCTCGCCGTTCTTGTTGCGCACGGTCCACTTGGCAATGTCCTGCGGCAGCATGCGGTGCGGGGCATCGCCCATGATGTAGACACGCTTGACGCGGCCGTTGTTCAGGAAGTCGTTCACATAGGTGCCGCCCATGGCGCTGGACAGCACGCTGTTGACATCGCTGTAGGACAGGCCCAGCGCTGCTGCCTTGCGGTCGTCCACGTCCACGCGCAGCTCGGTGGCGTCTTCCAGGTTGGTGGTGCGCACCGCCGTCAGCAGCGGACTGGCCCGCATCTCGCTGAGCACCTGGTCGCGCGCCGCCAGCAAGGCCGCGTGGCCCACCGCATTCACGTCCTTGAGCATGAAGTTGTAGCCCGAGCTGGAGCCCAGACCGCGCACGGCCGGCGGCAGAATGACCTGCACACGGGCATCCCGGATGCGCGACAGGTCCTGCGTGGCCTTGTTGGCAATCGCCGCGGCCGACTGCGACGGCAAGGGGCGCGCGCTCCAGGGCTTGAGGCGGATGAAGCCGCGCGCCGAGCTCTGGTCGCCATTGAGGCCCGAGACCTGGTTGAAACTGATCACATCGGGCTGGGCGGCCAGGTAGTTGCGCACCTCGTCCAGCACCTCCTGCAGGCGGGCGTCGGACGCCCCGGCCGGCAGGTTCACGTTGACGTAGACAAAGCCCTGGTCTTCATCGGGCAGGAACGAGGTGGGCAGCTTGGCCATCAGCAGCCACACGCCCAGCAGCACCGCCAGGAAGATCAGCATCATGCGCTTGGAGCGCCCCAGGCTGAAGGCCACCGTGCGCTGGTAGCGGTTGGCAGTGGCATCGAAATGGTGGTTGAACCAGCGGAAGAACCGGTCGTTGATACCCAGCAGACCCGCCCGGATGGGACGCTCATGGGAGTCGCCATGCGAGCGGTCCGGCGCCTTGAGCAAGGTCGCGCACAGCGCCGGCGTCAGGGTCAGCGCCACGAACACCGACAGGCCCATTGCCGCCACGATGGTGATCGAGAACTGGCGGTAGATCACGCCGGTGGAGCCGCCGAAGAAGGCCATGGGCACGAACACCGCCGACAGCGTCACCCCGATGCCCACCAGGGCAGAGGTGATCTCCTTCATGGACAGGCGCGTGGCTTCCTTCGGTGAAAGCCCGGTCTCGTGCATGACCCGCTCCACGTTCTCCACCACCACAATCGCATCGTCCACCAGCAGGCCGATGGCCAGCACCATGGCGAACATGGTCAGGGTGTTGATGGAGTAGCCCGCAATCGACAGCACGCCAAAGGTGCCCAGCAGCACCACCGGCACGGCAATCGCGGGGATCAGCGTGGCGCGGAAGTTCTGCAGGAAGATGAACATCACGATCACCACCAGCACCATGGCTTCACCCAGAGCGTGCATCACCTCGTTGATCGAGGCGCGCACGAACGGGGTGGAGTCCGAGCTGACGAAGTACTCGATCCGGTTCGGGAAAAAGGGCTTGAGCTCGGCCAGCTTGGCGGCCACCGCATCCGACACCGCCATGGCGTTGGCTCCGTCGGCCAGGATGATGCCCATGCCCGCGCCGGGCATGCCGTTGAGCTTGGTCTGGATGGACAGGTTGTCGGCCCCCAGCTCCACGCGCGCCACGTCCTTCATCGTGACCACCGAGCCGTCGGTGGACGACTTGATCACGATCGCCTCGAACTCTTCCGGCGTCTTGAGCTTGGTGCGTGCCGTGATGGTGGCATTGAGCTGCTGGTTCTGCACCGCCGGCAGCGCACCGATCTGGCCGGCCGAAACCTGGGCGTTCTGCGCGTTCAGCGCCGTGACCAGGTCCGAGGGCATCAGCGCATACTTCTCCATCTTGGCCGGGTCCATCCAGATGCGCAGCGCATAATTGGTCCCGAACACGCTGATGTCGCCCACCCCTTCGATGCGGCCGATGATGTCCACCAGATTGCTGTTGATGTAGTCGCCGATGTCCACCGCGCTGATGGCTTCATCCGGCGAGTAGAAGCTGTAGGTCACCAGAAAGTCCTGGCCGCCCTTGTTGATGAACACCCCGCGGGTCTTCACCGCATCCGGCAGGCGGTTGATCGCCCCCTGGATCTTGTTCTGCACCTGCACCTGGGCCACGTCCACATTGGTGCCGGGCGCAAAGGTCAGGGTGATGCGGGCCTGCCCCGACGCATTGCTCGTCGAGCTCATGTAGAGCATGTTGTCGATGCCCTTGATCTGCTGCTCGATGATCTGCGTGACCGAGTTTTCCACGGTCTCGGCCGAGGCACCGGTGTACTGCGCGCCGATGGTCACGCGCGGCGGTGCGATGTCGGGGTACTGCTCCAGCGGCAGGGTCTTGATCGACAAGGCCCCGCCCAGCATGATGATGATGGCAATGACCCATGCAAAGATGGGCCGGTTGATGAAGAACTGAGCCATGTGCGCTGCCTCGCCGTCTTACTTGCTGGCAGGCTGGGCCGCTGGCGCGTCTGCGGCAGCTTGTACCGGGGGCTCGCCGCGCGTGCTCTTGCGGGCCGCCTTGGCCTGCATGTCCACTTCCACGGGCTTGACCTTGTCACCGGCCTTGACGCGCTGGAACCCATCCACCACCACGCGCTCGCCGGCCTTCAGACCGCTTTGCAGCAGCCACTGGCTGCCCACGGCACGGTCCAGTTCCACATCGCGTTTCTCCAGCACATCGCCTTCCTTGGCCACCAGCACGCTGGGGCGGCCGGTCAGGTCGCGCGTCACCGACTGCTGGGGCACCAGCAGCGCATCCGGCGCCAGTGCAGTGGGCAGCAGCGCCTGCACATACATGCCGGGCATCAGCAGGCCTTCGGGATTGGGCACCACGGCGCGCAAGGTCAGCGTGCCCGTGGTGTCGTTGACGATCACGCCGGCAAACGCCAGCTTGCCCTGGTGGGCGTAGTCGCTGCCGTCGTCCAGCTTGATGCGCACGGCAATCTTGTCACCGTCCACCTTGGCAAAGCGGCCGGCTTCCAGCTCCCGCTTGAGCTGCACCACATCCGCACTGGACTGGGTGAAGTCCACATACATGGGGTCCATCTGCACGATGGTGGTCAGCGCCGTGGTCTGGTTGGCCGTCACCAGCGCACCCGGGGTCACGGCAGACAGCGCAATACGCCCGCTGATGGGCGCCTCGATGCGGCTGTATTTCAGGTTGATGCGCGCCGTCTCCAGGCTGGCCTTGGCCACGGCCACATCAGACTGGGCCTGGAGCGCAGCGGCCTGGCTTTCCTCATAGGCCTGCTGGCTGATGGCGTCGATCTTCACCAGCTCTGCATTGCGGCGTGCGGTGGCGGCCAGCGTGCGCTGGCTGGCTTCTGCCTTGGCCACGGCCGCCGCGGCACTGCGCTCGGTGGCCTGCAGCGACGCCGCATCGATCTGGTACAGCGGCTGGCCCTGCTTGACCACCGCCCCTTCGGTGAACAGGCGCTTCTGGATGATGCCCGAGACCTGAGGGCGCACTTCCGCCGTCAGAAAGGCCCGGGTGCGGCCCGGCAGGCTGGCGTCCAGTTGCTGGCTCTGCGGCTGCAGGGTCACCACCCCCACCTGCACCGCCTGCTTGCCTGCGGGTGCCGCCGGTTCGCTGCCCTTGGAGCAGGCCGCCAGCAGCAGCGCCACGCCCACTGCGCACCACCACCCCCCATACGCTGCACGTTGCGGACCGTGTGAATCAGAATGGGGCACACGGGAGGCAGACGCCTGCGCTTGGTGCAGGCGTGCAGTGATGGCAGTCTTCATGGGGGAGAGGTCGATCATCAGAAAGGGGCCATTCTGGCCCCCTTATGTTTACGTTTCGTAAAGCCTACAAATGTAGGGCAATTCCTGCATGGGCGGCGGCAAAAGCTGTCGCACGCCCATGCCGCCATTGGGAGCCATCTGTCACCAGCAAGTTCCCTGCCATGGCGCAGACCGCATTCTCCCCGCGGGCCTGCGCCCTGGCTTACGCCGCCGCAGCAGCTGCGCGCAGTGCCTCGCGCAGCTGCTGCCCGACTTCGGGGCGGCCCGCGAATGCATCGGTCGGGTTGCGCAGCTGCAGGATGTCCTCCATCCGCGCCTGCACATTGCCCAGGGCATGGGGGTGGCTGAAGATGTAGAACTGCTCCTCGGCCATGGCCGCAAACACTTTCTCGGCAATGTGGGTGGCCGTGACCTTGCCCGAGCCCACGGCCTTTTGCGACATGGCCCGCGCCACCTTCTGGCTGCCGGTCAGCGTGGCATTGCTCATGTCGGCGGGGCGGTTGCGTTCGCTGTCAGCGATGCCGGTGGGCACGAAATACGGGCACAGCAGGCTGCAGTGCACCTGGTCGGTCACCAGACGCAGGTCCTGGTACAGGGTCTCGGTCAGCGCCACCACGGCGTGCTTGCTGACGTTGTAGACCGCCATGTTCGGCGGTGCCAGCATGCCCGCCATGCTGGCGGTGTTGACGATGTGGCCGCGCCACTGCGGGTCCTGGCGCGCGGCCTCCAGCATCATGGGCGTGAACAGGCGCACCCCGTGGATCACGCCCCACAGGTTCACGCCCAGAATCCACTGCCAGTCGGCCTCGGTCTGCTCCCACACCAGGCCGCCGCCGCCCACACCCGCGTTGTTGAACACGAAATGCGGCGCGCCAAAACGCTGCTTCACCTCCTGGGCCAGCGCCGCCATGGCCTCGCCGCTGGACACGTCCACGCGCCGCGCCAGCACATCGGCCGCCCCCAGCGCCTTCGCCTCGGCCGCTGCGCGCTCCAGCGCATCGGCCTGCACGTCCACCAGCACCAGCTTCATGCCGGCGCGCGCGCCGATGCGCACGCACTCCAGGCCGAAGCCGGAGCCGGCACCGGTCAGCACCGCCGTCTTGCCTTGCAGGTCTTTCAGCATCTTGTCTGTCTCCTTGTTATGGTTGTCACACGGGCGCCGAGCGCCCGGAAAAAAGGCGCCTGCCGTTGCCGGGGGCGCCTGGGGCCGGTCTGGTTCAGACCAGTTTGACCAGCTGTTTGCCGAAGTTCTTGCCCTTGAGCATGCCCAGGAAGGCTTCGGGCGCCGCCGCCAGGCCCTGCGCCACCGATTCGCGCGGGCGCAGCTTGCCCAGCTGCACCAGGTCCGACAGCTCGGCCAGGGCCTTGGGCCACATGCCCATGTGTTCGCTGACGATGAAGCCCTGCACCTTCAGGCGGTTGATCAGAATCAGCGCCGGATTGGCCATGGGCAGGGGCTGTCCGTCGTAGCCGGCAATCATCCCGCACAGGGCGATGCGGCCGAAGGCGTTCATGCGCAGCAGCACGGCGTCCAGGATATAGCCGCCCACGTTTTCAAAATAGCCGTCGATGCCGTCCGGGCAAGCCGCCTTCAGCGCCCCGGCCATGGACTTCACATCCGGGTGAGCGCGGTAGTCGATGCAGTGGTCAAACCCCAGCTCCTTGACGGCATAGGCGCATTTCTCCGGCCCGCCGGCAATGCCCACCACGCGGCACTTGCGCGCCCGGGCCAGGGCCGCGAACGCGCTGCCCACGGCGCCGGTGGCCGCGCTGACCACCAGGGTGTCGCCCTCCTTGGGCGCAATGATCTGGTCCAGGCCGTACCAGGCCGTCACCCCGGGCATCCCCACGGCGCCCAGGTAGTACGACAGCGGCACATGGGCCGTGTCCACCTTGCGCAGCATGCCCGGCGCATCGCCGTCCACCACGCTGTAGGTCTGCCAGCCGCCCATGCCAACCACGCTGTCGCCGGGCTGAAAGCGCGGGTGGCGGCTTTCCTCCACCACGCCCACGGTGCCGCCCTGCATGACCTGGCCCAGGGGCTGGGGGGCTGCATAGCTCTTGGAATCGTTCATGCGGCCGCGCATGTACGGGTCCAGGCTCAGGTAGTGGTGGCGCACCAGCACCTGGCCTGGGGCCAGGGCGGGGGTGTCGGCTTCCGTCAGGCGGAAGTTGTCGACTGTGGCTTCGCCCTGGGGGCGGTTGTCCAGCAGGATCTGCGGGTTACGGGGCATGTCATCTCCTTCGGTTGTGTTCGCTGCGTACGCGCCCATGCGGGTGCGCTGCAGCCTTTCTTACCTTGCAAAATCAACACCCCGCCGCCGCGCCGCCCCCTGGCGGGCGCCGCGCGCAGGGGTTCAGTCCGTGGCGATCACGGTGTCCTTTGTATCCTTGCTGCCCGGGCGCACGGTGCGCGGCATGTATTTGAACGTACCGGTGGCATGGCTGCACAGGCGACCTTCGCCGTCATAGACCTTGCCTTCGCAATAGGCCATGGTCTTGGTGCGGTGCAGCACCAGCCCCTTGGACACCAGCAGGCCGCGCGCCGGCTGCATGAAACTGGTCTTCATCTCGATGGTGACGCAGCCGAAGTCGTCGCTCTCCAGGCTGCGCGCCGCCACGGCCATGGTCACATCCAGCAGGGTCATGCTGGCGCCGCCATGGGTCACGCCAAAGGTGTTCAAGTGGTCGGGCTGGGCTTCGTAGCGCAGCTCGGACTCGCCGTTTTCCATCTTGTGCAGGGTGAAACCCAGATGTTCGACGAAGGGAATGGGGATGGCGCCAAAGCTCAACACAGGGAGAGTCTCCAAAAATTCGGGGGAAGTCCCCGAGCATAGCGGCGCTGGCCGCCCGCGCGGACCACATTGCTGTCACCTACGCGCTTGGACGACAGTCCCATTCCACACCGGCCGTCAGCCGCCCACCAGCGCGCTGACGCCGCCGTCCACCGCCATCCACTGGCCGGTGATGTGCTTGCCCGCCGCGCTGGCATACAGCAAGGTGATGCCCTTCAGGTCCTCATCGTCACCCAGGCGCTGCAGCGGCGCATGGCTGCTCATCTGCTCCTCGCCCAGGGTGTCGATCAGCACCTCCGCCATCTTGGTGCGGAAGAACCCCGGGCAGATGGCGTTCACCGTGATGCCGTAGCGACCCCACTCCCCGGCCAGTGCACGGGTGAAATTCAGCACCGCGCCCTTGGAGGTGTTGTAGGCAATGGTCTTCATCGCCACCGGGTTGCCGCCCAGCGCCGCGATGGACGCCAGATTGATGATGCGGCCGCTGCGGCGCGGGATCATGCTGCGCTTGGCAATCTGCTGGCTCAGCAGGAAATAGCCGCGCACATTCAGGTTCATCACCTTGTCCCAGGCGCTCAGCGGGTGGTCTTCGGCCGGAGCCCCCCAGCTGGCACCGGCGTTGTTGACCAGAATGTCCACGTGCCCCAGGCGCTGCAGGCTCTCGGTTGCCAGGCGCTCGATGTCGTCCTCGCGGGCGCAGTCGGCGGCAATCCAGCTGGCGTCAATGCCCTGGGCCTGCAGCGTGGCGGCGGCCTGCTCCAGGTCCACCGCCTTGCGCGAGCTCAGCACAATCCGGGCCCCCGCCTCGCCCAGCGCCTGGGCCATCTGCAGCCCCAGGCCGCGCGAGCCCCCGGTCACCAGGGCAGTCTTGCCCTGCAAATCGAACAATTGCTGCACGGTATGTGCCATGGTGTGTCTCCTTTTTATCCCCCTCCATACGCGCTGGCTGTGCCATGCGTTGGCGGGTGGTGGTTGTTTGCCAGGCATTGTGCAAGTGCGCTGCCAGCCCCCCTGTCACCTGTGCGCAAGCTGACAGGCACCCCCCATGGAACACGGACGCACCGCTGCGCGCGCCCGCCGGCGGCAGCCCCAAAGAAGACCAAAAGAAGACCAAAAGAAGATCGCGAGACGACCGCAAAAGGGTCGTGAATGGGCCGTAAAAGAGCCGCGGAAGAGCTGCAAAAAGGCCGCTAAAGGACGGCTAAAGGACCGCGCGGGGGTCGCGAGAAGCCGCGAAGCAGGCCGCGCGGCTATTCGAACAGCGAACGCGTGCCGCCCCAGGCTGCGCCCTCCAGCTCCAGCATGCGCAGCTTGGTCAGCGCCCCCTGCCCGCCGGAAAAACCGCCGGGCTCCCGCCCTGCAGCCAGCACGCGGTGGCAGGGCACCACGGGCGCAAACGGATTGGCCCCCAGCGCCTGCCCCACGGCCCGGGCCAGGCCGGGCCCGCCCAGATCGGCCGCCAGGTCGCCATAGGTGCGCGTCTGTCCCGGCGCAATGGCGCGTGCCAGCGCGTACACATTGCGGGCAAATTCCGGCACCCCCTGCCAGTCCAGCGCAATCTCCAGCAGATGGGGCAGCGCCTGCCTCTCGGCAGCGGTGGCGGGGAGCGGTGCCGCAGCGGGGTGGTAGCCCGCCCGCAGATCGCCCAGCACCTGGGCGTCGCCGGCGCCGGGCCAGTGCAGCGCGCTCTCCCCACCCTCGCCCTCTTCCGCCTCGCCCGCAGCGGCACGCCAGCCGGCCATCAGCTGCTGCACCCCGGCCACGGCCTGCACCGCGCACTCCGGCATCTGGGCGGCGCTGTGCGCCTGCAACCAATCCGCCTGCGGCGGCACATCGGCACCGGTCAGGCGCTGGGCCAGCTCCTGCAGCATGCGCGCCCGCGTGGACTGGCCGTCCACTTCGGGCAGCTGCAGCGCCAGCACGGCCTGGGGCTGCCAGGCCACAGCGCACACACCGATGCGGGTGGCAAACAGCGCATGGCCATAGCCAAGCGAGGCATCGGCCAGATCAACACGGAAAGCAGCAGCAGCGGACATCCCAGGCACCTCCACACGGAAGCCACCATTGTGCGCCGCTGCGATGCGGCATAAAAAACACAGACCACTGTACACAAGCACAGTGTTTAACTGTATATTTACACAGTCATCAACTCTTTTATCTGCAGCATGGACACCGCAGAAGCCTTTTTCACCGTCTCCCTGTGCGACTTTGATGGTTTGCCGGAGGCCGCTCGCGCCAAAGCCGAAGAACGCTACGCCAAGGTGCTGACCCGCCAGCTGGGCGGTTCGGACCAGGTCTGTGAAACCCTGCACTGGGTGCAGCAACTGGAAGAAGACCCGCCCGAGGAAATCACCGAAGAGGTCAAGACCGGCTTTGCCCGCTGGATGAAGGCCGTGCGCGCCGCCACCGAAGCCGGCATGCAGGGCCTGGGCGAAGGCGAAGGCTGCTACTTCGAGGTGCGCGGCGCCTGAACGCCGGGCAGCGACCGCAGCACCTGGCGCTGCGCTATTTCCGCCCGCGGCACCCTGCTGTCCTGGGCTGCATACACTGGCGGACTTTTCCGTGCTCCTGTTTTGTGTATGCAGCCCTTGCTCGACGCCATCGCCCAGATGGCCTACCCCACCGACGCCCAGCGCCTCTTCCATGGCCGTGGCGGCCGCTACCCGGGCTGTGAACAGCTGTCGCTGGACGCCTTCCCGCCCGCCCTGGTGCTGACCAGTTTTGCGCCGCTGGCCGACGAGGCCCTGGCCGCCGTGGGCGCTGCGCTGGCGCAGCGCTGGCAGCAGATCGCCCCGGCCGACCAGCCGCTGACCTGGGTCTTCCAGACCCGGGAAGCCGGCGGCAAGGGCGAGACCCGCACCATGGCCGGTGCCCTGCCCGAGCCCCATGTGGTGACCGAAAACGGCGCCCAGTACCTGCTGCACATCGGGCGCGGCCAGAACCACGGCCTGTTCCTGGACATGGCCGCCGGCCGCGACTGGGTGCGCCAGCAGGTGCTGGCCCACCCCCGGCCCGCACGCATGAAGGTGCTCAACCTGTTCGCCTACACCTGCGCGTTCTCGGTGGTGGCCAAGCTGGCCGGCGCCGGCCAGGTGCTGAACATGGACATGAGCAAGGGCGCGCTGGCCACGGGCCAGCACAACCACCAGCTCAACGGCGTCAAGGCCGGCGCCAGCTTTGCCGCGCACGACATCTTCAGCAGCTGGGGCAAGATCAACCGCAGCGGCCCCTACGACCTGATCATCGTGGACCCGCCCAGCTACCAGAAGGGCAGCTTCATCGCGACCAAGGACTACGCCCGCCTGATGCGCCGCCTGCCCGACCTGCTGGCTCCGGACGGCCAGGTGCTGCTGTGCCTGAACGCGCCCGAGCTGGGCACCGCCTTTCTGCGCGAGCAGATGAGCGAGATCGCCCCCGAGCTGCACTTCACGCAGCGCATTCCCAATCCGCCGGTGTTTGCCGATGTGGACGAGGAACGCAGCCTGAAGGTGCTGGTCTACCGCGCGCCCGGCCTGCCGGGCGCGAGTTCGGAGGCCACGGTGGCTTCGGCGGCCCCGGCCGCTGTGGTCGGTGCTGTCGGTGCCGCAGGCACTGCGGCCTGAATCCTGCAGACAGCCCCCTGTCCCGCCCCGCACGCCATCCCCCACCGAGTGCCATGACCGCTTCCACCTCTCCAGACCTTTCCGACCTTTCCGCGCTCGACCCGGCCCTGGCCCGCACCCTGCAGCGCTTTGCCCGGCTGGACGCCGACACGCCCACCCCGCAGCTGGACTACGCCGGGCGCCGCCGGCTGCTGAGCACCCTGCAGGCCCAGTTGCTGCGCAGCCCGCTGCCCGGCATGGTGCGCACCGACCATTTCGTGCCTGCACAGGGCCGTGAAATCACCGTGCGCAGCTACCAGAAAGGCAGCGCCCCCAGCCCGCAGACCCTGGTCTGGCTGCACGGCGGCGGCTGGATGGTGGGCGATCTGAACACCCACGACGACCTGTGCGAACACCTGGCGCAGTTCACCGGCCACACCGTGCTCAGCGTGCACTACCGTCGCACGCCGGAAAACCCGTTCCCGGCGCCGCTGGACGATGTGACGGCCGTGCTGCAGTGGCTGCACCGCATGCAGGGCGTGCTGCCCTTTGCCCGGGACAGCGTGCTGCTGGGCGGCGACAGCGCCGGCGCCCACCTGGCCCTGGCCTGTGCGCTGCGCCATGCGGCTGCGCCGCAGCCCGCAGACACCGCACTGTCGGCCCAGCTACATGGCCTGCTGCTGTTCTACCCGCCGATTGCGCCGGAGCAGGACCACCCCAGCATGCAGGCCTTCAGCGAAGGCTTTGGCCTGACCCGCAGCGCCATGGCCCGCTACTGGCAGGAACTGGGCGGCGCCGAAGGCGCGGATGCATGCTGCCGCCTGCCGGCCAGCTGCACCGACACCCTGCCCCGGCTGCCGCCCACCGTGGTCTGCACCGCCAGCCACGACATCCTGCGCGATGAAGGCGAAGCCTTTGCCCGCCAGCTGCAGGCGGCCGGCGTGCGCACCCGGCTGCTGCGCGCACCCGGCATGGTGCACGGCTTTGCCCGCATGCTGACCGCCAGCCCCCAGGCCCGCCAGCAGGTGGAACAGGCCTGCCATGCCCTGGCCGCGCTGCTGCAGGGCGCCACGGCCGACAGCGCAGCGGCCTGACATCGCAGCCACAGACCGGCCCAGGCTGGCGGCCAAACTCCCCACAAAAAACAACGCCCCTTTCCCAGGGGCGTTGTCGTTGGAGGACCTGTCGCCATCACCGGCGGCGGCCCTACCGGGGCCTAGCGCTCCCAGCGCGCGGTGTGCGCCAGGGCGGCCGGTGCTCGCGGCGCCGGCACGGCGGCCTGCGCCAGCCCTCCTTCATCGCTGTGCAGCTGGAACACGGCCACCGCCTGCACCAGTTGCTGGGCCTGGTTGCGCAGGCTGTCGGCAGCGGCCGCGCTTTCTTCCACCAGGGCCGCGTTCTGCTGGGTGACCTGGTCCATCTGGGTGACGGCGTCACCCACCTGGGCCACACCGCTGGCCTGTTCCTGGCTGGCGGCGCTGATCTCGTTGACGATATCGGCCACGCGGTGGATGGCGGCCACCACCTCGTCCATGGTGGCGCCGGCGCGGTCCACCTGGTCGCTGCCTTGCTGCACGCGGTCCACACTGGCCGTGATCAGGGTCTTGATTTCCTTGGCGGCCGTGGCCGAACGCTGCGCCAGCGAACGCACCTCGCTGGCCACCACGGCAAAACCACGCCCCTGCTCGCCGGCACGGGCGGCTTCCACCGCGGCATTCAGCGCCAGGATATTGGTCTGGAAGGCGATGGAGTCGATCACGCCAATGATGTCGGCAATGCGCTGGCTGGCGCCCTGGATATCGCGCATGGTGGCCACCACCTGGCCCACCACCTCGCCACCCTGCGCGGCCACGCGCGAGGCACTGGCGGCCAGTTCGCTGGCCTGGCGTGCATGGGCCGCGTTCTGCTGCACCGACGACGTCAGCTCCTCCATGGACGCCGCGGTTTCCTCCAGCGCACTGGCCTGCTGTTCGGTACGGGCCGACAGATCGTGGTTGCCGTGGGAAATCTGGGTGCTTGCCGAGGCCACGCTGTGCGCGTTCTGGCGCACGCCCTGCACCACCTGGGACAGGGCGGTCTGCATGCCGTGCAAGGCATTGAGCAGCAGCGCAATCTCGTCCCGCCCGGCGCTGGGCTGGGCCGCGGTCAGGTTGCCGTCCGCCACCGCCCGTGCCACCTGCACGGCGGCATCCAGCGGGCGCACCACCGCACGGCTGAACAGCAGGGCCGTGCCAATGCCCAGCACGCAGACCGTCAGCATCACCACCAGGCTGATCCAGATGGCGCGCGTGGCGTCCGTGCCGGCCTGCGCGGCCACGGCGGCGGCGCTGCGCTGGATCAGCGCACCGGCCTCATCCAGCAGCCGGGTCGGTTCCCGGTCGATGCCCTGCACCGCCTGGTCCCCCGCCACCGCATCCATGCCGGCGGCCTGGAAAGCCTGGTAGCCGCTGCGGTAGGCCTGGCCCATGCGCTGGTGGGCCTGGGCAAAGCCTTCCACGCGGCTGCGGCTGTCGCCGGCCGGCAGGCCCGCCAGCAGCGTGCGGGCAGCCTCCTGCACCACGGCCTCCTGCTTTACAAAGGCGCTCCAGTAGCGCGCACGCTGCGCCTCGTCCTTGCCGCGCAGCAGCACGTTCTTCCACTCCTGGGTCTGGAGCTTGAAGCTGTCGAGCATGTGGTTGACGGCACGCTCCTGGTCGGCATGCACGGCCACCGTGGTCTGGTAGGTGGTCAGGGCCTGGCGCAGCTGGGCAATGCCAAACAGCGCGGCGCCCAGCAGCACCAGCAGGGCGGCGGCAAACGCCAGGGGGAGCTTGGTGGCCAGCTTCATCGCGCGACCTCCAGACAATGCGCAGCGTGACTGCTGCCGGGGTTGCTGAACGTGTCCATCACTCACCTCTTCTCTTGGGTCCGCGGTGCCGGCCGCGCGCAGTCCCATCGAAAGGGTGGGTTGCGCGGGCCCTGCTGTTTTTTCAGATATGGCTCGGTCAGAGTGCACGCCGCTGCGTCGCCCAATCTCTGCCGGCAGGCGCACATCAGTAGCCGCACACTCCCCGGCCGGCGGCAAGGCTAAGGCCTCGCGCAAACCCTTAGCTTTCGCCAGTCTTTCGCCTGCCTTTCGGCCCACTCCGACCGCCCTTTTTCGCCACCCCGTCTGCGCGTTAAGCCCGATGGCCGCCGCCGCAGGCACATGAAATGCTTGTGCCCTTGTTGACATTCACTGCACGAGGAGCACTGTTTCATGCGTCACATGTTTTCTGCCATGGCCACCGCCTGCCTGCTGGCCCTGGGCGGCAACGCTTTTGCCCAGGAGGCCGAAACCTCCCCCACCTTCGACAAGATCAAGAGCTCCGGCAAAGTGGTGCTGGGCGTGCGCGAAAGCTCGGCCCCCATGGCCTATGCCCTGGGTTCCATGCAAAAGTACGTGGGCTACCACGTGGAGCTGTGCGAGAAGGTGCTGGACAAGATCGCCCCCAAGGCCCAGCGCGAATACATGGCGCTGACCGCGCAGAACACCCTGCCCCTGGTGCAGAACGGCACGGTGGACATCGGCTGCGGCCCCACCACCAACAACCTGGCGCGGCAAAAGCAGGTGGCGTTTGCCGTCACCACCTATGTCAGCGAGGTGCGCGCCGCCGTGCGCGCCGACTCGCCCATCAAGTCCTTCAAGGAACTGGACAACCAGACCCTGGCCGCTTCCGCCGGCACCACGGCCGTGCAGCTGCTGCGCAAATACAGCCGCGACCACAGCACCAAGTTCGACGTGCAGCTGGGCAAGGACCATTTCGAGAGCTTTCTGATGCTGGAGTCCGGCCGCGCCCAGGCTTTTGTGCTGGACGCCAACCTGCTGGCCGGCGTGATCGCCAACTCCAAGAACCCCACGGGCTACAAGATCGTCGGCGAGGTGCTGGGGGCCGAGCCCATTGCGCTGCTGTTCCGCCACGGCGACGCCCCGTTCAAGAAGGCCGTAGACGGCGCCATCGGCGAGCTGATGCAAAGCGGCGAAATGGCCAAGCTCTATGACAAATGGTTTATGCAGCCCATCCCGCCCAAGAACGCGTCGCTGAACCTGCCGCTGAGCCCCATGCTCAAGGGCCTGTTCCAGCAGCCCAACGACAAGCCCCTGGAGGCCTACCAGGACAAGGACGGCAGCGGCGCCTGAGCATCCGGCGTGGCACCGGGCAGCGTGGCGCGGAGCCATGCTGCCTGTACTTCCTTCCACCCCAGCATAAAAAAAGGTCCGCCAATGGCGGACCCAAACTTTCCCCGGTACCCCTGCGAGCGGAGTTCAGTCCAGTGACAGGCCTTCCCGCTGGATGGCGCCACCCCATTCCTGCACTTCCTTGTTGATGCGCTGGCTGAACTTGCCAGGCTCCAGCATCACCACCTCGCCCAGCGACGCCAGGGCGGCCGTGGCACGCGCATCCTGGGCCAGGCTCTTGGAGGCGTCGTACAGCTTCTGCACGATGGGCTGGGGCAGATTGGCCGGACCCAGCAGGCCCAGCCAGAAGATCACGTTGAAATTGTCATAGCCGGCCTCGGCCATGGTGGGCACATTGGGCAGCTGCTTCATGCGCTGCGGCGCCGTCACCGCCAGGGCCTTGAGCTTGCCTGCCTGGATCTGCGGCAGCGCCGCCCAGGTCTCGAACATGGTGTCCAGCTCGCCGCTCATCACCGCCATCTGCGCCTGGGCCGATCCCTTGTACGGCACATGGGTCATGCGCGTGCTGGTGCGGTTGCCCCAGGAGGTGAAGCTCAGGTGGGCGATATTGCCCGGGCCGGCCGAGCCGTAGCTGATGCGGTCCGGGTTGCGCTGGGCATAGCCGATCATGTCCTTGGGGTTCTGGATATTGTTCTTCTGCGTCCAGGCCGGGTTGGCGATCAGGATGAAGGGCGCATCCACCGCCACCGTGATGGGCGTGAAATCCTTGGCCTTGTACGGGCTCTTCTTGTAGAGCTGGGGGTTGATGGTGATGCTGCTGGAATTGGTGAACAGCAGCGTGTAGCCGTCCGCCGTGGCGCGCGCCACCTCCCCCACCCCCAGCGAGCCGTTGGCGCCGGGCTTGTTTTCCACCACCACGGGCTGGCCCAGGGTCTTGCTCAGGTGGTCGGACATGATGCGGGCCACCGTGTCGGTGATGGAGCCGGCGGGAAAGCCCACCACCATGCGGATGGGCTTGGTGGGCCAGTCGCTCTGGGCCTGCGCGGCGGTCAGCGGCAGTCCCAGGGCCAGGACGGCGGCGGCGCCCAGCTGCAGGCTGCGGCGGCGGGTGGAAATGGTTGGCATGGCGTTGTCTCCTTCTATATAGGTATGTGCTTGCCGCCAGGGCACGACCGATGCCACCGGTGCAAGTGATGCTCCTGGTACGTCTGTCGTGTCCAGGCAGCCCTGGGGCCGGGGCCTTGGTCCGCCCTGGCTCCCCGATGCGCTGCACCGCCCCGGCCTGTGCGGCCGGCGGGGTGCAGCGCCCCGTTTCAACCGCAAACTGCGGGCTTGGCCGGGCGGGCCTGCCCGCTCGGGGCAGTGTTTGCAGCGGCTTTGCCCGGTGCCTTGGCCCGGGCTTCGGTGCCGATCACGCCGCTGGCCTCCAGGGCCTGCAGCTGCTCCGGTGTCAGCTGCAGCAGCCGCTGCAGCACGGCGTGCGTGTGCTCGCCCAGCGTGGGCGCCACGCGCGGCATGGGCATGGGCCGTCCGTCCTGGCGGAAGATGGTGGTGCTGGAGATGTAGCTGCCCACATAGGGCCGCTCCACCGTGCGCCAGAACGCCCGCTGCTGCAGGTGCGGGTCCTGCAGCAGCTGGCCCAGGGTGCGCACCGCGCCGGCGGGCACGGCGGCCTGCTGCAGCGCCTGCATGGCGTCGTCGTCGCTGCGGCCCAGGGTCCACTGCGTGATGCCCGCATCCAGCTCCGCCTGGCGGGCGCGCCGGCCTGCGGCATGGGCCAGGGCCGCATCGGCGGCCCAGTCGGCCCGCCCCAGCAGCCGGCACAGGGCCTGCCACTGCGCGTCGTCCGCCACGCTGAGCACCAGCCAGGCATCGTCCCCGGCGCAGCGGTAGCAGCCATGCGGCGCGTGCACCGCGTGGCGGTTGCCCTGGCGCTCCGGCACGCTGCCGGTCAGCGACTGCTCGATCAGGAACGGCGAGGTCAGCGGCAACATGCCTTCCACCTGCGACATATTGATGTGCCGCCCCTGGCCGGTCGCCTGCTGCACCAGCAGGCCCAGCAGCAGCGCCGCCGAAGCGTTGAAGCCGCCCATGGGGTCGCCGTAGGCATAGGACGTCATGGCCGGCGGGCCGTCGGCATGGCCGGTGTACAGCGGCAGGCCGCTGGCCTGCTCCAGCGTGCCGCCGTAGGCGCGGGTATTGCTCCAGGCGTTGTCCAGGCCGAAGGCCGGCATGGACAGCATCACCACGCGCGGGTTCACCTGGCGCAGCGCCGCATAGTCCAGCCCCAGCTTGGGCAGCACCTCGGCCGAATAGTTCTCCACCACCGCATCGGCGCCATGCACCAGCTCCTTGAGCAGGCGCTTGCCTTCGGCCTGGGTCAGGTCCAGGGTGATGCCGAACTTGCCCCGGTTCATCAGGTTGAAATTCGACTTCTTCTCATACAGCCGGTCGCGGTAGAACTCTTCGGTGTAATTGGTGCCGCGCCACCAGTCCGGGTAGCTGGCGCTTTCCACCTTGATGACTTCAGCCCCCAGGTCGGCCAGCATGCGCGAGGCAAACGGCCCGGCCCAGCCCATGGTCAGGTCCACCACGCGCAGCCCGGCCAGCGGCAGCTGGCCTGCCGCCGCCGCTGCCCGCTCCGGCACGGCACGCTGCAGGCCCGCCGCGCGGTAGTGGGCACTGTCCGCCCCCAGCAGCGGCGCCCGGCCGCCCAGCAGCGGCCCGGCCGCATCCAGGCGCTGCGGCAGCACCGGCCCCTCGAACTGCGCCGCCCCCAGCTGCACCGGCACAAAGGCCTTGCGCTCGCGGTGCACCGCCTGCTCCAGCAGCTGCGCCATGGTGGGCACGATCACCGCCGGGTGCTTGTTCGCCGTCAGCAGCGCAAACCATTCCTGCGTGCTGCGCGACGGGAACACGTCTTTGAGCAATGCGTCGATCAGGTCGGCATGCGCCATGCGGTCCGGCCCGCTGAAAAAGCGCGGGTCGCTGCCCAGCTCCGGCCGGCCGATGGCATCGCACAGGCCGGCCCACTGCGCCAGCGTGTTGGTGAAGATGCCGATCCAGCCATCACTGGTCTGCAAAATGCTGGCCGGGTGCGTGGTGCAGAAACGGTTCACCCCCAGGCGCGGCGCATGGGCCTTGTCCTGCACCAGGCCGGCTTCCATCTCCACCACGCTGAAGGCGGCTTCCTGCACGCTCAGCACATAGCGGCGGCTGCCCTGGGACCGGCCCATCCAGGCGGCCACGGCCACCGTGAACGCGCCCAGCCCCGCCACGATGCCGGTGTGCACATCGTGGGGCATGTGGGGCGCGCCCTCCACCGGGCCGCTGCCGTGCACCGCACCGGCCAGCGCGCGGCAGGTGGCGTCGGTGGCCACAAAGTCCTTGTACGGGCCGCTGTCGCCAAACCAGGTGAAATCCACCCCCATGGGCGTCGGTGTGGCCGCACCGGCGGCCTGCCCCCAGGTCCACAGCGGCTGCTGCAGCGCAGCCAGGCCCTGCGCCAGCGCGCGGGCGTCCAGCACCAGATCGCAGCTGCGCGCCAGCGTGCCCAGCCAGGCCCGGTCGGCCGGCTGCGTCGCATCGGCCGCCACGCTGCGCTTGTTCGTATTCAGCCAGGCAAACAGCGCGCTTTCGGGCGCCATGCCGTCCTGCGGCGCCACCAGCGGCGGCATCTGGCGCCAGGCATCGCCCTGGGGCGGCTCCACCTTGATCACCTCGGCACCGAAATCGGCAAACAGCTTGCCGGCATAGGCCACGGCCGCGCCGCCGCCCACTTCGAGCACGCGCAGCCCTTTGAGGGCCAGCTGCGCCATGTCGGGTTCTTGCATCACGTTCTTGTCTCCTTGGGAAAGGTGGCTGCACCTTTCATCCCCGGGTGGACGGTTGCCCGCCCGGGGGCTTGCCTTACCAGGTGTCCACAAAGCGGCCGCGGGGCTTGGCTGCGTGCATGGCCGCGGCGTGGATGCCGGACACCAGCCACTTGCGCGTCTCGGCCGGGTCGATGACCGCGTCGATCTCCACATTGGCCGCCACGTTCATGGCGTGGCCGCGGGCGTACATCTGGGCCACCAGCTGGTCGTACAGCGCCTTGCGCTCGGGACCGTCGGGCACCGCCTGCAGCTCTTTCTTGAAGCCCAGCTGGATGGCGCCTTCCAGGCCCATGGGGCCGTATTCCCCGGTGGGCCAGGCCACGGTGAAGTGGCTGGCATGCCAGCCGCCGCCGGCCATGGCCATGGCGCCCAGGCCGTAGCATTTGCGCAGGGTGACCGCCAGGATGGGCATGCGCAGCTTGGCCGCCGCCACGAACATGCGCGAGACATGGCGCACCTGGGCCTTGGCTTCGATGTCCGGGCCGACCATGAAGCCGGGTGAGTCGATCAGCGAGATGATGGGCAGGCCATGGGCATCGCACAGCTGCATGAAGCGCGCGGCCTTGTCGCCGGCATCGGCGTCGATCGCGCCCCCCAGGTGGCGCGGGTTGTTGGCCATGATGCCCACCGGCTTGCCTTCGATGCGCGCCAGCGCCGTGTGGATGCCCACGCCAAAGCCTTCGCGCAGAATCAGCACGCTGCCCACGTCCGCCACGCCGTGGATGGCGGCGCGCGTGTCGTAGGCACGCAGGCGGTTTTCCGGCACCACGCTGCGCAGCGCCAGCGGATTGGGTGCCGTCCATTCGCGCGCCCGGCCCTGGAAGAAGGACAGGTACTGCTTGGCCACGGCCACGCCTTCGGCCTCGTTGTCGACCAGCACGTCGATCACGCCGTTGGCGTACTGCACCGGCGCCGGCCCCACCTCCTCGGGCTTGAAGATGCCCAGACCGCCGCCTTCGATCATGGCCGGACCCGCCAGGCCGATGTTGGACGACTTATCGGCAATGATCACGTCGCAGCAGCCCACGAAGGCGGCATTGCCCGCAAAGCAGCGGCCCGAGACAATGCCCACCACGGGCACCTCGCCGCTGAGCTGCGCGAACGCGGCAAAGGACGAAGTCTGGAAGCCCGAGATCGAGGGATAGTCCACATCGCCGGGGCGGCCACCGCCGCCTTCGCCGAACAGCACGAACGGCAGCTTGTCGCGCAGCGCCACTTCCACGATGCGGTCGGTCTTGACGTGGTTGCGCTTGCCCTGGGTGCCGGCCAGCACCGTGGCGTCATAGGCCATCACGGCGGCCCGCGCCCGCTCGGCATCGATCAGCGCGCCGTTGACATTGCCCACGCCGGTGATCAGGCCGTCGGCCGGGGTGTTGGCCACCAGGTCTTCCACGCTGCGGCGCTTGGTCTGGGCGGCAATCGCCAGCGCGCCGTACTCCACAAAGCTGCCGTCATCGTCCAGCAGATCGGCCACGTTCTCGCGGGCCGTGCGCTGGCCGCGCGAGCGGCGCCGGGCCACGGCCTCGGGGCGCTTGGCGTCCCACAGAAAAGCCTGGCGGTCGATCAGGCGCTGCAGGTCCGGGCGCACGGCCAGCGGATCCTGGGCCTGCACCTGGGCGGCGGCGTCCTCGGCCACGCCCCCCTGGGGCTGCAGCACGGCCAGAATGCGGCCCTGAGGCACAATCTCGCCCACGGTGCCGCGCACCTCCAGCACCTGGCCGGCCTGCTCGGCAGCCACCACGTGCTGCATCTTCATGGACTCGATCACCGCCACGGTCTGGCCCGCCTGCACCGTGCTGCCAGCCTCCACCAGCAGCTCGATCAGCACGCCATGGGTGATGGCGCGCACGGCCGACCAGCTGTCATTCTCCAGCGCCTCGTCTTCCACGGCTGCGGCCGGGGCGGACGTGCTGACCGCAGTCGGGCGCGGACGGGTCTTGGCACGGTCTTCGGCCTCGATGGCCTGCATGCGGGCCAGCAGGCTGTCCAGGTGTTCGGCCCAGTAGCGGGTGTGGATGTTCTGGCGTGCAAAGTCCTCGCTGCCCACCACGGCCCGCAGCAGCGGCAGATTGGTCTGCACGCCGTCGATGTGGAATTCGGCCAGCGCCCGCTCCAGGCGGCGGGCGGCATCGGCAAAACTGGCGCTGTGGCTGGTAACGATCAGCTTGGCCAGCAAGGTGTCGTAATGCGGCGAAGGCGTGTAGCCGCCGTAGCCGTGGGTGTCCACGCGCACGCCCAGGCCGCTGGGGGCGTCGAACTGCTGCAGGCAGCCCTGGGAGGGGTGGGACATACCTTTGGCGTCGGTGCTCTCGCCGTTGATGCGGGCCTGGATGGCAAAGCCCTGCACCACAGGCGGACGCTGCGGGTCCAGCCCCAACTCCTGCAGGCTGCGGCCCTGGGCAATGCCCAGCTGGGTCGCCACCAGGTCCACCCCGGTCACCTGCTCGGTCACCGTGTGCTCCACCTGCAGGCGGGGGTTGGCCTCGATGAACACCGCCGCCACCTGGTGGCCCTGGGTGTCCTCTTCCACCAGAAACTCAAACGTGCCCAGGCTGCGGTAGCCCACGCGCCGGGCCATGGTCAGTGCCGCCTGGGTGACCTGTTCGCGCAGCGCGGGCAGCAGCACCGGGCTGGGGGCAATTTCCACCAGCTTCTGAAAGCGGCGCTGCAGCGTGCAGTCGCGCTCGCCCAGGGCAATCGCCTGCTGGCCGTCGCCCACGATCTGCACCTCGATATGGCGGGCGCGCACCACCAGGCGCTCGCCATAGACCGCCTCCATGCCGAAGGCGGAACGGGCCTCGGCCTTGCAGCGCGTATACGCCTCGGCCAGCTCGGCGCGCTCGGTCACCACCCGCATGCCGCGGCCGCCGCCGCCGCCCACGGCCTTGATGACAATGCCGTTGCCGCCCTGGGCGTCGAAGAACGTGGTGATCTCCTCCAGCGTGGCATCGCCGCGCGTGGACGGCATGATGGGCACGCCGCAGGCCACCGCCAGGGCAATGGCCTGGGCCTTGTCGCCAAACTGCGCCAGCTGCTGCGGCGCGGGGCCGACAAAGGTCACGCCGGCATCGGCGCAGGCCTGGGCAAAGTCGGCCCGCTCGCTCAGAAAGCCGTAGCCTGGGTGGATGGCATCGGCCCCGGTGGCCTGCGCCGCGCCGATGATGGCCTGCACATCCAGATAGGCCGCCGGCCCGCTGGCCTGCAGCGCCACGGCTTCATCGGCCAGGTGCACATGGCTGCTGTTGGCGTCGTCCTGTGCATACACGGCCACCGAATGCAGGCCCAGATCCGCGACTGCACGGATCACCCGCACCGCAATTTCGCCCCGGTTGGCGATCAATACCTTTTTCAAAATGTCTTCCTAACTTCGCTGACTACACTGACAAGAGATACCGAGGGATGCCGCCCACGTCACAGGCGGATGTTGTTCTTGACCACGATGTCCTTGGTGACCCTGGCTTCCTCGGTCACGGACTGGGTGAATTGCGCAGCGCTCAGCCAGCCGGGGTTACCACCCTGGGCCTTGAGCTTGGCAATGAAATCGGGGTTGTTCAGGCAGGCCTGCAGCACCTGTTCGGCGTACTGCCGGGTGGTGGCGGGAACCTTCTTGGAGACGGCCACACCGCTCCAGGCGTCCATGTTGAAACCGGGCACGCTGGCTTCGATCTGGCGCACGTCCTTGAAGTCATCCGGCTTGGCGCTGCCGGCAATGCCGATGGCGCGCACCTTGCCGCCGCGCACATGGGGCGATGCGGCGGCGCCCGACTCCAGCACAAAGTCGATCTCGCCCGACATCAGGCCCATGATGCAGGGGCCGCTGCCCTTGTAAGGGGTGTGCACGGCCTGCAGGCCGGACAGGCTCTTGAGCCATTCGACACCGATGTGCTGGGGCGTGCCGATGCCGGCCGAGCCGTAGTTCAGCGAGCCGGGATTCTTCTTGTGCGCCGCCATGATGTCGTCGAAGGACTTGAAGGGCGAATCCGCCTTCACGATCAGCACCAGCGGGCTGGCACTGGCCCGCGCCAGCAGCGCCAGCTCCTGCATGGGCTCGAAGCTCATCTTCATCAGCAGCGGATTGGTGATGACCTGGCTTTGCGTCACGAACAGCCAGTTGCTGGGATCGGCCTGGCCGCGGACCACGTTGTCGGTGGCAATGTTGCCGCCGGCGCCGGGGCGGTTTTCCACGATCACCGTCAGGCCGGTGTATTCCCCCACGTAGACGGCCAGGGTGCGGGCGGTCAGGTCGGTGCCGCCCCCGGGGGGGTAGCCCACGATCAGCTTGATCGTCTTGCCTGCCAACTCCGGCGGCGCCGTGACCGCGCCCTTGGTTTGCGCCATCAGCGGCACCCACGCCATGCACAGGCCACCCACCACTGCTCTGCGCTTGAGATCTACACCCTTGCTCATCACCGTCTCCATAGCCGTCTCGTTGAAGAGACGCCATGAAATCACGCTGGGAAATGCAGCAGATCAGGGCAAACCCCGCGCTGCCGTCACACAGGCAGCAGCCTTGTCACGCAAGCGTCATACACCCCGTAGCCTAGGTGACAGGCCTGCGTGTGGCAGTCTTTACGGATAGGGTGCAGCGGCGTATAGGGCGGTGGTGCAGACACCCTGCACAGGGCGCCCGGCCGGCGATGGTGGCGGCAGGCTGCACGGCGTGCCAGGGTGCAGGACAATATGCCCCGCCAAGCCTTCATCGGGCTTACAGCTTCTACGCACTTTCCACATTTCCGCCCCTGCCGCTTTTACCGCTGTTACCGCCCCGCTGCGGTGCCGCGCCTGCCCGGCCTTGCCTGCTCCATGACCGACTCCTCCCCACCCACCGCTGCGCGCCTGCCCACCTGGCTCTGGTTGCTGGCGGTGGTGCTGATCACGCTGAACCTGCGCCCCTTTCTGACCGCCCCCGGCCCGCTGGGCCATGCCATCCAGACGGCCACCGGCATGGGGCTGCGCATGTTTTCCTGGATGACCCTGCTGCCCATGGTGCTGATGGGCGTGGGCACTTGGCTGGCCCCCGCCGCACTGCGGCGCCTGGGCCTGCGCCCGGCCATTGCCTGGGCCCTGCTGGCCATCGGCCTGGGCTGCGCGCTGCGGCTGGCCGGCGCCAACGCCTGGGTGCTGGTGGCCACGGCCGGCCTGTGCGGGGCCGGTGTGGCCCTGGTCCAGGGCATTCTGCCGGGGCTGATCAAGCGCCAGTCCCCCCACCGCATGGCGGTGATGATGGGCCTGTATTCGGCCGCCCTGATGGGGGGCGGCGCACTCAGCGCCCAGCTCTCGCCCTGGGCCATGCAGTGGGGCCTGGGCTGGCAGGCCGCCCTGGCCATGTGGGCCCTGCCCGTTCTGGTCACGCTGCCCCTGGCCTGGTGGGTGCTGGGGCGCCTGCCCGGCCTGCCGGCACCGGTGCAGACGGCGGCCGACCATGCCCAGGCCCATACGCCCGCCAATACGCCGGCCAGTGACACCGGCTGGCTGGTGCGCCGGCCGCGCACCTGGCTGCTGCTGCTGAGCTTCGGCCTGATGAATGGCGGCTACGCCAGCACCGTGGCCTGGCTGGCCCCGTTCTACCAGACCCACGGCTGGTCCGGCACCGAAAGCGGCAGCCTGCTGGCCCTGCTGTCGGTGGCCCAGGCGCTGGCGGCCCTGGCCGTGCCTGCGCTGGCCGCGCGCAGCACCGACCGCCGCCTCTGGATCATGGCCATGCTGGCCCTGCAGGTGCTGGGCTTCTCCGGCCTGGCCTGCTGGCCCGACGCGGCCCCCACCCTGAACGCCCTGGTGCTGGGCGTGGGCCTGGGCGGCTGCTTTGCCCTGTTCATGGTGGTGGCGCTGGACCACCTGCCCTCTCCCACCCAGGCCGGCGCGCTGAACGCGCTGATGCAGGGCGGCGGCTTCATCCTGGCCGCCCTGGCGCCCTGGATCGTGGCCCAGCTGCACCAGTCCAGCGGCAGCTGGACCCCGGGCTGGCTCTACCAGGCCGGCGTGGCCGCCCTGGTCGGCCTGCTGTCGGCCCGCTTCAACCCCCGCCACTACGCCCAGCGGCTGCGGGCCCCGGCAACCTGATCCCCGGCGGGGTCGGCAGGGCGCGCTGCCCGGCCGCCCGGCACCGGGGTCTATACTTTGCCGCCCATGACTGCACGTTTTCCCGGTATGCGTTTGAATGCATCTTTGCGCCTGGCGGCCTGCGTGGGCGCACTCGGTCTGGCCGCCTGCACCAGCAACCCGCCCCAACCCAGCACACCGGCCCCTGCGCCGCTGGCCTCCGCACCGGCAGCGCCGCCGGTGCGCATCGGCATTGCCCTGGGCGGCGGTGCGGCCAAGGGCTTTGCGCACATCGGCGTCATCAAGATGCTGGAAGCCAATGGCTTCACCCCCGTGGTGGTCAGCGGCACCAGTGCCGGCAGCGTGGTGGGCGCCCTGTATGCCAGCGGCATGAATGCGTTCGAGCTGCAGGAAAAGGCCGTCGCCCTGGACGAAACCAAGATCCGCGATCTGCAGCTGTCCTCCGGCGGCCTGGTGCTGGGCCAGAAGCTCGAGGACTATGTCAACGAACAGGTGGCGCGCAAGCCGCTGGACCAGCTCGCCAAGCCTTTTGTGGCCGTCTCCACGCGCCTGGAAGACGGTGAGCGCACCGTGTTTGCCCGTGGCAACACCGGCCAGGCGGTGCGTGCATCCAGCAGCATCCCTGGCGTGTTCCAGCCCGTCAGCATCGGCAAGTACCACTATGTGGACGGCGGCATCGTCAGCCCGGTGCCGGTGGACGCCGCACGCCAGCTGGGCGCGGACATCGTGGTGGCCGTGGACATCTCCAACAAGGCCCGCGGCAAGACCCCCGACAACATGCTGGGCGCGTTGAACCAGTCCATCGCCATCATGGGCCAGAAGCTGGGCCAGGCCGAGCTCTCGCGCGCCGACATCGTCATCCGCCCCAAGGTGCTGGACATCGGCGCTGCCGATTTCAGCCAGCGCGCCAACGCCATTGTGGAAGGCGAAAAGGCTGCCCTGGCCGTGATGCCGCAGCTGCGCGAACGCGTGGCCAAGCTCCAGGCCGAACGCACCAAGGCCACCCAGCTGGCCCAGCAGAAAGCGGCCGAAGCCCAGCACCTGAACTGCCTGGAACAGCGCTCGCAGATGCAGAAGCTGGCCGGCATGGCGGGCCTGGACAACTCCTGCCCCCGCCCCTGAGCCGCAAACACCGGCCTGCGCCACAGCAGGCCGGACTCCCCCTGCCGGGGGACACCCGGCGCGCGGCTGCTCCCTGCTGAACCGCCGCCCGCCACGGTAGGTGCCTGGCCGCACGGTCGCACCTGACCGACCGCACCGTACCCGCCCGCGTGCAGCCCCCCCCACTGCGCCTTGCAGCCTGGGCGACAGCACGCCGCCAGCGGGCCGCGTACCATGACCGCCTGCCCCCACTGCGCAAGCCCCTTGCGCGCGGGGCCTACGACCTCTGCTGCGCCATGACCACCTCCGCTCCCCCACCCCGCTGGTACTTTGGCTGGAACATCGTGGCAGCCGCCACCGTGCTGACCCTGCTCACCGTGGGCATGCGCCTGGGCATAGGGCCGCTGTTCCTGCCCATGGCGCAGGACCTGGGATTCAGCCGCAGCCTGCTGGCCTCCATCGTGGCCGTGGGCATGCTGTGCTATGGCCTGGCCATGCCGCTGGCCGGCTGGCTGGTGGCGCGCCACGGCACCCGTTTTGTCCTGCTGGTGGGCACCGCCATCCTGGTCACGGCCACGCTGTGGACGGTGAACACCCGCAGCCCCAGCGGCCTGTTGCTGAGCTTCGGCGTGCTGATGTCCATCGGCGCCGGCTTCACCAGCCCGGTGGCGCTGACGCCTGTCATCAGCCGCTGGTTCAACCGCCGCCGGGGTATGGCGCTGTTCTTCCTGTCCACCGGCTCCATGGCCGGCATCGCCTTCATGACGCCCGCCCTGGGCACGGCGCTGCAGCACTTCAGCTGGCAGGCCACCTTGCTGGGCTTTGCCGCCCTGTTCACCGCCATCACCGTGCCCATGGCGCTGTACATCGTCCGGGACGATGCCCCGTCCGACGGCGACGCGCCGCTGCAGCCGGCCGCCGCCCGCAGCGCGCCCGCCCATGCCCATGCCAACGCCATGGCCGGTCTGAGCCTGGGCCAGGCCATGCGCACGGCCACGTTTTTGAAAATCACGCTGGGCCTGTTCGCCTGCGGCTTCAGCATGAACCTGCTGGGCACGCACGGCATGCCCATGCTGATGGACCATGGCTTTGACGCCACCACCAGCTCACTGGGCATCGGGCTGATCGGACTGGTCGCCATTCCCAGCACCATGGTGCTGGGCCGCCTGGCCGACCGGGTGGAACGCAAAAAGCTGCTGGCGGTGATCTATCTGGTGCGGGGCCTGGGCTTTTTTGCGCTGCTGCTGGCGGGCAACCGGCTGGAGCTGTTCGGCACCTCGGTCATCGGCGGCATAGTCTGGGCCGGCAGCATTGCGCTGTCCTCGGCCATCCTGGCCGATGTGTACGGGGTGCAGAAAGTGGGCGTGCTCTATGGCTGGGCCTACCTGGGCCACCAGCTGGGCGCCATGGTCAGCTCCTGGCTGGGCGGCTGGGGGTATGAACACTTCGGCACGCACTGGCTGGCGTTCGGCCTGTCCGGCGTGCTGTTGCTGCTGGCCGCCGCCGTGGCCCTGGTGCTGCCGGCGCGCCGCACAGCGCTGCCTGCGGCTGCCGCCTGACGCGACCGCCGCCCGGGCCGCTCAGGCCCGCGCTGCGCGCTGCCGCCGTTCCGCTGCTCAGCTTCCCGTCGCGGCGAGGATGCTCCACCACAGGACCAGAGTGAACAGCGCAAAGAAGACGGGGTCGAAGCGACCGGACTCCGTCATGGGGTAGTAGCTCATGGCACCTCCTGCTGCAGACCCAGGGGGCAGCACGCCGGCAGACCACCTCGCGGCCCTCTGACGGACCACCCGGTGCGGGTTCTGGCACACCACCCCTCTCTGCAGGACAAAGTGTAACCACGCACCCGCATTCCGACAGACGGATGCAAGTAAGCATCGTTCGCGTTTGTGTGTCGGGGGCAAGGCCCCGTTCATCGGGATCGCTGCCCGGGCCCTGCAGACCGGCCTGGGGGCAGCCGTCCTGCCGCAACAGGCGTGAACGGGCTTGCACGGACGCTGCGCCGCTCCGTTTCCCGAAGCAGCCGGCCGCCGGGCATGGCCTGCAAAGCGCCTTGCGCAGAGCTTTTCTGCCCCACCCCGGGCTTGCGCCCTGCAGTGTTTTGTCACACTCCTGCCAACTTGGCGGGGCGTGCGCGGCGAGGCATGGGCGACAGGAGACGCCCTGCCGGCCTTCAGCGCGCCGGCTGCCCGCCTTGCACGGCCACCGGCTGCGCAGCGGCAAAGCGGTAGCTGGCCAGGGCCAGCCCGATGATGCAGATCTGCGTGACTGCGCAGGCCACAACCGGATTGTCGCCATAGCCCACCAGCTTGGTGCCCAGCGCGCCCATGGCCATCTGCCCGAAACCGTACAGGCCGGCGGCCGAACCCGTCAGCCACGGTACGGCAGACAGCCCGCGCGACAGCGCGGCCGGGCTGGACATGCCGGCACCCAGCGTCATCACCAGCGTCACGGCCACCAGGATGGGGCCATTCAGCCAGCCCGCCAGTTGCACCACCAGCAAGGCCAGCGCCATGCTCAGGCCGATGCCACCGCCCACATACAGAAAGCGCTCGGCCGGGTAACGCCCTGCCAGCCGCCGGGTCACCAGGGTGCCCAGGCTGGCGCCCACGATGGTGGCGGCCGCAAACCAGCCCACCATGGCAATCGGGTAGCCCAGCTGCCCGTGCACGATGTAGGGCGCCGTCGCCAGATAGGGGTACAGCGCGGTGGTGGAGCATGCGCCGCCCAGCATGAAGCCGGCAAAGCGCGGCGTGCACAGCAGGGTGCGGTAGTCCCGGGCAATGCCCGCTATGGCCAGCGGCCGGCGCTGACGGTTGGTCTCCGGCAGCATGCGCCAGGTGCACAGCACCATGGCCACGCCCATGCCCACCAGGAACAGGTAGATGGCGCGCCAGCCGAAATGCTCGGCCAGGTAGGAGCCCACGATGGGCGCCAGCCCCGGCCCCACCAGGGTCAGCAGATTCAGCAGCGCCAGGTCCTTGGTCACCCGCTCGGGCGGTGCGATGTCGCGCACAATGGCCCGGCCCAGCGTGATCCCCGCTGCGCCCCCCAGGGCCTGCACCAGCCGCGCGGCCAGCAGCCACTCCAGCGTGGGCGCGCACAGCGCCACCACGCTGGCCGACAGGTACAGCCCCAGGCCCACCAGCAAGGCCGGGCGGCGGCCCCAGGTGTCCGACACCGGGCCGTAGACCAGCTGGCCCAGCGCCAGCCCGATCACATACAGGGTGATGGTCTGCTGCATGCTGGCCGCCGGTGCGTGCAAGGCACTGCCCGCCACCGGCAGCGCCGGCACAAAGATGTGCATGGCCATGGTGCCGCTGAGCGTGACCAGCACCAGCAGCCACAGCGGCGCCGTCAGCACCGGCAGCGCGCCCGCGGGGCGGGCTACTGCAGGAGCCGCATCTGCTGCAGAGGCCACAGCTGCAGCCGGAGCGACCGGCACCACCGGGCTCACGGGCGGTGATGCCGGTGGCGATGGCGGCGATGACGGTGCTGTAGCGCCCTCCTGGCCGGGCCATGCCTTGGCGGCACCGGGCAATGGAACAGGCAAGGAAGACAGGTCAGCCGCTTCAGGCGCTGCCGTGTCCAGTGGGGAGTGGTGAACGTCCCGGGAATTCATAGCTTCTCAGCAGCAGCTTGCGCCCTGCTTTCCATGCCATGCCGGCCACCGCAGTGGCTGCACGGCGTCATAGGGTGTCAAAACGGCGGGAGATTTTTTCCAGGGCGCTGCGCAGCACCACCAGTTCCTCGGGCGTCACATCCACCAGGATGCTGCGCTCGATCTCCAGGCTGCGGGTCAGGATGCGGGCCACCGTCTTGCGCCCGCGCGGTGTCAGCGCAATGCATTTGGTGCGGCGGTCGTTGGGATCGCTGTCCCAGTCCACCAGGCCCATGCCGCGCAACTGGTCCAGCACGCGGACCAGGGACGAGGTTTCCAGCAGCAGCGCCTGCGCCAGCTCTTTCTGCCGCAACGGGCCGTCGGCCGCATGCAGCGCCAGCAGCGGTGCGCGGGTGGCGTCGGTCAGGCCCAGGTCCTTGACGCTCTGGTCCACCTGGCGGCGCCACTGGCGATACACCCCACCGATCAGGCGCCCCAGCCGGGCCCGCGCCTGCGGCGGCTCGGGCACATCGGGACCCTCATCCAGCCAGGAAGGGGCGGAGTCGGACGCCGGCGCGGTGACGGCATCCACCATGGCATGCGAATTAGTTTGCATGCCAATATTTTGCAAGAAAACAGTCTGTGCCCGCAGGCCCGGGCGCGACACCCTGCTCGCAGCAGGGCAATGCGCTCAGCCCCCGGCCGGTGCGGCCGCCACGGCGGCGCTCACCCGGAACACACGCTGCTCCGGGTCGTGCAGCACGGCCTGCCATTCCTGGTAGTAGGTGGCATACGGCGCCTTGATGACACCCCCACCCAGGGCCTGCACCTGCGCGGCAGCGGCGTCCACCGCCTGTGGGCTGTCCAGCATGAAGGTGGCATAGGCGGTGACCGGTGCGGGCGCCGCTTCGGCCGGCATGCGGTCGTCCAGGGACAGCAGGGCATAGGCCGCCTCGCTGTTGAAGCCCAGTTCCGCCTCCCCTGCATCCAGGGCGCGGTAGATGGGCGAGCGGCGCTGCGCCAGCTCAGGCAGGCCCAGCAAGGTGGCATAGAACTGCATCTGCCCTTCGGTGTCGCGGCAGAACTGGTTGACGAAGACCTTCATGCCGCCACCTCCGCGCCCGCAGGCGCATTGGTTTTCAGCTGGTAGGTCCGGCGGTACATCTCGCTCAGATGCTCCCCGGCCGTGCACGGGGCAAAGCGCGGCGCCTCACCCGCCGGCACCGTGCCGGGCACCGCTTCGATGCGGGCCATGAAGTCCGGTTCGTAGAAGAACGGAATGGAAAAGCGCGGCTGCCCGCCGGACTGGGTGTTGCGCACCCGGTGCGGATTGGAGTGGTAGAGCCCGTTGGTCCAGCGCGGAATCATGTCCCCCAGGTTCACCACAAAGCAGTCCGCCACCGGCGTGGCCGGCACCCAGCTGCCGTCGGGCATGCACACCTCCAGCCCGCCGTGCATGTCCTGGGCCAGGATGGTCAGCGCGCCCCAGTCGGTGTGCGCCCCGGCGCCAAAGGTCTGGGCATCGGCATCGGCCGGGTGCGCGGGGTAGCGCAGCATGCGCAGCGACAGCATCGGGCTGGCACTGGTCGCATCGAAGTAATCCTCCGGCAGTGCCAGCGACAGCGCCAGCAGCTGCATCAGCCGGCGCGACAGCGCCAGCAAGGCCTGGATATAGGCCTCGCACTGCGCGGGCGCCTGCGGCAGCTCCGGCGGCCACTGGTTGCCGCCATAGGTCTGGTAGCCGGCCTGCACATAGGGGTGGTCGTCCGGGTAGGCCATGCCGCAGTAGAAGCTCTCCTTCACGTCCGGGCGGGCCGACAGGTCCAGCGTCTGCGCGCCCAGCTGTTCGTAGCCGCGCTGCGTGGGCGAGTGGTGGATGGACAGGCGCTCGCGCGTCGCCTCGGGCACCGCCTCGAACAGCTGGCGCGCCAGCGCAAACTGCTGCTGCACCACCTCGGCGGCAATGCCGTGGTGGCGCACATAGAAAAAGCCCGAGCCCATGGCCGCCTGGCGCAGCTGCGCCGCCACCTCTGCGCTGCGGGGCGCGCCGGGATGCAGTGCATCCGTCAGATCCAGAATTGGAATACCCATCACAAAACCCGTATAAAAGAAAACACCAGCAGACAACATCGGCGGGCGCATGCGACGCATGCCGTGCATGCTGCCCCGCCGACAGACCCCTGCCCTTACACCGGCAGACGGCGTGCCGCGGCGGGCGGCAAAAAGGCATCGGTCCAGATCTGCGCCGTGGTCAGCGAAGACTGCAGATTGAAGGCCTCCAGGGTCTCGCTCAGCGTGGCCTGCAGGCGCTCGGGTGTGGCCGCCCCCCAGCCATGGGCCGCCGTGCCCGCCGACTTCATGCTGCCGTCGATAATCAGGCGCAGCCGCTCCAGCTCGATGGCCTCGTTCACCAGGGGCTCGCGCGCCTTCACGGCAGCCGCGCCGGCGCGGGGGTCGGCAATGGCATCCAGCCAGCCCCGGGTGGACGCCGCCACAAAGGCCTTCATCGCCCCGGCATTGGCCATGGAACGGGTGCTGGCCACCAGGCCGTTGCCGTACGACTGGATGCCGAAGTCCGCATAGCGGTAGACATCCAGCGTGGCCAGGTCCACACCGCGCGCCTTCAGGTTCAGCAGGCCGGTGAAGTAGAAATAGGCGGCGGCATCGAAGTCCCCCTTGGCAAAGCGCGTGTCGCCCACGCCCGGCTCCAGGTTCTCCCAGCGCACGCCGCTGGCGTCAAAGCCCTGGGCCTTGGCAAAGGCGGGAAACAGCTTGCGCGAGGCATTGAAGGGCTGGCCCAGAATGGTCTTGCCGGCCAGGTCGGACGCCTTGCGCACCGGGCCGCCCTTGCGGGTGATCACCGCATTCGGGTTCTGGTCGTACTGGATGGCCACCGCCTGCAGGCCCGCACCGGGGTTGCGCACCATGAACTCGATCATCGATGCCAGATCGGCCGACGCCGCATCGTAGGCACCGCTGGCCACCAGGCTGATCGCGCCAGTGGAGCCGTTGCCGGTGTCGATCACCACATCCAGACCGGCATCGCGGTAGTAGCCGCGCTGCTGGGCCAGCAGAAAACCGGCACCGGAGGCTTCCACCTTCCAGCCCAGGTTGAACTTGAAGCGGGTGGGGCTGGCCGCGCGGGCCAGGCCCAGGGCACCCAGTGCGGAACAGCCCAAGCTGGCTTGCAACAGTGAACGGCGTTTCATGGCAATACTCTCCGAGGTGTGGGGGGAAAACAATCGCAACATCCGGTCCTGAGCGAGATCAAAACACCGGCTTGGGATTCACTGTAGAGCGCCCACCCCGGTTCAGAAAGCACAGAATTTGCAGCAAGCCGCTCTCAAAAAGCGCACAGCACAAGCCTGATGCACGCCCCACGCCACCCTGGTGCAGCGGCGCACCAGCACAGGGCACTGCTGCCTGCCTCTGCCGCTCTCACACGGGAGCAAAACCACGGTACTTTCCATGCTTCCCGCGCGCAAAGATCTGGGGGTCTGCCGGCCAGTGCATTGCCTGCGAAGGCGAGCTTGCAGGCCAACATTGCCAACCCCTTTTGTGGCCTTTACCACTGCCCGTGCCAAGCGCCATCGCTGGTTCTCATGCACAAGAGACAACATAATGCCCGCTGCTCCTTGCTCCTGAGAAAGCACGATGACAGCCAGCCAAGACGATAGTTTCTCCCTGGAAAAATTCGAATACCTCTGCTATGCCCGCCAGCAGGAGCCGGGCGCACGCGAGCTGGTGCGACTGTTGGTCCTGATTGACCGCCAGTACGGCCAGCTGGCCAGAGAGTTTTCGCTCCATATCTCGCCGGCAGTCACCCAGGCAGAACTTGGGCAGCACATGCTGACCCGCGCCACCAGTGCCATATCGGCCTTGCTGTCAGACCCCGGCTTCCACATCAGCCCCAATGGCTTCGGCCAGCTCATCAACTTCCAGCGCTGGCTGGCAGCGCTCTTTGGCGCCAGTCATTTCATCAATGCCGACCACATCCTGCGCTCGCTCAACCTGTGCGGACCGCAAGCCGATGTGTTCGAGGTCACACCGCCGGACCTGGTGAAATTCTGCCTCCTCTATTCGCCCGAATCCGAGTTGCCGCTGGACGTCGGAGCACTGTGGGCGCAGAACAAGCCACTGGCCGCCGCGCTGTTCTTGGCGCTGATGTCTCCGCGCTTTCTCGGCACCCCCGCGGCCCATTCCAAACGTGAAGCATTGCTGAACTGGCTCCCCGATCGGTTGCAGGAGCTCGATTCCCTGGAAGGTCTGCCGGTGGAAGTTCTGCATGATGTCTACATGCATTGCAGCTACGCAGACCTGCCGCAGCGGCACCGCATCAAGGGCGCCATCAACCAGTTGCTATTGAAGAAGCTGCAGTCCGAAGGACTGACCGATTTGCAGCATGAGGGCAGTGGTCGAACCTATGGCAAGCCTGTAATGCTGGTGCTGCTGGAATGGTTCAATGGTGGCCACTCGATCTACCGCACCCATTCCAAGACGCTGGAGGCGGCGCGCCGCCACTTCCACCTGGTGGCCATGGGTTACGCAGCCAATATCGATGAGCTGGGCCGCGCCGTCTTCGATGAGTTCATCGTTCTCGATCAGCCGGCAGACCTGATAGGCTGCCTGCGCACCCTCCGCGAGACGGCCCAGGCGCGCCAGCCACGGGTGTTCTACATGCCCAGTGTAGGCATGTTCCCCATCACCATGTTTGCCGCCAATCTGCGTGTAGCGCCCTTGCAGGTGGCCGCCTTGGGCCATCCTGCCACCACCCATTCGCCACGTATCGACTACATCAGCGTTGAAGAGGACTTCGTGGGCGACCCCGCCTGCTTCAGCGAACCCCTGCTGCGCCTGCCTGCCGACGGCCAGCCATACCGTCCTACAGCCCTCCCCTTTGCCGTACCACAGTTGGAGCGGCGGGACCACCCCGTGGTGAATGTGGCCATTGCAGCCACTACCATGAAGCTCAATCCACGCTTTTTGACGGCCTGCCAGAAAATTGTGGAATTGTCCGCCCAGGCACCCGGGGGATCGGCCAGGGAGGTGCGCCTGCATTTCCTGATCGGGCAGGCACAAGGGTTGCTGTATCCGCAAGTGCTCCGCCTGATCCAGCGCTATGTGCCTGGCGCACAGGTCTACCCGCACCAGCCTTACCAGCAATACCTGTCGATCTTCAACCAGTGCGACATGTTCCTGTCGCCCCTGCCCTTTGGCAACACCAACGGCATCATCGACGCCTTCACCGTCGGCCTACCGGGCGTATGCAAGACCGGCCCGGAGGTATTCGAGCACATCGACGAAGGTCTGTTCCGCCGCGTCGGCCTGCCTGGCTGGACCATTGCCGCCACACTGGACGACTACATCCTGGCCGCCGTGCGCATGGCGACCAACTACGCAGCGCGCAGCGCGCTATACGCGCAACTGGCCGACCCACACGCTTTGCAGAAGCTCTTCGAGGGACGTCCCGAGTCGCTGGGCGATGCACTGGCAGCACTATGCAGCGCAGACCAGGTGCAACAAGCGTTCTGACGGCATTTTCCGGCTCCGCTGCTTGCATGTTCACCAGCTCTTGCGCACCCCCACCAGCAATGCCACACCCTTTTGCTTGCTGTTGAACTCTCCTTGCACATCCGCAAACAGCGACAACCCATTCCTCGCCTTGCCAGCCACGGTGACGCCCACAATCACGCTATCGCGTGGCAGGTCCACACCGTAGGTGGTAAAGCCTGCACCAGGCAGCCCCTGCAGTTGCGCCGTCAGGCCTTTGTTCACATCGCCGAACTCATGGGCCCAGATAGCGCGTGGCTGCACATGGATGCCATTGAACTCGAACAACGCGCGCGCCCCGAACAAGGTCTTGGTGGAGGTGGTGTTCTGTGCATCAGTCTGAAGATTCACAGCACCGGCGCCGGTTTCGGTAAAGCCATCATTGCGGTTGAGCGTTACCGACAAGCCGGCCAATGGCTGCAGGGTCCAGGTGGCCTTCGGCAGGTCATAGCTGGCTTCTCCGTAGACCGCTGCAGTCTTGCTGTCGAAGTTGGACCGGGCGGTACCGCTCCATGCTCCCACGGCCACGTTGCGCTTCATCGTATTGGCGTTGTGCGCCAGCACCAGATTCCCGTTGAAGTTCCACGGCCCCGAGGCATAGCTGACATAGGCGGCGACGGCGTTGCCGCGTGATTTGCCGGTTTCCGCATGGCTGGCACGCACATCCGAGGTACCGTGACTGAATGCAGCACCCACCAGCAGGTTGTTCTGGATACGCTTGTCGAAGCCGCCACTGACACCTCCTCCCTTGGTGTGCGTGCTGGCGGCATTGCCATCACCGTCCGTATCCTGGTCGAAGCCATAGCCACGCAGCCAGAAGCCACGCTGACCGTCGTCGACAGGAATGCTCCCCCCCAGGCTGAACTTGCCGGAGGGAGGCCCATCCGACACCGTGTTCTGCACCAGAGCGGGCATCAAATCGCCCAAACGGTCGTTGGCTGCCAGTTGCACGCCGTAAATGGACTGTGCCGTGCGGCCCACGCCAACCAACTGCAGACGCCCATTCAATTGACTGGAGAAATTGCCGGTGAAGTGCGTCCCGGTGCGCTGCAGCCCGACCAGACCCGCACCGCCCATGCTTTCGAAAGCCGTGCGCGCTTTGTCCGCCGACAGATTGTTGACGGCCGTGAGGACATCGCTCATTCCCGTGCTTACCCCTCCGGTGCCAGCACTCTGCAATGCAGTCGCGATACTGCGTTGATTGCGCGTCTGCGCCACATCGGCATAGTCGATATCGTTGCGACTCAGGCTCAGATAGACGTTGTTCGTGTCCTGTGTGAGGGCGGCATTCAGGAACGCCAATGAAGACGCAACAGTGCTATTGAAACTTCCGCTCAGAGCCTGGGCTGTCAGGATGGTGTACCGCGTATTGGCCTGATACGTGCCGCCGCTGTCCGCCAGCGCAACGACGTTACCGTTCAAGGTTGCGGTACCGGTGACAACGACCTGGTCGCTGTTCCGGGCCGCATCGGCTTCCACGCGGTACGTTGCCCCGGACTGGAAGGTGAGATCGCCGTTGACCGTCAATGTGCCAATCGAGTTGCCGGGACTGAGAAATCCGTTGGCATTGACGTTGACACTCCCGACCGTACCACTTCCACCCAATGTTCCGCCGTTGCCCACGTTGATCGTGCCGCCCAGGGTTCCATTGACACCCATTGATCCGCCGCTGATGTTGGTCACCCCGGTGAAAGCGGCGGAATTGCCAGTCAACAGCGTGTCACCAGCCAATTGGTTGATCGTGCCATTACCCGACAGCGCGGCACCCAGCGTGTAGCGTCCCCAGGCACTGCTTGCATTGTGGTTCAGGTTCAGCGTGCCGTTACCGGCGCCGAAGGCGATGTTGGACGTATTCAGAATGCCTGCGGCAGTTGCTGTGCTGCCCGCCGCCGCACCGATGTTCACGACGCCGGTGGCTCCGGCTGACGTCGCAATGGAGACCATCGATGCGCTCGCCATGGCGCCATCGGCCACCGTCAGCGTGCCATTGCCACTTGCGCCCACATGCAGGGCATTGGTTGCGGCCAGGGTGCTACCGCCACCCGTCAACAGTACGGTGCCGAAACTGCCTGCGTTATTGGCAATATAGATCCGGCCGCCCGTGACGGTCCCGCTGTCGGCCACGGTCAGCTTGCCATTGCCCAGCCGCCCCACGTTGACATCACTTGTGCTCGACCAGGTGGAGCCGCTGCCGGTGACCGTCATGTTGCCGCTTGCGCCGGCCAGATCACCCAGGATGCCTTGCACATCGCTGATGCTGCCGCCATTGGTGATGCGCACGCTGCCGTTGGCACCGTTGTTGTGGCCGACAAAGAAATCCCCCGAATTGACCCAGGCCGAACCAGCGCCATCGATCACGGCATTCGAGAAAGAACCAGACTCGGTTGCCACATAACCATCCGTGCTGGTGACCTTGCCACCGGCGCTGACGTTCAATGCTCCATTGCCAACATTGCCGACGTAGAGCACGCCATTGTTGGTCCACTGGCTGCCTACGCCACTGACATTGGCCGTGCCCGTGCTGCCGGAATTGTGGCCGACCAGCGCGCCGGCATCGGTCAATGTTCCGCCGCCGGTGATGGTCAGATTGCCGTGGCCGGTATTGCCTATGGAGGCCCGGCCGCTAGCCGTCATATTGCCGTTGTCGATGAGCAGCGCACCACGTGACCCCACGGTGACCCCCAGCTCTACCGAACTGGCCGTGGCGTTCGCCCCGCCCGTCACGCTCAGCCGCCCCTGGCCACCACCGCTGCCGCTGCCGGCATCGCCGCCGATGGTCAGATTGCCGGCCTGCAGCTGCGAACCGCCACCGCTGACCGTGACGGTGCTGTTGGACGTGCCCTGGCGGCCAATGAACGTAGCGGCACTGGTGACGTTGCCGCCGCCTCCGATGACCAGCGCGCCGTTGCCCGTGGCTCCCACATACAGCGTGGAGTTGTTGACCCACTTGCTGCCCGCGCCGCTGATATTGACCGTAGCGTTGGTGCTGCCGCCGCTGCCGATCACACCGACATTGTCGGTCAGCGTTGAGCCCTCTGAGACCGTGAGATGTGCCGCCCCTCCACTGCCGACAGTGAACGTGCCCGACGAGACCCAGTCCGAGCCACCCGACAAAGTCACATTGGCCGTCGAGCCGGAGCCATTGGCCAGCACCACTGTGGAGGTGTTGAGGGTCGAGGTGCCGTTGGCGGTAATGCTGCCGGTTGAACCATTGTCGCCGACGGTCAGGATACCGCTGGCGTTCATGACGGATCCTGCGGTCAGCGCCAGGCTGCCGTTGGCACCACTCGTATCGCCCCCCCCGATCCAGGACTGGCTCGCCAGCACGAAATGTGAGGCGGAGACGTTCAGCGTGGCCGTGCCATAGATGCCGAGATAGAGCGTGTTGACGTCCAGCAGCCCACCGCCATTGACCTCCAGGCTGCCATTGACGCTGCCAGCATTGGCCAGTACCAGCGCACTCGCCACATGCAGCGCGCCACCGCTCACCGTCAAGCGCCCATCGCTGCCGGCACCGATAAAGAGCTGGCCGGTGTTTGCCGCACCCGCAAGTTGCACGCTGTTACCGGCATCGATAATGGCGCGCGACCCGCTGGACGGAGCGCCATTGAGCCAGTTTCCGCCAACACTCCAATCGTTGTCGATAGTGCCGGTAAAGCGCGTATCTACGAACTGACCCCATGACGACGGGGATACCAACAACAGCACGGTCAATGCGCTGACTGGAAATGGTGCGGTATAGCGATTGGAAACTGGTTTGAAAAGACGTTTCATGAAGTACGTCTCCAAGAAGTGAGGGGCATATGCAAGCAGCCACCTGCGGCTTGCATACATGACAAACAAGGGGACAGCAAAGCGCGCGTACAGAAAGCCAGCGTGCCTGACGTTGACAACAGGCAGAATTAAACAGGGTGTAAAAAGTCTTGAACATCACTAGAAACCGGTATTTGGTGCCGTTTTTTGATGTTTATGACCAACCCGGCACGGTGCAACGCCGCCCTCCAAGGCGGGTTCACTGTCGCTGAGGCGTTTGCGCAAGCAGCTGCACGCTCTGAACGCTCTGAGCGCTTCCCCCCTCTCACAGAGGAGGTTCGCCACTCGGGCTAAGGCTCAGTGGCGCTCCTCCGCCCGCGCCACAGCCTCGGTCAGCAACCGCACAAAGGCATCCAGCGCCGGCGCCAGGGCGCGCCCGGCCCGCACATACACCCCCAGCTCGCTGACCAGCGCCCCCGGGGTGCGCAGCGGCACAAACACCAACTGGCCGGCGGCCAGCTCCCGCTCCAGCCCCAGCCGGGTCTGGAAGGCCACGCCCACCCCGTCACGCGCCAGGGTGCGCATCAGGTCGATGGAAGCCGACTCCAGCGGCACATGCAGCTGCCCGGCCAGCCTGTCCAGCCAGGGCTGCAGCAACCAGCGCACAGACAGCTCGGCCCCCGGCAGCAGCAAGGGGTAGGCCGCGCAGTCGGACAGGCTCACGGCGGCCCGCCCAGCCAGCGGATGCGCCGGCGTCACCACCGCCCCCAGGTCGAACCGGCCCATGGCCAGCTGGGTCAGCTCCGCATGGCGCGGCAGGGCAAAGCCCACGGCCACATCGGCCTCGCCCATGGCCACCGCCGCGGCCATGCTGGCCGAACCGCTGGAGCGGGTGGTCACCCGCACGCCCGGGTAGTGCTGTGCCATCTGGGCTAGCACCTGGGGCAGAAAGTCCGCATTCAGCCCCTCCACCGCCTGCAGGCTGACCTCGCCCCGGCGGATGCCGCGCAGCGCATCCAGCTCGCTGTCCACGCGGTGGGCGTCCTGCAGCACCACAATCACGTGGCGCGCCACCACCTCGCCCGCCGCCGTCAGCTGCAGGCCGGCAGGCAGACGCTCGAACAGCGGCGCGCCGATCTGGTCTTCCAGCTCCAGCAGCTGGCGGTTGACCGCCGACGAGGCCACATGCAGGCGCCGCGCCGCCTCACGGATGGAGCCGGCCTTGCGGATGGCATCGAAATACAGCAGTGCGCGGGCGTGCAGTCGCAGGGTCATGGTGGCAATGAGCGCACCGCCCCAGAGGGGTTCCGGGGATGGGCGCCAGGGTGACAAGGGCCTGGCATCCGTTGCAAGATCGGCGCCAGCCCGGGCCGTCGCCCTCCGGCAACCCGCAGCCCTGGCCGAATCCCCCCTCCCCCCACCCTCCCGCGTGCGAGACGCGCCAGGGTCAGGACGCAGGGCTCAGCGTTCGGACCGCAGGGCTGCGCAGTTCAGGCCTGCGCCTTGGCCTGCAGCACCTGTACGGCGGCATCGCGCTGCAGGCCGCCCTGCACCGTGACCGCCGGCGCCGCCGGGCCCAGCACCTGCGCCGCCGTGGTGGGTAGCACCGGGCCGCCCAGGGCCTGGGCAATGTCCTGGGTGGTGGCGGCATAGACCACGCGGCGCACGCCGGCCCAGAACAGCGCACCGCTGCACATGGCGCAGGGCTCGCCGCTCGCATAGACCGTGCCGCCCTGCAGCACCTGCGGGCCCAGGGCTTTCTGCACTTCCTGCACCAGCACGGTCTCGGCATGGCCCATGCAATCCTGGGCACTGACCTGGTTATTGCGCGCCACCCACAGCACCCGGCCTTGCGCATCGGTCAGCGTGGCGCCAAACGGCATGTCGCCGGCATCCAGCGCCTGGCGCGAGGCATCGATGGCCAGCGCCATGGCGTGGTGGTCGGCGGCGGAAAAATCGGTGGTCATAGAACAAACACTCCACATCACAAGCCGTGGAAGCTACCACCTTTGCGAGCGTCCCGGCAGCGATACCGGACCCAAAAAAAGGCCAACAAAAGGCCAACCCAAAGGCCAATGCAAAGCCCACAAAAGGGCAACAAGATGGCAACACAAGGGCAAGACCGGGCCGCTGCAGCGCCGGAGCCGCGCAGCGGCATACGCCGCACGACGCGGCCCCCTTGGTCCTGCGCGGGTGGTGCTCAGCGTCCCAGGCTGAAGAACTCGTCGTTGGGCCGCATGCTGGTGACATTCGCCATGCGATTGGACAGGCCGAAGAAGCTGGCAATGGCGGCAATGTCCCAGATATCGTCCTGGGTGAAGCCATGCGTCTGCAGCAGGGCAAAGTCCTCATCGCCCACGCCGTGGGCGGCCTGAGAGACCTTCATGCCAAAGTCCAGCATGGCTTTCTGGCGCGCACTGAGGTCGGCCTTGCGGTAGTTGATGGCCACCTGGTCGGCAATCAGCGGGTTCTTGGCGCGGATGCGCAAAATGGCCCCGTGCGCCACCACACAGTACTGGCACTGGTTGGCATTGCTGGTGGCCACCACAATCATCTCGCGCTCGGCCTTGGTCAGGTTGCCGGGCTTGTCCATCAGCGCATCGTGGTAGGCAAAGAAGGCGCGGAACTCGTCCGGGCGGTGCGCCAGCACCAGAAACACATTCGGAATGAAGCCGGATTTTTCCTGCACCGCCAGGATGCGCTGGCGGATGTCATCGGGCAGGTCATCGAGCTGGGGCACCGGAAAACGGCTGATGGCAGGGGCGGAAGCGGTCGGGGTGGTCACTGGGCAGGTCTCCTGGTTCTTTGCCCCAAGGGTAGCCGGCCCCGCCGGCGCAGACCAGCCCAGAACTACCCTGCCCTGCCGGCGCCCGCGCGGCGTCGGTGCAGATTCAGGGCACCGGGCCGGAGACCGTCTCCACCACGCGTTGCATGCGGGCGATCTCACGCGCCGGCACAGGCTGCTCGCCCGACGCCATGCGCATCAGCAGGCAGTGCAGCATCTCGGTGGACAGGCCGTGCAGCACCAGGCGGTGGCCGGCACGCAGCGTGGACAGCGGCACCAGCGGGTGCTTGTTGTTCAGCATCACCAGGTGCTCGGGCGTGGCCAGGATCTTGGCGCAGTAGATGGCCAGGGTCTCGTCCAGCTGCAGCGAATTGCTGGCCCGCCAGAAGTCGTGGTCGGTCAGCAGCAACTGGTAGACCGGGGTGTAGACCTCGATGGCGCTTTGCAGGTCCAGCTTGTTGAACGGCCCGCGCGGCATGTCTTCCAGCCGCAGCGTGGGCTCGGTCACCATGGTGAAATCCGGCTCGGCCACCGGCCCCAGCTCCTTGCCTTCGGCGCGCAGCGCCTGGTTCAGGCGGATCACGAAGTTGAACAGGTTCAGATCGTGCTTGAGGAACAGTTCGTCTTTGATGTCATCGATGCAGGCCGGCTCGATGGGTGCGGTCTTCACCGGCGTGGGCGCATTGGCCGCCACAAAGGCCAGGATGTGGGAGCCCAGGTGGAAGTGCCGCATGATCAGCCAGTTCGCCTCCGGCGAGACAAAGGTATTCATGCTGAAGGCCAGCACCTTGTGCAGCAGCCGGGAATGCGCCCAGCGCTTGGGCAGCACCACCTTCAGGATCTGGATGGCGATGATGCTCAGCCGCGCCAGCGGGCGCAGAAACGGCAGCAGGTACTGGCGCGAGCTGCTGCTGCAGTCCCGCAGCCACGCGGCCTTCACGGCGTCGGGCAGCGGCGTGCTCTGGTCCAGGTACAGCGCCAGCCAGGGGTCGGGGTCGCGCTCGTCCCAGGGCTGGTCCAGAAAATCCTTGTGCTTGTCCATATCGGGCTCCTGCTCTTTCACCGTGCCTGCGGCAGCACATGCTGGAACTGCATCAGGTACAGCTGGGCCGTGTGCTGCGCCGTCTGCACGATGGCCTGGGCCGCCGTGCCGTCGGCATCCAGCGCCAGCGCCATCTGCACCGCCATCAGCCAGCGCTCCAGGTGGTGCTCGTCGTTGGCACCGTGGTATTCCAGAAAGCGGAAGGCATCGGGCGGCAGCGGCAGGGCCTGGCGCAGCAGCGGCAGCAGGCTGGGCACGATGCGCTGGCCCGTGCCTTCGATGATGTAGATCGCGCCCAGCAGGCCGATGGGGTTGGGCGTGGCCGCCAGGCCGTGCAGGTAGGCGTTCAACGCCTCGCCGCCCGGGTTGCGGCGCAGCTGGCCGATGTCGGTGGCCGTGCCGCCGGCCTTCAGGTAGTCGCTGTGCAGCACCTTGAAGTCGTGCTGCTCGTCGTCGGCATGCAGATCGATCAGCCCGGCCAGCGCCGCGTACTCGCCGGTCAGCGAGGCCGCCCCTTCGCGCATCCACAGGCTGCCTTCGCGCACCTGGGGAATCCAGTGCCCCATCCAGCGCACATAGTCGGCCGTGTCCAGCTGGCGCGTGCGCATGCGCTGCAGCAGCGGCGTGCGCCAGACGCGCGAGCGGTAGTCCTGCCAGATGCTGGCCAGCTCGGTCAGCAACGGCGCCAGCGCCTGGGGCGCCGTGGCCGGATCGTGCGGCGCGGCAATGGTGGCCACATCGGGCAGCGCACCCTGGTCGGCCGAATCGGCTGCACCAGCGGCTGCGGCCTTGCGCGGCAGGGAAGCCTGGGGGGCGGCCTGCACCGGCGTGTCCGCCTCCACCTCCCACAGCATGAAGCCAGCCGTGAAACGCCCGGATTCGGGAATGAAGCACAGCACCGTGTCCCCGGCCTTCAGGCGCGCGCCCTGCTGCTGCAGAAACTCCGACAGCATGATGAAGATGGACGCCGCACCGGTGTTGCCGCGCCAGGCCAGATTGCTCCACCAGCGCTCGCGCGGAATGCCCAGCTGCGCCTTCTCCAGCAGCTCGTCCACCACGGGGATGAAACGCTCGGACGAGTAATGGCACAGGAAATGGTCGATCCCGCGCTCGGGCACCCAGCCCTGGTGGGCCAGATCGGCATATTCGTGGATGCAGACATCGAACAGGTGCGGCAGCAGGCGGATGTCCTGGCGCAGCGCCAGCGCGCCCGCGGCCTCGGCATCGCCCCAGGCGGGAAAGTCCAGGTGGCTGGTGCTGCGGTCCGGCGTCAGCCCCAGCTGCATGCAGACCGGGTAGTCGCCGGCAAAGCTGCGCTGGTGCGTCCAGCGCAGCTTCAGGCGCAGGCCCGGGGTGTGGGGCAGCGCCTGCGGCCCGCCCAGCAGCACGGCCCCCGCGCCGTCCGACAGCATCCAGCGCAGAAAGTGCGCGTCGAAATCGGTGTCATAGCCCTGGGCCGCAAAGCGCGAACGCTTGAACAGGCGCGAAGGCATCTCGCTGGCCACGGCCAGCGCCAGCGGGTGGGCACCGCCTTCCACCGCCTGGGCCGCCGCCTGCAGCGCGCCCACGCTGGCGGCGCACACGCCGTGCACGGACAGGGTCTCCATCGGCGGCGCGGCCATCTCGCCCTGGATCATGTTGGCAAAGCCCGGCATCAGCGCATCGCCCCCGGACGAGCCGCTGGACAGAAAGCCCACCTCGCCCAGCTTGCGGCCGGCCTGCGCCAGCGTGGCCTCGATGGCGGCCTGCGCCATCTGCGCGTTGCTGAACACGGTCTGCCCTGCGCCATCGATGGCGTAGTGCCGGGTCTGGATGCCGTTCTCCCCCAGGATGCGGCGCTTGAGGCGGTCGGAAATGCGGTTCAGCGGCGCCACATAGGCGTCCATCCCGGCGTTGTCCACCGGGGCGCCGGGCAGGAACATGCCGGCAGATTGCAGGTAGACATTGGAATAGGCAACAGGCATGGAAAGTTCAGTTCGGGTTCATCGAATGGATTCGGGCGGCATCAGCGGCTGCGTGCGCGCACGGCGTGCAAACAGCCCCAGCACGAACACCCGGCCCATATAGGGCAGCAACCCGCCCTCGTTCAGCGCCGGGTGCACGCGGTGGCGGTAGAGCCGCCGGTGCAGCCCCGTCAGCGCCGACCAATGGGCCTGCGGGTGTTCGTGGTGGGCCGTGTGCAGCCCGATATTGAACAGCAAGGGGTTCACCAGCCCCTCGAAATTGCGCGCGTAGTTCAGGGCGATACCGTCGGTCTTGCGCTGCGCCCTGGAAAGCGGGCGGCCGTCGGCATGGGCATGCTGCAGGTAGTTGGTGGCCAGCAGCCAATGCAGGCCATGCAGCTGCGGCACGATGACGAACAGCAGGGCCTTGCGCCAGTCCAGCAGCAGCAGGAAGGCCCAGCTGCCCAGCCACAGCAGGTACTGGCCCATGCAGTAGCGAAACGCCCCGGGCCAGTGCCGGCGCAGATTCGCCAGCCAGCGGATGAACAGCGGGTACAGCACGCACACCGCCTGCAGCGGGTGGACCAGATAGCCCCACAGGTGGTTGGTGTCGCCGCCGAACTCCGGCCGGTAGGTGCGCGCCACATCCCGCGGGCCATGGCGAAAGCGGTGGTGGTTGCCCACATGGGCGGGCCAGAACACGAAGGTGGGATGGCCTTGCAGCAGGGTCAGCACATAGTCCGTCAGCCGGTTGGCCCAGCGCCCCCGCCACATGCGCAGGTGCGTGTGGTTGTGGTGGATCACGCCCACGCCCAGCGTCAGAAACAGCGTGATGGCATACAGCCACCAGACAAAGCCATGCGTCCACTGCCAGACCACCAGGGCCGGCAGCGCCAGCAGATAGGCCACGGACTGCCAGTCGCGCCGGTGGCGCAGGCGCGGCAGAAACTGGGCCGGGGCTGCCGCTGGCGGCATTCAGTGCCGGCCCTCGGGGGTCTTCGCGGCCCCGGGGGACCCGGGGGACCGGGGGGCCGGTGCCTGCAGCTGGGTGCGCATCAGCTGGTCCATGAAGGCCAGCGCAAAACCATAGTTGCCGCGCGAACGCGCGTGGTGCAGGTGGTGGCGCCGGCTGGCCGCCAGCGGGTGGGCGTCGGACACGCGCGGGAAGAAGTCGTAATTGGAATGCCCGATCACGTTCAGCACCAGGCTGAGCACCGGCACCGCCGCCAGCGACCAGAAATAGAAGTCGTGCACCAGCATGGGCAGCAGGATGATGTTGCCCAGCATCAGCGCCTCCAGCGGGTGGAAGCTGTAGGTCGACCAGGGCGTGGTCACATAGGAGCGGTGGTGGTCCCCATGGAAGCGGACCAGGGCCTTGGCGTGCAGCAGCCGGTGGTTCAGCCAGAAGTGCACATCGTTCCAGACCATCAGCACCACGATCTCGGCCGCCACACGGGCGGCGCTGGCCGTGGGGGCCAGCTGGGCCCAGCCCAGCTGCAACAGGCCCCAGGGCACGACCATGCCGGTGCCGAAGAGCAGCACCGACAGCGCCGACTGGCGCCATTCGCGCGGCAGCTGGTCGGGCTGCAGGGCCCGCGTGTCCAGCACCTTGCCCACCTGGCGGCGCGCCAGCATGCGGGTCAGGGCCGTCATGCCCCAGCCGCCCAGCAGGTACAGCGCGCCAAAGAAGGCCAGGCCCACGGCCATCACCTGCCAGGCCGTGAGCTGGGTGAACCACAGACCGGCGTTCATGCGCCCTCCCCGCTGCCGTGGCAGGTGGCGGTTTCAGATGTATCCAGGCGTTCGTCCCTCGGCAGCATGCGGCGCATGATAACGGAGGGACTGCGCCGGCCCGCCAGATGAACAGAGTGTTACGACCTGCATCGCGCGCCGCGCCGCCTGCTCTCCCGGCGGGGCGGCCCTCAGAACGCGTCTTCGGGCAGCTCGGCGCAGGTCATGTCGCGCTGGCGCACCACCTGCAGCCAGGCGCCGATCCGGGGCAGCTCGTAGTGGAAGAAATAGCGGGCCGCGCCCATCTGCCCCGCATGGGCCGGGGCGGACAGCGCCGCATCCCGCGCCAGCACGGCCAAGGCCACGTCCAGCCACATCCAGGCCAGCACGGTGTGGCCGAAGGCCTGCATATAGGGCACGGCATTGGCCAGCGCCTCCTGCGGATTGGCCGTGGCCCAGGCGGCCTTGGTGGCCGCGCCCACATCCTGCAGGGCCTGGGCCAGCTGGTTGGCATAGCCTGCCAGCTGCGGCACCTGCAGCGCACGCTCGATGGTGGCGTTGATGGTGGCCGCCAGCAGCTGCAGGCCGGCGCCGTCCTGCATGCGCACCTTGCGGCCCAGCAGGTCCGCCGCCTGGATGCCGTGCGTGCCCTCGTGGATCATGTTCAGGCGGTTGTCGCGCCAGTACTGCTCCACCGGAAAGTCGCGCGTGTAGCCATAGCCGCCGTGGATCTGGATGGCCAGGCTGTTGGCCTCCAGGCAGAACTCGCTGGGCCAGCTCTTGCAGATCGGCGTCAGCACTTCCAGCAGCAGCTTGGCACGGGCCGCCACCTCGGGCGTGCCGGTGCGCCCGTCGTCCACCAGGCGGGCGCAGTACAGGTTCAGCGCCAGCGCGCCTTCGCCGTAGGCCTTCTGGGCCAGCAGCATGCGCTTGACGTCGGTGTGTTCGATGATGCGCACCTGCGGCCGGGTGGCGTCCTTGCCGGCTTCGCCGACCGGGCGGCCCTGCGGGCGGTTGCGGGCATAGTCCAGGCTGGCGTAGTAGCCCGCCAGGCCCAGCATGGTGGCCGCCATGCCGATGCCGATGCGCGCCTCGTTCATCATGTGGAACATGCACTTCAGGCCTTCGTGCGGCTGGCCCACCAGGTAGCCGATGGCGCCTGCACCCTGCCCGTCCAGCCCGCCGCCGCCGTCCCCGCGCACCGGGTACTTGCCTTCGCCAAAATTCAGCAGCGTGTTGGTGGTGCCGCGCCAGCCCAGCTTGTGGTTCAGGCCGGCCAGGGCCACATCGTTGCGCTCGCCGGTCAGCTGCCCCTGGGCATCCACCAGCTTCTTGGGCACGATGAACAGCGAGATGCCCTTCACCCCGGGAATCAGCTTGCCGTCCGGCCCCGGTATCTTGGCCAGCACCAGGTGGACAATGTTCTCGGTCAGCTCGTGGTCGCCGGCGCTGATCCACATCTTGTTGCCCTTGAGGCGGTAGCGCGCCCCCAGCGGATCACTCTCGAAACCGTCCCCGTCCGGCAGCGCGCGGGTGCTGATGTCGCTCAGGCTGGAGCCGGCCTGCGGCTCCGACAGGGCCATGGTGCCAGCCCAGTTGCCCTCCAGCTCATTGACGGCGAAGACCTGCTTTTGCAGCGGCGTGCCATGCACCAGCAGCAGGTTGGCGTTGGCACTGGTCAGCAGGTTGGAGCCCATGCTGACGGACGCGCAGGCAAAGAAGCTGTTGGCCGCCGCCTCCACCAGATAGGGCAGCTGCATGCCGCCCCATTCGGCGTCCTTGCCGGCTGCCAGCATGCCGGCCTCGGCATAGGCGCGGCGTGCGTCGTAGGTGCACTGGGGCAGGATCACCTTCTCGCCGTCAAAGCGCGGCTCTTCGGTGTCAACCGTGCGGTTGAAGGGCGCGTACTTCTCGCGCGCAATGCGCTCGCAAGTGTCCAGCACGGCGTCAAAGGTTTCGCGACTGTGGTCGGCGTAGCGGGTGCGGGCCGTCAGGCCCTCGCCCTGCAGCCAGTCGTAGACAAGGAACTCAAGCGTGGATCGCAGCTGGGACATGTTGTGAAGACCAAAGAGGCCGCTTGCGCCTGGGCTTACGCGCCCGCCATGCCGTGGCAACAGCCATGGCCCTGGCCATCGGCGCACTGAACGCAAGCAGCGGTGATGGAAGTTAAGGGGGATACAGCGCCCGCACCACGGGGGTCGGCACAGGGTTCACAGTAGCGGCAGCGGCGCGGTCTGCATGTCACCTGCGCGGCGCCAAACCGCCTGCCAGTCACCCAGGGGTCAGCGGGATTTCCCGCAAAGGGCGCACCGGCCCCGGGCCGCCTTGCACGCCCCGGGGGGCCGCAGTCCGTGGCAGGCTGCCACAGGCTGCGGGGAAAGCCACGGAAGCCGCATTGGCCACGAGGGCCGCAGCGGCCCGTGCTTACAGCACTTCGAAGATGCCGGCCGCGCCCATGCCGCCGCCGATGCACATGGTCACGCACACCCGCTTGGCGCCACGGCGCTTGCCTTCGATCAGCGCGTGGCCGGTCAGGCGCTGGCCCGACAGACCGTAGGGGTGGCCCACGGCGATGGCGCCGCCGTTCACATTCAGGCGGTCGGCGGGAATGCCCAGCTTGTCGCGGCAGTAGATCACCTGCACGGCAAACGCCTCGTTCAGCTCCCACAGATCGATGTCGTCCATCTTCAGGCCCAGCTTCTTGAGCACCTTGGGAATGGCAAACACCGGGCCGATGCCCATTTCATCGGGCTCGCAGCCGGCCACGGCAAAACCCAGGAAGCGGCCCAGGGGCTGCAGGCCCTTGCGGGACGCGTAGTCTTCGCTGGTCAGCACGCAAGCGCCGGCACCGTCGGAGAACTGGCTGGCATTGCCGGCCGTGATCAGGCCGCCGGGCAGCGCGCTGCGCAGGCCGCTGATGCCTTCCTTGGTCGTGCCTTCGCGGATGCCTTCGTCCTTGCTCACCGTCACCTGCTTGGTGATCAGGCCCAGGGTCTTGTCGGCCACGCCCATCACCGTGGTGATGGGGGCGATTTCGGCATCGAACAGGCCGGCCGCCTGGGCGGCCACGGCCTTTTGCTGGCTGGCGGCGCCGTACTCGTCCATGGCGTCGCGGCTGATCTGGTAGCGCTGGGCCACCTGTTCGGCCGTCTGCAGCATGTTCCAGTAGATCTCGGGCTTGAGCTTGAGCAGCGCCGGATCCTGGCTCATGTGGCGGTTGGCTTCCAGCTGCACGCAGGAGATGGACTCCAGGCCGCCGGCCACCAGCACGTCGTTTTCGCCGGCGATGATGCGCTGGGCGGCCAGGGCAATGGACTGCAGGCCCGAGGAGCAGAAGCGGTTGATGGTCAGACCGGAGGTGGTGACCGGCAGGCCGGCACGCATGGCGATCAGGCGCGCGACGTTGCCGCCGGTCGTGCCTTCGGGCAGGGAGCTGCCCATGATCACATCTTCCACCTCGGCACCGTCGATGCCGGCACGCTGCACGGCGTGCTGCACGGCGTGGCCGCCCATCGTGGGGCCATAGGTCATGTTCAAAGCGCCCTTCCAGCTTTTGCACAGCGGGGTACGGGCGGTGGAGACGATCACTGCAGAAGTCATGGATTCATCCTTTTCAGCGGGGGCTGCCACCAGGCAGGCCGCAGCGCAGGTGCGGCGGCAGGTGGCAAGGCAGCCCGGTCATTCGGTGGGGGGTGGCAGTCTTCAGGAGAAGGACTTGCCTTCGGCGGCCAGGCGGGCCAGCAGCGGCGCGGGCTGCCAGAACTTGCCGTCGTCCAGCGGGTTCTGGGCAAAGCGCTCCATGGCGCGGGCCACATTGCCCAGGCCGATCTCGTTGGCGTAGTGCATGGGGCCACCGCGGTAGATGGGGAAACCATAGCCGGTCAGGTAGACCATGTCGATGTCGCCCGACTTGCCGGCAATGCCGTCTTCCAGGATGTGGGCGCCTTCGTTGACCAGGGCGTAGACCAGGCGCTGCACGATTTCCTCGTCGGAAATCTTGCGCGGCGTGATGCCCAGTTCCTTGCGGTGGTCCTCGATCAGCTTTTCCACCAGGGCCGAGGGAATCGCATCGCGCTTGCCGGCCTGGTAGTCGTACCAGCCCGCGCCGGTCTTCTGGCCGAAGCGGCCCAGCTCGCACAACTTGTCGGCAGTGCGGCTGTACTTCATGTCGGCGCGCTCGGTGGCGCGGCGCTTGCGGATGGCCCAGCCGATGTCGTTACCGGCCAGATCGCCCATACGGAACGGGCCCATGGCAAAGCCGAACTTCTCGACCGCCTTGTCCACCTGCTGGGGCGTGGCGCCTTCGTCCAGCAGGAAACCGGCCTGGCGGCTGTACTGCTCGATCATGCGGTTGCCGATGAAGCCATCGCACACCCCGGAGACCACCGCCGTCTTCTTGATCTTCTTGGCCAGCTTCATCACCGTGGCCAGCACGTCCTTGGCCGTGGCCTTGCCGCGCACCACTTCCAGCAGCTTCATCACATTGGCGGGACTGAAGAAGTGCATGCCCACCACGTCCTGCGGGCGCTTGGTGAAGCTGGCGATCTTGTCCACGTCCAGCGTGGAGGTGTTGGACGCCAGGATGGCGCCGGGCTTGGCAACAGCGTCCAGCTGGGTGAACACCGCTTCCTTGACGCCCAGCTCCTCGAACACCGCCTCGATGATCAGGTCGCAGTCCTTCAGGTCGTCATAGGCCAGCGTGGTGGTCAGCAGCGCCATGCGCTGGGCGTACTTGTCTTCCTTGAGCTTGCCCTTCTTGACCTGGGCCTCGTAGTTCTTCTTGATCGTGGCCACGCCACGGTCCAGCGCTTCCTGCTTGGTTTCCAGAATGGTCACGGGAATGCCGGCATTCAGGAAATTCATGCTGATGCCGCCGCCCATGGTGCCGGCGCCGATCACGCCCACCTTCTGCACGTTGCGCACCGGCATGTCGGAAGGCACATCGGCAATCTTGGAGGCCGCGCGCTCGGCCATGAACAGGTGGCGCAGCGCACGGGACTCGGGGGTCCACATCAGGTTCACGAACAGCTCGCGCTCGAACAGCAGGCCGTCGGCAATCTTGCGCTTGGTGGCCGCTTCCACCGCGTCCACGCACTTGAGCGGCGCCGGGTAGTTCTTGGACATGCCGCCCACCATGTTGCGGGCAAAGCCGAAATAGGCATCGCCCAGTGGGTGCTTGCAGGGCAGATTGCGCACCAGGGGCAGCGGCTCGCTGCTGGCGGCATGGCGCTCGCCCACGTCCTGGGCCAGGGCCAGGGCCTCGGCCGCCAGGCTTTCGGCCGACGCGGATAGCTTGTCGAACAGCTTCTGGCCGGGGGCCATGGCCAGCATCTCGCTCTTGACGGTCTCCCCGCTGACGATCATGTTCAGCGCCGCCTCCACGCCCAGGGCGCGGGGCAGGCGCTGCGTGCCGCCGGCACCGGGCAGCAGACCCAGCTTGACTTCGGGCAGCGCAATGCTGGTGCCGGGGGACACGATGCGGTAGTGGCAGCCCAGGGCCAGCTCCAGACCGCCGCCCATGCAGACGGTGTGGATGGCGGCCACCACGGGCTTGGTGGACTGCTCCACGGCGGCGATCACGCTGTGCAGATTGGGCTCCTGCATCGCGCTTTCCTTGCCGAACTCCTTGATGTCCGCACCGCCGGAGAAGGCCGCGCCCGCACCGGTGATGATGATGGCCTGCACCGCGGCGTCGCCCTGGGCCTGCTTGACGCCCTCCACCACCGCACGGCGGGTGGCCAGACCCAGCCCGTTGACGGGCGGGTTGTTGAGCGTGATCACGGCCACTGCACCGTGGACCTTGTATTCAGCCGTCATGCCTGTGTCTCCTGTTTTGGAATGAAATAAAACGGTCGTTCGTTTTCCATTCTAGGAAGATGCAGGCGACAAAACCATGGCGGTCTGCCCCAGGTTTGACGCACATGGGACAGCATGCCGGCCCCGGCTTGACGCGCGTCATGCTGCCATGCAGCACGCACGCGCTTTCACGGGCGCCAACCCCGTGCAAACCCTGATCCCGGCGGGACGGATCAGCGGCGGCGTTCCTGCGCCACCAGCCGCGCCATCAGTTCCCAGGCGGGTGCATGCTGGGCCAGCGGCACCGACAGGCGCAGCATGCTGCCGGGCACCTGGCGCGGCGAAAACAGCACGCCCGGCGCCATCAGCAGCCCCTGCTCGGCCGCCCGCCGGGCCAGCAGCTCGGAATCCATACCGCAGTCGGCCCAGACGAACATGCCCGCCTGCGGCTCCTGCGGCACCTGCCAGCCCAGCGCCTCCACCCGGCGCAGGCACTGGGCGCGCGCCTTGTCCACCCGGGCGCGCAGGCGCTCCACATGGCGGCGGTACTGGCCTTCGCTGAGGATACGGTGCACCACCATCTCGCCCAGCTGCGGGGTGGTAAGACCCGCCAGCAGCTTCAGGTCCACCAGCTGCTGCAGCCGGTCCGCATGGGCCGCGATATAGCCCACGCGCAGGCTGCCCGCCAGCGTCTTGGCATAGCCGCCCACCAGCAGCACGCGCTGCAGCCGGTCCAGCGCGGCCAGGCGCACCGGCTGGCCGGGGTGGAAGTCGGCATAGGTATCGTCCTCCACCAGCTGGAAATCGTGCTCCTCCGCCACCTTCAGCAGCGCATGGGCCACGCCGGCCGACAGCGTCTGCCCCGTGGGGTTGTGCACCGCCGTGTTCAGGATGAACAGGCGCGGCTTGTGCTGGGCGGCCAGCGCCTGCAGCGCCGCAATGTCCGGCCCGCCCGGGCCGCGCGGCACGCCCACCACCTGGGCGCCCACGGCCTGCAGGCGGCCGAAGATGTGGAACCAGGCCGGATCCTCCACCAGCACCACATCGCCGGGCCGCACCATCAGGCGCACGATCAGATCCAGCCCCTGGGTCACGCCGGCCACCATCACCAGGTTGTGCTCCGGGTGCACCGGCACGTCCTGGGCCTGCAGATAGGCCGCAATCTGCTGGCGCAGCGGCCCGTAGCCCTGCGGCAGGCCGTAGCCCGACAGGCTGATGCCGGCCGAACGCCCCACGCTGCGGATGGCGGCGGTCAGCATCTCCGGCTCCAGCCACTGCGGCGGCAGCAGGCCGACACTGCCCGTGGCCTCGGGCACCGCACCCTGCTGGAACATATTGCGCAGCAGGTAGGGCGTGTCGATGGGCTGGTCCGCCGCCACGCGCATGGCCGCCTCCAGCGGCTGCTGCGGCGCGCCCAGATTGCGCAGCGCACTCACAAAGAAGCCAGCGCCGCGCCGGGAATGCACCAGGCCCAGCGCCGCCAGCCGGTCATAGGCCTGAACCACGGTGTCCCGGCTCACGCCGCTGTCCTGCGCCAGCTGGCGCACCGACGGCAGGCGCATGCCGGCGCGCAGGCCGTGGCTGCGCACCAGGCCCTCCACATGGGTCACCAGTTGCTCCACCAGGGGCACGCCGCTGCCGCGCAAGGGCTGCCAGTGCCAGGCGCTGCCGGCCTGGCGGCGCGGCGGCAGCTCCGCGTCGGCGGGAAGGCTGGAATCGGGTGCAGGCAGAAGTGTCATGGCAAAAGCAGCAGGCCAGTGTGTGAAGTGAACCGGCAAAGTGTACTGCTACTGTACCGCCAGCAGGCCGGACAATGTCCCCAGGCCACTGCCTCACTGCGGACGTACCATGGACCAACTGACCCCTACGCTGACCCTGACCACCCTGCTGCCGCTGGCGATGTTCGCCATCGTCAGCTCCATCACCCCCGGCCCCAACAATGTGATGCTGACCGCATCGGGCGCCACCTTCGGCTACCGCCGCACCCTGCCCCACATGCTGGGCATCAGCGCGGGCGGCGCCCTGATGCTGCTGCTGGTGGGCGCCGGCCTCGGCACCGCCTTCAGCACCTGGCCGCTGCTCTACACCCTGCTGCAGATCGCGGGCGGCATCTACCTGCTGTGGCTGGCCTGGAAGATCAGCCAGGCGGGCGGCATCCAGGAAGGCCGGACCCACGGCAAACCCTTCTCGTTCTGGCAGGCTGCCGCCTTCCAGTGGGTCAACCCCAAGGCCTGGATCATGACCGTGGGCATCGTCGCGGCCTACACCCCGCGCGAGAGCTTTGTCGCCAACCTGCTGCTGGCCACCCTGGTGCTGGCGATGGTGAACTTCCCCTGCATCAGCGTCTGGACCCTGTTCGGCAGCGCCGTGGGCCGGGCACTGCGCACGCCGCAGGCGCTGCGCTGGTTCAACCGCAGCATGGCCTTCTTGCTGCTGCTGTCGCTCTACCCCATTGCCCGGGAACTGTTCGCCCACGGCGCCTGAGCGGGAGCGGAACCGGAGGCACCGCCCCCGCACCCCAGTCCCTGGCCTCAGTCCCAGCGCGTGCGCCACACGGCCCAGGCCGTGCCCAGGCCATAGACCACCATGCCGGCGGTGACCACCAGGAACAGCGACTGCGCCGTCACGCCGGCCTGCTGGCTCAGCCACAGGCCCAGCCCGGCCACCACCACCAGCCGCGCCGTGCCGGCCAGCACCGGCCCCCAGATGCGGCCCGAGCCCAGCGCCGCGAAATACAGCGCCAACCCCATGCCAAAGAAGGCAAAGCCCGGCCCGGCCATGCGCAGGTACAGGTCGGCATGGTGCAGCACCTGGGCGTCGGTGGTGAAGATGCGCGACCACAGCTGCGGCCACAGCACCACCAGGGCGCCAATGCCGGTCAGGGCCACCGCCGCCACCCAGCCCGCCGCCCAGGCCACGCGCCGTGCGCGCTGCACCTGGCCGGCCCCCATGGCCATGCCCACCATGGGCACCGAAGCCACGCCCACGCCAAAGGCAATGGGAATCAGCAAAAACTCCAGCCGCTGGCCGATACCGTAGCCCGCCAGCGCCTGCGGCCCCAGCCGCGCCACCAGGCCGGTCATGATCAACGCGGTCAGCACCGACTGCACCGGCGACAGGCAGGCCAGCGCCCCCACCCGCAGAATGTCCCTGAACATCGGCCAGGACAGCTGCACCCCGCGCCAGGGGATGCGCACCCGGCTCTGGCCCCACTGCAGATAGGCCAGCAGCACCAGCACACCGCAGGCCATGGCCACGATATTGCCCACGGCCACCCCGGTCATGCCCCAGCGCGGAAACGGCCCCAGGCCCAGGCCCAGCGCACCGCCCACCGCAATCTGCAGCACCGCCACGGCAAACACCACCGAGGACGGCACGCGCATATTGCCGGTGCCACGCACCACCGAAGCCAGCGTGTTGCACAACCACACCAGCATGGCGCCGCTGAACAGCACCTGGCCGTAGCCGCTGGCGGTGTCCAGCACCTCGCCCTGCCCGCCCAGCCAGCCAAAGAACACCGGGCCGCACAGCACGAACAGCAGCGCATAGGCCAGGCCCACCCCGGCACCGATGGCAATCGCATGCAGTGCCAGGGTGCCCGCCTTGTTGCGGTCGCCCGCCCCCAGCGCCCGGCTGATGGCCGAGGACACGCCCCCGCCCATGGCGCCGTTGCTCATCATCTGCGTGAGCATGGCGAACGGGAACACCAGGGCCATGGCCGCCAGCGGCACCGTGCCCAGTTGGCCCACGTAATAGGTTTCGGCCACCCCCACCAGCACCGACATCACCAGCGCCAGCACATTCGGCACCGACAGCCGCAGCAAGGTGGGCAGGATGCGCCCGGTGAGCAGCGGCGAGCCGGCCGCCATTGCGGCAATGGCAGGCTGCGCGGCGGGGCCTGCCGCAGCATTTACAGACGTTGTCGCGGTCGTGGTCGTTGCCACTACCGGCATCGCGGTACGGGCCACCGGCGGTTTCATGGTGCCTCCTGCGCGGCGTCAGCGGCGGCCGGCGCACCGGCTGCGGGCGTACCGGCGGCGGACGTACCAACCACAGGGACACCGGCAGCGGGCGTGGCCGCCTGCAACTGCCCCAGCATGTGGTCCACCACCTGCTCCAGCTGGGCAATGGTGTCTTCGCCGCACAGTGCCCGCACCTGCTGCTGGGCCTGGCGCCAGTACTGTGCGCCAAGGCGGTGGGCCTGTTCGCCGGCCTCCGTCACCCGCACGCAGCGGCTGCGGGCGTCGACCCCGGCCACCACCTCGATCAGACCCTGCGCCTGCAGCGTCTGCAGATTGCGGGTCAGCGTGGTGCGGTCGGTGTTCAGCAGCTCCGCCAGGCGGGACACGGTCAGCGGGCCGTCCTTGGCACGGCGCGCCTGCCCCAGCAGATTGAACTGGGTGCCACGCAGGCCGCTGGGGGCCAGCATGTCGTCGTAGAACTGCGAAATCTTGCGCGACAGGCTGCGCGCCATGAAGCTGGTGCAGCGCGCACGGGGCGCCGGGGTGGCCGTGGGGGCCGACGATGGTGCCGGCGTGGCAGCGGGGGTGGAAGCAGACAGTGGGGGCGGCATGGGGTTCTCCGGCTGCAGCGCCGCCGGCCCGGGCCGGTACATGCGTGCAGCTACACGTATTCAATAAGTGTAGATGCACGTATTGCAGCGCGCTGTCCGGTGCGGGACGCCCCGGGCAGCGGCACAGGAACCGCTGCCGCGCAGAGCGTGCGCGCCGGCCGTGCCCGCTGGCCCCGGCCTCAGACCTCCAGCCACTCCTTGCGCACGCGTTCGTTGCGCAGCAGATCGGCCGGCGTGCCGTCGTAGACGATGGCGCCATGGCCCATCACCAGCGCCCGGTCCGAAATCTTCATGGCAATGGTCAGCTTCTGCTCGATCAGCAACACCGACACGCCGCGCTCGCGCAGCCGGCCCAGGTATTCGCCCACCAGCTCCACGATCTTGGGGGCCAGGCCCTCGGTGGGCTCGTCGATGATGATCAGGTCCGGGTCGCCCATCAGCGTGCGGCACAGGGTCAGCATCTGCTGCTCGCCGCCCGACATCACGCCGGCCTCGGTGTGCTGGCGCTCCTTCAGGCGCGGGAACATGGCGTACATGTCGTCAAAGCTCCAGCGGCTGCCTTTGCCCTTGCCTTTCTGGCCCAGCAGCAGGTTCTGGTGCACCGTCAGATTGGGGAACACATCGCGGCTTTCCGGCACATAGCCCAGGCCCAGGTGGGCAATCTCATAGGTCTTGCGCCCGGTCAGCGCCCGGTCCTTCCAGCGGATGTCACCCTCCCAGTCCACCAGGCCCATGATGGCCTTGGCCGTGGTGCTGCGGCCCGATCCGTTGCGCCCCAGCAGGGCCACGATCTCGCCCGGCCCCACCTGCAGGCTCACGCCGTGCAGCACATGGCTTTTGCCGTAATAGGCGTGCAGTTGGTCAATCTTCAGCATCCCGCCCCCTCTCAATGCGCGCCGGCCTGGGCATCGGCCACGCTGGAGCCCAGATAGGCTTCCTGCACCCGTGGATCGGCCCGCACCCGCTCGGGCGTGTCGAAGGCAATCACCTCGCCATAGACCACCACGGCAATCTTGTCCGCCAGACCGAACACCACGCCCATGTCGTGCTCCACCGTCAGCAGGGTGCGGCCCTCGGTCACCTCGCGGATCAGCTGGATGAAGCGGCCGGTCTCGCTGTTGCTCATGCCGGCCGTGGGTTCATCCAGCAGGATCACGCTGGCCCCGCCGGCAATCGTGATGCCGATCTCCAGCGCCCGCTGCTCGGCATAGGTCAGGTTCACGGCCAGCGTGTCGCGCCGTCGCTCCAGCCGGATCTGGGCCAGCAGTTGCTCGGCGCGCGCGTTCACATCGTCCATGCGCGACAGAAAGCGCAGAAAGCTGTAGCGGTAGCCCATGCTCCACAGCACGCTGCAGCGCAGGTTTTCGAACACGCTGAGCTTGGGGAAGATGTTGGTGATCTGGAAGCTGCGCGACAACCCGGCGCGATTGATCTCGAACGGCTGCTTGCCGTCGATGCGCTGGCCGTGCAGGTAGATCTCGCCGCTGCTGGGCGCAAAGCGCCCGCTGATCAGGTTGAACAAGGTGCTCTTGCCGGCACCGTTGGGGCCGATCACGGCCACGCGCTCGCCCGGGCGCACCGCCAGGTCGGCGCCGCAGATGATCTCGGCCTTGCCGAAGCTCTTGCGCACCGCGCGCAGCTCCAGTGCGTAGTGGGATGCCTGCTCGCTCATGCGCCCTCTCCCCGCTGGATGCGGTGTTCAATCTCTTCCTGGATCTGCCCCCAGTCCTGCACAAACTGGCGGCGCACCAGCTCGAACAGCGCCAGCCCGGTCAGCAGCACCGCCCCCGCACCCAGCCAGCTCGAGGCGCTGCGCACATCCAGCGTCATGCCCAGAAAGCGCAGCGTGTCGCCCAGCGCGGCATTGAGCTGCAGGTGGTAGATCATCTCGATCATCGCCGCCGCGCCCAGCAGCGCCGCCAGCGCCGTGCCGCCCAGCGCCAGGTAGGCGGCAACAATGCGCCCCAGCTTGCCGTACTTGGCCAGGCGCAGATTCATCATGATCAGGCTGGCAATGCCGCCCGGGGCATACATCACCATGAACAGGAAGATCAGGCCCAGGTACAGCATCCAGGCCTTGGTCAGCTCGGACAGCAGCACCATGGCCAGCACCATCAGCACCGCGCCGATGATGGGGCCGAAGAAGAAGGTCGCGCCGCCCAGGAAGGTGAACAGCAGGTAGGAGCCCGAGCGCAGCACGCTGACGCTGTCGGCCGCGGTCACGATTTCGAAATTGATCGCCGCCAGCCCGCCGCCCACACCGGCAAAGAAGCCGGCAATGACAAAGCCCATGTAGCGCACGCGCTGGGTGTTGAAGCCCACAAAGGCCACGCGCTCCGGGTTGTCGCGCACGGCGTTGAGCATGCGGCCCAGCGGCGTGCCGGTGAAGGCGAACATCGCGGCGGTGCAGATGAAGCAGTAGACCGCAATCAGGTAGTACACCTCGATGGCCGGGCCGAAGGTGATGCCCAGCAGCGGCTGGCCGTAGACCCGGTCGGTGGTGATGCCGCCCTCCCCGCCGAAGAAGCCGGGGAACATCAGCGCCATGGCCGCCACCAGCTCGCCCACCCCCAGGGTGATCATGGCAAAGGTGGTGCCGGACTTCTTGGTCGTCACCCAGCCCAGCAGCGCGGCAAAGAACATGCCGGCCAGGCCGCCCACCACCGGAATCAGCACCAGCGGCACCGGCAGGCTGCCGCCGCTGGCCAGGTTCATGGCGTGGATGGCAATGAACGAGCCCAGCCCGGTATAGACCGCATGGCCGAAGCTCAGCATGCCCCCCTGCCCCAGCAGGATGTTGTAGGACAGGCAGATGATGATGGCATACCCCATCTGGCTGAGCATGGTCAGCGCCAGGCTGCTGGTGAACACATGCGGGGCGACGATCAGCAGCAGCGCAAACACCGTCCACACCACCATGCGGCCGATGTTCAGCGGGCGAAAGCGGTACACCGCGCCCTTGCCCGGAGCGGCGGCCGCCGCTGGGACCGGCGCCTGGGCTGGCGCAGATGTCGGGGCCGGCGTCCGGTCCGCCACAGGCACGACTTCGTTCACGGCAGGGGAAGAGAGTTGGGACATGGCTTCAATCCTCCCGCGTACCCAGCAGGCCCTTGGGGCGGAAGATCAGCATCAGCACCAAGAACAGATAAGGCAGTATCGGCGCCACCTGCGCCACCGTCAGGCTGAGCACCGGCCAGCCGAAGGTCTCGGGCGTCGCCTTCAGGCCCAGCTGGGCCAACACATCGGCCCAGGAAAAATCGATCGCCACGGCAAAGGTCTGCACGATGCCGATCAGCAGCGAGGCCAGAAACGCCCCGGCCAGCGAACCCAGACCGCCGACCACCACCACCACAAAGATGATGGAGCCCACCGACATGGCCATGGCCGGCTCGGTGATGTAGGTGTTGCCGCCGATCACGCCCGCCAGCCCGGCCAGCGCGCAGCCGCCGCCAAACACCAGCATGAACACGCGCGGCACGTTGTGGCCCAGGGCCTCCACCATGTGCGGCTGTTTCAGCGCCGCCTGGATCACCAGCCCGATGCGGGTGCGCGTCAGCAGCAGCCACACGGCCACCAGCATGCACACCGCCACCAGCATCACGAACGAGCGCGACTTGGGAAACTGCGTGCCGTACAGCGTGAACAGCGGCCCCTGCAGCTGCGGCGGCAGGCCGTAGGGCACAGTGCCGCGCCCCCAGACCAGCTGCACCACTTCCAGAATCAGGTAGGACAGGCCGAAGGTGATCAGCAGCTCCGGCACATGGCCGAACTGGTGCACCCGGCGCAGACACAGCCGCTCGAACAGCGCCCCCAGGGCACCCACCAGCAGCGGTGCAATGAAAAGCGCCGGCCAGAAGCCGATTGCGCCCGAGAGGGTGTACGCAAAGTACGCGCCCAGCATGTAGAAGCTGGTGTGCGCGAAGTTGAGCACCCCCATCATGCTGAAGATCAGCGTCAGGCCCGAACTGAGCATGAACAGCAGCAGCCCGTAGCTCACGCCGTTCAGCAGGGAGATGGTGAAGAATTCCAGACTCATGGACGATCGGCCCGCGCACGCTTGACACTGACCGGCCCCGCAGGCCGGCCCCCTGTGCAGCACTGCAGCGCCTGCCGGCGCGCAGCCCTGCCCCTCTCATACCGCCCGCACGGCCTGCCCAGCCCGCCCCTTGCCAGGGGCAGCCGGGCCGCGGCGCACCGCGCACCGCAGGGGCCGTGTGGACCGTGCAGCCCCACTCAGCTGGGCCGCTTCATCTGGCAGGACGTGGGCGTGCTGGCCACATAGGGTTCGAAATATTTCACCGGCACGAAGGTGTAACCGGTGTTTTCCGAGTCTATCGGGTATTTGCCCCCGGCTTTTTCCCAGCGGCTGATGTACAGGCCCTGCTGCAGCTGGTGGTCGGTCTTGCGCATCTCCACCTCCCCGTTGAAGCTCTTGAACTTCATGCCCTCCATCACGGCGGCCACCTTCACCGGGTCGGTGCTCTTGGCCCGGGCCATGGCTTCGCTGAGCATGGCAAAGCCGTGGTAGACCGAGGCGGTGTACATATCGTCATTGAACTTGGCCTTGAAGTCCTTGACGATCTTGTTGATCGGGCCTTCGGCGTTCAGATGGCTATAGCCCACCATATAGACCTTGCCGGCCGCCGCCGCTCCCATGGCCGTGGGCGCGCCGGTGGCAATGCCGTAGTAGGTGTAGAACTTGACGTTGTTCAGGCCGGCATCGTTGGCGGCCTTGACCAGCAGCGCCAGGTCCGAGCCCCAGTTGCCGGTGATCACGCTGTCGGCACCCGACTGCTTGATCTTGGCGATGTAGGGAGAGAAATCGCGCACCTGGGCCAGCGGCGCCATGTCGTCGCCGACGATTTCCACGTCCGGGCGCTTGCGCTTGAGCATCTCCTTGGCGTACTTGCTGACCTGGTGGCCGTGGGCGTAGTTCTGGTTGATCAGGTAGACCTTCTTCACCTCGGGAAGGTCCTTCATGTAGGTGGTCAGCGCCTCCATCTTCATGGACGTGTCGGCATCCAGGCGGAAATGCCAGTAGCTGCACTTGCTGTTGGTCAGGTCCGGGTCCACGGCCGCATAGTTCAGGTAGACCACTTCCTTGCCCTTGTTGCGGGCGTTGTGCTTGTCCAGCGCATCCATGATGGCCAGCGCCGGGCCGGAGCCGTTGCCCTGCACCACATAGCGCACGCCCTGGTCCATGGCCGAGCGCAGCGCGCTGGTGGTTTCCTGCGGGCTGAGCTTGTTGTCGATGGGGACGATCTCGAACTTCACCCCGGCCGGATTGTTCTTGCTGAATTCCTCGGCCATGAACTGCCAGCTCTTCATCTGGTTGGTGCCCAGCGCCGCCATCAGGCCGGACAGCGGGTCCAGCCAGGCGATCTTCACCGTCTCGCCCTTCTGGGCGTGGGCGGGCAGACTCAGACTGGCCGTGAGGGCGGCCAGGGTCAGCGTGGCAAACGTGGTCTTCAGCGCGAACTGCATGCAGGACTCCTGTGAGGGCTACGTGGATCGGCCGGTATGTCAGCCGATGGCTTGCGCAAGCGTAGCCGGGCCGCACGGTCGTTCGCCCTGGGACTTGTACGGCAGGGATTGCCCCGGGGCCCGCAGGCCCGGCCCGCCACGCAGCAAAACGCCCGGCGCGCATGCACCCCGGGCCTGCGGGGATATCCCCCGAAACCCATGGTCCATGCGCACCAGGCGCTCTGTTTTGTGCAGCTACAGCCGCGCCGCCGGTCTGCCCCGGACGGTGCGCGGCCAGTGTGCGGCCAGCGCGGGGGCTTACAGCCCCGGCAGCTTGTAGCCGGCCAGTTGTTCGCGCAGCTTGGTCTTGAGCATCTTGCCGGTCGCCCCCAGCGGAATGGCGTCCACAAACACCACATCGTCCGGAATCTGCCACTTGGCCGTCTTGCCGTCGAAAAAGGCCAGCAGCTCCTCGCGCGAGACCTCGGCACCGGCCTTCTTCGCCACTGCCACGATGGGGCGCTCGTCCCACTTGGGATGGGGCATGCCGATGCAGGCCGCCATGGCCACCGCCGGGTGGCCCATGGCAATGTTCTCGATGTCGATGGAACTGATCCACTCCCCGCCGGACTTGATCACGTCCTTGGTGCGGTCGGTGATCTGCATATAGCCGTCGGGGTCGATGGTGGCCACGTCGCCGGTAGGGAACCAGCCGCGCCCTTCCTCGTCCTTGACCAGGGGGCTGGCACCCTTGTAGTAGGTGTCCAGAATCCACGGCCCGCGCACCAGCAGGTCGCCGCAGGCCTTGCCGTCCCAGGGCTGGTCCCGGCCGTCGCTGTCCACGATGCGCATGTCCACGCCGTAGATGGGACGGCCCTGCTTCTGCAGGATCTTGCGCTGCTGCTCCTTGGGCAGCGCCAGGTGCTTGTTCTTGAGCGTGCCCAGCGTGCCCAGCGGGCTCATCTCAGTCATGCCCCAGGCGTGCAGCACGCGCACGCCATAGGTGTCCTCGAAGGTGTCGATCATGGCCGGCGGGCAGGCCGAGCCGCCGATCACCGTGCGGTTGAGGTGGCTGAACTTCAGGCCGCCCTGCTGCATATGGGTCAGCAGCATCTGCCAGACGGTGGGCACACCGGCGGCAAAAGTGACGCCTTCGGCCTCGATCAGATCGTACAGCGACTTGCCGTCCAGCGCCGGGCCGGGGAAGACCACCTTGGCGCCGGTCAGCGCGGCCGAATACGGCAGGCCCCAGGCATTGACGTGGAACATCGGCACCACGGGCAGCACGGCATCGCGCGCCGACAGGTTCATCACATCGGGCAGCGCCGCGCCGTAGGCGTGCAGCACGCTGGAGCGGTGGCTGTACAGCACCGCCTTGGGGTTGCCGGTGGTGCCGCTGGTGTAGCACATGCTGGAAGCGGTGTTCTCGTCCAGCTGGGGCCAGCGGTAGTTCTTGGACTGGCCGGCAATCCAGGCCTCGTAGCTGACCAGGCCGGGAATGCCACTGTCGGTCGGCAGCTTGTCGGCATCGCACAGCGCCACCCACTGGCGCACCGTGGGGCACTTGGCGTGCACCGCCTGGATCAGCGGCAGGAAGGTGGTGTCGAAGCACAGCACCTGGTCTTCGGCGTGGTTGACGATCCAGGCAATCTGCTCGGGGTGCAGGCGCGGGTTGATGGTGTGCAGCACCCGGCCCGAGCCGCTGACGCCGTAGTACATCTCCATGTGGCGGTAGCCGTTCCAGGCCAGCGATGCCACGCGATCGCCGTGGGCCAGCTTCAGGCCGTCCAGCGCATTGGCCAGCTGCTTGGCGCGGGCCGTCAGGTCGCGGTAGGTGTAGCGGTGGATGTCGCCCTCCACGCGGCGCGAGACGATTTCGGCGTCGCCGTGGAAGCGGTTGGCAAATTCAATCAGCGACGAAATCAGCAGCTGCTGATCCTGCATCAAACCTTGCATACGGGGTCTACTCCTTGGATCCGGTCGGTGCCGGTGGTTTTGTTCTGGGCTCGCTGCACATCGTAGCCCAGGGCCGTTTGGGCGACTTTCCGTGCTTTCCAGCATGCCAGCCTGACACCTGGGTGACGCACGGCGCTGCGCGGCTGTGCACCAGCGCGCGCGCCGCTTGCCCCGCCGGCTGCAAGGGCAAGCGCCTGGGCCAACAATAAGCCGCATGCATGCACCAGCTTCCGCCCCTTCCGGCGCACCCGCCACCTCCGCTGCAGCCGCCGCAGCCACGGCCTGGCAACCCACCTGGAACCCCCAAGGATTTGCCAGCCTGGGCCCCGCTTTTGTGACCCGGCTGGAGCCCACGCCCCTGCCCACGCCCCAGCTGCTGGCCCACAGCCGCGACCTGGCCGCCCAGCTGGGCATACCGGCCGGCTGGTGGCAGACCGAGCAGGCCGCCCAGGTGCTGACCGGCAACCGCCTGCTGCCCGGCAGCCAACCCTATGCCACCGTCTACAGCGGCCACCAGTTCGGCGTGTGGGCCGGCCAGCTGGGCGACGGCCGTGCCATCGTATTGGGTGAGGTGCTGGGCGAGGCGCAGAAAGAAACCGTCGCAACCACCGACACCACTGACACTGCCGCTCCCTCCGTCCCCGGCTGGGAGCTGCAGCTCAAGGGCGCGGGCCGCACGCCATATTCGCGCCGGGGCGACGGGCGGGCCGTGCTGCGTTCGTCCATCCGCGAGTTTCTGTGCAGCGAAGCCATGCACGCCCTGGGCATTCCCACCACGCGCGCGCTCAGCCTGACCGGCAGCCCGGCCTCCATCTACCGCGAAGAGGTGGAAACCGCCGCCGTGGTCTGCCGCGTCGCGCCCAGCTTCATCCGCTTCGGCCACTTCGAACACTTTGCCGCACGCGGCCAGGAAGCCGAGCTGCGCCAGCTGGCCGATTACGTGATCGACCGCTACTACCCCGCCTGCCGCACCGCGCCCGGCAACCCCTACGCTGCCCTGCTGCGCACCGTGGCCGAGCGCACGGCCGAGCTGCTGGCCCACTGGCAGGCCGTGGGCTTTTGCCACGGCGTGATGAACACCGACAACATGTCCATCCTGGGCCTGACCATCGACTACGGCCCGTTCCAGTTTCTGGACGGGTTCGACCCCGACCACATCTGCAACCACAGCGACACCCAGGGCCGCTACGCCTTCCGCCAGCAGCCGCAGGTGGCGTACTGGAACCTGTTCTGCCTGGGCCAGGCGCTGCACCCGCTGATCGGTGAGGAAGACACCACCGTCGCCGCCATCGAGGCCTACCGCCCGCACTTCTCCGCCGCCTTTGCCGCGCTGATGCGCCGCAAGCTGGGCCTGCCGGCCCTGGCGCAGACCGGCACTGCCGCCACCACACCCGAAGAGGCCGACCCCGCCACGCCCGTGGTGGGCCAGCTGCTGCAGCTGCTGGCGTCGGAAAAAGTGGACTACCCCATCTTCTGGCGCCGCTTGTCCGATGCCGCCGCAACCGGGCAGTACGATGCGGTGCAGGATCTGTTGGTGGACGGCGCTGCCTGGCAGCGCTGGCTGTCCTCCTACCTGGCACTGCTGGCGGCCTCGGGCGGCGCGCCGGATGCCGCGGCCATGCAGCGGGCCAACCCCCGTTTTGTGCTGCGCAACCACCTGGGCGAAACCGCCATCCGCGCCGCCCAGGCCGGCGACACCAGCGTGCTGCAACAATTGCAGACCGTGCTGGCCGCACCGTACGACGCCCACCCGGCGCACAATGACTGGGCCGGCTTCCCGCCCGACTGGGCTTCCTCCATCTCCATCAGTTGCTCCTCATGACCTACCCCATCCAGAAGACCAGCGCCGAGTGGCAGGCCCTGCTGCAGTCCAAGCACGCCGAACCCGTGGCCTTTGAAGTCACCCGCCACGCCGCCACCGAACGCGCCTTTACCGGCAAATACGAGCAGTACTGGGCCGATGGCAGCTACCACTGCATCTGCTGCGGCGCCAAGCTGTTCGACTCCGACACCAAGTTCGACGCCGGCTGCGGCTGGCCCAGCTTCTGGAAGGCCGTACCCGGCGCCATCACCGAGATCGTGGACCGCAGCCACGGCATGGTGCGCACCGAAACCGTCTGCAGCCGCTGCGGCGCCCACCTGGGCCATGTGTTTGAAGACGGCCCGCTGCCCACCGGCCTGCGCTACTGCATGAATTCCGCCTCGCTGGACTTCCTGGGCGACGCCCCGCCCCCCAGCCCCACCGGCGTGGTCGACAACGGCAGCCAGGCGCCGGGTGAGGTGGCCGCGCCCACCTCGCCCGACGACACACCCAGTCGCACCGACGGCGGCCACCGCCAGGCCCAGGGCGGCCACAGCTAAGCAGGCGGCGAACGCACGCCCGCCCGCCGGTGTAAACGGGAGGCCGCCAGCGCCAGCAGGCCGCCCCCCCAACCCCGGTGGCGGGCCGCCTGTGGCCCCTGCCGCCCGTCCGGAACCCGCCACCCCGTCAGCAACCCTTGTCTGCGGGGTTTTTCGGATATGGCATGCTGCGTTCTTTCGCACCCGGCCCGCAGCGGCTGTCCGCACCGTTACATGAAATTTCTGCTCGATTTCTTCCCCATCATCCTGTTCTTTGTGGCCTACAAGGTCTGGGGCATCTACACCGCCACCGCGGTGGCCATCATCGCCACGGTGCTGCAGATCGGCTATCTGCGCTACAAGACCGGCAAGGTGGAACCCATGCAATGGGTCAGCCTGGGCGTGATCGTGCTGTTCGGCGGCGCCACGCTGCTCGCGCACGACGAGAATTTCATCAAGTGGAAGCCCACGGTGCTGTACTGGCTGATGGGTGGCGCCCTGCTGGTCGGCCAGCTGTTCTTCAAGAAGAACCTGCTCAAAAGCCTGATGGGCGCCCAGATGCAGCTGCCTGAAGCTGCCTGGCGCACCATGAACTGGAGCTGGACCGGATTCTTCGCCGTCATGGGCGTGCTCAACCTGTGGGTGGCCTACAACTTCGACACCGACACCTGGGTCAACTTCAAGCTGTTTGGCGGCATGGGGCTGATGCTGGTGTTCGTGCTGGCCCAGGCCGTGTACCTGAGCCGCCACATGAAGGAAGCCGGCGGCGACAACCCGGCCCTGCCCGGCGCCGACGCCCAGCAGACCCAGGACCGCCAGCCATGAGCGCCCTGCCCATCACGGCAGCCGCCCTCGAAGCGCGGCTGCGCGAAGTGCTGTCCCCGACCCAGCTCGAAGTGATCGACGAAAGCCACCAGCACGCCGGTCACGCCGGCGCCAACGGCACCGGCTTTGGCACCCATTTCCGGGTGCGCGTGGCCAGCCCGCTGTTTGACGGCAAACCGCGCGTTGCACGCCATAGGCTTGTGTATGATTCCTTGCAAGATTTCATCGACCAGGGCCTGCATGCCCTGGCGATCGAAGTGTTGTAAGCGCCAGCAACCCTCTGTTCAAGTCCCGCTGCCCTGCTGGCCGGTGGGCTCACCTATTTTCCTTTTTGGATCCCGCATGAAAAAACAGCTCTTGTCCAGCCTTGTGGCAGCCGCCCTGTTGGGCACGATGGCCTTCTCGGCAACCGCCCAGAACCTGGCCATCGTCAACGGCAAGCCTGTGCCCAAGGCGCGCGCAGACGTTCTGAAGCAGCAGTTGGAGCGCTCCGGCCGCCCCGTGCCGGCAGAAATGGATGAGCAGATCAAGGAAGAAGTGATCGCACGCGAAATCTTCCTGCAGGAAGCCGGCCGCCGCGGCCTGGCTGCTTCGCCCGAATACCGCCAGCAGATGGAACTGGCCCGCGAGACCATTCTGATCCGCGAACTGTTCGCCGACTTCCAGAAGAAGAACCCCGTCACCGACGCCGAAATCAAGGCCGAATACGACAAGTTCGCCGCTGCCAACGAAGGCAAGGAATACCACGCTGCCCACATCCTGGTGGACTCCGAAGACCGCGCCAAGGCCATCATTGCCGAAGTGAACGGCGGCAAGAAGTTCGAAGACATCGCCAAGAAGGAATCCAAGGACCCCGGATCCGGCGCCCAAGGCGGCGACCTGGGTTGGTCCAATCCCGGCAGCTACGTGCCCGAATTCAGCGAAGCCATGCTCAAGCTGAACAAGGGCGAAATGACCAGCGCCCCGGTCAAGACCCAGTTCGGCTGGCACGTGATACGCGTGATCGAAACCCGCCAGGCCCAGCTGCCTGCGCTGGACGACGTCAAGCCCCAGATCGCCCAGCAACTGGAACAGCAAAAGCTGATGCAGTTCCAGGACGGTCTGCGCGCCAAGGCCAAGGTGCAGTAAGCACCCGGCACGGTGCCGCTGACCGGTACCTGCGCCCCAAAAAAACGCGGCTTCGGCCGCGTTTTTTGATGGGGGCCTGCCGGGCAGCGATCGCCCCGCCCCTTCCTTCCGTACTTCCCGCCGGACTTCCCGGCGGACCTGCCCGCCGCCCGGGCATGTGCCCCGGTCAGAAACAGACAAGCCCCTGTCCGCGCCGTTCTCGGCGGCAGACAGGGGCTTGCCTTGGGGGCTTGCTTGAGAAGGTGACCGAGGGCTCAGCCCTGCTGCCTCAGACCCTCAACGCAGTGAGGCCCTCAGGCCGCGCACAGATCCGGCTGGCGCAGCAGATGCTTCTGGATCTTGCCGCTGGTGGTCTTGGGCAGGCTGTCGACAAAGTGGTAGCTGCGCGGGCGCTTGTAGCTGGCCAGGCGGTCGCCCTGCATCAGAAAGGCATCCAGCACTGCGGCCGTCACCACCGTGCCCGGCTTGGCGACCACATAGGCCGCCACCACCTGGCCCCAGCGCGCGTCCTTCTCGCCCACCACGGCCGCTTCCAGCACCTCGGCGTGCTCGACCAGGGCATCTTCCACCTCGCGCGGGTAGACGTTCTCCGCCCCCGAATTGATCATGTAGTCAATGCGGTCGCGGATCCACAGATAGCCATCGGCATCCAGGTGCCCCAGATCGCCGGTGTGGTACCAGCCGTGGGCCAGCGCCTTGGCATTGGCCTCCGGTCGGTTCAGGTAGCCGGCCATCATGCAGGGGCCGCGCACCAGTATCTCGCCCACTTCGCCCACCGCGCAGGCGTCGGACGGGTCGGTGGCGGCGCCGTCCTCGCGCACCCGCGCCACCACCAGATCGTGGTTCAGCGACGGCAGGCCGGCCGAGCCGGCATGGCTGAGCTGCTCATGCGGATACAGCACCGACATGCACGGCCCCATTTCGGTGGTGCCGAAGACCTGCACCAGGCCCGATCCCACCTGGCGCGTCCATTCGCGGATCAGGTGCGGCGCCATCGAGGCCCCGCCGTACTCCACCAGGCGCAGCGACGACAGATCGCGCTGCCCCAGGCTCGCGTCGTTCAGCAGCATGGTGACCATGGTCGGCGCGGCAAAGAAGAAGGTGACTTTTTCCGCCTCCACCAGACGCAGCGCATCGGCCGCATCAAAGCGGCGCTGCAGCACCTGGGTGGCGCCCACCTGCAGGCGCGGCAGAAAGCTGGTGTGCAGCTCGGCCGTGTGGTTCAGCGGGGCCACCGACAGGCCCACATCCTCGCGGCGGAACTGCATCACCTGGTGCATCATGGCGTTGTGCGCCAGCTTGCTGCGGTGGGTGTGCAGCACGCCCTTGGGGCGGCCGGTGGTGCCGCTGGTGTACATCAGGATGCAGGGCGCATCCTCGTCCACCCGCACGTCCACCGGCGTGGCGGGCTGGCCGTCCGCCAGCGCGGCCAGCTGCGCGGTGGCAAAGGCCGGTGCCGCGCCCGGATCGGCATGGATCCAGTGCTGCACCTGGGGCACCAGCAGCCTGGCCTTCTCGACCACGGCAGCGCCCTCGTCCTCGAACACCAGCGCCTTGGCACTGCCGTCCTGCAGGATGAACGCCAGCTCCTGCGCGGCCAGCCGGTAGTTGATGGGGTTGAAGATGGCACCCAGGCGCGCCGTCGCCAGCAAGGTGAACACAAAGGCCGGCGTGTTGTACAGAAAGGCCGCCACCACATCGCCCTGGCCAATGCCCAGCTGCTGCAGGCCATGGGCGTGGCGGTTCACCTCGGCATCCAGCTCGGCATAGGTCCAGGCACGGCGGCCCTGCGCGTCCGACACCACCAGCGCCTCCTTGCGCGGCAGATAGCGCGCCGGCCAGGCCAGCGTGTCGCCCAGGGTCAGCGCCGCACGCGGTGCCGGGACAGGGGCTGCGCCCGCGGGGGAAAACTGTGTGTCGACCAACTTCGTCTCCTTGAATCCATCGAAATTGGTAGACGAGTATAGGCAGCGCCTCAGATCGTTTGCATCTATGCATATGCATCCGGGTAGGCACCGCCCATCGGGCCGGATATACTGCGCGGATTCGTCAGGAGAGCGCGCCCGGCCAGCAGGCCCAGCGGCGCCGCCGAAGGCGCAGGGGCAACCCCGAACGCTCAGGCAAAAGGACTGGCAGCCGCCCGCCGCATCGACCGCGGGCGTACCTTGTTGGAGAGAGGCGCGGGTGCCGGCACCCCGTCCACCGAAGGAGCAAGCCCCACGCCTGGAAGGTGCGGGTGAATCTCTCAGGTAAAGCGGACAACAGGGCAAAGCGCAGGCGGCGCAGGCCGCCGGCATTTCTTTTGCTTTGCTCTGCGACACCATGACCGCTGACACCACCGACCTGCTGACCACCCCGCTGTACGCCCTGCACCTGGAGCTGGGGGCACGCATGGTTCCCTTTGCCGGCTACGCCATGCCGGTGCAATACCCCAGCGGCCTGATGGCCGAACACCGCCACACCCGCGACGCCGCCGGCCTGTTCGACGTCTCCCACATGGGCCAGCTGCGCCTGGTGGGTCCCGACGCCGCCGCCGCACTGGAAACCCTGCTGCCCGTCGACGTGCAGGGCCTGGGCCTGCACAAGCAGCGCTACGGCCTGCTGCTGAACGCCCAGGGCGGCATCCTGGACGACCTGATGTTCGTCAACCGCGGCGACGACCTGTTCCTCATCGTCAACGGCGCCTGCAAGGTGGCGGACATCGCCCACATCCAGCAGCACATCGGCAGCCGCTGCCAGGTCATCCCCATGCCCGAACAGGCCCTGCTGGCCCTGCAAGGCCCGCAGGCCGCCGCAGCCCTGGGCCGCCTGGCCCCCGAAGTGCTGGGCCTGGTGTTCATGACCGGCATGGCGGTGCAGATCGACGGCATTGCCTGCTACGTCACACGCAGCGGCTACACGGGCGAAGACGGCTTTGAAATCTCCGTGCCCGGCACCCAGGCCGAGGCCCTGGCCCGCAAGCTGCTGGCCCAGCCCGAGGTGGAACCCATCGGCCTGGGCGCCCGCAACTCGCTGCGCCTGGAAGCCGGCCTGTGCCTGTACGGCAACGACATGGACGACAAGACCACCCCGGTGGAAGCCGCCCTCACCTGGGCCATCCAGAAGGTGCGCCGCACCGGCGGCGCCCGCGCCGGCGGCTTTCTGGGCGCCGACACCGTGCTGGCCCAGCTGGACAACCCGGCGCTGCTGCAACGCAAGCGCGTGGGCCTGATCGCCACCGAGCGCGTGCCGGTGCGCGAGCCCGCCGTGCTCGAGAACATGGACGGCCAGCAGGTCGGCTACATCACCAGCGGCCTGCTCAGCCCCAGCCTGAACCAGCCCGTGGCCCTGGGCTATGTGCAGCCCGACTACACCGCAGAAGGCACGGAACTGTTCGCCATGGTGCGCGGCAAGCCGGTGCCCATGAAGGTGTCGGCCACCCCGTTCGTTCCGGCGCGCTACTACCGCGGCTGAACGGTCTGCGGCCAGCCCGCCTGCCGGCCCCCGGCGCCACAAAAAAGCACCGCCAAGCCCGGGTGCAGGCGCCAAGGCCGCTACAGTGCTGCCAGACCTGTCCCAAACACTGCGTGCACCGCCTGCACCAGCCCTTTTTTTCAGAAACTTACCCAACGGAGCTTCCCATGAGCATCAAGTTTTCCAAAGAGCACGAGTGGATCAACACCGCCGACACCAACGCCGCCGTGGTCGGCATCACTGTCCACGCGCAGGACGCGCTGGGCGATGTGGTGTTCGTCGACCTGCCCGCCGTGGGCACCACCTTCAATGAAGGCGAAGTGGCCGGCGTGGTCGAATCCGTCAAGGCCGCGGCCGACGTCTACATGCCCGTGAGCGGCGAGATCGTCGAAGTCAACGAAGCCCTGCGCGACGACCCCTCCCTGGCCAACAGCGACCCGCTGGGTGCCGGCTGGTTCTTCAAGGTCAAGCTGTCCGATGCATCGCAACTGGATGCCCTGATGGACAAGACCGCCTACGACAGCTTCGCGGCCGGCGCCTGACGCCCAGCCCGCAGCCGTACCGCCCCAGCTTTTGAGATAGGTCCCCTCCATGCTGATGTCTGCCCCCGCCCCTGTGGAATCGCTCCACGCCCTGGAAAACCACAGCGAATTCCTGCCCCGCCATATCGGCATCGACGCGCAGGATGAAGCGCACATGCTCAGCGTGATCGGCGAAGCCTCGCGCGCCGCGCTGATCGACTCCATCGTGCCCAAGGCCATCCGCCGCAGCCGCGCCATGCAGTTGCCGGCCGCGGTGACCGAGGCCGAGGCGCTGGCAGAGCTGAAGGCACTGGCGGGCCAGAACCGCGTGCTCAAAAGCTTCATCGGCCAGGGCTACTACGGCACCCACACGCCGGGGGTGATCCTGCGCAACATCCTGGAGAACCCGGCCTGGTACACGGCCTACACGCCCTACCAGGCCGAAATCTCCCAAGGCCGCATGGAGGCGCTGGTCAACTTCCAGACCATGGTCACCGACCTGACCGGCATGCCCATCGCCAACGCGTCCATGCTGGACGAGGCCACGGCTGCCGCCGAAGCCATGACGCTGGCCAAGCGTTCCGTCAAATCGAAGAGCAACCGCTTCGTGGTGGCGGGCGACACCCACCCGCAGACCATCGAGGTGGTGCAGACCCGCGCCGCGCCGCTGGGCATCACCGTGGTGGTGGCCAACTCCAAGGAGGAGTGGGACGCGGCACTGGCGGATGGCTTCTTCGCCGCGCTGATCCAGTACCCCGCCAGCAGCGGCTGGATCGCGGACTGGAAGGCCGATGTGCAGGCCATCCACGCCCAGCAGGCTGCGGCCATCTTCGCTACCGACCTGCTGGCCCTGACCCTGCTGACGCCGCCCGGCGAAATGGGCGCCGACATCGTGGTCGGCAGCACCCAGCGCTTTGGCATGCCCATGGGCGCGGGCGGCCCGCACGCCGCCTTCATGGCCTGCCGCGACGAATTCAAGCGCTCCCTGCCCGGCCGCCTGGTCGGCGTGAGCGTCGACGTACACGGCAAACCCGCCTACCGCCTGGCGCTGCAGACCCGCGAACAGCACATCCGCCGCGAAAAAGCCACCTCCAACATCTGTACGGCCCAGGTGCTGCCGGCGGTCATCGCCAGCATGTACGCCGTCTACCACGGCCCGCAGGGCCTGGCGCGCATCGCCCGCCGCGTGGCCCGCCTCACGGCCATCCTCAGCCGCGGCCTGACCCAGATGGGCTATTCCAGCCGCCACCACGGCACGGCCTTCGACACCATCTCGCTGCACACCCAGGGCGCCACCGATGCCATCGCCGCCCGTGCGGTCGCCCAGGGTGCGAACCTGCGCAAGGCCTGGAACGAATACCTGTGCATCAGCCTGGATGAAACCAGCACCCGCGCCGATGTGGAACTGCTCTGGAGCATCTTCGCCCAGGACGGCCAGGCCCTGCCCACGGTCGAGGCCATGGACGAAGGCGCGCCCTCGCTGATCCCCGAAGGCCTGCAGCGCCGCAGCAGCTACCTGACCCACCCGGTGTTCAACACCCACCACTCCGAAACCGCCATGCTGCGCTACATCCGCAGCCTCAGCGACAAGGACCTGGCGCTGGACCGCAGCATGATCCCGCTGGGCTCGTGCACCATGAAGCTCAACGCCACCAGCGAGATGATCCCCATCACCTGGCCGGAGTTCGCCCACATCCACCCCTTTGCCCCGGCCGACCAGTTGCAGGGCTATGCCCAGCTGGACGCCCAGCTGCGCCAGTGGCTGTGCGAAGCCACGGGCTACGCCGGCGTCAGCCTGCAGCCCAATGCCGGCAGCCAGGGCGAATACGCCGGCCTGCTGGCCATCAAGGGCTTCCACGCCGCACGCGGCGAAGCCCACCGCAATATCTGCCTGATCCCCAGCAGCGCCCACGGCACCAACCCCGCCAGCGCCCAGATGGTGGGCATGCAGGTGGTGGTCACCAAGTGCGATGACAACGGCAACGTCGATCTGGCCGACCTGCAGGCCAAGTGCGAGCAGCACAGCGCCAACCTGGCCTGCGTGATGATCACCTACCCCAGCACGCACGGCGTGTTCGAGACCCAGGTGAAGGAACTCTGCGCCCTGGTGCACCGCCACGGCGGCCGCATCTACGTGGACGGCGCCAACATGAACGCCCTGGTCGGCGTGGCCGCCCCCGGCGAATTCGGCGGCGACGTGAGCCACCTGAACCTGCACAAGACCTTCTGCATCCCCCACGGCGGTGGCGGCCCCGGCGTGGGCCCGGTCTGCGTGGTGGAAGACCTGGTGCCATTCCTGCCCGGTCACGCCGCAGGCGGCATTGCCGGCCAGGTCGGCGCGGTCAGTGCCGCCCCCCTGGGCAATGCGGCCGTGCTGCCCATCAGCTGGATGTACATCCGCATGATGGGCGCTGCAGGCCTGCAGGCCGCCACGGAAACCGCCATCCTCAGCGCCAACTACATCAGCGCCCGCCTCAAGGACCATTTCCCCACGCTGTACGCCTCGGCCAACGGCCATGTGGCGCACGAGTGCATCCTGGACCTGCGCGGCCTGAAGGACACCAGCGGCGTGATGGCCGAAGACGTGGCCAAGCGCCTGATCGACTACGGCTTCCACGCCCCGACGCTGTCCTTCCCGGTGGCCAACACGCTGATGGTGGAGCCCACCGAGAGCGAGCCGCTGGCCGAGATCGACCGTTTCATCGCCGCGATGATCGCCATCCGCGAGGAAATCCGCCAGGTCGAAGCCGGCCGCTGGGACCGCGAAGACAACCCGCTCAAGCACGCACCCCACACCGCCGAGCAGGTCGTGGGGGACAACTGGCAGCACGCCTACGGGCGCGAAACAGCGGCCTATCCGCTGCCCGCGCTGCGCCGCAGCAAGTACTGGAGCCCGGTGGGCCGCGTGGACAATGTCTATGGCGACCGAAACCTGTTCTGCAGCTGCGTGCCGCTGGACGCCTTTTCGGAGTGACTTTTCAGCGGAAATTCCACACCACCTAGGGATAGCCCTTGTAGCCGCCCCTGCGGGCGGCTTACACTGCCCCTCCCTGTGGCGTGACACACCCGCGCTGCGGCACCACTTCTATGAGCCGCCCGGACCTCTCCTTTCTGCTGCAACACGAAGATCCTGACGCCACGCAGGATCTGCTGCCCCCTGCGCCGTCGCTGGCGCCGGTCTATCCCAATCTGGACGCCTGGGAAGCCACCGAGCACAGCGCCGACGACCCGCTGGCCGCGCTGATCGCCGAGCTGCGCAACTACCAGGCCGAGCTGGAAATCCAGAACAAGGTGCTGGACTACAGCCAGGCGGTGGCAGAAAGCGCGTCCGAACGCTTCGAGGCGCTGTTTTCCAGCGTGCCGCTGCCGCTGCTGGTGATCGACGAGCACGACATCGTCATCCAGGCTAACGCCATGGCGCACAGCGCCTTCCAGTCGCCCAGCCAGGACCGGCTGCTGGCCTCCTTCATGCCCTTTGTGGTGCCCGAAGACGCCGACCGCGTGGCCCAGGCCTTTCTGGAAGCCCGCCAGCAAGGCCGCAGCGAAGTGCACGAAGTGCAGTTCTCGGTGGCCCAGGGCCATGCCATGCAGGGCGATCTGCACATCGCCTGCATCGAAATCCCCCAGCGCACCGGCCCGGCCTCGGCCCAGTTCATGTGCGCCGTGGTCGACCAGGGTCCGCTGCTGGCCGAGCGCCAGACCCTGCAGGAGCGCAACACCCAGCTGCACGCCAGCGAGCGGCGCCTGGAGGCGGTGATCAACACCTCCATGGACGCCATCATCTGCGTGGACAGCCAGCGGCGCATCACCGTCTTCAACCCCACGGCCGCCACGCTGTTCCTGTGCCCGGTGCAGGAAGCCCTGGGCAGCCGCCTGGAGCGCTTTCTGCCCGATGCGGCCTATGCGCTGGAGCTGGCCCCGCTGACCACCCAGGCGGTGCTGGGCGAGATGACCGGCCGCACCGCCAGCGGCCGCGACATCCCGGTGGAAGTCGGCATCTCGTTCGAGCGCTATGGCGAAGGCGAGACCACCACCGTCTTTGCCCGCGACCTCACCAGCCGCAAGCGCGCCGAAGCCCAGCGCGGCGAACTGGAAGTGCAGCTGCGCGAATCGCACAAGATGCAGGCCCTGGGCACCTTGGCCGGCGGCATTGCGCACGACTTCAACAACATCGTCGGCGCCATCCTGGGCAATGTGGAACTGGCCATGGCCGACTGCGCCCAGAACAGCCCGCTGCAGGAAAGCCTGCGCGAGATCGAAAAAGCCGGCAAGCGCGCCCGCGACCTGGTGCGCCAGATCCTGACCTTCAGCCGCAACCAGCCCCCCCAGCGCCGTGCCGTGCATGCCGGAGAAGTGCTGCGCGACACCGAGCGCCTGCTGCGCGTGTCCCTGCCTCCGGCCATCGAGCTGCAGACCCACGTTCACGCCCAGCTGCCCGCCTTGCTGGCCGACCCCACCCAGGTGGAGCAGGCCCTGTTCAACCTGGCCACCAATGCCATGCATGCCATCGGCGAAGTCCGGGGCATGGTGCGCATGGAGGTGGAGCTGCAGGACCCCGATCCCCGCCTGCGCGAGCGCCTGGGTCTGGCCAACAGCCCCTACATCGTCTACACCGTGCAGGACAACGGCCCGGGCATGACGCCGCAGACACTGCAGCGCATCTTCGAGCCCTTCTTCACCACCAAGCCCGTGGGCCAGGGCACCGGCCTGGGCCTGGCCGTGGTGCACGGCGTGATGCGTACCCACGGCGGCGCCGTGGATGTGCACAGCCAGCCCGGCCTGGGCAGCCGCTTTGCGCTGTACTTTCCGGTCACCGAAGGGGTGGAACTGCCGCCCGTGGTAGCCGAGCCGCCGCGCGCTTCGGTGGTCAACAAGCCGGCCGCCGGCGCCATGCTGGCCGACTGCCATGTGATGTATGTGGACGACGACGAAGCCCTGGTCTTCCTGGTCAAGCGCCTGCTCAAGCGCCGGGGCTACCGCGTCACCGGCTTCAGCGACCCGCACGAAGCCACGCAGGCCCTGCACGCCGCGCCCCAGGAATACCACCTGCTGGTGACCGACTACAACATGCCCGGCTACTGCGGCGTGGATCTGGTGCGCGCCGCGCTGCAGATCCGCCCCGACCTGCCCGTGGCCCTGGCTTCGGGCTACATCACCGCCGAGATCGAGCAACAGGCCCTGTCGGCCGGTGCCCAGGCGCTGATCCACAAGCCCAATGACGTGGAAGAGCTGTGCGCCACCGTGGACCGCCTGCTGCATGGCGCCAGCGCCGAGCCCCCAGCCTGCTGAGCACTGCCACCTGCCGATGACCGAGATGTGTGCCCAGGCCACCGCGCCGCTGCATTGCCTGTTTGAAGACCCGCACCTGCTGGTGCTGGACAAGCCCGCCGGCCTGCTGTGCGTGCCCGGGCGCGGCCCGGACAAGCAGGACTGCCTGAGCGCCCGCGCCCAGGCCCGCTGGCCCGACGCGCTGATCGTGCACCGGCTGGACATGGCCACCTCCGGCATCGTGCTGATGGCCCGCAGCCTGGACGTGCAGCGCCGCCTCAGCCTGGCCTTCGAGCAGCGCCGGGTGCACAAGAGCTATGAGGCCGTGGTCAGCGGCTCCCCGGACGCAGCGCTGCAGCAGTGGCAGGACCTGCACGCACCGATTGCCGCCGACTGGGAACGCCGCCCGCTGCGCGTGGTGGCCCCGGAAGGCAAGCCCAGCCATACGCGCTGGCAGCGGCTGGAGACCTGGCTGCAACCGGTGCAGGGGCAAGCACAAGCGCAAGAGCTGCCCGTCAGCCGCCTGCGGCTGGAGCCGGTGACCGGCCGCACCCACCAGCTGCGCCTGCACATGCAGCACCTGGGCCACCCCATGCTGGGCGACGCCCTGTACGCGCCACCGGACATTGCCGCCGCCACCCCGCGCCTGCTGCTGCATGCCTGCACGCTGGCGCTGCAGCACCCCATCACAGGGCAGGACATGCACTGGCACAGTGCAGTGCCATTCTGAGCCGCGCGCGCTTCCTGCGCCTTTCTGCCCCATCCCGCAGCCGTCCTGCGCCAGCCCTGCCCCGGGGAACCCGGGATGAACCCCAAGACCGGGCCGACACAGTTCAAACCCGGTTTGTCCCTGCGCAAAAAACCATAAGAAAAATACGCCTGTACGGCGCTCTGGAATTAAATAGCCTGCTATTCATTTCATAGACAGTAAGGGCTGACATCCGTCTGACGCAGGGTTTTCACTGCGGCGCTTGAAACCTGCACTTCAGCGCAAAAGCTTTTACAGATTTGCAATATTCCTGCAATCTTCCGCCTGCACAGCGCCCCTGCGGTGGGGGTATCAAATTTGCAGGCGCTTGCTCCATAGGCAAAAACCCTGTTGTTGCACCTACCCCGGCCGATAAGCTGTGCTCCTTGCCAATTTCCCCGCCTCGCATTTGGCATGGACATTGCAAACCCTCCGGATATCTCGACACTTCACCACAACAGAGAGGATTTTTATGCGCACTCCGTTCCGTATGCATGCCGTGGTTGCGGCACTGGGTCTTGCTGGCGCCGCGTTCCTGGGCACGGCCCACGCACAGGCCATCAAGATCGCCATGGTGATCCCCACGACCGGCCCTCTGACGCAATACGGTGACATGGTCAAGGAAGGCGCAACCACGGCCGTGGAAATGGCCAACGCCGCTGGCGGCATCAACGGCAAGAAGATCGAGCTGGTGCCGGTGGACGACGCCTGCGAACCCAAGCAAGGTCCCGTGGCCGCCAACCGCGTGGTCAACAGCAAGATCGGCTATGTGATCGGTCCCGTCTGCTCGGGCGCCTCCATCGCTGCAGCCCCCATCTACAACAACGAAGGCGTGGTCGTGGTCACCCCTTCCGCCACGTCGCCCGCGCTGACCGATGGCAAGAACTACCACTTCATCTTCCGCACCATCGGCCGTGACGACCAGCAGGGCCCTGCCGCTGCCAAGTTCATCATCAGCCAGGCCAAGCCCAAGAAGGTCGCCATCCTGCACGACAAGCAGTCGTACGGCCAGGGCATCGCCGCTTCCGTGCGCGACGACCTGAAGAAGGCCAACGTGCCCGTGGCCCTGTTCGAAGGCATCAACGCCGGCGACAGCGACTACTCCGCCGTCATCACCAAGCTCAAGGGCGCTGGCGTGGACTTCGTCTACTTCGGCGGCTACCACCCCGAAATGGGCCTGCTGCTGCGCCAGGCTGCCGAGCAAGGCCTGAAGGTCAAGATGATGGGCCCCGAAGGTGTGGGCAACCCCGAAGTCAACGCCATCGCCGGCGCCGCCGTCGAAGGCATGCTGGTGACCCTGCCGGCCGACTTCTCCGCCAACCCCAAGAACGCTGCCGTGGTCAAGGCCTTCAAGGATGCCAAGCGCAATGCGTCGGGCGCCTTCCAGCTGACCTCGTTCGCCGCCGCCCAGTCGCTGCTGGACAGCATCAAGGCCGTGGGTGACAACCCCGCCAAGGTGGCGGACCACCTGCACAAGGCCACGATCGACACCGTGATCGGCCCTGTGTCCTGGTCCAAGCAGGGTGACCTGAAGGCCTTCGACTTCCAGGTCTTCCAGTGGCACAAGGACGGCAGCAAGACGCTGGCCAAGTAAGCCGCTAGCCAGCTAGCACCACGGGGCAGGACAGCCGCACCCATCGGCGTTCCTGCCCCGTTTCTTTAACCCGGGCCTCCCGCCATCCTTGCCTGTGGCCCTCAACGGCGGAAGAGACACCATGTCTGACTTATTGCCCCAGCTGATACAGCAGCTTTTCAACGGGCTCTCTCTCGGAGCCATCTATGCCCTGATTGCCATCGGCTACACCATGGTCTACGGCATCATTGGCATGATCAATTTCGCCCATGGCGACATCTACATGATCGGGGCCTATGTCGGCCTGGTCACGCTGTCGGCCGTGGGTACGCAGGGCAGCCTGCCCATCTGGGCCGTGATCGGCCTGATGCTGGTGGTCGCCGTCATCATCACCGGCGTGTACGGCCTGGCCGTCGAACAGGTGGCCTACAAGCCCTTGCGCAACAGCCCCCGCCTGGTGGCGCTGATCTCCGCCATCGGCATGTCCATCTTCCTGCAGAACTGGGTGGCCCTGGGCCAGGGCGCGCGCGACATGGCCGTGCCCTCGCTGTTGCCCGGCGCCATCAACTTCCACATGGGTGACAACTTCGAAGTCTTCATCCCCTACGCCCGCATGCTGATCATCGTGGTGGCCGTGGTGCTGATGGTGCTGCTGACGCTGTACATCAAGCATTCCCGCATGGGCCGCGCCTCGCGCGCCTGCGCACAGGACATGCACATGGCCAGCATGCTGGGCATCAACACCAACCGCGTGATCTCGTTCACCTTTGTGCTGGGTGCCGTGCTGGCCGCTGTGGGGGGCGTGCTGATCGCGCTGGCCGTGGGCAAGCTCAACCCCTTCATCGGCTTCATCGCCGGCATCAAGGCCTTCACGGCCGCCGTGCTGGGCGGCATCGGCTCCATCCCGGGCGCCATGCTCGGCGGCGTGATCCTGGGCGTAGCCGAAACCTTTGCCGCTGCCTACATCTCGTCGGAATACAAGGACATCGTGGCCTTCGGCCTGCTGGTGCTGATCCTGCTGTTCCGCCCCACCGGCCTGCTGGGCAAACCTGAAGTGGAGAAAGTCTGATGCACCGCCTACGCCTTCAACTCGGGCCGGCGCTGCTGGCTGCCCTGGTGACCGCGCTGGTGGTCACCCCCATCTTCGGTCTGCACCTGGAACGCGCCGGCATGCGCACCACCCTGGTCCCGCAGTGGGACTACGTGCTCTGGGCCTGCGCCATCGTGTTCGTCTGGCAGCTGGTGCGCCCCGCCGTGCGCGGCGTCACCCGCACCTGGAGCCTGCCTTCGCTGCCGGCCATACCGGAGCGCCACCGCAACGGCCTGATCCTGGCCATGCTGCTGTTCGCCGTGTCCTGGCCGTTCTTTGCCGGCCGCAATGCGGTGGACATCGCCACCCTGGCCATGATCTACGTGATGCTGGGCCTGGGCCTGAACATCGTCGTGGGCTTTGCCGGCCTGCTGGACCTGGGCTTCGTGGGCTTCTATGCCGTGGGCGCCTACACCTATGCCCTGCTCTACCACTGGGCGGGCTGGAGCTTCTGGGAAGCGCTGCCGCTATCCGGCGCCATGTCGGCCCTGTTCGGCTTTGCCCTGGGCTTTCCGGTGCTGCGCCTGCGCGGCGACTACCTGGCCATCGTGACGCTGGGCTTCGGTGAAATCATCCGCCTGCTGCTGGTCAACCTGACCGACTGGACCGGCGGTCCGGACGGCATCTCCAGCATCCCCAAGCCCACGGTGATGGGCCTGCCGATGACCCGCTCGCCCCTGACCGAGGACGGCACCACCTTCCACCAGTTCTTCGGCCTGGAGTTCAACTCCATGCACATGGTGATCTTCCTGTACCTGATGGCCCTGCTGCTGGCGGTGGTGACGCTGCTCATCAGCAACCGCCTGATCCGCATGCCCATCGGCCGGGCCTGGGAAGCGCTGCGCGAAGACGAGATCGCCTGCCGCTCGCTGGGACTGAACCCCATGAAGATCAAGCTCTCGGCCTTCACGCTGGGCGCCATGTTCGCCGGCTTTGGCGGCGCCTTCTTTGCGGCGCGCCAGGGCATCGTCAACCCCGAATCCTTCACCTTCATCGAATCCGCGCTGATCCTGGCCATTGTGGTGCTGGGCGGCATGGGTTCGCAGATCGGCGTGATCGTGGCAGCCATCCTGCTGACCGTGCTGCCCGAGCTGGCCCGTGAATTCTCCGAATACCGCATGCTGATCTTTGGTCTGGTCATGATTTTGATGATGGTCTGGCGCCCGCAGGGCCTGCTGCCCATGAAGCGCCACCACGTGCAAGTGCCCCAAGCGCCCTCCGCCAAGGGAGACGCCGCATGAGCCATATCCTGGAAGTCAAGGACCTGAGCATGCGCTTCGGCGGCCTGCTGGCCGTCGACGGCGTGCAGCTGGCGCTCAAGCCCAAGGAAATCTTCGCCATCATCGGCCCCAACGGCGCCGGCAAGACCACGGTGTTCAACTGCATCAGCGGCTTCTACCAGCCCACCACCGGCCAGATCGCACTGGAGAGCCAGTCGATCGCCGGCCTGGGCAGCCACAGCGTGGCCCAGCGCGGCGTGGTGCGCACCTTCCAGAACGTGCGCCTGTTCAAGCGCATGACGGCGCTGGAAAACCTGCTGGTGGCCCAGCACCGCCGCACCAGCGCCTCGGTGCTGGGCGGGCTGTTCAACACCAAGTCCTACCGCCAGAGCGAACGCGATGCCATGGACCGCGCCCTGCACTGGCTGGACTTCATGGGCCTGCGCGAGTTCGCCAACCGCGAGGCCGGCAACCTGGCCTACGGCCACCAGCGCCGCCTGGAAATCGCCCGCTGCATGATCACCGAGCCCAAGGTGCTGATGCTGGACGAGCCCGCTGCAGGCCTGAACCCGCAGGAAAAGAAAGACCTGCAGGGCCTGATCGACCGCCTGCGTAACGAGTATGGCGTGGCCGTGCTGCTGATCGAGCACGACATGGGCCTGGTCATGGGCGTGTCCGAACGCATCATGGTGATGGAACACGGCAAGCCGATTGCCGAAGGCACGCCCGAGGAGGTGCGCAACAACGAACGGGTCATCAAGGCCTATCTGGGAGAGGCATGATGTCCAAGACCATGTTGGAGCTGGAGCACGTCTCCACGCATTACGGCGCCATCTGCGCGGTGAACCAGGTCAGCCTGAAGGTGAACCAGGGTGAGATCGTCACCCTGATCGGCAGCAACGGCGCAGGCAAGACCTCGCTGCTGATGACCGTCTGCGGCGGCCCGCGCGCCAGCAGCGGCACCATCCACTTCGAGGGCGAGGACATCACCTCCCTGTCCACCCACCACATCATGCGCCGCGGCATCGCCATCTCGCCCGAGGGGCGCCGCGTGTTCTCCGACCTCACCGTCACCGAGAACCTGCAGATGGGCGGCTTCTTTCTGAACAAGGCCGAGATCGAAGACGGCAAGGAGCATGTCTTCAAGCTCTTCCCGCGCCTGAAGGAACGCGCCAACCAGCGCTCGGGCACCATGTCCGGCGGCGAACAGCAGATGCTGGCCATCGGCCGCGCGCTGATGAGCAAGCCCCGCCTGCTGCTGCTCGACGAACCCACGCTGGGCCTGGCACCGCTGATCATTGCGCAGATCTTCGAGATCATCCAGACCATCCGCGCCGACGGTGTGACCGTGTTCCTGGTGGAGCAGAACGCCAACCGCGCGCTGCAGATTGCCGACCGCGGCTATGTGCTGGAAACCGGCAAGGTGGTGCTGGAAGACAGCGGCGAAAACCTGCTGAAGAACGACCAGGTGCGCAAGGCCTACCTGGGCGGCTGAACTAAACCCCGCCGGTCGCGCGCCACAGGCCCGGGCGGTTCGGGCAAGCCGGGCCACGCGGACAAACAGGGCAGTGCCACCATGCACTGCCCTTTTTTTGCGCCTGCCCGCCCGGCGGCCCTGGCCAGGGTGTCCCCCACCGCCGGTTTCGGCCCCTGATGTGACGCGGAGCTGCCGCCGCAGCCGCTACCATCGGCAGCATGCAAAACCGCCCCCTCACCATCCTCACCGGCGCTTCGCGCGGCATGGGCCTGGCCATGGCCGAACAGCTGCTGCAGCAAGGCCACCAGCTGATCACCATCGCCCGCCAGCGCAACGCTGCCCTGGACGATCTGGCCGCCCGCCTGGGCGTGCCGCTGCAGCAGTGGCAGCACGACCTGGCCGCCCCTGCGCAGGCTGCCGCCGCCCTGCGCGACTGGCTGCAGGCACAGGACGCCACGCAGTTCGCCAGCGCCACCCTGATCAACAACGCCGGCGTGATCCCGCCGATTGCCCCGCTGTCGCACAGCGACTGGTCGGCCGTCAGCAACGGCCTGCGCGTGGGCCTGGAAGCGCCCATGCTGCTGACCAGTGCCTTTCTGCAGGCCACCGAGCACTGGACGCAGCCGCGCAAGGTGCTGAACATCTCGTCCGGCCTGGGCCGCCGCGCCATTGCCTCGCAGGCCACCTACTGCGCCGCCAAGGCCGGCATGGACATCTTCTCCGCCTCGGTGGCACTGGACGAAGCCGCCAAGCCCCACGGCGCACGCATCTGCTCGCTGGCACCCGGTGTGATCGACACCGACATGCAGGTGCAGCTGCGCACCAGCGCCGCCACCGACTTCCCGGATGTGGAACGCTTTGCCCAGCTGCACGCCAGCGGCAGCCTGACCTCGCCCCAGGATGCGGCCGCCCGCAACCTGGCCTGGCTGGAGCGGGCCGACTTCGGCCAGCAGGTCGTGGCCGACGTGCGCCAGCCCTGAGAGTGTGGCGGCGATGGACCGGTTCGCGCCCCACGACCCAGGCCATCGCAAATAACGACACCTTCAAGCAAGGCCGCGCCCCTCACCCGGCCCGGGCCATGCCCGGCCCGGCGCCAGCGGCCAGAGCCACCACGCAGCGCGCCATGGCTAGCCAGTTATTCAGCCAGACTGCGCTTTTCTAGCGAATCCCACACCCCGCCCGGCGCGCTGCGGGCCAGCGCCGCCCACGCCCTCTGCCCGGCGTGCACCGCACCCACACGGGGCGGTGCGCATTTTGGTGCCCCGGTGCTCACCACAACGGGGAATGCCAGCTAATATGCCTGCCTTCCCCACGCAACTGCGTGCTTTGTGGGCCTTGTGGCCGCTGCTCCCGATCGGACAGATGCCACCAACCATCGCCACGCTGGCAACCCCGGCAGGCACAGCACGCATGTCCGTGGGGTCGCCCCGGCACAACCGCCTGGGCCTGAAGCTCCGAAACCCGGAGCAAACCCTCTTGATGGCGGACCCACCCTCCCCGATCATCGAAACAGCCCACTCTGTGATGGATCTGCACCTGGCCCTGTCCGGCCTGCGCAGTCCCAGTCTGACCCTTGTCACCGGAGCCTTTTTTCCATGTTTCGCCAACTGATCACCTGCACCTCCATGGCCTTGGCCCTGGGCGCCACTGCCACCCACGCATTCGCACAAGGCGGCACCCAGGACTACCCCAACAAGCCCATCCGCCTGGTGATCCCCTTCCCGCCGGGTGGTGGTACCGACATCCTCTCGCGCGTCATCGCCAACAAGCTGACCGAAGCCACCGGCTGGACCGTGGTGCCCGAGAACAAGGCCGGCGCCGGCGGCACCATCGGCATCACCGAAGCCGTGAAGTCCCAGCCCACCGGCTATGACATGGTCATGGGCCAGAAGGACAACCTGATCCTGGGCCCCTATCTGTACAAGAACCTGCCCTGGAACCCCACCAAGGACCTGACGCCGGTTGCGCACATCGCCTACACCCCGGTGATCATCGCCACCAGCGCCAACTCGCCCTACAAGACCATCGGCGACGTGATCAAGGCTGCCAAGGCCACGCCCGGCAAGATCACCTACGGCTCGCCCGGCAACGGCACCAGCATCCACATCGCCGGCCACATCTTCGAGAAGGCCGCCGGCATCCAGCTGACCCACGTACCCTACAAGGGCTCCAACCCCGCGCTGATGGACGCCATCGCCGGCAACGTGGACCTGCTGGTCTCGTCCATCCCCTCGGCCATCGGCCAGATCAAGGCCGGCAAGCTGCGCCCCCTGGCCGTGACCTCGGCCAAGCGCTCGTCCTCGCTGCCCGACGTGCCCACCATGCAGGATGCGGGCATGAAGAACTTTGACGTCAGCACCTGGTACGGCCTGTTCATGCCCGCCAACACCCCGGCCGCCATCACCCAGAAGATGAACGCCGAAGTGAACAAGCTGCTGGCCCTGCCCGAAGTGCGCGAAGCCATCCTGGCCCAGGGCGCCGAGCCCCAGGCCCTGTCCATCAAGGACTTCGACGCCATGTACAAGGCCGACTTCAGCCACTCCAAGGCCGTGGTCGAAGCCTCGGGCGCCAAGATCCAGTAAGCGCGTCCCCCGCGCTGGCGCACAAAGCCCTTGCCTTGCGGCAAGGGCTTTTTTCATGGGCAGCCGGCCGGCAGCAGACAGCCGGCGCGCAGCGGCAACGTCCTGCGGGGACGACCTGCGGGGCCACCAGACACGGTGGCACCCCACGGCATGGGCCCTCCCTGGCGCCTGCGGCATGCCGTCGCCCGCACAGCGGCTCCGCTCACGGCCACCGTGCTGCGGTGCTGCCGCACCAGCAACGCCCCCACCAACCCATGCGCTCATGCACCCATGCAAAAAGGCAGCCGAAGCTGCCTTTTGGGTTGGCTGCTGCATGGCCCAGGCCATGCAGCGCGGATGCCCCTGCGAATTACTGGCGCACCACCAGCACGGGGATGCGGGCTGCGCTCAGCACGCGCTGGGCCACGCTGCCCAGCACCAGCTTTTCCAGACCACGGCGGCCGTGCGAACCCATGACGATCAGGTCGGCGCCCACGGAGTCGGCCACACGCACAATGCCTTCGTGCACCGCGTGGCCCTCGCCCACCATGGTCTTCACGTCCACGCCGGCTTCGTCCATCTGCTTCTTCACGGCTTCCAGGGCGGTGTTGGCTTCGGCGGTGGCAGCGCTCAGGTACTGGGCCTGGCCGTAGGCGAAATCGGCGCCCACGCCGGTGAAAGGATAGGGGTCCAGCACGTAGACGGCCGTCACTTCGCTGCCAAAGGCCTTGGCCAGACCGGCGGCCTTGGCCACGGCATGCAGCGAGGTTTCAGAACCATCAACGGGAACGAGAATGTGCTTGAACATGGCAGAGAACTCCTGTTTTATTCCAATGGAAACGTTCCGGCGCGCACTGCGCGCCCTTGAAACACAGTCTGCAGCCTCGCGGCTGCGGGCGTCTTGACTTCCGTCAATCTTGAACGGATTGCAATTCCTTGTCACCCTGAAATTCACCACGGCGGCAGGTCACCACCAGGGTGTCGCGCACCCCGCCGTCCTGCAAGGGCTGGATGGGTGTGGACTCGTGGATCATGCGCGCGTCGTCCATCAGCATCAGCGACCAGGGCTCGGTCAGCGTGAAGCGCTGGCCGGCGGGGCCGTTGGCCTCGAACACGCGGGTCTCGCCGCCCTTGATGTGGGCGCGGTTCACCAGGAACACCGCCACCAGGTCCACACCGTCGCGGTGCGCGCCTTCGGGCGTGGGGCGGCCAATGCCCTGGGCCGTGTCGATGCGGAACTGATGCGCCTCCACATAGCAGGGGCCGGGCACAGGGGCAGGATCGAACAGCGCACTGGACAGCGCGGCCAGCTGCTCCACCAGCTGGTGCCACACTGGCAGCGCTACCGTGGCATCGGACATGGGGGCAAACATGCGCTGCATGCCGCCATGCAGCGCGTTGTATTCCACCGGCTGCCAGTGGGCACGGTGGGGTACCTGGCGCAGCACGCCCTGCTCCACCACAAAGCAGGAATGGCGGCGGAAGCGGTAGCGGCCGCCATCGCGCAAAAAGGCATCGGGCGGCAGGTCGGACCAGTCGGGGTCCATCTGGTGCAGCTCGCCCAGCGTGGTTCCCAGCCACAGCGCCACATCGGAAGGCTGGAGCACGGCAAAACCGTGGTCACGGATCTGCGCCACCACATGGGCAGGCGAGTGGTAAGGGGGGGCAAAGCTCAATTGGGACATGGTGGCCTACAGCTTACTCCGGCTGCAGGCCGGCTTGGAGCAGTTGCGTCAATCTGCCCGTCTTTTGCCTGCACGTGGGCGCCCCGTGTGGGACGCCGTCAGCCATCTCCAGCACCTTCTCACTGCGTTGCCCCCCCGCACCGGCGCCCGGGCTGCGCGCAGCGGAACACGGCCGTGCGCAGACGGTGTGCAGGCCATGCGCAAGCCGTCCGTGCCAGACACGCCACTCCCCGGCCCGGCCGCAGCACCCCGCACGCCCCCGCGGCACCCCACGGCGGCCCGCGCATCCCGCGGGGTCTGCGCACGCACATTGACATGGCCCCGCAGCCGCCTGCGCCGCCCTGCCTAGAATGCGCCATCGCTTTCGCTTCCCCTGACCATGGCCCACGAACCCCGTTTGATGCGCAGCCTGCGCGCCCTGCTGCACCACCACCGTACGGCGGCCCTGGCCACCCTCCAGCCGGCTGGTGACGGCACACCGGCCACGCCTTTCGTGTCGTTTGTGCCCTATGCCATCGACACCGCCCACAGCCAGTTGGTGCTGCACCTGTCGGGTCTGGCGGCCCACACGCAGCAGTTGCAGGCCCAGCCGCTGGCCAGCCTGATGGTGGTCCAGCCGGAGTCGGCCGACGCCCCGGTCCATGCGCTGGAGCGCGCCACGCTGCAGGTGCGCGCCAGCACCCCCGAGCGCGGCAGCCCCGCCTGGGACGCCGCCCGCAGCGCCTACCTGGCGCGCTTTCCCGATGTGGGCTTCATGATGGAGCTGGGCGACTTCCGCCTGGTGTGCCTGGCGCCGCTGGCCGCACGCCACATCGCCGGCTTTGGCGCCGCACGCGATGTCGCGCACGAGGAACTGCTGCAGGTGCTGCAGGCCCCGCCGCAGCCCGGGGACTGACAGCGTCCGCCGCGCACCCTGTCAGGCAGGGGCACGCGCAACGGCGCCCCTGCCCGGCCTACGCCCGTTTGGCAGCACCTCCTTCCGAACGTACCCACCATGCAAAAAGCCCGAAACCGGTTTCGGGCTTTTTTCTTTTGCGATGACAGGCTGCGGTGGCGGCACAGCGCCACCGCGCCGGGTCAGGCGTTGGCCGCTGCCGGGGCAGCGGCGGCCTCCAGCTCTTGCAGCTGGCGCCACATCACCTTACCGCTGCCGCTCTTGGGCAGAGCGTCGGCAAACTGCACAATGCGCGGCACCTTGTAGACCGCCATGTGTTCGCGGCACCACTGGACGATGTCTTCCTCGCTGACCTGACCCTTGAAGGCCTGGCGCAGCACCACCACCGCCTTCACGGTCTCGCCACGGTAGGCATCCTTGGCGGCGATCACGCAGGCTTCCTGGATGGCCGGGTGGCTGAACATCAGCGCCTCCACCTCGGCCGGCCAGACCTTGAAGCCGCTGGCATTGATCATGCGCTTGAGGCGGTCGGTCAGGAAGAAATAGCCTTCCTCGTCCATGCGCCCCAGGTCCCCGGTGCGGAAGAACTTCTTGCCGCCGATGTCCACGAACGCCGCGCGCGTGGCCTCGGGGTTGTTCCAGTAGCCCTGGAACACCTGCGGGCCGTGCACCAGGATTTCGCCGGTCTCGCCCTGGGGCATTTCCTCCAGCGTGTCGGGGTTGGCCACAAACGATTCCGTGCCCATGAAGGGAATGCCCAGGCACTGCTGCTTGGGGTGGTCATACGGGTTGTTGTGCGAGGGCGCGGCCGTCTCCGTCAGGCCGTAGCCTTCCTGGTAGGACAGGTCGAACTCGTCCTTGAGCCGCTGGGCCACGGCCTGGGGCATGGCCGCGCCGCCACCACCGATATAGACCAGGCTGCTCAGGTCGAAACTGCGGTAGTTGGGGCTGCCCATCAGGTCGATCACCATGGTGGGGATGTTGGTCCAGTGCGTCACCCGGTACTGCGAGATCAGGCGGCCCGCCACCTCGCGGTCCCAGCGCGGCAGCAGCACCATGGTGGCGCCCAGCACGATGTTGCAATGCATCATCGACACCATGCCCGTGATGTGGAACATGGGTACCACGGCCAGGGTCACGTTCTCACTGGTGCTGCCGCCCCAGACCGAGCTGGCCATGGCGTTGTGCATGATGGAGCGGTGCGTGTGCATGCAGCCCTTGGGCAGGCCGGTGGTGCCGCTGGTATAGGGCAGCACGCTCAGGTCGTCCGGTCCCACTTCCAGCGCCGGCACCGGGGCCGTGGTCGCGACCGCGTCCTTCCAGCTGCTGACGCTGCCGCCGTCCAGCGCAGGCAGGGCGCGTGTGGGCTTGAGCCAGGCTTCCCAGGCTTCGGGCATGGGTTCGCAGGCCGCGCCTTCGGGCAGGTAGTCGTTGAGCTGGGTAACCACCATGTGCGACAGGCGGTCAGCGGCCGCCAGTGCATTGCTGGCCTTGGCCAGCTCGGTCGCCAGATCGGCCGTGGTGATGGCCAGCTTCACGCCGCCATCGGTGATGTAGTGCTTGAGCTCTTCGGCCAGGTTCATGGGATTGACCGGCACCACCACCGCATTGGCGCGCTGGATGGCGAAGTGCCCGATCACCAGCTGGGCCATGTTCTGCATCAGCAGGATCACACGGTCGCCCTTGCGCACGCCCTGGGCATGCATGTGGGCGGCCAGGCGCTCGGCGGTATCGGCCATCTCGCGGTAGCTTATGCGGCGCCCGAAGAACACCAGGCCTGCCTTGTCCGGATAGCGGCGCGCGCTGATTTCCAGGTTGTCCCACAGGGAGGTGGCAGGCACAGTCAGCGCGTGGGGAAGGCGGCGAGGCCAGAAGGCGTGATGGGGACGCATGACGGAGAGATTCTTCTACGGGTTGGACACCCCATGAGACTAGGCCGCGCCAGCCCCCTCGACATTAGGACGGCACCCTAGCCCGCGTCGCTTGTGCGACCCGATCTGACCTGCACGTCAACCAAACACACCACCACCCCCTGGCGCCCGCCTGACCAGCCACTACCGGTACGCCCCACTGCCGGGCAGGCTGCTTTCCTGCCCGGCGTGTCAGCCGCGCCTGACAAAAAATGTCTTTCCAGGAAAAGAAACTTACAAAAAAACACAGGCATTGCAGCCCCCCGCTGCCGCCTGCCTACCGCCTTCCCGCCCTCGAACCAGGATCCCCCATGAGCCCCGCAGCCTTCGCCGACACCCGCCGCCCCAAGTCGACACGTGCCACCGAGCCGCTGCACCGCGAAGCCACCATTGGCCTGCTCTACCTTACCCGCTGGCCCGAGCAGCTGACACAGCTGACCGAACGCGACCGGCTGGTCCACCGCATCTGCACCCTGCTGTCCAGCAAGCCCCGTGCGTCCCACCTGATCCCCCCGCTGGTGCAAGCTCCGAAAGACGATGTGCAGGCCGCCCTGCGCGCCCTGCTGCAAACCGGCTGCATCCACATCGGCCGCAGCGCCACCGAGTCCTGCAGCGCCAGCCGCCCGCATCCCGTCCACGCTCCGGCTCCCGCCGCCACCCTGGACGAAGCCGCCTCCAGCATCCGCCCCTCGGCCACCAGCGCGCCAGCAACGCCTGTGTCGTCCGTATCGCCCCTGCACCCCGCAATGCCTGCATCGCCTGCATTGCCCACCACACCCGCCACCCGCTTAGGCAAGCTCTGGTCCCGGCTGTCGGCCTGACCGCCCACGTGCCGGCTGCGGCGCAGCCGCTTACAGCCGGTAGCTGTTGCCCAGGGCCGGAATCGTCACCTGGCCCCAGCCCGGCAGCGCCTGCAGCCGCTCGGACAGCGCGGTAGCCGACTTGGCTTCCCCATGCACCACAAACGTCTGCTTCGGCACCTGGGTGAACGCCCCGGCCCAGTCCAGCAACGCCTTCTGGTCGGCATGGGCGGAGAACCCGCCCAGGGTGTGCACCGAGGCCCGCACCGCAATGTCGTCGCCCATCAGCCGCACCCGTTTTTCCCCATCCACCAGGCGGCGGCCCAGCGACCCGGCAGCCTGGAAGCCGCAGATCAGCACCGCGCATTCCGACCGCCCCAGGTTGTTGTGCAGGTGGTGCAGCACCCGCCCGGCATCGCACATGCCGCTGGCCGACAGAATCACCGCACCGCTCTTGATGCGGTTGAGTTTGATGGAATCCTCCACATCGCTGATGAAGTGCAGCTGCCGCCACTGCGCCAGCCGCTGCGGGCTGCCCAGCAGCTGCCGAGTCTCGGCGTCAAAAGCGGCAAAGTGCTTGAGCGTGATGGCCGTGGCCGTCACCGCCATGGGCGAATCGACAAAAATCTCCATCGGCGCCAGCCGCTGCTGCGTCGCCAGCTGGGCAAAGTGGTAGAGCAGCTCTTGCGTGCGCCCCACGGCAAAGGCCGGAATCACCACATTGCCGCGCGGCACGGTGCGGTTGACCACCTCCACCAGTTCCTCCAGCGTGGAGCTGCTGTCCTTGTGCAGGCGGTCGCCGTAGGTGGATTCGATCAGCAGCACATCGGCATCGGCAATCGGCGTGGGGTCGCGCAGGATGGGCCGCCCGGGCTGGCCCAGGTCGCCGCTGGCCACCAGCTTGCGCGTGCCGCCCAGTGCGTCGCTGAGCCAGATCTCCAGGATGGCCGAGCCCAGGATGTGCCCCGCATCGCGCATGCGCACCTTCACCGCGGGGTGGGGAGAAAAGGTCTGGTTGTAGGGCTTGGCCTGCACCAGCGACACCGCCAGCTCCGCATCCTGCACGGTGTAGAGCGGCGGCTCCAGCGCCGGCTCCCGGCCGTGGCGCGGCTCCCGGGCAGCGTGCTTGCCGACCGATTGCTGGGCACGGCGCTGCTGCCGCTCGACCTCCATCATCTGGATGTGCGCACTGTCCTTGAGCAGCACATCCAGCAGATCGGCGGTGGCCGCCGTGGCATAGATGGGCCCGCGAAAGCCCCGTGCCGCCAGCTTGGGCAGCAACCCGCTGTGGTCGATGTGGGCATGGGTCAGCAGCACAAAGTCGATGCGGCGCGGGTCAAAGCCGAAGGCCTGCTGGTTGTGCTCCTGGGCGCCGTGGCCGCCCTGGGCCATGCCGCAGTCGATCAGAAAGCGGCAATCCCCCAACTCCACCAGAAAGCAGGAACCGGTAACCGTCTGCGCGGCCCCGTAAAACGTGATCTGCATCGCAACACCCCTCCCTGTGCACGCGCCCGTGCGGGCGCCCTGGACCTGGGGGCACTGCCCAGGCCATACTTGGACAAACTGTAACAGCCACGCGGACGAACGGTTGCACACCCGCCACAGCCGCGCCACCGGCGCGCTTGGACTTTGCGCTTCAGCGCCGGCGCAAGCGCCCGGCCTGCACCGCGCGGGCCACCCCTGCCCAAGCCGGGTCCGGCCGTCCCGCCACCAGGGCCTGCACATGGTCCTGCCACATCTGCGCCTGCTGCTCCACCTGGGCCTGCCAGAACTGCCGCAGCCGCGCCCTGGCGGAATGGCCGGCGCGGTAGGCATAAGGGTCCCGCCCGCCCAGCCACCCGGGCAGCAGCTGGCGCGCGTGCAAGGCTACGGCATGCCGCGTCACCGGCAGACCCTGGCTGCGCTGCAGCTGGTGCAGCAGCTCATGGGCGAACAGGCCCGCCACCGCAGCATGGTCCAGGCGCAGCGGCGCCTGCAGGCTTGCGCCGCCATAGCAGGCGCGCGGAAACGACAGCCAGCCACCGTTCAGGCACAGCGCCCGCCGCGTATCCCCCACCCGGCGCAGGCCCAGGCGCACCTGCTGCGCCAGCCAGCCCCCCTGTTGCGCACCGAAGTGCTGCAGCACAAAGCCCTGTTCAGCGGGCAGCAGGCGGCGCCAGAGCATGGGGCTTCTCATGGGGCTTCTGCGTGGTCGTGCCGCGCTCGGCGCATCAGTGCTGCAGCTGCTGCCAGACCTTGTCCAGCCGCTTGGTGCTGACCGGGTACGGCGTGCGCAGCTCCTGCGCGAAAAAGCTCACGCGCAGCTCTTCCAGCATCCAGCGGTATTCCTGCATGCGGGCGTCGACCTGGCCCTTGCGCTCGGCCACCAGGCGCCAGTAGCGCTGCTCCATGGGCTGCAGCTCCTTGAGCTTAGCGGCATCGCGGGCCGGGTCGGCGCGGTACTTGTCCAGCCGCGTGGTGATGGCCTTCAGATAGCGCGCGTAGTGGCCCAGCTGGCTCCACGGCGCCACGGCGATGAAATTCTTGGGCACCAGCTTGTGCAGCTGCTCGCCCGCATCCTTGGTGGCTTCGGGCGCATTCTTGGTGTCCTTGATCTTGCGCGCAGCGGCGGCGTACTCGGTCAGGATGGTGGCGCTCATGCGCGCCACTTCGTTGGCGATCAGGGTCAGGCGCCCCCGGCCATCCTGCACGCGCTGCTTGAAGTCGGCCTCGTTGGCCGGCAGCGGGTCCTGCAGGAATGCCCGGTCAATGGCCACGTCGATGATCTGGCCGCGCAGCTCTTCCTGCGTGCCCAGTGGCATATAGGCCACGGCCATCTTCTGCAGATCGGGAATGTTCTTTTCCAGGTACTTCAGCGCATCGCGGATCTGCAGCGCAAACAGGCGGCGCAGGCCCACGCGGTGCTTGGCGGCCGCCACCTCGGGCTCGTCGAACACCTCGATGCCGACGGCATCGCCATGGTCGATCAGCGCCGGGAAGCCTATCAGCGTGGTGCCGCCCTTCTTGATTTCCATCAGCTCGGGCAACTCGCCGAAACCCCATTCCTTGTAGCGGGTGTCATGGGCCTGCGCGGGCACGGTCTTCTCGGGCTTGCCGGCAGCGCCGCCCGCCTTGGCCGCAGCAGGTGCAGCGGGCCCACCGGCCTGGGTCGGGTGCGGCGCCTTCTGCGCGGACTCCGGCTGGCCCTGCACCACGGCGGCCACCTTCAAGGAGGCCAGCGCCTGGAACGCCCCGCGCGCCTTCACGCCCCACTCGGCCTTGAGCGCGCCCAGGTTGCGCCCCTGGCCCAGCTGGCGGCCATGCTCGTCCGTGATGCGGAAGTTCATGAACAGATGCGGGCTCAGCATATCCAGCTTGAAGTCGGCGCGCTTCACATCCAGCGAAGTCTCGTCGCGCACCTGCTTGAGCAGCACATCGATCAGCCCGCCCTGCGCCCAGCGCTCCACGCTGGTGAACAGCGTGGCCAGCCGCGCCGCGTTTTCGGGCAGCGGCACAAAGCGGCTGCGCGGGCGCTGCGGCAGGCTCTTGAGCAGGGCCTGGATCTTGTCTTTCAGCATGCCGGGCACCAGCCATTCGGCCCGCTCTTCCGACACCTGGTTCAGCACGAACAGCGGCACCGTCACCGTCACACCGTCGCGTGCATCGCCCGGGCTGTGCAGATAGGCCGCCGCGCAGTCCACCCCGCCGAGCTTGACCAGCTTGGGGAAGTTGTCGGTGGTGATGCCGGCCGCCTCGTGGCGCATCAGCTCATCCTTGGACAGGCGCAGCAGCTCGGGGTTGCCCTTGCTCTGCAGGCGGAACCAGTGGTCGAACGTGGCGCCGCTGTACACATCGCGCGGCAGCTGCTGGTCGTAGAAGGCAAAGATCAGCTCGTCGTCCACCAGCACGTCCTGGCGGCGGCTCTTGTGCTCCAGCTCCTCCACCTTGCGCATCAGCTTGAGGTTGGCAGACAGGAAATGCCATTTGGTTTCCCACTCCCCGGCCACCAGCGCCTGGCGGATGAACAGATTGCGCGCCTCGTGCGGATCGATGCGGCCGTAGCTCACGCGCCGGCCGTTGTAGACCACCAGGCCGTAGAGCGTGGCGCGCTCCAGTGCCACCACATCCGCCTGCTTCTTGCTCCAGTGCGGGTCCAGCAGCTGCTTGCGCAGCAGGTGCCCGCCCACTTCCTCCAGCCACTGCGGCTCGATCGCGGCAATGCCCCGGCCGTACAGGCGCGAGGTCTCCACCTGCTCGGCCGCCACGATCCAGCGGCCCGGCTTCTTGGACAGGTGGGCGCCGGGGTGGGGGTGGAACTTGATGCCGTGCGCACCCAGGTAGCTTTCGTTTTCCTCACCCTTGTAGCCGATGTTGCCCAGCAGGCCGGACAGCATCGACAGATGCACGGCCTCATAGCCGGCAGCCTCGTTGTTGAGCAGCCATTTCTGCTCCTTGACCACGGTGAGCAGCTGCGAATGGATGTCGCGCCACTCGCGCACGCGGCGGATGTTGACGAAGTTCTGGCGCAGCAACTGCTCCCACTGGCGGTTGCTGATCTTATGCGTGGCCTCCTGCGCCGGCTCGGCAGGGTTGAACAGCGCCAGCCGCTCCTCCACCGTGCCTTCCACCTGGGCGCCGCTGCCGCGCTGGCTCACCGGCAAAAAGGCCTGGCTGCGCGCGCTGGGCTTGGCAGCGGGCTGGTGCTGCGCCGCCATCTCGGCGCGGGTCTTGGCCACCACCTTGCCGCCACGCGCGTCCTGCAGCCATTTCCACAGCCGCAGATAGCCGGTGAACTCGCTTTTCTCGTCGTCGAACTTGGCATGCGCCTGGTCGGCCTGCTGCTGCGCTTCCATGGGCCGGTCGCGCACGTCCTGCACCGACAGCGCCGAGGCAATCACCAGCACCTCCGACAGCGCACCGCGCGCCCGCGCCTCCAGAATCATGCGGCCCACGCGCGGGTCCAGCGGCAGGCGCGACAGCTCCTTGCCCATGGCCAGCAGATTGCCGCGCTCGTCCACCGCGCCCAGTTCGGCCAGCAGCTGGTAGCCGTCGGCAATGGCACGGCCCGAAGGCGCTTCCAGGAACGGAAAATGCACCACATCGCCCAGGCCCAGTGACTTCATGCGCAGAATCACCCCGGCCAGCGAGCTGCGCAGGATTTCCGGGTCGGTGAATTTGTCGCGGCCGTTGAAGTCCACCTCGTCATACAGGCGGATGCAGATGCCGTTGGCCACCCGGCCGCAGCGGCCGGCACGCTGGTTGGCGGCGGCCTGGGAAATCGGCTCCACCAGCAGTTGCTCCACCTTGCTGCGGAAGGAATAGCGCTTCACGCGCGCCGTGCCGGCGTCGATGACATAGCGTATGCCCGGCACCGTCAGCGAGGTTTCCGCCACGTTCGTGGCCAGCACAATGCGCCGGCCCGTGTGGCCGTCGAAGATCCGGTCCTGCTCGGCCTGCGACAGGCGCGAGAACAGCGGCAGCACCTCGGCGCTGCGCAAAGTGGGCGAATGCTGCAGGTGCTTGCGCACATGGTCCGCCGCTTCGCGGATCTCGCGCTCGCCAGGCAGGAAGATCAGGATGTCCCCCCCCTTGCCGCCGGCCCACAGCTCGTCAACGCCCTCGGCAATGGCGTCGTTCAGGTCCTTGTCCTTCTCGCCCTCGAACGGTCGGTAGCGCATCTCGACCGGGTAGGTCCGGCCCGAGACCATGATCACCGGCGCAGGCCCGTCCTTGCCTTCAAAGTGCTTGGCAAAGCGGTCGGCATCGATGGTGGCCGAGGTCACCACCACCTTCAGGTCGGGGCGCTGGGGCAGGATCTGCCGCAGATAGCCCAGCAGAAAGTCGATGTTCAGGCTGCGCTCATGCGCCTCGTCGATGATCAGCGTGTCATAGGCCTTGAGCAGCGGATCGGTCTGCGTTTCGGCCAGCAGGATGCCGTCCGTCATCAGCTTGACCGAGGCGTTCTTCTGCAGCGTGTCCTGGAAACGCACCTTGTAGCCCACCACCTCGCCCAGCGGCGTGTTCAGCTCCTCGGCAATGCGCTTGGCGACCGAGCTGGCCGCAATCCGGCGCGGCTGGGTGTGGCCGATCAGGTGGCCGCGCACCACGCCCTTGTCGTCCGGCACCGCATTGATCTTGCCCCGGCCCAGCGCCAGCGCGATCTTGGGCAACTGCGTGGTCTTGCCCGAGCCCGTCTCGCCACAGACGATGATGACCTGGTGGCGGTCCATGGCCTCCATGATCTCGTCACGGCGGCTGGATACGGGGAGTTGCTCGGGGAAGGTGATCTTCAAAGACATAGGGGCGTGATTATCCCCGCGCGCGCGGCCCGCCGGCGCTGCCGCTGCAGATGGACCCACAGCAGGCTCTGCGCCCGCCCCGCAGCCAAGGCCCTGCGCGCCGGAACTAAATGGGTCACGGCATCCTCACACACAGTCGCTACCATGCGCCCAGCCGCCGCACACCCTCGCGGCCTGGCGCGTTCCGTCCCGCTGCAGCACCCTGCGGCGGGCTGCATTGACTGCCCCGCTGCCCCGGCGGCGGGCAACAGCCCTTCCCGCATTCCATGATTTTCTACTCCCTGATTCTGGTGCCCATCATCGCGCTGTGGCTGTGGTGGCCGCTGCACCGACCGGCCCGCCGCGCCTTCTGGTGGGCGCTGACGGCCACCATGGTGCTGGGCGCCCTGCCCGCGCTGCTGATCCTGGCCATGCGCCAGACCACGCTCAGCTACCAGGTGATTGCCCATCTGCAGGTAGGCAGCGGCCTGGTGCTGTCCGCCATCGTGCTGTCCATCCTGCTGGCCCTGCTGCGCGATCTGGCCTGGCTGCTGTCCTGGAAAGCCGGCTGGCGCCGCCTGGCCCAGGGCCTGCGCCAGCCGCTGTGGACCGTGGCCGGTGCGACCCTGGCCCTGCTGGTGTCCGCCTACGGCGTGCTGCAGGCGCTGAAGGTGCCCGAGGTGCGCACCCAGGAAATCACGCTGCCGCGCCTGCCCGCCGAGCTGGACGGCCTGCGCATGGCCGTGATTGCCGACATCCACGCCAGCCCGGTCAACAACGCCCGCTATGTGCAAGCCCTGGTGGACCGCACCCAGGCGGCCCGGCCCGACCTGATCGTGCTGCCCGGCGACATGGTGGACGGCGACGTCGCCACCCAGGCGGCCAACATCGCCCCGCTGGCCCAGCTGCAGGCCCCGTACGGCGTGTGGTTTGCCCCCGGCAACCACGAGTACTACAGCGGCTACAACGCCTGGGCCAAGGAATTCCGCCGCCTGGGCCTGCACTATCTGGAAAACCAGACCGAACGCCTGCAGATCCGTGGCCGCACGCTGGCCATCTCCGGCCTGGGCGACCCGGCCTATGGCCGCCTGTCCAACCAGAACGACAACCCCGCCGTGGCCGAAGGCCTGCCCCCCGACATCGCCGCAGTGCAGCAGCAGGCCCAGGGCGCCGACGTGCACCTGCTGCTGGCCCACCAGCCCAAGCCCGCCCGCGACTATGCCCAGCACGGCGTGGACCTGCAGATCGCCGGCCACACCCATGGCGGCCACATCCGGGGGCTGGACCAGCTGCTGATCGCACCGGCCAACAACGGCTATGTGCGCGGCCTGTACCAGGTCGGCCCGATGCAACTGTTTGTCAGCAGCGGCGCCGGGCTGTGGGCCGGTTTTGCCGTGCGCCTGGGCGTGCCCTCCAGCATCGACCTGCTGGTGCTGCGCAGTCCGGCTGCCACCGCCAAGCCCTGAGCCCCGGCCGGGGCGGCGGCTGCCAGGGCGGCGGCCCTCCACGCCCGGGCCGGTGCAGCCCGCCCCGACACCGGGCAAGGACGCCAGCCACGGCAGCGGCCCCGCCGCGCCGTGGATGTCAGCGCACGCTGCACGCGCTGCCGGCACTGCCAAGCCCCACGCGCCGCACACGACCCAACTCCACGGAAACCCTGTGTTTGTCGCATTTGGTTGCAGTTGGGCATGCGATGGCGCCATTTTCTGACACGAATGGCCGCCTCCATGCCGAAAAGCCAAGGGTAAGATTTCGTGCAATGGCCCCATCGCTCGCTGATCCTATGAATTGCCCTGTCTGCGGCACCTCCATACCTGCCCAAGCCAAGTTCTGCAGCCAATGCGGCTCGCCGCGCGCAGCGCCGCTGGGTTCGGTACCGCTGCGCCCACCCCGCTCGCCGCATGCGCCCAATGCCGCCACCCGCTGGCTGCTGGTCGGCGCCGCCCTGGTGGTGGCCGCTGCGGGCTGGCTGGCCTTCAAGCCCGGCATGCTGCCCACCGGCGGCAACGCGGACAGCCCGGCGGCAGACGCCCCCACGGATGCCAGCAAGGCCGCCACCCTGGTCGGCCCGCAGGGCACTGCGGGCGCTGCGGGCTCGGCCGGAACGGTGAGCCCCCCCGACCAGCCGGTCGCAGCCACCCCCACGGCAGCGCCAGGCACGCCACCGGGTACCGCGCCTGTGGCGTCCGGCGCGGCAGTGCCCGCCAGTACCGCTCCCGCTACCCCGGCACCGACCGTGGCCGCCAACCCGCCGCCCACCGCACGCCCGGCCGCCACGCCCCCCACAGCCCCCGTGGTCGCAGCCACCCCGGCGCCCGCTGCCGCGGTCAAGGCCGTGCCGGCCCCCGCCGTGTCGGGCCCGGTGGCACTGCCTCCATCCCCTTCACCGGCGGCGCCACGCCCGGCGCCCAAAGACACGCCCACACTGAATGACCTGCTGGACTGAGCTGGCGCTTTCCCGTCACACAGCCGATCTTGGACACAGGAGCCCTGCCATGCCGTATCTGAAACTGAGCCTTGTCACCGCCGCCGCCCTGGTGCTGGCGGGCTGCGCGGCGGTGGAATCCTCCACCACGTCCCTGGGCTGCATGTTCGGCCGCCTCACCCAGAACCCGCCGGCCGGTTGCGGCGCACCCGCCACCGCCACGGCGCCGGGCACGGGTGCTTCCGGCGCGGCGGCGGCGCAAGCGGGCGAGCGCTTCACCAAGCTGCAGTCCGTGCTGGACCAGGAAATCGAGCTGGCCCGTTCGGTCCAGACGGATGTGGTGTCGTCCATGCAGCACCTGCCGATCAAGCTGCGCTCCAGCGCCGGGCCGGTCAAGCTGCTGGACACGCCCATCACCGACAGCCAGTCGGGTCAGGCACGCAGCATGCGCACGCTGGAGTCCATGACGGTGCAGATGCCGCTGGCGGCCAAGGGCCGCCCGGAATACACCCAGTCCATGGCCGCGCTGAAGAACCTGGCCAACCGCCTGGCCGACAACCGGGGCCAGGCCTCCATCGTCGTGCACCAGGCCGCGGCCGATGTGCAGGCCCAGCGCGTGAACACCGCCACCGGTGTCAGCAAGACCGCCAAAGGCAGCCCGGTGAAGGTGGAAAAGATCGAGGACGCCGCGCTGGCCGCCGGCACCGAGCGCTACACCATCCAGGCCGGGCCGATCCGCGGCGGGCTGTGAGCTGCACGGGCTCCCGTACAGCCTGCACAGCCCGTACAGGCCGCGCAGCGCATGCAGCGCGTGCGGCCCAGGCCTAGCGCAGCACCCGGCTGCTCTCCACCCCCAGGCTGATCTGCGGCGGCCGGGCCGCCCGCTCCACGTCCTGGGTGCGCGGGCCTTCGTTGATCAGCACGAACAGGTAGAACAGGCCCATGCTGCCCAGGCCGCCGAACACCAGGCCGATGCTGTCCATCCACCGCCCCTCGGGCATGTGGAACACGAACAGGAACGACAGCGAAAACGCCGCCAGCACGGCGACAAACAGATAGATGATGGCTCCGTCCATGGGCCTGGCCTCCCGACAAGGGCCCTGGCACCTCGGTGTGCGGCCCTGCATGCTGCCGCCCGCCGCAGGCGGAGGCAGGGTTGAAGATGTGATCTCCCACAATCACTACCGGCGCCATCCTAGGAAGTCCGCTGCGCGCCGCTCTGATCTGGCGCAAATCCCGGGCACACCCTGGACACACCCTGATACAAACCCTAGGATGGAGGCCCACGCAGGGCGACAGACGGTATTTCGCACCGCCCTCCTGCCGGGCCGGCCGCCTGCGCTGCCCGCGCCGGACCATGGCCCATGATGAAAGCCGCCGCATGCCGTGCCCATTGCCTTGGGCAGTGCCGTGCCCCGCAGCCGCCGTGGCAGCCCCCCCGCACTGTCGGGGCCGTGCTGCACTCCGGTCTGCTCCCTTTGCTGTTTTTGCCATGTCTGCCCTGCCGCCCGCTGTCTCGCCTCCTGCCACACCTGCTGCCACACCCACTCCGCCTGCAGCACCTGCCGCACCCTCCCGCAACCTGGGCCTGCTGGTCGCCGCCCAGTCGCTGGGTGGCGCCTCGCCGCCCATCATCATTTCGCTGGGGGGGCTGGTGGGCCAGCAGCTGTCCAGCGACCCGGCCGCCGCCACGCTGCCGGTCAGCCTCTACCAGCTGGGCCTGGCCCTGTCCACCTTGCCGGCCGCGTGGCTGATGCACCGCTGCGGGCGGCGCACGGCCTATCTGCTGGGCGCCGTGATGGGCGTGCTGTCCGGCCTGGTCGCGGCCCAGGGCATCGTCCACTCCAACTTCCTGATGTTCTGCCTGGGCACGGCGCTGGCTGGTTTCTACGGCGCCTGCGTGCAGAGCTACCGCTTTGCCGCCACCGACTCGGTGAGCGAACCCAGCCGCCAGGCGCAGGCCATTTCGCGGGTGATGGTGGGCGGGCTGATCGCCGCCATCATCGGCCCACAGGTGGTGATCTGGACGCGCGACGCCCTGCCGATGACCCCGTTTGCCGGCAGCTTCTACAGCCAGGCCCTGCTGGCACTGCTGGCCCTGCCGCTGCTGCTGGGCCTGCGCCTGCCACCCCCGCCGCCCAAGGCCGTGGCCACCGGCGCCCGGCCACTGGCCCAGATCGCCCGCACGCCGCAGTTTGTCGTGGCCGCTGCGGCCGGTGTGGTGAGCTATGGCCTGATGGCCTTTCTGATGACGGCCGCCCCCATGGCCATGGTCGGCTGCGGCCACAGCGTGGGCGAGGCGGCGCTGGGCATCCAGTGGCATGTGCTGGCCATGTTTGCCCCCAGCTTCGTCACCGGCAAGCTGATTGCCCGCTACGGCAAGCGCCGCATCACGGCCCTGGGTCTGGTGCTGATCGGGGCGTCGGGCCTGATGGCCCTGGCGGGCCTGGAGCTGACCCATTTCTGGGGCTCGCTGGTGCTGCTGGGCCTGGGCTGGAACCTGGGCTTCATCGGCGCCACCGCCTTGCTGACCGAGTGCTACCGCCCCAGCGAACGCGCCAAGGTCCAGGCGCTGAACGACTTTCTGATGTTCGGCACGGTGGCCGTGGCCTCGTTCGGCTCCGGCCAGCTGCTGCACAGCGCGGGCTGGGGCGCCATCAACGCCGGCATGCTGCCACTGATTGCGCTGGTGCTGGTGTTGCTGGCCGCGTCAGGGCGTGCTGCCCGCGGCGGAGGGGCCGCGTCGGCTTAAGCCGCACTTCGGACACCGCCTCTTCAGCGCAGCAGGATGCGCATGATGTCGGTGCGGGTGATCAGCCCCGCCAGCTGGCCCTGGCGCAGCACGGCCACAAACGGCACGGTGTGCACGGCCAGGGTCTCCAGCAGCTCGGCCACCGGCGTGTCGTCCTGCACCGTCAGCGGCGCGGCCTGCATCAGATCGGCCGCGCAGGCCGGTGCCGCGGCCGGGGGCTTCTTGCCCCACAGCCGCCAGGTGCGGCGCTGGCGCCGGGCCTCGGCATCGGGCTGGCGCTGCTGCTGCCACAGCCAGTCGAACAAGGCCCCGCGCGCCACCACGCCCAGCAGGTGGCCTTGTGCGTCCACCACCGGCAGGCTCTTGATGGGGTGCTGCTGAAACTGCGCCGCCAGCTGCCCCAGGCCGTCCTGCGGGCCGCAGGTCCACAGCCTGGCACTCATCACCTGGCCGCAGCGCACGCTGCCAAAGCGCCGGGCAATGGCCTGCTCCTCGGCCGCACGCACCAGCTGGCCCAGTTCCTGGGCGGTCAGGTTGTAGTCCTGGTCAAAGCGCGCCAGCAGCGCCTGCAGATCGGCCTGGGACAGATCGTCCGACGGCAGGTGCTGGGCCTTGGCCACTGCGGCGGGCGCCGCCGGCTGCAGCGGATAGTGCTTGCCCCAGGCGCGGTGGTAGGCCACACCCAGCAGCACCAGCACCAGGGTCAGCAGACCGATGGGGGCGAAGGCATAGCTCCAGCCGTGGTGCACGCCGTGCTGGGCTTCCAGCGCCAGCAGCAGGGCCACGGCGCCGCCCGGCGGGTGCAGCGCACGCGTGATCTGCATCCAGGCAATGGCCCCGCCCACGGCGACTGCCGGCAGCAGCCAGCCCAGGGCCTGCTGCGGCCACCAGCGCACCACCAGCAAGGCCCACAGCGCCGCCACCGTGTTGCCCACCACACAGGACCAGGGCTGGGACAGCGGGCCGGTGTGCACCGCAAACACCAGCACCGCCGTCGCGCCCAGCGGCGCAAACAGGGCCCAGCTGCCCTGCCAGCCCGCCCACAGCGCCAGTTGCACCAGGGCCGCCGCCAGCAGCAGGCCCAGGCCCGCCCCCAGCCCCACCCGCAGCACATCCAGCCGCGCGGCCGGGGCCACGGCAGGCTTCCATCCATTTCCCAATTGCATCGTGTTCCAGACGAAGAAACCCGCTGCAAGAGCGGGTGCATTTCACCAAGGCCCCAGCATGCCACGCAGTGGGTAGCCGCGTGGCCGGCCGGGGTCTGTGCCGGTGTTCAGGCCAGCACGCAGACCGGTTTCAGGCCAGCGACTCGGCCGGGCCGAAGAACTCGCAGCGCGCCTGCGCATCCGGCACGCCGGCGCGTTGCAGCACCTGCTTGGCCAGGCGCATAAAGCCCACCGGCCCCAGGTAGTAGGCCTGCACATCGCGCACGGCCGGCAGCCAGCGGGTCAGCAGCGCGGCATCCGGAAGGCCCTGGGCCACTTCCACATCGGCCGCCGGGGACGGGCCGGCGTCCTGCTCGTAGCCAAAGCGCAGCCACAGCTGGGGGTGCTGCGCCGCCAGGGCCAGCAGCTCGCTGCGGAAGGCCTGCTGCTCTGGGCTGCGGGCGCAGTGGATGAAGGTGATGGGCCGGCCCGTGGGCAGCGCCTGCTGCAGCATGGCCATCAGCGGCGTGATACCCACGCCGGCGGCCATCAGCACCAGGGGCTTGGCGCTGTCGTCCAGGGTGAAGTGGCCGGCCGGCGGGAAGACCTCCAGCACATCACCGGTCTGCACCTGGTCGTGCAGGTGGCCGGAGACCACGCCCTGCGCCTCGCGCTTGACGCTGATGCGCAGGCTGCGCCCATCCGCCGCCTGGGACAGCGAATAGTTGCGGCGCTGCTCCTTGCCTTCCACCACCACGCGCAGACCGATGAACTGGCCCGGCTGGTAGGCCAGCACCGCAGCGCCGTCCTCGGGCTGCAGCGTGAAGCTGGTGATCTCCGGGGTCTCGGCCTGTTTAGCGGCCACCACAAAGCGGCGCACGCCCTTCCAGCCGCCCGGCGCCTGGGCATTGGCGTCGTAACTGGCCTTTTCGGCGCCGATCAGGATGTCCGCCAGCTGCCCGTAGGCGGCGGCCCAGGCGTCGATCACCTCGTCGGTGGCCACCTCCGCCCCCAGCACTTCGCGGATGGCCCGCAGCAGGAAGCCGCCCACAATGGGGTAGTGCTCGGGCTGCACCTGCAGCGACACATGCTTGTGGATGATCTGCGCCGGCAGATCGCCCAGGCCGGACAGATCGTCGATATGTTTGGCATACATCAGCACGCTGCGCGCCAGCGCACGCGGCTGGGCCCCCGTCTGCTGGTGCACGCTGTTGAACAGCGGCTGCACCTCGGCGCTTTCGGCCAGCATCAGCCGGTAGAAATGGGTGGTCAGGGCTTCGCCCCCGGTTTCCAGCAGGGGCACGGTGGATTTGACAATGGCGCGTTGGCGGTCGGTCAGCATGAAAAAATCACTCTCCAAAGGGATCCATGGGCAGCAGCCTCGGCGGGCCGCCCTGCATCGATAAGGGCAAACGGCATGCCAGCACGCAGGCCCTGCCGCGTCAAGCACTTACCGCCGACCATGTCTTTTTGACGCGCGTCAATTGCAGTCAATCTGACCGCATACGATGTCGCCATGACTGCCAATGCCCTGCTGCTGAACGCCTTGCTGCCCCTGGTGGCCGAACTGTCCAGCCAGCTGCCCGAAACCGAACGCTACCGCCGCCTGCTGGCCGCCCTGCGCACCGTGCTGCCGGCCGATGCCGCCGCCCTGCTGCGCTGCGAGCGCGGCGCCGACGGCAGCGACTGGCTGCGCCCGCTGGCCATCGACGGCCTCAGCCCCGACACCCTGGGCCGGCGCTTTCGCCTGCGCGAACACCCGCGCTTTGCCGCGCTGCTGGCCGCCGGCCGGGCCCTGCGCTTTCCCAGCGACAGCCCCCTGCCCGACCCCTACGACGGCCTGGTGGCCCACCACTCCGGCGCGCCGCTGCCGGTGCACGACTGCATGGGCTGCGTGCTGCAGGTGGACGGCCAGCCCTGGGGGCTGCTGACCCTGGACGCGCTGCAGCCCGGCAGCTTTGCCGGCGACGCCCCGCTGGCCGCACTCCAGGCCTTCAGCAACCTGGCCGCCGCCACCGTGGCCACGGCCGCCCGCCTGCGCCAGCTGGAGCAGTCCGTGCACAACGAACGCCAGCGGGCCGAGCATTTCCGCCGTCACGCCCCGCTGGCTGCCCCCCGGCTGCTGGGCCACAGCAGCGCCATGCGCGCGCTGCAGCGCGACATCGCCACCGTGGCCGCCAGCGATCTGGCGGTGCTCATCACCGGCGAAACCGGCGTGGGCAAGGAACTGGTGGCCCAGGCCCTGCACGCCCAGTCCACCCGGGCCGACCAGGCCTTTGTCAGCATCAACTGCGCCGCCCTTCCCGACCAGCTGGTGGAGAGCGAGCTGTTCGGCCATGTGCGCGGCGCCTTCACCGGCGCGGTGAGCGACCGGCAAGGCAAGTTCGAACAGGCCCACCAGGGCACCCTGTTCCTGGACGAGGTGGGCGAGCTGCCGCTGGCCACCCAGGCCAAGCTGCTGCGCGTGCTGCAAAGCGGCCAGATCCAGCGCCTGGGGCTGGACCGGGAACGCACGGTGGACGTGCGCATCATTGCCGCCACCAACCAGGACCTGGCCGCCGCCGTGCGCGACGGCCGCATGCGCGCCGACTTCTACCACCGCCTCAGCGTCTACCCGCTGCAGGTGCCGCCGCTGCGCGCCCGCGAAGGCGATGTGCTGGTGCTGGCCGGCTACTTTCTGGAGCGCACGCGCTCGCAGTTCGGACTGGACGGGGTGCGGCTGGAAGCCGCCGCCCAGGCCGCACTGCTGGCCCACCGCTGGCCGGGCAATGTGCGCGAGCTGGAACACTGCATCCGCCGCGCCGTGCTGCACGCCCTGCGCCGCCCGCGCCCTCCCACCACCCCGCTCGGCATCCACGCACAGGATCTGGCGCTGGTGCCCAGCTCCAAGGCGTCCACGCACCCCGGCGATCCCGCCGAGGACCCGGGCAGCCTGCTGCCTGCCGACCCGGCCGCCAGCGCCGCGGCCGATCCCACGGACACCGGTCTGCGCCAGGCCGTGGCCCGCTACGAACGGCAACTGGTGCAGCAAGCGCTGGAAGCCCATGGCTACCGCTGGGCGCCCGCCGCCCGCGCCCTGCAGCTGGACCGCGCCAATCTGCAGCGCCTGGCCAAGCGGCTGGGGCTGCACGCGCCCGGCAGCCCGCCTCCGCTGCGCTAGCCACCGCCGGTAACCGCCGCACCCACGGCCCGCTCCCCGGCCCGCGTCATAGCCCCCAAGGCCACCCCGCTGCGCCATCGCCGCAACAGACTGCCGCCTTGCCGTGAAAATTTGCCGCGACCGCGGCGCAGCGCCGCTACACTCGCGGCTGGATTGGCTCGCACTCCCCGGGATGCGGGCCTTTTGACCCTCTGAGGCCGGCAGCGCGCTGCGCATTGCCGGCGGACAGCACTCTCTCTCGCTCCCTCTGTCTGCACCCACCATGTCCACGGTTTTCAATTTCACCTTCGTTCCCTGGTTCCGGTCTGTGGCCCCGTACATCCACAAATTCCGCCACCAGACTTTCGTGGTGGGCATCACGGGCGAAGCCATCGCCGCCGGCAAGCTGCAGGGCATCGTGCAGGATCTGGCGCTGATCCAGGCCATGGGCGTGAAGATCGTGCTGGTGCACGGCTTTCGCCCGCAGGTGAATGAACAGCTGCGCCTCAAGGGCCAGGAGCCGCGCTACTACAACGGCGTGCGCGTGACCGACTCCATCGCGCTGGACTGCGCGCAAGAGGCCGCCGGCCAGCTGCGCTACGAAATCGAAGCCGCCTTCAGCCAGGGCCTGCCCAACACCCCCATGGCCGGCGCCCGCGTGCGCGTGATGTCGGGCAACTTCCTGACCGCCCGCCCGGTGGGCATCGTCGACGGGGTGGACTTCATGCACTCCGGCCTGGTGCGCAAGGTCGATGTGGAAGGCATCCGCCGCGCGCTGGAATCCGAAGCCATGGTGCTGATGTCGCCGTTTGGCTTCTCGCCCACCGGCGAGGCCTTCAACCTGAGCATGGAAGAAGTCGCCACCCGCGTGGCCTGCGAAATGAAGGCCGACAAGCTGATCTTCCTGAGCGAGGTGCCCGGCATCCGCATGAACCCGTCCGAGCCCGACAGCGAAGACAACCCCATCGACACCGAGCTGCCGCTGGCCGCCGCCCGCCAGCTGCTGGCCGAGCTGCCCCCCCCGCAGGTGCCCACCGACACCGGCTTTTACCTGCAGCACTGCGTGCGCGCCTGCGAACATGGCGTGGAACGCAGCCACATCCTGCCGTTTGCGGTGGACGGCGCGCTGCTGCTGGAAATCTATGTGCACGACGGCATCGGCACCATGGTGATCGACGAAAAGCTCGAAGAGCTGCGCGAAGCCACCATCGACGATGTGGGCGGCATCATCCAGCTGATCGAGCCGTTCGAGAAAGACGGCACCCTGGTCAAGCGCGACCGCACCGAGATCGAGCGCGACATCACCAGCTACACCGTGATCGAGCACGACGGCGTGATCTTCGGCTGCGCCGCCCTGCACCCCTATCTGGAAGCCAAGACCGCGGAAATGGCCGCCGTCACCGTCTCGCCCCAGAGCCAGGGCACGGGCGACGGCGAGAAGCTGCTCAAGCGCATCGAGCAGCGCGCCCGCGCCCTGGGCTGCACCAGCATGTTCGTGCTGACCACCCGCACCATGCACTGGTTCATCAAGCGCGGCTTCCAGCCGGTGGACCCGGAATGGCTGCCCGAGGCACGCAAGGCCAAGTACAACTGGAGCCGCAAGAGCCAGGTGCTGGTCAAGCAGCTCTAAACCGCCTCCGGCCACCCGCCCCCGGCCACCCGCCCCGCAGGGCACCTTACCCGCCTCCAAACACCAGGGCGGCAGTGGATCCGCTCCGCTGCCGCCCTGGTTTCTTTTGGGGGGGCGGCCCCGGCACACAGCCGGCAGCCGCCGCGCCTCCAACCGTAAAGGCTCAGAAACGCCGGAACCAGTGCGCCACCGCCTGGCCTACCTCGGCCAGCGCCGCATCGCGTGCGGCCGGCGCCAGCTGCGGCGTCTGCGTCAGATAGGCACTGACCACCAGCGGCTGCGGACGGTGGTGGGGCCAGACCAGCACCACATCATTGGCCGTACCGTTGTCGCCCGTTCCCGTCTTGCCGCCCACCAGCCAGCCCGGCGGCATGCCGGCGCGCAGCCGCTTGGCGCCCGTGGGGCTGGCCTTGAGCCACTGCAGCAGCTGCGCCTGGTGACCGGCATCCAGGTGCGGGCCCTTGGCCAGCGCCACCACGGCACGCGCCATGGACAGCGGTGTGGTCGTGTCGCGCTCGTCGCCCGGGGTGGCGCTGTTGAGCGCCGGCTCCAGCCGGTCCAGGCGGGTGTGCATGGTGCCCATGTCGCGCAGCCACTGGGTCAGCCCCTGCGGGCCACCCTGGCGGGCCAGCAGCAGGTTGGCGGCGGTGTTGTCGCTCAGCACCACGGTGGCTTCGCACAGCTCGGCCACCGTCAGCCCGGCGCCATCGGCATGGGCCTCGGTGGTGGGCGAATACGGCACCAGCGCGCTGCGCGGGTAGGTCACGCGCTGCTGCAGGCTGTCCAGCCCCTGCTGGTCGCGCTGCAGCATCTGGGCGGCCAGCAGCAGCTTGAAGGTGCTGCACATGGGAAAGCGCTCGCTGCCCCGGTACTGCCACTGACGACCGTTGGCGGTGTCGATCACCGCCACGCCCAGGCGCCCCCCGGTGCGGGCCTCGATCTGCGCCAGCGGGTGGGAGGCATCATCCGCCTCCAGACCCGAGTTTTTCTGCATACCTGCACACCCGGCCAACCAGGTGGCGCTCAGGGCCAGACTGCTTTGCAGCCAAATTCTTCTGTGCATAGCGTGCTCCTCTTCTTGATAACACCTGCTACCTTACCGGAGTGCGCCAACGCTGACCAACGTTAAGATGGCAGAACAAACCCTAGAAAAACTTATACCTCCACCCCCATGCACCTGCCATTGAATGCCCTGCGCGCGTTCGACAGTGCGGCCCGCCACCTGAATCTGACGCGCGCCGCCCACGAGCTGCACGTCACCCAGACCGCTGTCAGCCAGCATATCCGCAAGCTCGAAGAACAGCTGGGCACGCCGCTGTTCCGGCGTCTGCCGCGCGGTCTGGCCCTGACCGACGAAGGCCAGGCCCTGTGGCCCGTGGTGGCCGACTGCTTTGGCCGGCTGGAGCGCGCCCTGGGCCAGTTGCGCAACGACCGCCCGCGCGAGGTGCTGACCCTGGGCGTGGTGGGCACGTTCGCCGTGGGCTGGCTGCTGCCCCGGCTGGCCGACTTTGAGACCCGCCACCCGCATATCGACCTGCGCATGCAGACCCACAACAACCGCGTGGACCTGAATGCAGAAGGGCTGGACGCGGCCATCCGCTTTGGCGACGGTGCCTGGCACGGCCTGCAAGCCGATCTGCTGGTGCACGCGCCGCTGACCCCGCTGTGCGCCCCGGCCATTGCCGAGCACCTGCGCCAGCCGGGCGATCTGCGCGGCCAGACGCTGCTGCGCTCTTTTCGCACCGCGGAATGGGAGCAGTGGTGCCAGGCCGCCGAAGTGGCCACCCTGCGCGCCGCCGGCCCGCAGTTCGACAGCTCCATCGCCCTGGCCGAAGCCGCCGCCCAGGGCGCCGGCGTGGCCCTTCTGCCCCCGGCCATGTTCACCCACCTGCTGCGTGCCGGCCGGCTGGTGCAGCCGTTTGCGCTGACGGTGCCTGCCGGCGCCTACTGGTTCACCCAGCCGCGCACGCGCGCGGCATCGCCGGCGCTGGAGGACGTGCGCCAGTGGCTGCTGGCCCAGGCCCAGACGGCGTAAACCCCGCAGACCGGCACAACGCCTGCCCTCCAGACGCTCCAGCGTACCGAAGCACAACAGCACACAAGCACCAGCGCTCAGGTGTTCGGGCACTTGGGCAGTCGATCAGGCGCTCAGGCAGAAGCCATCCCGGCCATTTTCCTTGGCGCTGTACAGCGCCAGATCGGCCTTCCTCAGCAGCACGCTCAGCGTCAGCGTGTCGGTGGCATCCAGCGCCACCACGCCGATGCTGATCGTAGGGCGCAGCGTCTTGCCCTCGTCCACCTCGATAGTCAGAGCCCGGATGGCGGCGCACAACCGCTCGGCCGTCGCACTGGCTTCCTGGGCGTCGGCACCGGGCAGCAGCAGGGCAAACTCCTCCCCGCCCATGCGCCCCAGCAGCTCGTGCGGCCGCAGCGACTGCACCACCGTGCGGCTCACTGCCTGCAGCACCACATCCCCGGCCGCATGCCCATAGGTGTCGTTGACGCGCTTGAACCAGTCCAGGTCCAGCATCAGCAGGGCTACCGGTTGGCGGCCATGGGCCAGCCGCGCCAGGATGCGGTGGGCCTGCTCGCTGAAAGCCGCCCGGGTCAGCATGCCGGTCAGGTGGTCGTGGGTGGACGAATGCTCCAGCCGGGCCATGGCGTCGCCCCAGTGGTTGCGCGCACAGGCCACGGTCAGCAGGGTCACACTCAGCATGGACAGGCCCAGGCGCATGGACATGGCGGCTTCGGCGTTCTGGGAGCTGAAATCGAAGTCCTTGAGCACCAGCAGGAACACATGCCAGCTGCCGGCCAGAAAGCACAGCAGCGACACCGTGAACACCCGGTAGCTCAGCGCGCACAGCACCAGGCCGGGCAGCAGCAGCAGCGGTACCCCGGGCCCGCCGATGTACAGGCCCACGCCCATCAGCACCACCAGCACCGCCAGCGGCGCCACGGACCGCCCCCATGCCCGCTCGCCGCTGCGCCACAGGCGCCGGGCCGCGCCCAGCGGCGGCACATTCAGCAGCAGGGGAATGATCAGGCACATGTGCATCATCTCCGCACCAAACCACATCATGGCCGTGCGCTGCCAGCTGCGCTGCAGCAGGTACTGCATGGCCCCGCCCCCCAGCAGCGCACCCACGGCACTGGCGATGCACACACCCACCACCACATGGAACACCCCCACCGGCGAGCGCATCTGGACCACGCTCGCAGCATGCTGGCGCAGGTACAGCCAGCCGCAGGCGATCCCCCCCAGGTTGGCCAGCGTCAGCAGCAGCACCTTCAGAAACCAGCCTTCGCCGGCATAGCTGCCCAGCAGAAAGCCCAGCGTGGCCAGCCCCCAGCCCTGCGGCTGCGCCATGACCGGGAAGCGCACAATCAGTCCCAGCATCAGCGCATTGGACAGCCAGAAAAAAGACAGCAGACTGGGCGACTTGCTGGTGGTGGCCACCGCGCACGCCACCAGCACCGTGGCCCCCAGGACGGCATGCTCCAGTCTGAAGCCGGCCGCCACCCGATTGGCACGAATCTCGAATGCAGGCATCAACACCCCCTCGCCGGCAACTGCACCGGCCGCCATTCCATGTCGTGGTGTCCCGCATCGATGCACAAGCCACACGTAGCACTGAGAACCGGCTGTCACCCACCCCGATAGAACCACAATCTGTATCTACGTGTAATCAGATAAAACCGACAAATCGCCTGTTTCTCCCCCAAATATCGCCCGCAGGTACCCTGCACCCACCTGGCGCATGGCGGCAAAGTGCAGCCAATGTCGCACAGGGCCTGCGTCGCTGTGCGCCCTGTCGATGGACGGCACAGCGATGGACCGGGGACCGATGGACCGCGTACCGGCCCGCACCGCGCGGCGCGGCGAAGCGGCAGCTCCAGGCCTCACAGGTCCCGGCGAATCAGCGCCCCGGTGAACAGCACCGGCCCCGTAGGCCCGGTGGCGCTGGGCACGCCGCCCTTGGGCTCCAGGCTGATCGCCAGGGTTGGAACCGCCTTGACATCGGTCTCCTGCACCGCCAGCTGCGCCACCCGGCCCTCGCCCACCACGCCCAGGGAGCGCGGTGCGCCCTGCGGCGGCAGGGCCCACAGCTGCAGCGACTTGCTCTCCGCTTCCCGAAAGCCGCTGACCCGCTGCAGCACCAGCTGGTTGTGCCGGGGGTCGAAGGTCACCAGCATGGAGGCATCGGCCTTGCCGTCCGCCAGCACGGCCACATACTGAATCTGGGGGGCCGCCTGCAAGGCGGCCTGCGTGGTCTGCAGCTCGGTGCGCAGCGCCGACAGCTGCTGCTGCGTGCTCTGCTGCAGCCCGTGGTGCGTCCACAGCCCCACCGACACCGCCACCACCGTGGCCAGGCTGCCCGCCAGCGCCAGCCCGCGCCACCAGGACAGCGCCTGCCCCAGCTTCCCCACCTGGGGCGCGGCCTCAGCGGCACTGCGCTGCGCCCTCCATTGGGCCTGCTGTTGGTCGGCCAGCACCAGGTTGGCAATGCGGGTCCAGACCGCCGCGTCCGGCTGCACCGGCGTCTGCACCTCGGAAAACGCGGACCAGCGGCCCTGCCACAGCAGCGCGGCCGCCCGCACCTGGGCATGGTCGCGCGCCAGCTGCTCGAAGCGTCGGCGCGCCCCGCCGCGCAGCGTACCCAGCGCATAGGCCGCCGCCAGGCGGTCAAGCAGTTCAGGGTTGCGGGTCAGATGCATGGTGAACACTCCTCACACTCAGACATGGCGGGCCATGCACTTGCGCAATTGCTCCAGGCTGCGCCGCATCCAGGTCTTCACGGTGCCCAGCGGCAGCTTCAAGGTGCTGGCCAGCTCGCTGTGGCTCAGATCCCGCAGATAGGCCAGGCTCACCACCTGGCGCTGGGCATGCTCCAGCCGCTGCAGGCACTGGTGCAGCGCGGCCGCCTGTTCGCTGGCCTCGGCCCCCTGCTGGGGGCCCGGGGCCATCTGCTCCTGGGCGAGCGCATCGATCTCGGCCAGATCGTCGATCGCCACCTGCAGATGCAGGCGCTCGGCCCGGCGCCGGCGCAGGAAATCCAGGGCTCGGCTGCGCACCAGCAAGCCCATCCAGGCCAGCGGCGGGCTCAGCGAGGCACGGTAGGCCCCGGCATTGCGCCAGATGCCCAGAAAACTCTCCTGCAGCACATCCTCGGCCCACTCCCGGTTGCCGACGATGCGCAGCGCCAGCCCGTACAGCCGCGCAGCCGTCTGGTCGTACAGCAGCTTGAGCGCCGGTTCCTCCCGGCGGGCGACGCGGTCGAGTAAGTCCATCAGTTCGTGGTCCGGTGTAGATGCGCTCATACAGCCATTGTGCGCACAAGCACTGGCGGCATGCGGCGCTGTTGGATTGCCGCCAAGGCGGATTACCGGCCTTGCCTCTCCTCCTGTACGCAGCATCGCGACCAGTGGATGCGGCCCACGGGGGAATGTGCACACAAAATATTTTTCAAAAACCTGAATCCACGGCCTCCCCGCCTGCGTATAGCCAGTGTCGGGCACTGCCACCAGCGGCCTCCAAGCACTACCAAGTGCTCCCAAGCGCCGCCAATGGCCACCGCCCACCGTCCACAAGGAGTCACCGTGCCCCTCCACTGGTTTGCAGGCTGTCCTTCCCCCCTGGTCCCACGCTGCGGCGTTCCGGGCGCCAGCGGCGTGCGGCCCGCCACGGCGCCCGCCATGCTGCTGGGGAATGCGGCGCCGGCACAGGGCAGCGCTCCAACCCAGACCCTGGACACCTCTTCCCGCCCACAGTCCTGGGAGCCGGCACATGCCGCCGGCCCTGCCTGCCGGGACCTCCTTCCCTCTTTGGAGCGCCACGACCTCACCCAGGTCGCGCGCCATCCGGCCGCCGCTGACACCCTGCCCGCCAGGCGCACGGGTTTCAACGTTGGAACGCACCGTGCCCGCGAACGCACCGCCGTTCGGGGGCTGGCGCGCAGCAGTACCGGGGCAGCCAGCCCATTTGCCCGGTGCGTTTCTTGTCCACCTTGTTCGAGGAAATTCTCATGAAACCGCTACATGCATTCCCACTGGCCGCCGTCTGTGCCTCGGTACTGGGCCTGACCGCCTGTTCGTCCATGGGTCCCCATCCCATGTATTCGCAGTCCGCATTGCCCGCCCCCGTGCAGGTTCCGGCGGGCCACAAAGTGGCCATGGAAACCGTGGGTATCGGCCAGATCACCTATGAATGCCGCGCCAAGAAGGACATGGCCTCCGAGCACGAATGGGTGTTTGTCGGCCCCGATGCCAAGCTGCAGACCCGCAGCGGATCGGTCATCGGCAAATACTGGGGCCCGCCCGCCACCTGGGAGAACAACGACGGCTCCAAGGTCACCGCGACCCAGGTGGCCGTGGCCCCTGCCGGCATGGGCAACATCCCGCTGCAGCTGGTCAAGGCCAACCCGGCCATGGGCATGGGCGCCATGCAGGGCGTGACCTACATCCAGCGCGTGGCCACCAAGGGCGGGGTCGCACCCGCCATGGCCTGCAGCGCAGCCAACCTGGGCAGCAAGCAGGTGGTGCCCTACCAGGCCGACTATATTTTCTGGAAAGCCGCCTGACCGGGCTGCCCCGGGCGTACCTCCCCACCGCCAGCTAGGGGGTGCCCGGGGCCATCCCTGTCCATGGCGCCCTACCACTTTGGATGGGCTTGCGGAGGGCTGGCGGCAGGCTGGCAAGGTGCGGCCGCCCGCGCCAGACCTCCCGCCAAAACGCAGCGCCCCACAGGAGCGGCGCCAACCGGCTATCATCCCCGGCTTCCTGACTCGGGCCCTGTGCCCTCCCTGGCTCCTCCATGTCCACCACCTTGCCCGTTCTGTATTCCTTCCGCCGCTGCCCCTACGCCATCCGCGCCCGTCTGGCGCTGGCACATGCCGGGCTGGCCTGCGAACTGCGGGAAGTGAATCTGCGTGCCAAGCCCCAGGCGCTGTTGGATGCCTCGCCCAAGGGCACGGTGCCGGTGCTGGTGCTGGCCGACGGCACGGTGATCGACCAGAGCCTGGAAGTCATGCTGCACGCGCTGCGCAGCAACGACCCCGATGCCTGGCTGGCCCCCACCGCCGGCAGCCTGGACGACATGCTGGCCCTGATCGCCCGCAACGACGGCTTCTTCAAGCAGGCCCTGGACCGCTGCAAATACCCGGAGCGCTACAGCGCCGAGGAAGTGAACCAGGCCCAGGCCGACGCCATCACCTGGCTGGCCGCGCTGGACGACCAGCTGGCCGACACCGGCTACCTGTTCGGCCTGAACCCCAGCCTGGCCGATATGGCGCTGCGCCCCTTTGTGCGCCAGTTCGCCCGCATCGACGAGGCCCAGTGGGCCGAACAGCCCTGGCCCCACCTGCAGGACTGGCTGCAGCGCTGGATCGATTCGGCCCTGTTTGCCGAAGTGATGGAAACCTACCCCGGCTGGGTGGCCGGCACCACCGGCCCGCTGTTCAGCGCGGCCAGCGTGGAATCGGACTGAGCGCCCCGGGCCAGGCTGCGACTGCCTGCCCCCTCCTCGCCGGCGCAGGCCCTGCGCCCCTGCGCTCACTTCTTGGATGTGAACCAGCTGCCCGGCTGGCGGGTCGGCGCGGCATTGCGGCTGCGGCCGCCATTGCCATTGCCCTTCTCATTGCGCTTTCCATCCCCCGCCCGCGCACTGCCTGAATCGTTGCGACCGGCACTGCCTGCACTACGGCGGTCGCCACTGCGCGGCACGTCACGCGGGCGCTCGCCCGGGCTGCGGTAGCGCACGGCCACACCGCCGGCCGTCGTGCGGTCCGCCGGCGTGCCCGCCGCGTCCGTTCCCCAGTGGATATCTGCGCGCGCTATGGCCCTCCACTGCCCCGGCGCCAGATCCCCCAGCTCCAGGTTGGCAATGCTGCGGCGCTGCAGGCGCAGCGTGGGGTGGCCGATGGCGGCAGTCATCTTGCGCACCTGGCGGTTCTTGCCTTCCACCACGGTGATGGCCAGCCACCAGTCCTGCACGCTCTTGCGCACCCGCACCGGCGGGTCGCGCGGCGCCACCGCGGGTTGGGGGTCCAGCAGCTGCACCTCGCAGGGCAAGGTGGTGTAGTCCTCGATGCGCAGACCGGCCCGCATCTTTTCCAGCGCCGCCGCGTCGGGCAGGCGCTCCACCAGCACCCAGTAGGTCTTGGGCTTCTGGTAGCGCGGGTGCAGCAGCTGCTCGATCAGCGGCCCGTCATCGGTCAGCAGCAGCAGGCCTTCGGAGTCCTTGTCCAGCCGCCCCGCCGGGTAGACGCCGGGCGGCAGGTCGAACTCGGCCAGCGAACGGGCACCGTCCTCCGGCGTGAACTGGGACAGCACGCCATAGGGCTTGTGAAAAAGGATGTACTGGGGCATGGGGTGGAGATTGTCGCGCCAAGTGGGGCCGCTGCACGCGGCCACAAAAAAGCCCCGGCATGCCGGGGCTGTGCAGCGCGTGTCGCGTGCGGTCCGTGCTCAGCGGCGGCGCACCAGCAAGGTGGCAATCACCCCGAAGAACAGCACAAAGCAGACAAAGGACCAGTTGGCAATCGAGCCGCCCAGGAAGGTCCAGTCGATCGCCGTGCAGTCGCCCGAACCCCGGAAGATCATGGGGATGGCGCGGCTGAGGGAATAGTTTTCGATCATGCCGTAGAAATCGCGGCCGCAGCTGGCGAATTCGGGCGGGTACCACTGCAGCCAGCTCTGGCGCGCGGCCACGAAGGCGCCGAAGCCGCTGGCCAGCAGCGCCAGCACGCCCCAGCCCATCCACCAGCCCTTGTTCGGGCGCAGGCTGGCCAGGCCGGTCAGCACCGCCACCAGCACCAGCGCATAGCGCTGCACGATGCACATGGGGCACGGCTCCAGCCCCTGCACATGCTGCAGGTACATGCCAAACGCCAGCAGGGCCACACAGGCCAGGCTGATCAGGGCCAGCACGCGGCGCGGGGCCTGGCTGAGGGTATTTACAAACTGCATGTCCATCCTTGTCTGGCCAACTCCAGGCCCGGGGCCGGGCAGGCGCCCTGCCCCATGCAGGATGCCTACCCTCAGATACCGGCAGCGGCGTCCACGAACACCTTGGCGCGGCGCGGGGTGACCACCAGGGTCTCCCCTTCGCGCAGCGCCATCTCATGGAACTGCTGTGCGGGAATCTGGGCTTCGATCAGCTGATCTTCGCCACCATTGTCCGCTGCTTGGGTGCCATCGGCGGGAATAAGTTCCAGGCGTGCGATGGGGCCCACCACAATCGCGCGCGCCAGCTGCACCACGATGCCGGTGGGGCGACCCTGCAGGTCCACATTCTGCCCGGACGAATAACGCTCCACGTCCAGGTCGTGCGGGCGCACATAGGCAAAGGCGTTGGAGTTGGACGCGCCATTGGCCTCGGCACTCTCCAGCTGCAGGCCCTCGTCCAGGTAGACGCGGCCATCGCTGGCGCGGCCCTTGAACAGGTTCACATCGCCCAGGAAGCCGTAGACAAACGGGCTGGCCGGGTTGTCCCACACCTGCTGCGGCGTGCCTTCCTGTTCGATCTTGCCCTTGTTGATGACGACCACACGGTCGGCCACTTCCAACGCCTCTTCCTGGTCGTGGGTCACGAAGATGGAGGTCACATGCAGCTCGTCGTGCAGACGGCGCAGCCAGCGGCGCAGCTCCTTGCGCACCTTGGCGTCCAGCGCGCCGAACGGCTCGTCCAGCAGCAGCACCTTGGGCTCCACCGCCAGCGCGCGCGCCAGGGCGATACGTTGGCGCTGGCCGCCGGACAGCTGCGAGGGGAAGCGGTCGGCAATCCAGTCCAGCTGCACCAGCTTGAGCAGGTTCATCACCTTCTCCTTGATCTGGGCTTCGCTGGGGCGTTCGCTGCGCGGCTTCACGCGCAGGCCGAAGGCCACGTTCTCGAACACGGTCATGTGGCGGAACAGCGCGTAGTGCTGGAAGACAAAGCCCACGTTGCGGTCGCGCACATGCACGTCGGTGGTGTCAGCGCCGCTGAAATGGATGCTGCCCACATCGGGTGTTTCCAGCCCGGCGATGATGCGCAGCAGCGTGGTCTTGCCGCAGCCCGACGGGCCCAGCAGCGCGATCAGTTCGCCCGACTTGATATCGAGGCTGACATCGCGCAGGGCCTGGAAGTCGCCAAACTGCTTGCTGACATTGCGGATTTCGATGCTCATGGTGTTCTCGGATTCGGTTGCAGCGCCGGCCTTCAGGGCTGGACGGTCACGGGGGTCGGGCGCTCGGGCGGCAGCTCGGCGGCAGCCTTGCGCTGTTGTTCGGATTTCCACTCGGCCACGGTCTTGATGACCAGTGTCACCAGGGCCAGCAGCGCCAGCAGCGAGGCAGCGGCAAACGCGGCGACGGACTGGTATTCGTTGTAGAGAATTTCGACATGCAGCGGGATGGTGTTGGTCTGGCCGCGGATGTGGCCGGAGACCACCGACACCGCACCGAACTCGCCCATGGCACGGGCGTTACACAGAATCACCCCGTACAGCAGGCCCCACTTGATGTTGGGCAGCGTCACATGCCAGAAGGTCTGCCAGCCGCTGGCACCCAGCACGATGGCGGCCTGCTCCTCGTCATTGCCCTGCGCCTGCATCAGCGGGATCAGCTCCCGGGCAATGAAGGGGAAGGTCACGAACACGGTCGCCAGCACGATGCCTGGCACGGCGAAGATGATCTTGATGTCATGGGCCTGCAGCCAGGGACCGAGCCAGCCATTGGCGCCAAACACCAGCACGTACATCAGGCCCGCCACCACCGGCGAGATGGAGAACGGCAGATCGATCAGCGTGGTCAGGAAGGCCTTGCCCTTGAACTCGTACTTGGCAATGCACCAGGCCGCGGCCACGCCGAACACCAGGTTCAGCGGCACGGCAATGACGGCCGTGATCAGGGTCAACTTGATGGCCGACCAGGCATCGGGCTCGCGCAGACCGTCCAGGTAGGCGCTCCAGCCCTTGCGCAGCGCCTCGGTGAACACAGCAGCCAGCGGCAGCACCAGGAACAGGGCGATGAAGGCCAGCGCCACACCGGTCAGGATCCAGCGCACGGCGCGCGACTCGGTGGTCGTCACTTTCTCGGGCTTGGCGCCCTTCTTGGGGGCCGTCAGCCGGTAGGCCAGCAGCACCGCCACCAGGATGGCGCCCAGCACCTGGAACAGGAAATAGTGCTGTTCGTTGAAATTCAGATTCATGCGGGTGCTCCCGAATGGCGACGCTGCCAGGCCTGCAGGGCGTTGATGACCAGCAGCATGGCAAAGGAGAAGACCAGCATCACCACGGCCACGGCGGTGGCACCGGTGTAGTCGTACTGTTCGAGCTTGCCGATGATGATCAGCGGCGTGATTTCGGAGACCATGGGCATGTTGCCGGCAATGAAGATCACCGAGCCGTATTCACCCAGGGCGCGGGCAAAGGCCATGGCAAAACCGGTCAGCAAGGCCGGCGTGATGGCGGGCAGGATCACCTTGTAGAAGATCTGCCAGCGCGAGGCACCCAGGCTGGTGGCCGCCTCTTCCAGCTCCTTTTCGGAGTCTTCGAGCACAGGCTGCACCGTGCGCACCACAAAGGGCAGGCCAATGAAGATCAGCGCAATCACCACCCCGTTGGGGTTGAACGCCAGTTGGATGCCCAGCGGCTCCAGGTACTGGCCCACCCAGCCGTTGCCGGCCAGCAAGGCGGTCAGGGAGATGCCGGCCACGGCGGTGGGCAGCGCAAACGGCAGGTCCACCAGCGCATCGACAATCTTCTTGCCGGGGAACTGGTAGCGCACCAGCACCCAGGCCACCAGCAGACCGAACACCAGATTCACCAGGGCGGCCAGAAAACTGGCTCCAAAGGTCAGCCGGTAGGACGCCATCACGCGCGGGGCGGTCACGGCATCCCAGAACTGCGGCCAGGTGAGTGCAAAGGTCTTGAACAACAGGGCTGACAGCGGGATCAGCACAATGATGCTCAGGTAAAACAGCGTATAGCCCAGCGTCAGCCCGAAGCCGGGCAGAACGCGCTTGGCGCCCCCACCCCGTCGCGCCCCGGAAGGTGTGGAGGTGGTGGCGCCAGGCGCTGGGCTGGAAGGAATCGCAGCGGACATGAAGGTTCCCAAACAGCCAGAAGAATCGTTGTAGTTATCGGTCGCGCAGTGCCCACAGCATGCTCTCGGCGCTGGCAGTGCCCACCAGCCACCGGGGTGGCAGGCGGGTCCGGCGCTTACTTACCGGGGGTGTAGATCTCGTCGAACTTGCCGCCGTCGTTGAAGTGCACCTTCTGTGCCTCCGTCAGCGAGCCGAAGTACTTGCCCACCGTGAACTGCTTGAGCGGCTTGAACACGGCGGCGTGCTTCTTGAGCACCGCTTCCGAGCGGGGGCGCAGCGCATGCTTGGCCGCGATTTCCTGGGCTTCATCCGAGTACAGATAGTCCAGATAGGCCTTGGCCAGCTGGCCCGAGCCCTTCTTGGCGGCGGTGCGCTCGACCACGGCCACGGGGTTCTCCGCCACGATGGAGGACGAGGGGTAGACCGCATCCACCTTGCCCTGGCCGAATTCGCGGTCCACCGAGATCACTTCGGATTCGAAGGTGATCAGCACGTCGCCGATGTTGCGTTGCAGGAAGATGCTGGTCGCGTCGCGGCCGCCCTTGCCCAGCACGGGCACGTTCTTGTAGAGCTGCTTGACGAATTCCTGCGCCTGCGCGTCCGTGCCGCCGGCTTCACGCACCGAACCCCAGGCCGCCAGATAGGCGTAACGGCCATTGCCACCGGTCTTGGGGTTGACCACCACCACCTTCACGTCGGGGCGGGTCAGGTCCTTCCAGTCCTTGATGTTCTTGGGGTTGCCGTTGCGCACCAGGAACAGCATGGTCGAGGTGGTGGGCGATGCATCGTTGGGGAATTTCTTGGCCCAGTCCTTGGCGACCACACCGTTGGCGGCCAGGAAGTCGACGTCGGTGGTGGTGTTGAAGGTCACCACATCGGCCGCCAGACCGTCGTTCACGGCGCGCGCCTGGGCGCTGGAGCCGCCGTGCGACTGGTCGATCTTGATGTCCTTGCCGGTGGTCTTTTTGTAGTGGGCCGCGAAAGCCTGGTTGTAGTCCTTATAGAACTCACGGGCCACGTCGTACGAGACGTTCAGCAATTGGTCCTGCGCCGACGCCACGCCGCTGGCTGCCAGTGCGAGAGTGGCCAAAAGGGTCTTGAGCTTCAAAGAGGTCATGGTGTCTGCCTGCAAGAACGAACGTGTCGTTTTGTTTATGGATACAGCCATTGTGAAGACGCCTGTTTAAAACTCAAAAGAATATATTCTTTTAAATTTATCGAATTTTGAAATAAAGAGCCTATTGCGCCCACCGCCCAGGCCACAGCCACACGCCTTTCCTCATCGTTTTTCTCTATATGTCTCAATTTTTTTATAGACATGTCGAAACCCGTACAAACGTCTTTACGACTTGTTACGGTGAACCCTGAAAGGATCCGGTTGATGTCTGTGTTGTTTTTCCTCCCTTGCGGCACGCGGTACGGAAGGGCTGCGCCCTGCCGGACACCGGCCCTGCGCCGTAAACAGGGAGATGTATGGCCCTGAGCATTTCCACCAACATCGCGTCCCTGAACGCACAGCGCAGCCTCAGCCACAGCCAGGCGGGGCTGTCGACCACCATGCAGCGCCTGTCCAGCGGGCTGCGGGTCAACAGCGCCAAGGACGATGCTGCCGGCCTGGCCATTTCCGAGCGCATGTTCAGCCAGGTGCGCGGCATGCAGCAGGCCGCGCGCAATGCCAACGACGGCATCTCCATGCTGCAGACGGCAGAAGGCTCCATCAGCAAGGTCGGCGACATGCTGCAGCGCATGCGCGAACTGGCGGTGCAGTCCATCAACTTCACCAACAGCGACCAGGACCGCCAGGCCTTGCAAGGCGAGGTGGCTCAGCTCAAGCGTGAAATCGACCGCATCGGCATCAGCAGCCAGTTCAACGGCGAATACATCTTCGCGCCCAGCCGCACCAAGGTCGTCGGCTCCGGTGACCCCAGCATCGAGGCGGCGATCGACGGGCTGCAAGGCGGCTGGCTGGAAAACGCCGAAGCCATGATCAAGCAGTACTTCGGTATCGAGGCCACCGGGCAGACCATCAAGTTCGAGTTCACCGACAGCATCGATGGCGCGGGCGGCGTGGCGGCACGCGTATGGTCATCGGTCGGCGCCAGCGGGCCGGGGTCGAACATCCGCATGGAACTGGACATGGCGGACTTCACCAGCAGCACCTCGCTGGACGGTGGCAGCGGCCCGGTCTACTACGACCGCATCATCGCGCACGAGATGACGCACGCCATCATGGCCACGGGGCAAAGCTGGGGGGAGTTGCGTTCCGACACCAGCAACCTGTGGTTCATCGAGGGCGCGGCCGAGTTCATCCACGGCGGCGATGAGCGCATTGCCTCCCACCCCATCAACGACATCGTCAACGACGACCTCACGGCCTGGGGCTCCAGCAGCCTGGACTATGCCTCCGGCTACGCCGCGGTGCGGTACATGCACGAAGAGATCAAGGCCGCCGGGGGCGCCGGGATCAGCGACGTGCTCCAGGCCCTGCAAACCACGCCCGGCCTGACCCTGGATGCCGCCCTCGCGACATACAGCCACGGGGCATTCGCCGACCGTGCGGACTTCTACAGCAAGTACAACGCCGACAAGGCCGCGTTCATCGCCAGCTTCGACCTGGGCAACACCGATGTGGGCGCCGTCGGCGGCGCGGACGTCGATGGCGGCCCGGCCATGAGCCCGGAGAACGTCGTCAACAGCGTGGGCACGCACAGCGGTGAAGACGCACTGGCCGGTTTTGTCGAGGACTGGGGGGATGCCGTGAAGGGCAGCCGGGGCGACTATGGCCGCACACTGGGATTCCAGGTGGGCGCCAACTCCGGTGACTATGTCTACGCCAAGGTCGGCAGCATGAACCTGGGGGCCATGGGGCTGGAGGACCTGGACATCAGCACCGCCGCGGGCGCCACCAAGGCCTTGCGCCGCATCGACCAGGCGCTGGACTACGCCAACGGCCAGCGGACCAAGATCGGTGCCCAGATGTCGCGCTTCGACAGCATCGTGGCCCATCTGCAGACCAGCACCGAGCACCTCTCGGCCAGCCGGGGGCGCATTGTGGATGCGGACTACGCCCAGGAAACGGCGGCGCTGTCGCGCACGCTGATCCTGCAGAAGGTCGGCACGGCCATGGTGGCCCAGGCCAACCAGCGGCCCCAGTCCGTGCTGGCCCTGCTGGGCTGAGCACGCCCGGCAGCGGCGTGTGCCAAGGCCTCCATGTCCGCATGGAGGCCTTTTTTGCGTTCTGCACTCCGGCCAGCGTGCCCTGGTGTGCAGCGCCGGTATTGAAGGTGGTGCCGGTCTTCAGGGGGACGGGGTGGCGGAGTGATGGGGTAACGGGGTGATGGGGCTGACCTGCCTGCCCTCCCCCGCAGCTTTTCTGTCGCCAGGCTCAGGCCCGGGCCGACAAGGTCAGTGGCGCCAGCGCCGCCGACTGCAGGCCTTCTGCGGCCACGCGGGCATCTTCCAGCAGCGACTGCAGCAGACCCCAGCCCAGCGGCCAGTGGCCGTGGCCCGATTCCACATTGATGTGACCGGCGTTCTGCAGGCGCACAAATTCGCTGCCCCAGGCACGGGCATAGGCCCCGGCCAGACGCACCGGACAGTACGGGTCGGTATTGCTGGCCACCAGAATGCTGCGGTAGGGCAGCTGCGCATAGGGTACGGGGGCAAAGTCGGCCAGGGCGCCACGGCGTTCGGGGTCGGCGGGCGCCACCAGCAGCGCACCCTGCACCCGGGCTGCGGCCTCTTCGCCCAGGTGGGCGGTGGTGATGCAGCCCAGGCTGTGGGCGGCAATGACCACCGGTTCGGGCCGCGACAGGATCAGCCGCTCCAGGGCCTGCACCCAGGCATCCCGCCGGGGCGTGAGCCAGTCGTCCTGCACCACGCGCTCGGCCTGCGGCAGTTGCTCCTGCCACAGGGTCTGCCAGTGGCCGGGGCCGGAATCCCGCCAGCCCGGGACGATGATGATGCGTGTGTGCTGCGCCATAGCGTGTGCTCCTTGGGGCGCATTGTCGGCAGCACGGCGCACAAATCCAACGACGGATTTTTTCTTTCCATATAGGCATAAGCATCTGCCACGGCGATCGGGGCACCCGATACCTCCCCTGAAACCGGCTCAGTATGCGGGTCAGTGCCCGGGTCCCAGGCCGCGTCCGGCCCGGGTCAGCGCCCGGGTCCAAGGCCCTGTTCCACCGGATCGGCAGACCGCCGGTGGCCTAGATGAAGGCGCCGTCCTCGGCCTGCGGCGCGCTGGTGCCGGGCATGATCTCCCCCAGAAAATCCAGAAAGCTGCGCACTGCCGGCGACAGCCCGCGCCGCGACGGGAACACCGCGTGCACGATGCCGGGGTGCTGGCTCCACTGCGGCAGCAGCCGCACCAGGCGGCCGTCGTGCAGCGCATCGGTGCACATATAGTCCGGGATCACGCACATGCCCACGCCCTGCAGCGCGGCCATCTTCAGCGACAGCAGATCGTCGGCCACATAGCGCACCGGGTGCTGCACCTGCTCGCTCTGGCCGCGCGGGCCCACCAGGCTCCAGGTGCACAGGCCTTCCTGGGCCGACATGGCAATGGCCGGCAGGTCCTGCAGATCCTGGGGGTCCTGGGGCACGGACTGGCCCTGCAGCACCGAGGGGGCGGCCACCAGGATGCTGCGCGCCACATCCAGGCGCTTGACCACCATGGAGCCGCTGTCCTCCACCGTGTCCCGCACGCGCAGCGCCACATCGATGCCCTCTTCCAGCAGATTGACCGGGTGGTTGGCCACCCGCACTTCCAGCCGCACGCGCGGGTACAGGCGCAGAAACTGCGGCACGCGCTCGGCCAGCACGGTCTGCATCAGCGTCACCGGGCAGCTCACCCGCACCGTGCCGCGCGGCTCGGTCTGCACCTGGGCCACGGTGTCGGCCGCCGCCTCGGCAGCATCCCGCATGGCCTGGCAGTGGCGCAGATAGGCCTCGCCGATCTCGGTCAGCGCCAGCCGCCGCGTGGTGCGCTGCATCAGGCGCACGCCCAGCCGGGCTTCCAGCTCCGAGATGCGGCGCGACAGCCGGGACTTCGGGATGTTCAGCGCCCGGCCCGCCGCAGCAAAGCCGCCGCGCTCCACCACCTCGGCAAAGTACAGCATGTCATTGAGGTCATTCACAGCAAGGCTCCGGCTGATTGTTCCAAATACGAAACAATCTATCGCAAAAATGCAGGCTTATCAAAGATAGTGTCTGCAATCACACTCTATCCATCGCACACAAAGTGCTTCACACACCACTGGATACCAAGGAACACCATGCAACTGCTGCACATTGACTCCTCCATCAACGGTAACAACTCTGCTTCGCGCAAGCTGACGGCCCAGATCGTCGACGCCTGGAAGGCCAAGCACGCTGACACCCAGGTCAGCTACCTGGACCTGGTGGCCGAGGCCCCCAACCACTTCACCTCCGCCGCCATGGCCCCCCGCACCGGCCAGTCCGAAGGTCTGAGCGCCGAGCAAGTGACGGAAAACGCCGTGTCCGAACGCCTGGTGCAGCAATTCCTGGCTGCCGATGTGGTGGTGATCGGTGCTCCGTTCTATAACTTCAGCATCCCCACCCAGCTGAAGGCCTGGATCGACCGCCTGGCCCAGCCCGGCCGCACCTTCCGCTACACCGCCAACGGCCCCGAAGGCCTGGCCAAGGGCAAGACCGTGATCATCGCCTCCTCGCGTGGCGGCATGTACTCCACCAGCGCTGCCGCTGAAGCCATGGAACACCAGGAAAGCTACCTGAAGGTGGTGCTGGGCTTCTTCGGCATCACCGATGTGCGCATCGTCCGCGCCGAAGGCCTGGGCATGGGCCCCGATGCCGTGGCCGCCGCCTTTGCCAGCGCCACCAAGGACGTGCAGACCGTGACCACCGCCGAAGAGGCCGTCGCCGCCTGATGCACCGCACGTTTGTGCTCCCGGCGCCCTTGTGACGAGACCGCGCCTTTTTCCAGCCCCGCTCTGCGGGGCTTTTTTGTGCCTGCGTGCCAGGGCCCTACCCTAGCCGCCTGGCGGGCAGGCCCTTCAGCGCGTCACGCGGTAGGCCAGCAATCCCAGCCATTCGTGCAGCGCGACCTGCCAGCGCAGCAGGCCGTGGGCCAGCGAATACTCGGTCCACGGCGTGGTCTGCGCGGTCAGGAAGTCCACCGGGTACGGGGTGATCTGGCAGCCCGTGGCGGCAAACTCTTCCATGGCGCGCGGCATGTGCCAGGCCGATGTCACCAGCAGCCAGGGCTGCTGGCAGCGCGCGCCCAGCAAGGCGGCCACGCGCTGGGCGTTTTCGCGGGTGGTGCGGGCGCCGTTTTCCAGTTGCACGCGGCCCATGTCCAGGCCCTGCTCGGTGTAGAACTGGCCGGCCATTTCTGCTTCCGTCACCCCGGTGGTCAGCAAGCGCCCTTCACCGCCGGAAAACACCAGCTGCAGCTGGGGGTTGCGGTGCATCCAGCCCGCCGGTACGGTCATGCGTTCGGCGCTGTTCCCCAGCGGCACCTGCTGGTGGTCCAGCGCAATCGCGGGCCGCTCGAAGGAGCCTCCCAGCACAATCACGCCGGCCGCCTGGGCCAGTTGCGCTTCGGAAGGCACTGGGTACCGGTTTTCCAGCGGACGCACCAGGGCATCGGGCAGCGCCAGGAAACCCAGCAGCGCCAGCGCCGCCAGACCCGTCCACTGGAGCCTGCGCGCCAGCCGCTGCAAACGCCCCGGCAACAACAAGCTCAACAGCCACAGCAGCAGCAGCCAGAACGCCGGCTGGGTGACGGCCGACAGCAATTTGGACAGAACAAACATCTCACTCCCTCTCTTGGTAGGGAGGGATTCTGTCCCATGCAGCCCGTCCGTCGGACCTCAGGCCCCAAGGACTGCGGGCAGCAAGGCCGCGGGTTGGCCGAAGGGGCGCAGGGCCCGTGCCCTGAACATGGGCCACGCGCTCCTGGGCACAACACGGTCTCACCCCAGGCCCTGTGCGGCAGGGGCCGGTGGCCCCGGTCTTGGGAGGTGGCGCTTACTGCCCTACGCCGCCATGGGCGATCGACCATTCGGCCGGCGCCTGCAGAAACTCTTCCCAGGTCTGCAGGGCCGCGTCGCTGAACTGGCCGCGCGCGCGGGCCTGTTCCAGCACATCGCGCCAGTCGCACAGGGCGTGCACGCGCACGCCGTGCTGCTGCAGCACCGGGGCGGCCCCCAGGCAGCCGTAGTCGAACACCACGAACAGGTCTTCCACGCGGGCGCCTTCGGCGCGCAGCGCATCGATGAAGCTCAGCTTGTACTGGCCGGCGGACACCATATCGTCCACCAGCAGCACCTTGCCGCCCTGCTCCACCACGCCTTCGATCTGGCGCACCCCCACGGCACGCTTGCGCACGTACTGCAGCGGCAGGTCCATCTTCTCGGCCAGCCAGGCCGCAAAGGCGATGCCGCTGGATTCGCCGCCGGCCACGCCGCTGAGCCCCTGCAGCGCGCCCGCGTCCAGCAGGCGCTGCAGGCCTTGCTTCATCAGCTCGCGGCGGATGGTGGGGAAGGAAATCAGGCGGCTGCCGTCCATGTAGACCGGCGTGGTCCAGCCCGAAGGCAGACGGAACGGGTCGGTGGTGCGGGCGTCGACGCAGCCGGCATCCAGCAGCCAGCCGGCGGCCTGGCGGCGCAGAAACTGCTGGTTGGTCAGGGGGGAGGAAGCAGCGGAGATCGAAGTGTTCATGGTGTATCAGGGTAAGCAGTGGCCGGTGGCGAGGGCAAGGCAGTGGCCATGCGCGCCACCAGGGCGCGCAGCCGACGGGCCCCTTCGCGGCCCTTGCAGGCGGCGTTCCACAGGGTTTGGGTCATGTTTTCGTGCAAGCGCACGGCTTCGGGCGAGGTGGTGACCATGGCAATGCCGTTGCGCACATTGGGCAGCTCCCCCAGGCGGAACGGGCTGTGCAGCAGCACATGGTGCTGCGGCCCCCGCAGCAGCTGGTAGGTGGCGGACGGCATGGCGTCGTCCACCAGACCCACCTGCACCTGCCAGGGCTCGCTGTCCATCAGGTCGGCCATGCGCAGCACCTCGTCGCACGCCGCCTGCACGCGCTGGGCGCGCACGGCAGCGGGCAGATCGACGCGGCCGACCAGGCCGGTCAGCACAAAGCGCTCCAGCTCGCGCAGGCCCACCAGGCTGACGATCTGCGGCTTGCGCAGCGCAAAGTCGCGCCTGCGCTCCTGCAGCACTTCCAGCATGCGGGCGATTTCCCGGCGGCGCAGGGTCGCTTCATCCGCCAGCAGCGTGGCGGGCAGACCTTCGTACAGCATCTGCCCCAGGTGGCCCAGGTAGGCGTCGGAGGTGAGCAGCAGCGAGATCGGCTCGAAATGCGCCAGGATGCGGTCGGACTTCTCTTCCAGCTGGCGCATGCGCTCGAACAGCGCCAGCGCGCTGGCGTAGTACTCGGTCTCCACACCCAGCAGCGAGGCCATGCTGGTGCCCAGCAAGGCGGCCAGGCGCTCCAGCGTATCGATCTTGACGATCTCGCCCTTTTCCATGCGGTAGACCACCGCACGCGACACCCCCAGCTGCGCCGCCACATCGTCGGCCTGCAGGCCGGCGCCGATGCGGTAGGCACGCAGACGGTCGCCCAGACCGGCATAGTCGATGGCCGGGCGGGGACTGTCAGCGGAAAAAGGGGTGGCAGTGGCGGTCATGGAAGGTGCAGCAAATCACGGGCTGGCGCGCACTATAGCGATGCGTGGCGTGCGATGCGCAGCGTGCGGCATGCGATCGCAGTGCGTTCAGGCGGGCAGTGCCTCCAACATATCGGCCAGCACCTGCACGCCCTGCATGAAGTCGTCCATCTCCATGGCTTCGTGCGGATTGTGCGAGCCGTTCTGGTTGCGCACAAACAGCATGGCACTGGGCACGCCGCCGTTGGCAAACAGCGCGGCATCGTGGCCGGCACCGCTGGGAATGCTCTCATGGGCAATGCCGCGTGCGGCACAGGCGCGGGACAGCAGCTCGGACAGCTGGCCATCGGTGACCGCCGGGTCGCTGAGCAGGCGGCGGTCGGGCTGGAACTGCACGCCGCGTTCGCGCTCGATGGAGCGCATCTCCGCCTGCACCAGCTGGTAGAAGGCTTCCAGCGTGTCGATGCTCTTGCTGCGCGCCTCCAGGCTGAAGCTGGCATAGCCCGGCACGCGGGAGATGGAATGCTCGGCCGGGTTGGTCTGCAGCACGCCGCAGGTCACCACCAGGTCGGTGCCGCGCTCCAGCAGCGCACGCCAGTGGGTGTCCAGGCGCATGATCAGGTCGGCCACGGCAAACACCGCGTCATGGCGCAGCCAGCGCGGCACCACGCCGCTGTGCTGGGCTTCGCCCACGCAGCCAATCAGGTTGTGGCGCACATTGCCGCGGATGCCGCTGACCACGCCCAGCGGGATCTTGCGCGCCACCATCACCGGGCCCTGCTCGATGTGCAGTTCCACATAGGCGCGGATGTCGCCCGGGTTCAGCAGCTTTTCCTGGCGGGCAATGGCCTCCACATCGGCGCCGCTGGCCTGCATGCATTCGCGCAAGGTCTTGCCGTCGCCCCGGCGCTGCAGCTCCAGGTCGGACGCCGTGAGCTTGCCCCACAGCGCGCCGGAGCCCATATAGGCCTTGCCGAACCAGGCGCTTTCCTCGCCGCGAAAGCCCACCACCTTCAGCGGCACCGGCAGCTGTACGCCCGCACGGCGCGCCGCCACCTGGACCAGCAGGCCGGCCACGATGCCGGCCAGGCCGTCGTAGTTGCCGCCCTGCGGCACGGAATCCATGTGCGAGCCCACCCACACGGCCGGCACGCTCCGGGTGTCCGCCGGGTCGCTGAAGACGAGGTTGCCCGCGCGGTCGCGTGCCACCTCCAGGCCTTCGCCCCGGGCGAAGGTCTCCAGGTGCTGGGCCGCCAGGTCTTCACCAGGCCCGTAGCTGGCGCGGGTGACCCCCACGCCGTCGAAAGTCAGGGAACGGATGTCGGCGAACAGCTGCGTCGCCAGCGGCTGGAAAGTCTGCAATTCCATGGGGAGAGAGAGGGTGCGCACAGTGCGCGACCCGACAGGGGTTGCTAAGGCAACATGATAATCTCGAAAAAGATACCGAATTTGAATGACACAAACATCCGAAAGAATTCAAAATATCTTTTTTGATACAAACCGGGCGCAAAAAAGGCCTGCACGCGGCAGGCCCGGGTGGCAACAGCGCAGGCAGCACAGGCAGCGCACGCTCTGCGCGCACTGCGGCTGCGCCCCTCACTTGGTGGCGGCGATATCGTCCAGCGTCTTCTGGCCGAACTTCTTGGCGAACTGCTCGTAGGGCTTGTCCAGCGCCTTGCGGAACGCGGCGCGGTCCACGTTGTCCACCACGGCCATGCCGTGCTTGCGGGCCTCTTCCACGCCCTTCTTCTCCACTTCGTCCACAAAGGTGCGCGACGCCTTGCCGCCGATCTTGGCACCGTCGGTGAAGGCCGCCTTCTGCTGGGCGTTCAGGCCATTCCAGAAGCTGGGCGAGACCAGCAGCACCATGGGGGCGTAGACGTGGGCCGTCAGCGACAGGTGCTTTTGCACCTCCCACAGCTTGGCCGAGGTCAGCACGGAGATCGGGTTCTCCTGGCCGTCGATGGTGCCCTGCTGCAGTGCGCTGACCACTTCCGGCCAGGACATGGGCGTGGGCGAAGCGCCCAGCGCGCGGAAGGCGGTGATGTGCACCGGGTTCTCCGTCACGCGGATCTTCAGGCCCTTCATGTCGGCCACGTTCTTGACGGCGTGCTTGTTGTTGCTCAGGTGGCGGAAGCCCTGCTCACCCCAGGCCAGCGCGATCAGGCCGCGCTGCTGGAACTTGGCCAGCAGGTCGGTGCCGAACTTGCCGTCCAGCACATTGCGGGCATGGCCCAGGTCACGGAACAGGAAGGGAATGTCCACCACACCCACGTCGGCCACAAAGTTGCTCAGGGCGCCGGTGGAGACCACGGCCGCTTCCACGGTGCCCAGTTGCAGGCCTTCGATCAGCTCGCGCTCGCCGCCCAGGGCGCTGGAGGGGAAGTGCTTGAACTGGAAAGCATTGTTGGTGGCCTTCTCCACATAGCCGGACCAGCCTTGGGCGGCCGCGCCAAAGTGCGAAGCCTGGGCCAGGGCATAGCCGATCTTGACTTCCTTGCCGGCAGCGGCAGCGTTCAGGCTGGACAGGCCCAGCAAAGCTGCAGCCGAACTGGCCACCAGAGTGCGACGGGAAAAACGCATGACAGGGGATCTCCTTAGTTATAGCGACGGGACGTGCGGGGAGGATTCTAGAGAGGCCCGCCCGAAAAAGCGGACGGACGGTAGAGACTGTTTCGCTGGGCGATTACACCACTGCCACCGTTGCAGGCCATCCGGCCACGCCACGCAAACGCAGATGCCCCCCAACCCGAAGCACAGGACAGGTCGGCTGCCGCGCGCCCGCCGCAGCGCACAAATGGCACGCCGGGCGTGGGGTGCAGGCAGATAGCAGATAGCAGGTAGTAGTAGCGAGTGGTGCTGGGAGCGCCCCCTGGAGCTCCTTCATGCCCATGCCCGTGCTGTGTGCCCCGTGCCTCAGCACTCCACGGCGCGGCCGTTGCGACAAGGCTCCCGGCATGCCGCCCTCGATGCCCGCCGTACCGCCAACAGACGACCGCACCTGGCGCCGTGGCCCGCGCTGCCAGGTGAGTCCACCTTCAGCACGCGCCGACATCCCTGCTTGGCTCAGGGTTAATTGCGAATGATTCTCGTTATCTCATATACTTCATTCCAACGAGCGGCAACCTCTACTGCTGCTCGCGAGTTTCATCGTGGGGCGCCTCGCAGGCCTTCGGGTCTGCAAAGCGTTTTTGCTAGCCAGCGGTTCGCCCGGTTAGCCAAGCACTTTTTTCAAAGCACGACCGACTCCATCTCGCCAGCGCCAGCGCACCTCCCCTGCCGCGCCGCTTCGCGCGCACTTCCCCTCTTTGTCCCTGCCTGCCCGCCTGCGGCAATCCCGATGATGACCCTCTCACTGGTCCATCAGACCACCGTTGTGCTTGCATGCACGCAGCGCCATGCCCGCTCCTGCATCGGCCCGGCACCATCGCCGAAGCTCAGCGCATCTGAAACATCTCCTGGTGAAACCGTTCGGGCGGCAGGCCGTGGGCACAGAAGTCTTCGCGCAGCGCCTGGCCAAACCCTGCCGGGCCGCAGAACCAGATGCTGGCGGACCGCCACTGCGGCACCGCCGCCCGGATGCGCTCGCCGTTCAGGCGTCCATCCTGGCCGTCGACCAGCAGGTGCAGGCGCACATCCGCCGCTGCGGCATCGGCCGTCAGCTGGTCTATCGCAGCCTGCTCGTAGTCGGCCGTGGGGTGGAACAGATCCACCGTCCGGGTGTGCGGGTGGGCGGCGCGGTGCTTCAGGCGGGCCACAAAGGGCGTGATGCCAATGCCCGCACCGATCCAGATATGGTGCTGCAACCCATCCTCAAACGTGAAACAGCCATAAGGGCCTTCCACCGTGACCGGCATGCCGGGCTTCAGCCGCTCCCGCAGGCGGCTGGTGTGGTCGCCCAGCGCCTTGGTGATGAACGTGAGCCGGCCCTCTGTCGGGTTCCAGGCCGAGGCAATGGTGTAGGGGTGCGCGCCTTCCACCCGGTCCGAGGTGACAAAGGCAAACTGCCCCGCCGCATGGCCGGGCCAGCCGGCCTCCAGCGCGACCGTCGTTTGCAGCACGCGCAGCGCCGGGTACTCGGTCAGGGTCTCGATCCGGCCCTGCACCTTGCGCCCGGCACCGATCCGCCCTGCCAGGGCCAGTACCGCAGCCACGCTGCCGCCCAGCAGCAAGAGGGCCAGCACCACGCCGACCGGCTGCGTCCAGTAATCGGACTTGGTCAGCACCACGGAGTGGTAGGCCAGGGCCAGATAGGCCAGCGCCAGCACTTTGTGGGTCTTGACGAAGAGGTGGTAGGGAAAACGGTGCACCAGGGCAAGGACGATCAGCACGGCCGCCAGGTAGAAGGTCCACTCGCCCACGGATTCCGCCAGACCCCGCTGGCTGCGCAGCCAGGCTTCGATGCTGCCCATCGCCTCGGCGGCATGGGCCTTGCGAGCCGGCTTCTCCAGCCAGCCCCAGCCCACCATCCACTTGGTTCCCTTGGCCCACCACCAGTGCAGCACCGCCCACACCAGCGCGGTGATGCCCAGCCACTTGTGCAGGCGGTACATCTTGTCCAGGCCGTCCAGGTGCGGCTCCAGCCACTTCGGCCGCAATGCCAGCAGCATGGCAATGCTCATCAGGCCGATGGCCAGCACCCCGCTGTACTGCACGAACACGGTGCGAAACGAGAAATAGCTGAACGCCTCGGGGCGCAGCGTATCGGCGGCCAGCCACAGCGCGGTCAGCACCAGCAAGATGGCGACAAGAGCAAACTGGATGCGCTTCATGCATAACCTCCCTTCGGATCTGGGCAGCCCTGCCGCCATCTTAGGGACATGCCCTCCATGGCGCGTGCTTCCGCCCCACGGGCAGGCCCGCACAGGATCAACGGCACGCCCTGGCGGCTATGGCGAACCGCGTCGGCAGTGGCTGCCAACCATTGAAACCCAGAGTTTCTACCCGACTGCCGCAGTGCGAGAACGGTCTGTGACCAGGATCAAGCAGGCAGGCCTTAGCGCCTTCGCGCCCTGTCTCCAGCCGCCCACAGTCCTCTCCCGCGCGGCCATGCCACGGGAGGTGCCATCCATGGCAGAGGCCGTCAGTCCCCATACCTGTTACCTGCCCCCAGTTCCCTAGGGATGGGTCGGCGCAGCGCCAAGGCGGTCGGGGCGAACGCAACAAGGACACAAGCACAAAAAAAGGCCACCGCGGTGGCCCTGAAAACCTGTGGTTGCGCGCTTACTGGCCAAACCGGCGTTTGGCGTCCGTCACGCACTTGTCCTTGGCATCGCCGGACAGGGCGTCGCACCGCTCGGCCGCGGCCTTGTAGTCCGCTTCGCGCACGTTCTTGTCGGCCTCACGACGGACCGCAGACACATCGGCAGCCTTGGAGGTAGGGTCGGCGTTGGGCTCGTTGCGTACCTCGGCCACCTTGGCCGCTTCCAACGCCTTCACATGGGCGGCCTTGGCGTCCTTCTTGCAGACGTCCTTGGCATTGCCGGACTGGTCGTCACATTTCTCGGTGGCTACGTCATAGCCGGCATCCGCCCGGGCCTTGGCCGCCTTGTAGCGGTTGCTCTCGCTGGCATCCTTTTTGTAATCCAGCTCGGCCAGCGCCACCTTCTCGTGGCCCTTGGCTTCCTTCTCGCACACATCCTTGGCATTGCCATTCATGGTTTTGCAATGCGCCACAGCGGCTTTGTAGTCGGCACTGATACGGTCTTTTTCGGCCTTGTGCTCGGCAGGTGTCAGTGCGAATGCCGAGGTGGCCATCACGGCCGCCACGCAGGTGGCCAGGAGTTGGGGAAATTTCTGCATAGTCGGTCTCCTTGTGGGAGTGGGAGGGGCTGCCGGCTTGCCTGGCAGCCCCCGCAAGATCGGACGCTTATTCGTCCCAGCGGAAGTCGGGGTTGCGCTTTTGCCAGTCGGTCAGCTGCTGCTCAGCCACCTCCTTGGCAATGCCCTGGCGCTCCTGGAGCTTGCCCAGGAACTGATCGCGCTTGCCGGCAATGACGTCGAAGTCATCGTCGGTCAGCTTGCCCCACTGTTCCTTGATCTTCCCTTTGAACTGCTTCCAATTGCCTGCAATACGGTCTTCGTTCATATGGCCTCTTCTTGGGTTGGACGGAGAGTGGTTCCCCGTCGAAGTTGATGGCATCTACCGGTGCGGTAGGGGGAAGCCCTACTCTAAGAAGCGGAGCCCGCCCCCCTCGTCGGGCATGGGGGCACATGGCTGTGGGGGTGTACCTACCGCGTGTGGGACCTCTTGGAACGCTCCCCCAGGGGCAACCCTGTAGGACGAAACGAAGGGTTACGAGAGAAAAAATCCCGCTCCACGCCCCAAAAAAGGGCAAAGCCGAGCGCGCACTCCCCCAACTTACCCTTTCGCCAGTAGGGCCGGCCATTGCCTTGCACCGCGTGCAGGCAGACCATGGGCACTCCCTGACGCGTGCAAGGCTTGCCTATGAGTGGACAGACTCCCAATCCCAACTGGCCCAGCAAAACGGGCGCACCATCCGGTGGTGGTCGCGGCAACAACCCGCCCCCAGGCGGCGGGAAGAAGTGACGCCACTGGCCGATTCACTCCAGCCCCTTGCGAGGGGCTTTGTTGTGCCTGCCGCGCAGCACAGGAACCGCTCTGCTGCAGAGAATGGCAACACGCCTGTCGGCACGCAAAGGCCCCAAACTTCGGACCCCACACCGCGACACATGGTCTTTGCGAAGGGGCTCCGATCGGCAATGCGCACATACTGGTCCTAGTCCCGGCGCAGGTCACTGATGGCAATCCAGCCTGCTCGGCACAACCCTGCGCAAATCGGCGCATGCCGCCAGCGACAGGAATCCTTCTGCATGACAGGTTGCCGGAGACGACCATGATCAGACTCCAGCTGCAACTTGAATTGGCCTACACGGTGCTGCCACCGGGTGCCGACTTTTTCTTTTACTTCCATGCGGCGCGCACCGCCCACCAGGTGGTGCCGTATGAAAACCTCACCATCAGCCAGAGCGGCGCCACATGGGATGTGCAGCAAAGCCAGAACGTGGGCCAGCGCTGTCTGCGCCTGCATGCGCAACCCGGGCCGCTGCGCGTGCAGTACCAGGCCACTGTAGAAATCACGCACCACCTGGACGACCCGCTGCACATTGCCGAAGTGCCCGTGCACCTGCTGCCGCTGGAGGTGCTGCACTTCATCTACCCCAGCCGCTATTGCCAGTCCGATCGCCTGTCGAACTACGCGGTAGGACTGTTTGGCCAGTTGCCACAAGGCTATCTGCGTGCCCAGGCGATTTGCGACTGGGTGCGTCGGCATGTCACGTTCCGCTCCAACAGCTCCAGCGGCACCACGTCAGCCGTGGACACGCTGATAGAGCGCGTGGGCGTCTGCCGCGACTTTGCCCACCTGATGATCGCCCTGTGCCGCGCCATCAACCTGCCCGCGCGCTTTGTCACCGGTACCGACTACGGCGCCGACCCGACACTGGGCCCGCCCGACTTCCACGCCTACGTCGAGGTGTACCTGGGCGATCGCTGGTATCTGTTCGATCCCTCGGGTACAGCCGTCCCCATGGGCATGATGCGGCTGGCCACGGGGCGGGACGCCGCCGACGTCGCCTTTGCCACCATTTTTGGCGGTGTGGTCAGCGAGCCTCCCCATATTCAGGTGTGGACCGACCAGGACCCCGCACACGGTTGGGCGCAACCCGTGCACACGCTCCAGGCGCTGTCCACCGACGGGGTCACACCGGCACACGGCCAACCAGCAGTCACCAGCTAGGGCAACCAGGGCTCTGCCCCATCTGGCGGCCCCCTGTCTCTGGCTGCCCTGTGCGCATTCCGTGCACGCACCACGGCAGCGGGCTCTCTTGCCCGTCAGCGGCCCCTCGTGCGCAGCACAACCACACGGCCCCTGCAGCCGAGCCAATGAGGCAATCCGGGACATGTGGCTCAGTGCCGGCAACCCCAAGGATGAACAACGGTCAGGAGAGATAGCAGGCCAGGGCTGGCGATCCCTCGGCTCCGGCGCCATGGCGGCCGCAGAAAAAACAAAGGCCCTACAGGGCCTTGTTGAATGCATGAAAGCTGGAGCGGGTGATGGGAAGTGGCACACACTTTTGCGCCACTCTTGCAGCCCCTGTGACAGAGGTAAATCCTAGGTCAAAACGGAAGGCTTGTGTCACACCTTTGTGTCACCCCCTTGCAATAGTTGGCAAAGAAAAAGGCCGCATGAGCGGCCTTATGTGCAGGTTGGATGCAATCAGATCAGCAGGTGCTGACGGAGCTAGTCTTGTGAACGCGAGTGAAGGTGCCATCCTTGTCAAAGGCCAGCACCAGGGCATCGCCCTTGGCTCCCAGAGGGGTGCCCACAACGTGCTTCCACTGCATCAGAACTTCGCCGTCCTTATCCGTCCGGGTAGCCAGTGGCTTACCCAGCTTCTGGATCACTTCAGCCTTGGTGGTCACACCAGCCTAGAACGTGTTTACTGCGCCCTTGCCATAGGACTTCCCCACCACAGCGCAGCCCGTCACGACGAAAGCAGCCATCGAGATGGCGATGATCTTCTTGATTCTGTTCCTGCAATGCTTATTCTGCAAAGAATATTTAATCAATAATATTCTCTGGCTAGCAAATCTGGCAGTGATCCTGGCGCACAAAATGACTGACTAATACGCTGAATCAGCAAGAATAATTGCCTCTCCATTTCAAAATAATCATTTCGAGGGGCAAGATAAACTTGAATACCTGCTGGAGAAAGTTGATCCCTGATACGTTGCTGATGCTTTTTGTAATCAAAACCACCGGTCGCACCAATCTTGCACACATTATTGGAATCCTGAATAACCGAATTCAGCCCAACAATTAGGCCTCTAAATTCAGCAGAAACCGAGGTCTTCCCACTTCTCGATTGATCAAAAATAAATCCATATAACAATAGTGAATCGATTAATTGTTTAGATAGCCTATCTTTTCGCTCAATTTCCGCATCAATATATTCCCGAAATACTTTCAAATGCTCAATATGATTAGCCAGCGCTGCACTACCTGAAGAATTTATGTAGCTCAAAAGTGCCACAAATATACCCCCAATAGTCGCAATTGCCACACCAACATCAAGTGTTGCCTTGGCAACAATCAGGGATTCATCTATACTCTCAAAATAATATGAAACGCATTCCCCGGTAAAGCAGAAGTCCTTAGAAAACAATTTCTCTTCCAGAGAAGTGCTAACAAGAACCAACAAAGAAAAACCGATTCCAATAGAAAATACAAATATTAGAACTCCTCCCAAAACAACCAAGCCAAGGGATCTTCCAAGAAAATATTCTTTTATTTTATTCATACTTTCCAGAGGGTCGCATGACTATTAGCCGAGCTCTTAGCTCAGCTGCTTTCTTCGGAAAAGATCGCTTGAGGATACCCAACCTCTCCATGGCAACATAATATCTCTTATAAAACCAATATGTGCTTCTATAGTTTGGCTTTAAGAAATCAACCTCAAGCCTGTCAACTTGTCTCTCAGCTCTTTCAATATCTTTGTGAGATGGCAAAGGAAGAACACGCCGCACGCGCGCAAGAAGCTCTGAATGCTGATTGTGCTTAACACGCCCAAGCTTATTGACACGCCCCATACAGCGATTAAAGTCACGCCTATATGCACGTGATGCTCGATATCCAGGGCTATTCGCCATTAACTCAAGATTTTTTACCGCCGCACGAATATTCCGTGGCTCAGATGGCGGCAATCTAGGCTGACTAAAATCAACCCTTAGACCGTGGACAATCAAGGGCTGCATGGATGCATGCTGAATTCTAGTCTTTCCATCATTTAATGGAAGATCTGCACCATGCAGCATTTTTTCAACTTGCTTTAGCGAAAATCCAAAATCGTAATTTGCCAATTTACTGGAGATCGTTATGTCATCAACCAGCCGGGTATACACAAGCCCCTTGTGTCGCAAGCGCTTAACCAAATCGCCCTCAACGGCATGTAAGCACAAGGTTGCGATATAGCTTGAAGTCAATGCACCCTGAACAACATGCTCGCCTTTGCAGCATACATTGGCCAAAGCATCAGCCACATCCGCCGGATATTTCAAGAAGCTTTCAAATATACTAACGACTGCTTCATAATGAATATTATCGAAAAAATCCTTTATATCCACAGACAAAACGCTCTTCGCACAGCAATGCTGTCTCGCGCAATTGACGTAATCCTTATCCGATGCAGGGGATATAGAAAGGTCATCGTTTGGAATAGACCCAAAAACATGATCAGGCCAAGAAATTACATCCTGATCAGAAAAAATTCTTTTATTTATTCTTCGTTGAATTTTTCGAATTAAATGATGCGGATTGTTAATAATCCGATCAGATCCATCCTTCTTTGGAACCACCCCTGAAGTGTATCTTTGCTCAGGAGAAAGTTTCATCGCAGCAGTCAACTCTGCAACGCTAATATCCAATGCATCACAGAGATTATCGATATTAGAAATCGAGCTTAATGCTACCTTTTCAGGGTGAAGCTTAGCCGTATATGTCAAGACCACCCTCTATATTCAAAGTGGTTTGACCAACCCATAAAATAGGGTGCAGAAGGGTATGTTGCATTCATCGACAAGTCGTTGGTAACTGCCATACCCTTCATGGCCAAACCCTGCGACTAACTCTCTTCGAGGCGAAGAGGCGGACGGTGCCCCCTCCTCCCCACAAGCCAACCTGCGACAAAAGCACAAGTCAGCGTCTGGTTTACAGACTTACCCAACAACGAAAACTGTCGATTGCAGCAAACGGGCGATACACCCGCGCGATACAAGCTTACTATGCCATGCGCTTACATTTGCAATAAATTTTACATTGAGGCGATTAAGCGACACTCCTTTGCGCACTCACAATCAATGAACGTCATCACAAAGAGTTAGTTTGTGCGCACTATCAACTTCACTGACTGTGCTTAATAGAAGATTTAGACATTGACTTCAAAACCCCATGAGTCAAAGCTACGCTAGGAATTTCAGTGTGGTTAGTCTGTCGCAACAACTCGCTCACGTAACCGGCTCAGGGTGCTACGGCTGCACCCTGTAGCCTGCTGAATCTCGCTCCACTTCATACCCTTGGCCAGCATGGACACGATGGCAGCATTGCGCCCCGCATCCTCCCTGCGCCCCTTGTAGGCTCCTCCGGTCTTGGCCTTGGCGATTCCCTCTGCCTGACGACGGCGGCGGTCTGTGTAGTCCTTGCGGGCAATCGCGGCCAGCATGTCCAGCAGCATCCCGTTCACAGCGGCCAGAATGCGGGCCGTGGTTTCGTCCGTGGTGGCAATGCTCTGCCAGGACGTGGGCAAGTCCAGCGCCACGATGCGCACACCACGCACTCCAATCTCACGCTTCAGCACCTCCCAGTCCGCGTCATTCAGGCGTGACAGGCGATCCACCTGCTCAATCAGCAGCACGTCCCCCGCCTTGCAGTCCCCCAGCAGCCGAAACAGCTCAGGGCGCTTCAAGCTCGCCCCGGACTCGTTCTCCACATACCAAGCAGCCACAGCCAAGCCACGCTCTGCAGCGAAAGCCTCTAGGGCAGCACGGGCGCGGTTTGCGTCTTGTTCTTGGGTGGAGGCTCGGAGGTAGGCGCGGACAAACATACTCAGTTCGATATAGATGGTTCTTTGGAATCGGTTCGTTTTAGGTCGTCAAAGCCTATAAGCAAAACCAAGAAACAATGGTTCGCTTGAGGCATACCCAAAAAGTGTCAATACATTGTAGTTCTTATATGTGAGAGTCTTACGAAATTTGCTACAGTTTCTCCATGACTGAAAATGAAGCAAAAACACAGCGAGGCCGCAAGCCAATTGGAGGCAAGGCCATGACCGCCGCAGAGCGCATGCAACGCCGCGAGTCGAAGCTGAAAGAGCAAGGCGTGCGCACCTTCCGCATGCGTGTTGCCCCGCTCCACATGGAATGGATTGAGGCTGCCGCTGCACGGCAAGGCATCGCTGTGTCAGCTGCCCTTGGGGACGTGCTGGAGCGGGCGCTGGATCGCTATACCGGCGTCATGGCTCGCGCCAAGTTCCTGGAGGTCAACTGCGGCAACGTCGAAGCTGCCGCCGATTTCGTCAGCACTCAGCTCGTTCCCCCGCTGCCCTCATTCGATGAGCTAGCCGCCCAGTTTGGCCCTGCGCCCGCAAAAATTTGACAGGTTTTTGCACCACTTTTGCAGCGCATCGTCAGCCGACGCACGCACACCAATAGCGTCAACGCATTGAATCCAAATGGCTTTTGGCAGCGCGGTGCTGGTTGCCCCCCCTCGGACAGTCACGCACCTCCTAATAACTGCATAGATACACCTCTCCTAAAACAGTCCAAGAGACAGTCTTAGACAGACCAAGACAATGACAAAAAACACCGCGCCGGACGCCGTTGCCCAAGCCCTCAGCATGAGGGCGGCGGGCTACACAGTGACGGCCATTAGCCAGCAGCTTGGCATCGGCGTGCGAACCCTCGCACGCCTCTTCGCCAAGCATGGCACCGCCAAGGGCACAGCCCTGCCCGAAGTGATCGAGGCCAGCCGCAGCAAGCTGCTGGCCCTGATCACTTCAGACGATGCAATCCGACAGCAAGCAGCCCAGCTCCTGCAGGACGACCTTGCACACGTTCAGGCCATCCGCGAAGCGATGGCCGCAACGCTGGAGACCGTCACCGAGAAGCCTCCGACAACGCCCAAGGATGCGGCACTAACCATGCGGGCCATCGTGGCCTACTCAACGGCGCTGAAGAACACGGCGGACGTGTGGAGGCACAGCCTGCGCATGGATGAGCGTGCAGCAGACGACAAGCCTTTGCCAGAGCTGGTGATCCAAGAGCTGACCGCCGAGCAGATCGAAGAGTTGCGGCAACGCGAGTTCAATCCATACGAGGAAGCCGCACCGGCTGGAGCTGTCATAGAAATGGCAGAGTCCTGACCGAGCCAGCAGAGCGAAGTCCTAGAAAAATCGGGACTCCCTCAATACCTATCATTCAAAAAAATGGGTGCATTTTTGAAAATCGCACCCCACCAGGAAGGAGCTGCCGGATCACCACGGCGGCCTAGCGATGCATCCCGAAATCAACCTCAGCGACTTCAAGGCCACAGCCACCATCGACTGGCTGGACATAGCGGTCACGCTGGGGCGCACCACACAGTTCCAATACGTCCAAGCAGAGCTGCACGGCCTGCTTGGGCTTAGCCCATCCGATGCGGTCATTCACGTCACACCTCAAAACGTAGACAAGTGCACCGACGCAGCCACAGGCTTTGTGCTCCGGCTGCAAGAGCACCACCACGGCAACAACGCAGCCAAGATTGCCCACGTCGTGCTCGGCCTAGCTGCTCGCTTTGAATTCGCGGCACCAGCGCGGATCGCAGCGATTGAGGTTGCATTCGACCTGAAGCCGCGCCACGACCCCCAGGCGGTCTACGACGCCTACGCGTTGCTGCAGGGCGGTATCGCTGCCTATGGCGAGCACGCTCGTCAATACGCCCCTAGCGTGCGACACGGGGGCCAAGTGGTGCCACTCACCCTTGATCCCTTACTGGCCCCTCAAGGCACGCTGTATGTCGGGCACCATGATGCCAAGCACGGGCACCAACCAACACCCAAGGCCTACCGGGTCTACGCGAAGGTCACGGACAACAACGCTGCACCCCTGCCACCTGAACAGCACCGGGCGCGGGCAGAGGTGACGTTGCAGCTGGATGCGCTTGAAGAATACGGCCTCACAGACCCGCTGGCGCTGGCCTCCTACGACTTCACCAGACTGGCAGACCTGCTGCACTTCCAGCAGCTCAAGCCTGTAGAGGCCATCGTCCAGGCATCGCGCAACAAGCTAGCCACAGACCTGCGAGAGGCCATCAGCGCGATTGGCACCACCGGGCGCCCAACGTCGCCCGAAAAGCTAGCTCAGTTCCGCTGGCGCGTGAAATTTAGCCCCGTGAAGGCCGCTGCGCTTGCCAGTCTCCACAGGGGCACAGACCGCGTGATGGAGTGGCAGGGCGGGTGGCTTGGTTCTGAGGGACGAGCATTGCAGCACAGCAAGGACACCACGCCGGACGCCAAGCTGAACCGCAAGGTCAAGAGCGCCCTTCAGGCGCTTTCTCGGGGCATGGCCAGTGCGACCTACCCTCCTACACCGAAGAGGTGCGCCAGACCCCGTTAAGAGTCCTTTGCCGCAATCTTGGCCCGTGCCTTATGACGTGCAAGGTTTTCCCGCCGCTTCATGGCATCTAATAGCGCTCTCATGCCATCAGCGGTATCAAACGGGGCGATGTTAGGCAAGGCGAATCCAACCCTTGAAAGGGTGGCAATGTGCTCATCCGCCAGCCTGGACTTGATGTAGTGCAAATGGCCGGTGCTACCGACAGGGGCATGGCCCGCCAAGTCGTCGCGCATTCGATCTGGCATATCGATGCGATCACAGGCGGTTAGGAAGCTATGCCGGAAGCTGTGAAACGAAAGGCCGACACCGCGTTCAATCCCAAGCTGTTTGCCCAAAAAATGCTCATTGAACCACTGTCCGGCATATTTCCCATACCCTTTTTCCTTGTCATGCCTCAGCTCAGGGAACAGACGCACATGCCCTGCATCGCGTAAGGCAGCGACGTATTCCAAAAACCCCAAACGGATCAACCCCGGGTGCAAGGCAATGACACGCTGTGCGTTGATTGTCTTTAGCCGTTTGTCGCCGTCCGCGTCAATCTTCCCCTCGCCGTCAAGGTTGAAATCAAGATGCCATGTCCCCGCTTCGCTTTTCCTCACATCCCCAAGATAAAGCTGCGCCAACTCATTCAGCCTAGCGCCTGTATAGAGAGCGAGTAGCGGAATCCAATACTTGTATGGCGCGGTCTTTCTTTTCCCGCCAGCGGTCAGCTCACTACGTCCACTGCGCCACCAGCTCTGATTGAAAATTCGCCCAAGCATGGTGGAATCGAATAGCTGGCGCTTGTCCTGGTCTTTGACCCTCTCTGATGAACCAAGAGTGTCAACCATGCCTGCAGCCGGGTCGTCGCGCATGTAGCCGTTCTTGACCGCCCACTTAAAGGCCCCTCCGATTTTTTGGACATACCGCCCAGCACGCACCGGCCCTATCAACTCCACCTCGTCGGCCCCAGCCGCTTTTATCAGCCCCTGAATGTCCATGCCGTGATATTTCTTGCCAGGGCCACGGCACCGGTTTGAGCCATGAGGAACTCCGGCCACGCGCTCCATGTATTCACGCACCAGTTCCCGGTCAATGTCGCCCAATACGGGGTCACCCATTAACTCGACGAACAGCCCCAGCATGTGGCGGTTCTGTCCATTGGTGGATGGAGCCCAGCGGCCTTCTCTGGCCTTGTAATAAGCATCCAGCAAGGCGCTGCATGGCATGTCCCTGTGTTTGTATGCTTCGCCCATGGACACGCGCAAGGCGGCATCAGTTGCCGCGTCCTGCATTGCCTGGATCACGTCCGTGGCGGGTGCTGGTGGTCTAGCAGCGTCGCGCATCTCAGGCGTGACAGCCACCGCCAGCCGCTGCCGCACGCTCTCACAGTCGGCCCGCGTCGCCAGTAGCTCACCAACGGGAACATCCACGCCAGGCCAGTCCAGCACCACATGACGGCCCGCACTGTCCTTAAACACGCAGTCGGTGAAAATTTCGCCGCTTGTGAAGACCAGAGACTCAGGTCGCAGGGAAAGCGTCCCAAAAATGGGGCTAAGCCGCTTACCTGCCAGGCTCTCTCCCACATCAACACCGGGGCCACCATCCTCATAGCTCAGTTGCTGCACAGCGGCCCCCATCAAGCCGCCGACCTGGACGCTCAAGCCCTGTTTTCTGGCCTTGAACTGGTCGAATAGCTCCAGCACCGATAGGCCCATCTCTGGCGCAGCGTCGGCCAGCTTGACCAGCCCGCCCGATAGCAGCAGCGGACTACCCGCAATCAACTTTTCCAAATCCATACCACCACTGAGGCGGACAAATTCCGCCTTCCACTGCAATGCCGCAGCGAGCGCCAAATGGCAAGCCAAGGCGCGGTCAGTCGTGTTGAGGGATCGGCGTAACTCTTGGGTGCGGAAGTGAGGCAGTAGAGCCTCTGGCACTCGGATGCGGGCATAGTAGCGCCCGCTACTGCGGCGATAAAAATAGGCCATGTGTCACACTCTTGTGTCACAGGGCTGCCCCGAAATGGGCCATCACCGAATTATGCTATTGATAGCAACAGCTTAAGAAAACATGGAGCGGGTGATGGGAATCGAACCCACGTTATTTGCTTGGGAAGCAAGAGTCCTACCATTGAACGACACCCGCAGCGCTGCGGATTATAGGCATGGGCAACACGGCCAGAACGCGCCAGCGTGATTTTTTCTTGCGGCCTCACGCATCCGGCAAGGGCCGCAGGCTGCGCCGGCTTTCAAAGCGGCGCGGCACCCCGGTGACCGGGTCCACAAACTCCAGGCTGCGCGCCAACAGCTGTAGGGGCCGCGAGAAGTCCCCCGGCTCGGCATCGTTCACCACGGGGTACAGCGCATCCCCCCACAACCCCAGCCCCAATGACGCCATGTGCACGCGCAGTTGGTGGCGCTTGCCGCTGATGGGAGACAGGCGGTAGCGTGCCCAGTCGCCCTGGGATTCCAGCAACTCCATCTGCGTGCGGCTGTTGGCCTCCCCCGGCACCTCGTGCATGCGGATGAAGTCCCCGCTCTCGACCATGCGGCTGGCATGCTCGCGCGGGAAGACCACCTCGCTGCGCCACGGTGCCACGGCCTCATAGGTCTTGCGCACCAGCCGGTCGCGGAACAGGGCCTGGTAGGCGCCCCGGTCCGCGCGCTGCACGGAAAAAAGCACCAGGCCCGCAGTGTCCCGGTCGATGCGGTGGACCGGCGACAGATCGGGCAGACCCAGCTGCCGCTTCAGGCGCACCAGCAAGGTATTCTGCAGATAGTGCCCGCCCGGCATCACCGGCAGAAAATGCGGCTTGTCCGCCACCACGATGTGCGCATCCTGGTACAGCACCTGCGCCTCAAACGGCACCTGCGGCTCGGTGTCCACCTCGCGGTAATAGTAGATGCGCACACCCGGCAGAAAAGGCGTGTGGGCATCGATCCGCTGCCCGAACTCGCTCACCACCTCGCCCTGCGCCATGCGCCGCAACCAGTCCGCACGTGCCACCGCCGGCAGGCGCTGTACCAGATAGTCCAGCACCACGCCATCCCCGCGCGAAGGCAGCACCACACAGCTGGGCTTGATGCCAGCGCGCACAGGAAGAACTCGGGGATCGTGGGTGTTGTACATGGCCATGCGCGCGCGCAGCGCCCATCCATTCACACAGGGGAAAATGAAAAAAGCGCTGCAGCGTGTCAGCCGCAGTGCTTGTATGTGTGAAGGACTGCGGGATGCAACCACAGCACACCGGGGACGCTGCGCGGGTCTGCGCAAAATGAGGGGCCATTTTACCCGCGCAGGCAGCAGGCTACAGATAGCAGATAGCCGTTGTGCACGGGGCATCCAGGGCATAGCCCCGCAGAGGTTGCCGCCCCTGCAAGGCTGGGGCTCCGGCGCATGCATCCACACTCGGCGCCGCTGCCACCTCCCTCGATACGTCGTCAACCTGCCCTGTCGTACCAGGTGTATGCCTGCGGTCTCCAACCTCAGACCCCCGTCCTGGCCACACACCACGGTGCGCGGGGTCGTGTGCGCCGCTCTCCATCGAAGCTTGGCCCTGGATGAAAATCGTATCCATGCAATCCGTCATTTCACCACCACCCGGCAAGGCATGCCCGGTGGTCATCCGCGATCACGGCCACATCGAGATCCTGGCTTTCGAGCACCCCTTGGCAGGCCTGCAACTGGTCAAAGGCACCATCGAGCCGGGCGAGACTTCCGCTGCGGCGGCACTGCGTGAATTGCGCGAAGAAAGCGGGCTGCATGCCTCCCACGTCGCAGCGGACCTGGGCCTGTGGGCATCCGGCCACGCCAACCAGATCTGGGCATTTCATCTGTGCGAGGTGCACAACCCGCCCGACTCCTGGACCCACCGCACCTATGATGATGGCGGCCACGACTTCCGGTTCTTCTGGCACCCACTGTCGCAACCTCCCTCCGCGCAATGGCATTGGGTATACCAAAGGGCACTGCAGTACATCGCCAGCAAACTGGTCGTGTGACACCGCTGGAAGCAATATGCCAATCGCGGATACCAAGCGTGGCGAGCGTCCCCGCGCATTGAGCTTGGCAGTTGGCCTGCGGTGCACGCAGTACGACAGCGATACGCGAAATATCCACGAGGTGTGAACGGCTCCCGCCAACCCGCCAACTTCAGCCCAGAGTTGCCTCGCCCACAACCCTGATGTGACGTCTCGCTAAAGGAGCAAGCTCGCGCCCACATTCACGGCTTCGCCACCACTGACCCAAGCTGCAAGTAGCACCTGTCCATCTGCTAGCTCTGTCTAGGCTGGAATGCTATCTGGCAGCGGTGACCATGCAAGATCCAGGCGACAACTTGCCGCAGAAACCAGCGGCTGCCACACAACTACCCCTTCACGCCATCGAGCGCGGTCGTGCTGCTTCGGAGCTCAGCCCTGATCGCGCCCACCTGCGCCAGCGCGTTGTCTCCCTGCCATCGCCCTCGCGCCAGTGCTTGAGATTGCTGTTGCCTGCCTGGAATGGTGTCCAGATTGCAAATGAAATGCTACATTCCTGCACCTTAGCGGTGCAATTTAGCACATCGCCTGAAAAGAGTTTCAGCCCCAATTCTAAATAAAACAAATATTAGCGCATGTTTTTAGCAACGGATCAGACAGTCAAAATAAATACCCGATATGACTCCATCCAGGCACTGCGTGGAATCGCAGCATTGCTGGTTGTCTTCTTTCATTTCCGATCATTATTCAACCTTCCCAACTATCCTCTTGGAGATAATCTGTTTTCATATGGAGGGACAGGGGTAGCGTTATTTTTTATAATTAGCGGATTCGTCATGGGCCTTCCTGATTACAGGCCTGGATTGAATTCAATGCTTGAATTCTCTATAAAGCGGATAGCACGCATTGTTCCATTGTATTTGATAGCATCAATTGCCTGGTGCTACGTGACCATTCCTGACTTCAGATTAATATCTACTAGTCAAGACAACATAGAGTTAATTAAATCATTATTCTTCTACCCACTGTCTAATGATCATGCTCCAATGTATGGGGCAAAATTATTTGTTGGGTGGACTTTGAACTATGAGATTTTTTTCTACGGTATCGTAGCACTCAGCATATTGTTCAAATTTCCAAAATTAGTAATATTGCTTTTCTTTGGAACCACCCTGATTATTATACCTTTTTATTTTCGCGATATAACTTTATCTCCATATCTCGGCTATAAGTTCAATTCTGGCTACCTAAATATCGCCACGAATCCTATAATATGGAATTTTATTGTTGGATTTTTTATTGCAAAATTAGTGAAAATACTTCCAAAAATAAACCAAGAGCTAATTTTTTCACTATGCTTGATTTCTGGATTTTTGGTTTTTTGGCAGATGTTTTCTGGATATGGAACAGGCCACGGAATAACCCAATCCGGCGCGGGCTTCGCTGTAATGATTACAGCATTTGCATGGTATGAAAAGTACTATTCGCCCAAGATCAACAAGCATCTGGTCTATCTTGGAAATATATCTTTTTCGATATACATCTGGCATTTCATCGTACATTCATTTTTTGAAGATCTATTTCTTAGAATGGGAATGAGAAATTATCTTTATGGATTTCTTTATGGAACATCCATGGTAACAATTACCATTATTTTCTCTCGATATTCATACATATTAATAGAAGAAAAAATATCAAATTTTATAAAAAAATGGATGCTTAAGCTTGTCCAGCGTAAGCTGACTAATGGAGTTTGATGCTTTCTAACTGAATGCCTACGGCAAAACATTGCTTCACATACTCTTTCAAATAAGTCAACGCTGCGTCGTCTTCGGCGATAGCATCCCGGAGATCGAGAACACGCTCTGATACGCCTGCATCGAGCGTGATGGCGCCATCGCCCACGCCGCCGGTGGCGACATCTGTGGACCCTGGACCACCGGGTTGATCGACGTAGCAGGTGACGATGCGCACCCCGCAAGTGCCAGCGCGCACGCAATCACGCAGACGCTCTGTTTCAGCTTTTGCATTGCTTAGTTCCTAGGTGCTTTTCTTGTCGGCAGCAGCCAGCGCCAGGGCGGTCTGTCTTTCATAGGCCCGGACGGCTTCGGCTGCTGCCTGTGTTTTTGTGGCGATGTCGGTCAGCACACTGGTGTGCTCCTGGCGCAGTTGGGCCAGCGCGGCATCGGCACGCCAGCCCTGGGCCACCCAGCCGGTCCCTAAGGCTCCTGCCAGCGCCAAGGCGGCCAGAAGGACTGCGCAGTGTCCCGTCATGCCAAGCCCTCTTCGCAAAGTTGGCGCTCGGCTGCGCGTCGACGCACTAGGCCGGGCAACTGCTTGCCTCCGGCATGGGTCCAGCGGCTCAGTTCTGCGCAAGCACCCTCCATGTCCCCAGCATTAGCCTTGCGCACCAGGGTGGAGCCGCAGAATGCCCCCTCCCCCACATTAAAGGCGAACGACAGGAACGCGGCACTTTGGCCATCGGTCAGCGGTTGGCGAATGCAACCCAGCGCGTCGGCATGCCGGGCAAGGTCCTGGTACAGCATGGCTTCGCACTGCTCACGCGTGAAGGTCTGCCCCATGCGCAACTCGGGACCGGTGTGGCCGGTGCACGCCGTCGCGATGCCAATGGGGTCGCGGTACGTGAGCAGCATTGTGCCCTCATGCGTGGCCACAAAGGGCACCACCACTACGGCAGCCGCGGCGCCAATGGCCGCGATCAATTTCTGCTTGTAGTTCATCATTTCGGGTAGATCCCCCCGCGTGCAGCGTTCCATGCGGCTGTGAGCGCGACCCCCAGCGCCACGATGGCGGCCATCGGCCTGGCCAGCAGTCCCAGCCAGTGGAACACCTTGAATGCCCCCTTTATCGCGCCGAAAAACTCCAGCAGTTCCGTCAGCTGATGCTTGAGTTCATGCAGTTCCTGCCGTGTCTTGCCCAATTCCCTTTCGATTGCGGCCATGCGCTCGCTCCCCGTGTCAAAACGCTGATTGATCTGCTGCCTGGTCAGCGCCGGCAGCTCGTTTCCGAAGTCGTCCATCACCCCTCCCCGGGCGTAAAAAAACCCGCCGAAGCGAGTTCTGTGGTTTGCGTGCTGTTCAGCGTGTCATTTCAGCAATGACTGCAGCGTGACGTTCCCGCGTCAGAAATCCGCGCTGCTCCATGAATTCCAGGCCCAGCACCATTTCGGGGTCGTCGTATGTGATGTAGTCTGCGATAGTGAAACGGTCGTAAAACAGCTTCACATCCAGGTCCGTCATGGCCGCACCAGCTATAGCGCGCTGCTCTTCCGTCGTGAACAAATCAAATTTGGCCTTTCCGGTGTAGCGGGTATAAATTACTTGCACGGCTTCACCAATAGGCTTTTTGGTGTTCCAGTCAATATTACTCATTTGTAGGCACTCCAATATCCCCATCTTCGGCAATTACTGTGACATTTTTCAAAATGGTAGGGCACGCAATGGTAATTTTCAGTTCCCCGCCTTCTCGAGATATCGGTCCGATAATCCATGTACTAATTGCACTAACGCTATAGCCTTCAGGCAACGGGGAGAAATCGAAATCCTCTCCGTTGATAGTAAGCGTATCGCCTAGTTTTGATAATGCAATAGTATCAAAACGAGAATTGGGTGTAAACGTTATTTTCATGGCGTGTAACAATATCCATTAACGCAGCAGTTAAAAATAGTGATAAATTGCCCAGAGCCAGTATTGTTTATGACAGCCGATCCGACATTTACAGCAGAGGGCCAGCAGTATTTAACGAAATATTCTGAATGCGTTTGCGATGCTGTTGTATATGCAACGTCAATATATAGTGTGCCTACAAACGAAACAGGCAAAGGACAATCGAATCTGGAGTTACCAATGCCAACCGAAACGGAAAGTTGTGCCGAGTACGCGGTCAGGGTGCCATCTGCCCGGCGAATATATGAGCCGTTGGAATTACTCCCATGCTCTACTTGCCGGTCAAGCACCCAATTAGTACCATTGTATTTTGCCACCGTATCAACGTTTGTCCTGATGTATCCGGCAGGCAAAGCGGCACCTGTAATGGTGACTGCGGCAACGGCACCAATGCCGTCCATGTTTATGGTTACAGAACCCGTATTCGCGGCAGTAGCGCGGAATACCTTTGTTTGCCCACGTACCAACGCAACCTGCGGAACGGTGTTTGTCAGTGTGATTGCGTTTGCGGTGCCGCCATACGTAGCAAACGGAGCAGAGATGCTTCGAATAGTGGATTTTGCGGTTTCCGACAATTCCAGGTTACCGCCGACCCACAGATTTTTAGCCACGCCAACACCACCGGCAACATGCAGTGCACCTGTAGTCGTAGACGTAGCTTCCGTGGTGTCCGTTAGGTTGAGCCAACCGTCAATCTGGTTCTGCGTAGAACCAACGAGATGCAAACCCCACTTCACGCCATACGTTCCAGCCCCAGTATATGTGCCTCGATAGATGTACCCTGTGGCAATCGTGCCAGCAGTGTTCACCATTGCTGTGTGAACGCCTGTCGCACGAGTTAAGGTGCTGTTAACGTTGCTGTTGGACACCTGAGCCAAAACCCCAATGGATTCAGTGGTGGTTTTGGTGGCAGTCCCAGTGTGCTGGCTATTGAACCAGCCAGCGTAGGAGCCGTTTAAGGTCAGTGTCCGGGCAGAATTATCTGTGGCGTACCCCCGCACACCATACAGAAATGTGGCTTCCCCAACTCCATCGGTTGCAGAGGCACCCTCAGAAACTCCCTCCACGCCCGTGATAGCATTTGTGAACCCTGCCAATTGGGCGGCAGTGTTATTGCTGCGAACCCGGAGGTATGCGGCGCGGTGCGCGCGTGTGGCAGTAAGCGTGTCAGTGTTCGACGTGATGTCGAAATTGATACCCGCAATACTTCCATTAGCAGTGAATGTGGAGTCTGTGCAATAAATGCCTGACCCGCTACTCCAAGCGCCATTTACACCGATGCCTAATCGGTGAACGATTGCGCCATTATCAAAACGCTGTTGCGCCGTCCACGTCTGCGCCGTTGCAGTCAGAACAAATTGCCTCCATGTGCCCGTGGGAATATCTTCAAATCGCCCCGTATAGAATACAGGCTTTGCAGTGTCCCACCGCAGCGACATAAACGACCATGTATCTTGCGTCTTGCTGAAAAATCCGGGACTAAATCGCATTTCGATAGGGATATTGTCCCCATCCGCCCGATAGAATCCAGGACCCTTAGCCAAACACTGCGCGAAGAATTCCTGCAACGATGTTGCGTTGATTCTTACTGATTCGTTCTTGGTTGCCCCAGCCTCAACGCCATCCAGCTTCAGCCGCTCTGCTGGCGTCAGCAGGCGCGCAGGATCAATGGACACCGCCGACTGCGCAGCACTCTGCGCCGCCGCATTCGCCTGCTGGGCGGCCGCATTCGCCGTGGACGATGCGGCTTGCGCATCGCCCTTGGCCAGTTCTGCTGCGCTCTTGGCACTTTCTGCCGCCAGCTTGGCTTCGGCGGATGCCAGCGAAGCGCCGCGTGCTTCCTGCAATGCCTGGTTGGAATCGATCACCGCGTTCTGTGCTGCAGCAACCATGTCCGGGATGCCGGATGAATCCACCACATCCTGCGCCTGACGCGCCGCCGCCTGGGCCGCGGCAACCGCCTCGGCAATGGGGCCTGCCACCGTGATTTCCTCGGGGTCCTGCAGCAGCACCACATCGTCGTCGGTGATCGTGACACCCTCCACGGTAGTGCGCAGGCTATAGCGCCCGTTCACCGCGTAGAAATAGAAATTGCCCGAGCTGTCGGTGACCAGCGGATTCGGCGCGGCAATGGCGCCGGCGCGGTCCAGAAACAGGCTCGCCAGCTCGCCGGCCTCGTTCAGCACCGTCACGGGCACATTGCGGATCGCCGCGCCCGTGGTGCTGGTGATACTGGATTTGTACTTTTGCATCTGCCCTTCCTTATTTCACGCGCATCACATGGCAGCCGGTGGCGGCAATACCGCGCGCTTCGGTGCCGCCCTGCTTGGTCACCGACACCTCGTGCGTGTGCGATCCCGCTGCCGCCGCCGTACCGCTCACGTCGTGCGCATGTGCGCCTGCGTCCTGCAGCTTGGAATAGCGCACATAGCTGCGGTTGGTACCAATGGCGCCATAGGTGTCGGTGGCCCCGTCCGGGTTGCCCTGCCCCTCGTTGCCGGTATAGCCGTGGTTGTGGCTGCCGGCCTGGCCGGTGCTGCCACTGACCGTGTGCGAATGCGCCCCCGCCTGGGTGACCGCCGCCGCGTGGTCGTGCTCCTTGTTCTGGCTGTCCTGGATCAGCCCCGGCGCACCCGCAGACAAAGCCCCGTCACCGCGTTTGACGGCAGCGCCAAAGCTGTCCTTCTGCTTGCCGTTGTTGTCAGGCAGACGGAAGGTGGTGGCCCCGTCCCCGCTGGAAAAGCTGGCACGCTTGGCCTTGTCCGCCCACCAGTCCGCTTCCGCAACCAGCGGATAGCCACCGGTCGACACAAACTGCCACAGCGCCGGGTAATCCGCGCGCAGCAGCAGATCCCCATCCTCCGGCTTGAAATTGGCTTTGATCCTGGAACGCGCCCCGCCCCACCACATCGATCCGCCAAGGGGCATGCCAGCGGCGGCCACCTCATCGCGCAACTGCGCAATGCAGGCCGCGTGGAACCGGATGTAGTTGTTCAGGTTCGGAAAAACCGGCTCCGTGCCGGCGGGATAGTTCTCCGCCGAATTCGGCGAAAGCTCGTCTATGCTGTTGGGTACTGGCATGGATTGCCCATAAAAAAAGCCTCCACAAGGGAGGCTGGTGAATAAAAACCCGCTGCAGGCGGTTCAAGGAAGAAGCATGAAGGGCTGGAGAAAATTCTTTTACATCGTGGACAAAGGTTCCGATCTGCTTCTGATGTTCGCAGCTGTATTTATCTACTATGCTCTTGGAATTGGCCTTTTGATCAGTGGGTTTTTTCTTTTTTTCAGATGGGTTATCAGACCCACAGGTCTTCGCAGTGACTTCCCCCGCCTCATAGCCCAAATTTATGATCTGACCATTCAGTCCATCGACAAGATTACCGACTTATTCCATCAGTTCATTGAAACCATCGCCGGAATTCCGGATACCTTGCGCCAACTCAGCCTTGAAACCTTCACCCAATTCATCAGCGGGTGGCTGACCCGATCAGGATTCGCTCCCTCAACCCATGTCTCAATCATTGCCATGGCGGGCCTGACGATAATTTTCTTGATCGTGCTGCAATATTGGCCCCTAGTGCTCCGACAGGCACGCCACCCACTCACACCCCGGTGGCTTGACGCAGCCTGGGCCCGTACCGGCGGCCCACCCGTCCTTGACGTTCGCTGCCATGAGAAAAGCCTTTATCGTCGGAATTTGTTACGATAACGATACAAACACCACCTCAAGGGAGAACACTGCAATGGGAAGCTTCAGCATCTGGCACTGGTTCACTATGCTCATATTCGGACTCGTTGTCTGGCTTGCAGTGGCATGGCCCATTGCACGAATCCTGACAAGAACCGGCCATTCGAAATGGCTGGCCGTGCTGGCGTTGATCCCTGGTGTGAACTGGATTTCTCTCTGGATTTTTGCCTACAAGCCCTGGCCTCGCGAAGGCGAATAACGGTTCAAGCCGCCGTGCCAACCCAGGCCCGGCGGCGTTGGACCAATGCATATGGGCCCAGCAAAGCAGGCGGTACATGCAAACAACACCCGCCTGCCGCCGGTAATCCCCCCGCAAAACCAGCGCAGTGAGAAGTAGAAGTTTTCGAAGGAAAATTTCTACCATGAAGAAGTCCCGATTCACCGACAGCCAGATCATCGAGGCGCTCAAGCGCGTAGAGGCTGGTCTTGCCGTGCCCGAGCTGTGCCGCGAGATGGGCATCAGCACGGCCACGTTCTACAAGTGGCGCTCGAAGTTCGGTGGCATGGATGCCTCGCTAATGGCGCGTATGAAGGAGCTGGAGGAAGAGAACCGCCGGCTACGCAAGATGTACGTCGAAGAAAAGCTCAAGGCCGAAGTGGTCTCGGAGGCGCTCGCAAAAAAGTGGTGAAGCCATCTCGCCGCCGCGAGATGGCTCAAAAGGCTGTGCAGGAACGAGGCATGTCCATACGCGCGGCATGTCTGGCCTTCCAGATCAGCCAGGCTTGCTACCGATACGAAGCCAAGCACCAGGCCGAGAACGCTGAGATCGCCGACTGGCTGCTGCGCCTGACGGACAACAACCGTAACTGGGGCTTTGGGCTGTGCTTCCTGTACCTGCGCAACGTCAGAGGCTTTGCCTGGAACCACAAGCGCGTGTACCGCATCTACAGGGCGCTGGAGTTGAACCTGCGCATCAAGCCACGCAAGCGCCTGGTGCGCGAAAAGCCCCAGCCGCCATCGGTACCAGAGGCCATCAATCAGGTGTGGTCGATGGACTTCATGCACGACCAGTTGGAGGATGGCAGAAGCTTCAGGCTGCTCAACATCATCGATGACTTCAACCGCGAAGCACTGGGCATCGAGGTCGATTTCTCGCAGCCAACGCTGCGGGTGATCCGCACGCTCACACAGGTCATAGCCTGGCGTGGCAAGCCGCAGGTCATTCGCTGCGACAACGGGCCGGAGTACATCAGCGCGGCCATCGAGGCCTGGGCCAAGTCGTGGGGCATTCGCTTCGAACACATCGAACCGGGCAAGCCACAACAAAACGCCTATGTCGAACGCTTCAACCGGACGGTGCGCTACGAATGGCTCTCGCAGTACCATTGGACAGACCTTGATGAGGTCAGGCTGTACGCCACTCAATGGATGTGGATGTACAACCATGAACGCCCAAACATGGCCTTGGGCGGCATCACCCCCAAGCAGCGGTTGGCCATGGCCGCATAGCTCTACTTCTCAGAGCTCTGGTTAATGGGGGGATTACCCCGCAGCCTGAGTCGCGTTCAGGTCAATCAGGTACTCGGCCACAAAGCGCTCCTGCTTTGGGGTCAGTTCCATGTGTGTTTTCCAATAAAAAAGCCACCCGGAAGTGGCTGTGATGGTGTGGTGGCAGCGCCGATGTGCGCTGCCGTTTACGAAAGTGCGTGGTAAATCAAATAGGTGAAAAGAGGGCAACAAGTGATACGAAGGAGAGGCGGCTTCGCGGTATCAACTAATTGACCTTCATTGAGAATCGATCACCGTACGGATACTGGTCAGTATGTTCTTTGGGAACAGTGATGAAGCAACGATTTACAAGTAACTCGATACGCTCATCCGGGTCAAGCCCAGCTTCATTTCGCGTTTCTGCGGGAAGTGTCGAGAGATCGACCTCACCATCAACATTGAAGTGAAAAGTGTCACCGACATGGTAGTCGCGACGAAAATCTGTCCGCCATGATGAATTGCTACCCCAGCCATCTGCCAAATCTTGATGTGGCCGATTCTTTCTACGATAGGCCCAGTAAAGCGTGGAGCTGGCTGCGATCTCAGGGTGCATGATGCTGGAGCCCGCAGACACTGCTGCACCAGCTCGCATAAGGAGAAGCGGCCCCAGCATGAGGCATGGCCAGTGATGCTTGGTAACTTTCGGGCCTTGCGCAGGGTCTGGTGAGCACGTCAACTCAACGATTTCATGATGGAAGGGCGAATACTTCTCCGGGCGTATGACCTCCAGGCCAATGCTTTGCGAGAAGGATGCAAGTTCATCCTCTGAGATAAGCGGCCCCGGCCAATCGCTCCCATCGGCTCGGCCTTCTTGGAAAGGTAGTACCAAGAGCTCCGTCACCCGGCTTACCGCATAAAGCGACCAAAGGTCATCTTCAGACATCTTTGGGATGGATTCGCCAGACACTTTTCGGATGGATTTGAGCCATTCGATTTCTTCAGGGTTGTTTTCCAACCAAGGAACCAGCACGTCAACGAAGGTGTTCTTGCCTTCGTATTCCAACAGTTCGTGATGAAGAGAACGAAAAGACATGAATGGAAGTGCTCCAGCTATTGAACTAACAAGATCAGCATGAAACGGTTCTGCTTATCTTGAGCCAGCGTAGCATGAGGCCGTTGCCCGAGCGCATCCACCAGCAGCCAGTGTCCGAACATTGCTCGCGCCTCATCGCTGCCACCAATCCAAAGTTCTTCCGCCCCGCAAACAGTGTCCTTCACACATGCCCCGTCACCCACCCACCGACCTCGCAACAACGCGCCATCCATCCAAACACGCGGACGCCACCCATGCGCATCGGTGAACTCGCAGCCCTGACAGGCTGTACCCCCAAGGCGCTGCGGCTGTATGAAGCGCACGGCTTGCTCGGCACCGTGGCGCGCCAGGGCAGCTACCGTATTTACGGGCCGGAAGATGTGCAGCGCGTGCAGTGGATACGCCAGGCCTTGGCGCTGGGCTTTCGCCTGGCCGCGCTGCAGCCGCTGCGCACCATGGACACCCCGGCCGGCGCCGCCGCCGTCCTGGCCTTGCTGCAGACCCGGCGGCGCGCCATCGCGGATGAGCTGCAGCGTCTGCAAGCCGCCGACACCGCGCTGGCCGCTTTGGCGCTGGAACTGAGCAATTGCGACGCAGCCACCGAGTGGCCTGCGCCAGATCAACTCGGCATCCGACGCAGCGCTTGACTCTGCCCCACGGGACAAGGTGATGCTGGCGGCTTGTCTACTCAGCCCGCTTCCACCCTCCATGTCCCGCCGCATCCTCATCATCCTCGGACAACCCTCTTCCAGTAGCCTGTGTGCGGCCTTGGCCCAGGCCTATGCCGATGCGGCACGCCAATCGGGGGCCGACGTGCGCCTGCTGCAACTGGGCGACATGGCCTTCGATCCCATCCTGCACCACGGGTACCAGCGCATCCAGCCGCTGGAGCCCGATCTGCAGGCCGCACAGGCCGACATCACCTGGGCACAGCACCTGGTGTGGGTCTACCCCATCTGGTGGGGAGGCCTGCCTGCCCTGCTCAAGGGATTTCTGGACCGCATCTTCCTGCCCGGCTTCGCCTTCAAATACCGCCCCCAATCGGCCTTGTGGGACCGCCTGCTGGCGGGCCGTAGCGCGGAGTTGCTGGTGACCATGGACTCGCCGCCCTGGTACTACCGCTGGGTACAGCGCCAACCGGGCCACCGCCAGATGAAGCAGACCATTCTGGAATTCAGCGGTATCCAGCCCGTGCGCGTGCACAGCTTTGGCCCGGTGATCCGTTCCAGCGACACCACACGCGCCCGCTGGATCCAGCGCGCCCATGCCCTGGGTGCCCGTGCCGGCGCACGCTGAGCCGCGCCACAAGAATGCGCCGCCCGGCCTGCCGCACCACGTGGCACCAGAAACAGAAAAGCCCTGGCACGTGAGGCCAGGGCTTTGGAATTAGCGCCAGGGGCAAAGCAGCGTTTCAGCGGCCCGACCTGTTCCCAGCCACTGCATCTTGCCGCCGCTGTGTGACAACTTCATGGCAGTGCCGGCAAGAAAAAAGCCCCGACCATCGCTGGTCAGGGCTTTGTATGCTGGTGGATTGCCTGGGAATCGAACCTAGTTGCCTTGCGGGCGGCGGATTTACAGTCCACTGCAGTCACCAATGCTGCTCGCAATCCATGCCGTGATTCTATCATTTGAATAGCACCACATCCGTAAACAACAAAGCCCGCAGGCGAACCTTGCGGGCTTTGTGGCATCAGCGAATCCGGTCGCAGCCAACCCGGCGCAAATCGGGTTCGTTCTGTGCTGTTGCTAACGATGGACGTACGTTATCACAGTTTTTCTGGCTTCGCAAGCCATCGCAAACAAAATGTGCTGGCAGCCGCGACTGCCCTCACGACAGGCTGTAGCAGGCCAGATGCACACCCCACCAGCGCGCCGTGGCGGCCACAGCCCCAAGCGCAGCACAGGTGCCATGGCCCGCCGACGCTGGCAGCGCCCACAAAAAAGCCCCGGCAGACCCGCCAGGGCTTTGGTATGAGGGGCGGGCAATGGCTGCAGCACACCCGCTTGCACGGGCGGGCTACACAGCACTACACAAACCGCAGAAAAGACTTCAGCACCGTGGTCAGCAGACAGGCCACCCCGGAAAAATAAACCACCACCACCAGGCAGATCAGAAACACATGGCGGTGCGTGGAAACCGTCCAATGCCAGTCGTTGCGCTCCAGCCAGCCCCAGCTGACGGCGTACACACACAGAACGATGCTGGCGCCAATGACAAACAACATGGTGACCCCTCTTGCAGCGGGCACCCCGGTCCAGAGGTGCAAGGCCGCCGCGCCCATTGATTTCTGGGGCAAGCTTCACACACCGTCTCCGACAGCGTCATCAGCGCATTGCCCGTGGGGGACAAGCGGTCGGCAACACCCACCTCAACAGCTTCACCACGGCACCAGAGCCACTGGACCACACCCCAAAACACAAAAGCCCGCAGGCAAACCTGGCGGGCTTTTTGTTTGGTTGGAACCGGGGTCGCAGCCAACCCGGCGCAAACCGGGTTCGTTCCGTGCTGATGCTAACGATGCGCGTACGTTATCTGAAATCCTCCCTGCCGTCAACCGCCCGCAGGCGGTTGCACAGCATGGCGCGGCCTTCTTTCACCAGCTCGGCCAGGCGCGCCTTGCTTACCGCCGCCTGGCGGGCCGCTTTCGCTGGATTGCCGCTGTACACATACCACCAGCGGATTGCAAAGCGGTGCCGCTCCGGCAGCGCATACACCGCTTTCTCCATCAGGTGCCCGTCAATGGCATCCACCGCCAGGGTGATGGTGCCGCGCTCGCGCTCCTCTTTTTCCTTCAGGTGCCGCCACATGGGGTGCGCGGTCCAGGATGCGCCTTTGCCGGACACCCAGCGGCGCCAGTTCTGCAGCCGCTCATGGATGGCAGCGTGTTCGGGTGCAATGTGCTGGTAGTCCACATAGCCTTGGTTTGTTGTCTGCATGGGCTGTCTTCTCTTTCTTTCAGTCGCTTGAACCATCGGGTTGGATTGGCTTGGATTTGGTTGGGGGAATCAGGGTGGGTCGGGTTGGGTAGGCTTCCTGGGGGCGGGCAGCGTGCACGGTGCGCGTCGCCGGCTCATCCGCCCTCCCACAGGTCGTAAAACGTCACGCCCAGCTCGGATGCGGCATTGGCCTCCACCCGGGCGCAGAACGCGGCAAATTCGGCGGGACTCAGGCGCCTGGAGCTGGCGCCCACCACGGCGCCATCGGGCAGCTCCACCACGCCGATGAAGCGGCGCTTCAGCAGCTCGTGCCAGGTCTGCGCGTCGTACTGGCGGCCGTTGACCACCGCCTGCTGCGCAATCTGCGCCAGCACGCCCTGGCCCCAGTAGCGCCGGTTCTGGGCCCGGCTGCGCTTGCGGCGCGCCACCGTCAGCACCCAGCGGCCGGAACCCTGGAACGCCTGGGCCAGAAACGGGAACAGCTGCGCCCGGATGGCCACCCAGGCCTGCCGGCGGCTGAACAGATCGATCTCCAGTTGCTCAGACACGGGCCGCCCTCCACAGCAAAGGCGCCCAGGGGTTGCCCTGCAGGGCCTGCAGAAAAGCCGCCTGCACCCGCGGTGCCTCCAGCTGCTGGTGCGCCGGCGCGCAGCACAGCGGGTTGCCGCAGCGCTGGGTGATGCGGGCTTGCGCAGGCACCACCGTGCCTGTCAGCTCCAGCACCTGCTTTTGCACACGGCGGTTGAAGCGCACCCCGCCCTCGTGCACGCTCAGGTACGGCCGCTGGCGAATCAGCGCCCCCTGCCAGATCCAGCAGCCGCCATCGGCGCGGCAGCGCGCATGGATCTGCGCCAAGGTCACAGCGCCGCTCATGCCCGCACCTCCTGCAGGGAAGCGCCGGCCAGCAGGCGCATGGCCTGCGCAGGCAAAGTGGAAATCCGTGTCTTGCCTGCCACGCTGCCGTGCTGGATCACCGCCATGGCGCGCTGCGGGTCGCCCACCAAGGCTGGTCGCGGCAGCGGGATGCCCCGGCTGCTGTACTCATGGTCGGGCGAGCGGTCGCCCGCCAGGCGGCGCTGGTAGTCGCACTGCCCGCGCGCGGTGTAGGCGCGGTGGGCTTCCTGAAAGCGGTGCTGCAGATAGGACAGCTCCTTGGTGTCGGTGCGGCATACCTTGGGCCAGCCGCCCAGGTCTTCCACCACGGCGTGGATGGCCGGGTCGTCAAACACCACGTCGCGGTAGGCGCCCACGGCGCTCATGGCCTCGTGTACCTTGCCCCAGGCCAGCGCGGCCCGGTCGGTGCTGGTGCCCTGCAGCACCCGCACCAGGTCGGCCACCTTGGGGGCAAACTGGCCGCGCTCGGGGTCCATGGCATGGCGCTGCAGCGCGGTGGCCACCTGTTCCAGCTCGCAGCCCTGCAAAGCCCCCCACCACACAGTCAGCGTGAACGCGCTGCAGTCCTTGCCGTAGTACGCCATGGCGTCCGTCAGCAGGTCCTTGAACGCCGGCATTTCGTCAGCGCGCATGGCCGGCCCCCTGCGTCTGCATTTGCGTCTGCGTCGGTATTTGCACCTGCGCCTGGGCCTGCATCTTCCGCAGCCAGGCATCCCCCACGGCGCGGTTGCGCGCCTCCAGCGCCTCCTGCCGGTTTACCGGCTGCGCCGCCACCCGGGGCTTTTGCAGCTGGGCGCCCAGCGCCCGCGCCTCCCGCTCCTCGCGCTCCTCGCGCTCCACAATCCCCAGCGCATAGCTGAAGCTCTTGCCCGCCGCCAGGGCCTTGTGCGCGGCGTCCTCGAACTGGCCCACCCCCACCCCGGCGTTCAGCAGGGCGTTGAGCTTGGCATTGCCCGGGTTGACCAGCCCCACCCCCAGGCGCTTCATCAGCTGGCACACCGTGCCGGCCAGCGGGTGGCTGTTGTCGCCCGTGGGGCGTGGCAGCGCATGCGGTGCGGGCGGATCGACCGGGTCGGCCGGGTCGGCACGTCCGCTCGGATGGTCCGCATGGGCAGGATGGACAGGATGGCGCGGGGCCGCAGCAGGCGTCTTGGGCGGTGTGCCCCCACCCGCTGCCCCGTCGGGGGCCAGGGGGTGTTCTGGTTCCTGGTTTCTGGTTCTTGGTTCCTGGTTGCCTTGGGGCTGGGTTGCCGCCGCCACCCCGGCGCCCACCGGCGGCCAACCCTCCGGTTGGGGGTCGGTTTCCACGGCCTTCTTGGGCCGCCCGCCCTTGGCACCGTTGGCGCGGTTCTTGGCCAGCATCTGCTGGAACTGGGCAATCTCCTGGCCGCAACGCTCATGCACCCAGCCTTCGCCCGTGCGCACAAAAAAGTCCTGCAGCACGGTGTCCGGGTCCCGGGCTTCCACGCGCAGGCGCCGGGCCACCCACTGGGTGTCCAGCGGCAGGGGTTGTTCGGTGTCGTAGTACCAGTCCAGCGCGCGGCGGTAGGCCAGGTCCTCCGCATTGCTCAGGTGCATGGTCGCGCTGCGGTAGTCACCTATATGGAAGGGGTAGTAATTCATGGCCGTCCTCCTTGCGCCGCAGTGCTGCGCGCCGGTTCTGCGGCGGGGCAATCTGCCGGTGGCATGGCCGCCCCCTACCCCGCCGATCCCGGCAGCGGGCTGGTGGCCGGCCCACTGGCGGGCACGCTGCCGGGCTCGGCCAACTCCGGCCAGATCGCCTGCCAGTCATCCGGCCGCAACTCACGGCGCGTGACGGCATGGCCGCACAGCCGCTCGATCGCCGCACAATGCTCGATCGGCGTTCTGCGCCCAGGCTGCTTCCATTGCCAGACCGCGGCCTTGGTCACGCCCAGGCGGTCTGCCAGGGCTTTTTCTGAACCGGCGACTTCCGCCGCCTTCTCGATGGGATGCTTCATGCACGCAAGGCTAGTATTACTAGCCAGCAAAGACAAGCATTACTAGCCCATGAAGTATAGAAAATCTTTACTATCGCGCCATGGATATCAAAGACTGGATCAAGGCTGCCCGTAGCCACAAGGGCTGGACGCAGCAGCAGCTGGGTGAGGCCGTGGGCCGCACCAAGGCCAACGTCGGCCATTGGGAAACCGGCAAGCACGAGCCCAAGCTCGACCTGATTGAGGCCATATCCAGGGAAACCGGCTTCCCGCCCCCCGCCCTGGGGGGTGTGGAATCGAACGTGGAGCCGGCTCTAGAACTAAAAAAATCAAGGATGGTGCCGGTGACAGGGAGTGTGAAAGGTGGAGACGACGGGTATCTGGTGCAGGACCCGGTGCCGGATGGCTTTGTGGAATATTGGACGGGCGACCCCCAGGCGTACGCGCTGCGCATCAAGGGCGACTCCATGCACCCGCGCTACCGGGCCGGGGAATTTGTGGTGGTCACGCCCAGCATCGAAGCCCAGCCAGGCCGCGACGTGGTGGTCAAGCTCACCAACGGCAAATGCCTGCTCAAGCAGCTCAACTGGATGCGCGGCGACGAGGTGCAGCTGCTGAGCATCAACAACGGCTATGCCCCCATGACCATCTCCCGCGAAGAGGTGGAATGCATCTGCCGCGTCGCCGGTTCGGTGGGACCGGACTCCATGGTGTTTTAAAGGGGGATTTCACGCCGAGTGGATGGGCGCCAAGTGGGTGGGCGCCGAATGGATGGCCCCTGAATGGACAGGCCCGTGCGCAGCACCCACAGTCGGGCCCCTCTGCCATGCGTGCGGCAGCCCTGTGCCACCCCTGGCCCGGCGGCCACACAAGCCTTACCGGCCCGCTCAGCCCGCCTTGCGCGGGCTTTTTCATGTCCACAGCACCGCCCGCACCTGCCGGCGTCCTGGCAGGTGGATGCGCCGCCCTGTTGCAGCGCAGAGCGGGGCGATGCCACGCCCTCGCCCCGCCCATGGCACATCAATGTGCAGGCAAGCGCTTCAGGCCAGCCAATGCGTGGCCGCTGTACCGACCGTTGCATGGCCAATCGGACACAGGCGGTCAGGCCGGCTTCCCAGCCAGGCAGAACGGCCACCAGTCTCCCTGCCCTGCCAGCCAGCCGCGCAGGGCGTCGTCACCACCGCGCGGGCACTGCAGCCCGCTGCGCGCAGTCACTCGGTCTTGGTCCGGCCGCGGTAATCCAGGTCCTTGGCGGAATAGGTCTCACGCACGCGCCAGTCCATCTGGATCGGCCCCGCATACCCGGGTGGATAGGTGATGCGTTCTTGCGCGCGCTTGAGCTCCCATTCCTTCGGCGCCACGATGCGAGCGACGGTGCTATCTTTTTTTTTGCCCATAAGAATATCGCTTTCACTCAGATTGAAGGTCCGCGCATGCCTTGCATGCCTTCCGCGCGTTGCCGCAAGAAGGCAGTGCGGGCACCAAGGCAGCCCCTCGGCTGGCCAGTCGGCTGGCTGCGTGGCTGCATCCCAGGGGATGTGCATACGTGCAAAAGGCTCGCCCCCTTGCGGTGTGCGAGCCTTTGAGAAGACAGCCGGGCTTACTTGCGGGCGCGGGCAAGCGCCACGCCGATCATGCGCCCACCCAGGGGCTGCTCATGGAGCTTCTGGATGGCTTCTTGCGCTTCGGAGTCGGAGCCCATTTCGACAAAGCCAAAGCCGCGTGCGCGACCGGTATCCCGCTCGACAATGACCTGTGCCGAATTGACATGCCCGCAGCTTTCAAAGTGCGCGCGCAGTGCGTCGTCGGTGATGGTGTAGGCCAGATTGGTAACGTACAGATTGGATTGCATGGTGTTCTTTCAGTGACGGTCTGCATGGAAGCAGACCTGTAAAAATTCGACAAAAATCTATCGACGGGGTTTCTGTGGAGGGCGTGGGCCATTGGAGCCCGAGCGCGTCTCGATATGGCGGAACGTCACCCGCCCCTTGTTCAGGTCGTAGGGAGACATCTCCAGCGTGACCTTGTCGCCGGCCAGGACGCGGATGCGGAACTTGCGCATCTTTCCGCCGGTGTAGGCAATCAGTTGGTGACCGTTTTCCAGCGTGACACGGAAACGCGAGTCGGGCAGCACTTCGACCACACGGCCCAGCATTTCGATCAGTTCTTCTTTGGCCATGTATCTCCTTTGGATGTGGCGTAGCGGAGGGTCCTAATTCAGCCGATGGCTCTGCACCATGCTCCGTCCTTCGGACAGCGCGAAACTGGAGGCAAGCGATTCAGTGGCGAACTGGGGAATAAAGCGGAAAACGCGGTCGTATTTGCCGCGGCGTATGGAAACCGCGCCGACAAAGCCACCGCCTTCGGTGGCAATGGGAAACGGGGTGACCAGGTAGTGGCCAATCTGCTCTTTGGTTTTTTTATGCAGCATGCAGGGGATGGCACGCGAACGGGCGCATGCCACCAGCAAAAGGGGAAGAGATGCCCGGCAAGGGGCACACGAGGGGGGCAGATCCAAAACAGGGTGCGGGATCTGCGGGGGATTCGCCAGAGGGAGCGTGACCACCGCGGGCTTCATCAATGAAGGGGCGGATTCCAGCGGCCAGTGGGCGGCGTGGATGTCAGACAGGCGCTGCTGGGGCGAAAGACAGGACAGCGAGTGGGACCAGTGTACACGGCCGGGGGATCCATGCGCCAATGTCAGCACACTGGGCGCCCGCCCCATGGCGCAATCGGCCTGTGGTTCGCACGTCCAGCGCGCCAACGCACCAGGCCACCACTGCGCCACCATCCCACCGCGAACCTGTGTCACTGCCCCACCCTGGTGTGCGGCGCATGCCCACTGCACACCCACTGCACACCCGGCGACGGTGCCCGCTGCGCTGGCTGTCGCACCGCAGGCCCGCCCACCGAACGCCCACTCAAGGCCACAGACAAACGCCACAGACAAACGCATCACACAAGCACCGCAGCCCGGTGCTTGCCCATGGCCTGGGCTGCCGCATGCGGGCCCGCCACCTCCACCGCGCCAGTGGTCTGCCCCACCGGCGCGCACATGCGCATGGACCCATGGCAGCGCCCGCGCCGCTCCATCCCGGCCCCGTGCCATGCGGACGCAGCCCCCTGCCCTACACCGCCCTGTACAGCCCTTTATCGCCCTTTATCGCTCGGGACGGCACCTGCGCGCGGTGGGCGTCTACACGTTCGGCTTGTCCATGGGATCGCCCGGCAGCTCCACCGGTGGGGCATCGTCCGGCGGATCAATTGGCTCGGGCTTCGGGTCCTGGTCTTTGCTGGGGTCTTTGGGTGTTGTGGCCATGGGGTGTACCTCCTGCCGCAGGTATAGCGCCACCTCGGTTGTTCTGGCGTCAGCCTGGGCCTCAAAACGCAAAGGATAGAAATATTTTACTTTTAGGCTATTTTTACTTGACACTGAAAGACTAGCATTTCTATACTTCATCCATCGCAGCAACCCACTGCACCACACCCCAGGCCCGGTGATACACGGCCGCAGCCGACAGAACACCAAGGCGGGGGCAGCTCCCAAGGGAGCGCAGCAGGGGTTGCAGACGCGATCAAGCCAATGACGAGAGCAGCGAAGGAATCCCGGAGCTGAGCAGCCGCCGAGGTCTGCGCCTCTCCAGGCCGGGGGTGGAGGCCTGCAGCGGCCGGGAGAACCTGCAGTGCCAGCCGTCACGCGATACGGCCAAACCAGAGCGCTTTCCCCCGAGAGCGCTGTGGTTTAAGACCCTGCCCTCCCCGTGCACTGGGGCCGATGACAGTGCAGGCCACGGCGCCAATGTAAGAGTTTCCTGCAGAACGGTTTTCGGGCGGGAAAGAGAGTACCGTACAGGGATGCAATTGATCCCGATTGCTTCTGCAGGACCGGAGGTGCATATGTCGATCCTCAACAGAATCGTTGCCTTCCTAGGCAACCCCAGCACACAGCGCCCAGACACGGAAGACGACAGGTACACGGGCGATCATTTCACCTACCGTCCTGACAAAGAGGCATCGCTGGAGCCCCCGGAGTTCAGCCGGCACCCCCAGGAACTGGTGCAGGACGCCAGGGTTCCCCACCGGCGCAGAACGGCAGAGGAAGACTATTGACCGCTGCTGGCCGCGCAGGCCAGCAAGGAGTCAGCGCCATGGCTACAGCAACCGAAACGGCGTGGCCGCCGCCACTGGCCACGCCCCAAACGCAGCCGCATCCATCGCTTCCGCCACGCCCTGGCTACCCCGTCAACGACCAAGAGCCCGAACGGCAACAGGGCGACAGAGAACAAGAACCCGGAGTGAGAGAGAAGCAACAAAGCTAGTGCCTCAGCCAAGAAACCCATGCCCGCCCTGTGCGGGCATTTTTGTGGCCGCACAAGACGCCTCTCCCTGCGCGCGCCCCGTGCCACCGCTACCGCCATGGCAATGGCCGTGGTCAACAGCCAGCCACCGCGCAGCCAGCGCAGGGAATACACAGCCCCTGGGCACCCCACCCGGCAAACAGGCTCGGATCCGCACGCCCGGCGCCCCATGTCCCACGCCCAACGACACGGGCCCCTCTTTCCACGGAGATTTCAAAATGACCGCTACCGGCTAGCGTGCTGCCCGCGCACGCACCTGCTCCCGCAGGGTAAAGCGGGGCCATCAAGCAAGCCCCGAGGCTTTCTTGATGGTGCGGCTCTCCAGGTGGCCTGCACGGTCCGCCTGCATGGCCAGCAGCCAGCCGGCTCACCCTTCAGCGGCGGTCGTTCTGCTCGACCAAGACGGTCAGCAGGCGCAGTTGCTCACGCTGCAGGCCGATCAGCTCGCTCCACTGCTTTTGCTGCAGATCGTCCAGTTTTTCATGCAGCAGCATGATCTCCAGCTCCGCCTTCAGGTTGACCTCATAGTCGTGCTCGCCCCGGATGCGGTCCTTCTCGGACTGCCGGTTCTGCGACATCAGAATGATGGGCGCCTGGATGGCCGCCAGCATCGACAGCACCAGGTTCAGCAGAATGTAGGGGTAGGGATCGAACGTGTGCCCGCGCAAGACAAGCAACGCGGTGTTCAGCCCCATCCACACCAGCATCGTCAGAAAGAACAGCAGCACAAACGTCCAGGACCCGCCAAACGCCGCCACCGCATCCGCAGCGCGCTGACCCAGGCTGGGCGATGGAAGCTCCAGCTCCCGCGCCACATTGCGCGAGATGTGCTTTCTGTGGGCGATGTGCTCCGTGACCTTCCTGGCACTGGCGTCCAGCGCCCCCACGGCGCCCACGTCCAGCCGGGTCCGCAAATGCTCTTTGCTTGGCATCCTGGATGCTCCTTTATTGAAACAGCTGCAATCCGGCATCAAAGATAGACGGCTGCTGCCAGCTTGCCTAGTGGCAGTCCACACCGGCATTGGCTGCGCTACAACACCGGACACGCCCATGCTCTGGACACCTGAACACTCTCCCTCCTTGCTTCATCCGAAGTAAGTTAGCCCGCCCCGCTTCGGCCCGGCGGGCTTTTTTATGTCCATGGTGTGTGGATACGGGTCTGGATTCTGCCGGCCGCGGTGCGCACGCACAAACCGTTGTAGACGATCTGCCCGAATGACAGCAGCAGCAGCAGCAGCCGGACCGGCTCTGACCCCCAGGCCTGCACCCAGGCAATGCCCAGCTTGATTCCATCACTCCTTTCGCACCCCGTATCGCGGCGCCTGGAACGGTCCGGCATCGCCGATGCGCTGCGATTGCGCCCCCACCGGGCAGGCAGCGGTGGCATTGCACGCCAAATCCCAGTCACTGTGGCTGCGGCACGGCTCCGCGTTCGGTCGCGTCACATTGCGTCACGCCATGCGATGCAATCGCCATCCCAACCCTGCACGGGCCCTACCCAGCCAACCCTGCAGTCTGGCCGGTGCCGGGGACAGAGCATGTAACAAATACGCTCTTACATGCAGACGCATCTTCAGAAGATGTGTGGCGCGCAGCCCCTTCATGCGGCGCGCCACCAAGACCATAAAAAAGGATTGATCGCCCGCACAGCCAGTGCTGTGACCTGGACTCCCTGGCTCAACGGCGTGGCCCTTCGCTACCCGGACGGCTCTCCAGCCAATCCCAACCCCGGTCCACGGGCCGATCGCTCATGGAGACCAGGGTGGCATTGCCATCCTGGCTTCCCGTTGGGGGCGACATGCACCCCGTCAATGCCAGCACCGCCGCCGCGATCCCGGCGCGCGCCCATAAGCAATAGTTACACATCTGACAGTCCTTTCACATGAGAGGGGGCGGTCAGCTTCTGCTTCACTTGCAAGCACGTAAATGTGCTGCTTGTAAATCATGTAAACCCGGTGATTAAGGGCCGCTCAGCGAAATCCATCGCTCGCCCGCCCCACCACACCGGCACGGCAAGCTGGCGCAGCAACCTGGGACAGACGCAGGTGACTGCAGCAGCAACCGTCCTCCTGTCGGGGACACATCCAGCCCTTGCCTTCCGCATCCGTCTGCATGCCGCAAGGCAAGGCGCTCTTGCGCACACGGCCGCTGCATGTGACCGGCCTCCTATACCTACCCACACCTGCCCCGCCCGCGCACGCCGGGCGGTTTTTTTATCCTCACCACAGGAGCCCCCATGCACGCACGACTGCCGCTGCGCGCCATCCCCGCCGCTGCAGATGCCCTGCCGCCCTATGAACCCGACACGGTGCGCTTTCGGGTCACGGTCGAAGGCGTCACGTTGGACACCCTGGTCCACTACAGTGACGACTTTGACCTCTCGGTCCCCGCCATCTGGCACCGCGGCGTGAACATCGCCCCACTGCTGGAGCCCGGCATCGACGAGGCCATCCTCAACGCCTACGACGTGCACCGCCAGGCCCTGCGCCAGGATGCCCTGGTGGAACGCCATGCCGGCTTCAGCGACTGAGCAAGCCCCACCCACACAGCTCGCCCGCCCATTCCCTCTCTCACGCAACGGCCTTCTTGCCCGCTGACTCCCGCTGGCTGCACCGCCATATGAAACCCAGCCACACCATGCCGCCCCCACCCACGCCGATGCGCGCAGGAGCGATCAGACATACGGCTGTCAAGCGGTGCCGGCCAGCACCGCCGATCGGGTCCGCCCGTGTCCACGCCGAACGGCAAGCAGACTGCAGCGCAGCAGCGCGCAAAATTTCATGCCCGACAGGAGGTTGACCATGACGAACGCCACTACCGCGAACGATGCGCTTCAGACCTATACCAATATCCTGAAGGCAGACGGGCCTGCCGGCCTGGCCTTCCTCAACAAGCGTGTGCCCCACCGCTACACGGGCGTGTACCAGCTCAAGGACGGCATGCTGCGCAACCTCTACCTGTTTGACAAACAGGGCCAGCACATCCCGGCCGACATCATCGAAGTGCCGCTGCAAGACAGCTTCTGCCAGTTCGTGCTGCGCGAAAACGGCTTCTCCACCGCCAACACCTTGCGTGACCGCCGCCTGGACGGCCTGCGCTTCCAGGGGGCCCTGGGCTCCTACCACGGCCTGCCTATCCTGGACAATTACGGCGAGCTGTTCGGCACCCTCTGCCACTTCGACGTCCAGTGCCTGGCCCTGGACGATTCGGAATACGAATTCCTGCGCCAGGCCGCCCGCCTGCTACCGCGCTACATCAACACCCGCGCCCTGCGCGACGGCACCGCCAAGGTGGAACACCAGGTCAGCAGCGCCGCCCTGGTGGCCTGACCCGCAACACGGCGACGGCGACTGGGGCTGCGGCCACACCGCAGCGTTGCTGCGCTGTGCAGCCTCCCCGGCCTCTACCGCAGGTGGTCTGCAGACACCGGCCACACGCCACGGCGCAATGCGCAATCCAGCACCCGTGCTGTATGCGCGGCGGCGTCCCTGGCGGGCCGCGCGGGATAGGACGGGCGGCATGGCCCACCCACTGCGGCCCAACCACCTACCCCATCCGCATGGCCCGCTGCCCTGGCTGCCTGGCCTCCTGCACGAGCCGGCCTCGGCCCAACCCGGCGCAGGGCACCAGGCTCCGAACGCCAAGGCCGCGGCAGCATGGCGCATCAGGTTTTGGGGCATGGGAAGCTAGGTGCCGCGGCGCCATCCGCCACAGCGACGCCACACAGGACACCGCTTCACGGCACGCGCCAGGAATCGGCCAGTCCACCACCCAAAGGCCTCCGGTGTGGAATGTGTGTGGTGTGAGGCGATGTGTGCTGCGACGTTTGCGGAGCTGTGCGCACAGCGTGCCATGCACCTCATGCACTACCAACCGCAGCACTGCACCAACATCCCCTGGTGCAAGCCCACACCACATGCAGCCACAGGCAACCAGCAACCGGCAAGCACTGCACAAGGCCCGGGCCGCTGCGGACCTCACCGATTTCACCGCCCAGTCGTCGGAAAAAGTAACTCTTCGTTAACTGTCATGGTTCGTTCAAATAACTCGTCAACCATATGCGGACCGGAGACGTTCGATAAACACGACCCAGATATTGATACCAACCTTAGGAGCCCAGCATGACGCATTTTTCCGCCGCCCTCTACGAGCACCTCCAACCCCAACAGGTCATCCCCGAGATGCCTGAACCGCGCTCCCCGGAAGAAGTCATGAGCCTGTTGGCAGAGGAATTGCCCTTCGGCGAATACAGCGTTGACGCCTTCTGAGCACTCCCCCGCACCACGAACCGCCCACCGAGGCGGTTTTTTATGGGAGACCGCCATGGCACCCCCCATCCAGCTCCAGCGCCTGCCGCGCCGCAAGAAGAAGCCCGCCCTCAAGCGGGCTTTGCTGTTTCTGGCCCTGCTCATCGCCGCCGTGCTGGCCGCCACCCAGCTGTAAAGCACACCACCGCTCAAGCCTCCCTCCCAAGCCACCGCCACCAGGCGTGCCACCACAGGCAGCGCGTTCAGGGCCTTTCGCACGTCCTCAGCCCGTACGGCCAGGCAGCGCAGCAGCGCAACAACATATCGATGGTTGTGTCGGCGGCCTATCGACAGCGAATCGGCAGCACCCAGGAGCACCCCATGCACCCCATACGCTTCATCTACATCCTCAACGGCCAGCCCAGCCCCAGCACCTTCGGCACCCGCAACGCGGCCTACACCGCCGCCCTGCTGCACGCCGGCAGCGCCATGGCAGGCATCACTACCGTCGGCATACAAGCCATGGACAGTATCAAAGGTATTGCGTGAGCACCACCCCGTCACCACCCCACACCGCACCTCGCCCCTACCACCAGCCCGCTGCCTTGCGGGCTTCTCTTTTTCTGGCCCTGCTGCTGTGGCTGGCCATCAGCGCTCTCGCGCTGGCCGCGGCCGCCGCTATCGTTTTAGGCCAGAGCTGATCTGGCGCCCTACCCTATGCCCTGCCGGTACCACAACCTCGCCATCCATGCCCGAACAGGCATCGTCCAAGCCGTTCCAGGTCGATCCCTGCCCCATAGCACCCAGCATCCGCACTGCCGTCTGCCTCCCAAGCAGGCGGCACTGCACCATCAACTCTTATCCCTGCCCATAAAAAAACCCCTGTCGGTGCAAACCGGCAGGGGTTGGAGCACGGCGCGCTGCGCTGCGCGCTGTAGATTTAGAAAGCCCAGCGCAGCTTCACGCTGGCAGAGTGGTCGCGCTCGCCGCTACCCATCTCGCCCTGGTAGCCCAGTACCAGGGCGGCGCTGCGCGACAGGGCAACATCGGCCTCCAGGCCCAGCACGGCGGTATTGCGCGCCAGCGGCGTGCCGGCCACGGTGAAGTTCTGACCGCCTTCAAACGCCATGGTCTTCTTGGCCGTCACATCGCCAAAGGCATGGCGCCAGCCCACGGTGGCGCGCAGGCGGCCTTCCTTGCCGGCCAGCTGGAAGTCGCTGTGCACGCGCAGGCCCAGTGTGGTGCTGGCCAGGTCGTCGGTGCTGCTGCGGCCCTGCAGCGCGGCAAAACCACCGCGTTCCTGGAAGCTGCCGGTGCGCTGCTGGCCCAGGCTCACGGCCGCAAAAGGCTCAAACCCCACCTTGTCGTACTGGCCGATGGCGTAACCCACTTCGGCAAACAGCTGCGCCGTATGGGCGCTGTAGTCCGCCTTCAGGGTCTGGCCCAGGCTGGTCACGCGGCGCGTGGTCTCGATGTCGTGCCAGGTATAGGCCAGACCTCCCAGCACATTGATGCGCGGGCCCGTGCCTGTGCCAAAGCTCTTGCCGCCGTATACGGCTGCGCTGTAGCTGTTCACATCCGACTCGGAGGAGCGGTCTGCCACCCTGCCGTCCGCATTGGTGTAGCCCACCGATCCGCCCAGGCGCCAGCCGCTGGTGCCCACTTCCTCGTCCATGCCCAGGAACAGGCCGGTGGTGCGCTGCTTCAGCTGCGCGGCATTGCCGTCACCGTCATAACGCTGCCAGTGGCCCACCACCTCGGCCCATGCGGGCAGGGCCTTGGAAGACGGCCAGGCCGATGCCGGCAGCGGACCGTCGCTTTGTGCCACCGGGGCACCAGCACGGAAGCCCGCCGTCATGTTGTTGCGCAGATGCTGGCCGCTGACGCTGGGCGCAAAAGCACCCAGGCCCACCAGGCTGCCGCCCACGGAGCCGTGGGTATCGCCGGACAGGCTGGCAAACACCGCGGCCGGAGCCCCCGTGGCCAGGGTCTGCACGTACTTGTACAGCTGGTGGGTGCGCGGCAGGCTCTCGATGGCCGTCGCCGCAGACGCCTGGTTGGGCGTCTGTGCCTGGCTGGCAAAGGCGGTGTTGTTGCGCTCCAGGGTCAGCGTCACATCGGTGGTGGTGCCGCTGGTCTGCAGGTAGTCCAGCCCCACAGTCAAGTACGCAAAATTCGATGCAGCAGAGCCGAACGTGCCGTTGATCTGGTTCGCGTGCAGGATGGTGTAGGTCTTGCCCACCTGAAAATCGGTGCTGGCATTGGACTCAGTACCCACATGCAGCACACTCCCGGCCAGATTGGCAGTGCCTGCCACATCAATACGGCTGCTGGCGCCCGAATTCGGATCCACTTGGACGCGATAGGTCGAGCCTGCCAGGAAGTCCAGGCTGCTCACGGCCAATGTCGTGCCAGAAGCCACCTCCAGCGCAGCAGCGCTGCCTACGGTGACATTCCCTGTGCCCAATGCACTGTTGTGGGCAGCCACCAGCGTGCCGGCGTTGATGCTGGTGCCGCCACTGTAGGTATTGGCACCAGACAACGTCAGTGCTGCGGCCCCGGTCTTTCTGACCAAGCCACTGCCGCTGATGGCCTGGGCCAAGGTCGCGTCGCTGGCCTGCTTCAGTTCTAGTGCAGCATGGTTGGTGATGGCCCCGCTGGCCAGATTGGCGGCGGACGCCACCAAAGTGCCAGCGCTGATGACGGTCGTACCCGTGGAGGTGTTGGCGCCTGCCAAGGTCAGCGTGCCGGCACCGGTCTTGGTGAAGCTGCCGGCGCCGCTGATGGACTGGGTCAAGGTGCCATCGCTGGTCTGGCGCAGTTCCAACTCGGCATTGTTGGTAATGGCACCGCTGGCCAGGCTGCTGGCAGAAGCCACCAGGCGCCCCGCTGTGATCAACGTTCCACCCGTAGCGATGTTCGCACCGGTCAAGGTGACCGTGCCTGTACCGTTCTTGATGAGGTTCCCCGCGCCGCTGATCGCGCCACCCAGGGTCAGATCGTGGCTGCCCGCCAGCGTCAGATCCGCATCCAGCGCCACGGCATTGCCCAGCGCAACCGTGGTATTGCTTTGCAGCGTACCGGCACCGTGGACCTGCAGAGCGCCCGAACCCAGCGCGCTGTTGTGGCCCACCTCCAGGGTGCCGCCATCCAGGCGGGTGCCTCCGGTATAGCTGTTGTTGGCGTTGAGCACCAGGGTGCCGCTGTCCTTCTTGGCCAGGGTGGCAGTACCGGTCAGCGCCACATCCAGCGTGGCCGTGGTGCCCGGATCCACGCGGATGATCGCTTCTCCGCTGCCGTTGTTGAGCAGCTCCAGTTGCCCGCCAGCGCCGCCCGAATCAGCCACCAGGTGGTAGCCGTCGGCCGCAAACTGCATGCCTGTGGTGCCCTGTGTTCCTTCCACGGTCACAGTGCCTCCACTGCCCTGGAACACGGCAAAACTACCGTTCCACCCTTGGCTGAAGCTTCCGCCAGCGGTAGCCCAGCTCGAGTTGCTGCTGTTCCACACGCCGCTGCCACCTGTAACGCCGCCAGCGCCGGCAGTACCGCTACCGTTCCAGAAGCGCACATTGTCCTTACCGCCCACCACCAGATTGACCTGCTGGGCCACACTGGTCTGCACCTCCAGGTCAACAGCCTGTACCCCTGCAGGCAACGTCCCCAGGACCAGGCCACTGCCGGTCAAGCTGCCGCCGTAATCAAACAGGCGGTAAACCCCCAACCCGAAACCACCGGCATCGGTGATGTTGAGGGACCCGTTCAGCACCAGATTACCGGTGACGTTGGCCAGGCGACTGGTGCTAGCCACACCCAGCGCCGCATCCACGCTGGAGTTGGCGCTCAATGTCAGAGAGGATATGCCCAGCGCAGAGCCGGAAGCCAGGCTCAGGCGGCCACCATTCGCAACACTCACGCCCCCCCCCAGCACACCGCTGCCAGCCAGGGTGCCGCCACTCTGCACGGTCACGCTGCCGCTACCAAGGTTGCCGTCAACACGCAGGGTGCCGCCGCTGACCAATGTGTTGCTGGTGAGGCTGTTGTTGGTGCCTGTGAGCTGCAAGGTACCGGTGCCGACCTTTTCCAGATTGCCACCTCCACCCAAGATCCCTCCGAAAGTACTGCTGGTACCGCTGCCCACCTTCAAGGTGCCGGCTACCAGATCAACGCTGCCAGCGCCGCTGAGTGCGCCAATGGTGCCGCCATCTTGCAACTCCACCGTTGCAGCGGCGGCAATGTCGAGCTGACTGGAAGCACCCAGAGCGATCGCATTCGTACTGACCAGACGGCCACCCTGGACATCTACCGCACCGGTGAAGTCGTTGGCACCACCCAAGGTCAGGGTATTGGCCCCGGCCTTGTTCAATCCGCCCGTACCGGAAATCTTGCCCAGCAGGGTCAGGTCGTTGCTGCCGGTCAGGGTCAGGTTGCCGTTGAGCTGGATCAGGTTGGTCAGGGTCTGGGCGGTGCTGGTATCCAGCGCCCCCGTGCCACCGATACCGGCGGTGATGGTACCGCCACCGGTGGCCCCGGCATTGGCAAGAATCAGCTTGCCGGCGTTGATGTTGAGGCCGCCACCGAAGCTGTTGGCGCCGCTCAGGGTCAGGTCGGCGGTGCCGGCCTTGGTCAGTGAACCTGTGCTGCTGATCACACCGCTCAGGGTCAGGTTCGATGTACTGTTGACCGTCAGGTTGGCGCCATTGAGCGAGATGGCATTGGCCACGGTCATTGCCGACGTGGTGCTCAGCGTGCTGGCGCCGGTCACGTTCAAGGCGTTGGTGCTGTCGCCCAGGGCCGAAGCATTGCCCAGGGACAGGGTACCGGCGGTTAGGGTGGTGCCGCCGGTGTAGGTGTTGGCTCCGTTGAGAGTCAGAGTGCCGGTGCCCGTTTTGACCAGGGTACCGCTGCCGCTCAGAACGCCGTTGAGGGTCAGGCCCAGATCACTGGTCGCTGTCAGGTTGCCCGCCAGGCTGATGTTGCTGTTGACGATAGAGTTGGTACCGCTGGCGTTGCCCAGGCCACCGCCGTTAGAAGTGAGCGAGGAAACGCCGAGCAGTGCATTGGAGTCGACCCGCAACAGTCCCCCGTTCAGATTGACGCTAGGGCTGGAGGTACCTGTCTTGAACAGCTGGTTGGTCAGCGTCCAGGTGCCGCTGGAGGCTACGAGATTGTTGAAGTTGACGTATTGGGTGCCGTTGATGGTTCCCGAGCCATTGATTCCTGAGCCACCGCCAATGGCATTCATCAGGTTCAGGGTATTGCCGTTGTTGAGGGTACCGGCGTTGACCACGCCAGTTGGTGCATAGGCAATGCCCAGTCCACCAAGAACGCCCAAGTCGACACCAACCCCAGCGCCCCCGCTAAATACAGATCCCGTGACGGCATTGAAAGTGTTGGCCCCACTGCCCGCCCCCAGATTCACACTCCCAGTAACAGTCCCAGCATTGGTAAAGACGTTCCCTAGAGTGGAGGCCTGCATCGCCACGCGGCCGGTGATCGTGCCACCGGCATTGTTGGTCAGCGCATTTCTCGCACCGCCACGCAGCGCGACCACGGGGATGTCTTCTGCCAGTACAGCAGCATTGAGCAGCGGCGTGCCGCTGATCAGACCGGTGTTGTTGACGGTGGTGGTGCCGCCAGCACCGTTCTGTACCACCAAACCAACACCGCCAAGGTTCAGCAGGTTGGCCCCAAGCAGCGTCGAGGTGCCCATGATCTGGCCCGAGGCCAGGTTGTTGACCGTCACCGTGCTGCCGGCTGCGTTGCTGAGATTCAGGCCGGAAGCCAGGGAAACCAGGCCCGGCAGCAGCGAAGGGTCGATACGCCCGCCGTTGTTCACGGTGGTGCCGGTACCGATGAGCGACACCGCGTTGACTGCGTCGACAACGCCGGGATAGATCTGCGCGCCGTTCTGCACGTTGACCGTCAGGTTGCTGATCGAGGAGACCAAGCCAACCGTGATGCCGGTGCAGGAAATCGTAGGCCCGACAGTCGTGCACAGTGCATGGGCAGGGGTAGCGGCCATGCTTGCGCAGACGATGGCGATTGCGCCCGCAATGCCTCGCCAGTTCACCAACAGCCGATCGGCCGGCGACATGCCATGGCCTTCCACGGTGCTGGCAGCGGCACTGCCGCCGGGGCGTGCGGTTTCCGGTGCGGCCACCCAGGCCCCCAAGGTGGCGTTCCAAATGCTCCGATAAATGCGATTCATGCTGACGGTCCCGCAATGCGCTTGTTGTGGTCTCCCACAGGCATGGTGACGGGCACCGTCAGCACTTCTATGGGCAGGTAACATGCAATAGATAATTACAAATGTTTGCAATCTAGCGCATATGTATCCGAGTGCAAATCCCTGAATTTGGGTATTTTGATAAGCGAAGTCCATTCATGCTGGGCGTTGCAAGCGGTCACTCTTAAAATTTTTCCCTTTCAGCCTTCACACCCGCCCACCGGCACGCAACCATGGTCACAAGGCCCCACCGCAGCGTGCACACAACAAGCCAAAGAAGAGCCGCGGCATGGCTGCGGTGGCTTGTATGCTTTGGCAGGTTTCACGCGCCAGAAACATGCGCCCACCGCACGCAAGCGCCGCGTTCGCAAAGTGCAAAGTGCAGGCTGCCGATCTGCACACTATGGGTTCACCCCGACCGCTCTTGCACTGCTTGCTCTGCCTGTATGGCTTGCACGACTTGCATGCTCAACCCGAGAAACACGATGCGCCCCACCCCACCATTGCCCTGGCAATTGCTGCTGACGCTAATCCCCTCCTTGCTGCTGGCGCCGCTGTCGGCACAGGCGTCCTGCTACAAGCCATCGATGAGCTCCTATTCAGAGCCCTCCCTGCCTTCCAGGCCCTTCAAACCGTACTGCGCCGCCATCAAGACCTGCCTGCCATGGGAGGTCGACAAATACCAGCGCGAGATTGAGAACTACGTGGAAGAGCTCAAGCGCTACGTGCAGCAAGCGCACAAGGCCGCCCACGCCTACGCGGAGGACGCGGTCAAATACGCCAAGTGCGAATTGAACGAAGAGTGACGACGCCCTGCCCTGCAGCCCCCCTCCTCATCGGCACCTGTGTGATGGGAAGCGGCAGGGCCTGTTGCGGCGCCTGAAGGTGCCACGGACGGGACTGTCCCAGCCTGGCCTGGGCGGGAATGGCCTGTCCCGCACAGCCGCCCTGCATAGCACGGCTGCACAGGCAGGCAAAACCTCCGCACCGAACTGCCTCGATCTTGCATGCTTGCGGGCAAGGAGGCTTCACTGTCCTGTCATGGTATGTCTTAGCGGGCCTGCCGTCAGAGACTTGGAGGTACGCCGCACACCCGGGGTGAGGCTCCTGCACTGCCCGTCTGGGCCGCATGGCTGCGTGCAATGCAATGGCCGCCCCCATGTCCCCCACGCTCCCCCCATGCAAGGCAATTTGCTTAAAGCGCAGTTCACGCAATCCGCACATGCGCCAGATCTGCTTGCGCCCCTGTGCCCTTCCCTTACCCCCTCCCCACCAGCCCGCCCGACCCATGCCGCGTGGGCTTTGTCTTTTGGCGCCCTAGGCCTACCCCAGCATGTCTACAGCGCAACCAAAATGCCTTGGCATGCTTGCCAGCACCTTGCTTCAAGGTCGCTTGTGCGCCCATCCAAGGACCCATCCATGAATGACACGCTCCACGCCATCACCAGCACCATTGCCAGTGAGTTTTCCGATGTGCCAGACGCTGCCCAGGCCACCAGAATCGTGGTTCGCCTGTTCTTGGCCGCCGTCTTGGGCGGACTGCTTGGCTGGCAACGGGAGGCCAACGGCAAAGCCGCCGGATTGCGCACCCATATGCTGGTGGCCATGGGATCGGCATTGATCGTGCTGGTATCGCTGCAATCCGGGGTGGATACCGCGAATGCGGCACGCGTCGTACAAGGGGTCATCACGGGCGTCGGCTTTCTTGGTGCCGGAGCGATCCTGAAATCCGATGGCGAGAACGCAGCCCCCCATGTCAAAGGCCTGACCACTGCCGCCGGACTGTGGCTCACCGCCGCTATCGGTGTCTGTGCAGGACTCGGTGAAGAAGCCACCGCCGTCATCAGCACCATCTTTGCGCTCCTGATCCTGAGCGTGATTCCCATGCTCACCAAAAGCGGCCCATCCAGACAGACACCGAAATCAGACCAGCCCTGAGCAAAGGAGCAGGTCACACATCGGTCTCGCTGACAACCGAGATCACACAACCCCGACCAATCACTCCACAGACCCTTTATTAAAAGGAAACCCGTACTGGGATTTAACGGCCTGCATGTGAACGTCGTTGCATGACCGGACACACGCCTCACAACGTCCACGCCGACTCGGCCGACTTCATACGCGCCTTGGGCCCCGTGACCAAACAGGGGCTGGCTTTGAGCCAGCTGGATGCATCCAGGATTCGCGAAGGTATCGCGGCGGCCATCGGCATCAGCGATGCGAAGCTGGCCCACCAGCTGTCCAAGGCCCAACGGGCAAAAAGCCAGGCAGACATAGACGCAGAGACGACCAGGCTGATACAGGCCATGCAGTCTCACTGAACGCCCTCCCACACCACCCGCCCCGCCAGTCCCGCCAGTCCCGCCAGTCCCGCCACTTGCGGGGCTTTCTGTTTCTGCCCCGTGGCCACGCCACGCCCCAACAACCCCAGCAGCCACATCCATCCAGTGCTGCAGCGTGCTATCGGGTCTGGCGACCCGTGCGTCTGCTAACGCCCCACCAAGCCGCCGTACAGAACCAGTGACGCCAAAAGCAGTGCTGTCGCAACCACTACGGTCTTTGCGCTTCGCTGCCATACCACCGGACCCGCGTATCGGTCGGCAGCCTTCCAGGTCGCAGCCCACCATGCGAACATGAAGACGAAGAAATACACCCAGAGCATGGCTTTGAGAAACGGAACCATGGTGGCCGCGATGTACATGGCAGCAAGCCAGACGGTGAAACCACCCACACCGCCCCAGAACACAGTCCCCAGCGAATGGCTGCCAAAAAGATAGCCCGGAAGCAAACGTGAAGGACTTTGTGTGCGCATGGTACTCATTGGGTGGATGACGCAATCCAGCATACACAGGTCACACCGTTCACCGCTTTCACCACTTCCCAAACCCCGCCACTGCGGGGTTTTGCTTGTGAATGCCCGCATGACCACACCACGCTGCGACGCCGGCCGCGCCGCGCCCCAGCCGCCCGCAAACTGAGCGGCACCGGTCTCAGAAAACCGCAAGTACGCTACATCCAGCGGCATGCGCACCGGGTTTGCACATGGCACTTGCGCATGAAACATGGGCAAGAAAAAAGCCACTGTATTGCTACAGTGGCTTGTATTCTGTGGTGGGTCCTGCGAGATTCGAACTCGCGACCAACGGATTAAAAGTCCGCTGCTCTACCGACTGAGCTAAAGACCCACACGCCTTGCAAATCAAGAAGTTGTCTTGATCAGCGAAGAATTCGATTGTAGCATGAAGATTTAGGTGGTCTTGGAAGATCCGGCAGAAAGTTGCTCCAGCACCCAGCCCGCCGCGCACTGGCCGAACGTGGCGGTCACGGCCACTACGGAACCATAGCCGTGGCAGTTCAGGCTGCCATCGCCTTGCGCCAGCTGGCACGATGCATCGGGCGGTGCCACCGCCTCGCGGCTGAACACGCAGGTCACGCCCATCTTCTTGCCGTCGCGCGGCGCGCCATGCTCCTTGCGCAGGCGGTAGCGCAGCTGCGCCAGCAAGGGGTCGTGCGTGGTGGCGGACACATCGTCCACATCCACCTTGTGCGCCAGGCGCTTGCCGCCGGCGGCCCCCACCGCAATGAAGGGGTAGCGGCGCTTGCGTGCATGTACTGCCATGGCCAGCTTGGCCTTGACCTGGTCGCAGGCATCGATCACGGCATGGGCGCCTGCGGGCAGCAGCTCCAGCCAGTTCTCGGGCGTCACGAAATCTTCCACGCAGTGCACCACGCAGTGCGGGTTGATCTGTGCAATCCGCTGGCGCATGGCGTCCACCTTGGCCATGCCCACGGTGGATGTCAGCGCATGGATCTGGCGGTTGATGTTCGACTCCGCCACATTGTCCAGGTCGATCAGCGTCAAGGTGCCCACGCCGCTGCGGGCCAGCGCTTCGGCCGTCCAGGAGCCCACGCCGCCGATGCCCACCACCACCACATGGGCGGCGCGGATGCGCGCAGCGCCCTCTACCCCGTACAGCCGCTCCAGCCCGCCAAAGCGGCGCTGGAGATCGGCATCTTCCGGGGTCTCGGAAAAAGAAAGCGCCGCCGAAGACGGCAGCGCTTGTGCGAGGTTGTCGCCCATTACTTCAGTCGCGCCAGACGGTCTTTGGCCGCCACGGCGGCTTCCGAATTCGGATAGGCCTTCAGCAGGTCTTCCAGTGTCTTGCGCGCGGCCTTGGTGTCCTTCATCTCGATCTGGCAGTTCGCAATCGACAGCGTGGCTTCGGGCGCACGCTCGTGATTGGGAACCGCTGCCAGCATGGAGCGGAAGTTGGCAATCGCCTCCTTGTAGTCACGCCCGGCGTACTGCGTGTTCCCCAGCCAGAAACGGGCCGAGGGCACGTAGCCGCTCTTGGGGTAGGCGTTCACGAAAGCGGCAAAAGCCTTGCGCGCTTCAGGAAACTGGCCGCCACGGAACTGCGCCAGTGCGGCGTCGAAGTCCCGTTTCTCGGCCGGGTCGGCAGTGAACTGCTGACCATCCACCGTCACCTGAACCGGCTCGAACTGGCGCAGGCGTTCATCCACGCCTTGTGCAATGTCCTTTTGCTTGCGCTGCAGCTCCGACGCCTCACGCACCAACTGCTCGTTCTGACCGGTCAGACGTGCGACGTCCGAGCGCAAGGACTCGATCTGCTGCTGCAGATCCAGCACGCTGCGGCGCACCTGCGACATTTCGTCGCTGTGGCGCTGCTGCATGGCGTCCACGCGCTGGCGCACCTCCAGGATGGCACGGCGCGCTTCGTCGTCGGAAAAAAGGGCAGCCTGGGATGCGGTTGCAGTGATCGCCAGCAAAGCGGCGGCACACACACCACGCAGGCGCGGCAGACGGAGTTCGGAGCTAGCAGACATCATCAACGGTAGGACAGCTCAGCGCGACGGTTTTGGGCGAAGGCGTCTTCGGTGTTGCCGGTGGCAGCAGGCTTTTCCTTACCGAAGCTCACAGCTTCCATCTGGCTGTCGTTCACACCCAGCACGCCCAGTGCACGGCGCACGGCTTCGGCACGCTTTTGGCCCAGGGCCAGGTTGTATTCACGGCCGCCGCGTTCGTCGGTGTGACCTTCGATCACGACCTTGCGGTTGCCGCTTTCCTTCATGAAGCGTGCGTGGGCTTCGATCTGGGCTTGTGCGTCCGACTTGATGCTGTAGCTGTCAAAGTCGAAGTACACGATGCGGCTCACGCCCACGGGGCCTTGGCCGTTGGCCGCGGAACCGGACAGGTCCACACCAGCCACGCTGCTTTGGCCGGTGCCAGCACCGTTGGCGCCGCCAGAGGCCAGCGTACCGTTCTTGTTGGCCGAGTCATCCAGCTTCACGCCGGAGCTGCAACCAGCCATCAGGGCCACGACGGCCATTGCGAGGGAAAGACGTTTGAAATCGATCATTGGATTTTCTCCAAATATGGTTTGTTTTGAGGTTGCGAAAAAAGGTACTGATCTCAGTATTTTTGGTACGGGCCCCAATCGGGCTCTCGTATGTCTCCACTCTGACCCGCCAGTCGCGCCTTGATCTTTCCGTCGAGCGTTGTAGTCATGAGTGCTTCACGACCGCCCTGCTTGGTGGCGTAGACAATGAGTCGGCTATTCGGGGCAAAACTTGGGCTTTCATCTTCCGACGTATCGGTCACTGCCGTCACGGACCCGGATGCCAGATCCATCACATGCAGCTTGAAGCCTCCTCCCACACGCGAAATGTAGGCCAGCCATTTGCCGTCTGCGCTGACACTGGGAGAGATGTTGTAGTTGCCGCTGAAGGTCACGCGCTGCGCGCTGCCTCCGGATGCGGACACCTTGTAGACCTGGGGCGCACCGCCCCGGTCGCTGACAAAGTAAATCGTGCGGCCGTCGCTGGAGAAAGCGGGCTCGGTATCGATGCCGCTGCTTTGCATCAGGCGGCGCGGCTCTCCGCCCTGGGCGGAGATGGTGTAGAGCTGCGACGAGCCATCGCGCGTCAAGGTCACCGCCAGCGAGCTGCCGTCGGGCGACCAGGCCGGCGCACTGTTGGAGCCGCGGAAGTTGGCAATCAGCCGACGGCGGCCGGAAGCGATCTCATGCACATAGACCACCGGCTTGCGCGACTCGAACGACACATAGGCCAGCTGGCTGCCGTTGGGCGACCAGGCGGGCGAGATGATGGGTTCGTTGCTCGACAGGGCCGACTGCGCGTTTTCGCCATCGGCATCTGCCACCCACAGCACATAGCGCTTGCCGGCCTTGGTCACATAGGCGATGCGGGTCGAGAAAACGCCCTTCTCGCCGGTCAGCTTTTCATAGATGTAGTCGGCAATGCGGTGGGCCACCAGGCGCAGATCGGCCTGCGTCACGGCATAGCCCTGGCCGCCCAGGTCCTGGCCCTTGACCACATCCCACAGGCGGAAACGCACGTCATAACGGCCATCGGCCAGGCGGGTGATAGAGCCACCGGCCAGCGAATCTGCGCCCTTCTGGCGCCACACGCCCACGTCCGGGCGGGTGGTTTCATCCAGCTGCACGCCCGATGCATCCACGCTGCGGAACAGGCCGCTGCGCTCCAGGTCCGCCTTGATGATGGCGGCAATCTTTTGGGGCGCAGTGTCTTCGCCGCGGAACGCGGGCAGCGCAATAGGCAGTTGGGTCAGGCCCACCCCGGTCACTTCCACGCGGAATTGGGCGAATGCTGGCAGTGCAGAAACAGAAGCCATGGCAGCCAGAACGCTGCGGCGTGACGCCAGCGGCACCGCCGCTGTCAAAGAGGGGGTGGTTGGTGTACGTTCAATAGTCATTGTCAGCCATCAAGTGCCAGGGTTATCCCGGCCATCCAGATTGTGATGTTACACACAGAGCATGGAAGTGAAGACGGAAATGCCTGTGTCCATGTGTATCCCGCCATCATAGTACGGCCCCGTAGAATCCGCCCTCACATGCAGACACCCGACCACACCAAAATGTCAGTCCCCACCGATTTGACGCTCACTCAGCGGCTGCGCCGCATCGCACCTTATTTTGGAAACCAACGTCTTGCATGGGTTTTGGCCATCCTGGCCACCCTTGTGGGCGCGGGCACCGAGCCGCTGATTCCGGCCCTGCTCAAACCCCTGCTGGACAACGGGTTTACCGACGGCACCTTGTCGCTGTGGATGGTGCCCGTGGCCATCATCGGCGTGTTCCTGATCCGCGGCATCGCCCAGTTCGTGGGCCAGTACGCGCTGTCGCAGATTGCCAATGACGGCATGCTGCGCCTGCGCGAAGTGCTGTTCCAGCGCGTGCAGTCGGCCGATATGTCGCTGTTCGCGCGCCAGTCGTCCAGCGCGCTGTCCAACACCGTGGTGTATGAGGTGCAGACCGGCGCCACCCAGCTGGTGAACGCCTTCCTCAGCATCTCGCGCGACGGCTTCACCTTGATCGCCCTGCTGGGCTATCTGCTGTACCTGAACTGGCAGCTCACCCTGGCCGTGGCCTTTGTCGTGCCCGGCGTGGCCTGGATCATGAAGACCCTGTCCAAGCGCCTGTACCGCATCACCAAGAACAGCCAGGAAGCCACCGATTCCCTGGCCTATGTGGTGGAAGAAAACGTGCTGGCCCACCGCATGGTGCGCCTGCACGGCGCCCAGACCGCGCAGTTCAACCGCTTCTTCGACCTCAGCCGCCGGCTGCGCGGCATGGCCATCAAGTCCACCATCGCCTCGGCCGCCATGACGCCGCTGACCCAGCTGCTGGCCGCCTTCGCCCTGTCCGCCGTGATCTGCATCGCACTGTGGCAGGGCCGCACGGGCGGCGCTGGCAGCCAGGACGTGACCGTGGGCAGCTTTGTGGCCTTCATCAGCGCCATGCTGATGCTCATCGCCCCGCTGCGCCGCATGGCCAACGTGGCCAACCCCATCACCCGCGGCGTGGCCGCGCTGGAACGCGGCCTGGGCCTGCTGGACCAGAGCCAGCCCGAAAGCGGCGGCACCCTGCGCCCGGCCCCCGTCACCGGCCATTTCGAGCTGCAGAACGTGGGCGTCAGCTTCGGCCCGGACAAGGCGCCTGCGCTGGACGGCGTCAACCTCACCGTGCAGCCCGGCGAAATCGTCGCGCTGGTTGGCCCCTCCGGCGCCGGCAAGACCACGCTGGTCAATCTGCTGCCGCGTTTTCTGCAGCCCACGCAGGGCCAGATTCTGCTGGACGGCCAGCCCATCCAGGACTGGGACCTGGCCTATCTGCGCAGCCAGTTCGCCATGGTCAGCCAGGATGTGGTGATGTTCAACGACAGCGTCGCCGCCAACGTGGCCCTGGGCGCCGAAGTGGATGAAGCCCGCGTCTGGGCCAGCCTGGAAGCCGCCAACCTGGGCGACCATGTGCGCGCCATGCCCGAAGGCATCCACACCAACGTGGGCCACAACGCGGTCCAGCTGTCCGGCGGCCAGCGCCAGCGCCTGGCGATTGCACGCGCGCTGTACAAGAACGCGCCCATCCTGATCCTGGACGAAGCCACCTCGGCGCTGGACACCGAGTCCGAACGCCTCGTCCAGCAGGCCCTGCAGAACCTGATGCAAGGCCGCACCACCCTGGTCATTGCCCACCGCCTGTCCACCATCGAACACGCCGACCGCGTGGTGGTGATGGAACGCGGCCGCGTGGCCGAACAAGGCACCCACGCCGAACTGCTGGCCGCTGGCGGCCTGTATGCGCGCCTGCAGGCCCTGTCCGGCCATACGGGCCATACCAGCGGCAATTGACAGCAATTGACGGAAATTGACGGCCACTGAGGGCAGCTGACGGCAACTTGGGCCACGGCGGCAACCCAAGCCTCCCTCGAAAACTCCCTGCGCAGGCGTATCCCGCCCCATGAAAAAAGGCCCCTCGGGGCCTTTTTCTATTCCGTCAGCACACGGCTGGTGCGGCGTGCCATGCCGGCAGCGCCACCACACCCCTCTGCGCGCCCTGCACCTGACTTTCAGATACAAAAACAGCGGCCATCCGTTGTGCATGTGCCACAGCTGCTCCTGGTTTGGGAGTGCGCAGGCAGGGGGTACCGGCAGCCCCCCTGCCTTGTTCGCCCACCCACCCTCTGCCAGCAAGCCCGCCTGCGAGCCCGCCCGCAAGCAGGGATGCAGGCGGCCAGCAGAGCTGGCTGCCAGGTCGGCTGTCAGTAATGCGGCGGCAGCTCGTCGCGCAGATTGGCCATGTGCGTGGCGCCTTCGGCCGGGGCGGTCTGGCGGCGCAGATTGCGCACCTCTTCCACCAGCACATCGATCGCCTGCTGCTGGCGGTAGACGCTCACATTCAGCTGCTCCACCAGGTCTTCCATGTAGCTGAGCTTGATCTCCAGCTCCATCAGGCGCCCGTCCTGGGCCTCCTGGGCGTTGTGGTCCTGCTCAGGCATGCACTGCCTCCAGCGCGCGCTTGAGGCGCTGCACCCCTTCGCGGATGCGGGCTTCATCGGCCGTCGCAAACGACAGGCGCAGCGTGGCCGTGTCCGGGTTCTGGCTGAAGAACGGCGCGCCGGGCACAAAGGCCACGCCCTGCTCGATCGCCTGCTTGGCCAGCGCACCGGCGTCCGCGCCCTCGCCGGTCAGGCGCAGCCACAGGAACAGGCCGCCTGCGGGCGGCGTGAATTCCACCGCATCGCCCAGCTCGCTGCGCAGCGCATCCATCATCGCCTGGGCGCGGGCCGCATACACCTTGCGCACCTTGGCCAGCGCCGCCGGCATGTGGCCGGCCTTCAGGTACTGGGCCGCCGTGGCCTGGGCAAACGTGCTGGTGTGCGCATCGCTGAACTGCTTGCACATCACCGCGCGGGACAGCAGCTCGGGGTTGGCAATCAGCCAGCCAATGCGCAGGCCGGGGCTCAGCACCTTGGACAGCGAACCGCAATGCGCCAGCCACTCGCGGCTGCCCGGGACATCCTTGGACAGGGCCAGCAGGCTGGGGGGCGGAGCCGCATCAAAGTACAGATCACCGTAGGGATCGTCTTCCACCACCAGCACCTGGTACTGGGCCGCCAGCTCCAGCACGCGCTTGCGGCGCTCCAGGCTCAGGGTGGCACCGCTGGGGTTGCCAAAGGTGGGGATCAGGTACACCAGCTTGGGGCGGTGCTCCACGATCAGGCGTTCCAGCACATCTACCTGCACGCCTTGGGCATCCACCGGCGCGCTGATGACTTCCGCACCATACAGGCGGAAGCACTGGATGGTGGCCAGGAAGGTGGGGCCTTCCACAATCACCTTGTCGCCCGGGGAGATCATGGTCTTGCCCAGCAGGTCCAGCGCCTGCTGGCTGCCGGTGGTGACGATCAGCTGATCGGCCGCCACATCGGCCACGCCCTTGCTGTGCATGAAGCCGGCCAGCTGCTCGCGCAGCGGCTGGTAGCCTTCGGTGGCACCGTACTGCAAGGCGGCGCCGGGCTCTTCGGTCAGCGCGGCCTGGGCGGCGGCCTTCATGCCCTCCACATCGAACAGCGCCGCATCGGGAAAGCCACCGGCAAAGCTGACAATGCCCGGCTTGCCCAACAGCTTGAACAGCTCGCGGATGGCAGAGGTTTCGACGTTATTCAGACGCTCGGCGAATTGCATGGGGACAGACTTCCAGTCAAAAGAGGGTCGGTAGGGGAAAAAATGGGGGGCGCACTGCGCAGCGGGCATGCCCCGCCGCCACAGGCAACGGACACCATTGTCGGCCTTTCTGCCGCCGCTGCGCGCAGAGCGGCGACATATCCACGCCCGGCCGTACCCGCTGTTCAGCACCCCGCGCGTCGCCAGCGGCGATGCAGCGGCAGTCAGTAGCGGCCGGTGCAGACCCACTCCCCGGCTCAGGCCGTGGGCAGCGCTGCGCCCGGGCCCGGGGGGCGCCCATGGCGCTTGCCGTTCAACAGCAGGCCCACGGCGGTGGAGCGCACCAGCCAGTGGTAGCTGGCCAGGCTCAGCGCCGTGGTGGCCGCAATATTCACCAGCATCTTCACGCCGGCCGGCCACGGCAGGCCGAACAGCACCGCCCCGAAGCCGATGGTCATGGGCATGTGCACCAGGTACACCCAGTAGGAACTGTCGGCCAGGTAGCGCATGGCCGGGCTGTGCCGCCCCAGATGGGCCGTGAACAGACCTATCAGCGCAAAGCTCCAGCACCATGCCGCCGCGTTGTACGCCCAGGAAAAGGCCCAGCGCACACCCATGGGCAGGGTCTGGCGGGCATCGGCAGGCACCTGTTCCAGCACCCCGCCGGACGCCAGAAAACACAGCAACCCGGCCACGCCATACCAGGGCCAGCGCCGCACATAGTGCGCCAGCAGCACCTGCCGGTGGGCATACAGCGCCAGGCCGAACACATAGAACAGACCGTTGTGCGCCCACTCCATCCAGGGCGGCACAAACGCATTGCCGGGGCTGACCAGCCCCGCGCCATACTGCACGCCTATGCCCGCCAGCAGCGTGGTCAGCACGGCAATGCCCCAGGGCGTGCGCCCCAGCACCGCCAGCCACTGCCCCAGCGCGGGTGCCACCGCAGGCGCCCAGCGCTGCAGCGCCTTCTGCACCAGCGGCGTGAGCAGACTCATCCAGAGCAGCAGCCACAGAAACCACAGATGCAAGGTATTGGGCCCGGTGTGCGCCGCCATGCCGTCGGCGGCGGGCGCCAGCCCCGGGTCCAGCCCCCAGGTGCCGCGCGCCATGCGGTGCATGAACAGCATGGCCAGCACTGCGCAGGCGGCAAACAGCGGCGGCCAGAACAGCGCAAACGGCAAGGCCAGCCGGCGCAGCCGGTGCCGCACGGTGGCGGTGGCGCCTCGCTGGGCCAGCAGCAGGGCCACAAAGAACCCGGCCAGAATAAAGAACACCGGCATGCGGAACGCATGGATAAAGGCCACCAGCAGATCGGCCGCCGGCGTGGTCTGGTTGTCGCGCCAGGGCAGCAGCTGCGCCCCGGCCATGTGGATCACCGCCACATGCAGCACAATGCCCAGCCACATCATCGCGGCGCGCAGGTTGTCGAGTGCATACAGCCGGTCCTGGCTGCCGTCTGCCTGGGTCATGTGCCTGCCTCCCTGTCCTTGTAATGCGACCCACTCTAGCAGGCAGTCCCAGGCGCACCGCCACCGCCCTCCTCCAGCCACGACCTGGATCAAAAATCCCAGCCCCGGCAACCTGCGAAGGCCCCACCCAGGCCAGACAGACCTGCACGACCGTGAAGGCCGGCCCACATCGCTTGTAAGATTTGCGCCCTCAACACGCATGGGAGAACGCTCTGGTGAGACTGATGGACCACTATCTCGGCAGCTACCAATTCAGCGAGCGGCACGCCCTGGACATACCCGCCCCGCCCCATGCAGTGATGCCCGCCGTGCGCAGCTACGACGCTGGCAGCGACCCGTTTTTCCGCCAGATGATTGCCCTGCGCGAACTGCCCATGCGCGCGCTGGGCGCGCTGTCCGGCAAGAAGGTCAACCCGAGCAGCTTTGGCATGCAGAACTTCACCGTGCTGGAACAGCAGGGCGACGAGGAACTGGTGTTCGGCCTGATCGGCAAATTCTGGCAGCTGGACTACGGCCAGCACCCCTTTACCACTGCCGCCGAGTTCCTGGCGTTTGACCAGCCCGACTTCGCCAAACTGACCGTCGGCTTCCAGCTGGAACAGCTGGGCGACGACCGCACCCGGCTCATCACCGAAACCCGGGTCCACTGCCTGAGTGGTGCTGCGCACAAGAAATTCGCACCCTACTGGTATCTGATACGGCCCGTCAGCGGGCTGATCCGCCAAAGAATCCTGTCGTCCATCCGGCGCAGTGTTTTGACAGCGGCGGGTTGAGCGACAGCGGGGTGATGCACCACTTGAGGTGCGGCCTCCCCTGCCGCCCGCATCGGCTGGGTGACCGAGGGCATTCGGCCATGGGGCGCCATATCGGCGGGTCTGCCGGCCCCGGCATCGCGGGGGCGTTGGTCAGTCCATGTGCCTCAGCCATTCCAGCAGCGACGCCTGGGGGCTGTGCGCATCCAGAGCATGCGGCGAAAGCAGGCAGTAGTGCGAACCGTCTTCTACAAAGCCCAGCGGAGCAGCCAGCAAGCCGTTGTCGATATCGTCCCGCACCATGTGCCAGGAACCGATGGCAACCCCAAGGCCTGCGACCGCGGCCTGCAGGCTGAAGTAGAAGTGCTCGAAGCTTTGCCCCGTTCCCGCAGCCAAGGTCCGCCCGGTGGCAGCGGCCCAGTCCTGCCACGCACCCGGCCGGGTGCGCGTGTGCAGCAGAGGTGCTGTGGGGCCGGGCCCTGTTTTCTTACCCTTTGGGGTGCACCACGTCTTCACCTTGTCGGGGCGGCAGACCGGACCGACCCTTTCCGCAAAAAGCGGGGCCGCGTGGTAGCTCGCAGGCCATGCGAAATCGTCACGGCGTATCGCAAGGTCAATACCGCTGGCAAACGAGACCGGGCCGCCGCCAGCCACCAGATGAACGTCGATGTCCGGATGGCGTGACTGAAAGTCCGGCCACCGTGGAATGAGCCAGCGCATCAGCAGCGTGGGCTCGCAGGACAGGACCCAGCGTCGTTCCTGCCGTGCGCTGGCGCGCAGTTCGCCCACCGCATTCCGCATCAGGTTGAAGCCACCGCTGACCGCTTGCGCGAGGGTGCGCCCCGCGCCCGTCAGATACACCCGCCGGGCACGCCGTTCAAACAGGGCCACGCCCAGTTCATCTTCCAGCAGGCGCACGGCACGGCTGACCGCCCCGTGCGTCAGATGCAATTCATCGGCAGCACGGCTGAAATGCTCCAGCCGTGCCGCAGCTTCAAAGCAGCGCAGTGCCAGCAGCGAAGGTAGCCGCGAGTCATTCAATGGTGAGTCATGCTCACCATCTTTGTCAGAAAACATCGTTATTCATACGGCGCAAGCATCCATAGCATTGGTTATATCTCTAATTCTGTGGGTATCTCTGAAATGACTGAACTGATAGCTGTGATCACCATCACCTTGCTCGCCGTAGTGAGCCCTGGGCCCGACTTTGCAATGGTCACCCGCAACAGCCTGCTGCTGTCCCGGCGTGCCGGTGTGCTGACGGCGCTGGGAATCGGGCTGGGCGTGCTGGTCCATGTCACCTACACCCTGGTGGGTGTGGGCCTGCTGATCCTGCAGTCCCTGTGGCTGTTCAATGCCATCAAGTTGGCGGGCGCGGCCTACCTGGTCTACCTTGGCGTCAAGATGCTCAGATCCAGCCCGGCAGGCGAGCTGAACGCTACGCAGGCGGTACCCCTATCCGACCTTGCGGCCTTGCGCACCGGATTTCTGACCAATGCCCTGAACCCCAAGACCACCGTGTTCATCGTGAGTCTGTTCCTGCAGGTGGTGCGGCCCGACACGCCGATGGGCGTGCAAATGGGCTACGGGCTTTTCATTTCGGTGGCGCACATCGCGTGGTTTGCCTTGCTGGCGCTGTGTTTCTCGGCCGGGGCCATGCGTGCCCGTCTGCTTGGCGTGCGCCACTGGATTGACCGGGCCTTTGGCGGACTCTTGGTCGTTTTTGGAGTCATGCTGGGACTGGCCAGCGGCTCGCGGTGATGCACGCCGTGCGCAGCCAGCGACCCGCCGGTTTTTGAGAGAAACGAGGCAAGTCCCTCCCCCTGGCAACGCCTCGTCCGCAAAGACGGCACAACCACACAACAAGGTGTCGGCGGCGGCATTGGGGTATTGGAGGCACTCAGCAACCCAGTAGCATGCCAGTCTCACAGGGTGGCCACGCCCATCACCTGGGTCCACCCGGCGTTTTCGGGACACTATTTTCAGGGTCGATAGCGGTATGAAAACTGACTGGAATTTAATTCGCTCCATGATGGAGACTGCCATCAGCGCATGCGAACAAATGGAGGCCATGGGCTACAACGAATCCCATCGCCATCTGTCCATCGAAACCAGTCAGGGCCCTGTGACGGTGTTCGATTTGATGGTGAGCAGCTTCACCTATCCCGAAAGCATCCGCTATCAAATCATTCGTGAACGACACGATGCGGGTGCAGACCAACCCTATGTGCACGAGTTCTCCCGCCTGCTCGTGGCCATGGCCCAAGCTTCAACCGAGCTGGTTGGCGGGAAAGACGCCGCACTGCGTTCAGCCATAAGCTGCCGGAGACATTTAGGCAAAGCAGACATTCAACGTTTTATTCAAGCGGCGCCGAAGGCGTCCGCTTGAATCAATTGTTATGTGAAAACGTTCTCGAACATCCATTTATCAAATTGGAACTGGTTTCTTGGCTTTAAACCCAGATTAGCGGCATCGGCCAATGCTCTTTTTATTGCATAGTATGCATGATCGAAGACGTTAATTTCGAGCCACACATCATCTCTATGATCATGATGCTTTAGTCTGTTTTGATGCCAATTCCATTCGTTGAAAGCATCTTTCTTATTGCGATCTCCAGCAATATTTATTCCAGTGCTTCTGCGTGCTTGCTCAATACTCTCCCAAGTCTCTTCGGCAGCATTTTTCTTTCCATTTTGATTCAATAACCCAGAAAAAATACCGTCAGCTGCTGCCGCCAATGTGATCGAGGAAAGTCGCTTGCCGATAATAAATAGATCAATCGCATCTTCCAGTTGCGTGAGCGCCACATCGGCTTTGCTAATTTTTATGGGGTCTTCATGCCCTAATGATGGTACCGGTGAACGCTTAGGGGCTGCTTGATCCATTTTTGATAGATCGACAGAAATGCTCAACCATTTAAAGCATGACTTTATATCAGAAATAATATTATCAGTTTTTTTATTTTTTGAATTATCTGTAAAGGTGACTCCATCGCCTTCCGGGAATGCACTTACCCAATAACCAAGTTCTCGCAGCTGATTTATAGATTCATATATTTCTGACTCTAGGCCAATTGCGTTAGACGCACTCCATAACAGATTCCCCGTGTATTCATGGTGAGGCGGGAGCAATGTTGCGGGTAACTTTTCCATCAAGTTCAGCCTTTCACATAACGGCCAAGGTAAGCGGCGCCGGAGCACCAAAGGTGCGTAGGGTACCAACAAGGGCCATGAGAATGTCAAAGACATGACCCTTGCTGGCACCCGCTTGACCGACCAGGTAAGCCAATTTTCATGGCATTAAAATTGGGTTATTCGTTGTTCCAGCAGCCTTGGCTGCGCGAATCGAAGAAAAAAACATCGATATCTTGCTTCATATGCTGAGAAATGATTTGATATGTTCTATTACAGTATGCTTGATCATTTCCATAAACAGATATCGCCATTCTGGAGAGTAAGGGGTCGTAGAGTTTTCTAAGTATATGAATGTCATGCTCTCCAATAGCCCACCCATATATTGTTATGCTGTATTTCGGGGCCGGCAGCACCTCTCTGTAGACCGTTGAGAGATAGTGGCTACCCTGAATGGACCTGATTTTTTGCTCCATTGTCCCTTCGCTGACAAAAAGCGGGACGTACTCTTCGCTTTCCCACGCGGTTAACACTGACTCCAGGAGCCCTGGGCTTTTTGAGCGGAGCTTCGTTTCCTCTTCAATCTTATTTCTGCAAAAAACAAGATTTCCGTGTGGGTAGAATACCAGTGAGACTTTTTTTTCTCGCCCTATGGGCTGCTTGAAGCGTTGCCAATTGGAGTTAAATTTTCCTGAAATAAAGCAATCTTTGAAGGCATGACCGTCCTCGATGTCTAGGCCATACGTTGTAGCCCAATATGGGATGAGGTCGTAGTTTAAGGAAATTACTGTATCGAAGTTTTTTAAGTATTCGTATATTTTGGGAAGCGATTCAGAAACCTCATCATGCTCTGGGTGCACTTCTCTAACAGCCTTTATTAGGCACTCCCTGACCCTTATGTATGCTTCTTGTGTTCTTGCGTCGGCAATGCCTAACGATTTGTTTACATTGGTCGCTTGCCAAACTATTCTTAGTATGAGCTCAAAATCAGATGTGTTAAAGAAGCTAAACAATCTATTTATATCATCTGCCAATGCTTCTGACTGGGTGACATGGTCGAGCAGAGATTTATATGAAAATTTCTGACTTGTAGCCATGCTCGCCCCGTTGCCCAGAACGATTGTCCCGTTGAAATTTTCGCGGATATCCGCCCAGTTATTTATTTTGAACGTCATATGTCGTGTGAGGCCTAACGTAATGTAGACCGCACCAAGCCGCAGACCATATCTGGCACGTGCGGTCTAAATTGGCACGAAAAAAAATGGGGAAAGGGGCTTGTAGCCTTGCTTGACGACGGATGTACTGCATGAAAAAACAGAGCTGAATTTAGTCATGAAACCCGCCGCCCCTCCTGCGTTGCACGCCACACGGCTGTTGGAAGGACCGTGAGCGAATTCGTTACAAACACTATAGCCTGCGCACCGAGCAGGCCTACGTGCAAGGGGTGCGCATGTTCGTGAAATGGCGCGACTTGCGGCATCCACGAGACATGGGGGCAACTGGAAATCGAAGGTTTTTTAGCCATCATAGATGAATGACGGCTTTGGAGCTTCTAGCTGGACGGCGGCTCAAGGTCGGCTGCCGACTTTCACGGAGGCCTGTTATCAGCCCGAAGCAGCTATTCACAATTGCTGCAATGAGCGAAGATGAACCGGCTGATTGGTCCCCGTCTGACATCGCAGTACTACTCACAAAAACTCCGGCGTAACGTCGAACAATTGCACGCTGACACTCCAATTATTCGGTCGTAATCGCAAGCCACGCCAAGGCGCTCCCGGTGCCATCCAGCGTTCGCAGTACCGCCACCTTCAGCGTGCAGTCTTCATAGCCGTGCTCGTGCGTAGGCTGACAGATAACTCCAACGCCCCCTGCTATTAGCGTAGCCATCCCTTGCGCAAATGGAACTATGCCGCGTCACGATCGCTCAGTGAAATCTCTTGGGAGGCGACTTGCGGCCTCCACCGCGCGATGAGAAACAGCCAAAGGGCGCCCCCCAATCAAGTGTCCATCGGAGGCAGCGACGGATTCTTCAACACCTGCTCGTACGGCAACAGGTCCTCTGGGGAAAAACAGCAGAAGATTACCTCTGCGATCGGTGAATGCTCCGACAGGCTTTCCTGGACAGTGCTGACCGCGATGCGTGCTGCAAGATGGATTGGGTAGCCATATATGCCTGTGCTGATACTGGGAAAAGCGATAGAGACAACAGAACGCTCCTCCGCCAGCGCGATGCACCGGCGATAGCAATCCGCCAGCAATGCGGGTTCGCCACTTTTTCCGCCTTGCCACACAGGCCCTACGGTGTGGATGATGTAGTCGGCAGAAAGGCGATAGGCCTTGGTTACCTTGGCATGCCCCGTTTTGCAACCGCCAAGCAGCCGGCATTCATGGACCAGCTCTGGGCCCGCAGCACGATGGATCGCCCCATCCACCCCACCGCCGCCCAGCAGCGATGAATTTGCTGCGTTGACGATCGCTCCCACATGGAGCTTGGTGATGTCAGAGCAAATGGCGTGCAGTTGTGTGGGCATATGCGTACGGCTTCAAAAGGTGACGGCAGCTTATCTGTCTTTATCCATGCAACGCGCGCTCCACGATTTCCTGGGCCCTTGCCATGGAGATGCCATGGACCTGTTCCAGCGCCAACTGGTGCCCTTCCGATTGGATTTCAATCTCAGGCCGCTCGCCCAGCGGCATGGTGTGCACGGCAGTTTTCAGGCTGAGCGTGGATTCGTCGTAGGGCAAAGCGCTTTGCAGCCAGCCAAAGTACGGCGGCTCGGATTCACGCCCTTCCGTCTCCCACAGCTCACCCATTCTCTGGAAGTTGGCCGCGCTCAGCGATACCCAAACCAGCCAGACAAAGGAATCCGCGCCGCCCTCGACGGGAAGCACCACGCGGCCGCGCACAAAGAAATGCTCGTCATCGATGACGCATTCATCAGAGGACAGAAAGGCGCGTTCAGCACGCTCACCTTCAGGCAGCGCGTACCACAGGGCCGGCGCGTCTGCGCCCAGGCACATCGGCATTTCGGTGTGGCGTTGGCCACAGGTTCGACAATCAAATCCGCTCATGCATCAGGCCCCAGCGCTATATATCCCGCCGATCTTACGGGACCGGCAGAGCGGTGCGGGACACGTTGCGCATGCTTCTGCATGAAGCTACCCCGGGGCGCATGCCGTGCCTTGGCAACCGCCTCCGCACCAGGAAGACCCGCATGGCGGAGAGCAGGAACGCCCAGGCCGTCAGGAGCGCCGACGGAAAAGTCGGGGGGCGTCACAGCCCCTCCAATTGGCACAACTTGTCGGAGAGGCCGCCCACACTGTGAACCAGGTAGTGGGGCTTCATCTCGTCAATGATGACCGTTCCCACAAATCGCTCGAAGTCCGCATAGCTGCCGTAGCTGTTTTTTACGCTGACACTGCCACACATGGTCCATTCGCCGGGCTCCCGGCCGCGCTTGTACGTCACCTCTTCGAATTTGGCACTCGACGGGTTCTTCACCAAGAACTCCATCGCCTCCCGCAGCAAGGGCTGATTCAACATGGGCGCCTGTTGCGCCAGAGACAGAGACGAGATCGTGAGCCACACAGCCCCCACCAGCATTCGCATCGACAAGCCCCCTCAAAGTAATCCGGCGTATTAGACACGAACCACCTTTGCAGCCTGTTCTGGCGGGGAGCATCGACCACGGCCGGTCCACACAGCGTGCGCAGAGGATGGCGGCCGCCCCCTCCCGCAGCGCTGTGTGGACACCTGACCGTCGTTCACCGCGGATGCGCAGCGTGAGCGTGCCAAAGCCGCAAGCCAGCAGCCCCTCCCATGCCCCTCTGCGTAACTCCGCGGTGCCGGCCCCCAGCTCACACCGCGCCCAGCACCTTGTAGAGGGTGACCCGGTTGACCAGATCGCTGAGCTGCAGGCTGATCAGCGACTGGCGTGCGCTGTAGAGCGAACGCTGGGCATCCAGCGCCTGCAGGTAGCTGTTGACGCCGTTGCGCCAGCGCGCGTCGGACAGGTCGTAGTTGGTCTGCGCGGCCTGCACCAGGGCCTGCTGGGCATCCAGCTGCTCGGCCATGTGGCGGCGAGCGCTCAGCGCGTCGGCCACTTCGCCGAAGGCGCTCTGGATGCTTTTCTCGTACTGCGCCACATAGATGTTCTTCTGGATCTGCGCCACATCCAGCGAGGCCTTGAGCGATCCCGCATTGAAGATGGGCAGCGAGATGCTGGGCACAAACGACCAGGTGCGCGTTCCGGCATCGAACAGATTGCCCAGGGTGTCACTGCCATAGCCCGCCGATGCCGACAGCGACACCTTGGGGAAGAAGGCCGCGCGCGCCGCGCCGATGTCGGCGTTGGCGGCTTTCAGGGCATGTTCGGCCGCCATCACATCCGGGCGCTGCAGCAGCACTTCGGACGACAGCGCATCGGGCAGGCGCGCCAGCGCCACATCGCCGGTGCTGGTGGTGCGCGGCAGCAGCGCATCGGCCACGTGCGAGCCCACGGCCAGGTCCAGCGCATGGCGCGCCTGCTCCAGCGCCGTGGTGTAGCTGGCCACATCGGCGCGGGCGCTTTCCACGCTGGTCTGCACCTGGCTCACATCCACGGCGGAGGCCACGCCGAACTGGTGCTTGGCCTGCGTCAGCTCCAGCGTCTTGCGCTGGCTGGCCAGGGTCTCGCGGGCCAGCTCCAGGCGCTGCCCGTAGGCGCCCACATTCAGCCAGTTGCTCGCCACCTGGGCGATCAGGCTGATGCGGGTGCTGCGCCCGGTCTGGGCCAGGGACAGGTAGTTCTCCAGCGCCTCGTCCTTCAGGCTGCGCACGCGGCCGAACAGGTCCAGCTCCCAGCTGGTAAAGCCCACGCTCAGACCGCCGCTGCGGCTGGTCTGGCCCTGCGCCTCGCCCCCGGCCACCACCGCGCTGCGCGCATTGGTCTGGCTGGCGCTGGCCGCCACGCTGGGGAACAGGCTGGCCGACTGGATGCGGTACTGGGCCTGGGCCTTTTCCACATTCAGCAGGCTCACCCGCAGGTCCCGGCTGTGGGCCAGCGCGGCGTCGATCACCTGCTGCAGCCGCGGGTCGGTAAAGACCTGCTGCCACTGCAGCGCGGCCAGTGCGGCGGCCTGCTCCTGTGCCTGGGCACCACCCGCAGCACCATGGTCAGTAACGCCGCCTCCGACCTCGCCGCCCACGCTGGGCTGCACCGGCAAGGCCGGGCGTTCATAGACCGGCGCCATGCTGGCGCAGCCGGCCAGCGCCAGCAGCGCGGCGCAGGCCACGGCCTGCAGTGCACGCCGGGGCATGGGGTTTGCATTCACTTTCATGGGTTCACTCCCGTCTGCGTGCCGGCAGCTTGCTGCCCGGCCGCCTTGCGCTGGCCTGGCATCAGGCTGCGCACAATCACATAGAACAGCGGCACAAAGAAGATGCCGAACAGGGTCGAGGCCAGGGTACCGCCCAGCACGCCCGTGCCCAGCGAATGGCGCCCGCCCGAGCCCGCGCCCGAGCTGACCACCAGGGGCAGCACCCCCAGCATGAAGGCCAGCGAGGTCATCACAATCGGGCGCAGCCGCTGCTGCGCCGCCTGCAGCGTGGCCTGCACCAGGGGCATGCCATGCTTGTCCTGCAGCTCCTTGGCAAACTCCACAATCAGGATGCCGTTCTTGGCCGCCAGGCCGATGGTGGCCAGCAGCCCCACCTGGAAGTACACGTCGTTGGACAGCCCGCGCACCGCCGTGAACAGCAAGGCCCCGACCACGCCGATGGGCACCGCCAGCATCACCGAGAACGGGATGGACCAGCTCTCATACAAGGCAGCCAGGCACAGGAAGACGAACAGCAGCGAGATGGCATACAGCAGCGGCGCCTGCGAGCCCGATTGCTGTTCCTGGTAGGACAGGCCGGACCACGCCAGGCCAAAGCCGCCCGGCACTTCCTGCACCAGGCGCGCCATCTCCAGCATGGCCTCGCCCGAACTCACGCCCGGGGCGGCCTGGCCGCTGATTTCCATGGCCGATGTGCCGTTGAAGCGCGCCAGCGCGGCCGGGGCACTGCTCCAGCTGGTGGTGGAGAAGGCCGAGAACGGCACCATGTCCCCGTTGTTGTTGCGCACCGACCAGCGCCCCAGGTCCCCGGGCAGCATGCGGGCATCCGCCTCGCCCTGCACATAGACCTTCTTGATGCGGCCCCGGTTCACAAAGTCGTTCACATAGGTGCTGCCCAGCGCCGTGGCCAAGGTGCTGTTGATATTGCTTTGCGACAGGCTCAGCGCCCCGGCCTTGGCGTCGTCAATCTGCACATCGAAGGTGGGCGCGTCTTCCAGGCTGCCGTAGCGCACCGACTGCACCTTGTCGCTCTTGGCGGCGAGCGCCAGCAGCTGCTGGCGTGCGGCCACCAGGGCCTCGTGGCCGGCACCGCCCTGGTCCAGCAGCTGCAGGGTGAAGCCCGCGCTCTGCCCCAGCCCCGGAATGCCCGAAGGCGCCATGGCAAAGATCTGCGCGTCGCTGTACTTCTGCATCATGGCCATGGTGATGCGGTTACCGATGGACGTGGCATCGGCCTGGCGCTGGCTCCAGTCCTTAAGCCGCACAAAGGCCATGCCCGCGTTCTGCCCGGCGCCGCTGAAGCTGAAGCCGGACACCGCCATGGTGGAATCCACCTCGGGCTGCTGGCGCACATAGGCGGACACCTCGTCCATCACCTTCAGCGTCTGCTGCTGGGTGGATCCGGAAGGCAGCTTCACCTGCACAAACAGCGCGCCCTGGTCTTCTTCCGGCAGGAAGGATGTGGGCAGGCGCATGAACAGTACCGCCATCACGCCCAGCACCACGGCAAACACCGCCACCCCAGCCCAGCGGCGCCGGGTCAGCACGGCCACGCCGCGCGCATAGCTGTGGGACAGGCCGTCAAAGCGGGTGTTGAACCAGGCAAAGAAACGCCCCAGCGGGCCGCGCTGCGTGACATGGCCGCCTTTTTCAATCGGCTTGAGCATGCTGGCGCACAGCGCGGGGGTCAGCGTCATGGCCACCAGCACCGACAGCAGCATGGCCGAGGCGATGGTGATGGAGAACTGGCGGTAGATGGCCCCGGTGGAGCCACCAAAGAACGCCATGGGCAGGAACACCGCCGTCAGCACCAGCGCAATGCCCACCAGCGCGCCCGTGATCTGGCCCATGGACTTGCGCGTGGCCTCGTAGGGGGACAGGCCCTCCTCGCTCATCACCCGCTCCACGTTTTCCACCACCACAATGGCATCGTCCACCAGCAGGCCGATGGCCAGCACCATGGCGAACATGGACAGGGTGTTGATCGAATACCCCAGGCTGGCCAGCACGCCGAACGTGCCCATCAGCACCACCGGCACGGCAATGGCCGGGATCAGCGTCACGCGCCAGTTCTGCAGGAACAGGTACATGATGGCCACCACCAGCACAATGGCTTCCACCAGCGTCTGCACCACTTCCTGGATGGAGATCTTCACAAACGGTGTGGTGCTGTGTGCCACCTCGTAGTGCAGGCCGCTGGGGAAGTACGGCTGCAGTTCCTTGAGCTTGGCGTCCACCAGTTCCGACACCTTCATGGCGTTGGCACCCGATGCCAGCTCCACCCCCAGGGCGGCGGCGGGCTTGCCGTTGAACTTGCCCACCGTGGCATAGGACTGGCTGCCCAGCTCCACCCGCGCCACGTCCGACAGGCGCACCACGGCGCCCCGGCTGTCGGACTTGACCACAATGTTCTTGAACTGCTCGGGCGTCTGCAGGCGGTTGCGCGACTTGACCGTGGCGTTCAGCGCCTGGCCGTCCACCGCCGGCACCTCGCCCAGCGAGCCGGAAGACACATCGGCGTTCTGCGCCTGCAGCGCGGCGGTCACATCCGACGGCATCAGCGCATAGGTGCGCATCTTCTCGGGGTCCAGCCAGATGCGCATCGCATATTCGGCCCCCATGATCTGCACATTGCCCACGCCGTTGAGGCGGCTGATGGGGTCCTTGATGGAGGACGACATGTAGTCGGCAATGTCGGTGCCGTCCATGCTGCCGTCTTCGGAGTAGAAGGCCAGCACCATGGAGATGCTGCCCGAGGACTTGGTCACCGTCACCCCGGTGGACTGCACCGTGTCCGGCAGCTTGGACTGGGCCTGCTGCAGCTTGTTCTGCACCTGCACCTGGGCAATGTCCGGGTCGGTGCCGGAGGCAAAGGTCAGCGTGACCTGGGCCGAGCCCGAGGACGTGCTGCTGGAGTTCATGTACAGCAGGTTGTCCAGCCCGGTCATGTTCTGCTCGATCACCTGCGTGACCGAGTTTTCCGTGGTCTGCGCCGACGCACCGGTGTAGGTGGCGCGGATGGTGACCGAAGGTGGGGCGATGTCGGGGTATTGCTCCACCGGCAAGGTGGTGATGGACAGCAGACCCGACAGCGTGATGACAATGGCAATCACCCAGGCAAAAATCGGCCTGTCGATGAAGAAGCGTGACATGGAGGCTCCTTCTTATTGCGGCGTGCCGGTGGATGCGGTGGGCGCATCCGCTGCAGCGGATGCTGCAGCTGCCGTGGACGCAGCGGCCTGCGCTGCCTGCGGCGCCTTGGCATCCGTGGGCGCCGGCTGCTCCTGTGCTGCCTGCTCCGCCGGCGCGGTCTTCACCTGCTGCCCGCCCCGCACCTTGGTGGCGCCGCTGGTGATCAGTTGCTCACCCGCCTTCAGCCCGGTGGTGACCACCCACTGGTCCTTGATCGCATCACCGGTTTCAATCCGGCGCTCTTCCACCTTACCGTCCTGGCCCACCAGCTTGACCACCGGCTCCCCCTTGGTATTGCGGGTCACCGCGCTTTGCGACACCAGAATGGCCTGCTCGTTCACCGCGGCGGGCACCACCGCCTTCACATAGGTGCCAGGCAGCAGCAGGCCGTCGGGGTTGGGGACCACGGCGCGCAGCGACACATTGCCGGTGCCGGTGTCCACCGAAGTACCCACAAACTCCAGCGTGCCGCTGTCGGCCAGCTCGCTGCCGTCTTCCAAAATGATGCGCACCGCCACCTTGCCGTTGACGGCCTTCAGCGCCCCGCTGGCAATCTGCTTGCGCAGCCCCAGCAGCTGGGCGCTGGTCTGGGTCACATCCACATAGATCGGGTTCAGCTGCTGGATGGTGGTCAGCGCGGCCGTCTGGCCGGCCGTCACCAGGGCGCCGGGGGTGTAGGTGGAGGTACCGATGCGCCCGCTGATGGGCGCGGTGACCTTGGTGTAGTCCAGATTGATCTGCGCCGTCTTCACCGCCGCGCGCGCTGCCACCACGGCGGCCTCGTTCTGGCGCAGCGTGGCCAGGGCATCGTCGCCGTCCTGCTTGCTGATGGCGTCTATGCCCACCAGGTTCTGGTAGCGCTCGGCCTTGGGCTTGGCCGCCAGCACGGCGGCCTCGGCCTGCGCCAGCTGGGCCTTGGCGCTTTCCAGGCTGGCTTCATAGGTGCGCGGGTCGATCTGGTAGAGCACCTGCCCGGCCTTGACCTGCTGGCCCTCGTCGAACAGGCGCTTGAGGATGATGCCCCCTACCTGCGGGCGCACCTCGGAGACCATGTGCGCGGCGGAACGCCCTGCCAGCGACTGCTCCATCACCAGCGACTGCGCCTGGATGACCTGCACCCCGACCACGGCCTCGCCCAGGGGCGGCAGACCCTGCTGCTGGGGCTGGCAGCCGGACAGCCAGCCCGCGCTGGCCAGCGCAATGGAAACAACAGACAGGCGGCACCAGGACCGCTGGGGCGAAAAAGTGGATGCAGACAAAGCCATGGGAGATAAGACATCAATGCAGATGCCCCATGCTGGCCCGCAAATGTGCAGGAAATATGGAAGACCCGGCGCCCCTGCCTGCACCGGTCACGCCGGTTGACGCTGCCCCGGCGATGGCGCCCAATGGCGATCCCGGCTCCTACACCCACCGCCATCGCCCTGCCCCACCACCTTCCGCCACCCATCTGTCCCATGCGCATCAAGCTCAGGCTGTCCTTCAAGCTGTTTCTGGCCATTCTGGCGGCCTGCGTGCTGGTGCTGGTGGTCAACGCCGTCTTTGTGCGCATCTCCTTTGTGCGCGACTTCATGGGCTACCTCAACGAGCAAGGCGTGGCCCGCATGCAAGAGGTAATCCCCCGCATCAATGCCGCCTACGCCAGCCACGGCAACAGCTGGGAATTTGCCCGCCAGAACCCGGATGCCTGGTTTGCGCTGATGCGCCCGCCCGCCATGGGCCAGGAAATCACCGCCATCGTGCCCCCGGTGTCCGACCAGACCGGCGCCATCCTGCGCTTTGCCCTGCTGGACCGGGATGGCCACATCGTCATCGGCAACGCCAACGCCGCGGCGGCCGACGCCATACGCCTGCCGCTGCAGACCGCCCAGGGCGAGCGGGTCGGCTGGCTGGCCATGGTGCCGTTCGAAAACGCCATTGCGGCCGGCGATGTGCGCTTTTACGAAGCGCAGCTGCGCGCCCGCTGGCTCAATGGCGCGGCCTCGGTCGTGGTGGCGGCGCTGCTGGCCTGGCTGCTGACCGGCACGCTGCTGCGGCGGCTGAAGGTGATTGCCCAGTTTGTGCACCGCCTGGCCCTGGGTGACTATTCCCAGCGCCTGCCCATGCGCGACCGGGACGAGCTGGACCAGCTGGCCAGCGACATCTCGCAGCTGGCCGGCAAGCTGGAGAACATCGAACACAACCGCCGCGCCTTCATGGCCGATATCTCGCACGAGCTGCGCACGCCCCTGGCCGTGCTCAAGGCCGAGCTGGAAGCCATACAGGACGGCATACGCCCCCTGCAGGTGGACACACTGGCGCCGCTGCAAAGCGAAGTGACCCAGCTGAACAAGCTGGTGGACGACCTGCATGAGCTGGCCGTCACCCAGACCGGCGAATTCCGCTACACCTTTGAAGCGCTGGACCTGCACCGCATTGCCCAGCACTGCGCCATGACCATGCAGGCCCGCGCCCGCGACAGCGGCCTGACCCTGAGCTTCTCCAGCAACGGCCAGCCCCTGTTTATTCAGGGGGACGAATCGCGCCTGCAGCAGCTGCTGTCCAACCTGCTGGAAAACTCCATCCGCTACACCCATCCGGGCGGGCAGATCCGGTTGGCTTTGACCAGCAGCACCGGAACCGCAGGCAGCGCAGGCATGGCCGGTATGGCCGAACTCAGCATCGAAGACTCTGCCCCCGGCGTGGACGAAGCCGCGCGCCCGCACCTGTTCGAGCGCTTCTACCGCGTGGATGCCTCGCGCAACCGCAGCAGCGGCGGCAGCGGGCTGGGCCTGGCCATCTGCCGCAACATCGTCGAATCCCATGGCGGAGAGATTGTGGCGCACCCCTCCCCTCTGGGCGGTCTGCGCATCGTGATCCGCCTGCCTGCCCTGGTGTCGCCATGAATACCCCCGCCTCCCCCACCCCGGCCGCCACCGACGCCCTGGTCCTGGTCGTGGAAGACGAGCCCCGGCTGGCCGCCGTGCTCTGCGACTACCTGCGCGCCAGCGGCTACCGCTGCGAATGGATTGCGGATGGCGCCCAGGTCATGTCCGCCTATGCCCAGCGCCAGCACGACCTCATCCTGCTGGACGTGATGCTGCCCCACCGCGACGGCATCAGCCTGTGTCAGGAACTGCGTACGCACAGCCAGGTGCCCATCATCATGGTCACCGCGCGTGTCGACGAGGTGGACCGCCTGCTGGGCCTGCAGATCGGTGCCGACGACTATGTGTGCAAGCCCTTCAGCCCCCGGGAGGTCATTGCCCGCGTGGGCACCGTGCTGCGCCGCTACCGCCAGACCCCGGCGCCCCGGGCGCAGCCGCTGCAGATCGACGAACCCAACTTCCGCGCCCGCCTGCACGGGCGGGAGCTGGACCTCACCCCGGTGGAGTTCCGCCTGCTCTGCGCGCTGGCCTCCAGCCCGGTGCGCATCTGGCCGCGCGAACAGCTGCTGAACCACCTGTACCCCGACCACCGCGTCGTCATCGACCGCACCGTCGACAGCCACATCAAGAACCTGCGGCGCAAGCTGACGGAAACCGGCGGCCAGGAAGACCCCATCCGCTCGGTCTACGGCGTGGGCTACCGGCTGGACCTGGCGGTCTGATACCCACCGCCGCCGCAGCAGCCAGTGCGGCCTCGGCTGCTGCTGTGTGAAGCGGGCAACGGCACGGGAAATGGAAATGTGGCTGGAAATGGGACAGGGCTGGCTGCGTGCTGCCCTCGGCGGCCCTCCGTTTCGCTGCACCTCCGTTCCTCTACTTCCCCTGCACCCACCTGCGCCCGCCTCTGATCGCTGGAATGCCGCACTGGCAGCATCGGCCGCTTTTGGGGTCAAAACCCAAATGTCTTAAAATGTTTCCATTTGTGTACAAAATAAAGAAACTCTGAGCGGCTGTTGCTGGTGGACCAAGGCAGTGCGGGGGTGACATGGGCCGCAGCCGCAGCAAGACCGCAGCACGCGCCATCAGGGTCCACCTTGGCGAATTCTGTGCAGTCCTTTCTGGCATCGCGCGTGGGAGCACCCGCTCGGGGCAGTATCAGGAGGACCCATCGAATGCATCAGAACACGCCACGGTACTTTCACCTCGCAGCCCTGGGGCTGGCCATGAGCCTGGCCGGCTGCGTCACCACCCAAGGCGGCTCCTCTTCCCTGCTGCCCCAGCTCCAGCCCGTCAAGCTGGACCTGGCGAGCATCGGCAACTCCATCGGCGATGTGCTGAGCCCGCAGCTGCGCGAGTTCAAACGGCTGGTCAACGAGTCGAAGTTTGTCGAAGCCGATGAGTACTTCAACATGGAGGCCATCTATTTCGAGCAGCGCTACACCGGTGCCAAGCAGCCTCCCGAGGAGTTCACCAAGCTGGCCGAGTATGTCTGGCTGAAGAGCTACCAAGACAAGGCGGAGCAGGCCACCCAGGAACTCAAGGCCGTTGACAACCTGGCCAACCCTGCCAAGTGGTCGCAGGTCTCCAAGGCGCTCAAGAACGGCGAACAGGTGACCGCTTCCGTCAAGCAGAACTTTCTGTTCACCGTCGCCCAGTTCGGCGAGGCCCAGACGCAGGAGCTTGCACAGCAGATAGCACGCGTGGTCCAGCTGGCCGAGGCCAGCAAGCCCGATCTGCTCGCGGCCAAGATGGGAAGCATCCTGGCCACAGGCGAGCACAATCCCGTCTTTGTCGGCAAGGTCACCATCGACGCGAACGACTACCTGGCCTCTGACAAGTTCCAGGCCACAGCACTCGCCCATCTGGCGGCCCTCAGCGACCGCGACGCCTACCGCAAGGATGCCGTCAAGCTGACCCCGTACCTCACCGAGCCAACCCGCAGGCGCATCGACAGCGCCTATGTCGAGATGGTACGCACGCAACTGCTGGCCGATGGGCGGATCTCGCTGGAGGAAGTCTCCACGCTGGGCAGCGTGCGCGCCCCTTTCGGGGGCAGCACGGACGCCATCGCCAGCCTGGCCACCATAGGCTATGTCGACCTGACCAGCGCCAGCTTCAAAGGCCGCAACCTCTTCGACTTCGCGATCAGCTTCACCCAGGATTCAGACCTCAAGTTTGCTCCGGCCACCGAAGCGGTGTTCACCTCCGGTGATCTCTCCAGGTTCGACTACCTGTTCGTGACCGACCTGAACGCGGCCAAGGTGGCGCGCGAGTTCAAGAACAAGCGGGAGATGAAGAGCCGGATACAGACCGGGGTCTGGCAGGGGCAGAACCCCGAGTACATCGCCGCGCTGGCGGACTACCAGACGGCCATGGCCGAGTTCCAGCGTGCGCAGATCAGCAGCGCCATTCCCAAGGCCTGCGCAGCAGGCTGGGGCTGTGCGCTCCAGGGGTTTGCCGATGGCTTGTCCAACGCCACCGCCCGCCAGTCGGTCGAGCGCGCTTCCGCCCGACTGGCGGGCACCAGCCAGACAATCAGCCGGCCGGTGTATTCCGACTACACCTACCAGTCAGTCGACATCAGCACCACCAAGACCGCCGACGTCAACTACTACGTGATTGACGTCAAGCGAAAGCGCATTCTCAAAAACAGCTTCCAGATCAACGACAACGAGGTCTTCAACGTGGCCTACAACCTGCGGGACGACGATCCCGACAAGGCCAGCATTCAGCGCAATATCACGTCCGAAGCAGAAGTCACGGCCTGGGAAAAGCGCCCGGCGGCGGTGCCCATCAGCGCGCTCTTCAACGCCAAGAACCTCGGCTCGGCCACCACCACGCCGTACACGGACATCCAGGCCTTTCTCAAGACACTGAACACCCGCAGCTATGCGGCAGCGGCGCCCACCTATTCCAATGCCGGCGAGCGCAGCGCCAAGGCCGCACCGGCATCGGCACCCGCCCCCACCAGCAGCCGGTCTGCGACCAGCCAGACCATTGCCGATGCGCGCTTTGACAGCGTGCTGGTCATCGGCAACCCCAATAACGGCGGCATAGGGACCGGTTTTTATGTAACGCCCGAGCTGGTACTGACCGCCTACCACGTGGTCGAGGGCAGCTCGCTCGTCGAGATGAGCTTCTACGACGGCACCAAGACCTATGGCCGTGTGATCGACTATGACGTCCGGCTCGACCTGGCGCTGATCAAGGCCCAGCAGACGGGCAAGCCCCTGTCCATCCATTCCGGGCCGCTCAAGCTGGGCGAAACGGTCGAGGCCATCGGCCACCCCAAGGGCTACGCATTCACCATCACCCGTGGCGTCATCAGTGCCGCCCGCCGCCAGCGCAGCACCACCATTGCCTCGGACAACCTGGTCGAATTCATCCAGACCGACACCCCCATCAGCCCGGGCAACTCCGGCGGGCCTCTGCTGCTCAAGGATACAGTCATCGGTGTCAACGACTGGATCCGTGTGGACCAGGGCGCGCAAAACCTGAACTTCAGCGTCTCCTACAACGAGATCCGCTCCTACCTCGACCGCTTCAAGGGCAAATGACATGAGAGCCCGCCTGCTCCTGCCTCTGGTGTTCGTGGCCCTGGCCGGCTGTGCCAGCAGCGATTTCCGTGGTGGCAACGCATTCAAGATCGGCAGCGCCACCTCGCAGAACATCTTTGTCGACGCCAGCCAGTTCGCCAACCGGACGGTGAAAGTGCGGCTGCGCAATTCCTCGGGCGATCCCTCCATTGACGTCTCGCGCATCCGCGCTGACGTTGAATCGGGGCTGCGCGCGGCGGGCTACCAGATTGGCGAGCAGAACTTCGGCATCCTGGTCGACATCAACCTCTACTTCATGAACACCGTGGCCCAGGGCCGCCAGCGTGCCTCCAACGAGGTGGGGGCACTGCTGGGCGGTGTGGCCGGCTACGAGCTGGCCAAGCGCCCTGGCGGCATGGGAGCAGGTTCGGGCGCACTGCTGGGCGCCATTGCGGGCGCCACCCTGCAAGAGGTGCTGCGCGCCAACACCGAGTACGACACCCACCTGGTGCTGTCAGACGTCAACATCGGCGTGCTCAGGCAAGAGAACAAGAAGAAGGACTTCCTGGTCATTGGCGGCAACCGGATCGACCAGCGCGAAGAAGCCAAGGCCGACAAGGGCAATGGCACCTTCGAGTCGTTTGCCATGCGCGAAACCATCAAGGTGGCCGTCTATGCCGGCGACAAGCGCGAACACCGTGCGCAGGTGATGCACGCCATCCAGGACCGCCTGGCACGCGTGCTGTCCAACCTGATCTGAGAGCGGCCCACAAGGGTGGGGACCGGACCGTCCGGTCCGGCCACCCTGCTGCCGGGCTGTCTGGCTGGCACCGCTTGGGCGTACACCGCACAACCTTGACGGCGGCCTCGATGGGGCCTTGATAGGTGGAGCCCGGTCACTCCGCTCGCTGTCCGTTGCGGAAATCGGTCGCAGGCACCCATTCGCAGCGGCTTGCGGCGGCGAGAATTGCTTCATGGCAACAAGCAACCAAATCTGCAGGAGCGGGGGCACGCAATGGAGGTGACCCCATGGAGACCACCCCAGCACGTCAAGGTCAAGGCACTGGGACTGCACTGGCGCGACGGCAAGCTGCTGGCGGCGGAAGTGTTTGACGACCAGGGCCACCTGGTCGGCGTGCGCCCACTGGGCGGCGGTGTGGAGTTTGGCGAGCGCTGGCAGGCCGCGCTGGTGCGCGAATTCAAGGAAGAGCTGGGCGTGGACGTGCAGCTCACCGGCGCGCCGCTGGTGATGGAGAACATCTACACCCACCATGGCGCCACCGGCCACGAGGTGCTGTTCATTGGTGAAGTGCAGTTCAGCACGGACTGTTTTGCCGACCTCACCCGCATTGAATTCAACGAAGACAACGGCACGCCCTGCACCGCACGCTGGTTTGCGCTGTCAGAACTGGACCTGCCCGGCGGCCCGGCGCTCTTTCCGGCCGGGCTCAAGCACACCCTGCTCCAGGCTGCCGGATAACTGAGCAGTTGGGCAACTGAGTCACTGGGCAATGGGGTAGCTGGATAACTGGGACAGTGCCATCGCCAGAGCATGGCCCGCCAGAGCCGTCCATGCGGACCTTGGCGGGCATTGGCCGGTAGTCACGGACATGGGTGTGCGCCGGCCTGGAGTTGGAAATCGCTGAAGCAGGCCACGGCCACCGCCAAGACCAGCGCCAGGGTCAGCCCTTGCAGCAGCAGAGGCGACGGCAGCCCGGTGTCCCACCCCGTGCGCCGCCTGCCATGCTGCGCGACAATGCGCACCAGCATGAAAACCACGCAGATCGTCCCCTTCTTCCAAACCCTGCAAGCGGCCAACCCCCACCCGGAAACCGAGCTGGAATACAGCAGCGACTTCGAGCTGCTGGCCGCCGTGCTGCTGTCCGCCCAGGCCACCGATGTGGGCGTGAACAAGGCCACCCGCAAGCTCTTTCCCGTGGCCAACACCCCGCAGGCCATTCTGGATCTGGGCCTGGAAGGGCTGGAGAGCTATATCAAGACCATCGGCCTGTACCGCAGCAAGGCCAAGCACCTGATGGAGGCCTGCCAGATTCTGGTGGAGCGCTTCGGCGGCCAAGTCCCCCAGACGCGCGAAGAGCTGGAATCCCTGCCCGGCGTGGGCCGCAAGACCGCCAATGTGGTGCTGAACGTGGCCTTCGGCCAGCCCACGATGGCGGTGGACACGCACATCTTCCGCGTGAGCAACCGCACCGGGCTGGCACCAGGCAAGAACCCGCTGGAAGTGGAAAAGCAGCTGCTCAAGCGCGTTCCCGCGGAATTCGCGGTCGACTCCCACCACTGGCTGATCCTGCTAGGCCGCTATGTCTGCCAGGCCCGCACGCCCAAATGCTGGGAATGCCTGGTCACGCCCTACTGCGACTTCAAGCCCAAGACGCCCATGCCTGCCGCGAAAAAGCGCAGCAGCTGATCGCCTGCTGCACAAGGGCACAAGGGTTCCGCAGGACTGCCCAGGTTCCGGCCACCGCCGACGTGGCTGCCGCAGTGCCGGCCTGCGCTGAAGCTGCTTTCGGCCCCAGGCGGGTGCCAAGTGGTCTGTCCAGTCGCAGCCCGTCAGGTGTTCGCCAAGCGCACAGTGCCCCATCCAAGCTGCTTGTGCATCCGCAAAAAAATTTTGCAAAAACGCACTGCGCAGAGACATGGCGCTGTCTGGTGACCACAGAATGTATTTTTCAGTGCAAGGGGCTCAAGAATGAAAATTTCAACGCGATTGATATTGCTGGTGGGCGTCATGTCCATGCTGCTCCTGGGAGTCGGTCTGCTCGGCCTGCGTGGAATGGGGGGCAGCAATGACGGGCTGAGAACCGTGTACGAAGACCGGACCGTGGCCTTGGGGAAGCTGGGGCAGATCCAGAGTCTGATGATGACCAATGCCTATTTGGTCAGTGCGGCCACGCTGGATGCGAGTCCGGAGGTGGTGACCCAGCTCACCGCTTCGGTCGAAGCCAATATCGGCAGGATCACCAAGGGGTGGGATGAGTACATGGCCACCTACCTCACGCCGGAAGAGGCAGGCATTGCCAAGAAGTTTGCCGAAGCCCGTGGTAGATATGTCAAGGAGGGATTGAGGCCCGCTTTGGCAGCGTTGCGCTCCGCCGATATGCAGGAAAGCCATCGCCTGTCTACCAAGGTGCTGCCGGCGTTGTATGCGCCTGCCAAAGAGCAGGTTGATGCGCTGATCCAGCTGCAGCTTGATGTCGCCAAGTCGGAATACGACGGGGCAGTGGCGCATTACAGTTCGGTGCGCATGTATTCCACCGTGTCCATCGTGCTCGGACTGCTGTTTGCCGCCAGCGTCGGTTATTTCCTCATTACCGGGCTTGTGCGTTCGCTGAAGCAGGCCGAAGACCTTTCTCGCGCGATTGAAGCCGGGGACCTGAGCACGCCAGTGGCAATCACCGGCAAGGACGAGGTGGCGGGCCTGCTGCATACCCTGGTGGCCATGCGTGACAGCCTGATCAAAGTGGTGTCCAGCGTGCGCCAGGGCGCGGATGGCGTTGCCACGGCGAGTTCTGAAATCGCCCAGGGCAACCACGATCTCTCGGCACGCACCGAAAACCAGGCCAGCGCGCTGGAGGAAACCGCAGCGTCCATGGAAGAGCTGGACTCCACGGTCAAGCAAAACGCCGAGTCCGCCCGCCAGGCCAACCAGTTGGCCGTGAATGCCAGCCAGGTCGCGGCGCAAGGTGGCGAGGTGGTGGGGCAAGTGGTTGAAACCATGAAGGGTATCAACGAGTCCAGCCGCAAGATCGGCGACATCATCGGCGTGATCGACAGCATCGCCTTCCAGACCAATATCCTGGCCCTCAATGCCGCAGTGGAAGCCGCACGGGCTGGCGAGCAGGGACGCGGCTTTGCGGTGGTGGCCAGCGAGGTGCGTTCCCTGGCCGGGCGATCGGCCGAAGCAGCCAAAGAGATCAAGACACTGATCGGCGCCAGCGTGGAGCGGGTGGAACAAGGGACCACCCTGGTCGACAAGGCGGGAGAGACGATGACAGAGGTGGTGCAATCCATACGCCGCGTCACCGACATCATGAGTGAAATCAGTGCCGCCAGCACCGAGCAAAGCGCCGGCGTCTCGCAAGTCGGCGAAGCCGTCATGCAAATGGATCAAGTCACCCAGCAGAATGCGGCGCTGGTGGAACAGATGGCCGCTGCAGCCAACAGCCTCAGATCCCAGTCCCAGGACCTGGTGCAAGTGGTGTCCGTATTCAAGCTGGGCGATGGAGGGAGCCACGCCGCCCAGCGCCAGGCCTTGGGCGCCGCTGCGACGCCCATGCCCACCCGCACCTCAGCGCCGAAAGCAGCTCCTGCGCCACGCCCCGCTGGAAAGCCTGCCACCTTGGCAAAAAAGACTCCTGCTGCGATCGCTCCCGCCCCCGTTGCCAAAGCAGCGCCTGCAGCCGCCACGACCCATGACGATGATTGGGAAACTTTTTAACTGCTGAGGATCCCGATCCCGATCCTGCCTCCTTGCATAAAGCGCCTAAAACGCACAAGCAGCAATTGCGTGGGCCTGTGGAGACAATGCAGGGATGCACAGGGATACACGGATCGTCTTTCGCGGGTGCTGCAGGGCCATCGGTGTGGGCTCGATAGCCCTGGCCTTGCAGTCGACAGCGTGTTCAAGGCTGGTGCCCCCTCGGCCGGGGGCCATCGTGCGCATGGGCGGCGACTGCCTGGTGGCCCTGGCCCTCATGGCCTACCTGAGCTAGCAATACGGCCACGACCTGGCCACCCTGTGGGTGAATGCGCACCCGGACATCATGGGCGCAGCCCAGATGCAGAACGCACACGCCCATGTGCTGGGCATGCGCATGGGTGAAGGCGATCCCGACTTTGGCCGCCAAGTAAAACGCACCATCCGCTCACGCACGGCCGAGCCGCCTGGCCACCTTGTCTCAGGACAGCTCAAACACCCTCAGTCTCGACGATTAAATCCGCAAACTCGGCCGCCTCAGGCCCGGCATGTTGCTGGGCCAGATGGACGAAGGGATCATTTCCGTGAACACCGGCATCGACATCATCCAGTCCATCCCCAGCGTCCAGGAACTGGTCGATAGTTTGCTGGATGTGGGTTGAACCGGTCTCGCCTGCGCGGCACGAATCCACTATAAGTGGAGAGGCAGCTGACTTGCGTTCCACCGTACTCCGTCGCTCATGACCTCGACAACGGGGAAACGTCGCAGCTCCTTCCAGGATGGCTCCGTAGAAGTTTCATATTCCACAATTTCGTAATGACGTCCGCAGGTCCGCCAGCTCTGGCAAGGAGCCACGTTCGGCTCCACGTCCCACGGGATGCTTGCAAGCCGCCGCACTTCCGTCAGAGCTGCCTGAAAAGAAACAAAACCTTCACCAACGAGCTCTGCGTGAATTTCGTCTTCAATGCAAAATAAAACTGCCATTTCCTAAGTTAATTCAAAATGAACTAGCGCATAGTGCCAGAACTTACACTTTGCGGCCTCAATGTATGTGCTGACATGGTTGTTTAAAAGACAGGTACCCAAGTCGCAGATGTTGGTGCGCAGAGGTGCCTGCCATCGGCCAGACGCATTCCTTGGACATGTTGCCTCGCGCGAGGATTTCATATTTCCAGCATAGCTGCTTTGCGGCAGATCAGACCTATGCAAAAATCAAAAAGGCTTCGCCAAACCGCCCATATGGCTAGCGCTATTCGCTCGTGGGCAATGTGGAATATGAGAAGAGCTTCATTCCATTTTTTCCGAACCGCCGTATGTGTGCCTTCGGTGTGAAGGATGAGGCTACGGGACTCCTGTGTGGAATCAACGATCAGGAGCTCCTGGCAGGATATCTCTCTCCAAAGGCCAGCTAATCACTGCCTGAAAGTCCACACGCCAGATATCGATCTCAAACGGCTTACCGTCTTGATCGAGATTGAGCACCACGGAGACGGGGGTGCCATCTGCATCGTAGAAATGGCACTCCGCTGGCGATGCGCCTAGCTTGCGAGAGCTGTTGAATGGAGCGATGGAGAGGCTGCCCATTCCGCCCGACAGAAGTCGAACAATAAGTGCGCTGATTTCGAGAGATACCCCGGCTTGAGTGAACAGGTGTTGGACCAATGGGCGCTCATACTCAAAGAGGTGTCTCATGGCTGTCCAATGTAATGGCATCAGTGCCATCCCATACTCACTACTTTGGATGGGGAGCCTACGTTCGCCGAATTTTTCTATCGGCCCGGAGCTCCTTATTGGCCGCTTTGGACCGCTACACAATCTCAGAAAATCACCCAGATCGAAGATCCACTGCACCCCATGGGACGAGAGTACAAAATCAAATTTTCCGTGCCCGGCAACTACGACCCCGCTGCACTGCAGCGGAAGTTGCCCAGCCCGACCAGTAGCGCCACCGCGGCCGAAAGCTACCGCTTCGCCATCGAGCCGGACGGCTTCTATTTTGTTGACCACCTGGTGGACCGCACGGTGGCGGCCGTGGCGTTGCAATGCCTGCTGGATGAGGCGCTGGGGCTTAGCGATGCGGTGGAGCTCACCGAACCCTAGGCGGGGACCTCGCGCCGCCCGCCCTACCCTTGCTACGTCGTTGCCCCGCCTGGTCGCACCAGATGCATGGCCTGCGGCTTCACGTCTTGTCCAGGCCAGGCCGCGCCAATCTGCGGCCTATGCCGTGCCAGATCAGGCCAGGCACGACCGTGTGGGCCACTTTAAGGCAGGGCCAGCACCGCGCAGTTGCACAGGTCCGCGCTCTCAAAAGCGGTCAACTCACCGGCCTGCAGGCCGGGCACCGGGAACAGGCGCACGGTCAGCGGCTTGTTCAGGCGAAACGCCATGGTGCCGGTGTCGCGCATGACGGCGGCGATCTGGCTGGCGCTGGCATCGCCCGGCACGGGCACGGTATCCAGACCGATGCCACAGACACTGCTGTAGGTCAGCAAGGCGCGAATGTCGAAGTGGCCGTGTTGCGTGCCTTGCGCCAGACCGGTGTCTTCCGTCACGGCCAGCATCAGGCCGCTGAAGCCGATCTGCGGCATGTGCTGCACGGACTTGAACACGCGGGTCAGCAAGGCCGATGCCTCCACCGTGCCGGAGGCCCCGAAGAACGGCACCCCCAGCAGTTCATAGACCTGCACCATGGAGGCGCAGGATTTGGAGGGTGCGGCCGAGGTATCCATGCCGATGACGCGCCAGCCGGCATCCAGCGCGGTAGCGTTCACACAGGCACTGATGCGCTCCACATGGCTGGACAGTGCATCGCCCAGCGCCTGCGCGGCGCGGGCCATCCAGGCGGCATGGGGCAGGCTCTGGCGTTCTGGCTGCAGCGTGTGCAGCACATCGACCAGCAGGTCCGGCGTCTCCAGGCCCAGCACCAGACAGGCATCCAGCTCGCCACGGTGGTAGCCCGCAGGGAAATAGGGAATGCCGCTGACGCAGTTGAAATTGACGGTGAAGTTGAAATTGCCCTCGCCGCGCGGCGTGCACGCGGCGATCTCCTGCACGGCTTGCACGCTGCGCTCCAGCAGCTCGCCGCCCAGGTAGCCGGCCTCATCCAGATCGATGTTGACGCAGGCATTGCACAGGTCGCCATACGCGGCAATCAACGCGGGCAGCAGCGCGACTTCGGCGGTGGTACGCGCCTCGCCGATCGCAAAGCGGATGCGGCGGCTGCCGGTGTTCAGCTGGGCCAGCAGCTCGGTGATATGGGCCAGCCCGGCTTGCGCGCTGGCGGCGCTGCGGGTGTCCAGGTACTCACCAAACGGGTTGCTGACGATACGGATGGACTGCACCGCATAGCCTGCCTGCTCCTCCAGCGCCGTCGCCAGGCGATCACATTGGCGCTTGGCCTGCGCCAGCGCAGCGGGCCAGGTGCCGGGTTCAGGGCCCAGTGTGAGGAAGGCAGTGACAGTGCGAACGCGCACCAAGGGGTGCAGAGCAGAAGTGAGCATGGCGCCAGGGCAATCGAAGACAGCGCAGCATCTTAAGGGCTGCCTGAGCTGCCCCGATCAAGCGGGCGGCGGTGCCAATCCGGCGCCAGCCGCCTGCAAAGCCGAGGTGCTAACCCCGCTCCTTCAGCCACAGCCCGAACTCTTTCATCACAGCGACCACGGGTTTCAGGCGTTCGCCGTCCTGCGTGAGCGCGTAATCCACCCGAACGGGTGCTGTGGGCCACACCGTGCGTTGCACCAGACCAGATTCCTCCAGGGCGCGCAGGTCCAGGGTCAGCGAGCGCTGCGAAATACCGGGCATGTCCCGGCGCAATGCGTTGAACCGCTTGGGCCCGTCCACCAGGTAGGACACGATCAGCAGGCGCCACCGCCCTCCCAGCAGCCGCATGGCTTCTTCCACAGAGCAGCCACTGACACTCACTTTCATAGCACAACTTTCCAGGCGATCTTCTAGGTATCGTTTTTTAACCTATCTGCAGTTTTTTTGCCTTCTTCCAGTTTGATACCTGCCGGTGAACACTCGCGGCAGCGCCGTATGTCACGGCGTACGTCAACGATCGGAAGCCTCCCATGAAGCTGTACTACATCCCTGCAGCCTGCTCTTTGTCCCCCCACATCGTGCTCCACGAATTGGCGCTGGACTTCACCCCCATCCAGGTGAACTACAAAACACACAAGACTGCGGATGGGCGCAATTTTCTGGACCTCAACCCTTTGGGATATGCGCCGCTGCTGGAGCTGGACGATGGCAGCCTGCTGCGCGAAGGTCCGGCCATCCTACAGTACCTGGCGGACCTCCAGCCAGACGCGCAACTCGCCCCGGCACACACCAGCATGGCGCGTTACCGGCTGCAGGAGTGGCTCAATTTCCTGACCTCTGAAATCCACAAAGGCTTCATCCCCCTGCTCTACCCGGTGCAGGCCGGCAGGTATGCCACCGAGTCCGCCACGCCCAAGCTGGCGCAACGCTATGCCTGGATCAACGCGCAGCTTGCAAGCCAGGACTATCTGATGGGGCACTACACCGTGGCCGACAGCTACCTCTACGCACTCACCCAATGGGGGCAGGCCGAATGGCTGGTTCCCACCTACCAAGCCAATATCCGCTTCGATGGTCTCGAACACCTCAAGGCCTGGTACCTGCGCATGCGCGAGCGGCCTGCCGTGAGAAAAGCGCTGGACACCGAAGGCCTGAAATAACGCTGCACGCATGCGTACCTACTCACCAAGATCCAACCGGCTGAAGCCGGCACAGCGCATCCAGATGTGCTGTGCCCATGGGGCACCGGCGCCCTCTTCACCTGCCCGTGCCCCAAGCGGGCGGCATGCCGAACCGCCCCCAAACCGCTAACTACAATCTGGCGGATGAAGACCACCTACTACACCGCCACCAGCCTGGACGGCTTTCTGGCCACCGAGGACGACTCCCTGGACTGGCTGTTCTCCCTGGGCGAGCTGAATGAGTCCAGCTATCCGGAATTCATCTCCGGCGTCGGGGCCCTGGCCATGGGCTCCGCCACTTACGAGTGGATGCTGCGCAATGCGGACAAGGTGGCGGCCGAGACGGGTTCCCCATGGCCTTACACGCAGCCCACCTGGGTGTTCACCAGCCGCACCCTGCCTGCCATTGCCGGTGCCAACATTCAATTCGCCAGTGGCGATGTGCGCCCCGTCCACGCCGCCATGCGCGCGGCAGCGGGCGACCGGAACCTGTGGATCGTGGGCGGCGGCGACCTGGCCGGCCAGTTCTACGACGCCGGACTGCTGGATGAAGTCATCGTGCAGATCGGCTCTGCCACCCTCGGCACGGGCAAGCCGTTGTTCCCCCGGCAGGCACTTTACCCCGCGCTCAAGCTCCAGTCCGTGCAGCAGATGGGAAGCGGCATGGCGGAGCTGCGCTACCAGGTCCAGAACCCCGTGCAGAGCGACCCGGTTCCGGGCGCCACCGCCTGAAAAACTTCGCCAGGCTGGCGATTCACAGCCACGAATACGACCACCACGGATTCTATTTTCCAGCTTGACTGGGCTGCTGGTCATGACCGGCCGAGTTCGGCCAGGAGCAGCCGTTCGCGAACGCTACTTGGCCGACTGCTTCAAGCGGTGAGCTGACGTTAGTGGTCAGCCACGCCAAGGACGGCTATCGACCCATTGCACGCTTAGGCGTGGTGGCTTCTGTTGATGCACGTGTCCCAGTCAACATCAACATCAGCAAGTGGTCGACGACCTTAGCTAGACGCTCGGACGGAATTGGTGCACCTGCTGGTCCACCGTAATAGGCCACGAGCGCAATGACCGTGTCACCCAGGATGTCGAGCTCAACCTCGGACAAAGCCATGTAACCAGCATGAGTCGCGGTTGCAGACAGCTTGGACAGCTCTGCCCGGACGAAAGTGCTGTAACGCTCGGCTAGGGTTCGATAGAGCTCCGGGTGCAAACGCGCCATCTCCATGGTAGCGATGACGATTTCAGGGCGGTCGGTGCAGTTGCCGGCGTGATGCACCAACGCGAGAAGATCGTCCCGGAGCGACGTGCCTGGATAGCGGGGCGAGTTCAACGAGTCCAGCGTTGCAACAGCGTCGGCCACCAGATCAGCTTTTGCCGTCCAGCGCCTGTAAAGCGTTGCCTTTGATACCCCCGCATGCGCCGCTACGTCCGTCATGGTCAGGCTCTGGTATCCCTTAGTCCCCAGCAACTCCAGAGCTGCGTTGATGATGAGCTCGTCGCGGCTGGTGTCTTGATTGCGCCCGCGTTCTGCTGGCGGTAGGCGATGCGGGTGTCGGTTTTGCTGGTCGTTCATCTCCATCCAGGGTATCACAGAAATTCTAAACCATACAGTTCCGAAACTATTGCGTTTCGTATATTGTTGCATTGTTCTCCAGCGCCATCTTGGCGTTATGAGTGCTCAACAGACGAAAGGCTTCCCATGTCAAACTCCACCATCCGTCCCGTTCTGGTCACAGGCGCCACTGGCAAGCAAGGGGGCGCCGTTGTGCGTGCGCTGCTGCAGGCAGGCCACCCCGTGCGCGCTATGACACGCGATCCTTCCTCGGCCGCAGCTCAGGCGCTCAGCGCACAAGGTGTGGATGTTGTGAAGGGCGACTTCAACGATGCCGCCAGTCTGGACGCCGCGCTGGCGGGGGTGGGCGGTGTTTTCTCTATGCAGATGGGCTCACACCCTGGCGATCCGGATACCGAGGTTGTCACTGGCAAGGCTTTGATTGAGGCCGCTGGGCGTGCTGGGGTGGATACGGTGGTCCACACGTCAGTTGCCCGTGCAGGCGATCAGAAGAACTTCGTCGGCTGGGACGAAGGCCGCTGGGAGCCGCTGTACTGGAACAACAAGGCCGCTGTCATTGATATGGTCAAGGCGCAAGGCTTCCGCCACTGGGTCATCCTGAAGCCAGCCATGATCATGGAGGACATCGTGCCGCCGCAGGCGGACATGCAGTTCGCGTCGCTCCGTCAGCGCGGTCGTTTCGAGACTGCAATCGCGGCCGACTCCGGCATTGACTGGATCGCGGCGGACGACATCGGCGCGTTTGCCGCCGCCGCCTTTGCCGATCCTGCGCGTTTTAACGGCCATGAAATCGACCTGGCGGTGGAGCGCGCCACCTTGCCCGAGGTCGCCGCCAAGATGAGCGTTGCGACGGGCAAGCCGGTCTCGGCGATGACGTTGACGGACGACGAACTGCTCGACCGACCCTACGGTTCTCTGGCCACCCAGTCTGAATCGTGGAACAACGTCGAGGGATACAAGGTAGACCTCAATGCTGTGCGCAGTTGGGGCGTGCCGCTGACGACGCTAGACCAGTTCATTGCGCGCAACCGCGACAAGTTCGTAATCGGTTGAGCGCTGAAGCAGCAGGAATGGCAGAAATCTGCCGTTGGGAGCGAGCATGGCAAGCGGCTGCAATCGCTGCACAGCAGACATCTGCTGGCAAATCATGAACGGCAGCAACGGGTCGAATGCTGTCAGTGAGCAGTTCAAGCATGCCGTTCAACCCGGAGCAGAACGCCGGTCAAAGATGCCCCGGGACCTCATGCACAGCAAATTGCTACCGCGCTCATTCCCGAACCGACGCATGCGGATGCAGCGACCTGAAAGACTACCCAAAGCCAGCCGGCAACAACCGCAGTGCGCCCACGCACCGTCCGTGGACGCCACAGCACAGCCATCACTCCACACCCGCGCGCAGCCTGCCTGCCGCCAGATGCCGCTCCCGCAGCAGCAGGAACAACGGCAATGCCAGCGAAGGCCCGACGGCCAAGCAGCACAGCGGCAGCCACCACCGGGGCATGACCAGCCTGCGCCCTTCCACCACCACAAACACGGCGACCGCGATGCCCGAGACCAGCACATCCGCCCAGGCAAAGGCAGCAATATGGCTGGCGCTGGCCTGTTGCAGCAGCAGCGGCAGATCCGGGCCGTGCACGGCCAGCCAGGGCACAAACTGCGAAAGGGGCAAGGCTGCGCCCGCCAGGCAAAGAAGGAGGTAGATGGGTTGCACAGGGCGTTCTGTGTAGGCCTGACCGCGCCGGCCTGTTGACCGTACCGGAGCGCTTGCGACATGGATGCGCTGCACCCAGGTGCCCGGCCATGGTAGCCATGGCCACCGCCAAGGCCTGTGATCTGCATCACCCCACCTGCCCACCGGCTCCCTCCCTCCTTCAGCGCGCGCACTGCGTTCTGCCATGGCCTGCCCAGCCGCAGACGCGCCCATGGGCTTGCGGCCGTTGCGGCCAGTGCATGCCACGGCTGGGCTGTGCGGCCGTACACCGCTCATCCGCCCTGGCCGGGCCTGGTGCGCGCCACGGCCTCGGCCAGGCGTTGGATGCCTGCCGCGATGGTGTCCGGCTCCAGCAAGGCATAGCCCATCACCAGTCCGGCGGCGGGGTTCGCCTGGCGCTCGTCCGTGCCCGGGAGATACAGCGGGCTGATGGGGTAGACACGGACACCGCATGCGCGCGCGGCATCCACCAGCGCCGGCTCCAGGGCTGCAGGCACCTCCTTGAACCACACCACCAGGTGCAGGCCGCTGGCTGCACCTTGCACCGTGACCTGCGGGCCCAGGTGGCGCTCCAGCGCCTGCACCAGGGCATGCTGCCGTGCCTGTTGCAGACGCCGGATGCGGCGCACATGGCGGTCGTAGCTGCCGTCTTCCAGGATCCGCGCCAAGGCACGCTGCATGCCGGTTGCGCCGTGCCGGTCGCTGACGCGCCTGGCGGCCGCAAAGGTCTCGGCCAGCGCCGGCGGCAGCACCATATAGCCCAGCCGCAACTGCGGCGACAGCGTCTTGGAGAAGGTGCCGACGTGGATCACACAGCCGTGCGCGTCCAGCGACTGCAGGGTAGCTTCGGGGCGCACGGTGTAGCGGTACTCGCTGTCGTAGTCGTCCTCGATGATCCAGGCATGGTGCCGGGCCGCCCAGTCCAGCAACTGCCGGCGGCGTGCCATGGGCAAGAAGGCGCCCAGCGGGAACTGGTGGGTGGGCGTCACATAGGCCAGCTTCGCGTCGCCCGCTGCGGCCAGCTGCTGCGTGACCAGCCCCTGCGCATCGACGGGGGCAGACCACAGCCTGGCCCCGTAGGCTTCGAATGCGTGGTGGGCCATGCGGTACCCTGGGTTCTCCACGACTACCTGGTCGCCGGGATTGATGAGCAGGCGGGCGCACAGATCCAATGCCTGCTGCGAGCCGTTGACGATGAGGATCTGCTCCACCGCGCAGGTCAGCCCCCGGGACTGGCTGAGGTGCTTTTGCAGCGCACGGCGCAGTTCCAGGTTGCCGCGCGGGTCTTCGTACTCCAGCCTGGGCATGCGCTGGCGTTCCACGGCACGCAGGGCCTTCATCCAGGTCGATGTCGGGAAGTCGCGGCCCGCCAGCGGCCCGTAGACAAAATCGATCTCTCCAGGCTGCGTGGGCCGGGGGTCTGCCAGCTGCAAGGCCTGCATGTGCTGGCCGATGCGCGAGAGCCTTCCGGCCAGCCCACCCGCCGCCGTGGCGGTGACCGTTGCTGCGGCTGTGGCGGCGGCACGTGCCCGCCTGGGCGGGACCGGCGCCGCCGCACCGGCGGCCACGCGGCTGGCGGCCCCTGCGCGGCTGTCGATCAGCCCGTCGGCGGCCATCTGCTCGTACACCAGGGTCACGGTCGCCCGCGACAGCCCGCGCTCCGCAGCCAGTGCCCGGGTGGACGGCAGCACCGTCCCCGCGGCATAGGTGCCGTCCGCGATGCGGGCACGAAATTCTTCGTAGAGGGCCCGGCTCAGTCCGGTCCGTCGTTCGTTGTGCATGGCCATGGCGGTCAACTGGTCTGGTTGAATTGCTCAAAACTGGCTATTTTCCACCAGCCGCAATGGCGGCACAGTGGTGGCTTCGCGGGCGCTGCCCGCTGCAACCGCCATCAAGCGCCATGTACCTTCCCACGCAATTCACCGAACCTCGCACCGAGGAGCTTCACCGCATCGTGCGCGACAACGCGCTGGGCATGCTGGTGACCCACACCGCCAGCGGCCTGGAGGCGAACCACCTGCCCTTTCTGCTGGACACCAGTGGCGGCGGCGCCGGTGTGCTGCTGGCCCATGTGGCGCGGGCCAACCCGATCTGGCAGGAGGTGCGTGATGGCGAGCAGGTGCTGGTGGTGTTTCGGGGAGTGCAAGGCTATATCTCCCCCAACTGGTATCCCGGCAAACAGGAAACCCACCGGCGCGTGCCCACATGGAACTACGAGGTGGTGCATGCCCACGGCACCATCCACGTCCGCGACGACGAGAAGTTCGTGCGGGGAGTGGTCGGCCGCCTGACGCGGCAGCACGAGGCCGACCAGCCCGTGCCCTGGAAGATGGGGGACGCACCGTCGGACTACATGGCGCAGCAGCTGCAGCACATTGTGGGCATCGAGATCCGGCTGAGCCGGCTGGAATGCAAGCGCAAGCTCAACCAGCACCACCAGGTGCCGGACCGCGAAGGCGCCATCCGAGGGCTGGAGTCCGTGGGCCACCATGGCCTGGCGCAGGCTATGCACCACACCGCGTCCCAGCCATGAGGGCCCTGCCCCCGCCTGGTGGCGGCCAGGGCCGCCGCGCCCATGCACCGGATGGAGGGTGAGATGTACAGCGCCACCTTCACCTTCGCCCCGGGCGACTACGACGACGAATTTCACCGGCTCGACGCCATCATCGCCGACGTGGCCAAGGGTATCCCGGGCTATCTGGGCGAGGAAGCGTGGGAGAACCCTGCGGCAGGCCTGGTCTCCACGGTCTACTACTGGGAGAGCCTGGAAGCCTTGCAGCAGCTCATGCAGCACCCTGCCCACCTGGCCGCCAAGCAGCAGCAGGCGCAGTGGATCAAGGGCTACCAGGTCGTCATCGCCCAGGTGCTTCGCGCCCATGGCGACGGCGGCATTGCCCACCCGCTTTCAGCGGCAGCTGGGGCAGCAGGGGTAGCTACCGTGGCGCCCTCACACCACTCTTGAACCATCCTTAACCATCCGCCATGTCGTTGCTTGCTTTTCTCTTTGCCGCCCTGGTGCTGGCCATCACGCCGGGCCCGGGAATCGCCGATGTCGTCGCCCGCACCGTGGCCGGCGGCCGACCGGAAGGGCTGGCCTCCTGCCTGGGCACGGCGCTGGGCGGCCTGGTCCATGTACTGGCCGCGGCGTGGGGACTGTCCTTGCTCATCGCCCAATCCGCGTGGGCATTCACCCTGGTCAAGTACGTGGGCGCGGCCTATCTGGTCTATCTGGGCGTGCGCATGCTGGTGCGCCGCAGCCCGGCGGGTGCGCTGATCGACTTCGATATCGGCGTGCGGGAAGAGGTGCTGGATCCCGCCCATCTGTACAGCTGAGGCTACTGGCTCAAGCATGCATGCCGCTGCATCCAGGGGGCCGATCTGGCGCAGCGGTTTCCGGCATTCCGGCCCTCCCCCGCTATTGCCAAGGCCCTCAACGGCGACTCTGCACGAGTGCTGCAGGGCTACGCCGCGCGCATCGCCGGTGCGCAGGACCAGCACACCCTGCGGCGGCTGCCGAAAGAGGCGGCCCGCAAGCTGGTATGGGCCACCCAGGTGCTGCGCCCGTCTCAGACGGCTATTGGCCAAAGACTCTGGAGGATTACGCCAGCCACTTCGCCAGCCTGTGTCCCGGCAAGGCGGAACAGCTCGCGCTCTTTCTGGCGCATGCCCGCCCCCCCTGGGCGCCGGGCGATGTGTTCAATGCAAAGCTACTGCAGTTCACCGGCTGGATGCAGCACACCCAGCGCGCGCAGGCGTGCGCTTAGGGGCGGTCCATCGCCAGGGCCATCGGGCCGGGAGCTGGCGCTCCACCACCCGTCCACGGCGTCAGTCCCCGCCTGCCTCGGGGTTGGCCTGGTACAGGATCCAGCCGGCAACGTTCGACGCACCACCGGGCCGGTCCTTGGGATGCACCCGGCCTTCGCTCACCGGAACTTTGTCAAAGTCAAAGGGACTCATGCCTTCGATGCAGGCCACATTGATGCCGTATTGGTCCGGCGAAGAGCGGCGCTGGTGGAAGGTGTAGATGCCGCAGCGTGCGCAGAAATAGTGCTTTGCCTCGCCGGTGTTGAACTGGTACAGGGTGAGCGCATCCCGCCCTTGGGTCACGGTGAGGTCGCTCAGATTGGCGGACACCGCCACGGCACCGCGCATGCGGCAGTACGAGCAGTTGCATCGGCGGACCGTGCGCAGGCCATCGGTCAAACGCAGGGAAAAGCGCACCGTCCCGCAGTGGCACGCAGCCTGGTAGACGGGGCGTTCATCGGCATGGTTGTCGGTCATGCCGGCCATTGTCGCCGGGTTGCCCGCGTACGGCCAGGCGGCCGGTGCATCCCTGCGACAGAGCACCTGCGGCCGCGCCTTTCCCGTTCCGCTCAGAGCCGGTGCACGCGCTTTTGCAGCTCGGCCTGGCGGGCCTCTTCTGCGTCATAGGCGGCCTGTGCCGCGGCCACCGCATCCATGTTCTGCTCGGCCCAGTGCGCCAGCGCGGCCACGGTTTCCGTCAAGGTGGCCCCCAGGGCCGTCAGTGCGTATTCGACGGTGACGGGCTTGGTGGCATACACCGTGCGGGTGACCAGGCCATCGCGCTCCAGCTTGCGCAGGGTCTGGGTCAGCACTTTCTGCGTGATCTGCTTGATCTCGCGTTTGAGTCCATTGAAGCGCTGCGGGCCGGTTTCCAGGCGGTCCAGGATCAACAGCGCCCACTTGTCCGCCAGCCGCTCCAGTACCTGGCGGGTCGGGCATTTTTCTTCGTAGACGTTGTAGGCATAGCGGCCTGCATGCAGCCGCAGTGCGTCATCGGTCATAGGTTTCCTCCAGGGAATCTGGTGCCCTCCAGGTGCGTTCTTGGGCATGCACAGACAACGATGAAAAATATACCAAGTATCTGCTGAATACCTTTAAACCGATGCCCCAAGACAGCCCGCCACCGACGGGTTTGTGTGCCCAGAATCCGGATGTGTGCCCCGCCATGCAAGTGGCGGGCACATGGCGACTGGATGGGCCAGGTTCAAGGGCAGCACTACGGGTGAAGGCCGCGTTGTGCAACGCCGATGCGGTCTTTGAATCGCCATTCTGGAATCTGTCCCATGACCTTTTTTCCCAAAACCGCTGCTTCCCTGATCCTGGGCGCTGCGGCGCTGCTGTCGGCCCCCTGGGCCAGCGCCCAGACGCCCGCTACCGATCCCCATGCCGTCGCCATCGCTTCGGACAGCGAGTTCATTGCCGCCGGCAAGTCCTACTTTGTGGATTTCGGCGACCAGAAATTCCGCCTGGATTTCAAGTCCGCCCGGGAGATGGTGTTCACCTCTCCCGATGACAAGAACACCGCCAACGTACCCATCACGGTCACGCCGGTGGGTGACGGCGTCTACATGATCTATTGGTCGCGCCGCGCGGGGCAGCACGTGGTCCATGTGGACGACTTCCGCAACGGTGTGGCCTACACCAACATTTTTCTGCCCGATGGCTCTGCATCCCGCCGCAAGGGCAGTCTGGTGCAAATCCCCTGAGCCTGGCACCCCGGCTTGCGCCCGGCGCAGCCGCTTTCCCCAGCCCCATCTTCACCGCCAATCCGCAGGAGGACATATGGCAAAAACTGTAGTGGTCTATTTTTCCGGCTACGGCCACACGCAACGCATCGCTGAAGCCGTAGCACAGGGTGCACAGGCGCAACTGCTGCGCATCGACCCGGAAGGCAACCTCAGCGACGAAGCCTGGGACGCACTGGCCCAGGCCGACGCCATTGTGCTGGGCGCCCCCACCTACATGGGCTCCGCGCCCTGGCAGTTCAAGAAGTTTGCCGATGCCAGCTCCAAGGCATGGTTCACCCGCGCCTGGCAAGACAAGGTCTTCGGAGGCTTTTCCGTGAGCGCCAGCCTCAACGGTGACAAGCAGGTGACCTTGATCGGCATGCAGACACTGGCCTCCCAGCATGGCGGCATCTGGGTCAGCCTGGGCGTGCCTCCTTCCAACACCCTGGCGGCCACCCGCAACGATGTGAACAACCTGGGAGGCTCCGTGGGCCTGCTGGTGCAAGCGCCGTCGGATGCCGACGCAGCCGCCATTCCCGACGGGGACATCGCCACGGCACGCGGCTACGGGGTACGGGTGTCCCAGGTGGCGCAGCGGTTCAACCCGGGCGCTTGAGGCAGGCGGTCTGCGGGCGTGCGCAGGCCTTTTTTATTTGCGCCGGGCTGTTGACAGGTCGCTGCCAATCCGCAGAATCGCCACCCTTTTGACGATGGGAAGCCGTTCATGCAGAGGATTGTGATTTTGGGAAATGCAGGCAGCGGCAAATCCACACTGGCCCGCGCCCTGGGCGCGCGCCTGGGCCTGCCGGTGGTGCACCTGGACACCCTGTTCTGGGAGCCGGGCTGGGTGGAGGCCGATGCCGAGGTCTTCCGCGAACGGGTGCGCCACGCAGTGGCGCCCGATGCCTGGGTCTGCGAGGGCAACTACGCCCGCCGCACCTTCGATCTGCGCCTGCCCCGTGCCGATCTGGTCATCTGGCTGGACACCCCGCGTTGGACCTGCCTGCGCCGCGTGGTTGCGCGCAGCTTCAGCAAGCAGCCCCGCACCGACCTGGCCGCAGGCTGCCAGGAGCAGCACAACCGTGCGTTCCTGACGTTTCTGAAATATGTCTGGCACTATGACAACGCCAACCGCCCGGGCATCGAAGCCATGCGCCTGGCCAAGGGCCCCCAGGTGCCGGTGGTGCACCTGCGCGGCAACCGGCAAGTGGCCGCGTTCCTGAATGGGTTGCCGGTGGCTGGCGCAACGGTAGCCTGCTGACTTGGGTGTGACCGCAGAGCCCACCGCCACTCCCTGGCATGGAGAGCATGAAGCTCCAGCCACTGCGGTCGTCTGCAATGTCGGGAGAAAGGTGAAGGCTGCAGACGGCCCGAAGCTGACCTAGGGCCCCGCGCGCCCAGTCCGCCCGGCCCGCGTGCGGTGGCAGCCGCGCATGGGCACATGGGACCATGGGAAATAGAATCCCAAGATGCAAGAAACGGATTGGCTGGAACCCTGGACATCAACCACTGGCGCGAGGGACAGCTACCTGCGCACTTTCGCCGAGCAGCTGGCGCGCGAAACCAGTCCGGGCCATGCACTGCACGGGGTTCCCGTCCAGCTCATCGGCCGCGGCAATGGCGACGACGCGCTGTTCGCGTTGCTGGACGGTACCGGCCGGGTGGCCCTGGTCCACCTGGTCTGGCAAGGGCAGCAAACACCGCCCTGGCCAGCAACCGCCATCTTTGCCAGCCTGGAAGCCTGGCGAACGGAACACATGGTTCCGGAGAGCCGCGAGTGGCTGGAATAGAAGAACGTGGGAGCGATGGCATTGGAGCGATGGGTATGAGCAGCGTGGTGGAAAAGAGCAAGTTTTTGAGCCTGGTCCTTCGCCATGCACCAGAGACCATCGGGCTGTCGTTGGACAGTGCGGGGTGGGCGCAGGTTGACGCGCTTCTGGAACGCGCGAATGCCCACGGCGTGGCACTCGACCGCGCATCGCTGAGCCAGATTGTGGCCGGCAGCGACAAGCAACGGTTTGCCTTCAGCGACGACGGGCAACGCATTCGCGCCAACCAAGGCCACTCTGTTCCAGTGCAGCTTGCGCTGCCGCCCCAGGAGCCACCAAGTCGCCTGTTTCATGGCACTGCTTTGCGGTTCCTTGCGTCCATTCGCCGCCATGGCCTGCAGCCGATGCAGAGGCAGCATGTGCACCTGTCCACCAACGCGCTGACGGCAGAAGCCGTAGGCCGACGCCACGGCAAGCCCTGCGTGCTGTGGGTGGACGCGCAGGCACTGCACGCCAGCGGACAGGTCTTCTTGCGCGCCGAGAATGGCGTCTGGCTCACCACAGCGGTCGCGCCGGAGTTCATCGGCTTTCCCTCCGACGCAGTGTGACCGCCACCGCAGCGCGGGCAGGAACGGCCGCCCCGGAGGATGGCCTGGCTCGGGCGCCCAAAAAAGCGGCCACTAAGGCCGCTTTCTGTTTCCTGTTTCCTGTGCCTCTGCAGTCCGAGGCCACACCCTCTAGAGCGTGTGATGAACTTCCCGTCGAAGCCAATATCTGCGCCGCTGCCGGTCGCATGAGCACTGCAAGACCCAAAAGTGCAAGCCACCCAGAACCTGTGGCAGCCGCTCCCGCCTTGCGGCCCGTCTGCAGATACGCTCTCCAGTCGCGGAACCTGCCCCTGACCTCCTCAGCCCCGCCCCATGGCATAGAACTCCTTGTTGGGACGCATGCTGGTGACATTTGCCAGGCGGTTGGACATGCCGAAGAACGCCGACACGCCGGCGATGTCCCAGATGTCGTCCTCGGTGAAACCGTGCTGCTTCAGGGCGTCGAAATCCGCTTCACCGACCAGGTGCGCCGTGGCCGACACCTTCATGGCGAAATCCAACATCGCCTTCTGGCGGTCCGTGATGTCGGCCTTGCGATAGTTGGTAGCGACCTGATCGGCAATCAAAGGGTTCTTCGCGCGGATGCGCAAGATAGCCCCATGGGCGATCACGCAATACTGGCACTGGTTCACCGCGCTGGTGGCCACCACGATCATTTCGCGCTCGGCCTTGCTCAGGTTGCCGGGGCGTTCCATCAGCGCATCGTGGTAGGCAAAGAAGGCGCGGAACTCGTCGGGACGGTAGGCCAGGGTGAGAAAGACGTTGGGAATGAACCCTGATTTCTCCTGCACCGCCACCAGCCGCTCGCGGATGTCTGCGGGCATGTCTTCCAGTGGGGGCACAGGAAAGCGGCTGATGGCGCCAGCATGGTTTGGGGTCATGGTCATGGCTTGTCTCCAGTGGTTGTCAGGCGCTGAGGGGGAACGGGTCAGCGGTTCACATCGACAACGATGCGGCCCTTGACCCGCCCTTGCAGGAGTTCCGTCGCCAGCGGAATCACCTCGGTCAAAGGCACCTCGCGGCCGATGGTGCCCAGTTGCTTCAGATCCAGGTCCACCGCAAGCCGCGACCACGCTTCGAGCCGGTCGGCTGTGGGCCGCATGACGCTGTCGATGCCCGCCAGCGTCACGCCCCGCAGAATGAAAGGCGCCACCGTGGACGGGAAGTCCATGCCGGCGGCAAGCCCGCAGGCCGTCACCACGCCGCCGTAGCGGGTGCTGGCGCACAGATTGGCAAGGGTGTGGCTGCCCACCACGTCCACCGCCCCGGCCCAGCGTTCCTTGCCCAGCGGTTTGCCGGGTTGCGAAAACTGCGCGCGTGGCAGCACCTCTTTGGCCCCCAGGCCGACCAGGTAGTCGGTTTCATCGGTGCGCCCGGTCACCGCCACCACGGCGTAGCCCAGCTGGGACAGGATGGCGATGGCCACGCTGCCCACGCCGCCGGCGGCCCCGGTCACCACAATCTCGCCATCGCCGGGCTTCACACCGTGGCGCTCCAGGGCCATGACACAGAGCATGGCCGTGTAGCCCGCCGTGCCCAAGGACATGGCCTGCTGGGGAGTGAAACCGGCGGGCAAAGGAATCAGCCAGTCCCCATTCAGGCGCGCCATCTGCGCCAGGCCGCCCCAGTGGGTTTCACCCACCCCCCAGCCGTTGAGCAAGACCCAGTCTCCCTGCTTGAAAGCGGTATGGGACGAATGCTCCACCTGACCCACCAGGTCCACCCCCGGCACCATGGGGAACTTGCGCACCACGGGCCCTTGGCCGGTGATGGCGAGCGCATCCTTGTAGTTGAGCGTCGAATGGGAGACGCGCACCAGCACGTCACCCTCCGGCAGCAGCGACTCGTCTATGCGCTGTAGCTTCGCGTGGTAGCCACCGTCGTCTTTGCCGATCAAGATTCCACTGAACATCGCCACTCCTTCACATTTAGACTGATCGTCTATAAAAAGACCAAAAAATCAGGCCCTGGGCAGGCCCGCAGCAAAAAAACGGGCAAAGGTGTGCAGCGGCTGGGCACTTCGCTCCAGCTTGGCGCGCAGCACCGCCCCTTCCCATCCAATCCAGAATGCACAGGCCAGCTGGGCCGTATCCGCGCCGGGTGCAAGCTGGCCTTGGGCCTTGGCGGCGTCCAGGCAGGCGGCGGTGCGCCCCTCCCAGTCGCTGAAAACCTCGGTCAGCCGCTCCCGGAAGGACTCGGGCAGGCCGTTCATTTCCTGCCCCAGGTTGCCAATCAGGCAGCCCCGCTTGAAGTCGTACCGCTCCATACCGGCCACGGCATCCGCGACGAAGGCATCCAACCTTGCCAGCGGCGCAAGCGCCTCATTGCCAAAGTGGCTGTCCAGCTTGTAGGCAAAGTAGTTGGCGTAGCGTTCAATCAGCGCCAGGCCAAAGGCTTCCTTGCTGGGGAAGTAGTGATAGAACGAGCCTTTCGGCACCCGCACCCGGGCCAGGATTTCATCGATTCCGGCGGTGGCGAAACCTTTTTCGGTGAGCGTCTCCAGACCTGCACGCAGGAGCAGTTCGCGCGTGTCAACGTCCTCGACCCGGGGCCTTGGCGGCCTGCCGCGCCGCGGTTTCAGGAGTGGGTCGGTGTGCATGCGGCAAATATAGACTGGTTAGTCTATATTTTCAAGTGGCGACGGCCAGCAGCCATCCACCCTGCAAAACGGACCATCGCTTTCGGCCATCAACACCCCGTCTGCAGCCCATACGGCAGGCTCAGTCTGGCCTTGCTGCGCTGACGCTGTCCAGCTGGAGATGCTTGCCCGCAGTGAGCAAGCGGGCCGGATTTCCGCCGAAGGCAATCGTGGCGCGCACGGCCATGTCCAGCAGCGCACCCACGGCCGCATGCATGGCCTGCGGCACGCCCAGGCGCGACAGCGGCCCCGACACGGTCAACGCCCCCTTGAGTTCACCCAGGGCACCAAACACCGGCACCGATGCGGCGCAGGACTCTGCATCGCGTTCGCCATAGGAGGTGGCCCACAGGCGCTCGCGGACCGCCACCATGTCAGGCTGCAACTCGCTCTCGGTGAAGGCCAACAGCACCTTGCCCGCCGCGCCATGCCGGATGTCGAAGTCTTCCCCCACGCGGATGGAGACCCGCACCGCCCGCGCGGGCTCCACGCGGCTGACCACCAGGCGCCGCTCTGCCGCGCGCACATAGAAGGACGCGGTCTCGTTCAAGGCGGCGCTCAGCTCGGCCAGCAAAGGCTCGATCACGGAGTCCACCCGGAACGAGCGCTGGTAGATCGCGGCCAGGCGCATGGGCTGGGGGCCCACGGCATACAGACCGTCCTCCAGTTTGCGGATGAAGCCGCCATGCTCCAGCGCCACCAGCAGGCGCAGCACCGTGCTTTTGTACAGCCCCGTGCGCTTGGACAGCTCGGTCAGGGTCAGCCGGTCGTCCGCGGGGCTGAAGGCCCCCAGGATGGAGAACGCACGGTCGAGCACGGCCACCCCGCTGCTGGATTCAGCGGCGTCCGGTGCGGTCATGGGGGGTTCACTGGGCATGCGAAGGGCTCTGAGTGCGGTGTGGAGGCTGTTCTGCCTAGTAGAACATGATTTCGATTTGATTCAGATTTAGGTACTTACCCTGAATCGATTGGGCTTTCTTGGTTTTATAGTTCTTCTACACAGAACACAGTTCTACCAGATAGAACAAACAACCAGCACGCTGCACCTTGCAGATGCGCTGGCTGGATTTCAGGCAGTTGAAAGTGGAGACAGGAATGTTGCTTGCACCCGGCTACGGCACGGTCATCCCCCGCACGGTGCGGACCTTGGCGCAGCAAATGGCCGCCGTGGTGGCGCTGGCACCGGTACAGACACCGCTGCCCATGGCCCGTGTCCGTGCAGGTACCCGTGTGAACGCGTCACCGGATGCGGTCACCAGCACGGTGGGCCATGGCGCCACCCGCCTGGCGCCGGCCAGCACATGGCGGCTGGGCACGGCGATGCTGTCCGCCACAGAAGGAACGCGCCCATGAGCGCCAACTACCTTCCCGTGCGCGCAGACTGGCTGGCGCTGGGGGCGGAAACCGCCCTGGAGCCGCAGCTGCCCATCGTCGACGCCCACCACCACTTCTACGACCGCCCGGGCTGGTCGTACCTGAAGGACGACTATCTGGCGGACGCAACGTCGGGGCACCACATCCGCGCATCCGTCTACATGCAGGCGCTGACGCGCTACCGCCCCGACGGGCCCGAAGCACTGCGGCCGGTGGGCGAGACCGAATTTGTGGTGGCCACCACGCCGGCTGATCCCGTTGACTTCGCTGACCCCGCTCACTCCGCGCAACCCACCGAACCACAGATCGCCCAAGCCATCGTGGGCTACGCGGATCTGCGCCTGGGCAGCGAAGTGGCGGGCGTGCTGGAGGCGCACCAAATAGCCGGCCAGGGCCGCCTGCGTGGTGTGCGCCATCTGGCCACCTGGGATGCCGATGCCTCCCTGGCCAATCCCTTGACGGCCGCACCGCCCCACCTGCTGCGGGATGCCGGCTACCGCGCCGGTCTGGCGCAGCTGGCACAGCGCCAGCTGTCGTACGACGCCTGGCTGTTCTGGCCCCAGCTGGCCGAACTGGCCGAGGTGGCCGACGCCTTTCCGGAGCTGCCGATCATCGTGAACCACTGCGGCGGCATCGTCCGCATCGGGGCCTATGCGGACCGGGGCCCGGAGGTCTTCCACCACTGGCGCCAGGCCATGCAGGCGCTGGCACGCCGCCCCAATGTGTACGTGAAGCTGGGCGGCCTGGGCATGCGCATCAACGGATTCAGCTTCCACGAAGGCGCCCTGCCCCCCTCTTCCCAGCAACTGGCAGAGCACTGGGCGCCCTGGATGCGGGCGTGCATCGACCTTTTCGGCCCCGAACGCTGCATGTTCGAGAGCAATTTCCCCGTGGACAAGGGCTCCTACAGCTTTGTCAACGGATGGAACGCATTCAAAAGGCTGAGCCAGGATTTTTCGCCCGCAGAGCGACAACAGCTTTTTGAAGGCACGGCAAGCCGCGTGTACGGGCTGGGCCGGTAGCCGCGGCAACTACATCAACGAAGGAGACAAAACCATGGCCATTCTTTCCCGCATTGCAGGGGCGTGCGCGCTCGCCACCTTGGCGCTGGCAGCCCATGCCCAGCCTGCCTACCCCAACCAGCCCATCAAGGTCATCGTGCCGTTTCCGCCAGCGGGTGGCACCGACATCGTGACGCGCATGGTGCTGGAAAAGATCCGCCTGTCCACCGGCTGGAACCTGATTGTGGAAAACCGGCCGGGCGCCGGCGGCAACATCGGGCTGGACGGGGTGGCCAAGGCGCAACCCGACGGCTACACCTTGGGCATGGGCCAGACCGCCAACCTGGCGATCAACCCCTCGCTCTACGCCAAGATGCCGTACGACGCCGCCAAGGCCTTTGCCCCGGTGGCCACGGTGGCCGGCCAGCCCGTGGTGCTGGTGGTCAACAGCAACTCCAAGTACAAGACGCTGGCCGACCTGGTCAGCGCCGCCAAGGCCAAGCCGGAAACGCTGACCATGGCGTCGGCAGGCAACGGCACGGTGGGGCATTTGACCGGGGAAGTCTTCACACGCCAGGCCGGCATCAAGACCCTGCATGTGCCCTACAAGGGCGCAGGCCCCGCCGCCAATGACCTGCTGGGCGGCCAGGTGGATTACTACTTTGCCACGCCACAGACGGTGCTGGCGTTTCTGAAGGCCGGCAAGCTGCGCGCCCTGGCCGTCAGCGCGTCGGCGCGCCTGCCTGCGCTGCCGGACGTGCCCACCGTGGCCGAAGGCGGGTACAAGGACTTCCAGACCAGCGACTGGAAGATGCTGGTCGCCCCCGCCGGCACCCCGCCCGCCATCCTGACCAAGCTGCAGGCCGAAGTGGCCAAGGCCCTGGCCCGCCCGGACACCATCAGCATCTTGCAGGCCGAAGGCAGCACGCCCATGGGCGGCAGTTCGCAAGAGGCCGCCAAGCTGCTGGCGGCGGAGCAGAAACGCTGGACGGCCGTGGTCCGCGAAAGCAACGCCAAGCTCGACTGAACGCCACGCCATCCAGGAGAACACCATGATCTTCACCCGTGCCCTGGCAGCGGCTGCCACTGTCGCCACCGCCGTCACCACACTGTCCTTGTCTGCAGCGGCCCTTGCCCAGACGCCCGCCTACCCGACCAAGCCCATCACGGTCATCGTCCCCTATTCCGTGGGCGGCACCACCGACATCGTGGCCCGCCTGGTCACCACCCAGCTGGGCAACAGCCTGGGGCAGTCGCTGATCGCCGACAACCGCGTGGGCGGCGGCGGCCAGATCGGCTGGAGTGCGGCAGCGCGCTCGGCCCCGGACGGCTACACCCTGCTGACCACGGAGATGTCCTTCACCATTGCCCCGGGCCTGTTCCCCAAGTTGCCGTTCGATGGGCGCAAGGATTTCGCCCATGTCATCACCGCCGCCGCGGCGCCGCACGTGCTGGTCATCAACCCCAATGTGCCCGCCAAGAACGTGCAGGAGTTTGTGGCATTGGCCAAGGCCAAGCCCGGCAGCATGAATTACGGATCCGGCGGCAACGGCACCAACACCCACCTGGGCGGGGAGCTGTTCAAAAGCGCCGCCGGGGTGGAGCTGGTGCACGTGCCCTACAAAGGCGCCGGCCAGGTGCTGACCGATCTGATGGCAGGCCAGGTGCAGGCGCTGGTGACATCGCTGCCCACGGCGCTGCCGCACATCAAGTCCGGCAAGCTGCGGGCCCTGGTGGTCACCAGCGACACGCGCTCGCCGCTGCTGCCCGATGTGCCGTCCGCCAAAGAGGCCAACCTGCCCAGCTTTGTGATGGATTTCTGGGTGGGCTTTGCGGTGCGCGCAGGCACGCCGGCGCCCATCATCGACCAGCTGAACCACGCGATTGCGGCCACCCTCACCTCGGCGGACGGCAAGCGGCGGCTGGCAGAACAAGGACTGACGCCGGTGGCCAACACCCCTGCGCAGGCAGGCCAGCTGGCCGCGTCAGAAATGCAACGCTGGGCAGCCGTCATCAAGGCTGCCGGCATCAAGGCGGAATAAGGAATCCCACCATGGCTATCAAACCCCTGCACGGCATCCGCGTGCTGGATCTGACCAACGTACTGGCCGGCCCGTTCGCATGCCATCAGCTCGCCCACATGGGCGCCGATGTCATCAAGGTCGAAGCCTGCCAGGGCGGCGACTTGGCCCGGCAGCTGGGCGCAGACCCCGCGTTGAACCAGGTCCACATGGGGGTCTCCTTTCTGGCCCAGAACCCCGGCAAGCGCTCCATCACGCTGAACCTGAAGCACGCGCAGGGCAAAGAGGCGCTGCGGCGCCTGGTGCGCACGGCCGACGTGCTGGTGGAAAACTACCGCCCGGGCGTGATGCAGCGCCTGGAGCTGGGCTACGAAGACCTGCTGAAAGAAAACCCCAAGCTGATCTACTGCGCCATCTCGGGGTTCGGCCAGGACGGGCCCTTGCGGGACCTGCCCGCCTATGACCAGATCATCCAGGGCATGTCCGGCATGATGAGCATCACCGGCGCGCCAGAGAACGCGCCCTACCGCGTGGGCTACCCGGTGGCAGACACCATAGGTGGCATCACCGCAGCCTTTGCCGTGGCCAGTGCCCTGGCCGACCGCCACCGCACCCAGGGGGTGTTCATCGACGTGTCCATGCTGGAAGCCGCCATGGCCACCATGGGCTGGGCCGTCTCCAACCACCTGATCGCCGGGCGCGAGCCCCAGCCGCTGGGCAACGACAACGTGACCGCCAGCCCCTCCGGCACGTTCCGCACCGGGGACGGGCTGCTGAACATTGCCGCCAACAAGCAGGAACAGTTTGAAGCCGTCTGCCAGGTGCTGGGCCACCCGGAGTGGATCAGCGATGCGCGCTTTGCCGCCCGCCAGGGCCGTTTGCAGCACCGCGCGCAGCTCAAGGAACTGATGGAAGACGCGCTGGCCAGCCAATCCGCCCATGCCTGGTGGGCCTTGCTGAATGCGGCGGGGGTCCCCGCCGGGCCGGTCTACACCGTGCCCCAGGCACTGGACATTCCCCAGATTGCCGAGCGCGGAATGATCGGCACATTCGAGGATGTGCCGGGCGTGGGCCGCGACATCCGGGTGCTGCGCACGGGCTTCAAGCTCAACGGCGAAGCGCCGACCGTGGACACCCCGCCCCCGCAACTGGGCCAGCACACGGCCGACATCCTGGCCGAACTGGGCTATTCCCAGACCGACATTGACACCCTGGTAAAGGAGAAAGTGGTATGAGCACGCAAGACCCCCGCGTCAGCGACTGGTGGCGCACCTCCATCATCGACATGCAACCCGGCGTGATCCGCTACAGCGGCTACGCCATCGAAGACCTGATCGGCCGCGTGAACTTTGCGCAGATGATCTGGCTGATGACCCGGGGCGAGCTGCCCAGCGAAGGCCAGGGCCGGCTGCTGGATGCCGCGCTGATGTCGGCCGTGGACCATGGCCCCCAAGCGCCCAGCATTGCCATTGCCCGCATGGCCACCACCTGCGGCGTGGGCCTGAACAACGCCATGGCATCGGCCGTCAACGTGCTGGGCGATGTGCACGGCGGCGCCGGCGAACAGGCGGTAGAGATGTACCAGGAAATTGCCGCGCACCAGGCGGCAGGCGCAGACCTGGAAGCCGCCACGCGCCTGGGCCTGGACAGCGCCATCGCGCGCCACGGCAAGTTCGTGTCCGGCTTTGGCCACCGCTTTCACCCGGTTGACCCGCGCGCGCCGCGCCTGCTGCAGCTGGTGGACGAAGCCGCCCAGGCCGGCGTGGTGGACGGCAAGTTCGCCGCCATCGGCCGCGCGGTCGAGGCCGAGCTGGCCCGCCGCAAGGACGGCCGCCGCATCCCCATGAACATCGACGGCGCCACCGCCGTCATCTACGCCGAGCTGGGCTTCCCCGCCCCGCTGGCACGCGGCCTGTTCTGCCTGTCACGCTCGGTCGGCATCCTCTCCCATGCCTGGGAGCAGACCGGACAAGGCGGCCGAAACAAGGGCCCGATCCCGCGCGAGTATCTGTGGACCTATGAAGGGCCACAGCCGAGGGCGGTGCCCTGAGTTTTTCGGCAGGGCAACGCCCATAGCTTTGCAACGCGGGCCGCTGGGCGGCCGGCAGTTGGGCATTGCTGCATCAGAGCACTATGTGGATTTGGGTCCAACTTTTCTGCGCTGAAGCGAGTCGAGCGAAAGCTGTGTGCGGGGGTGACCTTCGGTTATCGCCAGTTGGCCATAAGGAGCCTTTGGCTGCGTCTTCTCCTGTGACTGCCATAGGCTGGAAGCGGTCCTTCGCAGTCCTGTGGTGGCTGACAGCTATGGACCCGAGGCAGCCCAGCGGCCAATTGATACAAAGTTCGTCTGCTTGGTCATTACGGCCTGGCGAGATCGTGCCCGAGTCCTTGCCTGCGAACAACAAGAAGCGTTTGCAGAAGCAGATTCATCACAACTAGCGAGGTCACATTGCATCCAACATGCGTGTGGCTCAGTGCCAGCGCTTCGCGGAGCTGCCAATCAGTACTGCAGTATCATCGTGCAAAAACTATGATCATCGAGGGGGGATGATGGGGACAAGCCTGCTCCAAGAATTTCTGAATTTGCGGCTTCTGGATATCGGGGCCGAGGACGCTCGCCTTGACAAGCTCGATAGCACCTGCGTCGAACTTGCCCTGTCGTACGCAACCAATCCTCAAAACGCTCTGCCACCGCTCCTCGCTGCGTGGGACCCAAATGCTGAAGCGGACCCCGCGCTGCTAGAAATTGCTACGGTCCTCCAAGGACACTGGCCAACATTCCGGGGGGCGTTTTCCGATGAACCGCTGACACTGTACCGAGCGGTGGTGCTCGAGTCGGTCATGCGGGCGATGGAATTGCAGTCCTCACTTGCAGTCGCCGTGAGCTTAGTTGCCGCCAACGTCCTCCCACAACTGAAGGTTGGACAAGAAACTCCCATCCTCAAGATTCTTGTTGGACGAGCAGAAGCCCTCACCTCTGTGCAGCTTGAACAAGCTTGGCCGCAACAGGATGGCGCGGTGACTAACCGGGCATCTATGGCTGTGCCGCCTATGAATAGCCTGAAGAAAATTGACGAGAGCACTTGGTTCGCGCAGGTAGCCGCTACGGCTGGCCCAAGTTCAAACAAAAGTGGCTTGACTCTCAACAATCCGAACCCACACTGGACGAATCAGACAGGGGGCTGGTCATATGAATTTGCTGACCGCATGGCCCCGGTACTTGCCGACGTGCATGACAAGGCCGCCGGAAGTGCGCTGCGAGTCGCTGGGACTGCTTTCAAAGCACTGGCGGATGCTGTAGCAGCTAAGCTCAACGAGTTCGTAGAAGCGGAACAGGCACGCGCCAATCAGCGAGAAGCAGCCAGTCGCCTCCTATGGTGGCGCCAAAGCCTCTACTCTGAAACTGCTAAGAAGCCGTACCGCAAACTGCCCGCGGCGCTTGTCGTCTGGCACATGGCACTGGACATCTCTGACCTCCTGCCAGAGGTGTACCCGCGTGCCGTTGAGTCACTGCTATTCGAGTCAGTGCTCGCGGTCACGGAAGCTCAGGGCGACGTCGAGCTGACTCTGAAAGAGCTGCTCCAAGTGGACGGTGCGACCTCGCAGCTGGCACAACTCCAATGGCTCATGGAGCAGCGAACGTCCGCCTCAAGGACTCTTCTGATTCAGGCGCTGGCGAACTCCTATGCCGCACGAAATCCCGAGTTGGCCAAGCTCGGGGTGGACACTGAACTCAAGATGCCGCCGGGCGATTGGGCAATTTGGCTCCTCCGTGAAATCAAAGCGCTCGAAACGCTGGCATCTCCCGGTGCGGTCAAACAGGAAGCGGAGGCGGCGTGAGCCTCAAATGTTCGCACAGCGCGTGCCTTGCCCCAGATGAGCTCGGCTGCAAGGTGGGAGAAAGCTCCTTGCAGCAGTGCAAGTATTGGCAAAGCAGCCGTGAAGTGCTGGAAAAAGCTGCGGTAGTCGAGATTGACGACAGCGCTCGGCTTCCCTGGACAGGGAATGCTATGGGCGCGGGCGACATCGGCTTCCTAGGTGGCGCAAGCCGCACACGCCTGGTAGGCGTCTTCGGGGTTGCAGAAAGTGGCAAGACTTCTCTATTGGGTGCGTGGTACCTGCTCTTGGGTCGCGGCATCGGCCCCAAGGGCATCTCTTTCGCCGGTTCACTGACTCTTGAAGGTTGGGAGAACATCGCCGGGAACCTGCGCTGGAACGCCACGCATGGACCATCGTTTCCGCCGCACACGTCCAGCGGCGCTGGCAGACATCCCGGGCTGCTGCACCTGGATCTGCAGGTCGACAGTGGCCGGCATGACCTGCTCTTTGCAGACGCGCCTGGGGAATGGTTTAGCCGTTGGTCAGTCCGCCGCGATGCGGAGGACGCCGCTGGTGCTGCCTGGCTATCAGGCGCCGCAGATGTACTCTTGGTGATTGCCGACTCCAAAGAGTTGGCTGGAGAGCGGCTAGGGACAGCTCGGGCGAATCTACTCAGTTTACTGCGAAGGGTGGGCGCTGAGCGGCATGGTCGCCCCGTGGCACTCGTCTGGACTAAGTGCGACGTTGCGGTCGGCGAGCAAATGCGTAGCGCCGTCAAGCATGCAGCCGACTTGACGCTAGGCACTTACGAGACGTTCAGTGTGAGCATGCACGCTGCCCCCGGGCAGGAGCCGTATAACTGCGGCCAAGGCCTGCTGGAATTACTCGATTGGCTTGTGCGCGTAGGTGATGTTACGTTCCCCAAGACGGTGTTGCCGAATCCGGAACAAGACTTGCTGCGTATCGTCGGAGGCGTCCATGTTTGAGGCAACCCTGAAGATTGCCGTATTCGGGAAGTCCAACGTAGGCAAGAGCCACTTTGGCGCACAGCTAATTGGGCGGCTGAATGCAGAGAGCGGGTTGTTACGGATGCGCGGTGCTGCTGCAGACCTAGGCGCCTTCGAGGAAGTGGTCCAGTCGCTCAGTAGTGGTGTACCCGGCGCCCATACTTCTGCTGGCACGTACATCGAAACACTTCTTCCTGTACAAACTGCCGACGGCACTGCAATCGATCTGAACTGGCCTGACTACGCGGGCGAGCAGGTCAGTCAACTCCTGGAGGAGCGGCGTGTTCCGGCTTCCTGGCAGGAACGGGTGGAGGCTGCCGATGGGTGGATTCTCATGGTTCGCCCCAGACACGTCCCTTTAGGCAATGACATCTTCTCCAAGCCACTCAGCGACTTGCAGGCGTCGCGATCTGGCGGCGCCGTCGAATGCTCGCCGCAGGCGCGGCTGGTGGAACTTCTGCAGATGCTGGTCTACACCTCCCGTGCACGAACCGGCAAACGAAAGCCCGCACTCGCAATACTGCTTTCGTGCTGGGACGAGCTTGAGGAGCCGCTGGGAGTCACTCCCGCCGCAGTGCTGCGCAAGAACTTGCCGATGCTGGCCGATTACGTCAGCAACAACTGGAGCGAGGAACGCCGAATCATTCTGGGGTTGTCAGCAACAGGAGTTGCGCTCTCCAAGGCGGCGCCCAATCAGGACTTTATTTACAAGGGCGCAGAAACGATGGGCTGGATTGTTGATGCTGATGGCGAACACTCCCCGGATCTGACGCTGCCTATCGCCAAGCTCGCTGTGGCAATCCAGAGCTGATGCGCATTCACAAAGCATGGTACGGCCCCAAGGGCGGGCACGCGCTGCTGTATTGCACAGACCCAGGCCTGCAGTCGACGTTCAGACAGGCTGCTTGGCTCACGGACTTACCGGGCAACGCTCCGACCGGGCTGACCTGGGCTCCCTACTTTCGCACCGCAATTCACGATGACTACTTCGTGCTGGTGCATACGCGACCCAGCCAAGCCTCAGACAGAGCGGGCATGGTCGATTCGGTGGCTGCATTCGTGCCACTGAACGAGCTACCTCAAGTTCCCGACCTGAGAGCGTTGGCTTCAAACGTGCGGGAGTCTCACGACAACCAAACACCGGCCCCCTTTGAGACGACCGCAGACGCGCAGGAGGTGACGGGCACGCCGCAGCCAATGCTTCTGAGCATCGCTGAAGCACTGATTTCGGCGGCCGCGCGGCCGGTGATGCATGTCGGACAAGAGGGTTTCGATGACATCATGATGGACCTTCTGCAACTGGTTCCAAGGCAGCTACGCAGGGAGATTCTGTTCAGCCTCAGTTTTTCTCCGGGAGAACCTGGCTCGCCATTCGCCGTGGCAACACCGCGTGAGCTGGCATCGCGCTTTGCGCCAGCGCAAGTGCTCAAGCCGTCTGAGACGGGCCCGACAACGCGTGTGGCGGCTCTTCTGAACCTGCAAGAAGGCAGGCCATTGCTGGAGTTCGTACAACAAGCCGGCTTTGACTTGCAGCCACCTGGCGCGTTTATCCTGTTGGAGCGGGCCTTCCAGCTCTGGACAGATTCGACGAGCGTAGAGAATGCAATCACCTTGGTGCGCCTTTTGGCAGCCAAGTCGTCCGATGTGCCAACAGCGCGCGAGCTTAGGGGAGCAGCACTCGGCCGGCTAATATCGACTTCGAAACAGTGGACGCCAACGGACGTTCTTGCAATGCGCAACCTGCAACTCGAGCGTTTCGAATCCGGCGCGCTGGCCCAAGCACTGCAGGATTGGATGGTGCGAAGGGTGGGCAGCATGCGTGACATGCTGCCTGAAGACCATCAGCTTCTTGCACAAGCGTCACGCGCAGCGGCGCAGCAGAATTGGTGGAACCAGCGGGCTCAAGGTGGGCTTGCGTTGGCGTGCAACGCAACGCCTGCCGCGATGAGCTCTCTCGCATGGGGCGCGATTGTGGCCTTGCCGCAAGACATCGAGCCGATTATCAGCTTCCTCTTAAAGCAAAAGTTGCTGACTGCGCTTTCGGAGAACACGCCGCCCACTTTGGCCACCGCGGTTGCCCAGAAGGTAGCGCAGGTCAGTGCAGGTCATCAAGCGTGGGAGCTTTGCGGCGCAGTTTTAGCCGCTGCATACCCCCCTGCCGAAGCACTACGCGAAGTCCTCAGGGTCGCGACGACGAAGGTCGCGCGGCGGGCTGCCATCGAACCGGCGCTCAAAAACGCAACGCCCACCGAGCTTTTGGCACTCGCAGTGAGCGAAGACCTAGAAGAGGTTACCGTCCTGGCGGCTAAGACCGTGGTGAGCCATCCCAGCCTGATTGGGGATTTCGATTGGACCTCTCCCGTCTGGTTTGACATCCTGCAGCGTGTTGTCGACAAGCGCCGCAGTGCCGTGGCTGATGTGCCCAACCGTGTAAAGGGGCTTCAGAGCATCATCACGGCGAGTTTGACTTCCGAGCGCATCTGGACTCCTCTGGTCAACATGGGCTTGGCGGACCTCTCGAAGGTGCCTAACCGAGCTGACGCTTGGGAACTCATACCCAACAAACTCCAGAGGGACACCCTCTCACTCACCGCCAAAGGCTGGATTGCCTCACTACTCGATGGCTCCGCACAAATGGCAGCACTGGAGGAACCACTAGGTGGCGAAGCGCGAAAAATGCTTCGAAGCTCCAATGTTCTGACAACGGTTGCTCAGAAACACCCCGCGCTTTTCATCAGTGTTATCAACGAGGTGCACCCGCGCAGCGACCACGACTGTGTCAGCCTGCTCGATTCCTTCGCCAGCAATGGACGATGGCTGGCACCTGCGCTAGCCGTGGCGATTGGTGCTCTTATCAGGGAGCGACTCTGGCGTTCAGCAGCTTCGCGTGCGGCGAGTTTGGCTCAAACGCGCGACGAGTTCCTTGCAGTTTGCAAAGAGTGCTTGGACGTTATGTCGTTGTGGGACAGGTTTCCATTGTCTCTGCGCGTTGGCAGGGCCTTACAGGTCCGTCAGGACGATGCCTGGAAAATTTTCGAGGAGACGCTGGCAAGGCTGTATCCCAGCGGCCCTACCGACCAAGAGGTCTGGAGCAGAAGCGGCGGGCGCAACGAGGAGCTAATTCAAGAAGGGAATGGCATCGCTCAGTGGCATCGCTGTCTCAAGCAAGTACGCTCGGGAAATGGGCCACTGCTCTCTAAGTTGCTGAACACGGCTCTTCAGGACTTCAGCAACAACTCCGTACTGCAGATTTTGCGCGACAACCGCGCGTTAGGCTAGAAACGTGAGCAAGTCTTTTCACTCGGGTCGCGCTTTCATCGTCGGAATCGGCGACTACGACAATCTTTCGGACCTGGGACTTGCTCCCGTTTACGACGCTGACGACGTCGAGAAGCTGCTGGTTAGCCCGAAGCACTGTGGTTACCCCACAGCCAACGTGCGGACTCTTCGAAATCGTGAGGCATCCCGCACTGCAATCATCGCTGGCCTCCAGGACTTGGCCGCCCAGTCTCAGCCCAATGACACAGTCGTCGTCTACTTTTCGGGCCACGGCGCGCAACGCACGGCAGGCCCAGATGTGGGGACATACCTGTGCCCGCCCGAATTCGACAGCATGCGACCGCGCGAGACAGGCATCGAAGCAGAGGAGCTTTCGGACCTGCTCCAGGGAATCAAGGCCGAGCGCCTGCTTGTCCTGATAGATGCCTGCCGCTCCGGAGCGGTGGCCCGCATCAAAGCCGAGGAAGGCGAGGATTTATTGAAGTGGGAGTTCGGCGGCCAGCGGCTTGACAAGCTCGCTGTTGGCAAAGGGCGCGTCATCATCTCTGCAAGCGAAGCACACCAGAACTCGATGATTCTTGGGCGCTACCGCAACAGCCTATTCACCCACTTTGTGCTCAAGGGGCTTCAGGGCGGCGTTGACGACCGCTCGGACGGCCTCATTCACGTCCTTGACCTTTTTCACTATGTCGCACAACAGGTCACTACCGAGCGTGGCGACCAGAACCCAGTGCTGACAACGAGGACGCAAGACAACTTCCCGGTTGCGCTGCGTAAAGGAGGTTGGCTCAAGTCCGAAGATGGGTCTGGCGACGACGCCAGGGAGCAGGAGCCTGGCAATGCGGGGATGGACCCAAAAGAAGTCGAAGACCTGATGGTGATCCTGTATCCGCAGGGCCCCACTGACCGAGAGATTTGGTCACGTGCTGATGGAGACATTGCAAGCCTACGTGCAGGCAGCACAGGGCGTGCCGCCTGGCATGCTGCACTGCGCACACTCGCCCTGGGCGGTGGCGGCGCTATCACGATGAACTCCCTCTTGAAAGAAGCAGCTGCTGAATACGGAAACAATCCTCAATTGCGCAGCCTGCTTGACGCCCGACGATCTTGAGCCCTAAGCGATAACATGAGGGAATAAAGTCAAGAGCCGCCGCATTTCAGCGACAGGGAAGATGTCGCTGAACGGGGGACAACGCCAAACCGGCGGCTACGTAGCGATCTGCTGCCCACAGCCACTGTGTGGTCGACTACTCGACGTAGTTGAAGGACAGCAACCACTCCCAGGACGAGGGAACAAGAAGGACCGCAATAGGTCGCAAGTAGGCATTACTCTTGACCCCCAGTGCTTCCCCAAAAGCTCACCCGTTGTGCCACCGCGATCTGGCTGCGCCTCCCCAGCGCCGCTTACGCCGACGCCCCCTTGAGGAACAGGGCTTCCAGCGTGGGCGCAATGCTGGCACGGGCCACACGGCCGTTACGTTCGGCGTCGACCAGGCCGCAGAACAGGCCGCCAAAGGCCTCGCTCAGGGCGGCGGCCGAGATGTCGATGCGAAACACCCCTTCGCGCTGGCCGCGCAGGAAGAAGGCGTCCATGCGGTGGGTGAACTCGTCCCACTGCGCGGCCTGGGCCGGGTTGTCCAGCGCGTCGGGCCGCCAGTAATAGATCATGAACGCCATCAGCTCGCGGTGTTCCAGCTGCGCCGCAATGAGCTTGGGCAGCACCTGGATGGGCGAGCCCTCTTCAATCTCCACCAGATCGGCCGTGGCGTGCAGCAGCGCCGTGCCGTGCGCCATCAGCCGGTCGATCAGCTCCTCCCGCGTGCGGCAGAAGCGGTAGAGCGTGGCCTTGCTGATGCCCACCAACTTGGCCAGTTCCTGCAGCGAAGCGCGGGGCTTCTGCACCAGCGCCAACGCCAGGGCGGCGAGCAAACGGTTGTCATCCGGTGCGGACACGGTCATCTCAAAGTTCCAAGGTGGTGAGGGAAAAGTCGCGGCAATAGGGGATCTGCGCCCCCAACTTTGCACACACGGGTTCAATTTTACGCCTTCCCACCCGCAATGACCTTACAAAGAATCATGTGAATCACATTTGATTCATTTGATGCAAATGAGTGATAATTTTTCCCTACCCGATTCACGGGTCCTGCACAGAACAGCATGAGGGAAGAAGATGGCGTGGAATGAACGGCGGTTGCCGGTGGCGGTGGCAGCAATGGCGGTGGCGGGCTTTTTGACGGCTTGCAGCCAGGGGCATACGGAAGCCGGAGGCCCGCCGGGCGGCCCGGCCGTGGTGGAGGTACAGGCCGCAGGCACGCGCGCCCTGTCCCTGGGTGAGGAACTGCCCGGGCGCGTGGAAGCAACCCGTGTGGCCGAAGTACGCGCCCGGGTGGCCGGCATCGTGCTGAGCAAGAACTTTGTGGAAGGCTCGGACGTGAAGGCCGGGCAGCTGTTGTTCAAGATCGACCCGGCCCCCTACCGGACGGCACTGGCCCGCGCCAAGGCCGAGCTGGCAAAAGCGGAGGCCGCAGTGGCCGATGCCGATGCCGTGGTGCGGCGCTACAGCCCGCTGGCCAAGCTGGAGGCCGTGAGCCAGCAGGAGTTCGACACCGCCCAGGCCACGCTCAAGAGCGCCCAGGCGGCCCGGCAGTCCGCCGTGGCCGATGTGGACACGGCGCAGCTGAACCTGGACTACACCAGCGTGGTGGCACCCATTGCCGGGCGTATTGGCCGGGGGCTGGTGACCGAAGGCGCCCTGGTGGGACAGAACGAGACCACGGCCATGGCCGTGATCCAGCAGCTGAACCCCGTCTACGTGGACTTCACCCAGGCCGCTGCCGAAGTGATGAAAGCCCGGGCACAGGGCGCCGGTACGGCGGCCACACGCCTGTCGGTCACCATTGAAGGCACCGACCAGACACGCGACGGCAAGCTGCTGTTTGCCAATGCCTCGGTCGACAAGACCACCGGCCAGATTGCGCTGCGCGGCGAGTTTGCCAACCCCGACGGCCTGCTGCTGCCCGGCATGTATGTGCGCGTGAAGATGGCCAACGCCGAGCCGACCCAGGCCGTGGTCGTGCCCCAGCGCGCCGTGAAGCGCGCTGCCGACGGCAAGCCGCTGGTGATGGTGCTGGGCCAGGACGGCAAGGTGGCGGCGATGCCGGTGGAGACCGGCCGCATGGTGGGCCCGGACTGGCACATCACCACCGGCCTGCAAGGGGGCGAGCGGGTGATTGTGGGCGGTGCCCCAGTCAACCCCGGCGATGCGGCCACCGCCGCCGGTGCGCCTGCGGCTGACGCCCCTGCTGCCGCTCCTGCAGCTGCGGCGGAAGCGCCCGCTGCACAGGCCGATGCCAAAGGATCTGCCGGCACCTGAGTCGTGACCCAGTCCCCGGGTTTCCGGGGCACGCGCCTGCGGGCGCTTTCAAGCACTGAGCATCCATGTCCAAATTTTTCATTGGACGGCCCAACTTTGCCTGGGTTGTCGCAATCTTCATCACGCTGGCTGGCGTGTTGTCCATCCCGTCGCTACCGGTGTCACAGTTCCCGGTGGTGGCCCCGCCGCAGATCACCGTGGCGGCTACCTACCCTGGCGCTTCGGCCAAGGACGTGTCCGAATCGGTGACCAGCATCCTCGAAGAGGAAATCAACGGCGCCAAGGGCATGCTGTACTTCGAGTCGTCCAGCTCCAATGGCTCGGCCGAGATCACGGTCACTTTCAAGCCGGGGCTGGACGCAGACCTGGCCCAGGTGGACGTGCAGAACCGGTTAAAGAAGGCCGAAGCACGCCTGCCGTCCGCCGTGACCCAGCAGGGTCTGCAGGTGGAGCAGGCCAATGCCGGCTTTCTGCTGATCTATTCGCTGCGCTACAAGGCCGAGGACAGCAGCAAGGACGTGGTCGAGCTGGCTGACTACGCGGCACGCCGCATCAACAACGAAATCCGCCGCATCCCCGGTGTGGGCAAGCTGCAGTTCTTCAGCTCCGAAGCCGCCATGCGCGTGTGGGTGGATCCGCAGAAGCTGCTGGGCTACGGCCTGTCGATTGCCGACGTCAACAGCGCCATTGCGGCGCAGAACGTGCAGGTGCCGGCGGGCAGCTTTGGCAGCCGCCCCGGCACGGCCGAGCAGGAGCTGACGGCCACCCTGGCGGTCAAGGGCATGCTGGAGTCACCCGAGGAGTTCGGCCGCATTGTGCTGCGTGCCAACACCGACGGCTCCGCCGTGCGCCTGGACGACGTGGCGCGCCTGGAAATCGGACGCCAGGACTACAGCGTGGAAAGCCGCCAGGACGGCCGCAAGGCCGTGGCCGCCGCCGTGCAGCTGGCGCCTGGCGCCAATGCGCTGCAGACCGCCGATGCGGTCAAGGCCCGACTGAACGAGCTGTCGGCCGCCTTCCCTGCCGACATCGAGCATTCCATCGCCTACGACACCTCGCTGTTTGTGAAGGTGGCCATTGAGAAGGTCATCTACACCCTGCTGGAAGCCATGGTGCTGGTGTTCCTGGTGATGCTGCTGTTCCTGCAGAACCTGCGCTACACGCTGATCCCGACCATCGTGGTGCCGGTGTGCCTGATGGGCACTTTCGCCGTGATGTCGCTGCTGGGCTTTTCCGTGAACATGATGACCATGTTCGGCATGGTGCTGGCCATCGGCATTCTGGTGGACGACGCCATTGTGGTGGTGGAAAACGTCGAGCGCATCATGACCGAGGAAGGCCTGTCTCCGGCCGCGGCCACGGTGAAGGCCATGTCCCAGGTCAGCGGCGCCATCGTCGGCATCACCCTGGTGCTGGCCGCCGTGTTCCTGCCGCTGGCGTTCATGAGTGGCTCCGTGGGAGTGATCTACCAGCAGTTCTCGCTGTCGCTGGCGGTGTCCATTCTGTTCTCGGGCTTCCTGGCCCTGACGTTCACGCCGGCGCTGTGCGCCACCCTGCTCAAGCCGGTGGCCATGGGCCACCATGACACCAAGCGCGGCTTCTTTGGCTGGTTCAACCGCAGCTTTGAACGCCTGACCGGCCGCTTCGAAGCGCTGAACCACCGCCTGCTGCGCCGCACCGGCCGCTACATGGTGATCTACGCCGCCCTGGTGGGCGTGCTGGGCTGGATGTATGTGCGCGTGCCGGAGTCGTTTGTGCCTTCGGAAGACCAGGGCTACATGATTGTGGACATGCAGCTGCCCCCCGGCGCCAGCTACGCCCGCACAGAAGCACTGGTCAAGGATGTGGAGCAGTACCTGGCGGAGCGCAAGACGCTGTCGTCGTCCTTCTCGGTGCTGGGCTTCAGCTTCTCGGGCACCGGGCAGAACGCGGCGCTGGGTTTCCCAACCTTCAAGGACTGGTCCGAGCGCAAGGGCGCAGGCGAGTCTGCGGCCGACGAGGCCGGCGCGCTGAACGCACGCTTTGCGGGCAACCCCGACGGCACGGTGATGGCGGTGACACCACCGCCCATCGAAGGCCTGGGCAATGCGGGCGGCTTTTCGCTGCGCCTGCAGGACCGTGGCGGCGTAGGCCGTGAGGTGCTGACCCAGGCCCTGGGCACGCTGCTGTACAAGGCCAACACCTCCCCGGTCATTGCCTACGCGATGATGGAAGGCCTGGCCGACGCGCCCCAGCTGCGCCTGGATGTGGACCGCGCCAAGGCGCAGGCGCTGGGCGTGGGCTTTGACACCATCAGCACCGCCTTGTCGACGGCCTTTGGCTCTGCCACCGTGAACGACTTTGCCAACGCCGGCCGCCTACAGCGGGTGGTGGTGCAGGCTGATGTGCGCGACCGCGCCACCCCGGAGAGCATCCTCACCCTGCACGTGCCCAACCGGGCCGGCGACCAGGTGCCGCTGAGCGCGTTTGTGACCGCGCAGTGGGAGAACGGCCCGGTCCAGATCTCGCGCTACAACGGTTACCAGGCCTTCAAGATCGGCGGCGACGCCCGCCCGGGATACAGCACCGGTGAGGCCATGGCCGAGCTGGAACGCATCATGAAAGAGCTGCCCGAAGGCATTGGCTACGAGTGGACCGGCCTGTCCTACCAGGAACGCTTTGCCGGTGCCCAGGCGCCCATTCTGTTTGCGCTGGCCATTCTGGTGGTGTTCCTGCTGCTGGTGGCGCTGTATGAGAGCTGGGCGATTCCCGCCTCCGTCATGCTGATCGTCCCCATCGGGGCCCTGGGCTCGGTGCTGGCCGTCACGGTGGCGGGCCTGACCAACGATGTGTACTTCAAGGTGGGGCTGATCACCGTGATCGGCCTGGCGGCGAAGAACGCCATCCTGATCGTCGAATTCGCCAAGGCGCTGCGCGAGCAAGGGCTTTCCCTGGTGGAAGCCGCCGTCACGGCCGCGCGCCTGCGCTTCCGCCCGATTGTGATGACCTCGCTGGCCTTCATCCTGGGCGTGGTACCGCTGGTGATTGCCACCGGTGCGGGCGCTGCCAGCCAGCGTTCGCTGGGTACAGGGGTGATCGGCGGCATGCTGAGCGCCACCTTGCTGGGTGTGGTGTTCGTTCCGGTCTTCTTCGTGTGGGTGCTGTCCCTGCTGGGCGACCGCAAGGGCAAGAAGCAGCAGGCTGATGCAGCCGACGGACAAACTGCCCCTGCGGCAGCGGAGTAACTAGGCAATGAACAAGCAACAGACATTTCAATCCATGCCCCTCGGGGCCCTAGCACTGGCGCTGACACTGGCCTTGGGGGGCTGCTCCCTGGCCCCGACCCTGCAAACGCCCGAAGCCCCCATTCCCTCGCAATGGGCCGGCAACGTGCCCACCGCTGCGGCCAGCGCCGCCGTGGACTGGCAGGACTTTGTGACCGATCCCACGGTGCGCAAGCTGGTGGAACAGGCGCTGCACAACAACCGCGATCTGCGGCAGACGCTGCTGAACATCGAGGTGGCGCGCGCCCAGTACCGCATCCAGCGGGCCGACCGCCTGCCGGGCCTGAACGCCCAGGCCGGCGGCACCCGCCAGCGCACCCCTGCCGACCTGTCGGCCGGCGGCGCGGCCAGCATCGGCAACACCATCCAGGCGGGGGTGGGCATCACCTCGTTCGAGCTGGACCTGTTCGGCCGCGTGAAAAGCCTGTCAGACGCTGCGCTGCAGGACTATCTGGCGACGGAGGAAGCCGGCCGTGCTGCCCAGCTCAGCCTGGTGGCCGAGGTGGTGCAGGCCTACCTGACCCGCGACAGCGCCCAGCGCCGCCTGGAGCTGACGCAGCTGACGCTGGCGGCCCGGGAACGTTCGCTGGAACTGATCGAACAGCGCCGCCGCAACGGCGCCTCCAGCGCGGTGGACTACCAGGAGGCCCTGGGCCTGACCGAGCAGGCCCGCGCCGACTTCGAGCGCAATGCGCGCGAGTTCAGCCAGGCCACCAATGCGCTGGCGCTGCTGGTGGGCGACCACCAGGCCGTCGCCGCCCTGCCGGCGTCGGCAGCCACCGGCCCGCTGGTGCTGCAGCAGCTGGTGCCGGACATGCCGGCCGCTCTGCTGACCCGCCGCCCGGACATTCTGGCGGCCGAACACCAGTTGCAGGCGCGCAACGCCAACATCGGCGCCGCGCGGGCGGCCTTCTTCCCCAGCATCTCGCTCACGGGGTTCTTCGGCAGCTCCAGCGCAGACCTGTCGCGCCTGTTTGAAGGCGGACAGCAGGCCTGGTCCTTTGCCCCACAGCTGACCTTGCCCATCTTCGATGGCGGCCGCAACCGCGCCAACCTGGACGTGGCCAAGGTCCGCAAGGACATGGCGGTGGCCAAGTACGAAGCCACCATCCAGACGGCGTTCCGGGAAGTGGCGGACGCACTGGCCGCCACGGACACCTTGCGCCGGGAAGAATCGGCCCGCCAGGCCTTGGCTGCCAGCAGCGCCGAGAGCATGCGCCTGTCCGAAGCACGCTACCGCGCCGGGGTGGACAGCCACCTGCGCTACCTGGATGCGCAGCGCAGCAACTACACCAACCAGGTGGCGCTGATCGAGGTGACCACCCAGCGCCAGACGGCCCTGGTGAGCCTGTTCCGTGCCCTGGGCGGCAGCTGGTCGGCCGCCCCCAAGGCGGATGCCGGGAACAGCTGATGGCGGTGCAGCACCCCGCTGCACGGGGTGGGATGGGTGTGGGGGTCGGGCAGCGCCCTGCCCCACTCCCCTACTGCCCCACTACCCCACAGACCCCATCCATGCAGCCTGCTGCATACAAGCTACGGCCTTCTGAAACACCGCAGGGGACCCGGCCAGGCGCCGGGTCTTTTTGCGATGACCCACGATGACGCGCGCTGGCGCACGATGGCACACCAACCCACCAGCAACGCGGTAACCTCACCGGCCCAGCCTGAACACACGATATGACCGATCTGCTGACACTGAAAGGCGGCCCGCTGGACCGCACTGACCTGCAAGCGCTGCAGCGCACCCGCGGCGGCCAGGGCGTTCGCCTGGAGGGTTGCGAATTGGACGATGCCGACCTGTCGGGCCTGGACCTGAGCGGGATGCAGTTCAACGAGTGCACGTTCTCCGGGGCCCAGCTTGAAAAGGCCGACCTGTCCCGCACCACCTGGAGCCGCTGCCGTGCGGCCTTTGCCCAGTTCGACATGGCCAACCTGACCGAAGCCCGGTTCGACGGTGGCGACTTCAACAATGCGTCATGGACGCGCGCGCGCCTGGCGGCCGCCACGTTCAGCGAGGTCAAACTGACCGGTGCGAAGTTCTACCAGGTGCAGTCTCTGGGGCTGACCCTCCAGCGCTGCCTGCTGGTGAATGCGAACTTGCGGGGCATGTCGTTTCGCAAGCTGCGCCTGGAAGGCCTGAACTTCGCGGGTGCCGACCTGGGCGGCTGCGACTTCTCTCAGGCCGTGTTTGCGGGCGGCAGCCTGCGTGATGCCAACCTCCGAAACGCCAACTTCACCTCGGCCGATGTGCGGGATGTGGAGCTTGGCAAGGTCCAGGTGGGGGACCTGCAGCACCACTTCAAAGGTGCCATCATGTCCACGGACCAGGCAGCGGCCATCGTCGCCTCTCTGGGCGTGACCGTGCTCTGACGGGGTGGCCCCTCCGCTGGGGCCGGATATTGGGGCAGAACGCCAGGGCAGCGGCCGCCCTGCCCTCTCCTGCCTCATTACCCGCCAGCGCCTCGCTAGCGCCTCGCCAACGCTCCACTGGTCGCTCGGCACGTGCCCGGTCAGACGATGGTCAGCACATCCGCCACCGGTTTGCGGGGCTTCTGGGGCCAGTTGCCAGGCTCTGGATGGCCCACCACCACGATCAGCACCGGCAGCTCCGTGCTTGCCAGGCCCAAGGCCTGCGCGACCTGTGCGGCGTCAAAGCCGCTCATGGCACACGAACCCAGGCCCATGCTTTCGGCCGCGAGCATCAGGGTCATGCCCGCCAAGGACGCGGAGCGCACGGCCTCATCCCGCTGCAGCGTGCCATTGCCCGCATGGCTGCGGTGCGCCTGCGACTGCCACGCTTCGGCCATGGCCTGCGGCATGAATCCCGCCTGCACGCTGGGCGCCAGGGCCGATGCCAGTTGGGTGTGCGCCTCCAGCGTTCCGCAGACCAGGAAGGCGGCCGAGGCATCGGCAATCTTCTGCTGCCCATAGGCCGCAGCCTGCAGGCGGGCCTTGGCCTCTGGCGAGCGGGCCACCACAAAGCGCCAGTTTTGCAGGTTGTAGGCCGACGGTGCTTTGGTGGCCAGGTCGACCAGCGAAGCGATGGTGGCATCGTCCAAAGGACGGTCGGGCTGGAAGCTGTTGACGGAAATGCGGGATGCGATGGCAGCTTGGACGGACAGGGTCATAGGGGTAACGGAAGAAAAAAGGGGTCGAGAAAAAATGATCGAAGTGATCGAGGGAGTGATCGGGAAAAAGTGATAGCGAAGGTGGTCGGATCAAAGGGGAAAAGTTGGCCGCGGCACTGCGCGCCGCTCTAGGGCCTGCGGCTTGAAGCCCATTGCACGCCGAAGACACTGGCCAGCACGACCAGCAGCCCCAGCAGCGAGGCCCCGGTCATGGACTGGGACAGCAAGGCCCAGCCCAGCACCACGGCGGTCAGCGGGCTCAACAGGCCCAGCGATGCCACGGCCACGGAAGGCAGGCGGGCCACACCGCGAAACCACAGCACATAGGCCACGAGTGCGCCCGCCCCGCTGAGGTAGGCATAGGCGGCCCATTGCGCCCCGGTCAGCGTGGGCAGCGGGGCATCCACCAGCCACGCCACCGGCGCCAGCATCAGGCCCCCCAGCACCAGTTGCCACCCGGTCATGGACAGCACAGGCAAGCCGATCTGCCAGCGCCGGGTCAACCAGACGCCCGTGGCCATGGACACCGCCCCCAGCAAGGCTGCAGCCATGCCAATCGGCTCAAACACCGTCTGCGGCGACAGCAGCAGCACGGCCATGCCGAACACACCGGCCGCAGCGCAGCACACCGCCACCACGCCCGGCGCACGACGGTCGACAGCCCAGGCCAGCAGCATGACCAGCAGCGGTTGAATCGCCCCCAGCACCGCCGCCAGACCACCCGGCAGGCGATAGGCCGCCACAAACAGCAGCGCCTGGAACACCCCGATGTTCAGCGCGCTCAACACCCACAGGCGCCACCAGTGCTGCCTGTGCGGCAGCTGCCGTGTGATCAGCAGCAGCAACAGGCCTGCGGGCAGCGCCCGGATCAGCGCGGCGGTGAAGGGTCGGTCCGGCGGCAGAAACTCGGACGTCACGATGTAGGTGGAGCCCCAGATGACAGGGGCGCATGCGGTCAGCAAAGCGTCGCGCCAGGGGTGGGGAGAAATGTCGGCAGGCATGTGTTATCTTCAAATCAAGACAATTCATTGTGCAAGTCAGTTATCTTGAAGTCAAGACAAATGAAAGACCATACGCTTTCTACGCCGCGCGATGCCGTGGACACCATCCTGGCCCAGTGGCGGCGCGAGCGCCCCGATCTGGATGTGAGCCCCATGGGCCCCATCGGGCGCATCAAACGTTGTGCGGCGCTGCTGGAGCAGCAGCTGGAAGCCGGCTTTGCGGAGTTCGACCTGAGCGTGTGGGAGTTCGACATGCTGGCTGCCCTGCGGCGGTCTGGCGCCCCTTACTGCCTCAGCCCCACGGAGCTGTTCTCCACCCTCATGGTGACATCGGGCACGATGACCCACAGACTCAAGCGCCTGGAGGCCCGGGGGTGGGTGGCACGCGTACCCAACGCCCAGGATGCGCGCAGCACCCTGGTGCAGCTCACCGCGCAAGGGCTGGCGCTGATCGAGCGCGCGGTGGAGGCGCACGTGGACAACGAACGCACGATGCTGTCGGTGGTGCCTGCGGAGGTGCTGCGCGACCTGGATGCGCAGCTGTCCCGCTTGCTGCGCGCCCTGGAGCCTTCCAGCCATGGCGCCGATGCGGCGCCGGCATCCTGAGCGGCATGGGCTCCGCAGCGGACCCCGGCCATGTGCTGGGTCTTTTTTGGGCAGGAGGCAGAATGGGACCCAAAGGAGTTCTGCACACATGGCACGCGCGCAGCAGGTGGTGGTCACTGTCGGCGATGTTTTCAAGACAGAGGAGCTGCATCAACGCCTGATGACGGCGCTGGCATTTCCGGGCTTCTACGGCCGCAACTGGGATGCCTTCTGGGACGCCATCACCGGGCTGGTGGAGATGCCCCACACGCTGCGGCTGGAGGGGTGGCAGGCACTGGAGGCACGCCTCCCCCGCGATGCCCGTGTGCTGCGCCAGTGCCTGGAGCGCATGCAGCAGCAGTTCCCCGCACTGGCAGCCCAGGTGGAATACGCGTAGCCCGGCTCACCTGCAAACGGTATGCCTGCTGGGATGGCCGGTACTGCCTGGCCTGAAGCCAACACAGGGGCGGATGCTGCGCCAACAGCGCGACGGCTGGAGCGCCCCTCCACCAGGCGATTCAGTGACGGTGGTGAGCAGGCCTGCCTGCTTTCGGCCAGAAGCAGCCAGTGGTGGCTGCTGCAAGCGAACGCTCAACGTTTGAATTCAGCAGCCGCCGAAGGGGCGGTCCGCTGGAATGAGGGTTTAGATATCACTCTCGGCATTCTGAAGAATTTGCCTTAGAGATTGCGCAAGCTGGATGTAGTTGTTCACCGCTTCAAAGTCGATCTCGAACTCTTCAGAGTGAGTTGCCTTATTCCTAAGCATCCGAAGTTCATGAAATAAGGAAATCTGCTGACCATCGAGGATTTCTAGCAACCCCAACTCACGGCCCAGTGCGGTTGGATTCAGTGGAGTCCGCAAGGACGTGACACTTGCTGAAGTCTCTCGGCGGGAAAGTCGGAGCTCGACAGCTCGCGCTGCCGAAAGTTCAACGTTCCGCCAAGCCTCGATGATTGCGGAGCGTGGAGAAACTTTGGCGAGTTCCAGCAATCTTGCTTCATCATCGCTGAACGTTCGGGCTGCTCTAGCTCCTGGAACTTTCTCCTCAACTTCCTTGCGCAGCTCCTCGACCTGCTTCGAAAACTCAGCTTCCACCGGGCCTGCCTTCACTTTCGTAAGGTCCTTCAGTTTTCCCTGAAGGTGTGGTGTGAGTCGCCACGCCGCGATTGCGGCAACCAGGGGCCAAGAAAGCGCCGTAATCACTTTGCTCCAGAAGTCGAGCCAGGGACTCACATCGCCATCGCCAACAGGTGCAGATGCATTGGGCGACGACTTGGGAGGTACTGGAGCAGAGCAGTAGACGACAACAGTCTGGCTGGGCGTCGAGTCCGCCTGAGAGCTCGCGGCATTTGCTGGCCCGCGGACAACGGTTGGGCTCTTTGGGAGAGGCTTTGGGGTGCATGCCCCTGACACTACTGGACTTGCTGTTTCAGCTGCGTCGACGGATACGCAAGCAAGCACAGTGAGTACCAACGCCAGTAGTGAGTTTTGTCGAGGGCTGATAAGGCGCATGCTTATTTTTGTGTGATGCCTAACGTGATGTATCCAGCAAAAACTTTCGAGCTAAATTGGCCCGTACGGGGTACTCTGAGCACTGGTTTCTCCTGGAAGTGGGCCGCAGCATGGTTTTGCAGGCGATTGCCTGTTTAAACATCAGGGACAAAAAACCTTGAAACCCGCAGGTGTTAACAAAGCGAACTATAGCTCGCTTTGAAGCTTGGACAGCGCACTCAAACAGCACGCTCTTGGACGGTCAGGCAGCGGGTAGCGAATGAACGGCAGCTTTTGGGTTGCATTCCCCAACGTCGACACAGGTCCCAAATCACCTGTTCGACAGAATAGTGCTAATGACGGCAACCACTGCTCAGCAGTCACTGGTCGGCGCGGCGTGAACGGCTGCAGTGGGTCGTTTTACGACATTGCACCGCTCGTGACCGACTGAGTTCGGCCATTAGCCGTCGCTGATGGAATCAAGAAGCAGACATTCAACGCCTAAGTTAAGCAGCACATCGAAGCGGCGTCGGTTTGAATGAATTGTTAGGCCGCGGCCGACGTGGCGGACTCATCAACTACGTCAAAGTCGGTGCCAAGTTGACCACGCAGCGTCTCTAGAAATTGTTGGGCCGCATTATTGAATCGGTCGCGCTCCGCGGCATCCCACGGGGATGGATCAGGCGGATACGTCCAATCAATGCTCGTGTCGAACCAGCTGCATAGGTGATAGGCAAAGCGCCACGTGTTCTCCGGAAGAGGAAGATCCCGTGTATCTATGGGGTAATCCCATTTATCCCTAGCAGCGTCATTCGCTGCCCAAAGGCAAATGCCGCTGCCGGGATCAAAGAAGAACCTGAGGATGTAAACGGACATTTTGAGTGGCCTAACGTAATGTAGAACGCACCAAGACGCAGGCCATATCTGGCGCTTGCGGTTGCTGGAGCAGGTCCGTGGGCGAATTCGCTACCAACACTATAGCCCGCGCACCGAGCAGGCCTATGTGCAATGGATGCGCCTGTTTGCGAAATGGAACGGTTTGCGGCATTTGCGAGATGGGGGGCAGTAAATAGAAATTTTTCTGTCCATGCTGGCCAATGAGTGACGGCTTTCGAGCTTCTAGCTGGATGGCAGTTCAGGGTCGCAACCTGCCTCAGGAGACGGCCACAAACAGCCTTGGTTGACGACACTCAATTCGGTCGAAACTCGACATCCACATCAACCATGAAAATTTGGCAAATCTGGCTCTTTGGTGAAGGATTTCACGTCAGAGGGATGAAGTTCAACTGCGAAATTTCGGGCTTCGTTGAGGCCGAAAGTGCCGATGCGGCGGCGAAAAAAGCGTGTGGCATTGCGACGCGGACTCACCCCGAACTGAGTCAGGCGGCAGGTTCATTTCCGCGCCCAGTAATCAACGCGAACGAAATTCAGGAATGGAGTGGTACCCATCCTCAGTCAATTGAAGTAGACCAAGTTGAACTTCATTGGATAGCCGCCACTTGACAGTTCTGGTTTGAAAGGCTGGCATGGGTCGCTAGCGGACGTCGCGGAGGCCTCTTCTCGGCCAGAATCAGCCGTTCGCGAAGGCTGCTTAGCCGCATGCCTCCAGCTGAGAGCTGACGCGGGGGTTTCAACACCGCATGTCGGCGGCGATCAACAGCCGAACTGGAGGGCCTCTGGCTGCAATCTTCCAGAATCGGCATTCCAGGATTTCCGCAGCCCATAGCCCTTGTTGGAGACCACCCCGCGCCGGCCCGGCCCATTGGCGGCGATTCACCGTGCCTTCAGGCAAAATCCAGAGGATTGGGGCAAGCTTGGCGTCAGGTCTGCCGGGAAGCCCACCTTGAAGAATGGAACAGCATCAATGGCACTGACGAAAAAGGGCGAGTTCTGGTACGGGACCACGTCCGGCGACACCCAAGCCGAGCTGCGCAGCTACAGCATTGCGAATGGCTATGAGGCCGTCCGGTTTGCATCGTCCAAATGCAATTGCGGGAGCCGGACTTTTGCGCTGCAGACGGATGAGGAAGCCGGCGTGGCAATCCGCACCTGCACCGACTGCGGGCAGGAACACCTGATGGGCGACAGCGCGGACCACATTGAAGAGGCCGCCCCCGAGGCGCACGAGTGCGTGTGCGAGAACGAGGTGTTCGAGCTGGTGTCCGGCGTCTCCGTGTACGAGGGCACACATGACGTGCGCTGGTACTACATCGCTTGCCACTGCGTGGAATGCAATCTGGTGGGGGTCTTCGCAGACTGGAAGTGTGAAGCAGGTGATGCGGCGGCCTTCCTCGCCAAGGTGTGAGCGCACTCCCCCCGCAGAGATCCTGCGCGCAAGCTTGAGCGGCCGGGGAGTGTCATGAGGTGGTGTGGTGGTAAGGCTGGCAGAAGCCCTTGGGCTGTGGGCGGAGATACCGGTCAGCAATGTGTCGCGGAGAGCGGCTCTTAGCGGTTGGTGGATGTTTCGGTTTCAGCACTAGCCCCACGTTGAAGTACACGTGTGAATCCAAAAGCCACTAAATGACGCATGGACTGCATGCCTATCTTTTCCAAGCTTTCCACACCGATGAACCGCCGCATAGGCCTCATGGGCATCGGGTCGGTCGTCGCGGCTTTGGTGTCAGGCTGTTCCGGTGCCCAGGTGCTCGACCATCTGGTGCCCCATGACACCTACCACGGCCCCACCGGCGTGTCCTACGGGCCCGATCCGCGGCATCTGCTGGATGTGTACCAGCCAGCCACGGATACCGTGCCCGGCAATGCACCGGTGGTGCTGTTTCTATACGGCGGCAACTGGACGAGCGGCGAGCGGGCCATGTATCGTTTCGTGGGCGAAGCCCTGGCAGCCAACGGCATCATCGCTGTGGTGGCCGACTATCGGCTGAGTCCCCATGTGCACTACGACGGTTTTCTGGGTGATTGTGCTTTGGCCCTGCAATGGACCTTGTCGCATGCCGCCAGCCTGGGAGGCAACCCCGAGCGGGTGATGGTGATGGGCCATTCCGCCGGGGCTTACAACGCTGCCATGCTCGCACTGGACCCGCGTTGGCTGGCGCCTTTGGACTTGACCCCTGATCGCCTGGCGGGCTGGATTGGTCTGGCCGGGCCGTACGACTTTTTGCCGATTGTCGACCCCGAGGTACAGCTTGCCTTCAGCTGGCCGCACACCCCGGCCAACTCCCAACCCATCTTCCACGCCAACGCCAAAGCTCCCCGCACCTTGCTGCTGGCCGCGCGCAACGACACCGTGGTAGATGCGCAGCGCAACACCGTCGGCCTGGCGAACCGGTTGCGGGCTGCGGGCAGCGAGGTGGAGATGCGGATCTTTGACCGCATAGGCCACGTGACGACCGTCGCAGCCCTGGCCCGCCCTCTGCGCTGGTTGGCCCCGATACTGCCGACCGTGGTAGCTTTTGTGCGCGGGGAATCACTGCCTCAGACATAAGGCGAGCGGGTACGACCGCTTTCCGGCCATTGAGCACTTGGCCACAGACCAATGGAGCCCGGCCACGCAGTGCAAGGACATGCCGGGCATGCCGTCGCCTCTATCTGCAGCACCGGTTCTGGCGGAGGCCATCCGGCCGGTGGTGACCGCTATGGCTACGGCCATGAGCCGTCGCTGATGGAATCAAGAAGCAGACATTCAACGCTTGAAATGAGCGGCCTGCCTTAGGCGGGTGCGCTCGATGGCAGGGTCAGGCGTTACGTGCGGGTCAGGTGTCATAGTCACCACTGTCCCAAGGCTCGAAGAACGCCATGTAGTTGCCCGGTTGCGCCTCAACGGCCCAGTCATCCTCTTCATCTTCGGGTGTGCGAAGAACCAAGCCAAAGGTGGTGCCGAACCTGTCGACCGAGAACGGTGCCACGCTGATTCTTTGGTACTTCACCGGCTCTATCTCGGACAAAAGCTTCTTGTGAGACGCTTGGCGCGCAGCTTCATCCATGGCATCGCGAGGGCCGAAACTGTCGATCTTGGCTTCGACAAGCGCCCCTTTCTTGTCGAACAGGTAGAGCGCAACGAATTCTTCCCCCGCTTTCCCTCTGATTGCAGGCTCAAACGGTGTCGTCAGGAAGAACTGACGACCGTCTGCCGTTTGTCCGACGAATGCCGCTGCATAGTCGTCGTGGTTGATAGCGATGAGCTTGGGTGGTTGAGTTGGCATGTTCTTTACGCCCAGGATTTGAATTCAGCGGCCGCGGGAGGCGGCCCGCTGGAATGAATGGTCAGGGCGCATTCATGGATAGCCGCTGTTTCGAAGGAGCAGCAAAACTATTGTTGATTGATAGAAGAACGAAATTCAGTCTGGCGCTTGCGGTCTAAATTGGCATGCAAAAAGAGCCGCAACAGACTTGTCGCCTGACTCGGTGGCAGGTGTTTTGAATGAAAATTCAGTACCGAATTTAGCTATGAACCCGTCGCCTCTCCTGTATTACGCACCACGCGGTTGCTGAATCAGATCCGCGATCGAATTTGTAACAAGCACTATATCCTACGCACGGAGCATGCCTACCTGCAATTGGTGCGGCTGTGTGTGCAATGGCACGGTTTGCAGCGTCGCGAGACATGGGGCTGCAGGAAGTCGAGGTTTTTCAGGGCATGTTGGCCAATGGGTGACGGCTTTCGAACTTCTAACTGTGTGGCGGCTCAGGGTCGCTAGCGGACGTCGCGGAGGTCTGTTCCCGGCCAGGAGCCGCCGCTGATGGAGTCAAGAAGCAGACATTCAACGCCTGAATTAAGCCGCGCCACGAAGCGGCGTCGGCTTGAATGAATTGTTAGACCGAGCCTCCGGACTCTTTGCGCACAAACGCTTTATCCAGCTTGCGGTACATGGTGAGAGCCTTTTCCGACTCCGACTTGATGTTGTCATAAAGAGCTTCCGCGATGACGCGGATTGCGTGCTTCTCTTGCTCGTTGAGTTCCGGATACTTGTAGCGACTCATGTGCTCAAGGATCCTTGCTTTCCTGCGCTCCGCTGTGCCGGGTGACTGTCCAGCGCAAACCTGCGTAAGGTGCTCCTGCCAGGAAACATAGCAATTCGCTTCATTGCGGCAGCGCTTGTTGCAGGTCTTGCACACCGGTACCAGGTTCCCTGGATGGTGCAACCCATACTCCGTGCGGTTAAACATGAGCAAATGTTCTATTTGAAGCTGGCCAGGTTGCTCGCAATAGGCGCACGCCCTGTTGAACTCAGAGCAGATCTGAGCCCAGGTTGCCTTGCCATAGCCAATCCCTGTATTGAACCTGCGACCGAGATAGTGCTCGCCCACGGACGTAAGGAACGACCGAACAGCGGTGTTTGCGGCGTCAGACGGGGTGTTGTAAATCGCCATAGCTCTAACGTTTGAAATAAGAGGTGGCGCCCGGCTTGCCGGGTGACGTCCTCTCGATGGAAGGGTTAGCCGTCATCTCGCACCTTCCGGACACGCTCTGACAAGTGCCGTTTGACCGCCTCACCCAACTTACCAACCTCCATCGCCGCCGCATGTGCCTCCGAAAGGCAGGAAGAACGATGGTCGACATTCTCGCCCTTCAAAGACTGATAAAGAACATTCTTAAAGTTTCCCCAAAAAATATTCATTTGACCATGCAACCTCTCCACCTCATCATGGATCGCTGGCTCGTGCAGATGGGCAAGTGCCCGCAGTTCATCAGCCTCACCACAGATCGCAAGATAGCGGTTGTCATAAGCCTCCTCCGTAGTCTTCGCTCGCCACAAGATGTCGAGGTTCGTAATGGAGAACTCGCGTTGAAGCTTACTCACCAACTTGTGCATTAGCGCAAGCCGGTTTAAAGAGTCCTGGCGATCGCGAGTCCGCTGTTCTCGGAGATGCTTGTCGGAATCCGATGTTGCAAGGAACGTTTGATTTCTCGCTTGGTTGCGCGACTGAACGTAGGCGGTCAGCGCAACCCCACCAAGCGCAGCAAGGGCGGCTACTACCGGAGCGATGGTCGATGCATCCATGACGGCTAACGTAATGTAGACCGCACCAAGCCGCAGGCCATATCTGGCGCTTGCGGTCTAAATTGGCACGCAAAAAATGCCGCAAGGGGCTTGTAGCCAGGCCTTGCGGAAGGTGCGCTGGACGAAAATACAGTACTAAATTCAGCCATGAAACCCGCCGCCTCTCCTGTGTTACGCGCCACACGGTTGTTGAATCAGATCCGCGAGCACATTTGTAACAATGCACTATAGCCTACGCACGGAGCATGCCTATGTGCAATGGCACGGTTTGCGGACTCGCGTGGCATTGGGCTGCAGGAAGTCGAGGTTTTCAGTCCATGCTCGCCAATGAGTGACGGCTTTCGAGCTGCTAGCTGGGTGGCGGCTCAGGGTCGCTAGCGGACGTCGCGAAGGTCTGTTCAAACGCCACAGGCGAAAGCCCTGCCGCCAACAAGTGACAATGATCCTTCTATCGCACGTTCCATGACTGGACCGGGCAGACACCCGACGGCGCACGCCAGTCCATGCGCCTGAACTGAGGGAAACCTTATGCACACACAACGAACCGTACTGCTGGCTGGGGCTACGGGCCTGGTCGGTGGCTTGATGATCGAAGCGCTGCTGGCCGACCCGCAGGTCACGACGGTGCATGCCTTGAGCCGCAGGGCGCTGCGTATCAGCCACCCCAAGCTGCGCGTGCATCTTGTCGACTTTCAGACGCTACCCGCGCTGCCGCAGGTGGACGAGGTGTATCTGGCACTGGGAACAACGATCAAGGTGGCAGGCAGCCAGGCCGCATTCCGCGCCGTCGACCTGGATGCCAATCTTGCGGTGGCGGTGGCAGCGGTGGCCGCCGGTGCGCGCCGCGTGGGGGTGGTCAGTGCGGCCGGTGCCGATTCCACATCGTCCGTGTTCTACAACCGCACCAAAGGTAAGCTGGAAGATGCGCTCAAGACCTTGGGCTTTGAGGGCTTGGTGATCGCGCGCCCTTCTCTGCTGCTCGACACACGAGAGCATCTGAATCAGCCTGCACGGCTGGGCGAGCGGATTGCGATTCCGGTGGCCAAGCTGCTCGCACCCATTCTGCCGGGCACCTATCGGCCCGTACATGCACGGGCAGTTGCTTTGGCACTGGTGCGCAGCGTTCCTGCTACACAAGGCATCGTGGAGCTGCCCTCTGACGCATTGATTCGGCTGGGCACCCCAGCCCCATGAGCACAGCCCGGTGAAAGCATGGGAGAGGCCTCGCTGAAGGGGTCTCCAACCTCCCCCCCCCCAGCTGGCGCGGTTGGCTGACTTGGCCTGAAAACAGGCATCTCCGGGAAGATGGCCTGATTCGCGCACGCTTCAGGCCGGCGGCTGGCGCGCAGCGGGAACGGCCCAAGAAGCCGCTGTGCGCGCCAAGCTGCCATCGACGCTATCTACTTCATCGGCACCATCGACACCACCCGCTGCCAAGTGGACTGCCCTGCTCCAACCGGTGAGCGCGGCGTCCATGGCTTTGCGCCAAGGGCCAGGCGCCTGCATCCTACCGGTCACCCGCCACTGTCGTCGCTTCGCTGCGCAGCAAGGGTGGGCGGACGCAATCGAGGCCGTGTCACAAAAGCTTCTTGAAAACATCACCCCCATGTCATGTGCGACGGGTGAAATGAAAACGTTTACAGAAAACGATTTCATTCATGAGCATTGCAGAAGTGGCGCGGCGTGCGGGGACATCGGTCGCAACGGTATCGCGGGTTTTCAACAACCCCAGCATTGTCAATGCACAGACCTGCAACACCGTTCTGCGTGCAGCGCATGAGCTGGGCTATGTGCCCAACAGCAGCGCCCGCACCTTGCGGACCCGCCGCAACAAAGTGCTGGGGGTCATGCTGCCCACCTTGGCCAATCCCGTGTTTGCCCAGTGCCTGCAAGGCATTGCGGAAGAAGCGGAAACACGTGGGTATGCCATTGTTCTGACGACGACGGAATACAACCCGGAGCGGGAGGCCGCAGCAGCGGAGCGGTTGCTGAATGCCGGGGTGGAAGGGCTGATCCTGGTGGTGTCCAACCCGGCCACCTCCCAGGTCTTGCAGCGCACCCAGCAAACGAAATTGCCTTATGTGCTGGCGTACAACCAGGCGCAGGAGCACACCTGCATCTCCGTCGACAACCATGGTGCGATTTTCCAGCTGATTGAGCGCCTGCATGCCGCAGGACACCAGCGCATTGGCATGGTCACGGGCCAGTTGCATGCCTCTGACCGTGCCCAACAGCGCTGCAAAGGCTATGTGGAGGGCATGCAGGCGCAGAACCTGTCGCCATTGCCCGTCTGGGAGCTGCCATTTGCCGAACAGGCACTGGAGCACCTGCAGCAGGACCTGATGAAGACCACCAAGCCGACGGCCCTGGTGTGCAGCAATGACGTGATTGCCATTCGCAGCATCCGCGCAGCCACGTTGGCCGGATTGCGCGTCCCCCAGGATCTGTGCGTCGTGGGGTTTGACGGCATAGGCCTGGGCCGCGACCTCACCCCCTCGCTCGCATCCATCACACAACCCAATGAGGCCATTGGCCAGCAGTGCGTGGCGCTTCTGTGCAACGCACTGACGGATGGCATTCCGCTTCTGCCTTCGCACAGCGTGCAGCTGCCATACGGCTGGCGTGCCGGGGAATCTTGCTCACCTTTGCCGCTGTGAGGCGGTGCTTTTACTTTTACCAACCGAGGAAATCTGATGTCTTTGCGTAAAGCGAACTTTCGTGCCCTGGTCGTGATGGCGGCTGCCACCACGATGTGCGGTGCCGTGCTGGCCCAAAACGCCATTTGCTACAACTGCCCTCCTGAGTGGGCGGACTGGGGCAGCCAGATCAAGGCCATCAAGGCAGATACGGGCATTACCGTCCCGCCGGACAACAAGAACTCCGGCCAATCGCTGGCGCAGCTGGTGGCCGAGAAATCCAGCCCGGTGGCAGACGTCACGTATGTGGGCGTGACGTTCGCCATCCAGGCGCAAAAGGATGGTGTGGTGACGGCCTACAAGCCCGCCACATGGAATGAGATTCCGGATGGCTTGAAGGACCCCAAGGGGGAATGGTTCACCATCCACTCCGGCACCCTGGGCTTCATGGTCAACAAGGCAGCCCTGGGCAACAAGCCTGTACCCAAGTCCTGGGCGGACCTGCTCAAGCCTGAATACAAAGGGCTGATTGCCTACCTGGACCCGTCGTCTGCGTTCGTGGGCTATGTGGGCGCCGTCGCCGTGAATGAGGCCATGGGCGGAAGCATGGACAACTTCACCCCGGCGTTGAACTATTTCAAGCAGCTCCAGAAGAACGAGCCGATTGTTCCCAAACAGACCTCGTACGCACGTCTGCTGTCGGGAGAGTTTGGCATCTTGCTGGACTACGACTTCAACGCCTACCGGGCCAAATACAAAGACCACGCGAATGTGGAATTTGTCATTCCCCAAGAGGGCACCGTGGTCATGCCCTATGTCATGAGCCTGGTCAAAAACTCTCCCAACGCTGAAAACGGCAAGAAGGTTCTGGACTACGTGCTCTCGGACAAAGGACAGTCGCTGTGGGCCAATGCCTACCTTCGCCCCGTTCGTGACGTGAAGATGCCCAAGGAAGTGGCCAGCCACTTCCTGCCGGCATCGGAATATGCACGCGCCAAGTCCGTTGACTACCGCAAGATGGCCGAGGTGCAGAAGAGCTTCTCGACACGCTATCTGCGTGAAGTGCGCTAAGGAACACGAGGCTGATTCATGACGCGCCACAGTATTTCGGGCTCTGTCTCTCCCCGTTTCCTTTTGATTGCCTGCAGTGCCCCTGCTGTGGCGTTCTTTGCCGCATTCTGGCTGCTTCCCGCCGTGATGTTGATTGCCTTGCCAGCCAGGGAGGGTTGGAAGACCTACTTCGCCACGTTCACCGATGTGCTGTATCTGCAAAGCCTGTTGCAGACCGTCGGACTGTCCCTGCTGGTCACGTTGGCCACCTTGCTCATCGGGGCCATCATGGGCATTGCCATGGCCCGCAGCCGTTTTACAGGGCGAGGCCTGCTGCTGTCATTGCTGACGCTGCCCCTGTCGTTCCCTGGGGTCATCATCGGCTTCTTCATCATTTTGGTGGGGGGCCGGCAAGGCGTGGTGGCCGATATCTCCGCCGCCCTGGGCATGGAGCGCATCACCTTTGCCTATGGATTCTGGGGATTGTTTCTGGGCTATCTGTATTTCTCGCTGCCGCGCGCCATCGCTTCGTACACGGCCGCAGCAGAAGCCATGGATGCCCACTTGGAGGAAGCCGCCCGCTCTTTGGGTGCCCGCGGCTGGGCCGTTGCACGTGATGTGTGGTGGCCGCAGCTGATGCCCACCACCATGGCTTGCAGTGCCATCGTGTTTGCCACGGCCATTGGGGCTTTTGGCACGGCCTTCACCTTGTCCAGCAAGTTTGAGGTGCTGCCCATCAGCATCTACAACGAATTCACCAACTACGCCAATTTCGCACTGGCAGCCAGCTTGTCCATCAGCCTGGGGCTGATTACCTGGCTGGTGCTCTGGCTGGCCCGACGCTTTGCAGGGCCGAATGCATCGGGGGTCTGACCATGCACCGCACTTCTCAAAAAATGCCACCACTCATGTGGGCCGTGACACTGGTCGTCACCGCCTTCATGCTGGCACCCATGCTGCTGTCCATTCTGGCGGGCGTGGTGGTCAATTACAGCCAGGGTATCTCCAGCGGCTTCACGAGGCGCTGGTTGCTTGAAGTCTGGACAGGCTATGGCAATACGGTACTCATGTCCTTGTTCATTGCATGCGCCTGCGTGGTGCTCGCATTGATTCTGGGCGTTCCGTGTGCCTATGCCCTGGCGCGCAGCCGCTCGCCCTGGGCCCGCCATTTTGAAGAGCTGCTGACGCTGCCTGTGGCCATTCCTGGTTTGGCAAGCGCCTTGGCACTGCTGCTGGCCTATGGCAGCGTCACCCACTTCCGCCAGAGCTTTGCGTTCATTCTGGTGGGCCATGTGATCTTCACCCTGCCCTTCATGGTGCGCATGGTGGGCTCTGCCTTTCGCAGGCAGGAGCTTGTTTCGCTGGAAGAAGCGGCACGTTCACTGGGGGCGTCCTTCTGCCAGCGCTTTGTCGGCATCCTCATTCCCGCCGTGCTTCCGGCCATCGTTGCCGCGTGCCTCATGGTTTTCACCTTGTCCGTCGGTGAATTCAACCTGACTTGGATGTTGCACACCCCTTTGACGCGCACCTTGCCCGTGGGTCTGGCGGACAGCTACGCCTCCATGCGCCTCGAAATTGGCTCGGCCTACACCATTATTTTTCTGATCGTCATCCTGCCTGTGATGTGGGCTCTGCAAGCGATTGGTCACGTTATTGAAAAGCACTATGGAAAATAAAAGCACCAGCATTGACATCCGCCAATGCGCCAAAACGTACGCCGACGGAACGCGTGGGCTGCAACCCACCGACCTGCATGTAGAGCCTGGAGAAGTGCTCGCGCTGCTCGGGCCTTCGGGGTGCGGCAAGACGACCTTGCTGCGCATCATTGCCGGCCTGGAGAGCGCGGATGCAGGCAGCTACATCGGCTTTGGCAGCCAGGACGTCACGCACATGCCGATCGAGCAGCGTGAGGTCGGCATGGTGTTTCAGCACTACGCCCTGTTCCCGCAGATGAGTGTCCAGGCCAATATCGGCTATGGCTTGCGCATTCGCGGCGCCTCCGCCGAGGAACAGCGCCGCACAGTCGGCGAGCTGGTGGATCTGGTGCGTCTGAACGGCCTGGAACACAAGCGCCCGGCAGAACTGTCGGGCGGTCAGCGCCAGCGTGTGGCGCTGGCGCGGGCCGTGGCCTCCAAGCCCCGCGTACTGCTGCTGGACGAGCCGCTGACGGCCTTGGATGCCAAGCTGAAGGAAACACTGCGGGATGAACTGGCCCAGCTTCTGCGGCAGTTGCGCATCACGGCAGTGCACGTCACCCACGATCAGCAAGAAGCGATGGCCATTGCAGACCGGATGGCGGTGATGAAAGCAGGACAGATTCTGCAGATCGGCGATGGGGAAAGCCTCTACCGCCATCCCTCCCATCCCTTTGTGGCCACGTTCCTGGGACGTGTGAATCAGCTGGAGCGCAGCGGCGAACTGCTCGCCCACAACCAGATCATGCTGGGCGATGTGGTGCTGCACTGCCCGGATTTCTGTGCAGGGGCTGCGCAAGTGCTGCTACGCCCGGAGGACATCGAAGTCTGCGCTGCAGGCACCGCTGGCGCCGTCACCTGTGCGGTGTCTCGCCGTGTGTTCCTGGGCGATCGCGTCCAGTTGACGCTGAACGTTGGCGGGCACAACCCCTTGATTGCCGATGTGGGCCGTGACCATGCCGCCCACGCCGGTGACCTGGTCGGCATCCAGATCGCCCACCACCACTGGATGGCCAGCCGCGTTTGATGGGGATGTTTGATATGACGACTTTGCTCCTGCAAATCACCGACCTGCATATCCGCGAACCAGGCAGGCTCACCTATCGGCGCATTGACACGGCGGACTATCTGCGCAACACGATCCAGGCGATCTTGCGATTGCCCCAGAAGCCGCACGCCATGGTGATCACAGGCGATCTCACGGACTTTGGCAGAGCGGCGGAATATGCGCACCTGCGTGAACTGCTGAGCCCGCTGGGGTCTATGCCTATCTACCTGCTGGCCGGCAACCACGACGAGCGCCACGGCCTGCGGGATGCATTTCCAGAATTTGCCTATCTGCCATCGGATGGAGAGTTTCTGCAATACGCGGTGGACATCGGTGATTTGCGGCTGCTGGCACTGGATACGGTCACGCCAGGAAAAAGCGAGGGCAGCCTGTGCGCCAAGCGCCTTGCATGGCTGGAAAATGAGCTGGCATCCTCCCAAGGTCGCCCGGTGGTGATTGCCATGCACCATCCGCCATTTCAGACACTTATTGGGCACATGGACCGCATTGGCTTGCTGCAAGATGCCCAGGAGCTGGAGGCCATCGTCAGCCGCCACCCCAATGTGGAACGTGTCATATGCGGCCACCTGCACCGCAGCATTCAGGTGGCATTCGGTGGCACGGTGGCCATGACTTCACCAGCGCCTGCACACCAGGTGTGTCTGGACCTGTCGGAGGATGCGCTTTCGGCCTGGACGCTGGAGCCCCCCGGGTTCATGCTGCATGCGCTGCCGGCGTCAGGGCGGATGGTCAGTCACACCGCATACAGCGGCGCCTTTGATGGCCCACACCCGTTCTGGGATAGCAATGGCAAGCTGATCGACTAGACCGTTTTCCTGCTGCACAGCTGATTTTTTTTCAGCAGAGTAAGCGTTCACAGGCCGGCTGCCATGTGCCACCGGCGCACAGCCAGTGACTGCGGCTCCCCCCGCCAAAACAACCGCCATTGAACTGAGACCGCCTTTCAGGGCGGCTTCACACCTCCAAGCTGTCACTCGGTCGCTGGGCATATGCCAGGCTCGAGTGACAGCTTTTGCGTTTCTGGAAGTGCCGCTACCGACCCGTTGCGGCCCTCTCCCCCTCATTACCGGCCGATTGCACGGCTGGCCCACACGGTCACCCTGGCGGGGGGAGTTATCGGTGGCGCAGGTGCGCGCCCTGGAGCCCGCCAGCCATGGCGCTGAAGCGGCACCAGCATCTTGACGCGCTTGACTGTCGGCAGCCCCTCTTGCGCTGGCATGCCATCACGGTGTGTGGAGCAGCACCACCTCCTGCGGGGCGCCGCAACGGTGGTGAACAGACCTGTCTGCAGTCGGCCAAGAGCAGACAATCGATAAGACAAGCGCTATCGCGGATAGAGCATTCGTCCATCGAAACGCAGACCATCCCAAAAAGAAAGAAAAATCCAAAAAAATAATAAAAGTTGTCTTTTTTATAAAAAAGACTTATGATAAACACCGTTGCGAAGCAGCTTCAACCAGCTTTCTCGCGACGTACTTCAGAGGTCAAAATTCCTCTGAAAAAATTTTCGCGAGGTTTCTCGCGCCGTTGGCTGTAGAGCTTCAGCCAATCGAGTTATCAAAAGCTCATGCAGGCCTCTTGGTCTGCTCTCAGATTGAACTAAATTCCACTTTCTCCTATTGCCATGGGCAAGTACTTTGTTACGCCCACATCGCTTAAGACCCATTGCGGTCGCTTCCAAGCTTCTTTCGCACTTCAGCGCACAAAGCAAAACAGCAGCTACTGCCGTATTTTTCGCTTTGACAAAACATTTGCCTCAACCGAAGCAGCAAAAATTTATGCTGTGACGCAAGGCTGGCTGCATACGTCCATGCAGCCCTCAATGAGCTGAGCTGTAGACAAGCGCTCAACTTTATCCGGTTGCTACGGACTCCCACTCCCACAGCCATATTCAAACGATGCGTCCATCATTGGCACATCACAAATAGAAAAGGCTCCTTCCATGAGCACCAAAATTTACGTGGGCAACCTGCCTTACTCCGTGACCGATTCCAGCCTGAAAAGCAACTTTGCTGAATTCGGAAGCGTTACCTCCGCCAAAGTCATGATGGATCGTGACAGCGGGCGCTCTAAAGGCTTTGCATTTGTGGAAATGGCATCTGCCGATGCGTCCCAAGCCGCTATTACTGCGCTGAATGGGATGTCCGTCGATGGTCGTTCGATCGTCGTCAACCTTGCAAAACCTCGCGAGGAAGGACGTGGATTCGGTGAAAAACGCGAATTCCGCGCCAGCTCTCGCCCGAATGTTGGCTATGGCAATGATGGCTATGGCGGTGGTTCCAGCTACTGATCTAGCAGCCACACACCACAGAAAAACGCCCCACGATTGAGGGCGTTTTTTGTACTTGGGAGTGTGCATTGCCGAGCAGGATTTATCGGCCTTTGGATGACTGCAATGGTTGCATCGATCTGCTGAATCCGCAGTCGGGAGCCGACGTTCAAGGTAGCCTGTTGTCAGCCACAGGCCTCCACCCGCACTGCTGACAGGATAGTTTCTGGCGGTGGATTCGCACGCGCCACACTGCCCTTGCCACACCGGCCCGCCACTTTGGGTTGAAGAGGCTTGCTCCACCTCAAAAGCCGCAGACAGGAACTGCGCCGCCGTAGGCACCCGCGGGCTGGAGCGCAGGGTCATGGCAATCCAGGCCTGCCATACCGGCACGCCGGCCAGGGTCAGAAAACAGCCCGCCTCCAGGCTGGAGCACACACCACCCGCGGGTTCCATGCCGGTGGTGCGCGAGCATGCCTAACTGCCTGTCTACCTGCTTTCTGCTGCTAAAAACAGCCGTAAATACTGCCCTGCACTTGCCAGTGAAAGGGCAGCATGCACCGCATCAGCCTGCGCCGTGGCCAAATCGCATGGCGGCGTTGAGCACTGCCAGCACAGAGGCTTTCACGATATTGGCATCCTTGCCCGCACCGAATCTGGAGCCCGGGACACCGGGGAAGGACGCTTCCACGATTGCGACGGCGGATGCTTCGGCACCGGTGCCCACGCTGCGCTCCTCGTAGCTGTCGATGCGGACAGGCAGGTTCAAGGCGGCCACAGTCGCCGCAATGGGGCCGTTGCCAGTGCCAATGCGGGTCTGCGGCTGGCCTTGTGCATCCAGCCACCGCAGTTCAATCCCTTGCCCCTGGGCGTCGTCAAACAGCCGGTGGCCCAGGTAGTGCATGGATGCCGCTGTCTGGTGTGGCTGCATATAGGTGGACTGGAACAAGTCCCATATCTGCTGGCTGGAGAGTTCGGCTTCGCTGCCGTCCGCCATGGCCTGCACAATCGCGCTGAATTCAATCTGCATACGCCGTGGCAGCACCATGCCATGGTCACGTTGCAGCAGGTAGGCGATCCCGCCCTTACCCGACTGGCTGTTGACCCGGACTATGCTGTCATAGGTACGCCCCAAATCCTTGGGGTCGATGGGCAGGTAAGGCACCCGCCACAAGGCATCCGGTTTTTGCGCGGCAAAGCCTTTGACAATGGCATCCTGGTGGGAGCCCGAGAACGCGGTGAACACCAGGTCGCCCACATACGGATGGCGCGGGTGGATGGGCAGCGCCGTGCATTCCTCGGCAATGCGTGCAATGCCGGAAATATCCGAAAAGTCCAGGCCTGGCGCGATGCCCTGGGTATAGAGGTTCAAGGCCAGCGTGACCACATCCAGATTGCCACTGCGTTCGCCGTTGCCAAACAGGCAGCCCTCCACCCGCTGGGCACCGGCCAGCAGCGCCTGCTCGGCGCAGGCCACGCCAGTGCCCCGGTCGTTGTGCGGGTGAACGGACAGGACGATGTGTTCACGCCGGGCCAGGTGTCTGTCCATCCATTCGATCTGGTCGGCGAAGACATTGGGCGTGGACACCTCCACGGTGGTTGGCAGATTGATGATCATGGGCCGCTGCGGCCCTGCGTCCCAGGCGGCAATGGCAGCGTTGCACACCTGCAGCGACACCTCCAGTTCTGCCATGCAAAAGGTCTCCGGCGAGTACTGCAGCACCCATTCGGTCTCCGGGTGTGCCTGGGTCAGGCGCTTGAGCAGGTGGATGTGGTGTTCCACCATCGCAATGATCTGCGGCACGTCCATGCCGAAGACGATCTCGCGAAAAGCCGGGGCGATGGCGTTGTAGAGATGGACGATCACGCGCCGGGCACCGGCCACGCTGTGCACCGTGGTGGTGATCAGGTTTTCGCGCAGCTGCGTGATGACCATGGGCGTCACGTCGGCCGGAATCAGCTGCGCATCAATCAGGTGGCGCACGATGTCGTAATCGGTCTGCGATGCCGAGGGGAAGCCGACTTCGATTTCCTTGAACCCCATCCCCACCAGTTGGTGGAACAGGCGCAGCTTGCGTTCACGGTTCATCGGCTCGAACAGGGCCTGGTTTCCGTCACGCAAGTCGGTAGAAAGCCAGATGGGCGCTTGCGCCAGCGTGCGGGATGGCCATTGGCGATCAGGCAGGTTGACAACAGGATAAGCGCGGTATTTTTGAGAGGGAATGGCCAGCATGGAAGCCTCAATGGGGGAGATGAATGTGCTGGTTTCCCTGCTCTCAGGAGCTTGGCTGCGGTCGGGATCTGGGGAAACCTGCATGCAACCATGGGCAGCCGCATGCGTGCAGACCCCGACCGGGTGTCAGGGCTAGCAGGGATAGCGGGAAGGTGTGCAAGGGGTTCACGAAGAAAGACTTGTGGGAAGCAATGCACACACTCTAGACTTCTGCCCCAAAGGCATCTATCAAAAAATTCCCATTCTTTTTATCAATTTGGACATACCCCATGGGCTTTGCTGCACACAGCCGTGGCGGCCACAGACTGGATCTGGACCCCGCACATGCCTCCCCACTGGCCGCAACCGGGGTAGTGGAGCGCTACCCCGCAGAGCATGTGGTTCCGTTCCACAGCCACCCGCGCGGACACCTGATTTACGCGTCGACAGGGGTGTTGCTGGTGCAGGCTTCGACCGGGCAATGGCTGGTGCCCCCCACCACGGCCGTATGGCTGCGCCCTTCCGTACGGCACCAGCTCAAGGCGATGACGGCCGTCACCGCCCATGGCATTTTTGTGGGCGAGCACCTGGAAGCGGGGCTGCCCCCCATCGATTGCGTGGTGCACATCTCCCCGCTGATGCGGGAACTCATCACCGCCCTGGTGCAGGTGCCCCACCAGGCGCCGTTCCAGCCGCGCGATGCACTCCTGGGTCAGTTGCTGGTGGAGGAGCTGAAAACGGTGGCGCACCTGCCGTTTCATCTGCCCTGGCCCGATGACAAGCTGATGGGCACCGTGTGTGAACACCTGGTGCGCCATCCGGCACAGGCCAGCACGGCCGAGGATCTGGCCCAACGCTATGCGATCACGTCCAAAACCCTGCACCGGCGCTTTCTGAAAAGCACGGGCATGAACCTGGGCCAGTGGCGGCAGAAGATGCGTTTGATGCAGTCCATCGAGAAGCTGCTCCAGGGCATGCCCATCACCCACGTCGCCCTGGAGAGCGGCTATGAAAGCCACAGCGCCTACTCTGTGGCATTCAAGAAGACTTTTGGATGCCCGCCATCGGAGTTTGTCGCGGCAGCATCCGGCATGCCAAAAGGTGCGCAAAGGCTGTCCGCCTAGGGTGGTGGATTCAGCCGGCGCACGCCCCCTGCCCCTGCCTCACTGTTGCGCGACCTGCGGCTTGCGGCTTGGCCGGCTTACTCCACCTCAAAGGCCGCAGACAGAAACTGCGCCGCTGCACGCACGCGGGCAGTGCGCTGCAGATCGGGGTGCATGACCTGCCAGACTTCGTAGTCGTTCGGGCGGCGGCGTTGCGGCCAGATGCGGACCAGGCCTTCGCGTTCACCCATCCACACGGGCATTTCCCCGAGGCCGATGCCGGCCGCCACCGCCTTGCGCACCAGCAGGCTGGAGCGCACGGTCATGGCAATCCGGGCCTGGCGTGCCGGCACGCCGGCCATGGTCAGAAACGGGCCCTGCTCCAGGTAGGGTGCGTAGACCACCAGGTGGTGGCCGCGCAGCTCGTCCTCCGGAACGGGTTCGCCAAAACGCGCCAGATAGGCTGGGCTGGCAAACAGGCCCACGGGCCAGGCCGCCACCCGGCACACCACCAGATCCGGGGCGTCGGGCCGGACATTGCGAAACGCGATGTCCACCTGCCGGCGGCTGAGGCTGAGCAGCTGGGTGGAGACTTCCAGGTCCACCCGGATGTTCGGCCACTGCTGCTGCAGCTGCTCCACCGCAGGCAGCAGCAGGTCGATGGCGATGGAATCGGTGCTGGTCACGCGCACCAGCCCGCCCGGGTGCTCGTCCTGCCCCTCGATCTTGGTGCGCAGCTCCAGCGCGGCGCTTTCCATGCGCCGCGCGGCGGCCAGTGCCGTTTCGCCTGCGGCGGTGAGCAGGTAGCCGTCCTTGGCGCGCAGAAACAGCTTGGCCCCCAGCTCGGATTCCAGCGCGTTCAGGCGCCGCCCGACCGTGGCCTGGTCCACCCCCAGGCTGCGCGCAGCGGCGCGCAGGGAAGGCGTGCGGGTCAGGGCAAGAAAGATGCGGGTGTCGTCCCAGTTCATGGTGATTGGCCTGCTGACTGACTGATGTTTGGCTGATATTTGACTGATGTGTGCCCGGTATTCTGCTGATGCAAATTTGCATCACTACAGAGCGAAATCGCTGCATCATAAAAGCAGGCGGGCGGCGTAACCTTCGGGGCCTCAAGATATTTTCAGCACATGCCTATGTCCACCCTTTCCGCCCCATCCACCTTGTCCCTCTCCGCCCTCCCCGCCTCGCAAGCCGTCCCACTGCCCACCACCATGCAGGCCATTGTGTTTGACGACTTTGGCGGCCCCGAAGTGCTGGTGCCCCGCGACCTGCCTATTCCCGAGGTGCGCCCGCACGACCTGCTGGTGCGCAATGCCTCCATCGGCGTGAACCGCGCCGACCTGCTGCACCGCAAGGGCGCCTACGGCCGCGCCTATTTTGGCGATGCCGACACCATGGGCCTGGAGATTGCAGGCACCGTGGAGGCTGTGGGCCCGCAGGTGCAGGGTTTCGCCGTGGGCGACCGGGTGATGGGCATTGTGGGCGGCGGCGCCTATGCGGAGCTGTCGCGCATCGACCACCGCATGGCCATGCATGTTCCCCAGGGCCTGGACCTGGTGGAGGCCGGTGCCGTGGCCGAGGTCTTTGTGACCGCGCACGAGGCGCTGTTTCACCTGGCGGGCCTGCGCGCCGGGGAATCGGTGCTGATCCATGCGGCGGCGGGGGGCGTCGGCTCGGCCGCCGTGCAGCTGGCCCATGCGGCGGGCGCCCGGGTGTTTGCCACGGCCAGCGGCGACAAGCGCGAAGCCGTTCTGGGATTTGGCGCGGATGTGTGCATCGACTACCGCAGCGAGGACTTCCAGACCGTGGTGGCCCAGGCGACCGAGGGCAAAGGTGTGGACGTGGTGATCGACTTTGTGGGTGCACCCTACCTGGAGGCCAATGTGCGGTCCCTGGCTGTGGGCGGGCGCATGGTGTGCGTAGGCCTGCTGGGTGGCGCGGCCAACGCCAGCTTGCCCATGGACGCGGTGCTGTACCGCCACCTGAAGATCTTTGGCACGGTAATGAAGTCACGCACACCCGAAGTCAAACAGGCCATGGTGCAGCGCTTTGCCAAGCAATGGCTTGCCGCCCTGGAGGCGGGCACGATCCGGCCGGTGATCGACCGCCGCTTTGCGCTGGCAGACGCCGCGCAGGCGCACCAGCACATGGAGTCCGGTGCCAATATCGGCAAGATTCTGCTGCTGCCCGCTGGCACGGAGCGCTGACGTACAGAGCCAGCACAGGCCCGGCCCAGGCCTGCCATGCCGTGGGCTGGCCGTGGACTTGCGTCGGGCCGGCCGTCAAGGCAGGTACAGCATCTGGCCGGCGATGGTGACAGCACCCCAGGGAAAGAACCTCCCCCTCAGTCACGCGGCGTTCGCCGGGCCTTTGAGTTCCACCCGGTTGTGGTCCGGATCGCTGCAGTAGAGGGAGGGCCCTGTGCCTTCGGCCCCCAGACGCTCCTCGGCTTTCTCTGCCGCTACGCCATGGCTGGCCAGATGCGCCAGCAGCGCGGCTTCGTCAAAAGGATCGATGCGCAGGCAGAAATGGTCGACGTTCCGGCGCTCGCCAGGCAAGGCGGGTCCACCGCCCGCACGCCCGAGCGGGCCTTGCACATCGACCAGATCGATCATGGATGCGCCGGCACGCAGATGGACCATGCCCAGGTCCTCGCGCCGCTTGACCAGTTCACAGCCCAGCACCTGCTGGTAGAAGCGGATGCTGCGCTCCAGGTCGCTGGCACGCAGCACGATGTGGTCGATACGCTGGATGCGGAATGGATGCATGGGAATCTCCTTTGAAAGCCTGGTGCGCTGTGGGCCGCGCGCCTTAGGGGCGTTCTCACCCCAACTCACACTGTCGCCTGGAGCCAGGGGACCCAGGTTTCATCCTGTACTTCACCCTGTGCATGATCCGGTGTGTACGCCGACTTGCCCAACCTTGTCGAGCAATATGGGAACGGGGCCGGCGAAGGTCACCCAGGGGGTGGTGTGCGCAGTGCGGCGTGGTGCGCGGTGGCTTACCCACCACGGGTCCCCAAGCGCTCCGCATGTTCTCTGTCCGCGCTCAGGAGGTGCCCAAGCCGGTGCTGGCAGGCACGGGCATGGCCACCGGCTTCACCGGCTGCTTGCTGCCCCCGCCCTGGATCAGAAACACCCCACCCAGAATCAGCAGCACGCCCAGCACACGCATGGCGTTGATGGGCCGGGGGGTCAGCCCCATCAGGCCGTAGTGGTCCACCAGCACCGCTGTGACCATTTGCCCGGCGACCACGGCCACCAGAAAGCTCCCGGCGCCCAGCTTGGGCGTCAGCACGGTGGCGCTGCCCACGTACAGCGCGCCCAGCACCCCGCCCACCCACAGCCACCAGGGGCCGTGCAGGGCGGCGCTGACATTCGGGCTGGGGGCTTTGACCGCCAGCAGCAGCGGAACGATCACGGCCACGCTGACGGTCAGCGAGGCCATGGCCCCCAACAGCGGGTGGCCCAGCGCGCGCCCCACGTTGGCATTGGCGGCGGCCTGAAAAGGCAGCACCGCACCGGCGGCCAGGGCCATGCCCAGTGCGGTCATCAAGGCCATCTTGCTGTTCATTTCGGTCATTCCTTGCATTGTTGTGAACCAGTGACTGCATGGTCACGCATCCGGTGTGTTTATGAAAATCGTTTATATGCACATGTACTATTCGCCGCATGGATGATTTACGCCGCATCGACCTGAACCTGCTGCTGGCGCTGCATGCCCTGCTGACAGAAAAACACGTGACCCGGGCCGCCTTGCGCCTGCACAAAAGCCAGCCGGCCGTGAGCCATTCGCTGGCGCAGCTGCGTGAACACTTCAACGACCCCTTGCTGGTCCGCAAAAGCGGCAAGCTGGAGCTGACGGCCCGAGGCAATGCCCTGCTGCAGCCCCTGTCGGAAGCGCTGGGCAAGCTCAACACCCTGCTGGGCACCGCCCCGTTCGACCCGCTGCAGGAGCGGCGCCGGTTCCGGCTGGCCTTGTCGGATTACGCGGCACGCCTAGTGCTGCCGGACCTGATGCGCTATGTGCGCGTACATGCGCCAGGGTTTGACTTCGCCATCAGCCAGGCCAGCCGCGACGCGATGCTGGCGCAGCTGGCCGATGGCGAGCTGGATCTGGCCTTGGGCATCTTTCCGGAGGTGCCGCAAGACATCCAGGTGCAGACCCTGTTTGAAGAGGACTTCATCTGCCTGGCCGACAAGACGGCCGTGCCGGACCAAAGCGGCCTGACCCTGGCGCAGTGGCTGGAGCGCCCCCATGTGATGGTGGCACTGCGCCCGGATGCCAACGATGAAATCGAGCGCGCTTTGGCGGCCATGGGCCTGCAACGCCGCATCACCGTGGCCCTGCCCCACTGGAGCGCCGCCGTGGAACTGCTGCCCGACACCGATCTGGTGCTGACCATTGCACGGCGTGCGGTGGGCCCGCTGCGTGCGTTCCGGCAGCTGCGGCAATTTCCGCCCCCGTTGCAGTTGCCCAAGCTGGCATACCAGCAGGCCTGGCACATCCGCAAGGACACGGACCCGGCGCTGACCTGGTTGCGGCAGGTGATGGCGGACTGCTGCACCACGGGCATGCCATCTGGCTGACTGGCTGACTGGCGGAGGGCCCGGCAGCGGCAGCGCTGCACGGCAACCGATGGCCCACCGCAGCGGCCCGTTCAGGGGGACTGCCGGGGCGACTGCATAGGCGTCAGTCAGCGCCAGTCCATCGCCAGCCCCCTCCCCCTCAGTCCATCACCCAGTGCTTGCGCGCCTTGCGGGTGGTCTCGACAAAGGCGGCAGCCGCCGGCGAGAGTTTGTCAATGCGCAGCGCCGCCAGGGCGATGGCCCGGCTGCGGCGCGGCTTCAGCGGGCGGTAGACCACGCCGTCCGGAGGGCTGGGCAGCGCCAGCCGTGCCGCAATGGTGAGCGCATTGCCCTGGGCCACAAAGCCCATCATGGAGCTGAGCTGTTCAAACCGGAACAGGGTGCGGGGCACCGCCCCCTCCTGCGCCAGAAAGGCGTCGATGTGCGGGCCGGAGCCGGCCGAGGTGCGGATAAAGGGCTGGCCATGCAGATCCATGGCGCGCACGGCGAACTTGGCGGCCAGCGGGTGGGCGGATGACAGCACGGCCACCAGTTCGTCCTCGGTCAGCGGCAAGGTGTCAAAGCGCTCGTCGGGCAGCACCACAAAGCCCAGTTCCACACGCCGCTCCAGCAGCCATTGCACCACCACCTCGTCGGTGGCTTCTTCGATCTGCACCTCCACCAGCGGGTGCGCGCTCTGGTAGCGCGCCAGCAACTGGGGCAGCAGGCGCAAGGACGAGGTGGCGCCGAACGAGGCAATGCGCAAGGTGCCCCGGGCCATGCCCTGCTCGGCATCGGCTTCCTGCTGCAGCGCCTCTTTCTGCTGCAGGATGTCATTGGCGCGGGCCAGCAGCCGGCCCCCCACCTCGGTCACCGTGGCGGCCGCCCCTTCGCGCAGGAACAGGGTGACGCCCAGCTCCGTCTCCAGCTGTTTGATGGCATGGCTGACCCCGCTTTGCGAGATGCCGAGCATCTGCGCCGCCCGGGAAAAGCTGCCCACCCGGGCCAGTGCGGCAAAGACTTCAAGCTGCGTGAAAGTCATGAGTATTTACTCATTCGACGATGAATATGAATGAGCAGATAGTACCGCGCCATGCAGACACACCGCACTTTCACACACCTTCAGTTGATCGGCATGGCCGCCCTGTGGGGCGCTTCCTGGCCCTGGGGCCGCGCCGTGGCGCAGGCCATGCCCCCGCTGGCCGCCGCCAGCCTGCGTTTCGGGCTGGCCAGCGCGGTATTGCTGCTGTGGCTGTGGCGCAGCGGCCGGCTGGGCAGCTTGCGCGCCCTGTCCACCCGCCAGTGGGGGGGGCTGACCGCCGCCGCGGCAGTGGGCGTGCTGGGCTATTCTGTGTGCTTTCTCTGGGCGCTGCAGACCGTGCCTGCGGGCAAGGCGGCCATGGTGGTGGCGCTCAACCCGGTGCTGACCCTGGTGTTTGCAGTGCTGCTGTTCCGCGAACGCTGCAACGCGGTGATGTGCCTGGGCCTGGGGCTGGCCGTGACCGGCGCGCTGTATGCCCTGGGTAGCGGCAATCCGCTGGCCCTGCTGTCGGCAGCATCCGGCGCGGGCGAATGGCTGCTGCTGGGCTGCGCCGCCTGCTGGGTGGCCTACACCCTGGTGGGCCGCACCGTGCTGACCCGGGTGGAGGCGCCGACCACCACCACGGCCACCGCCCTGCTGGGCGCGGTGCTGCTGCTGGCGTCCAGCCTGGTGCTGGAAGGCCCTTCCGGCTGGGGCAGCCTGGTACACGCCCCGGTCACGGCCTGGTACAGCCTGGTGGCGCTGGCCGTGGGCGCCACGGCGCTGGCCTATGCCTGGTACCTGCAAGGCGTGCAGGAACTGGGCGCTGGCGCCGCAGCCGCCTATATGGCACTGGTGCCGCTGTTCGGCATGCTGTTTTCCAGCGTCTGGCAGGGTGAGGCCCTCACCGCCAGCCTGCTGGGCGGGGGCGCCGCCGCCATCCTGGGCATGCTGCTGATGACCACCGGGCGCATGCGGCTGGCGGGCGCAGGACAGCAGGCCAAGGCCTGATGTGATGGGGCACCACCGCGCCCGCAATGCCCAGCCGGGCTACCGCCAGGTCCCGGGCGGCAAGCGCCCTCCTGGCCCGCCGCACGGTGCAGCGGCCATGGGCCCTGCCAGACACCGTTCATGCGCCTGTTATGCGCCTGTCATACACGCGTGGCGTTGGGCTGCAGGCGCTGGCGCGTGAGCAAGCCCACCACCATCCGGGCGCCAAAGGCCAGCGCCACCACGGCCAACGCCCCGAATCCCCAGATGGCCCAGGCCAGCACGGTCACCAGCCCCCCAAGCGCCGGCACCATGGTCAGCAGCCATTGCACCATCGGCCCGAACGAAGCCACCAGGGCCTGGAACAGTTCCACCATCTCGGGCGGCATCCAGATCTGCAGCCATGCGGGCACCAGTGCGGCGTCCACCACGGCGGTTCCGCCCGCCATCGTGCCCGCGCTGGTAATGGCCCACAGCGTGACGGCGTGCAGGCTCCAGCAGGTCAGCGACCACAGCGCCAAAAGTACAAAGGCAAGGCCCCAGGTGAGCGCAAAAAACATCCAGCTTCCTTCACAAATATCGGTCGAGCAGTATCGTTAGCTGGCACCATGCGATCTATCAGTTTTTACCGAATCAAGTATTCGGTTTTATCGATATGAGCATGCTGAACTTCCGACATCTCTATTACTTCTGGATCGTTGTCCAGGAAGGCGGCTTCTCGCGCGCGGCCGAGCGCCTGGGCATGGCGGTGCAGACCGTCAGCATGCAGGTGCGCGATCTGGAGAAAGCGCTGGGCCACCAGTTGCTCAAGCCGTCCGGCCGGGGGGTGGCGCTGACCGATGCCGGCCAGGCCGCGTTTGCCCGGGCCGACGAGGTGTTCCACCTGGGGCAACGCATCACCGATGAAGTGCGCGAAGCCGCTAGCACCGGCACCGTCAGGCTGTCCGTGGGCTTGTCTGACGGCATCTCCAAGCTGGCCGCGCATGCGCTGCTGGAGCCGGTGCTGGCCACCCCGCAGCTGCGCCTGGTGTGCCATGAGGGCGAGTTTGAGGAACTGCTCTCCGAGCTGGCCTTGCACCAGCTGGACGTGGTGCTGGCCGGCCAGGCCGCGCCGCCCAACCCAAACCGCCGCCTGCGCAGCGAGCGCATTGCCCGCTCCACCATCCAGTGGTTCGGCCCCACCTCCCTGGTGAAGAAGTCGGCGCGGGACCATTTCCCCCGCTCCCTGGAGCACCTGCCAGTGCTGTTGCCCACCTCCCATTCACCGCTGCGGGCGGCCCTGGACCAGTGGTTCCATGCCATCCACGTACGACCCCGAGTGGTGGGCGAGTTTGAGGACAGTGCCCTGCTGGCCGTGTTTGCGGCCAGAGGGCTGGGAGTGTTTCCGGTGAGCGAGCTGGGCGCCAAGGATGTCAGCCTGGTGCGCGGACTGCGCCAGCTGGGCAGCAGCCCCGACGTGGCCGAAGAGGTGCACGCCATCTGGTCCAGGCGCGGCCAGAACCATCCCTTGGTGCGGCAGCTGCTGGCCGGTGGGCAGGGGGCGGCGCCAGGGCCATGAGCTCGGCGACGGCATGGCGAGCCGATGCGACTAGGCGCGGAAGCCGTTCGCGCCGCGGTGGCCCGGGCCCAGTGGGCGCCCCACCCTGGGCATGCGGCCAATGACCGTCGTGGCGCATAGGTCGGACAGGCGCAGCACCGTAGAGCACAGCGCAGTAGGCCATGGCCTGATGGGGGCAAAGGCCGCGATCTGTCGCTTCAGCACCGAGAAGCAGAATTCATCATTAAAATGAAACGGTCGTTACTTTCACTTCAATGCGATGGATGCAATCAAGTGGCTGCTGCTGACCTACAAGGTGCCTGCCGAGCCCTCTTCCAAACGCCTGGCGCTGTGGCGCCGGCTCAAGGGCCTGGGGGCCGTGTACCTGCAGAACGGCGTATGCGTGCTGCCCAAGACCGATGAGCATGTGCGCCGCCTCAAGGTGCTGGAGAACGACATCGCCGCCATGGAGGGCGACTGCGTGCTGCTGGAAACCATTGCGCTGGACCGGCGGCAAGAGGACAAGGTGGTGAACCGCTTCAAGGCCGACCGCGACGAGCAGTACGGCGAATTGCTGGGGCGCTGCCGGGACTTCGAGACCGAGATTGCCAAGGAGATTGCAATCCAGAAGTTCACCTACGCCGAGCTGGACGAGGAAGAGACCGACCTGAAAAAACTGGAAGCCTGGTTCGACAAGATCCGCAAGCTGGACTTCTACGACGCCCCCCTAGCCGCCACCGCTGCCGAACGCCTGCGCGCCTGCAAGGCCCTGCTCGATGGCTACGCCCAGATGGTGTACGACGCCCATGAAGAAAACCGCTGAAGCGCCTGCCCCCGCTCCGCGTGGCGCCCGGGCCGTGCCCCGCAGCGTGTGGGCGCTGGGTTTTATCTCCATGTTCATGGACATCTCTTCCGAGATGATCCACGCCCTGCTGCCGCTGTACATGGTGACGGTGCTCGGCACCTCGGTGCTGGCCGTGGGCCTGATCGAAGGGCTGGCCGAAACCACGGCCTCCATCGTCAAGGTGTTTTCTGGCGCACTCAGCGACCGCTTTGGCAAGCGCAAGCTGCTGGCCGTGGTCGGCTACGGTCTGGCAGCGTTGACCAAGCCTGTGTTCCCTCTGGGCACGGGGCTGGAATGGCTGGTGGGTGCGCGGCTGGTGGACCGCATCGGCAAAGGCATCCGCGGTGCGCCACGCGACGCCCTGGTGGCCGATGTGACCCCGCCCGAACTGCGCGGCACCGCCTACGGCCTGCGGCAGACGCTAGACACCATTGGCGCCTTCACCGGCCCCTTGCTGGCCATGGTGCTGATGTGGTGGACGGCAGACAACTACCGGCTGGTCTTCTGGTTTGCGGTGCTGCCGGCCTTTGTGGCCGTGGCCGTGCTGGTGTTCTGCGTGCGCGAACCCCGGCTGCCTGTCGCACAGCGCCCACGCAAGCTGCCGCTGCGCCGCAGCGATCTGGTGGGCCTGGGGGCGGCCTACTGGTGGGTGGTGGGCATCGGCCTGGTTTTCACGCTGGCGCGCTTCAGCGAGGCGTTTCTGATTCTGCGTGCCGAATACGCCGGTCTGCCGCCGATGTGGGCACCGGCGGTGCTGGTGGTGATGGGCTTGGCCTATTCGCTGTCAGCCTACCCGGCGGGGGTGCTGTCCGACCGCATGCGCCGACTGGACCTGCTGCTGGTGGGGCTGGCTCTGCTGATTGCAGCCGATCTGGTATTGGCGTTGGTACCGGGCCTGGTGGGCCTAGCCATAGGCACCGCGCTGTGGGGCCTGCACATGGGCTTTACCCAGGGACTGTTCAACACCCTGATTGCGGACAACGCACCCGATGCGCTGCGCGGCACCGCCTTCGGCATGTACCACCTGCTGACCGGCGTGGCCCTGCTGCTGGCCAGCGTGATTGCCGGCGCGCTGTGGGATGCCGTGGGCTTTCAGGGCACGTTTGCCTTTGGTGCCGTGCTGGCATCGCTGACCGCCGCAGGGCTGTGGTCGCTGCGACGCTCCGGGCGCGCCATGCTCTGACAGGCTAACGTGGGCAAGGCGCTGTCCGATGTCGGCGAGGTGGGCCGCCTGGGCTACGGCATCGCCGTCCTGCATTTTCTGGGTCTGCTGGTAGGATGCATGGCCGTATTTTGCTACCTGAAGTAGCTGCCCGTATCCGAGACGTGCAGCCGCTATCTGCGCTCCATGGCCAACAAGACCAAGAGGTTTGCGGACGCCGACAGCGCTGGAGCCTATTACGACCGTCTGTTTGCCGTTCCGATCGATGGGCCTGATTTTGCGCCCCTTATCCAGACCGATGCCGAACTGGAAAATGTGGAGCAAGGCGCTCTGCAGGTTCACACCACCCTGCTCGGCTGCCCGGTGTGCAAGGCCCAGATGATCGAGGAAAAGGTCCAGGGCTATAACGGCCAGGACTGGAAAGACCTGCACCAGTTGCACCGCAAGGTACGTATTCCTGCGGAGGTCGATTTGGTGCCGGTGTTTCGGGGTTGAGGGCGGGAGATAGTGCGCGGGCTGCAGATGGGACGCCGCTAACAGCGTGCGCCATGACTTTGGCGGGCTACTGGGGCGTGGCTGGCCAGAGCAACGTCCTAGGCGGTAGGCTGATGAGCGCTGTTTCTGGTCAATCAAAGATCAGTCAGAAACAACTCATTGACTAGGCAATGTCTCCGCTAACCGCTTGAGGCGAACCAGAGTCATTCGCAGCCTGCAGTCTGAGCAGTTGCTTTGAGCAGCAACTATTATTCAATTGAAGGTACAAAGTATGACCGTTGCTCATCTGATACCAGTCGTCCGACAAGTGCCAACTGGTCTGGCGCGGCCAACTCGACGTAACCAGTCCACTACGATCTCCCACTTTGTAATTCTGCCCTTTAGGAACGGTCACTAAAGCTACGCTCCGTAGCAAGTCTGATCTTCATCCCTCAGTCTTACAACCATTTGGGCACCTCTTGGAACCTCTATTGCAACCAACTTGATGCGAATGCCTCCCGGCTAGTGGCTCCCATGATCAGCCAGCGCATCGAGCTCCTCAGCTTCTTCCCAGAACAAGCACTTGACGTCGGACTCCTGCCAAGGCCAAGCGGGCGGCCTCAGAGCTGCCCTGGGTGCGACAGCCGTACTGATTCCGTGGCAGCCGATAGACCCACTTGGAGGCGCTTGCCATACTGGCCTAATTAGGCGCTTTCTAGAAGTGCCCATGGAAGGGATGTAGAAGAGCAGTGCAAGGCTGATCTCGAACTGGGTCTACTGAGAAGTGATAATTCACGCTTGACAAGCGACTACGTGCAGATTTCAAAGACTGAGGACAACCGTGATCATTCCACCCAAAGCAATCTCCACAAGGAAGTGGTCATCGCCTATCTTGAATCTCTCCGAAAGAGAGCTTTTTGATCCAGAAGGTGTTGGCTTTGACCTTCGCTTGTCTGGCATCCACACCCTCCAAGGCAAAGGATCACTGTTGATCGAAACTCGGCAGACCCCCAAAGCAATCCCAATAGACCCAGATTCGGACGGTGTCTTCACCTTGGAGCCAAAGCGCTGGTATTTAGCAACAACGATGGAGAAGATGAATCTACCCGCGCACATGGCAGGCATGATATTTCCGAGAAGCACACTCTTTCGAAGCGGCGTAGAGTTACATACAAGTATCACACCGCCTGGGTACGAGGGGCCATTAACCTTTGGTCTTACCGTAAGCAACCCCGAGGGTTTTCGAATCGCACTAGGAGCACGCTTCTGCCATCTCGTGCTGATGCAGGTAAAAAAGGGCTCGACTCAATATCGTGGTCAGTGGAATCAAGGGCGTATCGACTCCCCGAACGAAGAGAGGCAAGTATAGTGAGTGTCGTACACATTAAAAATCGGGTTACTAGCGATCCGCAGTCTTTTTCCAATTACGCAGCGTCAGACAGAAGCCTACTTTGGCTTGCAAAGCATGAAAACGTAGACGCGTTCTCTATTGATCTGACAGTAGGCGATCAGTGGAGTGAGAAGTATGGCCCCACGTCCAACGAGATGCACAAAATTTCCGAAGAAGGTATGCGCATCTTAAGACACGGATCTATCGTAGTTACAGCAGCTGAAGAAATTCGAATACCACACAATATGTATGGAGTACTATTACCGACCGGCAGCTTGTTTCTCGATAAGGGTATCCTAATCGCACCTGCAAAAGTCGAGCCATCATTCTCTGGGAATCTAAAGCTTCGCTTATTCAATACCACAGCTCTCAAATACACTTTAAAAAAAGGTGAAAAGCTTGGCTCAGTCATATTTTTCTCGACTGAGACTACTCAGTTCCAATCTCCCGTCACCAAGAACAGTGTACTAGTTTCGAAGCCTACTCCATTCGTCGATCGTATTTCTCAATGGCTCGGGAGAAATGTTAATCAACTGGTCACATGGGTAGTTACTCTCTTGGGTGGCTCAATGATGGCAGCATTTTTAGTGCACTTCGTTCTGCAGCCAAATTTCCCAACAACACCCAAAACCTCCGCACCCCAATCCACCCCACCCAGTTCTCCATCGACGTCAGCAGCACCCGCGCCTTCGCAAAATAAAGCACCATGATAGTAGTATCCGATAACTTGGCCGGCATTGCCAAGTCATTTAGCATTTGCAGTGAAAATCTCATCGAAGAGTTTTCAATCCAGATTAAGTTAGATCGACAGATTCATCGCCTTCAGACACCTTCAGACAATTTATCCCCAATAAATTATGGGTCACCCATCGATCATAATTCATATTTTCGCAAATCAGAGCAAATTGCAGATAGTTTGATTCTTGGGCCGAGAGAGTGCGTACTTGCCTGTTCACAGGACATTTATACAATGCCCAAAGGCTATTTCGGTTTAATACAAACAAAGGGTAGCCTTGCCAGAATGTTTGTTTCGGCGACGGCGAATGATGGTCAAGTCGAGCCGGGATACTCGGGAAAAATTACTCTCGAGCTCATAAATCACTCGCCGTTCTCCGTAGCGCTTCGACCGGGAGCGGAAGTAGCGCAGATGTACATAATGAGATGCAGTAGCGAGGTCTCGAAGCCGTATAGTGGTCGCTATCAGGGTGCTACCGGCCCCACGATTCCAACTTTCGATTGACGCTAAACGTTCGTGCGAGAAGTAAGGTCGTTGTTGCATAAGTCAGCCGAGGCACGCGGGCGAGGTCCTACGTCCGAGCAGGACGGGGAGCGATGAGCAAGCACCCGCGGGCGAAGTTCCACACGAAGAACTGGACCTGACCTCAAACGCCGAGGCTCGCTGATAGTGTGACTTAAAGCTCTAAACCAGCCTTTCGGCCGGCGACTAACTTCGGGGGCGGCTACTAGGTAGCCACGACCGTTCTCACTAGACTCGCAGTTGAACGACCGCAAACGCTGCAAAGCTAACCTCAAAAGTCGGCTTCAGGCTGGCTCAGCCTCTAGAAGCTCTGAACGACGGCAATCGCCAACACAGTCCTTGAAGGCCGCGCCCTGATCGTCTGTAGATGTACCTCGGTGCGGCGTGGATGATCAATGCGCTGATGATTCCGCGGTAATGCTAACGTTGAGAAGACGCCGACACAGGCGGTCAGTTCGTTATCAGATGGTCAGACTTCAGGTGGAGGAAGAGCGAGCACCAGCTGCGTATTCTCGCTGCGTCCCACTCTGCGTATGCGGCTCTGACGAACTTCTGGTGCGGCATGCATTTGCATCGCACGACTGATACCAGTAGCTGACAGTCGATACTCGAGGACGCCAGTTCGTTTGCCATCTCGTTCCCGAAAGCGTAGTTCGTAATACGGATGGAACTCTTGGTTGAAGTACCGACTTACGTTGTTCTTGGACTTCACCTCATTGAATCTTCGATTCAGAGCTGCAGCAATCTCCGTCGTTGTGAGCCATTTTTCCATTGGTCGTTCGGCGAGTAACGTCCGCAGTATCAAGCCTTCAAGTTGATCTCGCTGCAGTTGCTGACGTTGCGTACGCCTTTCCTTATCGGATGTATAGACACGCAAGGCTTCCCTATATCGAGTGCGGACGGCAGCATAGAGCTCTCGCAAACTGCCCTCATTGTTTTGCCTTTCGACATTCGGCAACTCAGCAATGCCTGACACCCCCATCCGAACCTCCTGCTCGTCACGCTTCACGAATTTCTCCGGCGTGACGCCATCACGGCCTCGTTCAAGCGCGCGCTTCAATCGGATTGGGGCAGAAGCGTCCAGGTACATAAGTGCGAGTTCGATGTCAGACCCTACTTCTTGTTGGAATATTTCCACTTCTTTGGTAGAACGAAATCCCGTTATGACCGCGCCAGAGGTCCCGATTTCCCTAAGGAAGTGAGCAATAGGCTGCGCTACTATGCCCGGCTGTGTTTGGAGCGCCGCTTCCGCAAAGTTACCGATACTCACGCCTGGGTTCGGCCCATGGCGCTCCCAAAAGGCCTTGTACATGAAATCGCTGGCTTCAATGTGAAGCAATTCATACTTATCGCGCATCCAGTTCGCTGTTGTTGATTTTCCAGCGCAGCTCGGGCCGCATATGACAAAGATGGATGGATAGGTCGCAATGCCCGGAATTTGCAACTGATCGGCACCAGGCTCATCACGATTCGCTAGGAAACTAAGCTTTCCATGAAGTACCGAGGTAATTTTCTCGAAAGCGCGTGCCCGAAAATCGGAAAGGTCCGCCTCCTTGATGTCCAGCATACTGATCGGGCCGCTTGCCCCAACTGGTACAAACCATTTGTTAAACGTCTTGTCGTCTAGCCAGGGATAAACTAGGTTCGGCTGAATTTTTCGCTCACAGTCAGCTATCACTCCATGGGATTCACCTACCACAGAGAGATATCGATCAGTTGTATTCAGTAATGTTCGCCAACGCTGCGGCAAGTGCATCACAATATCCGAACGCACGATAACCTTGCGGTTATTCCCCGCGCGTTTGAGCAATGTATCCAGCTTTTCAAACGTCATGTCACGCATCCAATATTTGACATTGACGCCTGGTACCTCAGTATCCTTGCTTAAAGCTTCAATGACGACTGACGTATCTTCGAAGAAGAATGTACTGTGGTCATCTGCATTTGCGCCCTGGCGCTTGAGCCATTGCTCTAGTGCGCTTTCATAACTAAGCTTGAGTAGCTCCGACCGATCGTCGATCTTTGGCTCGTTGTAGCTGGCGTAATAAGTAGTTTCGTGGAACCCTTTAACTCGAACACCAACCTTCTCGCCCAAGTACCGAAAATGTGCGAGCTTTGACCGATTGGTCGAAAAGAAGACGACCTCAATCATGGGAGAGAATACGCCCCGTGTTGTCTGGACTGGTCCGAAACACTGCAGACGGACCATATTGGCATTCTGCAGCCGCAAATGCAACGTCAAAGTCACGGGCCCAGAAAATCAAGGCCGGACCGATGCTACTCATCGCCACAGCGTCACATCCGACCGACGCGAGATACGCAGCGCAGGTGCGAACTGTGTCTCCATAGAGGTCTATCTCGGCACGCTTCCATGCACAGCGTTGTAGGGCATTGATTGATGCACAGAAGGCATCGTAGTCGCGGGATTGGACTGCCGCCAGCGTGCCGAATATCGCGTGGTACGTAGTCTCGAAAACATCTGCGGCCGACAGCGGTAGCTGGTGCGAAAAAAACGCCTGTTCTTGCTCCGGGGAAGTTGCTGAGGCGCAGGGCGGAACAAGGACACCCATGGGCCAATCCACCATGTCGAGACGCGCCATCTCCAAGGGCAGCTCATCCACTTGATTGATGGCGTCCGACCCAACGATCGGCGCAGAATCAAAGCGTCGGCCCGCATCGAAAACGAAGCCACCCTTGAAATAACTACTCAACCCAATACCCGACGCGCCACCGCGCCCACAGTTAGCACGCAAGAACTCCGGACTCACACTCAGGCCGTTAAGCAAAAACAGCGATTCCAGGCTGGCCAGTGCCGCTGCGGTGCCAGTGCCAAACCCACCGTGTCGCGCAGGCAACTGGACGTCCTTTAGACGCAGCCCCTGCGTCAACTGCTGTTGGCTCATGAGACATTCCAAGCGCTTAGTTAACGACGCAATCTCGGCGGGGAGGTAGCCGTATGACTCCAGTGCACGCAGGTCAACAGCGGCATGGGGCGCAAAGGCGAAGGTCGAGCGCGGAGTGGTGATGCCGAAGCCCACTCCGCCATTGCGACGATAGCCTGTGGGCCCGAGATCGATCAGCGTAAGGTGTACGCGCGACGGGACGCTGACACGTACACTCATGGAGTGTTCCCCAATGGGGGCATCTGGCTCAACGGCTTAGCGGTCTTCCAAGTCTGCTCGAAATAGTTCAAATACGATGCGGCGTAGGGGCTGTGGTTGTATACATGCAATGCCGGTGTGTGCTTGCTCTCTACCCCCGGCAACAACGGGCCCACCACTAGCTCATGATCGACGCGCACAAACGCGGCGATGGGCGTGGTATCGAAATAACGAACTTCGAAGTTCGGATATATGCCAGCAATTGCCTCAAAACGCTTTCGGTTTACTGGGTATTTGTGTTGGTCGCTGGCATCTAGCCCCGCGGGAGTTGCCACGAGAATTCGCACCAACACACCTTTCTTCAGTGCTTCGATTAGCGCACGCTTCTCCCATCTCGGCGAGTTAGGATCAGCAAAGTCCACCATCAGCCGCGTCGCAGTTGACCCCAAAACATCCACCTGCGAGTGCGCCTTTTGAATGAGCTGACCAAAGTAAGCCTCCTCGTCGCGCGTTGTTAGGACGTTCTCAACACCCATGCGCCGGAAGCGATCGATGGCCTTGGCATCGGCCCAACTGAGACAAAATTGCGCGAGTGTGACGACCAAACCAGAAACTACACCAGATGCGAAGACCCACAACGGGCCTTCGTTTGCCAGAATGGCCTTGTCAGTCATGAGTATGCTGGTTGCACCAAAAGCCAGCAGTAACAGGATAGCGACAGCAACGATGGCCCATGGCATCGAAATTGAAAGCTTCTTGTTATAGAGACTCATGGTTCACCGATCAGCAATAGTTCAAAGAACTTGTTCTTGGACAACGCGCGGCCATAGGCACGGCGGGACAAACGCACGCGACTAAAGTTGTCGCTAAATAAAGCAAACAGCTCCGCCTCAGAGGGATGTTCGCCCGAGACGTAGGACATCGCGAATTTCGCCTGGCGATGTGTCTGGATCAGTGCCTCGATATTGCGTGTAAGGGCTGCCTTGTCCGTCCACTCACTGACCGTCGATGTTTGGATCCGTCGCAGACGATCACCTCCCTCAAGTAGATGAGGCCATTCCTCGTATCGTGCTAAGCCCTCGAGAAAGTGATAGCGCGACAGGTAGGAATCGGTACTCTTCGTCCGCTTGAAGTAGGGAGGATCTACGTAGACGAGGTCGTAGCCTGGGGCTATATCTTCGGCTGCTCGCCCAGCAGTTACGCTGATGCTCCCGCCCAAGCCCCGCTGCATCTGCCGCACTTCCTTGAAGGTGCTCAAGATATGCTCGGCGAAGCTTTTCTCCCAGGTAGTGCGGTTCCCAAACTGCACCTCGACCTTCGACTGGCGCAGCTTCAGGTTTGCGCGATGAAACAGGTTATAGGGACGCTTTTTGAGGCACGCTTGGAATAAGCAATGGAGGAGCAGGTCCTTGCAAGCCGGTTCAATGTTGGTGAGCGCGAGCATGAAACCGTCAAGCCACGCATTCTCCTCGTCAGTGAAGTAAAGATTGGCGAAGGTGGCGTGAATAAAGCCCTGGCACGGTTCGACCGCCTGCAAGATGGATGCGACGTCCGAAACTGAAAGCTGTACCTTCGCAGAGGAAAACAGGGCGCGCGCTGAAATTGTGTTGAACTGGAAGACGTCGTTATAGGTGACGTCCCAGCCCAATTGGGACAGCAGATGCGAGACCGCACCTGTTCCACCAAAAGCATCGAGCACAGTACGGCCTTCGAGCCCCCTAAGCTCCTCATGCAACCAATCCATTTGCCGCCGCTTACTGCCGTAATACCGCGTAGTGGGAAACGGACTCAACTGGCATAGCGCCACTCGCCCTCCCCGCGGCGGCAATCGCGCATCATCGCTGAACCGTCGCGATAACGTACTCGATGCAGGGATGATGGAAGACACCATGTCGCTGAGGACTAAGTCTTCGACCTCCCGTAGCTCGGCAAATTCGGTCTGCATTCGCATGGCCTTCCCGTATGCACCTTCCGCCGGCCATTAGTGTGAGCGCGACGCGGGTAGGCAATGGATTCCTAAGGATTAGTTATAGCTAAGAGTATTGCATAGGTCTCAATTGAAACAGCCTCCTACCAGGAGGCTTTGTCTATTTGAATGGCGGGTATGGGATGAGGACTTAACCCTCGCCTGCAAGTAGTGACCGGCAGCAATCACTGCACAGCAGACATAGGCTGGGCGACTTGGCGACAAGCGTCGCGGCCTTGTCCACTCCAAATAGGCTCCGCCACTCCACAGACAGGCCACTAGTCCACGCCTCAATAATGCTGTCCTTTGCGCTAATGCAGAAACCCCGCCAGCACGCCTTGCGTCTCGGCCGGCACCTCCATCGGGATCATGTGCCCGGCATCCAGCACTTGCAGTTGTGATCCCTGGATGCCCTGGTGCAGTTCCTGCGCTTCATCCAGGCTGCGCAGCCGGTCTTGCTGGCCGGCAATGACCAGGGTGAGACAGCGGATGTCGCCCAGGCGGTTGGTGTCGCCATCACGGCGGAGCTGGGCCTGGCGGCGGAAGGCGTCGCCGCCCAGGCGCACGCTCATGGCGTGGATGCGGTTGACCAACGCATCGTCATCCTCCCGCGCGGGCGCCAGGGATTGGCGGATGGAGCGTTTGCTCACCCCCGCAAAGGTTTGGGGTGCGGCCAGCACTGCGTCGGCCTTGCGGCGTGCCTGCAAGGTGGTATCGCCGCGCGACGAGGTGGCCATCAGCACCAGCTGCTGCACGCGGTCCGGTGCGATGCGGGCGATTTCGCGGGCCACGTAGCCGCCCATGGAGAAGCCGATGACGTCAAACACCCCGTCCGGCACCGTGCGCAGGACATGGGCTGCCATGTCTTCGATGGTGCTGGCGGTGCTGAGGTCTGCATACACCAAGGGGCCACGGGTCTGCAGATAGGGGTGGATGTCAGTCCATAAATCCTGGTCAAGCATGAAGCCAGGGATCAGAACGGTGGTCAATGGTGACTCCTGCTGTGTGTTGGAGGTGTTGTCCTATTTGCAGCTTTCGCCACTGCTACCGCTTCGGCCGTTTCTACCGCTTTCTTCGTGCTCGCCGTTTTTGCAATTCTTGCCATCTTCAGCCCGCTCTCCATCTTCGACCGCCTCGCCCTCTTCACCTTATTCACCCATCACCCTCTTCTCGCCGTTTGGGCCGTGCACTACCGGGACAGCGAGCGGCAGAACGCCTGTATGGCCTGGCAGGCCGTGTGGAGCGATGCATCGTCCAACGCATACGCCAGCCGCACATAGGGACCCAAACCGAACGCGCTGCCGTGCACGGTTGCCACACCGGCCTCGTCCAGCAGCGCGTTGACCACGTCTTCGTCACTGCCCAGCAAGGTGCCCGCCGGGGTGGTGGCGCCCATCAGCACTTCACAGGAGGCAAAGGCGTAGAACGCGCCTTGCGGCACTTGGCACTGCAGGCCGGGGGCCTGGTTGAGGGCGGCGACCACGGCATCGCGCCGGCGTTGGAATACGGCGCGTGATTGTGCAATGAAGTCCTGCGGCCCGGTCAATGCCGCCAGCGCGGCGTGCTGCGAAATGGTGCTGGCGCCCGAGGTCTGTTGGCCTTGGAGTTTTTCCATGGCCTCCACCAGCCAGCCGGGGCCGGTGCCAAAGCCGATGCGCCAGCCGGCCCGCAGCGAAGGCAAGGCTCCATATCGCAGCGCTGGCGCCTCCCGTCCCTTTCCTCTGTCTTTTCCCTCTGCGCTGCCTTGGCCCTGCTCGATCTCCCGCATCCGGTGCGATCGGCCGCAGATCAGCGCACGGCCGAAGGCAGATAGCCAAAGCGCACCTTAAAGCGTTCGGCAAAGCGGGCGCGTGACTTGTAGCCGCAGGCCTGGGCAATCTCCGGAACACTCCAGGACGTGGTTTGCACCAGCATCATGGCGTGGTGCATGCGCACGTCGATCAGCACATCCTCAAACCGGGCGCTTTCGCCCGCAAGGCGGCGGCGTAATGTGGCCTCGCTCACGGCCAGGGCTTTGCCCGCTGTCTGCGCCGTCCAGTGCTGGCTGGGTGCTTCGCCAATCAGGGCACGCAAACGCCCGGACAGCCCTGGTGCCTGTGGCGGCCTGAACACGCCCCCACGCTCGGCCAGTGCCGCTAGCAAATCCATGGCCCGGTAGCGCAGGCGCTCGTCACTGAGCTGCCCGTCTGCAGCGCTGGCCAGCAGATGCTGCAGCGAGGACGCCAGATCGGCATCCAGCGCAATCTGCTGGAAGGGTGCGCCCGCCTGCACCGCCTCCGCCCCCGTGGCACGGCCCCGGCGGAAAGCGTCCAGCAGCTTCGGCGACAGTGCTAGAAACACCGACCGAAAGCGCTGCTCCATGCCGCCGGGTGTCTTGCGCAAGTCGGCACAGGTGTTGGCATCCACCAGCAGCAAGGATGCAGGCGTATCGACACCGATGCTGTGGGTGCCGGAATCCATGTCCAGCCGCCCCGCCGCAATCAGCAGCACCGCCGCGTCCTGAAACAGGAACCGGGGCGTATGCTGCACCTGCTTCAGACACGGCTGGGCCACGGTGCACAGGCCACGCCGCCAGATGGGCGCGCCCGCAGGCAGCAGCCATGGCAGATTGCCCGCATCGGCTGCATCGGTGGCTGCCGCCAGTGGGGCTGCCGGGTGGGCTGCGTGGTGGGCTGCTTGCGGGACGGTCTGGAGAGCTGGCTGCGCAAATGCCATGGCCGACTGTTTCTTACTGCGCGCTGGTCTGCAGCGACACCGCAGGGTTCAGGCTGAAGACCCCGGTGAGGCTGGCCTGCCCCAGCACCTGGGCCGATGCCAGGGCGGCGCGCACATTCGCGCCCGTCAGCGGCCCGGTCACGGCCAGCGTGGGGGTTGCCAGCGCGTAGACGGTGAACACGTAGTGGTGCAGCAGCGTGTCGTTCCAGGGCGGGCAAGGGCCGTCGTAGCCGTGGTAGTCGCCCTTCATTTGTTCGTCCGCGGCAAACCATCCGGTGTAGTCGTTCAGACCGTGGCGCCAGCCTGCGGGTGCGGCGGGACCGGCTTTGCCCCGGGGGGTGACACCGTCCGAATGCGAGCCCGCAGCGATGTGCGTGACGTTAGCGGGAATGTCCAGCAGCAGCCAGTGAAAGAAGTCCACGCGCGGCAGGGAGAATGGAACCTCGCGGCCCTCCTGGTTCACATCGTCGCCCTTGCTGGGCACGTCCGGGTCATGGCAGACGATGACAAACGACTGCGTGCCCGCTGGCACATCGCTCCAGGCCAGATGCGGGTTGCGGTTGGACGACAAGGCCACATGGGATGCCGCATCCGGCACCGCAAACGCGAATTCACCGGGAATGGCCTGGCCGTCTTGAAAACTCTGGCTGATAAGTTGCATGGAAATCCGTCCTGCAGTGGTTTGGGCTGATGCGACATGCATCCACCGTCCTGCAGAAGTGTAGGGAGTCCAACGCACACCAAAGCACCAAATCCGATCAATCGAGGCAGCACAGGCTGTCAATTTGTATGTATTAGGTTCTGATGGGCAGTTGTTCCCCTTCGCGCATCAGCTTGCAGCATGTCTGCGGCCGGAGCTGCTGCGGGCCAGAAACAGGCCCCCCATGCATCCCTGTCAGTGAGGGCTTCCGGCTGGTGGCGGCCAGTGTCAGCCAGCCAGCCCGCGCCCTGAACGACAGCCAACGCCGTTCGCTGACACGGGTGCAGCGGGATACCCTGTTGACGTCGCTTGCCAATGCCCGAAGATGCCCTCTCCATGCAGACCTTGAAAGGCCCACATGCCCCAGAAAATCTTCGTCAACCTGCCCGTCGCTGACCTGCCAAAGGCCAAGTCCTTCTATGAAGCGATCGGCGCCGTCAACAACCCGCAGTTCACCGACGACACCGCCGCCTGCATGGTCCTCTCCGACAGCATCTACGTGATGCTGCTCACCCACCCGAAGTGGGCCACGTTCACCCAAAAACCTATCGTCGATGCGCACGCTGCCAGCGAAGTCATGCTCTGCCTGAGCGCCGACGACCGCACGGCGGTGGACAACATGGTGGCGGCCGCTTCCGCCCACGGCGGCAAGGCGGACGTGACCCCGCTGCAAGACCTCGGATTCATGTATGGACGCAGCTTCGAGGACTTGGACGGCCATATCTGGGAAATCATGTTCATGGACATGAGCCAGATGCCCCAAGGCTGACGCAAGTCGACCACAGGCAACGCCAGCGGAAGGCCCCCTCCTGGCCCTTGCCTCTGACGGTATGCACACCATCGGCCAGCAGGTGCTGATCGATACACTTGCCTGCTGGCCGGCTGCAGGCGGATTAGCCACATTCACAGGTATGCCGCGGGTGACGGCTACGCGCCTTAAGCCCCCCAGGACTATGCCGGTTCGTCGTACTGCGCGAATACCTCCGCCGCCCAGTCAGCGAAGGCCCGGATCTTGGCACTCAGCTGCCGGTTGCTGGGATAAACCAGCCGGATCGGATGCGCTGGGCGGGACCAGTCGGTCAGCACTTCCTGCAGGGTGCCGTCGGCCAAATACGGTGCTGCGGCGAAGCGGAAGGTCTGGCCAATCCCCAGGCCATGGACCAGTACGCTCAGATGGGCGGTGCTTTCGTTGACCAAGGTGGCTTCGTCTGCCTTGACCTGCACCCGTTCACCGTCCCGGTGGAATTCCAGCGCAAAGGCGCGGCCACTCAGGGACGAGAAATAGCCCGCTATCGTGTGCGCCGGCCCACCGCCCTGCGGCAGCCGGGCCAACAGGTCATCGGGGTGCCGAGGCTGTCCGTGAGCGGCCAGGTAGTCCTTGGATGCACAGGTCACCCATGCCAGATCGGCCAGGCGCCGCGCCACCAGGGTCGAATCCGGCAAGTCGCCGCCGCGGATCACGCAGTCCACGCCGTCGCTGATCAGGTCGGCCGGGCGGTCACTCACGCCCAGCTCAAGCTGCAGGTCCGGGTACCGCTGCCGGAACTGCGGCAGCGCCGGAATGAGGATGCGGTTGGCCAGCACCGATCCCACATCGACCCGCAGTCGCCCCCGCAACTGGGCATGTGCGCCGCCGGCCAACTGGTCCATGTCCTCCAGCTCGGCGATCAAGCGTTTGGCCCGCTCGTAGTAGGCCGAGCCATCGGCCGTCACGCTGACCCGGCGCGTCGTGCGCTGCAGCAGCCGCGCGCCAAGGTGCTGCTCCAGGTCCTGCACCAGCTTGGTCACGGTGGGCCTGGGGATGTTCATCGAATCGGCAGCCCGCGAAAAGCCGCCGGTTTCTGCGATGCGTACGAACACCTTCAATGCAAGCAACTGGTCCATGGCACCGATTATTCACAACCATGAATTGAGTTTCAATATTTATCCAGTTTATTCACTTATCTGAACTATCTAACCTTGAGGCTCCTTATCACTCACGGAGAAATCTCATGGTTCAGAAACTCGCAGGCAAGGTCGCTGTCGTCACGGGTGCAACCACGGGCATCGGCCTGGCCGCCGCCAAGGCCTTCGCCCAGGAAGGCGCCACGGTCTACATCACCGGCCGCCGCCAGGCAGAACTCGACGCCGCCGTGGCTGCCATCGGCCCGAAGGCCCGCGGTGTGCAGGCCGACTCCACCAAGCTCGCCGACCTGGATCGGCTCTACGCCCAGGTGCAGGACGAACAGGGGCGCCTTGACGTTCTGTATGCCAACGCCGGTGGCGGCAGCATGCTTGCGCTGGGCAGCATCACCGAGGACCATTTCGACGAGACCTTCGACCGCAACGTCAAGGGCGTGGTGTTCACGGTGCAAAAGGCACTGCCGCTGCTCGACAAGGCCACGGCGGGCGCATCGGTCATCCTGGCAGGCTCGACCACCAGCGTGCTCGGCACCGCCAACTTCAGCATCTACAGCGCCACCAAGGCAGCGGTGCGCAACCTGGCTCGCAGCTGGATCCTGGACCTCAAGGGCCGCGCCATCCGCATCAACACGCTGTCGCCTGGTCCCATCCACACGCCGGGCCTGGTGGAGCTGGCGGGACCGGGTGCCGCGCAGCAGCAGGGCCTGCTCGATTACCTGACCTCCCAGGTGCCGCTGGGCCGCATGGGCCAACCGGAAGATATCGCCAAGGTCGCCGTCTTTCTGGCGTCGGACGACTCCGCCTTTGTCAACGGGGTCGAACTGTTCGCCGACGGCGGCCAGGCCCAGGTCTGAGCGCACCACGCGCAGGAGCCCACCATGACCCAGCCCACCGCCACCGAACTGCTGCGTGCCTACCTCGACAGCATCCGTACACCCTCGACCGCCGCCGCCCTGTTCGCCGATGACGGCGTGCTGGAACTGCCTTGGATCCAGGTTCGGGCCCAAGGCCCCGAAGCCATAGGCCAGCTCGTCACCGGCCTGCTGGCCAAGGTACCGGACTTCGCCTTCAAGGACATCCGCGTCTGGATCGATACCCCCGACAGGACATTTGCCGAATATGCGGTGGAGGCGGAGGTCGCTGCCTCCGGCAAGCCCTATCGGCAGACCTATGCGGGCCTGCTCATCGCCGAGGGAGGGAAGATCAAGCTGCTGCGGGAAGCGTTGAACACCGCCGCCGCGGCCGAAGCGTTCCGCCCCTCCTGAGCCCGACCCAGGCTGAACGTGATTGCAAAGAACCTTGGTGCCGGGCGCTGTCAGCGCTGCCAGCGCTGCACCAAGGCTTGGGCGTGTGCCTTGGGCGTCTGCCGTCGTTTGAACCACATCTTCGATCGGCAGCGATCGCTGCATGGGCGTGGTTCACCAGTGGAATCCGTGCCCATGGCCCTCCCCCTCTCTGGCATCCATGCGCACGACGCTGTGACCCATGGGCATCCATCAGCCAATCACTTCGCAACGGGCTGCCGAGGACGGTGCAGGTGCATGCGCTGAATGACTAAGTCAGCCGAGGTAAAGGCCCAGGGTCAGTCCAGATCAAGCACCGCGCGATAGCGGTCACCGTTCACTTCCTTGAAGATCAGCAGGTAGGGGGAAGGCCCGACGGGCTCAGTCCAGCCGACCTCTGCGAAGGTTTCGCTGATAGCTGAGCACACTGCATCGATGGCCAGCAAGCCTTTATCTTCTCCGTAACCCAGAAACGCCATGGGCATGCCGTCCAGCACGGGCCATTCAAAGGGGTTGAAACAGGCGACCCCGGGCGTGCGCTCCAACAGTTCTTGCTCCAGCGCAGGCTCCGCGCCATCGAGTTCGATGTCGTGAAAACTGAAACCCTCTCCTTCCAGGAAAACATCCAGCCTGCCGTCCGCAATGCAGCATGCGCAAATGGTTGGACTGTCGGCACGCATGTAGATGTTGCCTCGGTACTTCCAGCCGCAGGGCTGCGCGCAGACGCCGCAGGTCTCGTCAGACGGCTCGAAAGCACGACCTTCTTGGTAGGCACCGGGGTTGAAACGGAAAAAGGGCTGTCTTTCGCTCATGGTGACTTGATTGTCACGCCGATTGCGGCGCCTTGACGCGTTGCATGCTCAGGAGCGGTCTGCTTGGTGCGCTGAAGTGGACACAGACCGGTGCCGTGAGAGCGGATACGAAAACTGAACCTGCGGTGCATTAGGAGCAGCGGCAGACCGGTTTATGCAGCCCCCTCAGCGGTCATGTGCGGGTGCGGTGTGGTCAGCGCACTTCCCTGCTGCCGCAACGTACCACCAAGTATTGCCGGATAAGCCCGCCCTCGCCTACCGCACCGCCGGCAGGACCTCTTGCGCAAACAGTTCCATGCCGGCCAAAGCGGTGGCGTTGCTCCACAGTCCGTTGGCGTTGAACACGCAGCGCAGCTGGTGGATGCCGGTGCGGGCTTCCAGCGCCTGGATCTGGGCGGTGCAGGCTTCGGGCGTGCCGTGGATGAACAGGTCGCGCAGCAGTTGCTCGCGATCGAGGGGCGGCACGTCGGCAGGAGCGATGCCGCGCTTGCCGGCGAAGTACACCCTGCGCTGGTAGTACGGGGCCCACAGCGTGTCCAGCTGGGTCTGCACTTGCGCCTCGGTGGCGCCTATGCACACGTACCGCGCCAGGGAGGAGCGGGCGCGCAGCGGCGTGCAGTCTCGCCCGGTCTGCTGGGCGACCTGCGCCAGGCGTTCCAGCTGGCCGGTTTCCGGGGGTTCCAGGCTCAGCAGCAGGGGCAGGTCTTCATTCAGCGCAAAGCCCAGGGTCTCGCTGGTGGAGCCGGCCACGTAGATCGGCGGGTGCGGGCGCTGCACGCCGGTGGACGCCAGGGTGCGCGGGGCGAATTGCCAGGGGTCCTGCGGGCCGCCCGCAATGGTCGCCCCACTCAGGCCGGCGCGGATCAGGCGGCATGCGGTCTCGAACCGCTCCCGCGTCTGCGAGGGGTCGATCTGCAGGGTCTGCAGCGACGCGGGTTCCGTACCGCGCCCCACTCCGATGTCGATGCGCCCGCCGCTCTGGTAGTCGACCTGCGCAATCTCTTCGGCCAGCATCAGGGGATGGTGCAGCGGCAGCACCAGCACCGATGTGCCCACGCGCAGCCGTTCTGTGCGGGCCAGCAAGGCGGAGGCCAGCAGCAGCGGCGACGGATACGGCCAGTGCGCGTCGGGCACGCGGAATTCGCTGAACCACACGCCGTCAAAGCCCAGCACGTCTGCACGTTCGAACAGCGCAAAAAAATCGCCGGGCTGGCCCAAGGTGGCCTCCCGGGTCCAACCCGCCAGATCAATTCGCACAGCCATCCTCCTTCTTGCGGCGCGCCCGCAGCAGGACCTGGGGCGGCGCGTCGATACGGTCAAATTCCACCTGGAACACGGCGTCCAGGGCAGGGTCGGTCAGCAGGTCCTGGGCGGCGCGGTCCTGCACCACGCGCCCGCGGTCCATGGCGATGACCCGGTCAAAATAGGCAAAGGCCAGGTCCAGGTCGTGCATGACCACCAGCACCAGCTTGTCGCGGCCTCTCTGGGCCAGTGCATCGACCAGCTCCAGCCGGTGGCGCACATCCAGGGCAGCGCCGGGCTCGTCGGCCAGCAGCACCGGCGGGTCCGTGGCCAGCACGGTGGCCAGCAGGCAGCGCGCCTGCTCGCCACCGGACAGCGAGTGCCAGCGCCGGTTGGCAAAGGCCTGCAGTCCGTGCTGCCGGAGCACACCGTCCATGTCCGCGGACGGCCCCAGGCGCATCTGCAGCAGTTCTGCCAGCGTGACATCCCAGTACGGCGAAAACCGCTGGGGCATGTAACCGATGCAGCGGGCACGCTCCGCGAAGGACAGGCGCTGCAGCGGCGCGCCGCGCCACAGCACCTGGCCCTGGCTGGGCGTCTGCAGCCCCGCCAGCATGGACAGCAATGACGATTTGCCGGCCCCGTTGGGGCCGATCAGCGCAATGGCGCCGCGTTCGGGCAGCGCCAGCGAGACCTGGTCCACCACCCTGCTGCCCCGGTGCTGCAGCACCATGCCCTGGGCGGTGAGTACGGGCTGTGCACCAGGTGTATCCGGCGCGGCAGCTGTATCCGGTAGGCCCTGTGGGTCGTGCATGGGAAACCTCGCGGTCATGACGCGCGCAGGCGCCGCGCCAGCAGGATGATGAAGAACGGGCCGCCGGCGATGGCGGTGATCAGCCCCAGCGGCACTTCCGCCGGGGGCAGCACGCTGCGCGCCAGGGCGTCGGCCACGGTGACGACGATGGCGCCCACCAGGGCGCTGGCAGGCAGCACCACGCGGTGCATGGGCCCCACCATCCAGCGTGCAATGTGCGGCGCGGCCAGCCCGACAAAGGCCACCAGCCCGCCGTAGGCCACGGCGGCCGCCACCACCAGCGAGCCCACCAGCACGGCCAGCGGAATGAAGCGCTCCGGGTTCAGGCCGAAGCCCTTGGCCACGGTGTCGCCCAGGCCCAGCAGGTCCAGGCCATGGGCCAGCGGGCGTGTGGCGACCACACAGCCCAGGGTGATGCCGGCCAGCACCAGCAGGCCGTTCCAGGACGGGGTCTGGATACCGCCCAGCACCCAGCTCATGACCACCTGCAGGCTGACGGTTTCATCGGACAGGGCCAGCATCAGGAAAGAACGCAGCGCGCCCAGCATGGCGGCCAGCGCCACGCCGGCCAGCAGCAGGCCGGCCGCATCCAGCGCGCCCGCCGCCCGGGCGACGGCCAGCACCAGCAAGGTGGAACCCCAGGCGCCGGCAAAGGCCAGCACCGGCAGCACCACGCCCTGGGGCAGGCCCATCGGAACCAGCAAGGCCACCGTGGCGCCCAGGGCTGCGCCGCCGGAGGCACCGAGCAGATAGGGTTCGGCCAGCGGGTTGCGGAACACGCCTTGGAAGATGGCCCCCGACAGGCCCAGCAGCGCGCCCACGCAGGCGGCGGCTGCCACACGCGGCAGGCGCCACTGCAGCAGCAGCCGGCTGTGCAGGGAGTCGTCGCCGCTCAGCGCGCGCCACAGCTCCGGAACGCTGGCCCACTGGTGGCCGGCGCAGGCCGCGCCCAGCAGGCACAGGGCCAGCACCAGCAGCGCGGCCCACCATGTTGTGCGTGAAGTCATATCGGGTGCAGTTGCCGGGCCAGCGATTCGATACCGTCAAAGGTGCGCGGCCCGGGGATCAGGAATTCGGAGCGGGACACGGTCCAGCAGTGGCGCTGGCGCAGGGCCCGCATGTCGCGCCAGCCGGGCTGGTGCAGCAGATCGTCCAGCCCCGCCTGGTTGCCGGCGAACAGCAGCACATCCGGGTCCGCGGCCAGCACGGCCTCGGGCGACACCTGGGCCAGCACGCCCAGCGCCGGCAGTGCGTGCTGGCAGCCGGCGCGCACCATGGCTTCGCCGGTGTAGGTGCCCGGGCGGGCCAGCAGCAGCATGCCGTTGCCCGCGCGCCCGGTGACCATCAGCGCCCGCAGGTGCGGCCGGCCGGCCACGGTGGCATCCACGGCCTGCAGCCGCGCATGCAGGGCTTGGGCCAGCGCGGCGCCGCGTTCGGGCTCGCCGCAGGCCTGGCTCACCAGGCGGATGTTGTCCAGCACCTCCTGCAGGGTGCGACTGAGCAAAACCATGATGGGCACTCCTATGCGTTCCATGGGTGCGACAAGCTGGGTGGCTGCCTGCCGCGCCGGGGTCACGATGACCAGATCCGGGCGCTGGGCCACCACGGCATCCACGGAAAATCCCAGCCGGCCGCCGACCTTGGGCAGGCCCAGCACCTCGGCCGGGTAGCGGGTGAAATCCTCGACACCGACGATGCGCTCCACCAGCCCCAGGGAGGCGACCAGTTCGGTGTTGGACGAAAAAATCGTGACGATGCGCCGGGGCGGCCGGGGCAACCAGACGGCGCGCCCCAGGGCATCCTTCAGGTGGATGCCCGAGGCCGCCTGCATGGCCTGCTCTGCAGCCCCCGCACCGGCCAGCACCGTGGGCATGGCAAGGCCGGGCAGCAAGGCGCCGCCCGCCGCCGCCACGCCCCAGCGGCGCAGCACGGCGCGCCGGGACAGTGCGTCCGGGAGTGCTTCCGTGCGTGCTTGCGGAAGGGGGCTGGCGGGCCTGTGCATGCAGCCTGGCCTCAGAAGTCGGCCTGCAGGCCGACCATCAGCTCGCGCCCGGGCATGGAGGTGCCGCAGCCGCCGTTCTGGAAGCGCGCATCCGCCAGGCAGGGCGAGCGGTCCTGCGCAATGAAGATGGGGCTGCGGTTCAGGTTGAAGACATTGTTCACCGCCGCAAACAGCTTCACGCTGCGGTTCACCCGGTAGTCGCCGCGCAGGTTCCACACCGTGAAGGCGCCCTTGCGGTGGATGTAGGTGCTGCTGGGTTCGCCCTGCGGCACCAGCAGGTTCTCTTCGGTGTCGTACCACATCGGTCCGCGCAGCAGCGCCGTGAGCTGCATGCTCCAGTCACCTGCATTGCGGTCCATGCCCTGGGCGTAGCGCATGCCGGCAGAGGCCTGGAAGCGGTACATGCGCTGCACGCGGTCGGTGTTGGCGGTGGCCGCCGCGCCCTTGTCGCGCATGTCGAAGTGGTAGTAGCCGCCCGCAAAGGCGCTGAGCGACTGGCCCGGCAGACCCAGGGCCAGCACCTGCTTGAGGTCGACGTTGGTGGTCAGCTCCAGGCCGCGCGCCACGACTTCTGCGGCGTTGTTGGCATAGTCCGAGGTGTTGGTGCTGGGGCCCCGGGACACGGTGGTGATGCGGTTGGAGATGACGTTCTGGAACAGCGCTGCATCCACCTTCCAGCCCGGCTGCGTGAAGGTGGTGCCCACTTCGATCTGGCGGCTGGTCTCGGGCTTCAGATTGGGGTTGCCGAAGGTGCGCCCGCCGCCCACGGCGGTGAAGTCGGCGGCCAGTTCGGTGGCGGTCGGCGCCCGGAAGCCGGTGGCGATGCCTGCGCGCAGGTTCCAGTCGTCGGTGGCCTTCCAGGTCGAACCCAGGGACCAGGTGTGCGTGTCGTACTTGCGCACATTGGACTGGGCAAACGCCAGGTTGGGCGTGGGATCGAACCGGGTCTCGCCCCAGGTCTTGCGCAGGCCGCCACGCAAGGTCAGGCGGTTGTCCAGCAGGGTGTGGGCGTCTTCCAGGTACAGCGCCTTGGTTTCTTCCGTCTGGTTGTTGTCGTACGGGGCCACCTGGCCCGCCGGGCCGCCGGGCATGGCCACGCGGAAGCGGTCCGAGCGCAGGTGGCTGCGTTCCCAGTCCACGCCCACCAGCAGGTCGTTGGCGGCAGACAGGCGAAAGCGCGGCTGCAGGCGGATGCCGGTGGCATCCAGCTTGCGGTCGTTGTAGTCGCGCGCCGTGCCCGGCACCGGGTTGGTGCCGCTCTTGATGACGGGGGACGCCCAGTTGAATTCGTCCTCGTCCACAAAGTGGTAGACCTGCGCCAGCCAGCTGACGGACTGGTCGGCCAGCGCACCGGTGTAGGTCAGGTCCAGCGAGCGGTTGTCGCGGTTGTCCTTGCTGTAGATGTTGGACCCGGATCCCCGGAAGCCGGCGTTGTAGATGCCGTCGGTGCGGGCCTGCAGCTCCACCCGGTTCAGGCTGTCGATCTGCAGCCCCAGGGCCGCCACCGCGCCGCGGCGCTTCCAGCCGGTGTTCTGCATGACGAAGCCGCCGTCGCCGGACTTGTAGTCATCGCGGGCGCTGGTGTTCAGGCCCACATACCAGTCCAGCATGCCGCTGGCGCCTGCCGTCTGGGCCTGGGTGCTCCAGCCGCCCCAGGAGCTGCCGGTCACCGTGACGCGGTTCAGCGGGCCGCTGGCACCAGTGCGCAGGATGATGTTGATCACCCCGCCCATGTTCTGGCTGCCGTAGACCACCGAGGCGGGGCCGCGCACGATTTCGATGCGATCCACATCCGTCAGGCTGAGCTTGGACAGATTGGCCGTGCCAGCGCGGCGGCCGTTGAGCAGCACCAGCACCTGGCCCTTGAAGTCGCGCCCCTGGCCGTCGGTGGCGGCGCCGCGCAGGTTCAGCGATGTCTGGGCTGCCGTCCATTCGCTGAGAAAGCCCACCGCATGTTCGGCCAGCAGGTCGGTGACCGAGCGGGCCGACGAGCGTTCGATCTCCTGGCGGTCAATGACCTGGGTGGTGGCGGCAATGCGGGCGCGGTCCTCGGGCCGGGCCGTGGCGGTGACGAAGACATCGCCCAGCGCCGCAGCCGGGATCGGGGCCGATGTCGATGCGGTGGCGGTGGCAGCAGTGGCGGCAGAAGCCGCGGTGTTGTCGGCCACGCCCTGGGCGTGGGCGCCCCACAGCGCGCAGCACAGCGCGGCGCCGGCGGTCACGGGCTTCAGGGCGGAAAGGGGAAAAGCGACAGGCCCGCAGAAGGGGCCCGGGGAAACACGGGAAGGGGTGCGCATGCGCGGCTCCAGATGGCCCTGCTCTCCCGCAAGGCCGATTCAAGAAAACATCCGCAGGCATGCATGCGCAGGCAGGACAGCTCGGCGCACGAACCCATCCAACCTGGACTGCGCGCTCACCCGCGGCGTCCAACAAAAGTGACAAGGCCGGTATCCGGGCTCGCGAAATGCCGACACTCCGGGACATCCGTCCTGGAACTTTCGGCCCACTCCACGCCTTCCCACGCAGTGCGCAGTGGCTTCAGGTCTTACCTGGGTGCAGAGGGTGATTCGCTTACCGTTGCGGGGGCAGCGCAGGCATTGCACTCCATGGAGCGCACCTGCTTCCCGTTTAACTCCAGTGGCCGTCAGGCCAATGCAGCACCTCGTAACAAGCATTGAAATGTATCTCAATGCAGCGAGGAATTATCGTTCAGGACACATGTCCGCAACGGACACAACACGCCGGACATATCCAGAATGCATGCCTTGGCAGCCGATGGAGCGCAGCGCTGCATAAAGGCTGCACAAAGGCGGCTCAATGGCTAAACCAGGGCTGCAGCCGGGCATGCACAGCGTCAGTCCCAGGCCGGGAACGGGTCATGAAAGCCGGTCCAGGCCTTGGGGGCCAGGGCCATTTCCTGGTCGGTCAGCAGGCAGGCATCCAGCCGCTGGCGCAGCGCGGCCTCGTCCATGCCGATGCCGATCAGCACCAGTTCCTGGCGGGCATCGCCCACGCGTTCGTCCCAGTGCTGGGTGATGGTGGCCAGCGCCTCGGGCTCGCGCGGCCACTGTTCCCGGGGCACGGCGGCCCACCAGCGCCCTGCCCTGCCATGGCGGCACACAGCCCCGGCCTGCGACCAGTTGCCCGCATAGAGGGGGCGGCTGGCCAGCCAGAAAAAGCCTTTGGAGCGTATGACCCCGGGCCATTCAGACCCCACCAGGGCGTGAAAGCGCCTGGGGTGGAACGGCCGGCGCGCGCGGTAGACAAAGCTGCCGATGCCGTATTCCTGGGTTTCCGGCGTGTGTTCGCCGCGCAGCTCTTTCAGCCAGCCCGGGGCCTTGGCCGCCTCGTCGAAGTTGAACAGCTTGGTGGACAGCACCGACGCCAGCGGCACCTTGCCGAAACTGGATTCCACGATGCGTGCACGCGGGTTCAGGGTCTTCAGGATGGCGATGAGCCGCTGGCGCTCTGCGTCGGTGATGAGGTCGGTCTTGTTGAGCACCAGCACATCGCAGAACTCGACCTGTTCGACCAGCAGGTCCACCACCTTGCGCTCGTCGCCTTCCCCCATTGACTCCCCGCGCCCCTGCAGGCTGTCCCGGGATTCGTAGTCCTTGAGGAAGTTGAAGCCGTCCACCACGGTGACCATGGTGTCCAGCACCGCAATGTCCGACAGGCAGGCGCCCGCCTCGTCGGTGAAGGTAAAGGTCTCGGCCACCGGCAGCGGCTCGGAGATGCCTGTGGACTCGATCACCAGGTAGTCAAAGCGCTTTTCCCGGGCCAGGCGGCGCACCTCCACCAGCAGGTCTTCGCGCAGGGTGCAGCAGATGCAGCCGTTGCTCATTTCGACCAGTTTTTCCTCGGTCCGGGACAGGTCGCTGCCGCCTTCGCGCACCAGCGCCGCGTCGATGTTGACCTCGGACATGTCGTTGACGATGACCGCCACGCGCAGGCCCTCGCGGTTGTGGAGGATGTGGTTGAGAAGCGTCGTCTTGCCTGCGCCCAGAAAGCCAGACAGGACGGTGACGGGGAGAAGCTTTGCCATCGCCGGTACCATGAACAAGATTTGATAATGATAACTCATTATCAAATATGAAGACAGAAAACAGCCGCAGCCGCGAACACGTCACCCCGCCCTGCTGTTGTTCAGCCACTTGCCGCACAGCGCCCTCCGGGCCCGCATGTCCCCGAAAGTGCTCGGCAGCGCAGTGCACCACCCGGCATAAAGCAAAGCCCCCGCTGTCCGAAAACAGCGGGGGCTTTGTATGTCAGCGCTACACGTAGCCGCCCGCCTACCCGCAACGGCCTGGGTGGCTGCGGCCCTACCCTGGTTCAGGCGTCCACCCGGATCCCGCGCGACTGGATGAGGTTGGCCCACTTGGCCCGCTCATCCCGCATGAAGGCCTCAAAGCGCTGCGGTGTTCCGCCGCCGTCCTCGGCCCCGAACTCTTCCAGCTTGCTCACCACATCCGGCATGGCCAGGATGCGGTTGACGTCGGCATTGATGCGAGCCACCACTTCCGCAGGCATTTTGGCGGGGCCGACCAGCCCGAACCAGATGCTGGCGTTGAAGCCGGGGTAGCCCTGTTCGGCCACGGTGGGCACATCCGGGAAGGCCTTCACGCGCTTGGTGCCGGTCTGCGCCAGCGCACGCACCTTGCCGCCCTTGATGAAGGGCGATGCGGTGGTCATGCCTTCGAACGCATAGTCGATCTGCCCGCCCAGCAAGTCCGTCATCACATTCGATGCGCCCTTGTAGGGGATGTGCAGGGCCGACACCCCGGCCGTCTGCTCGAACAGCGCCAGCGCCAGGTGCTGGGCCGATCCCGTTCCGGAGGAGCCGAAGCTGATTTCGCCGGACTTCTTCTTCAAGGCCGCCAGCAGCCCTGGCATGGAGGTGGACGACTTGGGGCTGGCCACCAGCACCTGCGGAGTCTGCCCCACCAGCGCAATCGCCGCAAAATCCCGCTCGGGCGAGAAGCCGAGCTTGGGGTTGAGCGCGGGGGCAATGCCCAGGGCGTTGATGTGGCCCATCATCAGCGTGTTCCCGTCGGCCGGGGCCTTGGCCACTTCGGCCGCCGCAATCAGGCCGGCCGCGCCGGGCTTGTTTTCCACGATGACGGGGATGCCCCACAGCGTGTTCAGCTTGTTGGCGATGATGCGCGCCAGGATATCGGTGCCGCCACCGGCCGAGAAACCGACCAGGATTTTGACCGGCCCCGCCGGGGGCTTGCCTTGGGCAAAGCCGGGCTGGGCACAGAGTGCGCCGGCTGCGGCGACCGTGGACAGAAATTGTCTGCGTTGCATGGTTTGTCTCCTTTTTTATATGAGCCGAGGGGTCTTACGCCACCTTGCTCCAGCGGCCGAACTTCGCCACCTGCGCCTCGTCGAAGTTGAAGCCAAGGCCGGGCGTCTGGTGCAGAACGACACGGCCCTTTTCCTGCGACAGCTGGCGGTCCAGCAGGCGGCGGAAGTTCAGGACCTGGTCATCCCAGAAGAATTCGACGTAGCGCGCGTTCGGCGTGGCGGCCACCAGCGGTGCGTGCACGTCGTGGAACCAGTGCGGGCACATCTGGATGCCGTAGCCGGCGGCCATGGCGGCAATGCGCTTCCACTCGGTAATGCCCCCGCACACCGCCGCATCGGTCTGCAGGATGGAGGCGGCCCCCATGTCCAGCAGGTGCTTGTGGTACCAGCGGCCATAGCCGATTTCCGCCGTGGCCACGGGGATGCGGGTGAGCTTGGCCAGGCGGGCGTGGCTTTCCACGTCGTCGGGGCTGAACGGCTCTTCGATGAAGTAGGGGTCGTACTGCTCCATGCGGCGCAGGTACTGCATGGCCTGCACGGTATCGACCCAGCCGTTGTTGCAATCCAGCATCAGCTCCACGTCGGGGCCAATGGCTTCGCGGGCGGCCTTCACGCGCGACTCTTCGCCCTGGGGCGACCAGCGACCGGTCTTCATCTTGACGGCCTGAAAGCCCAGCTCGACATAGCTGGCCATTTCCTCGCCCAGGTGCTCCGCCGTCTTGCCTTCCACGTAGTAGCCGCCGCTGGCGTAGGCGGCCACGGTGTCCAGCTCCACCGCGCCGAGGTATTTGTGCAGCGGCAGCTGGGCGGTGCGCGCGTTGAGGTCCCACAGGGCGATGTCCAGGGCGCTGAGCGCGCGCATCACCGTGCCCATGCGGCCTTGCAGCAGGGCTTCCTGGTACATCTCCTTCCACAGGCCTTCGACGGCCAGCGAGTCGCGGCCCAGCAGCACGGGGGCCAGCAGCTGCTCGACCGCCACGCGAAAGATTTCGCCTGCCGCGTTACCGACGTAGCAGAAGCCTATGCCTTCGACCCCATCGGTGCTGCGGATCTTGACCAGGCCGTAGTGGCGGTCCACCACGGTGCGGTTCGACAGGTAGGTGACTTTGTCCAGCGGCACGCGCGCGACGCAGACTTCGATGGATTGGATGGTGGGCATGCGGGCTCCTGAGGTGAGGTACGAAAAAAAGGAATGGCCTGAAGGAATGACCAAAAGGAATGGCCGCACTGTGCGCCGCATGGGGTCTACAAAAAAGATGGTGTTTGGTGGTTTAGATCACGCAAAATACGTTGTTATGGATTCGCGTTTTCTCCAGAGCTTCATTGCCGTCGTGGACTGCGGCTCGATGGCCGATGCCTCGCGCCGGCTGGACCTGCCCCCTACCACCGTGGCGCAGCAGATGCGTGCGCTGGAGGCCGATGTCGGCAGCGCACTGCTGACGCGGGTGGGCCGCACCGTGCGCCCCACCGTGGTGGGTGCGCGCATCGTGGACCAGGCCCGGGAGGTGCTGAAATCCGTGGAAAACCTGCGGTCCGTGGCCTCGGCCACCGAACTGCCGGCAGGCCCGCTGCGCCTGGGTGCCACGCCCACGGCGCTGATGGGGCTGGTTCCGCCGCTGCTGCGCCGCTGGATGCGTGCCCACCCTTCCATCCAGGTCTATATCGAACCCGGAACCTCGTCGCTGCTGCTGGACCAGGTGCTCGCCGGGAATCTGGATGCGGCCATGCTGGTGCACCCCACGTTCGCCATGCCCAAGACCTGCGAGTGGCGGCTGCTGCGCAGCGAGGCGCTGGTGCTGCTGACGCCCCAGGACATGAAGGTGCAGGACCCGCTGCTCACCGCTGCGCGCGAGCCCTTCATCCAGTACGACCGCAAGGTGGTGGCCGGCCGCATGGCCGACGAGTACCTGCGCGGCCACCACATCAAGCCCAAGGTGCGGTTTGAGCTCGATGGGATTGAGCACATCGCCCAGCTGGTGGCGGAAGGGTTTGGCGTGTCCATCCTGCCGGACTGGCCGGTCATCGGCCCTGCCGATCCCCGCATCCGCCGCTGGCCGCTGCCGGCCCCCTGCCCCTCGCGCGAAGTGGGCATGGTGTGGCAGCGCTCTTCCATCCGCTCGCCCCTGGCCGCCGCCCTGTTTGACCTGGTCGGCCCGCTGCAGTCCGGCAGGCCGGACTGAGCGTCAGCGCCGGGGCATTTGCGCCTTACGCCCTGGGCCTTGGGCGCCACCCGATGACATGGTGCAGGCCCCTGTCATCAAGCTGCAAACATTGCCCTGTCAGATGGTGCGGCGGGCGCCGGCATGTGGTATGCCTGCGCCCGCCTGTCCATTCCTGCTCCATCCCCAAGATCCATGACCGACACCACCGCCCCCCTGAATGTTCTGTTCCTGTGCACCCACAACGCGGGGCGCAGCATCCTGGCCGAGGCCTTGCTCAACGACATCGGCCAGGGGCGCTTTCACGCCTATTCGGCCGGCAGCAGCCCGCGCCCTGGCGAGCTGCCGCACCCGCTGGGCCTGCAGGTGCTGCGACGGGCCGGGGTGCCGGTCGACGGGCTGCGCAGCAAGAGCTGGGAAGAGTTTGCCGCGCCTGGTGCGCCGCACATGGACCTGATCATCACGGTGTGCGACGACGCGGCCGAGGAAGTCTGCCCGGTATGGCCGGGCCACCCCGCCACGGCCCATTGGGGCTGCCCGGACCCGGCCTCAGGCGATGCCCCGGACGAAGGCAAGCTGGAAGCCTTCCGCCAGACCCTGCACATGCTGCACCTGCGCCTGGAACTGCTGGTCAACCTGCCCACCGACAAGCTGGAAAAGGCCCGTCTGCAGGGCACGGCCCGGGACCTGTCCCACCACTGAGACGGCCCGTCTGCGCCCGCCGGGCGCTCCATGCCTGGTGCCGCCCTCCCTGACGCAGACACCCGACGCAGACACCCAACACGGACACAGGGGCACAACACCCCAGCCGGAACACCGCCCCGGATCGCCCATAAAAAAACCCCGGCACGGGCCGGGGTGGGATGGGAGCGCCCGCAAGGGCTGCGGCGCTCCACACAGGCGACTAGCGCCTTGCCTTACTTGCGGGGCAGCGCGTAGGCGATCACGTAGTCGCCACGGTCCGGCGAGTTGCGGGCGCCGCCGGCCGAGACCAGCACAAACTGCTGGCCGGTCACAGGCGACTGGTAGCTGATGGGCGTGCCCTGGCTGCCCACGGGCAGGCGGGCCTTCCACACTTCCTTGCCGGTGCCGGTTTCATAGGCGCGCAGGTAGTAGTCCTGGGTGGCGGCGATGAACACCAGGCCGCCTTGGGTGGCCAGGGTGCCACCGATGGTAGGCATGCCGATGGGGATGGGCAGGCCCATCTTGATGCCGAAGGGGCCGGTGTCCTTGACGGTACCGACCGGCACTTGCCAGGCGATCTGCTGGGTCTTGAGGTCCACCGCAGTCAGCGTGCCGAACGGCGGCTTCTGGCAGGGAATCTCCAGCGGCGACATGAAGCGCACCTTGGCGTTGATCGCGTAAGGCGTGCCGTCCAGGGGCACGGGCTTGGTGATGGCAGCGGCTTCGTTGCCGTCGGCCTTGGCGCCTGCGTCGGCCGGGTCGGCCTTGATCAGCTGCACTTCCAGGCCCACGCGCATGTCGTTGATGAACAGGTAGTTGTTCGTGGGATCGACCGACACGCCGCCCCAGTTCATGCCGCCCAGCGAGCCGGGCAGGTTCAGCGACGCATCGGTGCCCGGGGGCGTGAACAGGCCGGTGTAGCGCTTGGACTTGAACTTCACGCGGCACAGCAGCTGGTCGAACGGCGTGGCACCCCACATGTCCGATTCCTTCATGTCGGCAGCGCCGATGCTGGGCATGCCGACGGAGAAGGGCTGGGTGGGCGAGTAGGTTTCGCCTTCGATGTTGCCGGCGGGCACGGCACGTTCCTCGACCTTGGTCAGGGGCTTGCCGGTGGCGCGGTCCAGCACGAAGAGCTGGCCGGCCTTGGTGCCGAACACCATGGCCGGAGTGGTCTTGCCGCCTTCGCCAGGGAAGTCCACAAAGGACGGCTGCATGGGCACGTCAAAGTCCCACAGGTCGTCGTGCACGGTCTGGTAGACCCACTTTTCCTTGCCGGTGCTGGCATCCACGGCCAGCATGGAGGCGCCGTACTTGCGGTCCAGGGCCGTGTGCTTCACGCCCCACAGGTCCACGGCCGCGCTGCCCACGGGCATGAACACGGTGTTGGACTGGGGGTCATAGGACATAGGGGCCCAGACGTTGGGCGTGGAACGGGCGTAGGTCTTGCCTTCGGCCGGAGCGCTTTGCTGTTCGGGGTTGCCGGGGTCAAAGGCCCAGCGCAGTGCGCCGGTGACCACGTCGAAACCGCGCACCACGCCGCCAGGCATGTCGGTGCTGACGTTGTCGGCCACACGGCCGCCGATCACGATGGTCGTGCCGGCCAGCGTGGGAGCGGAGGTGGGGTAGTACTGGCCCTTGTCGGCGCCCTTGCCCATGCCGGCGCGCAGGTCCACGCGGCCGTGGGTGCCGAAGTCTTCGCAGAAGGCGCCGGTGTCGGCGTCCAGGGCGATCAGTTCGGGGGCCACGCTGTTCATCAGCACACGGCGCTGGCAGGCAGCACCGGCCGGCACGGACACGGCCTTGACGGGGGTGGCGCCGGCCACGCTGGGCTGCACCTGGGGCTGGGTGGCATCAAAGTACGCCAGACCGCGGCAACGCATCCACTTCTTCTGCTTGGCGTTGATCTCGGTCTTCCACAGTTCCTTGCCGGTAGTGGCGTCCAGGGCGATCACGTTGTTATGGGGCGTGCAGACAAAGACCTGGTTGCCGATTTGCAGGGGCGTCAGCTGGTCTTCGGCACCGCCGCCGCCGGGGCTGACGGGCACATCGCCGGTCTGGTAGGTCCAGGCCAGCTGCAGGTCCTTGACATTGCTGCGCGTGATCTGATCCAGCGCCGCAAAACGTGTGGCACCGGGGGTGCTGCCGTAGTATGCCCAGTCGGCAGGCGCCTGGCCGGGGGCCACGGGCTGCAGCACGGTGGCATCGGCCTTGGCGGACACGGAGGCGTGGGGCAGGAACATGCCGCCCACGGTGGCCAGACAGCCCAGCGCCAGCACACCCGCCACGGCGAACGATGCACCGCGCAGCGATGGCAGGGCATGGGCGCGGCGCAGCACGGGGAAGGTCAGGGCCACCAGAATGCCCAGGCCGGCCAGCAGCAGCACGCGCGAGACCAGGGGCCAGAAGTCCAGGCCGGCATCCGCCAGCGCCCAGACCACGGTGGCCACCAGGGTGGCGCCATAGATCAGCGCACCGCTGGGGCGCTGGCGCACCAGCTGCACGCCGGAGGCCACCAGGGCCACACCGCTGAGCAGGAAGTACCAGCTGCCCTTCAAGGCCACCAGCTGGTAGCCGTAGAAGGCGAAGAACAGGCCTGCCGCCAAAAGGCCCAGACCCAGAACGAGCAACCACACCTTGGCAGCCAAGGAGGGTGGCGTTTGTTGTTTTTTCATTTTTACATCCGATTGGGTGTGCAAGGCGCCGCACCGCCGTGGGTGGGACAGTGGGCGGGCCTGGGCAGTCGGCCACTCGCACAAGCTATGAGGTATCGGTCTTGATCTGCGTCAAGATCCGAGGCGGATTATTGCGCCCCCGGAAAATCATCTATTGACAAGGTGAATTCGATACGCAGAAACGCGTAGCCGCTGCCCGCCACGCACCAAAGACCCTGCCGTCATTGCTTTTGAATGAAATAGACGACCGGTCTATTTTTCATACAATGCACACCATGACACTGAGCAAGAAAGCCGAAGCGACACGCCAGCACATCCTGGACACCGGGTACCAACTGGTGCTGCACAAAGGGTTTGCGGCGCTCGGCCTGCAGGAGATCCTGAAGTCCTGCAACGTTCCCAAGGGGTCGTTCTATCACTACTTTCCGTCGAAGGAAGCCTTTGGCTGCGAGCTACTGCAGCAGTATGTCGACGGCTATGGCCGCAAGCTGGAAGGCCTGTTGGCCGCCGAGGGCAACGGCTGCGAACGGCTGATGCTCTACTGGGATGCCTGGATTGCCGCGCCCCACGATGCCGCATGCGGCTGGGCCGAGGAGTGCCTGGTGGTCAAGCTCGCCGCCGAAGTGGCCGACCTGTCGGAAGACATGCGCCGCGTGCTGGACACCGGGGTGCAGCGCCTGCTGGCACGGATTGCGGCATTGATTGATGCGGCCCGCGCAGACGCCTCCTTGCCGGCCGGCGCGCCGTCGCAGGCACTGGCCCGCGTGCTCTACCAGATGTGGCTGGGCGCCGCGCTGCTGGCCAAGCTGAGCCAGGACAAGACCTCTTTGGTGCAGGCGCGCGAGACCACCGTGCTTTTGCTGACCTGCGACGCCGCACGGGCCACCCACGCGCAGGCCGCCCACACGCGGGCCGCCCAGTCTCCCTCCCCCATCCCCCAACCCTGAACACCCAAGGAGCCACCCATGAAAGTTCTGTTTGTACTGACATCGCACGACCGTCTTGGCGACACCGGCCACAAGACCGGTTTCTGGCTGGAAGAGTTTGCCGCGCCCTACTACGTCTTCCAAGACGCCGGCGCACAGATCACGCTCGCCTCCCCCGCTGGCGGGCAGCCCCCGCTGGACCCCAAGAGCGACGCGCCGGATGCGCAGACCCCGGCCACCGAGCGCTTTCGCCGTGACCCCCAGGCGCAGGCCGCGCTGGCAGCCACCACGCCGCTGGCCCAGGTCAACGCCCAGGATTTCGATGCCGTCTTCTACCCCGGCGGCCACGGCCCCCTGTGGGACCTGGCCAACGATGCCGCATCCATTGCCTTGCTAGAAGCGTTTGAGCGCGCGGGCAAGCCGCTGGGCCTGGTCTGCCATGCGCCCGGTGCACTGATCCATGTGCATGCGGCAAACGGCCAGCCCCTGGTCAGCGGACGGCGCGTCACCGGCTTCACCAACAGCGAGGAAGCCGCTGTCGGCCTGAGCGCCGTCGTGCCCTTCCTGATCGAGGATGAGTTCACCCGCCTGGGCGGCCGCTTTGAAAAAGGCCCGGACTGGCACGAGCATGTGGTCACCGACGGCCGCCTGGTAACAGGCCAGAACCCCGCCAGCAGCGAGGGCGTGGCCAAGGCACTGCTTTCCCTGCTTGCTTGAATAAGGACATTCACCATGCGCAGCGCCATTCACACCACCTTCGGCGAACCCTCTCTTGTGCTGGAGGCTAGCGATCAGCCGGTCCCCCAGCCTGCCTCCGGCGAAGTCCGCATCAAGACCTTGCTGGCCCCCATCCACAACCATGACCTCTGGACGATTCGCGGCAGCTATGGCTACAAGCCGGTGCTGCCCGCCATTGGCGGCAGCGAGGCCGTCGGGGTGGTGGATGCCCTCGGCGAAGGCGTCGAAGGCGTCACCGTCGGGCAGCGGGTTGCGGTGGCCGGGGTCCATGGCACATGGGCGGAGTATTTTCTTGCCCCCGCCAGCCAGCTGGTGCCCATGCCCCCGGCCATACCGGATGAAGTGGCGGCCCAGCTGATCGCCATGCCCTTGAGCGCCTTGATGCTGCTGGAGTTCCTGCACGTCAGCCCCGGGCAATGGATCGTGCAGAACACCGCCAACGGTGCCGTCGGCAAAACGCTGGCCATGCTGGCCGGCGCACGCGGCATTCAGGTGCTGAACCTGGTCCGCCGCGATGAAGGCGTTCAGGAACTCACGGACCTGGGCGTGGCCCATGTGCTGTCCACGGCCCAGGCCGATTGGAAGCAGCGCGCCAGCGCCCTGCTCGGCCCCGCGCTGGCGGTGGCGGCCGTTGACTCCATCGGGGGCAAGGCCAGTGCCGCGCTGCTGGAGCTGCTGGGCGAAGGCGGCACGCTGGTGTCGTTTGGCACCATGGCCGGAGAGCCCATGCAGATCAGCTCCGGCGCCTTGATTTTCAAGCAGGCGACGGTCAAAGGCTTCTGGGGCAGCAAGGTCAGCCAAGCCATGGCGGCGGAAGACAAGCGACGGCTGCTGGGCGAGCTTTTGCAGCGCACGCTGAGCGGCGAGCTGAAGCTCCCAATCGAAGGCATCTACGATCTGGGAGACGCCGCCCAGGCCGCTGCCGCCAGCCTGCGACCGGGCCGCAAGGGCAAGATTCTGCTCAAACCCTGAAGCACGCGATGGCGCCCCAGGAGGTGGGGCCACCCGGCTTCAGATTGGGGGGCTGGGTGGCCGCCATGGGGGGGGTCTGCGACCGTCGCGGTTCGGCCAGGCGCGGACGTTGGTTGCGAGTAAAAGCGGACGCTCAACGTCCTCTCGATGGAAGGGTTAGGTTTCATCGCTCAGTCGGACATGCGCCTGTATGAGCGAAGTTCGTCCGTGCGACCTTTGACTAGCTCTGCCTCCGAGCCGGCGCGAACGGTAGGCCACATGGTTCCACCCTTCACCTCCATCGCGTCAAACTCAGCCCAAGCTGTGCAAGCCTCTTCCCAGGCGGCCTGCGCGTCATTGAAGGCCGCCAACTCATCTCCGGAAAGGCGGGCGCGCAGATCAGAGACTGCTTGCGCCATGCTCTGACGGGCCTCGGCAAGCAACTCTCCAGCCGCGACATTCATGTCGCTCTGAGTGAGCGGCGCCCCAGGATGAAGCGTCTCAGATACGAGTTCATCGGCCGCTCTCAGAAACGCGACGCAGCATTCAAAACAGCGCGCCACATCCTGGTACAGGATCTCGTGTGCCGAAGCGATCTCATGACAGATGATGTGTCGTAGCTCAAATGCTTTGGCAACACCGGCGAAGACCTCATCGGGATTTGAGAGGATCGGCCGTTCCGGCTCGCCGCGAACTTCATGATCCCATCTGTCTGAGATCATTCGCATGCGGTCCAGGAAGGATGCCCCAAGGAGGCTACTCATCGATGACTCGATATGATCGAGGCGGCTTAGCGGGACACTGTGGCCCACGAGTTCTCCGACTGTTATAGCCTTGCCGTGGATCGCTCTGACTACGGCGAAGTCAAGCTTTATCGAGGAAGCGGGGCGCTCAGCATTTGTGATGTACGGTTCGCCTGCATCAACTAGCTCTTTGATCGCCAGGCGAAAGTAGCCTTCTATGCAAGCGATCAAAGCAACAGGGAAGTAGCGTGTCAGCTCTTCGTTCTTTTGGTCGTGCTCTTTGAAGGCGCGTTCTAGTGCGAAAAGGCGGAGAGGTAGTTCGGCTATGGCTCGGCCAAACCTACGACGCTGGCGTACCTGGGCGATCTCTTCGATGATGTCGCGCGTTCTGGACATGGCTAGTGAAACCTAACGTCGAAAGTAAGCCGCCCGCCGAAGGCGGGTCGGCTTAACTGCCATGTTAGGGCTGTAATTTTCAATCCTCGAATAGCTTGAATAGGCCGTAGCCAATAGCTGTAACAACAGCAATTGGAGCTGCTGCTGTAAGTATTGCCCCTGTAGCCATGCCCCCTCCAACAACAGAGCCGATGGTTGCCATCCCGGACGAAATGGCAGCTCCTCCAGCAAGGCCCGAAGCACCAGCGGCAGAAGCGAGAGCCGCACCTGTAGTACCGGCAGTAGCCGACATGATCGTTGCAGCAGACCCACCAACTACCGCTGAGGCAGTACTCGCGGCAGTGCCCGCGGTGGCTAGAGTACCTACGGTGCCTACGACGGTGGATGCATTTGTTTTTTCAGACATTTAAATTACTCCGGTGTTAAACCGCTAACGTAATGTAGACCGCAAAAAAGCGCAGACCATATCTGGCGCTTGCGGTCTAAATTTGCACGCAAGAAATGCCGCAAGGGGCTTGCAGCCAGGCCTTGCGGCAGGTGCACTGGACGAAAATGCAGTACTAAATTCAGCCATGAAACCCACCGCCTCTCGGTGTTACGCGCCGCACGGTTGTTGAATCAGATCCCCGAGCGAATTTGTAACAAGCACTATAACCTCCGCACGGAGCATGCCTATGTGCAAGGTACGGTTTGCGACCTCGCGTGACATGGGCTTGCAGGAAGTCGAGGTTTTCAGACCATGTTGGCCAATGAGTGACGGCTTTCGAGCTTCTCGCTGGATGGCGGCTCAGGGTCGAAAGCGGAGGTCGCGGAGGTCTCTTCAGACGCCACAGGCGAAAGCCCTGCTGGCAACGAGGACGGTGCTGCTGTTGCAGAAAATCCTGTTTTAGCCAGCCATAGCTACAGCGCAGAAACAGCGCAAAGACAGCGCAGATAATGCTCAGCTTGTCCAGAACATGCCCTGACCACAGGGCCGACTTCATGCGTTTCTCCGCCCTGCTCGCAGCCTTCGGCCTCACCTCTTTACTGACCTCGGCTACGCTGGCCCAATCGACCACCGCACCACAAGGAGCCATGGTGGGCGACCGCATCTCGGTGGTGGTCCAAGGCAGCGGACCCGATATCATCCTGATTCCGGGTTTGGCATCTTCCCGCGATGTGTGGCGTGGTCTTGCCGCACGCCTGCAGCAAAGCCATCGCTTGCACCTGGTGCAGGTGGCGGGGTTTGCCGGCGCACCCGCAGCGCACCATCCGCAAGGTCTGGTGCTGGAGCCCACGGCAGCAGCCGTTGCGGAGTACATTGAACGCGAGCATCTTCAGGCTCCCGCTGTCATCGGTCACTCCCTGGGTGGTGAGGTCGCACTGATGCTGGGCGCGCGCCATCCTGAGCGGGTGTCGCGTCTGATGATCGTAGATGCATTGCCCTTCTACAGCCTGATGTTTGATCCCTCCGCAACCAGCGAGAAAGCCACACCGGGCGCGGCCACATTCCGCGCCACGTTGCTGGCGGCCACCGACGCTCAGATGGAGGCCATGCAATCCGCCGCCATCGCCCGCCTCACCAAGACCGAAGCAGCCCGCCCTTCCCTGCTCGACGCCAGCCTCCGATCAGACCGCCCCACAGTGGCACATGCCACCTACGAGCTGATGACCACCGACCTGCGCCCGGAACTCCACCGCATCACGGCGCCCGTGCATGTGGTGCACGCCTACGACACCAGCTATGGCATCCCCGCAGACCGCGTTGATGCCATGTTCCGATCCGCCTACGCGACCACGCCCCACGTCAGCTTTCAGCGCATCGATGGCAGCTACCACTTCGTCATGCTGGACCAGCCCGCAGCATTCGAGCGCGTCGTGATCGACTTTCTCCGCCCCACAACCCCTGTGAAGAGCCGCTAAAACGTAAAACGCCCCAGCAAACCGCAGGTGTGCGCTGGAGACGAGGCGCGAAGCCGCAGGCAGTACCAAAGTACGACAATGCGAAGCAACGACGTATCAAGGTGTGTGTGTGTGCGGCTCTCAGCGATAGAACCGACAAGGCTTGCGAGAGGTTCCTCCACAGGCGTTCCAACATCTGTTCCGCCTGGCCAGAAGCGGTCTCTGGCGACAGCCCACTGACGGGCGATTGACACCGTCAAAGCCAATGCGGCATTCTGGTCAGTTGGAACCGTTTCGCTCGTTGCGTGTTCATGGAGGAAACTGAATTGAATCAATCTCAGGATTTCATCGAGGCCGCCTCAGCGCCACTCCGGACAAAGCCTTCGAATTACCCGGAAACATTCGCACAAAGAATGATGGGGCGTGATAAGCGGCCCATTGGCGATGTATTTGGAATCACGCAGTTTGGCGTCAATCTAACGACTCTGCACCCAGGCGCTGTCTCTGCACTTCACCACCAGCACACGCTGCAAGACGAGTTTATTTACGTACTGGCAGGGGAAGTCACCCTCTACACGGGTACCCAGGAGCACATCCTGAAATCCGGTATGTGTGCTGGATTCAGGGCTGGCGGCCCAGCGCATCACCTTCGAAATTGCTCTGCATCCGATGCCACATACATTGAAATTGGAAGCCGGGTTGATGGTGATGCAGTGAGTTATCCCGAAGACGACCTGGTGGCCGTGATGGGGGCTGATGGGACGTGGTCCTTTGAACACAAAAATGGACAGCCGTACTGAGTTGTCCCGAACGGCTGCAATGGGCTGCATACCGGTTGCATACGGGTGAAAGCGGGTTGAAAGCGGACGCCGCTTTCCAGCGTGGATGCAGCCGGCAACGGTCGACAGAATCGGATGTCAGGGCCAGCGGGAAGTCCCGGCCAGGACCGGCCGCGGCACCATCACGCCTGCGCCGTCAGAAAGTTCCGAAGGTGGTCGATCAGCACCCGCACCTTCGGTGACAGGTGGCGGCCCGAAGGCCAGACCAGATGGAAAACCCCGCCGCCGTCGGTCTGCGCATCGAGAACCGGGAGCAGCCGCCCATCAGCGAGTGCTTTCTTGGCCAGGAAGTCTGGCATGCAGGAAATACCCAAGCCGTCGACCGTAGCCTGCAGCACCGCTTCCATGTTGTTGCAGACCAAAACGGTCTTCAGTTCAGGCGCTTCGTCAGGCGACAGGCCTGTTAACGGCCACACCTGCAGGCGGCCGGCATTGGGGTAGCGAAACCGGATGCAGGCATGGGCCCTGAGATCCTGGACGTAGCGTGGCGTGCCGTTGCGCTGCAGATAGTCCGGAGCGGCGCACAGCTGCATCCTGTACGGCGCCAGCGGCCGCGAGACCAGACTGGAATCCGCCAGGTCACCGCTGCGGATGGCGAGGTCGATGTTCTTGTCGATGAGGTCGACCAGGCGGTCGTTGAAGTCAATGTCCAGATCGACCTCGGGGTAGCGTTGGGTGAAGCTGGGCAGCGCTGGCAGCAGGAAATGGTGGCTGACGATGGGTGCGCTCAGCCTGAGATGGCCGCTGGGGCGCGCTCGCGACTCGGACAACATGGACTGTGTGTCGTGCCAGTCATCCAGCATGCGCCGGCCGCGTTCGTGCAGCAGGCGCCCTTCCTCGGTCAAGCTGATGCGCCGGGTACTGCGCTGCAGCAGCCGAACGCCCAGCTGCGCCTCCAGGCGCGCTACGGCCTTGCCAACGGCCGACGCCGACAGGCCCAGTACCTGCCCCGCAGCGACAAAGCTCCCCAGATCCACTGTTTTGACGAAGGCCGTGAGTCCATTGAATTTATCCATCCGTCAGCCCACCTATTCCAGCAATTTTTTCCGTATTCAACGGAAATATGGCCTGTTTCCATTTCATTCAGGCAAGTCTATCTTCTCCAGCTCCGCCACAGAAGACGTAGCCATGCCTCGTACAAACCATCCCGAAACCTTCTCAAGACCCGGTTGGGCCACCGCAGCCGTGTGCCTGGCGTCTGCCGCCATGCCCATGACCTTTACAGGCCCGGCGGTCGCCCTGCGGGAAATCGAGGCCCATCTGGGGGGCTCGCCGCTTGCACTCGCCTGGGTCACCAACGCCTTCATGCTGGCGTTCGGTAGCTGCCTGATGGCGGCCGGCGCCCTGGCCGACAAACACGGTCGGCGCAAGGTGTTCCTGGGGGCCATCGCCGTGTTCGTGGCCGCCTCATTGGCACTGATGGCATCGCCCAACCTGTGGGTGTTTGATGGATTGCGCGCGCTCCAGGGTATCGCCAGTGCCGGGGTGCTGGCGGCCGGTGCAGCCGCTCTGGCGCAGGAGGTGCAGGGGCAGGCGCGTGTGCGCGCTTTCAGCCTGCTCGGCACCAGCTTCGGTGCCGGGCTGACACTGGGCCCGGTGGCCGCAGGCTGGCTGACCACGGCCTTTGGCTGGCAGGCCATCTTCGTGCTGGTCATTGCCACAGCCTCCATTGCTTTCTCCATCGGCATGCGCGTATTGCGTGAGTCCCGCGACCCCGCTGCGCAGAAGCTCGATGTGCCGGGCGCGTTGGCCATCACTTCCGCGCTGACGCTGTTCACCTTTGCCATCCTGCAGGCGCCCGCGCAAGGTTGGTTGCATCCCATGACGATTTCCGCACTCTGTGGCACGGCCCTGCTGCTTGCCGCTTTCGTGTTTGTGGAGCGGCGTCATCCACGCCCACTGTTGGACCTGAGCCTGTTCCGCTATTCCCGCTTTGTCGGGGTTCAACTGCTTGCCGCCGCACCGGCATTCGGCTTTGTCGTGTTGCTGGTGCTGCTGCCCATCCGCTTCATTGGCATAGAGGGCGTTCCAGTGGCCCAGGCCGGGCTGTGGATGGCGGCCTTGTCCGCCCCGCTGGTGGTGTTGCCAGCAGTCGCTGGACGCCTGTCGCACTGGATATCTCCGGCGACCTTGTGCGCAGCCGGCTTGCTGATGGCAGCGTGCGGGCTGGTCAGCCTGTCTGTGTCCGCAGGCGGTGCTGCGGCACTGTTGCCCATGTTCGTCATCGGCGTTGGTATCAGCCTGCCGTGGGGCCTGATGGACGGTTTGGCCGTGAGTGTGGTGCCGACAGAACGCGCAGGCATGGCGACCGGCATCTTCAGCACCGTGCGCGTTGCCGGGGAAGGTTTGGCCCTGGCCATGGTGGGTGCGCTGCTCACCGCCCTGATAGCCCATGAGCTGCTGACCGCAACCCATCTCCCGTCTGACACCGCCGTTGCCGTGGCCCAGGTCCTGGTGAGTGGCAACCTGGCCGGAGCGCAGGCAGGCTGGCCTTCCATTGGCGCCGCGGAATTGATGCGGGCCTTCGAGGCCGCGTTCTCCACCTTGTTGATGGTATTGGCCGGTGGAACGGGACTGATCGCCCTCTTTGTGTTTCGCTTTTTGCGAACGCCCAATGTGCCGAGCCCTGCGAACTGCCTGGGTGAGTCTGCCTGATGTCCTGCAGAACATGGCAAAGGAGACAGCACATGGACAGAAACGGCGATCCTTCAGTGTCTGCCTGGGGGTCGATGGCTGTTCACGGTCAATCCCGCATGCATCACATGCACCACATCCACCGCCTCCTGCGGACATTGGCAGGTTCAACGCGCGGTGTGGACGGCGGTGCTGTGGAAATGGCCCCTCCCCCATCGCGCTGTTGGCGGGTGACGTATTCGTCCGCTGCCTGGGCCACTGGGGAAATCCGCATGCATCGGCGCTACCGCTTGGAGAGATGTGGCGTTGCCACCCTGAGCGCTTGAACCACCAGTGTGAATGCCGGTGATGGCTGGCGCCTGCTGGGATAGTACAAATGGTAGCCCTCGAACTTCGGGCACCAGTCTTCAAGCACACGCACCAGCCGACCATCTGCCATGTACGGACCGAGCTCTTCTTCCGGCAATAGCGTGATCCCCAGCCCGGCCACCGCCGCATCAATCTGGGGCTGGGTGGTGTTGAAGATCAACTGTCCATCCACACGGACATTCACCTGCTGACCTCGGCGCTCGAAGTCCCAGACATAAAGGCCACCGGAGCTTTGCATGCGCTGGTTGATGCACTGGTGTGCCGTGAGATCTTTGGGCGTCCTGGGAATGGGGTGGACGGCAAAGTAGCCGGGCGATGCCACCACCGCCAGGCGCATGGGCGGACCGATGGGCACGGCGATCATGTCCTTGTCAATGGTCTTGCCCAGGCGCACCCCGGCGTCGAAGCGGTCTGCCACGATGTCCCGGAAACCGTAGTTCACATCGAATTCTAGCTTGATGTCTGGATACTCCCGGAGCAACGGTGCCAGCTTGGGCAACAAGACGCTGTGCAGCACATGGTCGCCGCAGGTGATACGCACCGTGCCGGCAGGTTTGTCGCGCAATTCAGTCAAGGCGTCGAGTTCTGCCTCAATCTCATCGAAGCGGTTGCCAATGGCCTGCAGCAGCCGTTCCCCAGCAGGGGTGGACGAGACGCTGCGGGTGGTGCGAGTGAGCAAGCGGATCTGCAGGCGCTCTTCCAACGCACGGATGGTCTGGCTCAAAGCGGACTGGGTCACCCCCAGGGCAGCCGCTGCACGCGTGAAGCTGCCTTCACGCGCAACCGTGACGAAAGCCAGCAAGTCATTGAGGTTGCGCCGAGCCATAGACCGCATTCTCCCACGGGTACCAATTAGCTGGACTTATAAGCGATTTAAGAATTCATTAGATAGTCAACAGCACGTGGATTCGCAAAAATCGAGGACATGAAGCAGCCCATTCCACTCCTGCTCGCCAGTGCGCTGTGGGGACTGGCGGCTTGCGCACCGTACCTCGCTGTGGCCCAGCCGGCATCCAGCACCCCGAAGGACACGTTCATGAAAATTCGCCTGACTGTCGAAGGACAGACTGCCACGGCCACGCTGTATGACAACGCCACCGCACGCGACTTTGCATCCTTGTTGCCCCTGTCCCTCACGCTGGAGGACTACGACGTCATTGAACGGGTGTCCAGGCTGCCACGCAAGCTATCCACACAAGGCGCTCCCGAAGGGATGCAACCCATGGCCGGAGAGCTGACCCATTACGCCCCCTGGGGCAATCTGGCCATCTTCACCGAGCCGCGTTCCTATGCCCGCAGCTTGCTGCCCTTGGGCAAGGTGGATGAGGGCCTGCCGATCCTGGCGCGACCTGCCCCCTACCAGGTCCGGATCGAACGTGTCACGCCCTGAACTGGCCCCGAACGCTATCTGCAAGAAATCCCCAACATGACCAAGATGCTCAAGATGACCCAAACGAACGGCGATACCGGCCTGCCAACTGTTGCCGAGATAGACCGCCGCAGCTTGCTGAAAATGACCGGCAACGGAATCGCGGCATTTAGCTTAGCGGCGGCGGTCACAGGCCCGGCGACGGCACAACCGCAGGTCGAGCGCCAGGGAAAGTGGGACAAGACCTTCCCCCAGAGCGACAAGGTCCAGCACCAGAAGCTCACCTTCAAGACCCGCTATGGCATCACCCTGGCCGGCGATCTGTACCGGCCCCAAAATGCCCGTGGCCCGCTTGCGGCGCTGGCAATTGGCGGCCCGTTCGGCGCCGTGAAGGAGCAGTCCTCGGGCTTGTACGCGCAGACGATGGCCGAACACGGCTTTGTCACGCTGGCCTTTGACCCTTCCTACACCGGAGAAAGCAGTGGATTGCCGCGCAACGTGGCTTCACCCGACATCAACGTCGAAGATTTCAGCGCTGCGGTGGATTGCCTGGGTCTGCTGCCAGAGGTCGATCGCGAGCGCATCGGCATCATCGGCATTTGCGGCTGGGGTGGCATGGCATTAAGTGCTGCGGCCGTGGACAAACGTATCAAGGCCGTTGTGGCCAGCACCATGTACGACATGACGCGCGTCATGTCCAAGGGCTACAACGACAGCATGACCTTGGAGCAGCGCACCCGGGCTCTGGAGCAACTGGGCCAGCAACGTTGGAAGGATGTGGAGGCCGGACAACCCGCTTACCAGCCTCCCTACAACGAGCTGCACGGTGGCGAAGCACCGTTCCTGGTGGAATACCACGACTACTACCGTACCCCGCGCGGCTTCCATCCGCGCGCAGTCAACTCGGGCAACGCCTGGACGATCACGACACCGCTGCCGTTCATGAATCTGCCGATCCTGGCCCACATCAAGGAAATCTCGCCGCGCCCCATCCTCCTGGTGCACGGCGAGAAAGCGCACTCACGCTACTTCAGCGAAACCGCTTATGCGGCGGCGGCGGAGCCCAAGGAACTGATGATCATTCCAGGCGCCGTCCACACGGATTTGTATGACCGGACTGACGCGATCCCCTTCAACACACTGACCGCGTTCTTCCAGAAGAACCTGCCTGCCTCGGCGTAGCACCCGTGGAGCGGGGGCCAAGGCCTCCGCCCCCTTCACATTCACATCCACCATCGCGCATCCCCCCTGCGGATGGTGCGGCGCTGCTCCTGCTGAGCCCCCCCCAAGAGTCATCACGCCCATGGCCGTCAATCCTCCCCTGCCACCTCTACCCCCCCTGCCTACCGCGCCGCCGGCCTCCTGGAGCGCTGTCATTGCCATGTCGGTGTGCGCCTTTGTGCTGATCGCCTCGGAATTCCTGCCCGTCAGCCTGCTGTCCCCTATGGCCGCCGACCTGCATGTCACGGAGGGAATGGCTGGACAGGGGATTGCGATCTCAGGTGCTTTTGCCGTACTGACAAGCCTCTTCATCTCGCCGCTGGCTGGCAACCTCAATCGCAAGAGTTTGTTATTGGGGCTGACCGTGGCGATGGGTGTTTCCGGAGCCGTCGTCGCCATGGCGCCGAACTACGCCACCTACCTGCTGGGACGGGCACTGATCGGTGTGGTCGTCGGCGGTTTTTGGTCCATGTCGGCGGCAACCGCCATCCGGCTGGTGCCAACACCGGATGTGCCGCGCGCGCTGGCCATCGTCAATGGCGGCAATGCACTGGCCACCGTAGTGGCCGCACCGCTGGGAGCTTATCTGGGTACGGTCGTCGGCTGGCGTGGTGCCTTTTTCTCTCTGGTCCCGGTATCTCTGATCGCCTTGGCCTGGCAATGGAAGGCTCTGCCTTCCATGCCCCCTGCGGTACGCACGCACCGCATGGCGCAGGTATTTCAGGTTTTTACGCTGTTTCAGCGCCGCAGCGTCATTCTGGGAGTGATGGCCAGCAGCCTGTTGTTCATGGGCCAGTTCTCGCTTTTCACCTACGTGCGGCCATTCCTGGAGACGGTCACGGGAGTACGCAGCACCACGATTCCCCTGGTCTTGCTGGTGATCGGTGTCGCGGGCTTGGTTGGTACCGCATTCATCGGCAGACTTTTGCAGCGAGGCTTCTACCTGACGCTGACTCTCATCCCGCTGCTGATGGCGGCAACAGCCCTGGCTCTGGCGGTGTTTGGCAGTTGGACGGCTATCGTCATCGCACTGCTGGGCATATGGGGAATGATGGGAACTGCAGCGCCCGTCGGCTGGTGGGCCTGGATCGCCAAGGTCTTTCCGCACAACGCCGAAGCAGGTGGGGGTCTGTTTGTGGCGGTGGTTCAACTGTCGATTGCCTTGGGCTCCACCGTGGGAGGCCTTCTGTTCGACCACAGCGGATACCAGCACACCTTTGTGGTGAGCGCCGCCTTGCTCACGACCTGTGCCGTAATGACGCTGGTGACTTCGCGCACCGCAGCAGGCTGAATCCACAGAGCTGCTTGAGGCCAGTTCCGGGCGTTACCACGCAGCCAGCACAATGCCCGGGCCGTCGACGGCTGCCTGGAGCACCGCCGCCGAGTTGTTGATCCGCATGCCGCGTTCCGTGGCGATACCTGCGTGCGCCAGCCCGCGACCGGGCCACAAGGGCAAGATTCTGCTCAAACCCTGAAGCGCGCCATGGCGCCCTTGGAGGTGGGGCCACCCAGCTTCAGAGGGAGGCTGGGCGGCCGCCATGGGTGGGTCTGCGGCAGGCGCAGTTCGGCCCGGTGCTACCGGTGGTTGCGCCCTCACTCCCTCAATGGCGAGCAAGTTGCCGAGCGCCGAGAGGCGTTGCACGCTTTCGTCACAGCGGCATGGCACCATACGGCTTTTGGACAGCCTGGAGAGGGTGCTGATGCTGATCAACTGCGTTGCCTACGAAAAGGGATCCAAGCTGGCCGATATTCCGGTGGCGGATATCAGCGAATACATTGCGCGCCCTGGCTGCTTTGTCTGGGTGGCCTTGTCCGATGCGACGGCGGCTGAGCTGGACGAAATGCGTGAAGAGTTCGACCTGCACGAACTTGCGGTGGAGGACGCCCGCAATGGACACCAGAGACCCAAGATCGAGGAATATGGGCAATCACTTTTCGCCGTGATGCAGCTGCTGGAGCCTGATCCCGACCGACCGGGCCACTTCAATCAGGGGGAAGTGGACGTTTTTGTGGGCCCCAACTATGTCTTGTCGGTCCGCAATCGCAGCACCCAGGGTTTCCTGGGGGTGCGAGGCCGCTGCGAGAGAGAGCCCGAGCTGCTGAAGCATGGCGCGGGATTTGTGCTGTATGCACTGATGGATGCGGTGGTGGACCGTTACTTCCCCGTCATCGAGGCCTTGGAGGCCGAGCTGGACGCCGTCGAGCTGCAGATCTTCACGCACCGTGCTGCCCGCGACAACATCAAGCAGCTTTATGGTTTGAAGCAGCGCGTCAGTCAAGCACACCGTTGCGCCGCTGCTGGAGGCCGTGAGCAAACTGTACGGCGGGCGTGTGCCGCAGATATGCGCGGGCTCCCAGGAATATTTCCGCGATGTGGCGGACCACCTGGTCCGCATCAACGGGCTGATTGACGGGATGCGCGACACCATCGCAACGGCGATGCAGGTCAACCTCGCCTTGGTCGCCATCGATGAGAACGAAGTCACCAAGCGGCTGGCAGCGTGGGCCAGTATTTTTGCGATCTGCACCGCTTTCGCGGGCATCTGGGGGATGAATTTCGAGCACATGCCGGAGCTGAAGTGGCAGTACGGTTACCCCGCCGCCATACTGCTGATGGTCTGTGTCTGCAGCTATGTCTATCACCGCTTCCGCCGGGCAGGCTGGCTGTAGCCCTGGCATCGCCCTCTGCCGGCGCTTGCCGCGCCATTGCCCCGGCGCTCGATGCCATTGCGGCAGCGCGCCAGGGCAAGCTTGCGGTGTACAAGCTCCATGTGGATGAACACCCGGAGCTGTCTGCGGCCTTCCGCATCCGCAGCATTCCTGCCCTGCGCGTGTTCCAGGGCGGACAGATCGTGAAGGAATTTGGCGGCGCCATGTCCAGGCAAGCCCTGGAGCAGCAGCTGGCGGAATTTCTGCAATGAACAGCGCCATGCCAACCCCTGCGGGCGTCAACCGCCTGTACACGCAGGCTTGCGCTGCGTATTCTTGGAAGCAACTATGACCCAATACGACAAAGATCTTCTCGTTATCGGTGGCGGCTCCGGCGGTGTGCGTGCCGCGCGCATCGCGGCCCAGCATGGGGCGCGCGTCGCCATCGCTGAAAGTGCCAATTTCGGCGGCACCTGCGTCAACCGCGGCTGTGTGCCCAAGAAGCTGATGGTCTATGCCAGCCGCTTCCCCGAGCAGTTCCGCGCCAGCCAGGCCTTTGGCTGGGCGCAGGGCGAGCCGCCGCGCTTTGACTGGGCGCATTTCCTCCTGCGTAAGGACGCAGAGATCGCGCGGCTGGAAAGCATTTACGAGCGCAACTTGCAAAGCGCGGGGGTCGAGACCCTGGCCGACCATGCCGAGATCGTCGACGCGCACACGGTGCGGCTGCGCGACAGCGGCCGGGTGGTCAGCGCCGGCACCATCCTGGTTGCTACCGGGGGACGCCCATCGGTTCCGCAGTTCCCCGGCAACGAGCTGGCGATCACGTCAGACGAAGTCTTTCACCTGTCCGAGCGCCCCCAGCGGGTGCTGATCGTGGGCGGCGGCTACATTGCGGTCGAGTTTGCTGGCATCTTTGCCGGGATGGGCAGCGAAGTGACGCAGTTTGTTCGGGGTCCGCACCTGTTGCGCGGGTTCGACCAGGACATTGCGGCACTGCTCGCCACCCACATGGAGCAGCGCCATATCCAGTTGCGCTACGGACACGAAGTGCGCCGCATCGACCAGGTCGCTGGCGGGCTGCAGGTCAGCGCCAGCAATGGTGACGTGCTGGAAGTGGACGCCGTCATCCTGTGCACCGGCCGCCAGCCAAACACCTCCGGGCTGGGGCTGGCATCGACCGGGGTGGCAACCGCTGCCGATGGATCCATCATGGTGGATGACTTTGGCCGCACCAACATCGACTCCATCTATGCCATCGGCGATGTCACCAACCGCGTCAACCTGACGCCCGTGGCCATCCGGGAAGGGCATGCCTTGGCAGACCGGCTCTTCGGCGGAATGCAGGTGCCCCCGCTGAACTATGGGTTGGTGCCCACGGCCGTGTTCTCCACCCCGGAAATCGGTGTGGTAGGCATGACAGAAGCGGCCGCCCGGGCGCAGTTCCCCGCATTGCGGGTGCTCACCACCCAGTTTCGGGCGATGGGCCAGGCATTTGCCGGCTCCCAGGAGCAGGTCTTCATCAAGGTGCTGGTGGACGGCGCCACAGACCGCGTGCTGGGCATGCACCTGCTGGGCGACGGCGTGGCCGAGATGATCCAGCTGGCGGGTGTGGCCCTCACGGCCCATGCCACATGGAGCGACTTCCGTGCCACCGTGGCGCTGCACCCCACGATTGCGGAAGAGATCGTGACCCTGCGGGGCTGACCCGCGCCCTGCCTGCCCGGCCCATCCGGCGCCGTGCAGCGCCAGCGCACGGCAGGGGAGGCACGGCATGCGCCACGGACGAGGCACCCTGACCGAAAAGTGAAGGCGATGGTTGTAGCCGCCTACTGGGGCATGGTGGGTGGTCTGCGACAGTCACGGTTCGGCCAGAAAGAAGCAGCTGCTCGCAGCTGACCGCTTCCAGGAGGCCAGAACGCTCGCGTGCGACTAGCCGCCAGTAGCGGCGGGCGACAATATCGGCTGAGATGCCTACGTGCCAAGGACAGCCCCCGGCTGGCTGTTTGTCGTACCGAGGCATATCAGTCGGGGCTGCAGCCCCAACGCTATGAAGCGGGCATATCCCGATCCAGCAGGCAATCGATAAATGCTCCCAGCGCTGGCCGCGGATGCCGGCGGTTCGGGTAGTACAAGAAAAGCCCAGGCCTGCTGATGGACCAGTCGGCCAGAACTTGTACCAGTCGGCCCTGCGCAATGGCGTCGTCGATGCGGTCGTGATCGAAGGCATAGAGGATGCCAAGTCCCTGCAAGGCAGCTTCGGCTCCCAGATCGGCCTGGTTGGTCGTCAGTACCCCTGCCACGGAAACCTCAAGTCGCTTGCCCTTCTTCTCGAACTCCCAGCGATAGGGACTGCCGTCGGCGCGCAGGCGCCAGTTGATGCACGAGTGGTTGTGCAGGTCGTCGGGAGCGCGCGGCGTGCCTTTGTGCGCCAGGTATTCCGGCGAGGCCACGGCGATCATCTTCACGTCCGGCGTCAGGCGCACCGCGATCATGTCCTTCTCCAGCCGCCCGCCGACCCGGATGCCGGCGTCGAAGCGGCCGGCAACGATATCGCTCAATGCGTCATCGACCACGATATCGAGTACCACGTCGGGATGCGCCCGATGAAAGCGGGCCAGGCGGGGCGCAATGATCTGCCGCACGGCCATGCCCAGCGTATTGATGCGCAGCGTTCCTCCTGTCTGGCTTGCTGCAGCACAGGCCTGCGCGACCGCCTCGTCCATATCACGGATCAATGGAGCCATGCGCTCGTGCAATTGAGCGCCTGCGGCCGTGGGGGCCACGCTGCGCGTCGTCCGGTTCAGCAGCCGCACCCCCAGCCGCGCCTCGAGCTGGCGGATGGTCTGGCTCAACGCAGAGGGCGAAAGACCCAGGAATTCGGCAGCGCGCGCAAAGCTCGCCCGTTCGACCACGGCGACGAAGGCCTTCAGCTCGGCGAAATCAGAACCTCTCATTGTGTATTGATGACTACATAAATCAATCAGATTCTGAATTATTCACGAATACTTTCCGGAACGGCATCCTGAAAGCCTTCAAGCACAAGGCCTTCTTACCATGAGTACCCTGCACCTTCCCGATACTGTTACAGCCTATTTCGCTGCCGACCGACAAGGCGCCGATGCCGTCGCACGCTGCTTCACCATGCAAGGCGTGGTGAAGGACGAGGGCCGTACCTACACAGGCCCGGACGCCATCAAGGCATGGAAGCTCGCAGCATCTTCCGCCTATGCATACACGAGCGTGCCCCTGGCCGTGGAGCGGCACGACGGGGTCTGTCTCGTGACCTGCCGCGTGGCCGGCAATTTCCCGGGCAGCCCCATCGAGCTTCGCTATGGCTTTCGCCTTGAGCGGGGCTTGATCGCCTCGCTGGAGATCTCGGCTTGAGCTTCGATCTTCAACTGGCCGGCCTGCGTGCGCTGGTGAGTGGCGGCACCAAGGGTGTCGGCGCTGCCGTCGTGAAAGGGCTGAGCGAGGCCGGCGTCCAAGTCATCGCCACCGCACGGTCCCTGCCTCCGCATCCCATCGCAGGCGTGCGCTATCTCGCCGCAGACCTCTCAACCGCGCAGGGCGCTGCCGACGCGGCACGTTCGGTCCTGGAGCAATGGGGAGGCATTGACATCCTCGTCAACGTGCTGGGCGGCTCCAGCGCGCCGGCTGGCGGCTTTGCAGCACTGGACGACGCGCAGTGGTCCAAGGAACTGAATCAGAATCTGATGCCGGCGGTACGGCTCGACCGAGCCCTGCTGCCGGCCATGCTGGCTCAAGGCGCGGGCATCATCGTCCATGTCAGCTCGATCCAGCGCGTTTTGCCTTTGCCGGAGTCAACGATCGCCTATGCAGCGGCCAAGGCAGCCTTGTCTACCTACAGCAAGGCGCTCTCGAAGGAGGTGACGCCCAAGGGTATCCGCGTTGTGAGCGTTGCTCCGGGCTGGGTCGAAACCGAGGCTGCGGTCGCGCTGGCCGAGCGTTTAGCTGCTCAAGCCGGGACGGACTATGAGGGCGGCAAGCGAATCATCATGCAGGCGCTCGGCGGCATTCCATTGGGCAGACCGGCAAAACCGCAAGAGGTTGCCGACCTCATCACTTTCCTCGTGTCGCCGCGCGCAAGTTCGATCTCGGGGGCTGAATATCTGATCGACGGCGGCACCGTTCCGACGGTCTAGCAGCTTGCCAGACAGACGGATCCAAACCCAGGCGACAGTGGCCGGCAATGCTGCAAAACGCCGCACCCGGCCGTTCCAGCGTCAGCTCGACCCCTGCCGGCCACGGCAGGTTCTCGCGAATGTCCGGTTTTAGGACCGGATCGCGAGGGGTCAAATGTCTCCGATGGGTCGATTGCTATCCATGGTCACCTTTGCATACGCCCCATTGGCACTGGGCTGGTCCGTCACCGCCGGGCCTGTGGCACGCAGTTGATGCCTCAGCTTGAGAAGCAAAAATCTGGTCGGGGCAGCAAGGCCTCCAGCGCATCCATGCCCACGCCGTTGCGCTGTTTCAGCTTCATGAAGCGCACGGCAAAGTGCCTGCCACAGGCGGGGCCCAGGTGCTGCGCCTTGCACAGACAGCCCCTGATCCGCAGGGTCTCACTCAAGGTCTTGGGCGGCTTGCAGGGGCCGCAGGCCATGGTTCAGCTGCGGTCGTATTGCAGGCTGAAGCCGCTGCGCTCGCGCTGGATGCGGGCAAATCCCAGTTCGCCCAGGTGCATGCCGGCAATCAGCAGCTGGTCGGCACTGGCCATGTCCAGCATGCGCGAACGGGTGCTGGCAGACAGGGCAGCATCCTGGTCAAAGGCGATGGTGACATCGGGCCGCTGGATCTGGATATGGGGAAAGTGCACGATGTCCCCCCACACCAGCAGATTCTGCGCTGCCGAGGTCAACAGATAACCCGTGTGGCCTTGCGTGTGGCCCGGCAAGGGCATGGCCTGCACACCCGGGAGCACTTCTTCCGTGCCAAAGGTGCGCAGCTGCTGGTGGTAGCGTTCAAATACAGTGCGGGCGATCTGAAAATTGCCACGGGCGCGTTCGCTGGCGCGGCTGAGGTGGGCATCGTCCCGCCAGAAGTCCCATTCACTGCGGTGCACGATCAACTCGGCGTTGGGGAACACGCGCTCACCTGCTGCGTTGAGCAGCCCGCCCACATGATCGGGATGGGCGTGGGTCAACAAGATGGTGTCGATATCTTCGGGCGACACGCCCGCCAAGGCCAGGTTGTGTAGCAACAGGCCGCCCCATTGCTTGATGCCGCCGGCACCCGCATCAATGAGCACGGTGTGCCTGGCGCTGCGCAGCAGGTAGCAGTTGATGTGGATGGACTCCGGTGGCCGCTGCCCTGCGCGGCTTTGCATCTGCGTGGCGTCGGCAAGGTCGATGTTCGACAGCAGACCCAGCGGGGCCTGGAGGTAGCCATCGCTGATGGCCGTGATGTGGAAGTCACCCACGCGGTGACCGGGGAAGATGTGTTCGAGCATAGGTCTCTGCAATCTGGATCAGTAGGTCGGTAGATCAGTGGAGCGCGTGTATCTGGCCGGCGCCGTAGCCGAAGCACCGGATGCGCGCGGGAGATGCCGTGTGCTGCACGATGGATGCCTGCAGCTTCTGCATGAAGCGCTGCAGCACCTCGGGCGTGCGAAGCGGCTCCAGGCGGTACTGGACTTCCACATGTATGGGCAGCCCATGCCCTGGGCGGGCTGCGACATAGATCACATGGACGTTCTGCTGCTGCGCTGCCAGCACCCCGGTGCACAGCTGCATGCAGTCGGCAGACAGCTGTGCCAGATCAGCTTCGGACGGCATGGGCGCCGAGATATAGAAAGTCAGGTTGGGCATAAACAGCCTCACGGTCTCAGCAAGCGCCTTGGGGGGCCACGGTGCTGCGCAGCTGCTCTGTCATGGCTTCATAAGCCTGGATGTCCGGCGGCAATGTGGCCATGGCAGGGCGCTGCGCTGCAGGCAGCCTGGCCATCCAGCGTTGCGGTGGACAACCCTCCAGCGCCACCACCTCCATGGCTAGTGGGCTGAGGCCTATCTGCTGCAGGCTGCCCGGGCCCTGCGGGCTTACCAGCAACAGGTCCCCCGCCTGCAAGGCGGGTGCGACCTGCGCACAGGCATAGAGGTTGCGGTGCCAGTCCGTGATGTGCTGTTGCCAGCGTGCAAAGTTGCCGCCGCCTTTTTCCCGGTAGTCGTCGCCGGTCAGCACGCCTAGGCCATCGATGGTGTGCAGCGCCAGGTACACGGGCACCGCCACCGGCACACCTGCATCCAGCGCCTTGAAGCGCTGCGAGGTCTGAAAGCCGCCCACAGAGATCAGCGCGGGCAGTTTCTGCAGACTGTAGAAGTCATTCCATTCGGCTTCGGTCTGCGCATCGGCGTAGCTGCATTCAACGGTGTAGATCATGGTGGATTCCTTGGAGAGCGGTGGCTGCTTGCACTGGGCAATCGGTGTTTTAATTGCCATAAAGTCATGCTACCCAAAGGAATTCAGGCTATATAGCGATATAAAATCGATCTTCATTGATGTTTTGTCAAGCTGCGCTTGGAGCTTGCCTTCAGCCATGCGACGCAAGATTCCCAGCAATTCCGCCCTCCAGGCCTTTGAAGCCGCTGCACGCCACGGCAGCTTTGCGCGTGCCGCGCAGGAACTGGCGCTGACGGAAGGCGCCATCAGCCGGCAGATCGCCAGGCTGGAAGAGTTTCTGGGGATGGCGCTGTTTGAGCGCGTGGGCAACCGCGTGCGGCTGGCGCCCAGTGGCGTGCGCTATGCCGCACAGGTGGGCGAAATCCTGGATCGTCTGGAGCGGGAAAGCCAGTACCTGATGGGGCAGCCTGCAGGTGCGGCCAGCTTGCACCTGGCCGTCATTCCCACGTTCGCCACACGCTGGCTGATTCCGCGCCTTCCGCGCTTTCAGCAGGACCACCCGCATATCACCCTGCACATTGCCGAACGCATGGAGCCCTTTGTGCTGGCGGGCAGCGGCTTTGATGCGGCGCTGCATTTCGAGCACCCTGCCTGGGCGGGCATGCGCACGCACCGCTTGCTGGAAGAAGTGCTGATTCCCGTCTGCAGCCCCACGCTATTGGCCGGACACCTCCAGGATGGCGGGTTGGATGCCCTGCCCCGGCTGCACCGCATGCAGAACCCGGATGCCTGGCAGCGCTACGCCGAAGAGACGGGTATGGCGCTGACCAACCCCGCCGTGGGTTCGCGCTTTGACTTGCACGCCATGCTGATAGAGGCCGCGCTGTGCGGACTGGGCGTGGCCCTGGTGCCGCGTCTGTATGTGGAAGCGGAACTGGCGCAAGGCCGCCTGCTTGCCCCCTGGCCGCAGAGCCCGTCCGTTGCCAAGACTTTTTGTCTGGTGCTGCCGGAACCCCTGGGGCTGAGCGAAGCTCCGTTGCAGGCCTTTGTCCGCTGGCTGCTGGCGGAGGCGCAGACGGCCCGTTCTGCCTGATGCCCTCTCTGGGGATCCGGCGTCGCTATGTTCCTGATAGCAACTGTGGCGCAGCAGTGGCTTCAAAGACCCAGCGTGGGCCTGCGCCGGCAGGCAGTCACTGCAAGCGAGAGGAATAGAATTTGTCGCTTACGTCGCATGGGCTCTCGCCCATTGGCATGTATGCCATGTGCAACTGTTAGTGATCGTGATGAAAAATACTGCCCCACTTCTGGCGTCTGCTGCCGCAGCTGCCGATGCCATTTCCGCGTTGGTTTCCAACGCCTCCGTGCAGCCGCTGAATCGCCGCAAAGCCATGGGGCTGCTGCTGGCCGGTGCGGCCACAGCCCACCAGGTGCAGGCCCAGGTGCTGGCGCCCAGCACTGCGGGCGCTGCCAGCGCTGCTGGCGCCGATACCAGGTTTCCCCGCAACAAGATTGTGAAGATTGTGGTGGCCTACCCACCTGCCGGAGACACCGGCATTCTGGGCCAGTTGATTGCCGAATTGCTGAGTGCGCAATGGGGCAGCAACGTGATGGTGGAATACAAGCCCGGTGCCACCGGCATCATCGGTACGCGCGAAATCATTGCCAACGCCCCCGATGGCTATACCCTGCTGGTGGCCCCCAACTCGGTGGCCATTGCGCCGCACCTGACGCCGTCGTACGACGTGCTGAAAGACCTGACCCCCATTGCCAAACTGATTGACCAGCCCATCATTGCCGTGGTCAACAGCGCATCGGGCATTACGGATTTGCGCACCCTGGTGCAAAAAGCCAAGGCCGGTGCCCTGCCCGGTTATGCCAGCCCCGGCCACGGCTCCACCATGCACATCGTGGGTGAGCTGTTCAACCAGGTCGCAGGCATGCAGCTGCAAGAGATCCCCTACAAGGGCACCATGCCTGCCATCACCGACCTGGTGGGCGGTCAGGTGCCCCTGATGTACACCACACTCAACCCGGTGCAAAACTTCCTGAAGACAGGCCAGTTGCGCGCCATTGGCGTCATCGCACCCCAGCGGGTGTCGTTCCTGCCCCAGGTTCCCACCTTTGCCGAAAGCGGCTACCCGCAGGTGGATATCTCCACCTGGCAGGCGCTGCTGGGCCCGGCCAACATGCCAGCGGCGCTGGTGCAGCAAATCAACCACAGCGTGAACACTGCGCTGCAAACCCCCAAGGCCAAGGCCTTGCTGCAGCAATGGGCCATGCAGCCGGTGACCGAAAGCCCCCAGGCGCTGAAGCACACGCTGGAGCAGGACTACGCCCGCTACGGCAAGCTGATCAGCCAGCTGCACATTTCCTGAGGCGGGCGCCCCATTGCCTACGGGACAGGGCTTGGGACACAAAGCGCCTCCCTGCACTGTTCCCGCTCCTGTACCACTGACTGTGCCCGGCACCGAGCGCCCGGCCACGCCAGGCCCAGCCCTGCTTTCGCTGCTCTCTGTTCATTGCGCCCCACTGCGGGGCTGAGAAAGGACTTGTTCTATGGACTGCACCCTCACCTTGCTGACCGACGGCACCACGCCCTTCTTTCAGGTACAAAACTCGGGCCCCGAGCCCCTGCGCATTCGTGCCCCGGCCTTGCAGCAGGTGTCCACCACGGCGCCAGACGCTCCCGCGCCCGCTGGTGCATCCGGTACGGCTGCGCCGGTGCTGGCATCGCCGCTGGAAGTGATGCTCTCGGGCGCCACCGGCTGTTCGGCCTATGACATTAGCAATCGGCTGCAGGAGCGTGGCATCCACGTCACCGCCATGACGGTGTACACCCAGGCCGAGCGGGCGACGACGCCGCCCCGGGTCTTTACCTCGGTGCACCTGCATTACCGCATCACCGCGCCCCAGGCCGACCGCGAAGCGGTCGCCTCCGTGGTCGACATGTCGGTGCACGCACACTGCTCTGCGCTGGGCATACTCAAGCACACCGCCCAGATTGCCTACACCTTGGATCTGACGGTGTAACGCACCGCCCAGGATCAAGGGAAACCACAAGGGGCGCAATGCAGGGGGCACAGAGGGGGTCTGCCCCCACTGTGTGGGCTATGGCGTGAAGCCCCGTCGCCGCCTTCCGCCATCCATTGCCGCCACGGTCCGGCACCCGAGCGGCAGCAACCGCCGGCACCAGACCTTGCATGCGGCCTGTCTTGAACGGCCGCTTACGGCCAATTGGCCAATTGGCCAATTGACCACTTGGCCACTTCCCCACAGGAGCAGCCGCTCGATGGCGTGGTTCGACACGCACCGGCCCGCAGGGCCGCTTCAGGGTGTTGCAGCAGGCTCAGGTCGACCCGTTGCGGCCACCTGAGGTGGACCCCTCCACACCTGCCATGCCCCTCACCCGACTTCTGCGCTGTCAATTCTTAACAATTGAAATTAACAATCGAAATTTGAGTGTCGATATTCTTCAGCTTCCACATCACCTGTTTGTTGGAGAAAACTGATGACCCATCGCCATGCCATCAAAGACAAAGTTGCTCTCATCGCAGGAGGCGGCAAGAACCTGGGCGGACTGATTGCGCGCGATCTGGCGCAACAAGGTGCCAAAGCCATCGCCATTCATTACAACAGCGCAGCCAGCGAAGCCGAAGCCCTGGCCACGGTTGCGGCCGTCAAGGATCTGGGCGCCCAGGCCATTGCCGTGCGCGCCGATCTGACCAAGGCAGCGGCGGTGCAAAAGCTGTTTGCGGACACCGTTGCCGCCTTTGGCCGCCCGGATATTGCCATCAACACCGTGGGCAAGGTGCTGAAAAAACCGATGCAGGAAATTTCCGAAGCCGAGTTCGACGAGATGTCGGATGTCAACAGCAAAGCGGCCTTCTTCTTCCTGAAAGAGGCTGGCATCCATGTCAACGACCACGGCAAGGTGGTGACGCTGGTGACCTCCCTGCTCGGTGCGTTCACGCCGTTTTACGCCTCCTACGCCGGCACCAAGGCGCCTGTCGAACATTACACCCGCGCTGCCGCCAAGGAGCTGGGGGCCCGTGGCATCTCCGTCACCGCAGTGGGCCCCGGCCCCATGGACACGCCTTTTTTCTACCCTGCGGAAGGCGCAGATGCGGTGGCCTATCACAAGACGGCCGCAGCGCTGTCCGGCTTCAGCAAGACCGGGCTCACTGATATTGAGGATGTGGTTCCCTTCATTCGCCACCTCGTCAGCGACGGCTGGTGGATCACGGGTCAAACCATTTTGATCAATGGTGGCTACACCACCAAATAAGCCGGCAATCTGATCGCGCGGTGAACCCGCGGCTTGGCGGGGCTCAAAGAACTGGGGCCCCGCCAGGCCCATGTCGGCACCCCAAGCGGGCATAGCTTGACGTCAGCCAGGGATCGCCGCTTCCACGCTGGCGTGTCCTAAGCGCAGCATCGAAACAGGCCGGTGCCACGCAGCGGGAGTGCCCTGCCGCCCTGATAACCTGATGACCTTTCCTGACTGTTCGCTGGGAGGGTACTTGTTACCATTTGCTCATAACGGCCTGGAGGGTGTACGTGAGCAAGGCATTACCGCAGCAAGCCCAGCACAGACGGTCCATGCGATCCAGCGTGCGCATGGTGACGCTGGGGGTGGCGTTCGCCTGGCTGGCCTTGGTGGCCAGTATCGGGTGGTGGATGTCACAGCGAATTGTGGCGTCGGAGCTGGACCGTTTGGCGGCCAGCGCTGAATACGAAGCCAAAACCACCGCACGCATCATGGACCGGCTGTTCACCGAAATGGTGAGTGTGGCCAATATGGTGGCACGCCAGGGACTGGTGATCCAGCTCGCCACCCGCTATCGCACCGATCCGCCCGACCTGGCAGAGCTCACACGCCAACAGCGCGCAGCGCAATTCACGCAAGACCCGTTGGTGCGCAAAGTGGGCGACTTCATGAATGAGCTGTCTGGCGATCTGCGCTATGCCCGCATCTACATGAACAACATGTCGGATGACACGGTCACCGCCAGCAACTGGGCGGAGTCCGACAGCATTGTGGGAATGATCTACTCCGGTCGCCCCTATCTCGTCGACGCATTGCGTGAGGGCAATGGCCATTCCTTCGGTATCGCGCGCCTGAACAAGACGCCATCCTATTTCGTGGCAAGCCGTATTGAGAGCGAGGACGACCAGCCCCTGGGTTCCGTCACGGTCAAGTTCGATGCCCCGGATATGGTTCCCTACCTGTCAGGGAGCCACATTGCCCTGATCCTGGATCGCCAAGGTCGGGTGACCACCACATCTTCCGCGCCATTCATGCTGCGCAACGCGAGCGCGCTGCTGCCGCCTGGTTCTGCGCCGGCTGCAGCAAGGACCAACGCCTTGGACAGTGATGAGCAGCCAGGCGAGCCCCTGGATGCGCGTGCAGTGACCGGCTCGGATCAGTGGATCATTGACGGCAAGCCCTATCTGCTGCGGCATGAGCCGCTCTCCAACACCCAATACCAATTGATCACACTGGCGAGCCTGGATCACCTGCCAGCCATGCGCAGGCTGCACCTTGGGTTGGCCGGGCTGGTCGCGTCGGTGGGTCTGCTTTTCATTCTGCTCTGCGGTCACGTGATCGGACTGATGGTGGAGCGGCGGCAGGACGAGTGGTACGCGGCGAACCATGATGCATTGACCAATCTGCCCAACCGACGCAACGTGCTGGGTCACCTGGAGCAGTTGTTCGCCCAGGCCAAGAAAACGCAGCAATGGGTGGTGGTGGCTTTCGTGGATCTGGACGGGTTCAAAGCGATCAACGACAGCTATGGCCACGAGGTCGGCGACCAATTCCTGGTCGAAGTCGGTCGGCGCTTGACCATGGGCTTGCGTCAGAGTGACATGCTGGGACGGCTGGGGGGTGACGAGTTCGTCGTCATTGGACTGATCGATCCGCCAAGCCCCGCAGACCAGGACCAGGCCCTGGAGGCCATGCGCAGCCGCTTGGCCCCCCTGTTGATCGGGCGGTATGCGTTTCCGGAGTGCAGCCTCGACTATCCGGGTGCCAGCTTCGGCATTGTGAGTGTCGACCCCTCCATCAGCTCGACACAGACCGTGCTCAGGGAGGCGGATCTGCGCATGTATGCGGACAAGCAGGCCAGGCGGACGTCGCGACGGGATTCTGCAAAGGGTGACGCAGCCTGTGAAACAGGCGAACTGCCAGGGCACGATCCCCGGATGCCGCTCCCAACCTAGGTCCGGCCACCACACATTCGCCGGGCATGCCAAACTGACCCGCCGGGGGCTAGTGGGTCACTTCCGGGTGGAAATCAACAGGTTTGCTCCCTGTAGCGACCGCCTCCCATCGCATCACTTGCCCACCTTCTCGGCGAGCATTCGCAGCAGAAGCAAATAGATGATTGCGCCGGCGAGGAAGACCGGTCCGCTAACGAGCGCCTTGAGCGGCTCGTAGAAGAACGCGAACGGCACAACCCCGGCGATGTATACCCAAATCTTCTTCATTTGCGGCAAGTGCAATCATTCGTGCCACTGGCACCGGTGACTTGCTTTCCGATTGCTTTCACGCCGTGGAAGGCCACCTGCGAATCCACAACATCGGCAATGCTCGTCGCGTGAAAAGCAATGCGCGATTCAATCTTTGCGGCACGATTCATCGTCTGGGCGCGACTAAGCTGCTCGGAGAGGTTTGCTACTGCCCGCCCCGAATTCGCCGTTGTCTTTCCAACACCGAGCCACCCGGGTGCAATCGCTCCCACTGCTGCAGAAACTCCAGCGTCATAACAGTTGTAGTTCCTGACATCGAGGACATCACATCCGTTCCGATAGTTGATTGGTAGCACAGTGGCACCGCCAACTTGATTTCGCTGAATGCATCCAGCGTGAGCTTCAGAGGACCTAGCGTCAAGATGATTTCGCCAGATGGCTATGACCTTCTGCGGCGCATCGCGCCAGCGAGCTTCCAGTCCGGAATCGATTGCTGTCCACAATCAATTCCGCCCCTCCAGGCACAAGGCCGGCCATTGCGCATCCCATCACAGCCGGGCACGTGGTACCCAACGGATGCCTTAGCTTGGTAAGCCAAACTATGGCGTAACCCCAGGCGACTACCAGCAGCCCAGCAACTCCGTGCCCTTCTTGCGCATAGGCTCAAAGGCATCGACAAGTCGATCCACCATCGCCCGGACTTTTGCTGGCATGCGATTGGTTGTCTGAAAAACTGCATAGATGTCGGCCGCAGGTAGCTGCCAGTCTGTCAGAAGCGGAACAAGCCGCCCCGCTCTCACATGCTCTGCAATGTCCCACTGTGAGCGCAAAAGGATGCCTCGTCCCTCCAATGCCCAAGACAGAGCAGCACTGCCGTCGTTTGAACTCAGGTTGGAACGCACCTTGACGGTCTCCACATCGGCATTTTTTCTCAGGTGCCAGGTGCCAAAGGTCTCGTCGGCCTCGCGGATAAAAATGCAGTTTCGGCTCCCCAGGTCCCGAGGCGCCGACGGCATACCGTGCCTGGCAATGTACGACGGTGCGGCACAAAGCAGCCGCCGATTTTTGGCAAGCAAACGCGCCGTCAATCGACTGTCTGCGGCCTCGCCAAAACGGATGACCAGATCGAAGCCCTGGTCTACCAAGTTGATCGCTTTATCGGTGAGATGGAGTTGGATCTCCACTTCGCCAAATTCCTCGGTAAACCGCGACAACACAGGCGCAAGGTATGACCTTCCGAAGCCTAGCGTCGCGCCGATCCGCAGCGTACCTTGCGGCTGATGGCTGCCGCTTCCCAGCCGATGCTCCAGTCCCTGCAACTGCTCCAGGATCCGCGCACCGTCGGCAAGGTACACCTCGCCATCTGGGGTCAGGCTCAACCGCCGGGTGGTCCGGTTCAACAGCCGCACGCCCAGGCGTTCCTCCAGGGCCGCAAGCCGTCGGCTCACCACAGGCGGAGTCACGCCGAGCTCCTGCGCCGCTGCAGCCATGGTGCCAAGCTTGGCAATCAGCCCAAAGAGATGAAGATCTGAGATTGCGTCCATTGTTGTCTACAAAGCAATAAAGAATGAATTGTCAGTAATTTATTTAAATTTCATTCATTATTAGGATTACTCCTGCTACTTACAACTATCAGGAGACAACGATGAACCGCAGAGCCCTTGTGCTTTCCTTGGCAGCCTGTTTGCCACTGTCCCATGCGTTTGCGCAGAACCCATACCCCACCAAACCCATCAAGCTGGTTGTGCCATACGCTCCAGGAGGAAGTGCTGACATCGCCGCACGCCTGGTGGCCGATGAGTGGGGCAAGGCATTAGGCAATTCGATTTTCATTGAAAACAAGGGTGGTGCCGGCGGTAACTTGGGGGTGGATCAAGTGGCCAAGTCCGCACCGGACGGCTACACCATCGGTCTGCAGACTGTTTCGCTGGCCATCAATCCGGCACTGGGCACCAAGATGCCTTATGACACGTTGAAGGACCTGTCTCCCATCAGCACCGTCGCGACCTCGCAGCACGTGCTGGTCGTGAACAACGGCTTGCCTGCGAAGAGCCTGAACGAGTTGATCACGCAGCTCAAAGCCAAACCTGGCGGCATGAGCTATGGATCGGCAGGCTCTGGCAGCACCTTCCACATTGCAGCCGAGTTGTTCAAGAGCGTGGGCAACCTGGACGTGATGCACGTACCTTACCGCGGTGGAGGCCCCGCCTTGGTAGACACCATCAGCGGGCAGGTGCAAATGGCTTTTCCCGTGCTCTCCGCCGCACAGCCCCATGTTCAGGCGGGGAAGATCCGCGCTCTGGGCGTGACGGGAAAACAGCGTTCAGCACTGATGCCTGACGTCCCGACCATTGCCGAAGCAGGTTTGCCTGACTATGCATTCGAGACGTGGTTCATGGTGTTTGCGCCAGCCGGAACACCTGGCGCTGTCATCGAAAAACTCAATTCCGGCCTGCGCAGCGCACTGGCCAATCCTGCCATCAAGGCTCGGATGACTAAGGAAGGCTATGACCCCATGCCCTCCACGCCCGTGGAGGCTCGCACACGCCTGGAGCGTGAGCTGCCTCAGTGGGCCAAACTGGTCAAAGAGCGCGGCATCACCAGCGAGTAACTATGCCTCACGAAAAAACAAACACCCCACGAACGCTCTATCAAAAGCTGGTTGATAGCCACACGGTCCGCCGACTCGATGAAGACAACGTACTGCTGTACTGCGATCTGCATCTGATGAACGAGTACACCAGCCCGCAAGCCTTTGCCGGCCTGCACGAAGAAAACCGCAAGGTAGCCGTACCTGGTCAGAACGTCGCGGTGGTCAGTCACATCATCCCCACAGATGCATCCCCGATCCGGGTGATTCACGATGCCGCCTCTGCTTTGCAAGCCAGCAATCTGGCACGCAACTGCAGTTACCACGGCATTCCTTTGTTCGACACCAACGATGCCATGCAAGGCATCGAGCACGTTGTCGCACCAGAGCATGGAATGATCCGCCCTGGCATGGTCGTGATCTGTGGTGACAGTCACACCACGACCTACGGCGCGCTTGGAGCGCTCGGCTTCGGCATCGGCACTTCTGAGGTCGAGCATGTACTGGCCACGCAGACCTTGGTGTATCGCACGGCCAAGGACATGCGCATCCGCGTCGATGGAGCCTTGCCCACGGGCACCACCAGCAAAGACCTGATCCTGATGATCATCGGCCAAATAGGTGCGCAGGGCGCCCGAGGTTTTGTGGTCGAGTTCTGTGGCAGCGCCATTGAGCAACTTTCAGTCGAAGCGCGCTTCACCTTGTGCAATATGGCCGTGGAAGCCGGAGCACGAGGGGCGCTGATTGCGCCTGACCAGCTTGCATTGCAGTACGTACTCGCCAAGTGTCCAGACATCACTGGACCCGTTCAGGAGGCAGCACTGCATGCCTGGGCGCTGCTGCGCAGCGATCCTAGTTCCCGGTTCGATGTCGAACATGCCTTTGATGCCTCGCTCGTTGAACCCCACGTGACCTGGGGTACCAGTCCGGACCAGGTTGTGCCGATCTCGGGCCTCATCCCGTCCCCGGAAAGCCTGAACAGCGAAATGCGCCGCAGTGCCGAGCAAGCCTTGAGGTACACCGCCCTGCAACCAGGCGCCCCGCTGATTGGTACCCCTATCGAGCATGTATTCATCGGTTCGTGCACCAATGCTCGCATCGAGGATTTGCGCGCTGCGGCCAGCGTCGTTGCCGGCAAGCATGTGGCTCGCGGTGTACGAGCAATGGTCGTTCCGGGCTCCGGCGCCGTCAAATCGCAAGCGGAGGCCGAAGGCCTGGCCCAGATCTTCGTGGATGCCGGCTTTGAATGGCGCAAGCCAGGCTGCTCAATGTGCCTGGCCATGAACAACGATGTGCTCTTGGACGGAATCCGCTGCGCCTCCACCACCAACCGCAACTTTGAAGGCCGTCAAGGCCGCGGTGCTATCACGCATCTGATGAGTCCTGCGATGGCGGCAGCTGCAGCTGTCACCGGAAAAATTACTGATGTGAGAACCATGGAGCCAAGCCATGTCTGAAAGAAAACTGATCACCGGCCGCGCAGCTGCGGTGCGCATCGACAACCTGGACACCGACCAGATCATGCCCAAGCAGTTCCTGCGTGGCATCGACAAAGCGGGTTTATCCGAAGGTCTGCTCTATGACTTACGTTACGACAAGCACGGCCGGTTGCGCAGCGAATTTGTGCTCAACAAACCTCAGTTCGCAGAAACGAGCATCCTGATCGGGGGCTCCAACTTTGGCTGCGGATCCAGCCGTGAACATGCAGTGTGGGGGATGCTCCAGTACGGTATCCAAGCCATTGTGGCCCCTAGCTTTGGCGAGATCTTTTACTCCAATGCCATGGGCAACCGCCTGCTGCTGGTTCAGCTGCCTGTGGAGAAGATCGAGGCCATGATGAACTTGGCGGATGCGTCAGATTCTCCCCAGATGAACATCGATATCGCCAAGCGCCATGTCACCTTCGGCGGTGAGCAAGCTGACTTCGATATCTCGGCCAGACACCAGTCAATGTTCCTGCAGGGCGTGGATGTCATCGGACTGACCCTGACCTACAAGGATGACATCGAGGCCTTCCAGCGATCACACTGGGAACAGCAGCCTTGGATACACGATGTCTCCCGACGCATGAAAGAGCGGCTGACCCATCACATCTAAAGCGATGGCAACCCTCTGTGGTCTGGCTGGCAGCGATGCGGAGAAAGCCGTCATCCACCGCAATATCACCAGCGACCGCAATCTCTGCACAGCAGGCATTGACTCCCAAGGCGCTACTGACAGCAACGGGTCGATTGCGGTCCACGGCCAACTCCGAACACCCATCCCCTAGGCACTGGGCTGCCCGTTGCTGATCCCGTCACAGCCGGGCCTCTGGCACGCAACGGATGCCTTCGCTTAGAAAGCCAAACTATGACTGCGGCAGCAAGGCCTCCAGCGCATCCAGGTCCACGGTGTCGCGCTGCTCGGGCTTCATGAAGCGCACGGCAAAGGCTTCCCACAGGCGGCTGCGCAGGAAGTAGCGGAACAGGCCGTGGTCCAGGTGCTGCTCCTTGCACATGAAGGCCATGATCCGCAGGGTCTCGCTCAGGGTCTTGGGTGGTTTGTAGGGGCGGTCGGCGGCGGTCAGGGCTTCGAAGACATCGCACATCGCCATCACACGGTCCAGCACACCCAGGCGTTCGCCGGGGATGCGCCGGGGGTAGCCTTTGCCGTCCATGCGCTCGTGGTGCGTGGCGGCCAGCTCCGGCACCTGCTCCAACCCCGGCGGCCAGGGCAGGCCCTTGAGCATGATGTAGGTCTGCACCATGTGGTCGTTGATCTTGAAACGGTCCTCGTCGGTCAGCGTGCCGCGGCGGATGGCCAGGTTGTGGAGCTCGCCCAGGTTCTGCTGGTAGGACGGCAGCTTCATGTCGAAGCCGTATTTGTTGCGCGGATCGCCCGCCTCCACGGCGGGGCGGTCCTCGCCCCAGGGAATGCGGTGTTCGGGCAGGTCGGCCAGCAGGGCTTCGGTGGCGGGCAGCGACGGGGCTTCGGGCCGCAGCTGCTGCAGCTGGCGCAGTTCGGCATCGGACAAGCCCAGGCGGTCATCGAAATGGCGTTGCCAGCCTTGTGCCCCGATGGCCTGCAGCCGGGCGATGGAGTCGTCGGACAGGAATTCGCCACCCACATTGCAGGTGGCCACAAACGTGAAGTCGTCGATCAGCTGCTGCTGGCGGGCGGCCAACTGGGCGGCGTCGAGCTCGCCGCGCGCAGCCGCCAGTTCGGCGTCGCGCCACAGGATCTCGAAGCGCAGCCGCACTTCATGGATGCGGTTGCGGATGGCTTCCAGCTTGGTGGCCTTGTCGACGATGTGTTCCGGGCTGGTCACCTTGCCGCAGTCGTGCAGCCAGGCGCCCAGGCGGAAGGCATAGCGCTCGTTCTCGCTCATCTGGAAGTCGGCATACGGCCCGTCGGCCGCCGCGTGCAGGTGGTCCGCGAACGCGATGGCCATCTGCGGCACGCGCTCGCAATGGCCGCCGGTGTAGGCGCTCTTGGCGTCGATGGCGTCGGCAATCAGCTGGATGATGGCGTCGAAAAGGCGGCGCTGCGATTCCAGCAGCTGGCGGGTTTCGATGGCCACCGCCAGCATGCCCGAGAGCCGGTGCGCAAAGCGCTGGAAGGCCGCATCTTCGTGCGCGGCGTCGGCCTTGAATTCCAGCACCAGCAGGCCCTGCAGACCGCCCTGGCGGCCGCGCAGCTCCAGGTCCAGCCGGTTCACACCGCCCTGCGCACCACGGGGCCCGGCCGGCAGCGGCGGGTAGGCAAAGTGTTCCGGCAGCGGTGTGACCAGGCTGCCGGCTTCTGCGGCGCGCTGCATGCTGCCTGCCTGCGCATCCCACAGGTAGACGGCTGCGGCCTGCGATTGCGTGGCCTGCGTCAGCTGCTCCAGCACCTGCTGCAGCATGCGCTCCACCTCGGGCACTGTGGCCAGGCGCTCGGTCAGGCTCAGAAAGGCCTCGATGGTGTCGCCCATGTGCTGCATGGCCTGGGACAGCTCGCCCACCTCGCTGACACGGCTGGCCGGCAGGCGGCTGCCCGTGAAGTCGAAACGGGCGATGCGCAGGCTGCGTTCGCGCAGGCGGTTGATGCTGCGGCCTATGGCCTTGCCCGCCGCCCAGCCCAGAGGCAGCAGCAGCAGCGCCAAAATCACGGCCAGCCCGATGAAGTACAGCGCACGCTGCCGGGCCTCGGCGGTCAGCTCGTCCAGCGGCAGCATCTGCAGCAGCTCGAACACCCCACCCAGGCCGATATCGATCTGGGTGTGCAACCCCACCCATTGCCGACCATCGATGGTCAGGATCTGCGGTTTGCCGGTGTGCCGGGAGGTCTGCTGCAGGCGCAGCAGTTCGGGCTCGCCGATGGCGTCCAGCATGGGCTGGGTGTCGCGGTCGCTGCTGTTCAGGTTCACCGTGGCCGCCATCACCTGCCCGCTGCTGTGCAGCAGGGCCAGGCGCGTGCCCGGGGTGGTGCGCAGCCCCACCAGCATCTGCTCCAGGTCGTCAAAGGCCACATCAATACCGACCACGGCATCGCCCGAGGTGGCCTGCTGGCTCAAGGTGACACCCAGGCGCTGCGTGGTGGCAAAGCGGTAGGGATTGGACAGCTGGGCGGTGCCGGGATGTTCGCGCGCCAGCGCATACCAGGGGCGGGTGCGGGGATCAAACTGGTAGTCGGCCCGCTCCTGGCTTTGCTGCAGCCTGCCGTCTTCACCCAGAAAATGAAAACGGCCGACGCTGCGGCCATCGGGCTGGTGGCTGATGGTCTGCACCAGGTAGACCGCACTTTCCGGCACGTTCAGGCGCTGGCGGATGCTCGCCAGGCGCAGGGGCCGCCCCAGCAGAAAGTCTCCATTCGGGTAGGCCACATAGATGGCGGCTTCCAGCGGGTTGGCCCGCAACTCGCCCAGCAGCACATTCAGGGCTTGCAGCCGGGTGGCCTCGTCCGCCGCCAGCGGCAGACGGCCCGCGCCGATCTGGCGCAGCGCGCCCTGGGCGGGGATCAGCTGCAGGCGGATCTGTTCACGCAGCAGCAGGGTGTCGCGCACCGCGCGCTCGCCCGCATCCTGCACCAGTTGCCGGGTGGTGGCCACCCACCCCAGGCCGATCAGCAAAGCGGCCACCAGCCCCATACAGGCCATCGTCAAGGCGGCAATGTGCACGCGGATACGGAACTGCTGGGGGACAGACAGGATGCGGTTCATCAGACCGACTTTCCGCAGGTGGACGCACCTGCCATGGGCATTCAGTTTACGGTGCATCGCAGCAGACCGCGGAAGCTACATGCATGGATCGCCAGGGCTGCGTTGCAAAAAAGCAGCGGGGGCGGCCTGCAGCCCTTTGCAGCCGCCCTCTGCAGCATTCCGCACCGCGTGCCCTGCCCCCCGGCCTGCCGGGGGCGCCGTTTGATGAGGATCGCCTTGCGCCGGTGGCGGCGGGTCTGCCTGAGCCGAGCGCCTGCCCCCTTTGCTCGCGGCCCTGCCCACGCATCCGGCCCGCCCAGAAAGAGATACCGCAAAACAAAAAACCGCTGCAGCTTGCGCTGACAGCGGTTTTTAAATCTGGCGGAGTGGACGGGACTCGAACCCGCGACCCCCGGCGTGACAGGCCGGTATTCTAACCAACTGAACTACCACTCCTGGCAGGAAGCTTCGCTATTTTTTAGATAGCTACCAGCGCTTCAAACTTGGCGACCCTACGGGGATTCGAACCCCGGTACTCACCGTGAAAGGGTGATGTCCTAGGCCTCTAGACGATAGGGTCAATTCCTAGAACTTCTGGCTGTTACCAGCCAGCGTCTGATTTTTTGGTGGAGGTAAACGGGATCGAACCGATGACCTCTTGCATGCCATGCAAGCGCTCTCCCAGCTGAGCTATACCCCCAAAAATCTGTGGCGGAGTGGACGGGACTCGAACCCGCGACCCCCGGCGTGACAGGCCGGTATTCTAACCAACTGAACTACCACTCCTGGCAGGAAACTTCGCTATTTTTTAGATAGCTACCAGCGTTTCAAACTTGGCGACCCTACGGGGATTCGAACCCCGGTACTCACCGTGAAAGGGTGATGTCCTAGGCCTCTAGACGATAGGGTCAATTCCTAGAACTTCTGGCTGTTACCAGCCAGCGTCTGATTTTTTGGTGGAGGTAAACGGGATCGAACCGATGACCTCTTGCATGCCATGCAAGCGCTCTCCCAGCTGAGCTATACCCCCAAAAATCTGTGGCGGAGTGGACGGGACTCGAACCCGCGACCCCCGGCGTGACAGGCCGGTATTCTAACCAACTGAACTACCACTCCTGGCAGGAAACTTTGCTATTTTTTAGATAGCTACCAGCGTTTCAAACTTGGCGACCCTACGGGGATTCGAACCCCGGTACTCACCGTGAAAGGGTGATGTCCTAGGCCTCTAGACGATAGGGTCATACCTAGAATCTTTGCTTTTCAGCTCCGATTAAAAAAGCGCCTTCAGATTCAAAGGCGCTTTTTTAATCAAGCGACTGGCCAAACTGGCGGAGTGGACGGGACTCGAACCCGCGACCCCCGGCGTGACAGGCCGGTATTCTAACCAACTGAACTACCACTCCTGGCAGGAAACTTCGCTATTTTTTAAGTAGCTACCAGCGTTTCAAACTTGGCGACCCTACGGGGATTCGAACCCCGGTACTCACCGTGAAAGGGTGATGTCCTAGGCCTCTAGACGATAGGGTCAATTCCTAGAACTCTGACTGTTACCAGCCAGCGTCTGTTTTTGGTGGAGGTAAACGGGATCGAACCGATGACCTCTTGCATGCCATGCAAGCGCTCTCCCAGCTGAGCTATACCCCCAAAATTCTCACTCTTGACAACGCGACTTTTATTCAATCGCGTTGTGCAGAGCCTCGAATTATAGACAGGTTTTTAGCGGTTTTTCAAACGCGTAAGAATTTTTTCGCGACCGAGCAATTCCAGCACCGCATCCACCGACGGCGTGTGGGCCGTGCCCACGGTCAGCACGCGCACGGGCATGGCCAGAACGGGCATTTTTACGCCCTGGGCCTTGAGCACTTCCTTGATGGCGGCGGCGATGGCTTCCTTGGTCCATTCCACGCTCTGCATGGCGGCGGCGAAGGCATCCAGCACCGGGGTGGCGGCTTCGGTCACATGCTTGGCATAGTCTTCAGCATTGCGTTCCACACCATCCACATAGAAGACCTTGGCCCACTGGGCCAGGTCCACCAGGGTTTCGCAGCGGTCCTTGAACAGGGCCACGATGCGCACCAGGCGGTCGTCGGCCTGCAGCACGGCGGCGTCCACACCGGCCTTGACCACGAAGGGCGTGACCAGGGCGGCCAGCGCCGCATCATCCATGGCCTTCAGGTGCTGGGCATTGACCCAGCGCAGCTTGGCTTCATCGAACTGGCCGGCGCTGCGACCCAGGTGGTCCAGGTTGAACCATTCCAGGAACTGGGCGCGGCTGAAGATTTCATCGTCGCCGTGGCTCCAGCCCAGGCGGGCCAGGTAGTTCACCATGGCGTCGGGCAGATAGCCTTCGTCGCGGTACTGGGTCACGGCCTTGGCGCCGTTGCGCTTGCTCATCTTCTCGCCCTGCTCGTTCAGCACGGTGGGCAGGTGGGCGAACACGGGCACGTCGGCGCCCAGGGCTTCGAAGATGTGGATCTGGCGCGGGGTGTTGTTGACGTGGTCGTCGCCGCGGATCACGTGGGTGATGCGCATGTCCATGTCATCGACGCAGACGCAGAAGTTGTAGGTGGGCGTGCCATCGGGGCGGGCGATCACCAGATCGTCCAGCTCGGAGTTCTGGAACTCGATATGGCCCTTGCACTTGTCGTCCCAGCCCACCACGCCGTCCTTGGGGGTCTTGAAGCGCAGCACGGGCTTCACGCCTTCGGGGATGGCCGGCAGCACCTTGCCGGGCTCGGGGCGCCAGGTGCCGTCGTAGCGCGGCTTTTCCTTGGCGGCCATCTGCTTCTCGCGCAGGGCGTCCAGCTCTTCCATGCTCATGTAGCAGGGGTAGACATGGCCCTTGGCCTGCAGCGTGGCCAGCACTTCCTTGTAGCGGTCCATGCGCTGCATCTGGTAGAACGGACCTTCGTCATGGTCCAGCTGCAGCCATTGCATGCCTTCGATGATCACGTCCACCGATGCCTGGGTGGAGCGCTCCAGGTCGGTGTCTTCGATGCGCAGCACGAAGTCGCCGCCATTGGCGCGGGCAAAGGCCCAGGGGTACAGCGCCGAGCGGATGTTGCCCAGGTGGATGAAGCCGGTGGGCGAAGGGGCAAAACGGGTACGAATTTTGGTTGTCATTTCAAGGTATCCAGTCCGCGAGAAAGATCGGCCTTCAAGTCATCAAGGTGCTCGAGGCCCACGGAAATGCGAATCAGGCCCTGGCCGATGCCGGCGGCCTGGCGCTGCTCTTCGGTCAGGCGGCCGTGCGAGGTGCTGGCCGGGTGGGTGATGGTGGTCTTTACATCGCCCAGGTTGGCAGTGATGGAGCACACCTGGGTGCTGTCCACCACATGGAAGGCGTTGGCGCGCAGTTGCTCGGCGCCCTGCCCGATCACATCGAAGGCGATCACGGCGCCGCCCATGCCGTTTTGCTGGCGCATGGCCAGCGCATGCTGCGGGTGGCTGGCCAGACCGGGGTAGTACACGCGCGCCACCTTGGGGTGGGCTTCCAGCCAGGTGGCCAGCTCCAGCGCCGATGCGCTTTCGGCCTTGACGCGCAGGGCCAGCGTTTCCAGACCCTTCATCACCACCCAGGCGTTGAACGGTGCCAGGTTCAGGCCGCCGCTGCGCAGGAAGGTGCCCATGACCTTGTCCACCAGCGCCACGGTGCCACAGACGGCGCCGGCCATCACGCGACCCTGGCCGTCCAGGAACTTGGTGCCGGAGTGCACCACCACGTCGGCGCCCAGCTTGGCGGGCTGCTGCAGGATGGGCGTGGCAAAGCTGTTGTCCACGGCCAGCAGTGCGCCGTGGGCGTGGGCGATCTCGGCCAGCGCGGCAATGTCGCACAGGTCGGTCAGCGGGTTGGTGGGCGTTTCGGCAAACAGCATGCGGGTGTTGGGGCGGATGGCCGCCTTCCACTCGTCGATGTTGGTTTGCGACACAAAGCTGGTTTCCACGCCGAAGCGGGCCATTTCGGTGCCCAGCAGCTTGATGGTGGAGCCGAACATGGACTGCGAGCAGATCACGTGGTCGCCCGTCTTCAGCGCCGTCAGCGCCACCAGCAGGATGGCCGACATGCCGGTGGACGTGGCCACAGCGCATTCCGTGCCTTCCAGGGCTGCCAGGCGGCGCTCGAAGCTGGTCACCGTGGGGTTGCTGGTGCGGCTGTAGGTATAGCCTTCTTCCTGGCCGGCAAAGCGGCGCGCCGCCGTCTCGGCGTTGGGCTGCACAAAGCTGCTGGCCAGGTACAGGGCTTCGCTGTGTTCGCCCCACTGGCTGCGTTCCACGGCCTCGCGCACGGCGAGGGTCTCAGGGTGCAATCCCTGGGGCAGGGAGTGATCGGTCACGGTACTTGGTCCTTGCAGGTGGCACCGGCGGTCTTTCCTCCGCCGGTCGCGGCATGCACGCTTCCACACGAAGCGCGCTTGCACCGCATCTCAACAAAACAAAAAAATGAGCTGATTGCGCTGTCGTCACCAGACTTTTCAGCAAGAAACATTGTGAAAGTCTTGGTAATCCAGCGCAATTAGCTCATGTTTCTGAAGCTCTCGCTTCCGGACACAGTGTGCAAGGCGGCGCTGTCGCCCACCTTGCACACCGGGTGCATCAGCTTTCCTGGGCGTTGGGCAGCGACAGGCGGGAAGTGTCTTCCTGCTCTTCTTCGCCGCCGCGGTTGCGGCCTTCGTTCAGCGCCGTCACCTCGGCGCTCGAGATATCGCCGGTGATGTAGACGCCGTCGAAGCACGACGCCTCGAAGCCCTTGACCGCCGGGTTGATCTTGCCCACGGCCTGCTTCATGGCGTCCACGTCCTGATAGATCAGCGCGTCGCAGCCAATCACCTGGCGGATCTCTTCCACGGTGCGGTCGCTGGCCACCAGCTCGGAGCGGGTGGGCATGTCGATGCCGTACACATTGGGGTAGCGCACGGGAGGCGCTGCGGAAGCCAGGTAGACCTTGTTGGCGCCGGCGTCGCGTGCCATCTGCACGATTTCCTTGGAAGTGGTGCCGCGCACGATGGAGTCATCCACCAGCAGCACGTTGCGGCCCTTGAACTCGCTGCCGATGGCATTGAGCTTCTGGCGCACCGACTTCTTGCGCGCGCCCTGACCCGGCATGATGAAGGTGCGGCCCACGTAGCGGTTCTTCACAAACCCTTCGCGGTAGGGAATGCCCAGCAGCTGCGCCAGCTGCATGGCGCTGGGGCGGCTGGATTCGGGGATCGGGATGATGGCGTCGATCTCGCTGGGCGGCACCGTGGAGATCACGCGCTTGGCCAGCGTCTCGCCCATGTTCAGGCGGGCCTGGTAGACCGAGATGCCGTCCATGGTGGAGTCCGGGCGGGCCAGGTACACGTACTCGAACACGCAGGGGTGCAGCTCGCTCTTGGCGGCGCATTGCTCGCTGTGCACGGTGCCGTCGTTGCTGATGAACACGGCTTCGCCCGGCGCCACATCGCGTTCGAACTGGTGCAACGTGCCTTCCAGTGCCACGGATTCGCTGGCCAGCATGTGCGTGCCGTCCGCGCCCTTGCCGATGCACAGCGGGCGGATGCCATAGGGGTCGCGGAAGGCCAGCAGGCCGTAGCCGGCGATCAGCGCGATCACGGCGTACGAGCCCTTGAGGCGCAGGTGCACGGCACGCACGGCCTTGAAGATGTCTTCGGTCTTCAGCGGTGCGCCGCTGGAGGCACGGCCGATTTCGTGCGCCAGCACGTTCAGCAGCACTTCCGAGTCGCTCTCGGTGTTGGTGTGGCGATGGTCGGTCTCGGCCAGCTCGTTGCGCAGCTGCTTGGCGTTGGTGAGGTTGCCGTTGTGCACCATCACGATACCAAAGGGCGCGTTCACGTAGAAGGGCTGGGCCTCTTCTTCGCTGGAGGCGTTGCCCGCCGTGGGGTAGCGGACCTGGCCCAGGCCCACCGAGCCGGGCAGCGCACGCATGTTGCGGGTGCGGAACACGTCCTTCACCATGCCCTTGGCCTTGTGCATGAAGAACTTGCGTTCCTGCTGCGTGACAATGCCGGCGGCATCCTGCCCGCGGTGCTGCAGCAGCAGCAGGGCGTCATAGATCAGTTGATTCACGGGCGCGGTGCTGACCACGCCGACGATTCCACACATATTGCGTTTCCATCATGGCAGGACTGGGTCCTGCGTGTTTATGCGGGGCGGCTTGCGCTGCCCCGCGACCTTCTCAACTCTTGCTACACCGGGGCCGTCAGGTACTTGCCCAGCTCTTGCGGCAGCGACGGCACCAGCGTGCGCGCCAGATCGGCCAGCTGCGGCCCGGCCCAGGACTGGACCCACCAGTCCTGCTGGTGCAGCGGGGTGTTCACCACCACCAGCGTGACCACCAGCACCAGCACCATGCCGCGCAGCACGCCGAACAGCGCGCCCAGTGTGCGGTCGACCGGGCGCAAGCCCACGACCTCGATCAGTTTCTTGGCCAGGGCGCTCAGCAGCCCCCAGGCGAACACCGCCACCACAAAGACGGCGACAAATCCTGCGGCATAGCGCACCGTGGGGTCAAAGCCATCCACGGGCAGCCAGGCACCGACATCGCCTGCGAACAGGCGGGCAATCCAGAAGGCTGCGACCCAGCCCACCAGCGAAAACAATTCATACACCAGACCGCGCCACGCTCCCAGCATCAGGGAGGCGCAGCACACCACCAGCAAAACCGCGTCCAAGGTTGCCATGCGTCGCTATCGGCCCGCCATCAACCGGGCTGCACCGACGCCGGCAGACCCAGTCCCTTGATGCGGGATGCGGCCTTGTCCGCCTCGGCACGGCCGTTGAACGGTCCCACGCGCACACGCGTTACTTTGCCAGCGGCTGCATTCACAGTCTGGGTGTAGGCCTTCAGACCGGCACCGGCCAGCTTCTGGCGCACCTCGTTGGCCTTGTCCACATCGCCGAAGGCGCCGACCTGCACGATGAACTTGCCTTCCTGCTTGGCCGCCGCTTCGGGCTTGGCCGCAGCGGTGGATGCAGGGCGCCCTTCGAGCAGCGCACGGGCACGCTCGGCGTCGTCGTCGCGCGATTTCTTGGGTTCGGGCTTGGCCTCGACCTTGGGCTCCGGCTTGTGCTCCACCTTGGGCTCGGGCTTCTTCACCTCGGGTTTGGGCTCGGGCTTGGGTTCCGGCTTCTTCACCTCGGGCTTGGGTTCGGGTTTCGGCTCCGGCTTGGGTTCGGGCTTGGGCACCAGCTGGGGCTGCGGCGGCACCGGCACGGCCGGCGCAAACACTTCCTCGCCCGCTCCCAGGCTGTTTTCCGTGCGCACGGGCGCGGTGGGCTCAGGCGCTGGCGCGGCCGGCGCGGTGGCGCGCGGATTGGCCGCCATGGTCGTGTGCTCGCCGGGCACCACCATCGGGGCGACCTGGTTGCGATCCGGGATTTCGATGGGCACGTCCACCGCGATCGGGCGCGGCTGGGTGTCAAACAGCAGGGGGAAGCCCACCACACCGACCAGCACCAGCACCGCCGCGCCGATCAGGCGGTGGCGCGCACGGCGGCGCAGCGATTCGACGCTGTCCCCCTGTGCATTGCGGGATGAGCGCCGGGAAGATGGCTGTTCTGCCTCTTCTTTCTGGCCGGGCCAGCGGAACTTGAAAAATGCCATGGAGTGCGATGCGTGTGGGCCGTTGGAGGACGTCAGGCTTCCAGGTGCTTGGCGCCCAGTCGGGGAATGCCATGCTGCAGCACACCACCCACCGTATAGAACGAGCCAAAGACCACGATTCTATCAGCCGGCTCCGCCGCAGCGACGGCCGCCTGCAGCGCGGCCTCTGGGTTGGCGTGCAGGCTGGTACTGACTTGCCGCTGGCCGCCGGCCACCATCTGCACCGCATTCCATTTGGCCTGCAGGCTGGCGGCGGTCTCTGCCCGGGGGGTGGGCAGGTCGGTGAAGTACCAGCGATCGATCAGCGGGCCGACCTTGGCCAGCATGGGTGCCAGGTCCTTGTCCGCCATGGCGCCAAAGACCGCATGCGTGGTGGGGAAGTAGCCCATGGCATCCAGGTTGGCGGTCAGCGCCGCCACCGAATGCGGGTTGTGCGCCACGTCCAGCACCAGCGTGGGCTGGCCGGGCACGATCTGGAAGCGCCCCGGCAGCTCGACCATGGCCAGCCCGGTGCGCACCGCCTGGGCGGTGACGGGCAGGCGGTCGCGGATGGCTTCGAACGCCGCCAGCACGCCCGAGGCGTTCATCAGCTGGTTGGCACCGCGCAGCGCCGGATAGGCCAGACCCGCATAGCGGCGGCCACGGCCGGCCCAGCCCCATTGCTGCTTGTCGCCTTCGAAGTTGAAGTCGCGGCCGAAGCGCCACAGCTCGGCACCGATGGCCTCGGCATGGTCCAGCACGCTTTGCGGCGGCACCGGGTCGCTCACCACCACCGGGCGGCCGGCGCGCATGATGCCGGCCTTTTCACGGCCGATGGTCTCGCGGTCGTTGCCCAGGATAGCGGCGTGGTCGATGTCCACGCTGGTGATGATGGCGCAGTCGGTGTCGATCACGTTGGTGGCATCCAGACGGCCGCCCAGCCCCACTTCCAGGATGGCGACATCCAGCCTGGCCAGGCTGAGCATGCGCAGGATGGCCAGCGTGGTGAATTCAAAATAGGTCAGCAGCACTTCTTCGCCCTGCAGGCGGGCGGCCTCGACGGCGGCGAAGTGCGGCAGAAAGTCGTCGGCCAGCGCGATTTCGCCGTGGATGCGGCAGCGCTCCTCAAAGTGCACCAGGTGGGGCGAGGTGTAGACCCCGGGCCGATAGCCGGACTGCAGGGCCACGGCTTCCAGCATGGCACAGGTGGAGCCTTTGCCATTGGTGCCGGCCACGGTGATGACCGGGCAGTCGAAGCGCAGCTCCATGCGGCGCGCGACTTCCTGTACGCGCTCCAGGCCCATGGCGATGGATTGGGGATGAATCTGCTCGCAATGGGCGAGCCACTCGGTCAAGGTGTTCGGGGTGGTGTGCATACGAGGCTTTATTGTCGCCCACCCTCCGTATCCCTGATGATGGAGGGCATGAGTACCACGACCATTCTTTACGGCATTCCCAATTGCGACACCGTCAAAAAGGCCCGCGCCTGGCTGACCGAGCAAGGCATTGCCTATAGTTTTCACGATTTCAAGAAGCAAGGCGTGCCCGCCGACCACCTGCCGCGCTGGCTGCAGGCCGTGGGCTGGGAAAAGCTGGTCAACCGCCAGGGCACCACCTGGCGCAAGCTGGATGCGGCCGTGCAGGCCGCGGTGCAGGACGATGCCAGCGCCACCCGGCTGGTGCTGGACAACGCCAGCGTGATCAAGCGCCCCGTGGTGGAATGGGCAGACGGCCGCACCACCGTGGGCTTCAAGGCGGAAGATTGGGCTGCCGCCCTGGGCCGCTGACCAGGGTCCGGCGCCCGTGGCCCGGTGCACCCGCCCCCGGTACCGTGCGGCCGGGGCGCACGGGAACTTTGCGGGCTGCGCCCCACCCTAACGGGGGAAAGGACATGCAGGCAAAGGAGCATGCGCATGGGCATGGGTATAGCCCTGTGGGCAGCATAGACCGCCGCCGCCCGGGCGCACAGCAGCCCGGTTGCACACCCTCACACGGGCTTTGCGCAACTTTACCCCGGCCCGGGCAAGCGTTCACACACCGGGTCTAGACTGCAAGGCATGGGACAGCGCAAGCAGCGCCCATGTCAACACGGGGCTGGCGCCCTGCGTTGTAGACAGCCAAGGCAGCCGGTCTCCGGAGCGCCGTGGCACACAGATTGGACAAGGAGCATTCCATGAGGATCACACATTGGCTGACTTGGGGCACGCTGGCCGCCGCGGCAGGCCTGGCCTGCGGCACTGCCAACGCCCAGGAACGTGGCCGCGTGCTGCAATCCGTCCCCGTGGTGCAGCAGGTGGGCATACCGCAGCAGGTCTGCGGCGATGAACCCGTCTACCGCGGCCAGCAGACGTCGGGCGCCGGCGCTGTGATCGGCGCGCTGGTGGGCGGCGTCGCCGGCAATGCCCTGGGCACAGGCGGCCACTACGGCCGCCACGGCCAGTACTACGGCTCCAACCGGGGCGCCACCACGGTCATCGGCGCGGTGGCCGGCGGCCTGATCGGCAACCAGGTGGAAGGCATGAACGGCGGCACGCCGGCCTACCAGACGGTGCGCCGCTGCACCAACGAGACGGTGTACGAAAACCGCACCGTGGGCTACGACGTGACCTATGAATACGCCGGCCGCCGCTACACCGCCCGCATGGACCATGATCCCGGCCGCTGGGTGCCGGTGCAGGTACAGCCCCGCGGCAGCTACAGCAGCTCGTCGGTGACCGGCAGCGGCTTTGTCGGCCCCAGCGGCACCTACAGCTCGGCCCCGGCCGGCGTGACGGTGACCGAAAGCATCACCTACGAGGCGCCGCAATCGAACATCCCCATCGTGGTGGATGTGAATGTGGACCCGCGCTATCCGGGCTACCCCGCCTACCCTCCCTATCCGGGCCGCCCCCAGCCGCGCGGCTACGGTTACGGCTACTGAGGCGCAGGCACGGGGCGCGCAACACGCTGCGGCAGCCGCCCTTGCCCCGCCAAGACCTCCGTCAATCCCCCTGCTCATGCCCCATCCAGCCCCTGCTTTCCGGCAGGGGCTTTTTCTTGTGCGCCCCTTCGCGCCCGTCCAGCGCCACGCTGGCCTAAAATGGCCGGTTTCGACCACCTTTGTCGCACCGCGCGCATTACTCCATGAGCACCGACCAATTCTCCGGCGTCACCCTGACCACCAAGGCCAATGTCTACTTTGACGGCAAATGCGTGAGCCACAGCTTCACCCTGGCCGACGGCACCAAGAAGTCCGTCGGTGTGGTGCTGCCTGCCACGCTGACCTTTGGTACGGCCGCCGCCGAGATCATGGAATGCGTGGGCGGTGCCTGCGAGTACAAGCTGGACGGCAGCGATGAATGGAAGAAGTCCGTGGCGGGCGAGAGCTTCCACATCCCTGCGAACTCCAAGTTCGACATCCGTGTGGACGAGGCCTACCACTACATCTGCCACTACGCCTGAGCGCCGGGGGCGGCATTGCGACGCCCCTGCGATCGCCACAGCCGGTCGTTGCACCCGTTTTTGGCCGCTGGCACGCTGAGAGCCCCGAGCTCGCCGCGCGCACCAGCAGCTGTCTTTTGATTGAGAAGCACACCATGGAAACCATCCTGCAAAACGTTCCCGTCGGCCAGAAGGTCGGCATTGCCTTCTCCGGTGGCCTGGACACCTCGGCCGCCCTGCGCTGGATGAAGAACAAGGGCGCCCTGCCCTACGCCTACACCGCCAACCTGGGCCAGCCCGACGAAGAGGACTACGACGCCATCCCCCGCAAGGCGATGGAATACGGCGCCGAAAAGGCCCGCCTGATCGACTGCCGCACCCAGCTGGCCAACGAAGGCATTGCCGCCATCCAGGCCGGCGCCTTCCACATCAGCACCGGTGGCATCACCTACTTCAACACCACCCCGCTGGGCCGCGCCGTGACCGGCACCATGCTGGTGGCCGCCATGAAGGAAGACGACGTCAACATCTGGGGTGACGGTTCGACCTTCAAGGGCAATGACATCGAGCGTTTCTACCGCTACGGTCTGCTGACCAACCCGGCGCTGAAGATCTACAAGCCCTGGCTGGACAACGCCTTCATCAACGAGCTGGGCGGCCGCACCGAAATGTCGGAATTCCTGATCAAGGAAGGCTTCGGCTACAAGATGTCGGTCGAAAAGGCCTACTCCACCGACTCCAACATGCTGGGCGCCACCCACGAAGCCAAGGATCTGGAGCAGCTGAGCAGCGGCATCCGCATCGTGAACCCCATCATGGGCGTGGCGTTCTGGAAGCCGGAAGTCGAAGTGAAGGCCGAGGAAGTGTCGGTCACCTTCGAAGAAGGCCGCCCCGTGGCTCTGAACGGCCAGCGCTTTGACGACCCCGTGGCCCTGTTCCTGGAAGCCAACCGCATCGGCGGCCGCCACGGCCTGGGCATGAGCGACCAGATCGAGAACCGCATCATCGAAGCCAAGAGCCGAGGCATCTACGAAGCCCCCGGCATGGCCCTGCTGCACATCGCCTACGAGCGCCTGGTGACCGGCATCCACAACGAAGACACCATCGAGCAGTACCGAGTGAACGGCCTGAAGCTGGGCCGCCTGCTGTACCAGGGCCGCTGGTTCGACCCCCAGGCCATCATGCTGCGCGAAGCCGCACAGCGCTGGGTGGCCCGCGCCATCACCGGCACCGTGACGCTGGAGCTGCGCCGCGGCAATGACTACTCCATCCTGAACACCGAATCCTCCAACCTGACCTACGCGCCCGAGCGCCTGTCGATGGAGAAGGTGGAAGACGCGCCGTTCAGCCCGGTGGACCGCATCGGCCAGCTGACCATGCGCAACCTGGACCTGATCGACACCCGCGACAAGCTGGCCATCTACGCCAAGGCCGGCCTGCTGAGCGTGAGCAGCACCAGCGCCCTGCCCCAGCTGGGCGGCGACAAGAAGTAAGTTCTGCCAGCCCTGGTCCGAAAAATCAGGGTTTACACGGAAGCCGCTGCCCCTGCAGCGGCTTTTTTTATGAGCAGTCAGTGCCTGTGCAGCCTTGATCTCCAACAGCTTTGTCGTTGAAATGCCGCAAAACCGTACACAGGCCGCTACCAAAACGAAGAGTTACCCCGTGCACCCTGGCAGCGGCTACAGTGGCAACCAACGTAATTGCGCAAAGGAGCGCTGATGTCCCGTTCTACCCGCCGCTGGAGCCAACCGGCCCTGTTCATCCTGGCCGCTGCCCTGGCAGCCCCTGCTTTTGCCGCCGATCCGGCCCCTGCCGCTGCGCCCGCCCCGGCCGACGCTGCTGCACCGCAACAGCAACAGCAGCAAGCCCCCAAGCCCAATCCCGCCGCGGAAAAGGCACTGGGCCAACGCTTCCAGTCCATCTTTGCCGCCTTTGAAGGCAAGGCCGCCCTGCCGGACAGCAAGAGCTTCTCCGAAGAGTTCAACAAGCAGGTCACGCCCGAGCAGATGAAGGAAGTGCTGCAACAGGTGCACCAGAGCGTGGGCGCCTGCCGCGTGGCCGCCCAGATGCGCGTGCCCACCTCCTACGCCTCCGGCTACCTGCTGCAGTGCGACAAGGCTTTTGTGCCCATGGACATCGCCGTGGAAGAAAAAGCCCCTTACCGTATCCACAGCCTGCTGATCCGCCCCGGCTACTGGAAGAAGTAAGCCGCGCGCACGCTGCACGCCTGGGGCATGCAGCCGCCACCCCCGAAGCCGCCTGGCCCATGCCGGCGGCTTTTTTCATGGGCCCATGGGCGATGGCCCCGGGCTGCCGGCCCGGTATTCCGCCCAGCATTGGCTCCGGCATTTCGCCCGGCATTCTCTCCACCTGTTCCTCTGGTTCGCTTTCGCGCGAAAGTGTGCGTTTTGGCACATACACACGGGCACTGCGCGGTCGACACTGCAGCCATGCATGGAGGCCTCCCACGCATGTTGACCACCAGAACCGGAGAATCCTTATGCCATCCCCTCGCACCATCCTGACCCTGTCCCTGCTGGCCTGTGCTGCCGGCACCGCCTTTGCCGGCGGCCCTGCCGGTGAAGGCAGCGACTGGCCGCCACTGCCCCAGGGCGGCACGCCGCTGAGCCGCGCCCAGGTGCAGGCCGACACCCAGGCCGCACGCGACCATGGAACCCTGGCCATGCAGGGCGATCAGATGTACATCGCCCCCAGCGCAGCCAGCCACCTGGACCGCGCCACGGTGCGCGCCGAAGCGGCCCAGGCGCTGCGCGCCGGCCTGATCCCCAGCGGCGATGCCAGCACCTCGGTCCACTGACCCCGTGCCGGTGGCGCAGGCCGTGCAGCCCACGGCCTGCGCCACCGGCACGCCTTTGAGTCCATTCAGATCTTTCAGGTCTTTGCTTGCCTGCGCGCCCACGGCACGCGGGCTGGTCCCCATGCAGCCTTCGACCCCACGCTCCGGACTGGCCTTGCAGTCCATCGAACTGTTCCGCGGCCTCAGTCCCGCCTGCCTGCAGCACATTGCCAACCGCTGCGCATGGTGGGTGCTGGAGCCCCACACCCAGCTGCTGCAGAACCAGCAGGTGGCGTTTGTCTGCTCCGGCAGCCTGCGCATTGCCACCTATTCCGCCAACGGCAAGGAGGTGTCGTTCAGCGAACGCGGTGCGGGGTCGCACATCGGGGATATTGCCGTGCTGGAAGGCCACAGCGGCACGGCCTTCGGCACCACGCTGGAGCCCACGGTGCTGGCCACGCTGGACCGCGATGCCTTCACGGAACTGCTGCACCAGGAGCCCTTGCTGGCCCACCGGGTGATCCATTCGCTCACCGCCCGCATCCGGCGCCTGAGCGAGCGGGTGGTGCAGCTGAGCACCCTGGGCGTGCCCGCCCGCCTGCATGCCGAGCTGCTGCGCCTGTGCGAGGCCGCCGGCATCGACGCGCAGGGACAGGCCCACCTGCAGCCCCTGCCTTCGCACGCCATTCTGGCCAGCATGATCGGCGCCAATCGCGAACAGGTGACCCGCGCCCTGAATGCGCTGGCCAAACAAGGCCTGGTGCGCAAGACCGGGGCACACAGCCTGAGCGTGCTGGATGTGGCCGCGCTGCGCCGCCGGGTGATGGCCGGCGAATAAGGCGGCCGGCCCGGCCCCGGCACAGCGCCGGGCAAGGCCAGTTGGGTTGCGTTCAGCTCAGGGGCATGCCCCGCACACGGCGCGGCAGCCTGGAGATCAGGAGAGCTGGAAAGCACCCGCGCTTATACCACCACCGGCTCGGGTTCCAGCCGGATGCCGAAGCGTTCGTAGACGCTGGTCTGGATGGCGCTGGCCAGGGTCATCACCTCGCCGCCGGTCACGTTGACGCCGCCGGTGCCGCGGTTGACCAGCACCAGGGCCTGCTTGTCGTACACGCCGGCATGGCCCAAGGACTTGCCCTTCCAGCCGCAGGCATCGATCATCCAGCCGGCCGCCAGCTTGATGCTGCCGTCGTCCATGGGGTAGTGCACGATCTTGGGCTCGCGCGCCAGGATGTCGCGGCACTGGTCTTCGCTGACCGTGGGGTTCTTGAAGAAGCTGCCGGCGTTGCCGATGACGGCCGGATCGGGCAGCTTGGCACGGCGGATGGCGCAGACCCAGTCGAAGATCTGCTGCGCCGTGGGCTGTTCCACCCCTTCTTCCTGCTGGCGGCGCTGCAGGTCCAGATAGCTCAGCTCGGGCTTCCAGGGCTTGGGCAGGGCCAGGCGCACGGTGGTGATCACGGCGCAGCCCGCCAGCCCCATGCCCAGGCCGTTGCTGCTGGGCGCATGCTTGAAGACCGAGTCGCGGTAGCCGAAGGCGCACTGCCCTGCATCCAGCGAGAACACGGCGCCGCTGCGCAGGTCCACGGCGTCCAGCGAATGGAAGCGGTCCTGCAGCTCGATGCCGTAGGCACCGATGTTCTGCACCGGCGCCGCACCCACGGTGCCGGGCACCAGAGCCAGGTTTTCCAGCCCGGGATAGCCGTGGGCCACGGTCCAGGCCACCACATCGTGCCAGCGCTCGCCGGCGCCGGCTTCCACGATCCAGTGGCGCTCGGTCTCTTCCAGCAGGCGGATGCCCGGGATTTCCACCTTCACCACGACCGCGCGCACCACATCCCCGGTCAGCACGATATTGCTGCCGCCGCCCAGCACAAAACTGCGCCGTCCGCGGTAGACGGGACTGGCGGCAAAATCCTGGACATCGGCCACACTGCGCACACGCACCAGCGTGTCGGCACTGGCCACGATGCCAAAGGTGTTGCAGTCCTGCAGGGGGGTGTTTTTCTCGACTAACATCCCTGCAATTGTCGCACCGCCGCATGCCGCCCATGGCGCCGCCGGCGGATGGCCCCGTGAACCCCATTCAAGGAAAGAGTGACCCCATGCCTTCTTTTGACACCGTGCTGGAAGCCGACTTCGTCGAAGTCAAGAACGCCGTCGAAAACGCCTCCAAGGAAATTGGCACCCGTTTTGACTTCAAAGGCACATCGGCTGCCGTGGAACTGAAAGACAAGGAAATCACCATGTACGGTGATGCCGAGTTCCAGCTGCAACAGGTGGAAGACCTGCTGCGCAACAAGCTCACCAAGCGCAATGTGGACGTGCGCTTCCTGGACATCGAAAAGCCCCAGAAGGTGGGCGGCGACAAGGTCAAGCAGGTCGTCAAGATCAAGAACGGCATCGAGTCCGAGCTGGCCAAGAAGCTGCAGAAGCTGATCAAGGACAGCAAGATGAAGGTGCAGGCCTCCATCCAGGGCGAGAGCGTGCGCATCACCGGCGCCAAGCGCGACGATCTGCAGGCCGCCATGGCGCTGATCCGCAAGGACCTGGCGGACCACCCGCTGTCGTTCAACAACTTCCGCGACTGACACCCCGGTCGCTGACGGCGTCAGCGCCGGGGTGGCTGCCTCAGGGCGGGGCCAGCAACTGCCCAAGCGCTGCCGGCAGTTCCGGGTGGCGCCAGGAAAAGCCCGCTTCCCGGGCGCGCTGCGGCACCAGCCGCTGGCCGCCGAGCACCAGCACCGACATCTCCCCCAGCGCCAGACGCAGCGCCCAGGCCGGCACAGGCAGCAAGGCCGGGCGGCCCAGCGTCCGCGCAAGGATCCGGGTGAATTCGGCATTGCGCACCGCCTGCGGCGCGCAGGCGTTGTAGGGGCCGCTGCAGGTGTCACTGTGCAGCAGGTGGTCGATGAGGGCCACCTGGTCCTCGATGTGTATCCACGGCATCCACTGCCGGCCGTTGCCCAGCGTGCCCCCCAGCCCCAGCCGGAACGGGGGCAGAAGGCGCGCCAGCACGCCTGCGTGGGGCGCAAGCACGGGTGCCGTGCGCAACAGCACAACCCGCGCACCCCACTGGCGCGCGCGCTCCGCCTCCTGCTCCCACGCCATACACAGGCGGCTGCCGAAGTCCGTACGACCCGGCATGCTGTCTTCGGACAGCCATTGCTCCCCGCCGTCGCCGTACCAGCCCGTGGCAGAGCCCGAGATCAGCACCGGCGGCACCGTGGTCTGGCGCCCCATCCAGTCCACCAGGGTGCGCGTCAGGTCCACGCGGCTGCGCCACAGCAGGTCGCGCCTTGCCGCAGTCCAGCGATGGCTTGCAATGGGGGCGCCTGCCAGGTTGACGACGGCGTCCACTGGCGGTCTGCCATCCAGCGCCTCCAGCCTCGCGACGCCCTGTGCGCCGCTGCACAGCGCCGGCACCTGCTGCGGGTTGCGGCTCCAGACCCAGAGCTCATGGCCTTGGCGTTGCCAGTGCCGGCACAGGGCCTGCCCAATCAGGCCGGTGCCGCCAGTCAATAGGATACGCATGGTGTTCTCCTTGGTGGACAGTGGCGAAGACCTTACCAGGGAAGGCGCTGGCCATCGTAGGCCCAGAAGCCGCCGCTGTCTTCGGGTTGCAGGCCGTCCAGCAGCACCAGCAGGTCATGTGCGGCCTCTGCGGGCGGACGCCCGATCTGCGCCCCGCGAAACGGGGCCGACAGGGCCGAGTCCACGGTGCCGGGGTGCAGCGCGGCCAGCACGGCCTGGGGACGCGTGCGGGCGACCTCGATCGATGCGGTCTTGAGCAGCATGTTCAGCGCTGCCTTGGAGGCGCGGTAGCTGTACCAGCCACCCAGCCGGTTGTCGCCGATGCTGCCCACCTTGGCCGACAGCACTGCAAACAGGCTGCGCTCGCCGCGCGCCAGCAGGGGCGCGAAATGGGCCAGCACCAAGGCTGGGCCGATGGTGTTGGTGGCAAAGCTGGCCGCCAGGTGCACAGCGTTGAGGTCGGCCAGGCGTTTCTCGGGGCCGCCTGTCGGACCGCAGAGCATGCCGGTGGCCAGCACAATCAGGTGCCAGGGCCCGCGATGCGCCAATGCCTGCGCGGCGCTGGCGATGCTGTGCCCGGCGACCAGGTCGACCGCCGGATCGCTGCGGCGGCTGAGCGCACACACCTCGGCGCAGCGTGGATCGGCGCTCAGCTGCGCAGCCATGGCGCCGCCGATGGCACCGGAGGCTCCGATCACAATGGCACGGTAGGCAGTGGGAAGCGATTGCATGGCAGGCCTCGTGCGTGGGGTTACAGCGCATCCAGCCGCCCGCGCAGCTGACGGGCCTGCCCGCGCAGGGCCTCCTGCTGTTGCGGGGGCATCTTCTGCCACTGGCGGTACACCAGCGTCAGCCGGTGGTTGTCGCGCAAAGCGGTGCTGTGGCGGTCAAAGAAATCCCAGTACAGGGCGTTGAAGGGGCAGGCACGCGGGCCCGTCCTTTGCCGGGGGTCGTAGGCGCAGCCCCGGCAGTAGTCGGTCATGCGCTGCAGGTAGGCAGCCCCGCTGACATAGGGCTTGGTGGCAATCAGGCCGCCATCGGCGCTCTGGCTCATGCCCAGGGTGTTGGGCAGTTCCACCCACTCGAAGGCATCGATGTAGATGCCGAGGTACCAGCGGTGCAGCGCGACCGGATCCAGGCCGGCCAGCAGGGCGAAATTGCCAATCACCATCAGCCGCTGGATGTGGTGGGCATGCGCGGTCTGCAGCGACTGGCGTATGGACAGCTGCAGGCAGCGCATCCCGGTATCGCCCGTCCAGAACCAGCGCGGCAGCGGCAGGTGGTGGCCCAGAGCGTTGCGGTTCTCGTAGCCCGGCATGCATGACCAGTAGATGCCGCGCACGTACTCCCGCCAGCCCAGTATCTGGCGCACAAAGCCCTCCACCGCCGCCAGCGGGGCCTGGCCGCCGCGCCAGGCTGCTTCGGCGCGGCGGATCACTTCCAGCGGCTGCAGCATTTTCACATTCAGCGCAAACGAGAGCAGTGAATGGAAGAGGCGTGGCGCCTGGCTGGCCATGGCGTCTTCATAGTCGCCGAAGTGCGGCAGCGCCTGGGCGATGAAGGCTTCCAGGCAAGCCAGCGCCTCGGCGCGGTTCAGCGGCCAGCGCAGGGCTGCGGCCTGTGGCTGGCCCAAGCTGTCCACACCACAGCGCTGCAGCATTGCCCACAGCCCGCTGTGATCGTGTGTCGGGCGCCAGTCGGGCGGCTGCGGCGGAGTCCCCGGCCAGGGCTTGCGGTTGTCGTGGTCAAAGTTCCACCGCCCGCCTTCGGGCTGGCCGTCGGCATCCAGCAGCAGCCGGTGGCGGCGGCGCATGTGGCGGTAGAAATGCTCCATCAGCCACTGGCGGCGCCCCTGCATCAGTGCGGCCAGCTCGCCACGTGCCGTCAGAAAGTGTTCGCTGTCCACTATGTCCCAGGCCAGCGGCTGGGTGGCAGCCCAGGCCTGCAGTTGGGCATCCAGCCGCCATTCGTCGGGCTGCTGCCATTGCACGCTGCGGGCACCGTAGTGCCTGGCCAGCGCCTGCAGGTTGCCGGGGATGGACTGGCGGTTGCTGGCACTCTCCAGCGCTACATAGCGCACGCGGTGGCCGGCGGCACGCAGCTGGCGCGCAAAATCGCGCATGGCCGCAAAAATCGCCAGTATTTTTTGGGCGTGGTGCAGCACGTAGTCGGTTTCCTGGCGCACCTCCATCAGCACATAGACCACCTGCGCGTCCACCTGCTGGAACCAGCTGTGCCCGGGGTTGAGTTGGTCGCCCAGCACCAGCCGCAGGGTGCGGGCTGGCCAGGGGGCCGCGCGGGGGGATGTAGCGTGTGTCATGCTGTCCCCCACCGGCGCCGGTAGGTTCCCTGGGGATCCCAGGTGGCGGCCTGTCGCACAGGATCAAAGCGCCGGCCGCCGCGCGGGTCGGTGCCCCGGCCGGCGATGTAGAGCCAGTTGCCCTGGTTGCTGTAGACGTCATAGTCCAGTAGTTGCGCTTCGAACCATGCCGCCCCGGCACGCCAGTCGCAGCCCAGCTCATGTATGAGGTAGCTGGCTGCCACCTGGCGCAGGCGGTTGCCCAGGTAACCGGTGGCCGCCAGCTCGCGCATGGCCGCGTCCACCAGCGGCTGGCCCGTCTGTCCGGCGCACCATGCCGCAAAACGGCGGCCATCGTGCGGCGTGGCGCGCACGGGCCCCAGCCCGCGCGACCGGTACAGTGCGCGGCCGTGCTGCAGGTGCAGCAGACGGAAATAGTCGCGCCACAGCAGCTCGAACCACAGCCAGTAGCTGCCATCGCTGGCGCCGTGCATGGCCTCGAACTGCCGCAGCTGCGCCCACGCCTGCCGGGGTGAGAGCGCTCCCGTGGCCAGCCAGGGCGACCATTTGCTGGAAAAGTCCAGCCCGAGCAGACCGTTGCGCGTGCGCTTGTAGCTGTGGGGCAGATGCCGGGCCAGGTACTGCGCCAGGTGGGCCAATGCCGCCGCTTCACCGCCGTGCAGCCCGTGCTGCAGATAGGGGAACGCGCTGCGTCCATCGGCGGCAGGCACCGACCCGGCCAGCGCGGCCAGGGCCTGTGCCGGAGCATCGGTGCATTGCCCGGGCATGCCGGGTGGCCATGGCGGCAGCGCGGTGGGCGACGGCAGGGGCGCGGCAGGCTGCAGCCCGGCGCTTTCAATCGCCTGGCGAAACGCAGTGAAAACGGGGGGCAGTTGCAGTGGCGGCCAGGGCAGGTGGTCGGGATCGAGCAGGCTGCTGTGCCATACGGTCTGGACCTGCAGGCCTGCCGCACGCAGGTCGGTAACCTGCGCCTGCTCCTCGGGTGCTGCAATCTCTTCGCACACCACAGTGCGGGTGCCCACGGTCCGTGCGAGTGCCGGCAAGGCGCTGGCAGCAGGTTCGTCCAGTATCCAGAGCGGGCAGCCCAGATGCTGCAACTGCCGGCGCAGCTGCTCCACGGCGGAGGCCCACCAGGCAAGCCGGTGCGGGCCGATGCGCGCAAAGCCCCAGCGGGTGGTGGCATGCACATCGGGCAGGCACACCACGGGCAGCAGGTGTTTCGCCCCCAGGGCACACGCGCGCTGCAGCGCGCGCTGGTCGTGTAGCCTCAGGTCGCTGCGGAACCAGAGCAGCACTGTGCTCATGGCGGCGCTCCCGGCGATGGCGGCCGGTTGCGCTGGCGACGGCAGCGTTCCGAGCAGTACAGGACCGCATCCCAGACGCGGGCCCACTTTTTGCGCCATGCAAAAGGGCGCCCGCAGCGCTGGCAGCACTTTTGCGGCAGATGGGGCTTGCGGTGCATGGCGCCCTTTCGGTGGGAGCTCAGGCGGCGTGGCGCTGCCCTGCCGCATGGACGGCGCGTGCCAGGCTGCGGCCACTCAGCCAGGCTCCTTCCACGGTGCCGTTGTGCAGCCAGTCTCCGCACAGGCCCAGGCCAGACGCAGGGCTCCACCAGCAGTCCACATGCAGCGGCTGCGTGGCGTCGGCATAGCGCCAGCGGTGGGAGGTCGCCTGCACGCTGGCCGGGCTGGGGCCACCGAGCCGCGCGAAGGCCTGCAGCAGGGCTGCAGTGACCGTCTGGGCATCGTCTTCCAGGTGGGCCTCGCTCCAGCTGTGGGAGGCCTGCAGCAGCCAGGTTTCGGGGCCGCTGCGGCCGGGTTTGCTGCTGTCGCGCGCAATCCAGCGCAAGGGGCTGTGCTCGACGACGCAGCCGTCCACCGCCATGGGAACCGGCCCGGCGCAGCGCACCATGACCGACCAGCAGGGCCGCATGCGGGCGCTGCGGGCAAGCCGGGCCGCCTCGGGCGCCACGGCTTCCAGCAGAGCCACCGCCTGCGGCGCGGGCACGGCCAGCAGCACGGTCCGATAGCGCTGTGGTGCGGCGCCATGCTCGGGGCTGTGCAGCGCCCAGCCAGCGCCCTCCCCGGCCGCAGTCTGCAGCGGTTCAACGGTGGTCTGCCATTGAAAGCGCACCGGATCGGGCATGTCCTGCATGCCGCGCACCATGTGCGCGGCGGGGGACGTCATGCGCGGGGTGCCGACAAAGCGCTGCGGCGCGTTGTCCTGCAGCCGAAGACGTTCACCATCGTGGAGCCCTATCCTGCCTGGCCATGGGGCCGTGGCGCCCGCTTCCTGCCAGCTCCGGACCTGGGCGCGGAAATCGGCGTCATGGGCCTGGAAAGAGGGTGCACCATGGTCGCACTGCCAGTGGGCGCCGGCGTCGGTGCCGCGCCGCGTGCTCATCCGGCCCGAAGCCCCCCGGCTTTTGTCGAAGACGTGCACGCTGTGCCCGGCCCGGGCCAGAAGCTGTGCACAGGCCAGGCCCGCCAGGCCGGCACCGATGATGGCGATGGGACCGGACGGGGCCGAGGGGGAAGGAATCGGGATGGACATGGAACCTCAGGGCCGCCCGGTGGGGTCTGCATGGGTGTGGGACACCCAGATGAACGCATGCGTGTCGATGCCCAGTGCCTTGGCGCGCTGGACAATGCCATCCAGGGTCTCGGGCGGCAGGCTGGTGTCGCGCGCCAGAATCCAGGCATAGCGGGTGTTCTCGCCCACGACCAGGGCCCAGCGGTAATCCGGGTCCAGCGCCACCACGTGGTAGCCACCGTAGAACGGGCCGAAGAAAGACACTTTCAGCGAAGCCGTGCTGGCGGCCCCTGTGAACAGGGCTTTGCCCGTGGCCTCACGCCACACGCCGGTGGCAGCGATGCGGCCACGGTTGACCACCTGGACGCTGCCGTCCGGCTGGGGGGTGTAGCGTGCCGAGACATTGTCCATGCCGCGCTCGAACGCATGGTCCAGGCGCGCCAGCTCGTACCATCGCCCCTGGTAGCGTGCAAAATCGAATCCCTGGACGGGCTGCATCCCCTGCGGAGGATGGGTGTTGGCACAGCCCGCCAGCAGGGCCGTGCAGGCCAGACCGATTGCCAGCCAGCACAGCAGCCGTGCGTGCAGGGACCAGGCGGTCGGCACCCAGGGCCGTGTGCGTCGCAGAAGAAGCATGGTCATGTTCTGGTGGTCCTTGTGTTGTGTGTTTCAGTCTCCCGGCGCCGCCAGCGCGCCACCGCACCGGGAATGTTGGTCAGCAACCCCACTGGCACGACACCGGCGATGGGGTGCCGGTAGAGCGCGGGGCATGCGCCGCCGACCCACAGCCCGAGCGGCTGCGGCAGCTGGTTGCGCAAGGCCTGGAGGTTGTCCAGCACGAGGGATTCGGGGTGCACGCTGCTGAAGCTCAGGGCGATGAGATCCACGTGGTGGGCGTGCGCTGCATGCGCCAGATCCTCCAACGGTGTCTGCGTCCCCAGCGACACGCAGCAACAGCCTTCCAGCGTCAGCAGGGCTTCCACCATGAGCAGGCCCAGGCCGTGCTGCTCCGGCGGCAAGGTGGTCAAAAGCACTTTGGGACGCCGGGCGCTGGCCAGGGGAGCGAGCGAGGCAATCGTCTCCCGCAGCAGGGAACCGATCACCTCGGTGTAGAAATGCTCCTCGAACACCTTGAAACGCCCTTGCACCCAGGCTTCACCGACGGCCTGGTTCAACGGAGCGAGCAGCTCCGTAACAAACGGCGCCACGCCCATGCGCAACTGGGCATGTGCCAGGGCATGGCGCAATGCCTGGGGTGAATGCCCGGCAATCAGGTCCAGGAAGTCGGATACGGACTGGGCGGGCGGTGCGACAGCATTTTTTGTCCTGGACAAATCAGACAACTCGTTCACGGAGGTTTCGGCCAGCAAACGTGCCAGCGCCTCTGCGCCGAGGCCGACCACCTTGCCTGGACGCATGCCTGCATCCAGCAGCTGCCGAATCTGCCTGAGCCGGGCAACCTGGCTGGCGGCATACACCCTGTCTCCTGTGGTATCGCGCAAAGGCTGCGGAAAACCATAGCGTTTTTCCCAGACGCGCAGCGTGTCCTTGGCAATGCCGGTTTCGCGTTCCACTGCAGCGATGTGCAGCATGGAAGCGCCATCCTGCACGGATGGACTGCAATCGGACGGGGCAGAGATAGACATGGTCAATTCAGGGAATAGGTCAAATTGTCTAGGACAAACATGAGTTTGTCCAGTACATTGATTGTTACAAAGTTGGGCGCCACCTCGGTACGCGGTGCCCGCCGACAGCAGCGGAGGCCCTGGCACAACGGGGAAAAACCGCTGCAAGCCTGGCCCGCCATGCCCTTCTTTCAGGGCGCAGCGGAAGGCAGGTTGTACCGGTGAAGCCGGGTCCGGCCGTGGATATAGCGCTTTTTCAACCGTTCTGATGAACTGATTTTTTTCTTGAAGACCAGGTTTTCCAATGTCAATCAAAAACAAGTTGCTATTGTCTTTTGGTCTTTTGATGCTGATTCTGTTTGGACTTTCCGGGATGGCCATGCGCACCATCGCCTCCACCCAGGAAAGCTTCGAGCACTTTGTATCCAACGATTTCCGGCGGGCCGGTCTGGCGCGCGAGGTACAGGCTGCGGCCGATGCCCGTGCGGTGGCTGCCCGCAACCTGCTGCTGGTCTCGGAAGACGCCGATATCGCGGTGGAAAAGCAGGCCGTGGCGCAAGCCCACGAGCGGGTGCAGGAGCGTCTGGGGCGGCTGCGCACCCTGGTGCAAGCACCGGAAGTCTCCAGCGAGGAGCGCGCGCTGTTTGCTGCCATGGAGCAGATCGAGGCGCGCTATGGCCCCGTGGCACTGGCGATTGTCGAGCTGACCCTGCAAGGCTCGCGCGAAGCGGCCATCCGCAAGCTGAGCGATGAATGCCGCCCCCTGCTAGCCGAATTGATGCGCAGGACCAGCGCATACGTGGCCTACATCCGCGTCCAGGGCGATGCCAACGTGGATGCGGCAGCACGTACCTATGTGTCCGAAAAGACGTTTCTGCTGTCAGCCTGCGGCCTGGCCCTGGTGGTGGCGGGGGTGCTTGCCTGGCGCATCACCCGCAGCCTGACGCGTGCGCTGGGCGCCGACCCCTCCGAGCTGCGGGCGGTGGCCCAGCGCGTGGCAGCAGGCGAGTTGAGCGAGGTCGCGCTGGATGTGGGGGTGCACCACAGCAGTGTGCTGGCCTCGCTGGCAGATATGCAGATAGCCCTGGCACAGATCGTCCGCGGGGTGCGCTCGTCGGCAGAAACCATTGCCGCCAGCTCGGCGCAGATTGATTCGGGCAACACCGATCTGGCACAGCGCACCGAACTGCAGGCTACGCGGCTGCAGCACAGCGCGGCGACCATGGCACAGCTGCACGGCACCGTGGAGCAGAACGCAGAGCATGCCCACCAAGCCACGGCACTGGCGGCGACCGCCAGCCGGTCGGCAGAGCATGGCGGCCAGGTGGTTGGCGGCGTGGTGCAGACCATGGAGGACATTGCCGCGGGCTCGCGCCGCATCGGAAGCATCATCGGCGTGATCGACGGGATCGCCTTCCAGACCAATCTGCTGGCCCTCAATGCTGCCGTGGAGGCCGCCCGCGCGGGCGAGCAAGGGCGCGGATTCGCCGTCGTTGCAGCCGAGGTGCGCATGCTGGCACAGCGCAGCGCAGAAGCGGCCAAGGAGGTCAAGCAACTGATTGATGCCAGCATGGGCAAGGTGGCACAGGGGGTGGAGCAAGTCCAGGACGCCGGGGCAACCATGGGGCAACTGGTGCACGAGGTCAAGAGCGTGGCGGCCCTGATCCGCGAAATCAGCACGGCGTCGCGTGCGCAGACACAGGGGATTGGCGAAGTGACCGTCTCGGTCTCGGAACTCGATCTGGCGACCCAGCAAAACGCCTCGCTGGTGGAGGAAATGGCGGGAGCGTCGGGCAGCCTGCGTGATCAGGCGAACCGCCTGATGGATGCCGTTGCCCTGTTCCGTACCGCCCGCAATCCCATGGCATGAGCCGGATCGCCGTGTCGCCCGGCCCGCCATGGCGGCATGGCGGCGCACCGGCAGGCGAAAGCCGCCGTGGCTGCGCGGTGCGCCCGTAGCATATGCGGCAGTGGAGGCCGCAGCACCCGCCTTGGGTCCCGGCCGGCCAGAACATGCTGGCCGGAAGCCCCCTGCCGCGCGACAATATATGGATGGCGCGGGCCCCGCGCCCCGCCGAGCCGCACCATGCCCACTTCCGCCCTCCTGCCCGCAGCCCTTGCCACGGATGACGACCATTACGAAGACCTGCTGGGTCTGTGGTCCGATCTGGAAGCCAGTCTGCACCTGGTACTGACCTCGCCCGCCCTGGTGCCTGCGCTGCCGGCCAAGATCCAGCAGCTGGAAACCTGGATGCGCGACCTGGTGGCCCACGACACCGATGCGGCGCTGTACCTGATGTTCCAGCTGGCGGGCACCTCCACCGTGGGCTACAGCGCCTCGCACGCCCTGGTCTGCGCCACGCTGTGCCAGATTCTGGCCACCTCCTTGCAGCTGCCGCCGCACGAACGCCACAGCCTGGTGCGCGCCGCGCTGACCATGAACATCGGCATGACCACCTTGCAGGACCAGCTGTCCCTGCAGCGCGACCGCCCCAGCCCGGCCCAGCAGCAGGCGATCGACCAGCACCCGCAGGCCAGCCGCCGCCTGCTGGAGGAGCAGGGCGTGAACGATGCGCTGTGGCTGGACATCGTCGCCCTGCACCACGCGGTGCCGCCCACACAGCTGCCCCTGCTGCAGCAGCCCGTGGCCGAACGGCTGGCCCGGATTCTGGCCACCACCGACCGCTATGCGGCCATGATCAGCCCACGCAAGTCGCGCCCCGGGCGTTCGGTGGTGGATTCGACCCTGGCGGTGACCCAAGGGCCTTCGGGCGTGTTCGACGAAGCCGGTCAGGCGCTGGTGCAGTGCGCCGGCCATTACCCGCCCGGGGTGTTCGTGCGCCTGGACAACGACGAAACCGCCATCGTGCTGCGCCGCAGCCCCACGGCCCAGGCACCACTGGTCGCCCAGGTGCTGACGGCCCAGGGCTTTGCGCTGCGCCAGCCCCTGCTGGTGCATCTGCAAACCAGCGATGCGCGGATCAGCGGCGCACTGACCCACACCGAAGTCAGCCTGCGCGTGAACCACTTCGCCATGGTGCAGCTGGGCCTGTACGCCGCGCGCTACAGCGAAGGGCTGCAGCACCTGGTGCAGCTGCCGGGCACGCCCTGAGCGGCCCAGGCTGCAGCTCCCGGTCTGCTTGCTTATAGAGTTACAGAGTTATTGAGATTGAGCCATAGGGCCCAAACACCGGGCTGCCGCGGCAAGTGCCCAGCGCTCCGGTGCGGCTGCTGGGGCCCCGGCCTCAATCGTCCTCGGCCGCGCTGATGTCCGGAAACAGCACTTCGGTGAACCCGAAGCGGGTGAAGTCGCGCACCCGCATGGGATAGAGCTTGCCCCACAGGTGGTCGCATTCGTGCTGCACCACCCGGGCGTGGAAACCGTCGACCGTGCGGTCGATCACCTGGCCCAGCGGATCCCAGCCGGTGTAGCGGATGCGCTGCCAGCGCGGCACCCAGCCGCGCATGCCCGGCACGGACAGGCAGCCTTCCCAGTCGCCCTCTTCGGCATCGCCCAGCGGCGTGATGGAGGGGTTGACCAGCACGGTAGGCGGCACCAGCGGGCGGTCGGGGTAGCGCGGATTGCGCTGGTCCGAGCCGAAGATCACCACCTGCAGCCCCACGCCGATCTGCGGCGCCGCAATGCCGGCGCCGTTGGCGGCGCGCATGGTGTCGCGCAGATCGGCGATCAGCGCATGCAGCTGCGGGGTGTCAAAAGTCTGTACGGGTTGCGCCTGCTCCAGCAGCCGCGCATCTCCCATCTTGAGGATGGTGCAAATCGCCATGGCAAATTCTTTCAGTGGGGCCCGCCGCGTGCGCCTGCAGCGCGGAACCGCAGCGGGAATGGGGCAAAGCATAGCGCCAGGCCGCGCAACCCATGCACAATGCCAGCATCCCTGTTGACTGCTGTTTTCGTGCCCGATTCCGTCTCACCGCCTGCCACGCCGCCGCCCCACCAGCCTTTGGCCCACTGGCTGGTCCGCTTTCTTCTGCGTGCGCTGGCCGTCACCAGCCTGGCCCTGGGCATTGCCGGGGTCTTCATCCCCGGTCTGCCCACCACGGTGTTCATTCTGATCGCCGGCTGGGCAGCAGCGCGCAGCTCCCCGCGCCTGCACCGCTGGCTGTGGCAGCACCGCCTGTTCGGGCCCATGTTGGTCAACTGGAGCCAGGGTGGCAAGGTCAGCCGCCGGGCCAAATACAGCGCCAGCATCATGATGACCCTGTGCGCCGCCGTGCTGTGGCTGGCGCCCACCCCGCTGTGGGTGCGCTGGCTGGCCTGCGGCTGCATGGCCTGCGTGCTGGCCTGGCTGTGGTGCCGCCCCGAGCCCTGAGAGGGTCGCCCCAGGCGGTCTTTTGATTTTTTGTAGCGCTTTGTCCGGAGCGTATTTTTTCTATGTATATAATCTAGGTCTTGTTCCTCAATAGCTCAGTTGGTAGAGCGCCGGACTGTTAATCCGTAGGTCCCTGGTTCGAGCCCAGGTTGAGGAGCCACCGAATTGATCTGGTTGCGCAATCGCACGCAGCCATACCGAAATGTTCCCTGATAGCTCAGTCGGTAGAGCGACGGACTGTTAATCCGCAGGTCCCTGGTTCGAGCCCAGGTCGGGGAGCCACTTTTTCTGGCTGCGCAATCGCACGCAACCATACACCTTTTTCCTCAATAGCTCAGTTGGTAGAGCGCCGGACTGTTAATCCGTAGGTCCCTGGTTCGAGCCCAGGTTGAGGAGCCACAAACTTCGGGCTGCGCAATCGCACGCGGTCCTACCGAAATGTTCCCTGATAGCTCAGTCGGTAGAGCGACGGACTGTTAATCCGCAGGTCCCTGGTTCGAGCCCAGGTCGGGGAGCCACATGAAAAGGCTTGCAGCAATGCAAGCCTTTTTTCTTTGGCGCATGCGCACGGCCCCACACGGCACCCTATGCCGCCGCAGCGCCTGCAGCCTACGCCGCCCGCACAATGCCCACCGCTGCTGGCTGTGCAGGGGCCACCACCGGCGCCGCTTCCAGCTTGGGCGCTCCCATCTGCTTGGTTGCCGCCACACCCTCTTCACCATTGCGCTTGCTGCGGGCCGCATCGCGCTCTGCGTCCCGTTGCGCTTCCCAGTGTTCGAGTTCGGCTTCCAGCCGGCGGGCACGCTCGGCATACATGTCGGCTGAAGACTGGTAGTGCTCTGCCGCAATGGAGTGCTCCAGCATGGCCATGCGCGCCTCTTCCAGGTAGGCGCGGGTACGACGGATATAGCGCGGCTCCGTCAAGCTGCCACTGAAAATTTTGCGGAAGAACATACGCTGGACTCCTTCACAATTTCCGAACACAAGCATACCGACAACTGCCAGAAGCGATAAGGTCCAGCATACGGTTCGCCGACCGACTGTCTTGTCCCTTGACCGCACCTGCATTTGTAGGAACAGCCCTTACCCCACTACTGCACACAGCGTACAAACCTGAGCACGTGTTCTGTGTGACGATTTGAATCAGCGAAATTGATTGAGCCATGACCCACCAGCTGCCCTGGCTTTCGGAAAACGATGTCTTCCCCCCCGTGCAAAGCGCCTGGGGCCTGGATGACCCTCTGCCCGGCCTGCTGGCCGCCGGCGGTCGGCTGGATGCCGACAACCTGCAGACCGCCTATGCGCAGGGGATCTTCCCCTGGTTCAGCGAGGGCCAGCCCGTGCTCTGGTGGTCCCCCAACCCGCGCATGGTGCTGCAGGTGGCAAATTTCCGCCTGCACCCTTCGCTGCGCAAGACGCTGAAGAAATTCCGCAAAACGCCGGGCTGCGAGGTGCGCATCGACACCGCGTTCGAGCAGGTCATGCGCCACTGCGCCCAGACGGTGCGTCCCGGCCAGGACGGCACCTGGATCGTGGACCGCATCGTGGCGGCCTACACCGCGCTGCACCGCCAGGGCAAGGCCCACAGCGTGGAAACCTGGATCGACGGCCAACTGGTGGGCGGCCTGTACTGCGTGGCACTGGGCCGCGCGGTGTTTGGCGAATCCATGTTCGCCCATGCCAGCGACGCCTCCAAGATCGCGCTGGCGGCGCTGGTGGGCCTGTGCCGCCACCAGGGCGCCACGCAGATCGATTGCCAGCAGGCCACGCGCCACCTGGCGTCGCTGGGGGCGCATGAGATCCCCCGCAGCCTGTTCCTGATCGAGGTCGGGCGGCAGCGCAAGCTGCCGGATATGGATTGGCGGTTTCATTCCGTATACTGGGATGCCATCTTGTCGTCCTCTGTTGATTCCGCATGACGCATCCGAACGATCTTCCGCTGCACACCTTGCAGTTCTATGCCACGGCCCCGTACCCGTGCAGCTATATCGAGGGCAAAGAAGCCCGTTCGCAGGTGGCCACGCCCAGCCACCTGATCCAGACCGGCATCTATTCGGAGCTGGTGGCCCAGGGTTTCCGGCGCAGCGGCATGTTCACCTACCGGCCCTACTGCCGCGGCTGCCGCGCCTGCGTGCCGCTGCGGGTGCTGACCAATGAATTCCAGCCCAACCGCAGCCAGAAGCGGGCCTGGAAGCAGCATGCCCAGCTGGAGGCCAGCATCCAGCGGCTGAGCTATTCGGCCGAGCACTACGACCTCTACCAGCGCTACCAGCACGCCCGCCACAGCGGCGGCGGCATGGACCACGACAGCGTGGACCAGTACACCCAGTTCCTGCTGCAAAGCCGGGTCAATTCCCGCCTGGTGGAGTTCCGGGAGCCCGCCGTGGGCGATGCGCCCGGCGTGCTGCGCATGGTGTCCATTCTGGATGCGCTCGATGACGGCATCTCGGCCGTCTACACCTTCTACGAACCCGATCCCACCGCCAGCTATGGCACCTACAACGTGCTGTGGCAGATTGCGCAGGCGCGCAGCATGGGCCTGCCGTATCTGTATCTGGGCTACTGGATCGCACAAAGCGCCAAGATGCGCTACAAAGCACTCTTTCTGCCCCACGAGGTGCTGCACGACCAGCTGTGGGAGCGGGTCGAGACGTCGCCCGAGCGACCCCACACCGCGGATTGAGTGCCACGCACCGGCACAACTTTTGTGCGGTGCCGCAAACGCGGCATAGAATCCGCCCAACGCAGCATAACAAGAGCCCATGACCAACAAAACCGATCACGATTCCCTTGCCAAGCCCAGCGTCCAGGTGCTGGAGCGCATGTTCATCCTGATCGATGTCCTGGCCTCGCGCGAAGAAGCCGTTTCCCTGAAGGAAATCAGCGAAAAGACCGGACTGCACCCCTCCACCACCCACCGCATCCTCAACGACCTGGCCATCGGCCGCTTTGTGGACCGCCCCGAGTCGGGCAGCTACCGCCTGGGCATGCGCTTTCTGGAACTGGGCAATCTGGTCAAGGGCCGCCTGAGCGTGCGCGAAGCGGCGCTGGGCCCGATGCGCGCCCTGCACAAGCAGATCCACCAGCCGGTGAACCTGAGCGTGCGCCAGGGCGACGAGATTGTGTATGTGGAGCGCGCCTACAGCGAACGCTCGGGCATGCAGGTGGTGCGTGCCATCGGCGGCCATGCGCCGCTGCACCTGACTTCCAACGGCAAGCTGTTCCTGGCGGCCGACGACCCCCAGCGCGTGCGCGCCTACGCCATGCGCACCGGCCTGGCCGGCAACACCCACAACAGCATCACCCAGCTGCATGCGCTGGAGCAGGAATTGTCCAAGGCCCGCCAGTACGGCATTGCCCGCGACAACGAGGAACTGGAGCTGGGCGTGCGCTGCATGGCCGCCGGCATCTACGACGACCAGGGCAAGCTGGTGGCCGGCCTGTCGATTTCCGCCCCTGCCGACCGCCTGGACGAAGGCTGGCTGCCCAAGCTGCAGCAGGCAGCGCACGATATCTCGGCTTCGCTGGGTTTTTCGGGCGACCGCCGCCGCGATCTGTAAATCGCTCCCCCGCTGCGGCCCTGTTGCCGGGGCCTTGCCGCAACGCCCTGCCCTGCAGGGCGTTGGACTTTGGGGCCTGTGCCTTACAGGGACAGCGCCGGCTGCTGTGCCCCCACCTGGTGCAGCAGCTCGCCGTAGCCGGCATAGCGCAGCACCTGGGGCAGAGCCTGCACCCGGGCATCGCCATAGCCCACGCTGTGCCAGGCAAAGCGCACACCGGCCGCCTGGGCGCAGGCCGCATCGGCATGGGTGTCGCCAAAGAACAGCGTCTCCTGCGGGGCCACGCCCAGTTGCGCCAGAGTGCGCAGCAGCGGTTCGGGCGAGGGCTTGCCCACGCCATAGGTGTCCGAGCCGGTGATGGCGCCAAAGCCTTCGGCAATGTCCAGCTGCTGCATGCCGTCGCGCGCCAGGCGCTCGAGCTTGTTGGTGCAGATGCCCAGTGCCACGCCCTGCTGGCGCGCCCAGTCCAGCCACTGCGGCACCCCGTCGTACAGGCGGGCCTGGCTGGGGTTCTGGGCGGCGTAATGGGCTTCGAACTCGGCGCGCAGCCGCACCAAGTCGGTGGGTGCCGGGTAGCCGCGTTCCACGAACACGTCGCGCACCAGCTCTCCGGCGGTGCCGAACAGATTGGGCAGCTGGTAGCCTGCCGGCAGCGGGGCATGGCCGTAGTCCACCAGCGTGTCGCTGGCGGCGGCCAGAATGTCGGGCCGGCTGTCGAGCAGCGTGCCATCCAGATCGAAGACCCAGGCCTTCACCTGGCGCCACTGCACGGGCGATTGCGGCATGGACATGGGCAGCGCCCCTCCTGTCATGGGTTGAAAACATGGGCGGACGCGGGCGCCGGCCGCCACAGCAGGCAGCGCGCCGCCACGCATCCATGGTCAATTTTGCACTGCAACATGACGACCGCGTGGCAGTGCCGCCCATACCCGCGCGCGCCACTGCGGTGCCGGCGCCCCTGGCGCGGTCGGTCAGACGTGGCGCTTGCTGGCGCCGGCCGCCGGGGGACGGGCCTCTTCCAGCGGCGCATCGGCCTGGGCGTGCAGCGCTTCGATGATGTGGCAGTGGGCGTCGCTGCCGTCGCAGCGCCCGCGCAGCGCCAGCAGCTCCTGCTCCAGGATCTGCAGCTCGTGCAGGCGCTCGCGCACATGCTGCAGGTGGCCGTTGACCGTGGCATTCGCCGCCGCGCAGTCTTCCTTGCTGTTCAGGTCCAGCGCCAGCAGGGTGCGTACCTCGTCCAGCGACATGTCCAGCGCGCGGCACATGCGGATGAAGCGCAGCCGGTGCAGGTCGGCATCGGTGAAGAAGCGGTAGTCGTTTTCGGCACGGCCGCTGGGGCGCACCAGGCCTTCGCGCTCGTAATAGCGGATGTTGGCGGCCGAGACGCCGGACAGCCGCGCAGCTTCACCAATACGATACTGGGACATGCTTGACCTTGAAGTGGGTTTCAGGTTTCCAATCATCGCATGAGCAAGAACCACCCGCGCCACGAAGAGGCCTATGTCCACAGCTGCGGCTGCGGAGGCGGCAGCTGCGCCCCCCAGCCCTCTCCCTCCATCCCCCCGCAGGGCGCAGCGCGCCCCGCCCGGCATGACCATGACCATGACCATGACCATGACCACGGCGAGCATGCAGGCCACGACCACCGCCACGGCGAGGACCGCACGGACGCCGCTGCCGATACCCATGCCGGCCACGACCACGGCGTGCTGCCGGGCTGGCCGCGCATTGCCGCCGCGCTGGTGCTGGCCGTGCTGGCCGAGGCCGCGCACTGGGGCGCATCGCTGCACCCCTGGCTGAGCTATGGCGGCATGGCCCTGGCCGTGGTGGCCATCGGCCTGTCGGGCCTGGGCGTGTACAAGGCCGGACTGAAGGACCTGGCCCGCTTCAAGCTGGGCATACACGCGCTGATGGCCGTGGCCGTGACCGGCGCCTTTCTGATCGGCCAGTGGCCCGAAGCGGCCATGGTGATGGCCTTGTACGCCGCCGCCGAACGCATTGAAGACCAGGCCATGGACCGCGCCCGCCAGGCCATCCGCAACCTGCTGCAGCTGGCCCCGGAAACCGCCGATGTGCTGCAGCCCGACGGCAGCGTGGCCGCTACCCCCGTGGCCCGGGTGGCCCTGGGTGCGCGCCTGCGCATTGCCCCCGGCGCCCGCGTGCCGCTGGACGGCACCGTGGTGCAGGGTGAGAGCAGCGTCAACCAGGCCCCCATCACCGGCGAGAGCGCGCTGGCCGACAAGGCCCCGGGCGACGCCCTGTTTGCCGGCAGCGTGAACCAGCACGGGCAGCTGACCATGGAGGTGACGGCACCCGCCACCGACAGCCTGCTGGCGCGCATCGTCCACGCCGTGGAGCAGGCCCAGGCCACGCGCGCGCCCACGCAGCGCTTTGTCGACCGCTTTGCCCAGGTCTACACCCCCATCGTGCTGGTGCTGGCCGCGCTGCTGGCCGTGCTGGCGCCCTGGCTGCTGGGCTGGACCGGGCACGACGCCCTCTACCAGGCCCTGGCCCTGCTGGTGATTGCCTGCCCCTGCGCGCTGGTGCTGTCCACGCCCGTCACCGTGGTCAGCGCGCTGACCGCGGCGGCGCAGCGCGGCATTCTGATGAAAGGCGGCCGTTCGCTGGAAACCGCCCGCCTGCTGCGCGCCATTGCGCTGGACAAGACCGGCACGCTGACCAGCGGCAGCCCGGCCCTGGTGCACTGGCAGGCGGCAGATGCCGCCGCATCGCAGCCCGGCGATCTGGCCCGCACCGCCTGGCAGCTGGCCAGCGGCTCGGACCACCCGGTCTCGCGGGCGATTGCCGCCGGCCTGCCTGCCGGCACGGGCGCCGGTGCGGTGCAGGAACTGCAGGCCCTGCCCGGCCGCGGCGTGCAGGCCCGGATCGACGGCCAGCGCTGGACCCTGGCCAATCTGCGCTGGGCGCGCGAGCAGTCCCTGTCCACCCCGGCACTGGAAGCTGTGCTGGAGGCGCAAGAGGCCCAGGGCCGCACCGTGACCCTGCTGGCCGACGACCAGGCCGTGCGCGCCCTGTTTGCCGTGGCCGATCCGCTGCGGCCCCAGGCGGCCGAAGCCGTGGCCCAGCTGCAGGCCCTGGGCGTGACGCCCGTGGTGCTGAGCGGCGACAACCAGGCCACGGTGCAGACCATTGCCGCCCAGGTCGGCATTGCCGATGCGCGCGGCAGCCTGCTGCCCCAGGACAAGCTGGACGCCATGGCCGTGCTGCAGCGTGATGTGGGCCCCACCGGCATGACCGGCGACGGCATCAACGACGCGCCGGCGCTGGCCCAGTCGGACCTGGGCTTTGCCATGGGCGGGCGCCACAGCACCGGCATGGCCATGGAGACGGCCGACGTGGTGCTGATGAACGATGACCTGCGCCGCATTCCGGAGACCATCCGCCTGTCGCGCAAGTCGCATACCGTGCTGTGGCAGAACATCGGCCTGGCCCTGGGAATCAAGGCCGCATTCTTCGCCCTGGCCGTGGCCGGCATGGCCACCATGTGGATGGCCGTGGTGGCCGACATGGGCGTGAGCCTGCTGGTGGTGGCCAACGGTCTGCGGCTGCGCCGCTGGCGCGGTTGAGGGGCTGGAAGCCGGGTTGGCAGGCGGCGGCCCACGCTGTCGCCCCCACGCCACGGCCGCGGCGCCCCGGCTGTGTTTTGCATGAAAACTGCGCGGCACGCCAGCTAAACTTTTGCCAATCGCTATCAATAAAGTAGCAATCAATCCGACCCAGGCGGTGGCTGTGCCGTCGCTTTTTGGGTCGCTGTCCGCCCGCTCTCTCTGGCCCCCGCCCTGCTGCTGCAGTCCGGGGGCTTTGTGTGTTGCACGCCGCCGGGGCCCTCCGGCGGTGCGGTGCAGGGTCGGATCGCCCCGGCCGGGTTGGCTGCGCTTGCCGTTTCACACTGCCTCTGCCATGACCGCGCCCCGCCCTGCCACGGCCTCCGTGACACCGACCATTCCCGCTCCACCCACCCCGGCCGTGCCCCATACGCTGGTGGAAGACGCTGCCGCCCTGTTCACCGGCTGCACGCTGATTTCCGTGGGCATTGCCCTGTGCTCGGGTGCCAAGCTGCTGACCGGCGGCATGGTGGGCCTGGCCTTTGTGCTGCACTACGCCACCGACCTGCCCATAGGCCAGCTGTTCTTTGCGCTGAACCTGCCCTTCTACTGGCTGGCCTGGAAGAAGATGGGCCGGGCCTTCACCGTCAAGACCTTTGCCGCCGTGCTGCTGCTGTCGCTGCTGACCGATCTGCAGCCCCATGTGATGCAGCTGGGCCCGCTGCACCCGCTGTACGCGGCCATTGCGGGCGGCCTGCTGCTGGGCGTGGGCATGCTGGTGCTGTTCCGCCACCGGGGCAGCCTGGGCGGCATCGGCATTGCCGCGCTCTACCTGCAGGACCGCTACGGCTGGCGTGCCGGCAAGGTGCAGATGGCGCTGGACTGCCTGATCCTGCTGGCCGCCTGCGTGACGGTGGAGCCATCGCGCGTGGGCTGGTCCATCGTGGCCGCCATCACGCTGAACCTGGCACTGACCATGAACCACCGCCCGGGGCGCTACCAGGTGGTGTGAGCCGCAACGGTCGCATGAAGGGGGTTCTGGCCAGGGTGTCAAAGGCGGCGGCGATGGAATACGCCGCGATAAAGCCCGATTGTCAGCAGGGTGGTTGCGTTATCAAATAAGAATTATTATCATTCGCACAACTCAACCGTTTCGGGATCCCACCATGCACACCCAGCCTGCTCTGCGCACCACCTCTTCCTCCACCTCCATCCTGCCCGTGGCCGCGTCCCCGGCCCATATGCAGCTGGACAGCGCCGAACTGCTGCAAGGCCAGAAGGCCGTCACCATTGTGCACAACGGCTCTACCTACCGCCTGCAGGCCACCAAGCTGGGCAAGCTGATCCTGACCAAGTAAGCCGACGGTCCGCCCCCCTTGGCCGGACCCGGCATGCCGCACCGGGCGCCACGCCCCATTTTGGCCGTGCGGCCCCTGCCCACCGCCCCGATCACCCCGACCGTGGAACTTCCCGACGTGGGCGGTATCATTCCCTGCATGCGCCGCATGCTGTCCTTTTTCCTGGTGGTTCTGCTGGCCCTGCGGGGTCTGGCGGGCGATGCCATGGCCATGGGCACCTTGCCGGCCATGGGTGCCAGCACGGCGGCTGTGCACCACAGCATGCCGGGCATGGACCACGGCAGCCCCTCCCCCTCTTCTTCCCTTGCCAGCGCCGTGCAGGCGGATTCCCATGGCACCGCGCATGGGCCGCAGGGGCACCACACGGAGCATGCCGACCGCGATGCGGTGGCGCCGCACCATTCCGCCCCCTCTGACGGTACGGATCTGCATGCCGCACTGACCGCGGCGGACCGGTGTGCGGCCCCGGGGGCGCAGTCCGCTTCCGGCTGCGAGCACAGCCACGGCGCGCCCTGCGCCGCCTGTGTGGTCTGCCACTCCGCCGTTTCTCCCATGTCGCTGCCCCTGGCCGCGAACGACATCCCGCCCCACGCCCAACCCGTGGGCGGCGCTGCGCGCTTTGCCAGCGCCCAGCCGCTGCAGGCATCCAAACCCCCCATCTTCTGAGACCTGACGCCCGAAGTGCGTCTGCAGCCGCGCGGTGGCCTGGTGCACACCGCCCGGCAGGACGCCGTGTTTGTCACGTTGCAGGAGACTTTGCATGCGCTTTGCGCACTCTTTCACCCCGTGGTGTGTGGCGGCTGCCGCACTGACCACCTTGCCCTCCGGCGCCTGGGCCCAGACGGCCCCTCCCGCCCCTGCCGACCATACGGCCGCAGCCCCAGGCGCAGAGGCGGCCCCGCCGTCCCGCCTGCCGGACTGGCTGCAGCCCACAGCCCCCAGCCGGCCGCTGCAGCACCTGCCCCTGCCCGCCAGCGGCGGCGTGGAGCAGGCCAGCATGCCCTGGCAGGCGGCCAATGCCGCCGTCGCCCAGTTCCCGCGCGGCCATGCCGATGTGCTGCAGCGGGAAAAAGCCCAGGCGGGCACCCCACCCGCAGCGTCCGCCCACCACCCGCCCGCCCCGGCTGCGCCCACGGCAGCACCTGCGGCAGGCGAGCATCAGGGCCACCACCACGGAGGCCAGCCATGAGCCCACGCCTGCTTCGCCTCACCCCCGTGGTCGCGGCCCTGGTGCTGGCCGGCTGCGCCAGCGTGGCGCCGGACGGCCAGCGCAGCGCCGTCACGGCCCATACGGAAGGCAGCCTGCCCGCCGGCAGCCAGTTGGCCGACCCCGCCCCCCAGGCCCGCGCTGCCGCCCGCGCGCAGGTGGCGGCCTGGCTGCAGCAACCGGTGGATGCCGACACTGCCGTGCGCATCGCCCTGCTCAACAGCCCGGCCCTGGAAGCCCAGGTGGCCGCGCTGGGTGTACAGGATGCCCAGCGCGTACAGGCGCTGACCCTGCCCAACCCCACACTCACGCTGGGGCGCTTTGTCAACGCCCAGGAACGCGAGATCGAGCGCCAGCTCAGCTTTGGTCTGGTCAGCCTGATCACCCTGCCCTGGCGTGCCCGCTGGCAGGGCTGGCAGCTGGAGCAGGCCACGCTGACCACCGCCCAGCAGGTGCTGCTGCATGCCGCCGACACGCGCCGCGCCTGGCTGCGCGCCGTGGCCGCGCAGCAGCAATTGCAGACGGCGCAGACCCTGCACGAAGCCGCTGCCGCCGGTGGCGAGCTGGCCCGGCGCATGGCGCGCGTGGGCAACTTCAGCAAGCTGGAGCAGGCCCAGGAACTGCGCGTACAGCAGGAGGCCGCCGCCAACCTGGCCCGTTCCCGCCTGAATGCCGCGCTGGAGCGCGAGCAGCTGGCCCGGCTGATGGGCCTGTGGGGCGCGCAAGCGGACTTTGTGCTGCCGGCCACCCTGCCGCCGCTACCCGCCGCCGCCGCACTGCGCGCCGGCGACGATGCCGAAGCCACGGCCCTGCGCGAGCGCCTGGACCTGCGTGCCCTGCGCCGCGAGCTGGACACCACGGCCGAACGCAACGGCTTTGCCCGCGTAGGGGCGGTGTTCGGTGATGTCGGCGCCAGCTACAGCCGCAACACCAGCACCGAACGCGCCAGCGGCCATGACGACATCACGCGCGGCTGGGAGCTGGAGCTGCCGCTGCCGCTGTTCGACTGGGGCGGCGCGGCCAGCGCAGGCGCCCGCTCCGCCCTGCAGCGCAATGCCGCCCAGCTGCGCGAGACCGCGCTGCGCGCCCGCAGTGAGGCCCGCAGCCACTGGCTACGTTACCGCACGGCCTATGACCTGGCCCAGCAGCAGCAGACCGAAGCCGTGCCGCTGGCGCGCTTTCTGCAGGACGAAGCGGTGTACCGCTACAACGGCATGTTCATCAGCGTCTGGCAGCTGCTGGCCCAGGCCCGCAGCACCGCCCAGGCGGTGGCCACCGCCACCGAGGCCCAGCGCGACTTCTGGCTGGCCGACGTGGACCTGCAGCTGGCGCTGACGGGCACCTCGCCCGGAACGCCGCCTTCCCCCGTCACCCCCAGCGCAGCGCCTGCTGCCACCACCGAGGCAGGCCACTGATATGCAACGCCGATCCTTTTTCACCGGCGCCGCCACGGCCGTGGCCGCCGCTTCCGTCAGCCGCGTGGCCATGGCCGCGCTGCCCGAGCCCGTGATCCAGGCCAGCGCCGACACCGCTGCGCCGCTCACGCCCCCCAACGGCCGCCCCTACCACCCAGTGGTCACGCTCAACGGCTGGACCTGTCCCTGGCGCATGAACGCCGGGGTCAAGGAATTCCACCTGGTGGCGGAGCCCGTGGTGCGCGAGGTAGCGCCTGGCTTTTTCGTCAACATGTGGGGCTACAACGGCCAGTCGCCGGGGCCGACCATCGAGGTGGTGGAAGGCGACCGGGTGCGCATCTTCGTCACCAACCGCCTGCCCGAGCACACCACCGTCCACTGGCACGGCCAGCGCCTGCCCAACGGCATGGACGGTGTGGCCGGCCTGAACCAGCCGGCCATTCCACCCGGCAAGACGTTTGTCTACGAGTTCGAGGCGCGCCGCCCCGGCACCTTCATGTACCACCCGCATGCGGATGAAATGGTGCAGATGGCCATGGGCATGATGGGCCTGTGGATCACCCACCCCAAGGCCCGGCATCCGCTGATTGCCGAGGTGCAGCGCGACTACGCCTTTTTGCTGGCCGCCTACGCGGTGGAGCCCGGCGCCGCCACGCCCCGGGTCAACGAAATGACGGATTTCAATATCTGGACCTTCAACAGCCGTGCCTTCCCGGCGATCAGCCCGCTGGTGGCCAAACAGGGGGACCGGGTGCGCATCCGCGTGGGCAATCTGACCATGACCAACCACCCCATCCACCTGCACGGCCACGAGTTCGAGGTGACAGGCACCGATGGCGGCCCTGTGCCGCTGACGGCGCGCTGGCCGGAGGTGACCACCGATGTGGCCGTGGGCCAGATGCGCCAGCTGGAGCTGATGGCCGATGCGCCGGGTGACTGGTCGCTGCACTGCCACAAGAGCCACCACACCATGGGCGCGATGGGGCATAGCGTGCCCACCATGATCGGCGTCGACCACCAGGGTCTGGTGGGCAAGATCCAGAAGATCGTGCCCGACTACATGCTGATGGGCGAGCGCGGCATGGGCGACATGGGGTCCATGCAGATGCCGCTGCCCGACAACACCTTCCCGATGATGACGGGCCAGGGACCGTTCGGGAACATCGAGATGGGCGGCATGTTCACCACCTTCAAGGTGCGCAGCCAGCTGGGGGCCAACGACTACCGCGACCCGGGTTGGTACCGCCACCCCAAGGGCACGGTGGCCTATGAATGGCAGGGCGCACCACTGGATGCCCAGGCCCCGCGCCAGACCGCACCAGGCACGGCCCCGGGCGCTGCCAGCGTGCACAAACCCGAATCCCTGCCCCCGGCGGCAGGACATGCGCATTGAAAGGAAGACTCCCATGAAGACATTTCCCTGCATGGCGGCCCTGGTGCTGGCCGCCAGCGCGGCCGCCGGCGCCTTCCCGGCCTGGGCCCACGGCACGGACGCCCATGCGGCGCCCGATGCCAGCCGCCCCGCCCCCAGCCCGGTGCAAAAAGACTGGGGCCTGGCCGGCGATGGCCAGCATGCCCGGCGCACCATCACCCTGACCATGACCGATGACATGCGCTTCAGCCCCGACCACTTCCAGGTGAAGCGGGGCGAAACCGTGCGCCTGCGCGTGGTCAACCAGGGCCAGGTGATGCACGAAGCCGTGCTGGGCACCCGGGACTCGCTGGACGCGCATGCCCAGATGATGCTGAAGTACCCCGGCATGGAACACGCCGAGCCCTATATGGCCCATGTGGCCCCGGGCCAGACCGAAGAGCTGGTCTGGAACTTCAACCGTGCAGGCAGCTTCGACTTTGCCTGCCTGATTGCCGGCCACTACCAGGCCGGCATGCAAGGCCGTTTCACGGTCACCGAATAACCCCTCAACAAAGGACACACCATGCATACCACCAACACACGCACGAGCCGCCGCCACGCCCTGGGCCTGCTGGCCGCCAGCGGTCTGGCCGGCCTGGCCGGTCTGGGCACCCTGCCCGCACTGGCCGCCGCACCCGCCAAGACGCCGATGGAAGTCTGGAAAGACCCGAACTGCGGCTGCTGCAAGGACTGGATCGTGCTGATGGAAAAAGCCGGCTTTGCCGTGACCGTGCACGACAGCGGCAACAGCGCCGTGCGCGCCAAGCTGGGCCTGCCGCAGAACCTGGGCTCCTGCCACACGGCCCTGGTGGGTGGCTACCTGGTCGAAGGCCATGTGCCTGCGGCCGATGTGTTCAAGCTGCTCAAGGACAAGCCCAAGGCGCTGGGCATCACCGTCCCCGGCATGCCGGTGGGCAGCCCCGGTATGGACGGCCCCGAATACGGCGGCCGCAAGGACCCGTTCGATGTGCTGCTGGTCACCCAGAATCTGATGGGCAGCGGTGTCGGCACCCGCGTCTTCTCCAGCTACCGTTGATGCACCCAGGACCTGCCATGTTTGCTTTTTCCCCCTCCACACTGTCCCTGCGCACCCCCATCCTGGGCGCCACCGTGCTGGCCCTGGGCCTGGCCTGGGGCAGCGCCCAGGCCCAGGGTGCCGCCGCGCCCATGGACCACAGCCAGCATGGTGCCCACAGCGCTGCGGCGGCAGATAGCCCTGCAACCCCGCAGGCAGCGGCTGCGGCCGCCCCTGCTGCGGTGCTGACCCCCGGTGAAATCACCCGGGTCGACGCCCGCGGCGCCAAGCTCACCATCCGCCACGGCGAGATCACCAACCTGGGCATGCCGGCCATGACCATGGTGTTCGGACTGAAGGACAGTACCCAGCTGGCGCAGTTCAAGCCGGGCGACCAGGTGCGCTTTCATGTGGAGGACGCCCAGGGCCAGCTGCTGATCACCCACATCGAAGCCGCGCACTGAACCCGGGCCGCAGCCGCGGCCCCGGGCTGCGGTACATCAAGGCCGGCCCATACCGAGAAAAAAATCTGCGTGGGCCCACCCATCTTGCCGGGAAGGTGACAGGCGGGCGCCTACACTTGGCGCCCGCATGCATACCCTGGATCAATTAGAAAGTGGCGCGCTGGCCGGAGCGCGCGAGGTGAGACTCTGCAACCAGGGTCTGACGGCCATCCCGCCGGCCCTGTTCGCCCTGGCCGATACCCTGGAGCTGCTGGACCTGTCCGGCAACCAGCTCAGTTCCCTGCCCGCCGAATTCGCGCGCTTTGCACGGTTGCGCGTGCTGTTTGCCTCCCACAACCCCTTCACCGAGCTGCCGCCCGTGCTGGGCCAGCTGCCGGAGCTGGAGATGGTGGGCTTCCGTGCCTGCCGGATTGCCGAGGTGCCGCCGCACAGCCTGCCTGCGCGCCTGCGCTGGCTGATCCTGACCGACAACTGCCTGACCAGCGTGCCCGACGCGCTGGGCGAACGCCCGCGCCTGCAGAAGCTGATGCTGTCCTGCAACCAGCTGACCGCCCTGCCCGCCAGCCTGGTGCGCTGCAACCGGCTGGAGCTGCTGCGCATGGCAAGCAACCGCTTCACCGCCGTGCCCGAGGTGCTGCTGCAGCTGCCCCAGCTGGCCTGGCCGGCGCTGGCCGGCAACCCGCTGACCCAGGCCAGCGAGCAGCAGCTGCATGCCGCAGCCGCCGCCAAGGCCCTGCCCTTTGCGGATCTGGAGGTGGGTGCGCTGCTGGGCGAGGGCGCCAGCGGCCATATCTACCGCGCCCGCAACACGCGCAGCGGAACGGAGCTGGCGCTCAAGGTCTTCAAGGCAGCCCACACCAGCGACGGCACGCCCCAGTCCGAGCTGGCGGCGGGCATGGCGGTGACGCCCCATCCCCAGTTGCTGACCCCGCTGGCGGCCGTCAGCGGCCTCCCGCAGGGCCAGCTGGCCATGGCCTTGCCGCTGCTGCCCGAGGGCATGCAGCCGCTGGCCGGCCCGCCCAGCCTGCGCAGCTGCACGCGCGATGTCTATGCGCCCGGCGTGTCGCTGTCGTCCTGTGCGGTCCAGCACATCCTGGCGCAGATCAGCGGCGCCGTGCGCCACCTGCACTACAGCGGGGTGCTGCATGGCGATCTGTATGCGCACAACATCCTGTGGAACCCGCAGACCGGGGCCGCCATGCTCAGCGACCTGGGCGCTGCGCTGCTGACGCGGGGTCTGCCGACCGCCCAGGTGCGGGCACTGCAGCAGATCGAACTGCGCGCGCTGCACATCCTGCGCGACGAGCTGTACGCCGTAGCGCGCTGACAGCAGCGAGCACGGCTTTCGGTCCCGGCCCGGCGACCCGCTCGGTGCGGTTGCAGTGCACCGGCGGCAGCACGAACGCACCATGCAAGCAAAAAGGGACCGCATCGCGGTCCCTGGTGTACTTGGGCAAGCGCCTTGCGGCAGGGCTTACTGCAGGAAGCCTGGCTTGGCGTAGCCGGCGAACTTGCTGTCGACCACGGCCTTGAAGTCGGCCGAGCGGTAGGCTTCGGCCAGGTCCTTGGCCCACTGGGCGTCCTTGTCCTTGGTCTTCACGGCCACGATGTTCAGGTAGTGGTCGGGCACTTTTTCCAACAGCACGGCTTCGGTCAGCTTCAGGCCGGAAGAGATGGCGAAGTTGCCGTTGATGATGGCGAACTGCGTGTCATCCAGGGCGCGCGGCAGGTGGGCGGCGTCCAGCGGCACCAGCTTGATCTTCTTGGGGTTGGACGCCAGGTCCAGCTCCGACACGCGCAGCGGGTTCACGCCTTCCTTGATCTTGACCAGACCGGCCTGCTGCAGCAGCAGAATGCCACGCGCCAGGTTGCTGGGGTCGTTGGGCAGGGCCACGCGGTCGCCTTCCTTCAGGTCGGCCAGGCTCTTGCGCTGCTTGCTGTACACGCCCATGGGGGCGATGGGGCCCTGGGTCAGTGCCACCAGGTCCAGCTTGCGGTCACCCTTGAACTGGTTGAAGTAGACCTCGTGCTGGAAGAAGTTGGCGTCCAGCGAACCATCGGCCAGGGCCAGGTTGGGCTGCACGTAGTCGTTGAACTCCACCAGCTTGACCTTGTAACCCTTCTTCTGCAGCAGGGGCACGATGCCGTACTGCAGCTGGTCGATGTTGGAGCCGGCCGTGCCGCCGATCACCAGCTGCTTCTTGCTGGCGTCCTGGGCCAGCGCCGGGGCCGACAGGCCGACCGAGGCTGCAGCCAGCACGGCAGCGGCCAGGATGGAACGGCGGGTGGTGAACAAACGGGACATGGTGGCTTCTCCTGGGATCTCTCTGGCCGTCTTGCGGCGCGGGTCTTGAAAAACGGTCTGTCTGTGCAGGCGGTGCGGGTGTCGGGGGCTGGTTCAGCCCTCGCTTCTGTCACGAAGGAAACCGGTGGTGCCGGCCTGCTGCAAACGTCTGGCGGCAGTATCTCCAGAGTCGCTTCAATCTCCAACCAATAAAAATTCCAATCCTTATTCAATATTTCATATGAAGACTGCGCCATGGCCACAGGCTTGGCGGCAGGCATTCCGCAGGGGCCTGGAGGGCGTGCCTGCGGCGCGCAGACATAAAAAAACCCGGCCGAGGCCGGGTAGGTCCAGCAGGGCAGACGCAAGGTCTGCAACTGCTTAGAAGCGGTGGCGGATGCCCACAGCCAGGCTGGTGCCGGACTTCAGACCGGTGAAGCGGTCGTTCATGACCACGCCGTACACATCGGTGCGCTTGGACAGGTTGTGGTCGTAGCCCACGGTGGTGGTGGTGTGCTTGCCGTCCCAGGCGCCGGTGTCCATCTTGGTGTGGGCCACGGCGGCCTTGATGGTGCCAGCCTTGGAGACGGGGATGTCCAGACCCAGCGAAGCGGTCTTGCCTTCGTAGTTGTCGTTGTCCTTGGTCTTGGACTGGCCGTAGGTGCCGTAGAGCTTGACCACGCCGAAGTCGTAGGAGCTGCCCAGCATCCAGTTTTGCTTGGTGCCGTCAGCCAGCAGGCCTGCGCCGGGGTTGTTGACCTGAGCGCGCTCGTAGAAGCCGGTCAGCATCAGGCCGCCGGTGCGGTAGGTGGCATTCACGCCCACGTTCTTCTTGCTGTTGGCAGTGGCCACTTCACCGAACTGGTAGGCCACGTTGATCGTCAGGCCGCCGATGTCGGGCGTGGTGTAGCGGATCTGGTTGCTCCAGCCGGTGTCCGACGGGGTGGTGCTGTAGTTCACGCCGCCGTTGTAGAAGGACACGTTCTCGTGCAGGATCAGCGGCGAGACTTCGAACGAGTCGCCAAACGGGTTGGCAAACACGGAAGGCAGGAAGTTGGGGGCCGAAGTGCGACCCAGCAGCAGCTGACCGAAGCCGCCCGACAGGGTGACGTTCGCATCGCGGGCAAAGTAGGTATCGCCGGGGAAACGGCCCTTGGAGCCGTCATCGCCCTGGAAGAAAGCGCCCAGCATGAAGCCGGCCTTCAGGCCGCCGCCCAGGTCTTCCGTACCCTGCACGCCCCACCAGGAGGTGGACATACCGCCGGAATCGACCACGCTCTTGCGTTCCGAACCTGCCATCTTCATGGAGCCGACATACATGTCGACCAAGCCGGTCAGTTGGACATTGCTTTGTGCGTGGGCCGCGCCCAGGCATGCGAGCGCAGCGCCGAAGGCGATGAGAGTTTTTTTCATGTTGTTTCCTTGTGACAATGCGGCGATTCTCTGCTGTGTGCACAGAGTGCGTCACCATGCAAGAGGCTGGAGCCCGCTTTTTTTGCCCTGAACGGGAAAATTGAAGCAAAAAAGCAACAAATCGCGGTCAAAGCACCGACAAAGCCGCTGCTTGCGCACCAGCTTGGTGCAAACCACCGACCGACGACGCTGCGGATATTTCCCCTTGCAACGCCCTTTTCGCTGCTTATCTGCGTTCTTTCCGTACTCTTCAAGCACCGGCAGCGCCACACCGCCTGCGCGTCCTGCCCCGCGGCACAGCACCGCCCAAAACAAAGGGACTGCCCTGCAGTCCCTTGTTGGTGCCTGGTGCCTGGTGTCAGGCAGTCAGACCGGCAGGCCGCTGTTCGCCGCCCGTGCAGCGCCTTACTGCAGGAAGGCCGGCTTGGCGTAGCCGGCAAACTGGCTGTCCACCACGGCCTTGAACTCGGCCGAGCGGTAGGCGGCCGCCAGGTCCTTGGCCCACTGGCTGTTTTCGTTGCCGGTCTTCACGGCCACCACGTTCAGGTACTGGTCGGGGGTCTTTTCCAGCACCACGGCGTCGTTCAGTTTCAGGCCGGACGAGATGGCGAAGTTGCCGTTGACCACCACGTAGTCGGCGTCTTCCAGCACGCGCGGCAGTTGTGCGGCTTCCAGCGGCAGGAACTTGAGCTTGTGCGGGTTGGCCGCCAGGTCCAGCTCCGATATGCGGGCAGGGTTCACGCCCGGCTTGACCTGCACCAGGCCGGCCTGCTGCAGCACCAGCAGCGCGCGCGCCAGGTTGCTGGGGTCGTTGGGCAGGGCCACCTTGGCGCCGTTCTGGATGCCTTGCAGCGACTTGTGCTTCTTGCTGTAGACGCCCATGGGGGCCACGGGGCCCTGGACGATGGCGCTCAGCGCCAGCTTGCGGTCGGCGGTGAACTGGTCAAAGTAGGCGCGGTGCTGGAAGAAGTTGGCGTCCAGCGAGCCGTCGCTCAGCGCCAGATTGGGCTGCACATAGTCGTTGAACTCCACCAGCTTGATCTGGTAGCCCTTCTTCTGCAGCTGGGGCAGGATGCCTTTTTGCAGCAGGTCGTAGTTGGAGCCGGCGGTGGCGCCGATCAGCAGCTTCTTCTTGGCGGCGTCCTGCGCCAGCGCGGGCGTGCCCAGGGCGGCCACCAGGGCCAGGGTGGAAGCGGCCAGCACGGCGCGGCGGGAAACAAAGCGGGAGGTCATGGGAAAACTCGCAAAAGGGACAAAAGAGAGAATGGGGGGAGAGAATCCGGGCCACCGGACGGTGGCGGTCGCCCTTCAGTATCGCGCCGCCATGGGTAAACCCTAGAGATAAAAAAACTATTTGTTTATCACCCATCCCATATAAACCCGGCCATCGCCCTACCGGAACCTGCCTGTGACCGCTTTCTTCCCCGCCGCTTCTGCACCTTCCGCCGCCGTTCTCGACCTGTTGCAGCATCCCGGGCACATCGCCCGGGTGCAGGGCATCAGCGTGGGACACCACACCGACTCCCGCCGCCCCACCGGCTGCTCCGTGGTGCTGTGCCCGCAGGGCGCAGTGGGCGGGGTGGATGTGCGCGGCGCCGCCCCCGGCACCCGCGAGACGGATCTGCTGGCGCCCTCCAATCTGGTGCAGCAGGTGCACGGCATCACCCTGGCGGGCGGCAGCGCCTGGGGGCTGGATGCCGCCAGCGGCACGGTGCGCTGGCTGGAGGCCCAGGGCGCCGGATTGGACATTGGCGTGGGCCGTATCCCGCTGGTGCCTGCTGCCGTGCTGTTCGATGTGATGCTGGGCGATATGGCCATCCGCCCGGATGCCGCAGCCGGCTACGCGGCCTGCCAGGCCGCCACCCGCGAACGCCCGGCCGAAGGCAGCGTGGGCGCCGGCGCCGGCGCCGTGGTGGGCAAGATCTTTGGCTTTGCACGGGCCATGAAAGGCGGTATCGGCACGGCCAGCTTCACCGTCGACGGCGTTACCGTGGGCGCCCTGGTGGCGTGCAATGCACTGGGTGATGTCTACCACCCGACCACCGGCGAGCTGCTGGCCGGTGCACGCACGGCCGATGGCGCCGCTCTGCTGTGCGCCCGCGATGCCCTGCTGCGCGGCGACAGCCCACAGACCATTCTGGCCGGCAGCAACACCACCATCGGCGTGGTGGCCACCGATGCCCAGATCACCAAGCCCCAGGCCCAGCGCCTGGCCACCGTGGCCCACGACGGTCTGGCGCGCGCCATCAACCCGGTGCACACCATGAGCGACGGCGACACCCTATTTGCCTTGGGCACGGGCCAGTCCGGCCGGACCCTGGGCCTGATGACGCTGTTCACCCTGGCCGCCGAAGCCGTGGCCGTGGCCACGGCCCGCGCCATTCTGCTGGCCAGCGCGGTGGAGGTGCCCGGTCAGGCCAGGCTGCCGTGCTGGAGCGACGGGCTGCGCCCTACCCGCTAGCCCTGCAACCCTGTACCTCACAGCGGGCAGGGTGCAAGGCACACGCCGGCACCACGCATCCACCGCCTCCCCGGACAGACCGGGTGGGCTGTGGGGGTGGATTGGGGCTGGGAGGTGTGCCTCAGTCCACCTTGGCGCCCGAGGCCTTGACCACCGGCGCCCAGTTGCTGACTTCCGAGCGGATGAAGCTGCTGAACTGGGCCGGTGTGTTGTGTTCGGCCACGGCGCCCAGCTTGGCGTAGGCTTCCTTGACCTCGGGCTTGTCAAAGGCGGCGTTCATGGCCTTGTTCAGCTTGTCCACGATGTCCTTGGGCGTGCCCTTGGGGGCAATCAGGCCGAACCAGCTGCTCACATCGAACGGTGCCACGCCGCTTTCCTCCATGGTGGGCAGGTCCGGCGCCGAGGGCGAGCGGGTCTTGGTGGTCACCGCCAGCGCGCGCAGCTTGCCGCCCTGCACCTGGGGCCAGGAAGACGGCATGTTGTCGAACATGAACTGCACCTGGCCGCCCATCAGGTCGGTGAGCGCCGGCGCGCTGCCCTTGTAGGGTACGTGCTGGGTCTGCAGGCCGGTGCGCACCTTGAACAGCTCGCCCGCCATGTGGATGGAGGTGCCGCTGCCCGATGAGGCGTAGGACACCTTGTCGTTGTTGGCCTTGGCCCAGGCGATCAGCTCCTTCACATTCTTGGCCGGCACATTGGGCGTGACCACCAGCACATTGGGCACCTTGGCACCCAGGGCCACGGCCTCGAAGTCGCGGTTCAGGTCGAACTTCACATTGGGGTACAGGGTCTGGTTGATGGCGCTGGTCACGGCCACAAACAGCAGGGTGTAGCCATCGGCCGGGGCGGCGGCCACCAGGTCGGTGGCGATATTGCTGCCGCCGCCGGGCTTGTTGTCCACCATGAAGGTCTGGCCCAGGGCCTGTGTCAGCTCCTTGGCCATGATGCGCGCCACCACGTCGGTGGTGCCGCCGGCCGAAAAGCCCACCACCACGCGCACGGGCTTGTTCGGGTAGGCGGTCTGCGCGCCGGCGCCCAGCGCGCAGGTGGCCAGCAAGGCGGCTGCGGCGCGGGCAATGCCGCGGCGGGACAGGGGCAGTGAAGAAGAAACGGGCATGGGGAGAGTCTCCGGAAGATGCTAGGACGGTGCGGCGTGGCTGGGTGTTGCCCCCGCCTGAGGCCGCGGTACCCCGCGAATCTAGGCGGCCTGCGCCTTCTGCGGCACTGGGATTTGCCCCTGCGCCGGCAGCGCCCGGTCGCGCCAGCGACAGGGGGCGACCACGCCGCCCCTCGCGGCGTGTGCACGGGCTGCCGGCCATTGCTGCGTCCATCCCCCATGAAAAAAGGCTCCCGAAGGAGCCTTTTTGCTGCACCGCAAGAATTACTTGAGGGCCTTGAAGCGGAAGCGCTTGGGCTGTGCGCCCTCTTCGCCCAGGCGCTTCTTTTTGTCGGCTTCGTACTCCTGGTAGTTGCCGTCGAAGAACACCCATTGCGAATCGCCCTCGGCGGCCAGGATGTGGGTGGCGATACGGTCCAGGAACCAGCGATCGTGGGAGATCACCATCACGGTGCCCGCGTATTCCAGCAGCGCGTCTTCCAGGGCACGCAGGGTTTCCACGTCCAGGTCGTTCGACGGTTCGTCCAGCAGCAGCACGTTGCCGCCCTGGATCAGGGTCTTGGCGAGGTGCAGACGGCCGCGCTCACCACCGGAGAGGTTGCCGACCTTCTTTTGCTGGTCCTGGCCGTTGAAGTTGAAGCGGCCGGCGTAGGCGCGCGAGGCCATGGTGAACTTGCCGACGTTGATCATGTCCAGACCGCCGGAGATGTCTTCCCACACGGTCTTGTCGTTGGCCAGCGCATCGCGGTGCTGGTCAACGAAGGCCATCTTCACGGTCTGGCCGATGTCCACGGTGCCGGAATCGGGTTGTTCCTTGCCCGCGATCAGCTTGAACAGCGTCGACTTACCGGCGCCGTTGGGGCCGATGATGCCGACGATGGCGCCCGCAGGCACGTTCATGGACAGGTTATCGATCAGCAGACGGTCACCAAAGGCCTTGGAGACGTTGTTGAATTCGATGACCTTGGAGCCCAGACGCTCGGCCACAGGAATGAAGATTTCCTGGGTTTCGTTGCGCTGTTGGTATTCGTAATCGCTCAGTTCCTCGAAGCGGGCGATACGGGCCTTGGATTTGGCCTGGCGGCCCTTGGCGTTCTGGCGCACCCATTCCAGTTCCTTCTTCAAGGCCTTGGCGCGGGCTTCCTCACCCTTTTGTTCGGCTTCCAGGCGGTTGCCCTTCTGGATCAGCCAATCGGAGTAGTTGCCCTTGTAGGGGATGCCGTGGCCACGGTCGAGTTCCAGAATCCACTCGGCGGCGTTGTCCAGGAAGTAGCGATCGTGGGTGATGGCCACCACGGTGCCGCTGAAGCGGTGCAGGAAATGCTCCAGCCATTCCACGGATTCGGCATCCAAGTGGTTGGTGGGTTCGTCGAGCAGCAGCATGTCGGGCTTGGACAGCAGCAGCTGGCACAGGGCCACGCGGCGCTTTTCACCGCCGGAGAGCTGGCCGACCACGGCGTCCCATGCGGGCAGGCGCAGCGCGTCGGCGGCGATTTCCAGCTGGTGCTCGGAATCGGTGCCGGCGGCGGCGATGACGGCTTCCAGCTCGCCCTGCTCCTTGGCCAGGGCGTCGAAGTCGGCATCTTCCTCGGCATAGGCGGCATACACCTCTTCCAGGCGGGCCTTGGCGTTGTTCACCTCGGCCATGGCTTCTTCCACGGCCTGGCGCACGGTGTGCTCAGGGTTCAGCTGGGGTTCCTGGGGCAGGTAGCCGATCGACAGGCCGGCCATCGGGATGGCTTCGCCTTCGATTTCCTTGTCCACGCCAGCCATGATCTTGAGCAGCGAGGACTTGCCGGAGCCGTTCAGGCCCAGCACGCCGATCTTGGCGCCGGGGAAGAAGCTGAGGGAGATGTCCTTCAAGATCTGCCGCTTCGGCGGCACGGTCTTGGTGACATGGTTCATCGAAAAGACGTATTGGGCCATGGATGCTTACGAAAAAATTCTGGGTTTTGGTGAGAAATCTGGGCAACCGGAGGCTGCCGACCAACCATGATTATCGACGCATGCGACAATATGCATAGCCAAGAGCTCCAGTTGCCCTTGGCATCAGCATTTCAGCTGGGGACGACGGACGCTGCTCCAGGCTCCCATTCCTTGAAATCATCTGCCTAAGACTGGCCCGGCAACCAACGCAGGTTGCCCCGACAGGCTGATACCCAGCGCCCCGGACGGGCGTATCGACAAGAATGACATTTGAAGAACTGAACCTGGCACCCGCCATTGTCAAGGCCGTGCTCGAACAGGGTTACGAAAACCCGACACCTATCCAGGCACAAGCGATTCCCGCCGTGCTGACCGGCAAGGATCTGCTGGCTGGCGCCCAGACTGGCACCGGCAAGACGGCTGCCTTTTCGCTGCCCATGCTGCACCGCCTCACGCAAGGCGGCACCCAGGCCCCGGCCGGTGGCATCCGCGCTCTGGTGCTCTCGCCCACCCGCGAGCTGGCTGCCCAGATCAACGAAAACCTCATCAGCTACGCCAAGTACCTGGATGTGACCTCCACCGTCATCTTCGGCGGCGTGGGCATGAAGCCCCAGGTGGATCGCATCCGCAAGGGCGTGGACATTCTGGTGGCCACCCCCGGCCGTCTGCTGGATCTGCAGCAGCAAGGTCTGGTGGACCTGTCCCGGGTCGAAATCCTGGTGCTGGACGAAGCCGACCGCATGCTCGACATGGGCTTTATCCATGACGTGAAAAAGGTCTTGGCCCTGGTGCCCAAGGACAAGCAAAGCCTGCTGTTCTCCGCCACCTTCAGCGACGAGATCCGCGAGCTGGCCAACAGCCTGCTGAAGAACCCGCAGTCCATCCAGGTCACGCCAAGCAACACCACGGTGCAGCGCATCACCCAGGTGATCCACCCCGTGGGCCGCGGCAAGAAGAAGGAAGTGCTGCTGCACATCATCAAGGAGCACAACTGGAGCCAGGTGCTGGTGTTCACCCGCACCAAGTTCGGCGCCAACAATGTGGCCGATTACCTGACCAAGCACGGCATCAGCGCCATGGCGCTGCACGGCAACAAGAGCCAGAGCGCCCGTACCCAGGCACTGGCCGGCTTCAAGACCGGTGAGCTGCGCGCCCTGGTGGCCACCGACATCGCAGCCCGCGGCATCGACATCGACGAGCTGCCGCACGTCGTGAACTACGAAATCCCCAACGTCCCTGAAGACTACGTGCACCGCATCGGCCGTACCGGCCGCGCCGGCCGCGAAGGCCATGCCGTCAGCCTGGTGTGCATGGACGAAGAAGGCTTCATGATGGAGATCGAGCGCTTCACCAAGCAGGAGATCCCGGTGCAGGTGCTCGAAGGCTTTGGCCCCGAGGCCAACGAGCAGGCCGAACCCATCGCCATGGGCCGCCAGACCATCTGGGGCGGCGCCGGCAAGCCTCCCAGCCGCGACGTGATGCAGGCCGCCGCCAAAGCTGCACGCCAGGAAATGATGGATCGCATCCGCACCAACAAGGTGGCCCAGGGCGGCGACCGTGCCGCCGGCAAGGGCAAGGGCCCCCGTCCCGCCGCAGCAGGCGGCCAGGGTGCGGCAGCGTCGGAAGACGGTCAGCGCCGCCAGGGCCACAGCAGCGGCAGCAACCGCCGCGGCAACGACCAGGCCCGCGCACCACGTCCGGAGTTCGCCGGTGATGCCGACGCCCAGCAGCGCCGCAACGGCCAGGGCTTCAATCGCTCGCGCCAGCGCCCCTCGCGTGACAACCCGCGTGCCGATGCACCGCGCAGCGATTTCCCCCGCGATGAGCAGCCACGCGCGCCGCGCAGCCAGCCCCAGCGCCAGACCCGCGACGGCTACGAAGGCCCGAGCCGTTTTGACGACCAACCCCCTCGCGCCAATGCCCACCTGGGCACCCATGTGGGCGTGATCCGCAATGCCGCTCCCCGCAGCAATGGCGGCGCCGGCGGCAATGGCGGTCAGCCTGACCCGATGCGCACCAGCGTGGACAGCATGGCTGACCGCGGTCGCCGTGGCGGCTTCGGCGGTGGCAACCGCCGTGGCGGTAACGGTGGCAATGGCGGCGGCAACAGCGGCGGCTTTGGCGGTGGTGGCAACCGCCGTGGCGGTGGCGGCGGCTACAACCGCTGACCCCGCCCACCTGCAGGCCTGGCGCCTGCAGGTTTTCGAACTGCAGCAGCGCGCCCTGCGCTGACACACGGACTCCCCACGCTGCAGCTAGCATTGCCCCTGCGCCACCCGCACGCCCCTTGCGGCTGCGGAATGGCCTGACCGTGACCCGAGGTACCCGCACACCATGACCACGCCCTCCACTTTCGCCCCCTCCTCCCTTCAGGATCGTTCGGAAGCCCGTTCTGCCCCCTTGCGGTGGCTGAGCGTCCTGGGCGCCGCCACGGTGCTGGCCGGCTGTGCCAGTACCCCGCTGCCCGTGTGGCAACCCAGCCGCCCCGCTCCGGCCCCGGCGCGGACACCCGCGCCCGAGGCCGCCAGCGGCGCGCCCTCCTCCATTCTGTCGACGGCGCAAACCACGCCGATCGCCCCCACCCCCACGCTGGAAGCCCTGCCTTACGCCGGAGAAGTGGCGCTGCGCTTTCCCGATCCCGCCGTGCGCTATCAGACGCCCGGCCTGGAAAACGGCCGCCGCAGCTTCACCACCAATGAAGAGCTGAGCACGCTGCTGCAGACCCTGTCGACCAAGACACTGGGCCAGCCCGTGCGCCTGGGCCTGATCACCATCGGCACCAGCCAGCAAGGCCGCCCCATCCATGCGCTGGTGGCCGCCAAGGCCAATGCCATCAACCCCGAAGCCCTGGACGAAACCCGCCGCCCCACGGTGCTGATCGTGGCCGGCCAGCAAGGCACGGACTTCGCCCCCACCGAGGCACTGCTGGCCATGAGCCAGGAGCTGGACGCCGGTGGCCGGCTGCACCCCCTGCTGGCCCAGGTCAATGTGGTGCTGGTGCCCCGCGCCAACCCCGATGGCTTTGAGACCGGCAGCGCCGCCACTGCCGACGGCACCTTGCTGACACAGGACCACCTGCTGCTGCAGACCCCCGAAGCCCGCGCACTGGCCAAGCTGGTGCGGGACTACCGCCCCACCGTGGTGGTGAATGCCGAGGAATTTGCCGCCATCCACCCCACGCTGGAGCAGTTCGACGCCCTGCGCGCCGACGATGCCGGCCTGCAATACGGCCTGAGCCCCAATGTGCACGAGTTCGTTGCCAAGGCCGAACGCGAGTGGCTGCACCGCCCCATCACCGACAGCCTGACCCAGGCCGGCCAGCGCGTGGACTGGGCCTATACGGCCAGCCCCACCGACAAGGTGCTGAGCACGGGCAGCCCGGCCCCCACCAGCCTGTTCAACATGGCGGCACTGAAGAACCTGCCCAGCCTGACGGTGCAAAGCCGCGGCGCCGACCTGCAGCGCCTGCACATCCAGCGCCGGGTCCACACCCAGGTGACGGCGTTGACCGCCGCACTGCACGACACCATTGCGCGTGCCGACGATCTGGCCAAGGTGCAGTCCTTCGTGACCCGCGATGTGGCCTCCCAGGCCTGCAAGGGCCAGCTCACCGTGGCCGCGCAGGCACAGCAGACCCAGCGCGATGTGGTCATGCTGGACCCGCTGACCGGCGCCGACAAGACGGTGCGCGCCGTCTGGCGTTCCAGCCAGGAACTGCGCCCCACCCTGCAACGTCCCCGCCCCTGCGGCTACTGGCTGTCGCCGCAAAGCGACCGCGCGGTGGAGCGCCTGCGCCTGCTGGGCGTGCAGGTGCAGCGCGTGGCCGAACAGGCCCCGGTGCTCAGCGACGGCTATGCCGCGGCCCCAGGCGCCGATGCCAAGATCAGCGTGGTGCGCAATGCCATCGACGCCGTGCCCGGCAGCTACTTCATCAGCATGAACCAGCCCCTGGCCAATGTGGCCGCTGCCGCGCTGGAGCCCGATACGCCCTACAGCTATGTGAAGCAGGGCATCATCCCCACGCTGGGCGATCTGGCCCGCGTGATGGCGCCCACCACCCTGGTGTTTGAAGAGGACTGAAGCGGATGGAGTCGCACCGATGCACCGGCGCTGCGGCACGGCGCATCGGCAGCCCCTGGCAATTCCGCCCCAGCAAAAAGCCCCGGCGCTCAGGCTACGGGGCTTTTTTTATCGCTGGAGGGGCTGCGGGGCGACCGGCCTATACCGATCCACCCCGATCTATACCACCTCATTCAGCCTGACAGCCTGACAGCCGACCTTCCGGGCAGCCACGCATGGTGGTGCGCAGCAGGCCCGGGTCGGCATCATTTTTTCTTCTTCCAGGCGGCGTAGTACTCGTCGGCCATGCTGCGCAGGGCACGGCCGATGCGCGCATATTCGAACTCGTTGAGGTTGGCCAGCGAGGCACGGCCCGACGGGTGCGGGGTACCGAAGCCCCGACCCGGCAGCAGCACGATGCCGGTTTCGTCGGCAATGCGGAACAGCAGTTCGTTGGCAGCGAAGCTGGCCTTCACCCAGGCCGCAAACTCGGCGCCGTAAAGCTGCTCCGAGATTTTTTCCAGATCGAGCAGGGTGTAGTAGTCCACCGAGTTCTCGTCGTCCGGGATGTCGATGCCCAGCTCGGCATACATCGCGGCCTGCCGCCGGCGGATGACCCCCTTGAGCGCCGCCTTGTAGTGGTTGCTCTCGTCCATCAGGGCGAACAGCGAGAACAGCACCATCTGCACCTGCTGGGGCGTGGACAGGCCGGCCGTGTGGTTGAGTGCCACGGTGCGGCTGTCGGCCACCAGACGGTCGATGAACTTCAAGCCGGGGACATCGGTGGTGATGGACGCATACCGGTGCTCCAGCGAGGTCTTGTCTGCCGCAGACAGGGCCGCCAGCTTCTGGTCGATCACATTGTTCTGGTGCAGGGCAATGGTGCCCAGCCGCCAGCCCGTGGCGCCGAAGTACCTGGAGAAGGAATACACCAGGATGGTGTTCATCGGGCACACCTCCACAGTGCGGTGCATGCGCGTTCTGCCACGCCACCAAAATCACGCGAACCGACCACCTGCAATATGGGTCTGCTATAAAAAAACAAACCTCTATGCGAGAAAGCAAACCACGCAGCGTTGGCACTGAAAGCATTTCCTCCATAGAAAAACCCGCCGACAGCGGGATTTTTTGTAGGCGCATACCAATATCTCTTCAGCCCATTTGCGGCCCATCCTGCACATGCCCATCAAAAGCTGGATGGCGGCCGGGCACAGTCAAAAAATGGGACACATTCACACCTCCACGGAATCAGCGCCGCAGTGGATGGCTGTGCAGCGCTTGCCGTGGATATGGCTTCGCTCTCAGACGGCGGACAGGTGCTCGTACAGAATCAGCGAACCAATGGCGATCAGCACCAGGCCGCCCACCGCTTCTGCCCACCGGCCCGTGACATGGCCCAGCAGGCGCCCGACCATGACGCCCAGCGTCACCATGGCGAAGGTGGCAAAGCCGATGCTCAGCGCCACCACCGTGATGTTCACATCCAGGAACGCCAGACCCACCCCCACCGCCATGGCATCGATGCTGGTGGCAAAACCGGTGGCCACCAGCAGCCAGAACCCGTGCCGTGCCGGCTTGCTGATCTCCGGCGCATCCGTATGCTGGAACGCGCCCCGCACCATGCGCAGGCCCAGCACCAGCAGCAGGACAAAGGCAATCCAGTGGTCCCAGGATTCGACATAGTCGGCGGCGGCATAGCCCAGCGCCCAGCCGACCAGGGGGGTGATGGCCTCGATGACGCCAAAGATCAGACCGGTGCGCACCGCCTCTGACCAACGGGGTTTCATAAGGGCGGATCCTTTGCCAATGGCAGCAGCAAAGGCGTCGGTGGACATGGCGAGCGCCAACAGGGTGATGGAAGCAGCGTTCATCTGGGGTTCTGGGAATACGGTCGGGCCTGAGCACAACGGCATGCCACCACTGCCCGACCTGCGTCGCAGTGACATGCCGATGGTCTCGCCAACCGAAGAACGGATGCCTGCGCCACAGCATGAAGATGCCGAGTGTGTTGACGCAGACGCTTCCAGGGCGGAAGCAGGCTACTCCCCAAGGGAACCGAAAGTTTAAGCGCGCTGCGCCCATCTTTGGGAGGTAGCGCCAAAAGCCCTATTTCACGTTCGAAATGGATCGCATTGCACCTGCGAAAGCCGGTGCGAACGGTGAATGGCACGTGCAACTCTGCAGCACCTTTGCGACCCCAGCGCTGCGAAAGCTGCTGCCCGCCATGGCAGAAGCGCTGCATGGATACAGACCAGCCTCCCACCGGGCCCCGGCGCATTGCCCCGGCGCATTGCCCCAGCCCTGCCAGGCATGCCACCAGACACCGGCTTTGCATTCCGCAGCCACCCTGTAGGTGGGCGCTGCTGCGTGAGCAACCGCTGACCGACGCTGTCTTTACACAATTCTGTTTCAGTTTGATACAAACTAGCCGATAAACGGTAGACAGCAGATCACGTTCAAGGAGTCATCAATGAGGCGGTGCATTATCAAAGTCGAAGGGGCGTACTACACCGCCCTGTTCCCCAGCACCTGCGCGGCCCTTGAAGATGCCATGCGGCGCTTTCCCAGGGCATCTGCCATCAGCGTGCGGACCGTGCAGCGCCTGTACCGCTGCATGGCGGTGCACTGATTCCAGTCCAGGACCTACCGTTCACAGGCTTTACCTTTTTGCCGGGCCTGGGAGCGTCTCCTCCCTCCCTCTCTTCAGTTCCCACGCACGCCGCAAGGCACCGGCTTTTTTCTTCGGCATCAGCTGCCAGATGGGGGCAGCCACCAACCACAGGGAGCACGACACGCGATCGCACCCGACGGTCGCCGCGCGCATGGAAGCGATGCACCTGCGCCATCGCATGAGAACAGATACCCTGTTGAGCTAAACGCACGCCACACACCGCACCGGCATTCGGATACCGGCCCTGCGGCTCCTGGCGCAGAGCCGCAGGGCCGGAGGTGGCGTGGTTCGGGCCTCAGCGTGCCGGCACGGCAGTGCGCGCGGCCTGGGCTGGCACCGGGAAACTCCAGGCATCTGCAGGCACGACCGAGCAGAACGCGCCAGCCAACGTCGCGTTGTGGTGTGCCACGATCTGCTCGGCACGCAGCTGAGGGGTGTCCGCGCAGGTATGGCCATCGGCAATGAGCACGGCCTCCAGGCCCATATCGCGCGCAGCCCGGCAACTGGTGTCCACGCAATACTGGGTTTTCATGCCGGTGATGACCACGCCGCTCACGCCGCCAGCGCGGAATTTGTCCAGCAGCCCGGTCCCTGCAAAAGCGCTGGGACGGTGCTTTTCAAACACCACTTCACTGCCATCCAGCTGCAGCTCCGGCGCCAGTTCGGCCAATGGGCTGCCGGGGCCGATGGGCGTGCCCACGGGACCGATGTGGCGTGCCAGAAAAATGGGGGCTCCGGCGCGCCGGGCCTGGGCCATCAGCGTGTTGATGGTCTCCAGCATCTCGGTGCAGCGCCACATGGATTCGGGACCGTGGACCAGCCCGACTTGGACATCGAGGACTAACAGGGCAAACATGTATGCATTTCCTTGCGTGGTGCCAGCGGCGCAAGGGCATAAAAAAAGCCCTGTCCATTGCTGGCGGGCCTGGGAAGTGGATCGACTGATCGCTCACGGCACTTCACACGGTCCGCAATTAGCGGTCGTGGAGGTAGTGGTGGTGAGTGTGCAGCGAACCATGGAGCCCCACTGTAGCAAGTTTTTGCACTGCAGCATCTACAGCGACGCTGCCATGGCCGCTGTCGCAGTTGTGGCAGCTCACACAAGCCCCCCGCCGCCCCCAGCGCAGGCCACTCGCCAGCCACCACAGCAGGCCTTCCCTGCTGGCTGGCCTGAGCACGGGCCTGCCCTGCACGGCGCCAGCCCCCAGGGACACCGGAAGCCGGGCGCTGCCGATCGCCGGAGGCATGAGCGCCTTCCCGGGTGCCGGCAAGGCTGACAGCTGCTGGCAGGCGGCTGATGGCAGGCGGGCGCACTGCGAACCGTGCGGGCGAACGAGCACAACGATGTTCCTGCGCAACCTGAATGGGAGCCTGTCGGGAAAGTCTTGCCAAGGTGTAGGCAATGGTGGACATTCTGAAAAGAGAGTCTCGACACCCGTGACCAGGGAGATCTTATGCTTGCAGGAACCACAGAGAAGCCGCTTCGTCCGCAGATTCTGGCGGTGGACGATTCACCGGACAACCTGTGGCTTCTGTCTGGCCTGCTCAAAGCCAAATACCAGTTGAAGCTTGCCAGCTCCGGCGAGAAGGCCCTGGAGATCATTGCCCAGGACACACTTCCCGACCTGGTGCTGCTGGACGTGATGATGTCCGGGATGTCGGGCTACGAGGTCTGCCGCAGGCTCAAGGAGTCGCCCAGAACCCGGCACATCCCCATCATCTTTCTGACGGCCATGACCGGCACGGCCGATGAAACCACCGGGCTGGAGGTGGGCGCGGCCGACTTCATCAGCAAGCCCATCAATCCCCCCATTCTGCTGGCACGCGTGGCATCGCAGCTGCAGGCCAAGATCGGGGCGGACATCCTGCGAAACCAGAACGAGTTTCTCGACTTCGAGGTGCACAGGCGCACCCGTGAGCTGGCAGCCATCCAGGATGTCACCATCCTGGCAATGGCCTCGCTGGCCGAAACCCGTGACAATGAAACCGGCAACCACATCCGCCGGACCCAGCACTATGTGAAGGTGCTGGCCACGGCGCTGAAAGACCACCCGCGCTTCCGCCTGCACCTGGACGGCAATGTGATCGACATGCTGTTCAAGTCCGCGCCCTTGCATGACATTGGCAAGATCGGCATTCCCGACCGGATCCTGCTGAAGCCGGGCCGCTTCGAGCCGCAGGAGTTCGAGGTCATGAAGACCCACACCACCTTAGGCCGGGATTCGATACAGCATGCCGAGGACCAGCTGGGCATGGCGGTGGACTTCCTGAAATACGCCAAGGAAATAGCCTACGGCCACCACGAGAAGTGGGACGGCAGCGGCTACCCGCAAGGCCTCGTCGGCGATGCCATTCCCGTCTCGGCCCGGATCATGGCGGTGGCGGACGTCTACGACGCACTGATCAGCCGCCGTGTGTACAAGGAAGGCATGCCGCACGGAAAGGCGGTGGACATCATGCGCGAAGGGCGCGGCACGCATTTCGACCCGGATGTGTTCGACGCCTTCCTGGGCGTGCTGGACCGGTTTCAGGAGATTTCGCGGACCTATGCCGACAGCCATGCCGACATGCTGGAAAAGCAACGCAGCGTGGAGCTTGCCAAAGGCGACATCGGCTCCATTGCCTAGCCTGCGGGCGCCTTTACCTCGTTGCCCCATCATTGCCCCCTTGCCCGGCCCCTGCGGGCAGCCCCCCCGATAGCGGCCCCCTGCACTGCTCTTGAGAAGAGGCGCTTACTCCATGACTGGTCTGGTTCAGCACTACCACCGCTCTTCGTTGACGGCCAAGCTGGCCACCGCTTTTGCGGTGGTGCTCCTGATGGCGTCCCTGATCAGCATGCTCGGGCTGTACACGGTGGGAAAGGTGAGCCACCAGATCGAGGACATGTACGAGAACGAGCTGCAAGGCATCTCCGATGCGCGGGCCGTGCAGTTCTTCTATGCCGACATGGAGCGTTCCCTGCGCGATGCGCTGCTGACCAACGATGAAGCGGACCATGCCAATGCCATGCGGCAGCTGGACAAGGCGCATGCGGACATCAGCCGTGAAGTGGCGGAGCTGCGCAAACGCATCGTCCAGGAGGACAACCGGCGCAGGCTGGCGGCATTCGACCAGAACTATGCCGCGTACCGCCTGGCCCTGGAGCACATGCTGGAGCTGGCCCGCCAGGGCCGCCTGAACGAGGCCCGGCTGCGCATTTCCAGCCGGGAATTCAGGACGATGGGCGACACCGTGGGCCAGGCCATGGAGGCCATTGCCACCTCCAAGGAGCAGAGTGCCCGCGCCACCCTCAAGGCGGTGCAGGTGCTGGCCGATGAAACCCGGCTGCGCGGCATGGTGCTGCTGGCACTGGGCGGCTTGTCCAGCGTGCTTCTGGCCTGGCTCATCGTCCGCTCCATCCGCGTTTCTGCGGCGGAGCTGCGCACGGCCGTGGAACGTATCGCCGCAGGCGACCTGGAGCAGCAGGTGCCCCACACCGCCTACCAGAACGACGTGGGCGCCCTGGCGCGCGCCGTGACAGTGCTGCAGGGTTTTGCGCGCGAGCTGGAAGTACAGCGGTGGGTGAAGGCGCACACCGCCTCGATTTCGGCGGAGCTGCAGGCCACCCGCACCTTTGCCGAACTGGCGCAGCGCTTCTTCACCTTGACTGCGCCCTTGCTGGGCGTAGGGCATGGGGTGCTGTATCTGCACGAAAAGGCGCAGCGCCGGTTGCGCCTGCTGGGGGGCTTTGCGCAGTGCGCGGGCCAGTCCCAGGAGCCGTACATTCCGCTGGGCCAAGGGCTGGTGGGGCAATGCGCCGTGGAGCGCAGCCCCATTGTGCTGACCAATCCCCCGGCAGACTATGTGCGCGTGGGCTCTGCACTGGGGGAGGCGGCGCCGCGCTCCATCAACGTGCTGCCCGTCATGCGGGGGGATGAACTGCTGGGCGTTCTGGAGATCGCCAGCCTGGAGCCCAGCGCCCCCGGCCGCCAGGCGCTGCTGGATGCCCTGATGCCGTCGCTTGCGGCCAATCTGGAGATCATGGAGCGCAATCTGGCCACCCACCAGTTGCTGCAGGAAACCCAGGCCCAGGCCCGGACGCTGGAGCGGCAGGCCGACGAGCTGGCACGGCAGAAGGACGCGATCAAGGCCACCGAGACCTGGTACCACAGCATCATCGAATCCTCGCCCGACGGCATGCTGGTCCTGGATCCGGAAGGCTGCATCTCTTTGGCCAACCCCCTGGTGGGAACGATGTTCGGTTATGGGGAGGAAGAGCTGATCGGCATGCCCATTGCAACGCTGATCCCCTTCTATGCGCGGGATGGGTATGCCGCACAGCGGGATAGCTTTGCCCAGGAAGGCGGCTCCCACCTGATGGGCGCTGACGGTATCCGTGTGTACGGCCTGCGCAAGGATGGGACGGAAATCCCCATCGAGCTAGGGATCTCCCGCCTGCCCGATGTGGGCGGCCGGGGCGAATGCGTGTGCGCCTCGGTGCGCGATGTGACGCAGCGCCACCGCGCCGAGGACGAGGTGCGCCGCGCCCGCGAACTGGCCGAGGAAGCCACCCGCGCCAAAAGCGAGTTCCTGGCCAATATGAGCCATGAGATCCGCACGCCCATGAATGCCATCATCGGCATGTCGCACCTGACCTTGCAGACCACGCTGAACGCCAAGCAGCGCAATTACATCGAGAAGGTCAACCACTCGGCGGAAAACCTGCTGGGCATCATCAACGACATCCTGGATTTCTCCAAGATCGAGGCCGGCAAGCTGTCCATGGAGAAGGTCGACTTCAAGCTGGCGGACGTGCTGGACCATGTGGCCGACCTCATCGGCATCAAGGCCGAGGATCAGGGTCTGGAGCTGCTGTTCAATACGGCGTCCGGCTTGCCCGCCACCCTGGTGGGCGACCCGCTGCGGCTGGGGCAGGTGCTGGTCAATCTGTGCAGCAATGCGGTCAAATTTTCTGAGCGCGGCGAAGTCATCCTGGGAACGGAAATGGTGGCCCAGACGCCCGACGAAGTGGAGCTGCACTTCTGGGTGCAGGACTCGGGCATCGGCATGACGCAAGAGCAGTGCACACGGCTGTTCCAGTCCTTCAGCCAGGCCGACAGCTCCACCACCCGCCGCTATGGCGGGACCGGTCTGGGGCTGGCGATCTCGCGCACCCTGGTGGAGCTCATGCAGGGCCGCATCTGGGTGGAGAGTGCGCTGGGGCATGGCTCCACCTTCCACTTCCACGCCCGTTTCGGCCTGCAGCCCGACCCCACACCCCAGCGAATGTTCGACTCGCAGGAGCTGCTGGGACTGCGCATCCTCGTGGTGGACGACAACGCTGCCGCGCGCGAGATCCTCTCGACCATGGCCCGGAACTTCGGCCTGGAGGTGGATGTGGCCCGGGACGGCGATGAATGCCTGTCCCTGGTCCGGCAGGCCAACGAGCGGCAGCTTGCCTACGACCTGGTGCTGATGGATTGGCGCATGCCCCGGATGGACGGCGCCGAAGCCGTGGCGCGGATGCAGTCCTCCCACGGAGGGGACGCACCGGCCGTCATCATGGTCACGGCCTTCGGGCGTGAAGAGGCCATGACGGCCCTGCAGACCCGGGGAGCACATGTCAATGCTGTGCTCACCAAGCCCGTCACACCATCCACCCTGCTGGAAGCCGTGGGAGAGGCGCTGGGCAAGGGCCAGCTGGTGCAGTCCCGTGCCGCAACCAGGGAACAGGGGCAGAAAGAGCATTTGCAGCAGTTGCAAGGGACACGGGTGCTGCTGGTGGAGGACAACGAGCTGAACCAGGAACTAGCGCAGGAGCTGCTGCGCAATGCAGGCATCGACGTGGTGGTGGCCTGCAATGGCCAGGAGGCCTTGGACTGCCTGGCACAGGATCCACGCTTCGATGCGGTGCTGATGGACTGCCAGATGCCCGTGATGGACGGCTTTGTCGCCACACAGAAGATCCGCGCCCAGCCACGGTTGGATGCCCTGCCCATCATTGCCATGACGGCCAACGCCATGGCGGGGGACCGGGAAAAGGTGATCGAGGCCGGCATGGTGGACCACATCCCCAAGCCCCTGCGGGTGGGCGAGATGTTTGCCTGCCTGGCCCGCTGGATCGGCCGCCCGCTTACCGGCCCGGAGGCTGGTGCAGGCCCGCCACCGGGGACCCCAGGCGGGGCGCCCCCTCCGCCCCTGGCTGGAGCGCCGTCATTGCCGGCTGTGCCGAAACGCTCGGAACTGTCGGAGCTGCCCAAACTTCCCGGGGTGGATCTGGCAGCAGGTCTGCACATCGTGCAGCAGGACGCCCGCCTCTACCGCCGCCTGCTGGGCCTCTACGCCCATGAGCAGGCAGGTTTTGCGGCCGCCTTCACGGCAGCCGTGCAGGCAGGCGATGCCCCGCTGGCGACGCGCCTGGCCCATACGCTCAAAGGGGCGTCTGGAACCATTGGCGCCCAGGCCCTGGCCACTGCGGCTGCGGGGCTAGAAGCGGCATGCCAGACCACTCCTTCCAGGACCGGTGTGCTGCCTCTGCTGGGCCAGGTGGAGGCGCTGCTGCAGCCCCTGATTGCGGCCCTGGAGCAGTTGCCACGCCCGCAGGGTATTGCACAGGCAACGGTGTCCGCCGTGCAGCCCCCGCATACACGCTCCGCCGCCACGGCGACGATGCTGCAGGGCTTGCGTCAACTTCTGCAGGACAGCGATGCCGAAGCCGTCGACCTGCTGCAGGCGCTGACGCAGCGCCTGGCCGCGGAAGCCGATCCGCTGGCGGCGCAACTGACCCCGGTGGCGCGCGCGATCGACCGGATCGACTTCACGGCGGCCCTGGCAGCCCTGGACCAGGCCCAGGCCCAAACCTTGTAGGCGCACACCATGCACACGCTCCTACGCACTCTTCTGCCCGTGATGGCCGCTGCGGCCCTGGCGGGAGCGGGGTCCGCCCATGGCCGGACGCTGGCAGAGATTCGCAACACGGGGGAGCTGCGCGTGTGCGTGGCCGGATCCAGCGCGGACTTCTACCGCACCAACGCCCAGGAATTTGCCCGCTACCTGGGGGTGCCCGCCAGGGTGGAAAACCTGCCCTCCTGGGATGCGCAGTTCGTCAACGCCCAAGGCGTGGTCCAGCGCGATGCGCGTTACGAAGCCGCGCCGCTGGCCTCGGGCCGCTGCGACCTGTACCCCAACGATCTGCACATCACCCCGTGGCGCGAACAGAAGATGGTGCTGGTGCCGTATTTCTCGACCCGCAACGTGGTGGTGGCGCGGCCAGACGCGCGCACCATCCTGCGCAGCCCGGACGACCTTGCCGGGCGCACAGCGGCCGTGCAGGCCGGCACGGCGTATGAGGGATGGCTGCGCAGCTACAACGCCACCAACAAAAATACGCCCATCACCATCCACCCCCTACCGACCGCACAGGCCATGCAGGCGGTGGCACAGCGCCGTGCCGACTTCACCGTGATCGCCGCCGAGTCGGCCTTCAAATGGGTCCGTGACGATCTGGACAACCTCGATCTGCTGTTTCCGGTGGGGGAACTCACACAGGTTGGCTGGGGCATTTCCCCGAATACCCCGGATCTGGAGCAGACACTGAGCGCCTTCTTCAGCCAGAGCCGCCGCGTCGGGTCGGGCCTGGATATCTCCTGGCGCAACAAGTACGGTGTGTCGCTGATGGAGTACCAGATGTACTCAGCCTCCTTCGACACCGACCACCAGTGGCGCGATCTGCTCGTGACCTGGGGGATTCCTGCAGGTTCGGCACTGGCGGGGCTGCTGCTGGCCATGGCCTTCTGGGCCCGACGGCTTCACCGCGAGGTGGCCCGCCACCGCCTGACCGTACAGGCGCTGCGCGAGAGCCAGCAGCAGATGCACGACGAAGCCGCGCGCGGCCAGGCAGTTTCCGATCTGCTGCGGGGACTGCAACTGGTGGATTCGCTGGAAGCCTTCGGCCAGGTCACCCTCAGGGAACTGGCACGCCATCTGCCGCTGGGCCAGAGCCTGATTGCCGTGGTGGATGGAAGCGATCAGCGCCTGCAGGCCCTGGCGCACTATGCCGGCACGGCCGCCACGCCCTCCCAGGCGCTGGCCGATTTTCCGATGACCACCGGGCTGATGGCCCGCTGCGCCAGCACCGCCGAACCCGTGCTGGTGGAGGCCCCGGGTCCGCAGTACCTGCGCATCCGCTCCGGCCTTGGCCACTGCACACCAGCGTCTCTTCTGCTGGTGCCGATACGGCATGCCGGCCAGGTGGTTGCCGTCATCGAAATGGCCAGCACCCAGCCTTTGACCCCTGCACACCGGGAGCTGCTGGCGGCACTGGAGCCGATTGTGGCCACCGGCATCCACCGGCTGCAGAAAGAGACTGCCTCCGCACCACCGCACACCGACTCGCACCGTGAAGCATGCTGCTGAGCCAGCGCCCTGCCAGGGGGCGCAGCAAAAGCTGCAAGCCAACATTCCCCGTCGAATGCCTGCGGGCTGTACAAGATGGCGCGATCTGGCGCGGGCCAGCGAACACCCTCAGGCCAGCTGGTGCAGCTTCTTCCACTTGCGGATGCGGACCCGCGCATTGGCGTTGGGGGATGATGTGTTGAACTGGATCATGCGCCCCAGTGTGTATTTGCCATACCAGGGCGCGCCGTACAGCTGTGCATCGCTGCAGGCTTCCACCAGCGCCACGATGCGCGCGTGCACCTGGGCCAACTGCTGCAGCAGCGCCGGGTAGTCCTGGTGCGCGTGGTCGGCGTAGAACTTCTGCGCCAGCAGCCCCAGTTCATTCCACTGGTAGCCCGTCTCCGGGAAATCGACAGACTCCCCTTGGGCCTTGCGGTCACACCACTTGAGCACCAGCAGGTTCCAGCCGACCAGGTAGGCCACCAGATCCGCCGGGCTCATGCACGTGCCTTGGGCATGGCCTTCCATGGTGGCGTCATGGGCGCGCGCATCGGGGATGGTGCACAGGTCCGCCCACAGCCTGGCATGCGTGGTCTGGATGGCTTCTAGCAGTTCCTGCTTGTTCTGTGGCACGCCCACCCATACCCCCTGCGATCAGCCGCTGAAGGGAATGCGGTTCAGGCGGCTGGCATACACGGTCACGCCCATGAGCAGCACGGCGGTGACCACGACAGCTGCCTTGGCGCCACGCTGCCACACCAATGGCCCGGCATACTGGCCGGCGGACTTCCATGTGGCCCGCCACCACCCAAAGGCATAGAGCAAGCCGAATTGCCAGGCCGTTGCCTGCATATAGGGCAAATGGGTGGCCAAAGCGTACATGGCCAGCATGCACGCGCCGCCTCCGCCCAGGCCAAAGCCCCAGAACACGGTGCGCAGCGGGTAGTTGCCGGCAAGGTAGCCTGTCAGCCCCGTGGCGTTCTGGCGGGACTTTGGAAGTGCTTTGCTCCTCATGCGGGCAATGTAACAGGCGCTCACAAACAGCCGGGAAATCCAATGCACACAGCGACCACCGCTGCAGGCACCGTACAGCCTGGGGCCCCATCTCAGTCGAGGCATGCCGCAGGATCGACCGGCGTGATGGCCAACATTCCGGCAGGATGGGAAGGCCGTGGAGATAACGAAAGAGCGCATGGCGCTGCAAAGTCCCGCGTGCCCAATCGCTGGCATAATCAGCGGCTACCCTGAAAGCACGGGAGGGGGAATACGGCGCGCTGCGCTCCACCCACCGTGATGGCCATCCCCTAGAGGGCATTTCAGACAGTTAACCAAGCGTGTGGCGTTAGCTCAGTTGGATAGAGCAACAGCCTTCTAAGCTGTGGGTCACTGGTTCGATTCCAGTACGCCGCACCACCGCTGCCAAGCCGTACCGGTTCGCCGGTGCGGCTTTTTTCATGCCCCGGTCCTGCATACGGCGTAAGGGCCCGCACCAGGGATGCGGCTGCCCTGGCTGCAGCCGCGGTCGGCGTGCCGTGGCGCTGCCTTATGCGGTGGGCGCGTGCTCCACCAGGGGGTGCAGGCTGCCATCGGCCGCCACCAGCGCATTCACCGCAGCACCACCTTGCACCGGCACGCCCAGGAACACGGCTTCCCAGCCGGGGCGCAGCACGTAGTTCATGGTGTCGTTGACCAGCTTGCGGGTGTCGTTGAGTTCACGCAGCGCGGCGTCGGTCAGCTCAAAGCGCTGGGGATATTGTTGGCTGTGGGCGGTCCAGTGCTCCCGGAGCGCGGCGACCATGTGGTTGTAGAGGGCTGACATGGGGGCAAGTCTAAACGCAGACGCGGCGCCCCCTGGGAAATGAAGCACAGCTTCAGGCCGGTGCTGCGGCACGCCTGGCCACGGGCTGCACCACGGCACCGGGATGCCCCAGGTCGCAAAACAGGTCGCAGAACGGGGCGATTCGACGGTACTCCGCGCCGTCAGTTCTGAGCCACAGCAACGGGCGGCTTGAGCATCTCGATGTGGGGGATGCCGTCCTCGTCGTAGATCTCACCCACCGGCAGGAACCCCAGCGAACCATAGAACTTGTGGAGATGGGCCTGGGCCCCGATGCGGATGCCTGTTCCAGGGAACTTGGCTTCGGCAAACGCAATGGCTTCTGTGACCAGCGCACGGCCAATCTGCAGCTTGCGGTACTGCGCCACCGCCATGACACGGCCGATGGACGGCTCGCGGTATTTGACGCCGGGATCGACGACACGCGCATAGGCAGCCAGCTCGCCGTCCAACAGGACGGACAGATGCCAGGACTGGGTGTCTGCGCCATCTGCTTCCTGGTACGCACAGGCCTGCTCCACCACAAACACGGCTTCGCGTGCCTGGATGATGTTGTACATCTCCAGCGCGGAGAACGACTCCATGCGGTTCCATTTGAACTTCAGATCCATCTGTCTTCTTTCCTCTTTGCTCATTTTTTTGGGGGTAGCTGTGCCCATCACCGGTAGTGGCTCTTGATCACCAGGTAGCGTGCGGTCGCGTCCGCCGGGTTTTCAAACGTTTGTTCCTGGGTGGTGGACATCCTGGCGCAATCACCGGGCTGCAGCTCGTAGAGCACTTCTGCACAATGCAGATTCAACCGGCCCGCAAGCAGCAACACCTGATCGTCTGAATGCAGGCTTTCGGTGGCCGCGAAGGTCACGGTCTTGTGCGCGGGCAGCTCCACCGCCACGACTTCCGTGGCGCTGTCATCCCCTGGCGGCGATACCAGCCGACGGATATAGCCCGTCTCCGGATCCACCCAGTGCGGCTGCTCCAGCATCCTGCGCACGGCGGTGGTGGGGGTGCGCGGCTCGCTCATCAGAGCCGACAGGCTCAGCCCCATGGCATCGGCAATTTTGGACAGCAGCACGGCCGTGGGGGTGCTCTGCCCCCGCTCGATCTTGGAAATCATGGCGCGGCTGACGTCCGCCATCCCGGCCAGCTGGTCGAGTGTCAGCCCCCGTCGGTTGCGCTCTTCGCGGACACGACGGGGTATCAGGTGCTCAGGGGAGGTGTGGGTTGCCATGCCATCTACTATAGTAGAAAATCTACTTTAGTGGAATTCTCTGATTGTCATGTTGTCAAACTCAACCGTCGCTCCGGTGCTGGCACTGCTCCTGAACTGCGTGGTCTGGGGGGTCTCATGGTGGCCGCTGAAGCAGCTGCAGGGCATGGGGATGCACCCGCTGTGGGCCACTGCGGTCATCTACCTAGTCGTGGCGGTCGTGGTCGCTGTCTGGCGCCCCAGCGCGGTGCGCTTGCTGGCCCGAACGCCCGCACTGTGGTGGATATTGATGGCCTCGGGCTTCACGAACGCGGCATTCAACTGGGCGGTCGGAATAGGCGATGTGGTGCGGGTTGTCCTTCTTTTCTATCTCATGCCGCTGTGGTCACTGCCGCTGGCCAGACTGCTGCTTCAGGAACGCATGACGGCGCCAGCAGTGCTGCGTGCGGTGCTGACGGTGATCGGTGCGGCCTTTGTTCTGATGCAGCCCGGTGCCAGCACGGACACCAGCCCAGGCAGCACTGCCCAGCCGGTGCTTGCGGATGTGCTGGCGACGCTTTCCGGATTTGCATTCGCGCTGAACACGGTGATGCTGAGGCGCGGTGCCGCGTTGCCCAGCGAAGGCCGCGCCATTGCGATGTTCCTTGGCGGGGCGATGGTTGCGGGCACTGCGGCCATCGCCTTCTCTTGCGGAGCGGCTGCGGCAACGATGGAAGTGGGTTTTCCGTCGGCATCCGGCCCCTGGCTGGTGCTGGTGGCGGGCCTCGCGGTGGCTTTTCTCGCCTCCAACCTGTGCCTTCAATACGGGGCGGCACGGCTTACGGCCAGAGTGACCGCCGTGGTCATGCCGTGTGAAGTGGTGTTTGCGGCGGTCACCGCCGTATGGTGGGGCGGTGCCGCAGTGCATGCAGGGCTGATGGTCGGCGGGGCGCTGATCCTGTCGGCGGCGTTTGCCAGCGTTCTAGGACGGCGGTAAGCACGGCTGGCTGCGGAGCCTGTGCCCAGACACCCCGACGCAGTGCACTCAGGGCCCGCGATGCCGGGTGGTGCTGCGTCACCCCGATGCCCAAGGGGCGGTCTGACCGAACTCCGGGCCAGACTAGGCCCCACCCACGCCGCTACCTCCAGCGGTTGTTTTGGCAGCGGGCTTTGCTTCATTTCAATAATTCAAATATTATTGAAATATGAATGAAGACCAAGTCATCCAATCCCTGGCCGCACTGGCCCATGCGGTCCGGCTGCGCGTGTTCCGTGCGCTGGTGGTGGCCGGTGCAGGCGGGCTGACGCCTTCCGTGCTGGCCGAGCAGCTGGACGTGGCCGGCACCGCCCTGTCCTTTCACCTGAAGGAACTGGTGCGCGCCGGTCTGGTGACGCAGGAGCGCTGCAGCCGCAACCTGATCTACCGCGCGGCCTACGCGCAGATGGATGCCGTGCTGGGCTACCTGACCGAAAACTGCTGCGCCGGCGCCGACTGCGGCCAGTCCGTGGGCAGTTGCTGCCCCGGCGACGACGCCGCCACCTCCAACCCCTCCGCTTGAGGCTGACCCCATGACCACCCACATCCTGGTGCTGTGCACCCACAATTCCGCCCGCAGCGTGCTGGCCGAGGCCATGTTCAACCACTGGGCCCGGCAGTTGGGCATAGACGCCCAGGCCCACAGCGCCGGTGCCGCGCCCAGCGGCCGGGTGCACCCGCAGGCCCTGGCGGCGCTGCGCGCGGCCGGGGTCGATGTGTCTACCCTGTCCAGCAAGCACATGGATGCGTTTGCCCAGCCCGGTGCGCCGCAGATGCGCGTGGTCATCACGGTGTGCGACAGCGCGGCAGCCCAGCCCTGCCCGATCTGGCCCGGCGCCCCCGTGCGTGCGCATTGGAGCTACCCCGACCCTTCCGCCGCACCGCCCGAGCAGCAGGCCCAGCGGTTTGAGCTGACACGCCAGGCCCTGGCCTACCGCATGCTGCAGCTGGTGCAGCTACCGTTTGCCCAACTGGATTCCGCCGCACTGCAGCCGCTGGTGGCGCGCATCGGAGCGAACTGAGATGACCGCCCCGATGCCTGCTACCGAGACCTCCACCACAGCCGCCCCGGCCCCACGTGCAGCGGCCCGCCCGGCCCTGGGGGTGTTCGAGCGCTATCTGACTTTGTGGGTGCTGCTGTGCATTGCCGCTGGCGTGGCACTGGGCCATGCGCTGCCGGGGCTGACCGCCGCGGTGGCCCGCATGGAAGTGGCCCAGGTCAACCTGCCCGTGGGGGCGCTGATCTGGGTGATGGTCATTCCCATGCTGGTCAAGATTGACTTTGCCGCGCTGGCGCAGGTGAAGGCGCATGCCCGCGCCATGGGGGTGACGCTGTTCATCAACTGGGCGGTCAAACCGTTTTCCATGGCGCTGCTGGCGTGGCTGTTTGTGCGCCAGCTGTTTGCGCCCTGGCTGGATGCGGCGCAGATCGACAGCTATGTGGCCGGCCTGATTCTGCTGGCCGCCGCGCCCTGCACGGCCATGGTCTTTGTCTGGAGTCAGCTGTGCAAGGGCGACCCGTATTTCACGCTGTCGCAGGTGGCGCTGAACGACGCCATCATGCTGCTGGCCTTTGCGCCCATTGTGGCGCTGCTGCTGGGCATGTCGTCCATCACCGTGCCCTGGGACACGCTGCTGGCCTCGGTGGTGCTCTACATCCTGGCGCCGGTGGCCCTGGCGCAGGCGCTGCGCCGCCACCTGCTCAAACAGGGTGAGGCCGCCTTCCAGCGTGCCACGGCGGTCATGGGCCCGCTGTCCATGGCTGCGCTGCTGCTGACGCTGGTGCTGTTGTTTGCCTTTCAGGGCCAGTCCATCCTGGCCCAGCCCGTGGTGATTGCGCTGCTGGCCGTGCCCATTCTGATCCAGGTGATCTTCACCGCTGGCCTGGCCTACGGGCTGAACCGGCGGCTGGGGGTGGCGCACTGCGTGGCCGGGCCTTCGGCACTGATTGGCGCCAGCAACTTCTTTGAACTGGCGGTGGCCACGGCGATTGCCCTGTTCGGCCTGCACTCGGGCGCCGCACTGGCCACCGTGGTCGGCGTGCTGATTGAAGTGCCCGCCATGCTGGCCGTGGTGGCGGTGGTGAACCGCAGCCGCCGCTGGTATGAAAGCGGGGCCGCCTGAGCCAGTACCCGCGCTGGCGTCTTTCGCCCGGCTACCGGCATCCGCCCAGCCCATGCCCCGCCTGTCTGCCTGTCTGCCTGTCTGCCTGTCACCTGATCCTTGAGCACCGCCGCATGTCCACCATTGCCATTTCCGATACGCCTTCCGACATCACCTCCGACACTCCCCCCGACACTGCGTCATCTGCCGCAGTCCTCTGCCCCCAGCTCGACCCGGGCAGCTTCCGCGTTCCCACACAGCAGGCGCTGCACGCGGTGCAGCCGTCCACGCACGCACCGCGCATCCTGATGCTGTATGGCTCGCTGCGCGAGCGCTCGTACAGCAAGCTGCTGACCCTGGAAGCGGCACGCCTGCTGCAGGGCATGGGTGCCGAGGTGCGCATCTTCGACCCCGCAGGTCTGCCCCAGCCCGACGCCGCGCCGGCCGACCACCCCAGGGTGCAGGCCCTGCGCGAACTGGTGCTGTGGAGCGAAGGTATGGTCTGGACATCGCCCGAGCGCCACGGCGCGATGACCGGCATCATGAAGTCGCAGATCGACTGGATTCCGCTGTCCGAAGGGGCGGTGCGCCCCACGCAGGGCAAGACCCTGGCCGTGATGCAGGTCAGCGGCGGCTCCCAGTCTTTCAACGCGGTCAACCAGTTGCGCGTGCTGGGCCGCTGGATGCGGCTGTTGACCATTCCCAACCAGAGCTCGGTCGCCAAGGCCTATGACGAATTCACCGAGGCAGGCCGCATGAAGCCATCGCCCTACTACGACCGCGTGGTGGACGTGATGGAAGAGCTGGTCAAGTTCACCTTGCTGACACGCGATGCCGCCCCGTATCTGGTGGACCGCTACAGCGAACGCAAGGAGGCGCTGGCCCGCCAGCACGCCCAGACGCTGGCCAGCATGTGAGGTGGGCCGTGTCCCGTGCGCCTGCCGTGGGCCCCGGCCAGGACCACGGTGGCTGCGGCAGCCGCCGTGGCGTGCCGTGCCGGTCAGGCAGCGGCCGCTGCCGTGCGCGCCGGCAGGCGGGCTTCGCGGATCGGCAGGTTCACCAGCGCTGCCAGCAGGGCCAGCACCGCATCGGCCCACCACATCCATTCGTAGCTGCCGGTGGTGGTGATGGCGATGCCGCCCAGCCACGCCCCCAGAAAACCGCCCACCTGGTGGCTCAGCAAGGTCAGGCCAAACAGCGTGGCCAGGTAGCGGGTGCCGAACAGCTTGGCCGTCAGCCCCGCCGTGGGCGGCACGGTGGCCAGCCAGGTGGCCCCCAGCGCCAGCGCAAAGATGTAGAAGGTGGCCGGCTCCTTGGGCGCCGCCAGGTACAGCAGGATGGCGACCACGCGCGAGAGGTACATCCAGAACAGGATCATCTTCATGCGCACACGCTCGCCCAGCGCGCCGACGACCAGGCTGCCCGCCACGTTCGCCAGGCCGATGATGGCCAGCGAGGTGGACGCCACATTGGCGCTGAGCCCGCACAGATCGACCTCGCCCGGCATGTGCGTCACCAGAAAGGCGATGTGGAAGCCGCAGGTGAAGAACCCGGCGTGCAGGCACCAGTAGCTCTTGTTGCGCAGCGCCTGGCGCAGCTGCTCGCGCAGCGTGGTGCCGGCGGGCGCTGCCGCAGCGGCCGGTGCTGCTGTGGCGGAAGGGGCTTGCGGGGTTGCTGCAGCGGCCGCACGCGGCGTGCCGCGCAGCCACCAGGCCATGGGCGCGGTGGACAGCGCCAGCACGGCCATCATCCACATGGCAGACACCCAGCCGAATGCCGTCATCACCGCCTGGTTCAGCGGTGCAAAAATGAACTGCCCCATGCTGCCACCGGCATTGATCACCCCGCCGGCCACCGAACGGCGGTTGGCCGGGATGCGTTGTGCCGTCGCGCCGATCAGGATGGAGAAACTGCCCGCCCCGGCGCCGGCGGCGCTCAGCAGGCCCACGGCCACGATCAGCCCCCATTCGCTGGTGACCTGGGTGGTCAGCGCGCAGCCGGCCGCCAGCAGTGCGGCACCGATCACGATCACCCGACCCGGGCCCCAGCGGTCGGCCACGGCGCCAAACACCGGCTGCACCGCCCCCCACACCAGCTGGCCGATGGCCATGGCCAGGCTGATCTTGGCAATGCCCAAGCCGGTGGCCGAGTTGAGCGGCGACATGAACAGCCCCAGCGACTGCCGCGCGCCCATGGTCACCATCAGGATGGCGGCGGCGACCAGCACCAGGCCCCAAGCGCCCCGGGCCTTCATGCGTGCCCCCGTTGCAGGCGGCGCGCCATCACGCGTCCTCTCCATCGGCCCATCACTTGACCCACCATTTGCTCGCACTCCGACATACCAACTCCTCACGCCCACAGGCGATCCACGATGGCGAAATTGTCAAATCTCCGCGCCTGCGCGACAAACGATTTAAAAACTGCCATGGAATAGAATTTCTGCACCATGCCTACCCCTCTCCCCCTAAAGTCTCTGGCGGTTTTCGATGCGGTGATGAAACACCACAGCTTCACCATGGCAGCAGCGGAGCTGCATGTCACACCCGGCGCCGTGGGCCAGCAGATCCAGAAGCTGGAGGAATGGCTGGGACAGCCGCTGTTTGTGCGCAGCATCCGCCAGATCCAGCCCACGCCCGAGGCCCAGACCTACTGGGCCGCCGTACAACCGGCGCTGGCGCGCATCCAGCAGGCCAGCGACCAGCTGCGTCAGCTGGATGCGCACCAGGTGTGGCTGTCCATGCCGCCCACGCTGGCCGCCAAATGGTTTGCGCCGCGCATGGCGGCGTTTCTGCAGCGGCGCCCGGACATCTCGCTGCACCTGAGCGCCACCACCGACATGGTGGATTTCGAGCGCGACCGCGTGGACCTGGCGGTGCGCCACTTCGGCGGCCAGGCCCCGGGTCTGCAGGCCGAACTGCTGTACGCCGACAGCGCCCACCTGTACTGCGCGCCCGGCTACGCCCAGCGCCTGGGCCTGCACCAGCCGGACGATCTGGCCCGCGCCACCTTGCTGCACACCACGCTGCTGCCCTACTGGCGCGACTGGCTGCGGCGCTTCAGCAGCCTGGGCGATGCGCAGATTGCCCAGCTGCCCAGCCTGCACTTTGACCAGTCGATGCTGGCCATCGAGGCCGCGCGCCACCACCAGGGCGTGGTGCTGAGCAGCCCGCTGCTGGTCCAGCAGGAACTGCGCGACGGTGTGCTGTGCGAGCCGCTGGGCCTGCGCATGGCCGTGGACAAGGGCTATTACCTGGTGTCCCCACGCCACACGCCGCTGCGCCCGGCCGCCGCCGCCCTGCGCGAGTGGCTGCTGGAAACGGCTGCGCAGGAGCGGGAGGCCGGGGCGGACATGGGACTGCAGCCGGAGAGCAGGCCAGGGGCCTAGCCCCGGCGCCGGTTCAGGCGTACTGCGCCTCGCCATGGCCCAGCGACCAGTTGGCCCGGTCCACCTCGACCAGGCTGATGAACACATCCTCCGGGCGAACACCGGGGCTGCGGCCCAGGCGCTCCACGATCTGGCGGTACAGCGCTTTCTTCTGCGCCTCGCTGCGGGTGTTGTTGGCGGTGATCTGGATGATCACCAGATCGTCGCTGCGCGCCACGCCCAGGTAGGAGGCGTTGTAGCGGAAGTGGGAAGCCTCGCATTCCGCCATGGTGGCGAAGTGGTTGTCCTCGGGCACATTGAATGTGGCGTGCATGGCCTGGTGCAGGCTGTCGAAGATCGCCTGGCGGTAGGCCTCGGGCTTGCCGGCACGCAGGGTGATGTGGGTCAGTGGCATGAAACACCTCCGCAAGTGAAGAATGAAAGATGTCTGCATGCTAGGCATTTCAAATATTTATCAAAAGGAATTTCATTGATAAACTTTTGAAATGACAAAACAGCCTGTGCAACGCCCTCTGGACCTGGATGCCGTGGCCACTTTTCTGCAGGTGGCCGAGCTGGGCAGCTTCACCCGCGCCGCCGAAACGCTGCAGACCACGCAAGCCGCCGTGAGCCTGAAGCTCAAGCGCCTGGAAGACCGGCTGGGCTGCCGCCTGCTGGAACGCACGCCCCGCTACGTGGAACTGTCTCCCCAGGGCACGGCTTTTGTGGCGCATGCGCGTGCGCTGCTGGAGGCCCACCACCATGCCCTGAGCGCCTTCACCGGCGCGCGCCAGCGCCTGGTCATCGGCATCAGCGACCATGTGGCCGGGCCCGAGTTGCCGGCGCTGGTCGCTCGGCTGAACGCCCGGCATCCCGATCTGCTGATCGTGCTGCGCATAGGCTCATCCGGCGAGCTGCTGCAACGTTATGACCGGCGCGAACTGGATGCCGCCCTGGTGCGCCTGCACAGCGGGCGCACCGACGGCGAAGTGCTGACCGAAGAACCGTTTGGCTGGCTGGCGGCCCCGCACTGGCAGCCGCGTGCGGGCGAGCCCCTGCCCATCGTGACCCTGGCCGAGCCCTGCGGCGTACGCCAGATGGCCAGCAAGCTGCTGGATGCCGCCGCCCTGCCTTGGGCCGAAGTGTTTGTGGGTGGCGGGGTGGGCACCGTCAGCCAGGCCGTGATGGCCGGCCTGGGCATCGCCGCCCTGGCGCCGCGCATGCTGCCCCTGGGGGCCGTGGACGTGGGGGCCCGGCTGGGCCTGCCGGCCTTGCCCCGCCTACCGGTCCTGCTGCACAGCCACACCCGCGATGCACGGGCCTGCGCCGCACTGGACGAATTGGCAGCGGCCTACCGCAGCGCGATCCGCCCGTAAGCCGGGCCCACCACCCAGCCCAGGTGCGCGGGCGGGCAGCAGGGGTGGGGCCGCACCACGGCGGCCCGGGTGCGGGGAGGAAGATACCGCAGTGCCCTCGGGCAACGCACGCCGCCGTCCAGCATCATCACCCTTGCGGCCACAGCGCCTGCAGCGACCAGGCGGCCGCCAGCAGCGCCATGGCCAGCAGCGCCAGCAGGGACCACAGCGTCAGCACCCGCTGGTGGCGCTGCACGCGCGGGTGCTGGGCGGCAGCGATGTAGCCGGCCAGGATCAGCAGGTCCAGCCCCACCCAGATGGCGGCCAGCAGGCCCAGCCGCGCCAGCGGGTTGGCGGCGGCATGCAGAAACTGCGGGAACAGCGCGGCAAAGAACAGAATGTCCTTGGGGTTGGCCACGGCCACGCCAAAGCCGCGCCGCCAGCCGCCCTGGCGCCCGGTGGGAGCCCCTGCGGACGTGGTGCTATGCCGCCCTGCGGCGCCCCAGGCACGCAGGCCGCCCACGGCCAGCACGATCAGAAAGCCGCTGCCCGCCAGCCCCAGCCAGGCCAGGGCCTGCGGATGCAGCACCAGCACCCCGCCCACCACCAGCGCTGCCAGCGCCATCAGCACCAGCGCCCCGCTGCTGGTGCCCAGGGCCGTGCGCCAGGCCATGCCCCGGCCCTGCTGCAGCGCCACCTGGGTGATGTAGGCCACGACCGGGCCGGGGGTGGCGATCAGCAGCACGATGGACAGCACATAGGACAGCAACAGGGCAGCAGGCATGGGAGCGGGCAGAGGCAGTGGCAGTGGCAGGAGAAAGGACTCAAAGGGACCCAAATGGACCCAAACGGGGCCGGATTCTGGCGGGAGACGGCGTGCGCGCAAAACGCAAATAACGCATCTACACTGTGAGTTTTACGCACAATGCCCGCCCGGCAGACCGCTTGCGGTGGGGCGGGTCCCGCAACCATGCCCCTGCCCCCGCTGTATGCCCTGCGCGCCTTTGAGGCCGCCGCACGCACCGCATCCTTCACCCGCGCGGGGGAGGAGTTGCACCTCACGCCCAGCGCCATCAGCCGCCATATCCGCACGCTGGAGGCGCAGCTGCAGCGCCCGCTGTTCACCCGCCACGGCCCGCGCGTGGCCCTGACGGCCGAAGGCCAGCTGCTGGCGCAGGAGCTGAGTGCGGGCTTTCGCACCATCGAACGTGCTTGCGCCCGCATGCAGCAGCGCAGCGACGGCCTGCGGCTGAAGGCCCCAACCTCGCTCACCACCCGCTGGCTGCTGGCCGCACTGCAGGCCCACCGCCCCGCGCTGCCGCAGGAACGGGTGCTGCTGCACAGCCAGTGGATGGATGTGGACCATGTGGACTTTGCCAGCGAGCCGTACGACTGCGCAGTGCTGCTGGGCCACTTTCGCCCGCACCCGCAGTGGCACAGCCTGAAGCTGGTGGATGAATGGCTGCTGCCGGTGTGCAGCCCGGCCGTGGCGGCGCAACTGGGTCTGCAGCCCATTCCCCATGCACCGGGAGCGCCGGGGGCACCGGATGGGCCCGATGTTCCCGATCCCGCCGCATCGGCTGCGCAGGCGGAGCAGGTCACACCGGCCACACGGCTGCTGCAGCAACTGCCGCACACCGTGGTCATCCACCCTTCCCCCGACCGGCGCGACTGGCGCCGCTGGTGTGCCGGCCTGGGTCTGGCCCGGGAGCCGGACAGCCCCACGGCCCTGGTGTTTGACACGCTGGAACAAGGCATGGCCGCCGCCATCCAGGGCCACGGCGTCAGCATGGCGGACCTGGCCTTGGCCGCAGACGCCCTGCGCAGCGGACAGCTGGTGGCCGCCGTGCCCACGGCCGTGCCCACCGGCGACGGCTACCACCTGGTCTGGCCACGGGGCAGCGCCCACGACAGCGCCATCCGGGCGCTGGGACGCTGGCTGAAAGCGCGCGTGCCGCGCCTGGGGGATCTGGGTGTGGAGCGGCGCACGCTGCGCGAAACGGAATGAGCCGGAATAAGGGGAGACAACGCGGCGCGATGGCAAGTGGAAGCGCCATGGGTCGCTGGTGGGCGGTCTATCGACGGTGCAGTGCCAATAGCGCAGTGGCCGGTTCGCCACGGGATACCGCAAGGGCTTCTTGCAAATGAGAATTGATCTCATAATGACGCCCTTTGCCGACACCCCTCCTGCCTGCACTTGCGCCATGTCTGCCACGCCCACCGCCGCCCACCCCGAAGTCACCGCCCTGTACACCGCGCACCAGGGTTGGCTGCAGGGCTGGCTGCGCCGGCGCCTGGGCAATGCCTGGGAAGCGGCCGATCTGGCACAGGACACCTTTGTGCGCCTGCTGGCCACGCCTACGGGCCAGGCCGACCTGCAGACCGCGCCGCTGCGTGAGCCGCGCGCCTACCTGGCCACGGTAGCGCGGCGGCTGCTGATCAACCACCTGCGCCGCCAGTCGCTGGAGCAGGCCTATCTGGAGGCCCTGGCCGCCCTGCCCGAGGCCCAGACGCCCTCGCCCGAGCAGCAGCTGGTCATTCTGCAAAGCCTGCAGGAGCTGGATGCCATGCTGGACAGCCTGCCGCCCAAGGTGCGTTCCGTGTTTGTGCTGTCCCAGGTGGAGGGGCTGACCTATGCCGCCATTGCCGAGGAGCTGGGCATGGGCCTGCGCTCCGTCAAGCGCTATATGGCCCAGGCCATGGCCGAATGCATTTTGCTGGCGCCATGAACCGCAGCACCGCATCCGCTTCGGTGTCCGCTGCCGCGCAGCCCCCGCTGTCACGCGAAGTCGCCCTGCAGGCCGCCGAATGGTTTGTGCAGCTGCAAGACGGTGATGCCACGGCCGCCGACCACCAGGCCTGCGCCGCCTGGCGTGCCCAGGCACCCGCCCACGAACAGGCCTGGCAACGCGCCCTGGCCGTGAGCCAGCGCGCCGCCGGCGTGCCGTCCGCACTGGGCAGCAGCCTGCGCCGGCCCCAGCGTGTGGCGCGCCGCGATGCAGCCCGCGCCCTGGCCGTGCTGATGGTGGCCGCCCCTGCGGGCTGGCTGGCCTGGCGCACCGAGCCCTGGCAGCGCTGGACGGCCAGCCACGCCACGGCCACCGGCGAATGGCGCAGCTGGACGCTGGCCGATGGCAGCCGCATGACGCTGGACACGGCCACGGTGGTGCAGATCGAATTTGACGGCCACCAACGCAGCATCCACCTGCGTTCCGGAGCGGTGTTTCTGGAAACCGCTCCCGACCCGAATCCTGTGCACCGCCCCTTGGTGGTGTTAACACCCCAGGGGCGGGTGCGCGCCATCGGCACGCGCTTCAGCGTGAGCACCGAGGGCGACCGCAGCCAGGTGGCCGTGCTGCAAGGGGCGGTGGACGTGCAGCCGCGGGATGCCACCACGGCGCTGCGCCTGCAGGCGGGCGAGCAGACCGCGTTCGACCGGCACCAGGTGGCGGCCGCGCAGCCGGCCGACAGCGGCGCCGGCCAGTGGGCCCGGGGCGTGCTGGCCGTGGACGATGTGCAGCTGGGCGACTTTGTGGCAGAACTGGGCCGCTACCGCCATGGCCTGCTGCGCTGCGATCCGGCCGTGGCCGGCCTGCGGCTGACCGGCGCTTTCCAGCTGGCCGACACCGATGCCGTGCTGCAGAACCTGGTGCACCTGCTGCCGGTGCAGGTGATCTACCGCACCCGCTACTGGGTCACCGTGCTGCCTGCCGGTTGATTTTTGGGGGCCATGGGGCGTGGTGTGACCCCGGCCCGGCCCCGGTTTGGCCCTTTCTTGGAGCTGGTTTGGCCCCTTTTGCAAGACCGGTGTGTCCTGTTCGATGGAGCGCTTTTTTGCACTGCACTTTTCCATCGCACTTTCCCCAAGGAACACCATGGTCTCCCTGCCCCCATCCTGCGTGGCCCATACGCCCCACACGGCCCGCACTGCCCGCCTTCATGCGCACGCCCTGCGCCACACCGCCACCGCCCATGCCGTGCTCATCACCCTAGCGCTGGCAGCGGGCGCCATGGCACCGCTGGGCGTTCTGGCCCAGCCGGCCGCACAGGCTGCCGATACGGCCCGGAATTTTCAGGTCCCGGCGGGCCCGCTGGCTGCGGCCCTGACGGTGTTTGCTGCCGATGCCGGCATCAGCATCAGTGCGCCCCCGGCCCTGGTGCAGAACCGGAACACGCCCGGCCTGAACGGCCGCTACGCCGTGGACGACGCGCTGGTGCGCCTGGTGGCCGGCTCCAACCTGCAGGCCCAGGCAGCCGGCCCGGGCAGCTATGTGCTGCGTGCGCTGCCGGTGGTGGCACCGGGTGCCGCCGCCGGCCAGGGCGCCACCCTGGGTGAGGTGCGGGTGACGGCGCAGGCCGAGCGCGAATCCGCCTGGGGCCCAGCCGGCGGCTATGTGGCGCGGCGCGCTTCGACCGGCACCAAGACGGATGCACTGCTGGTGGAAACGCCGCAGTCGATCTCGGTGGTCACGCGCGAGCGTATGGATGACCAGGGCGTGCAGCACCTGGGTGAAAGCATGCGATATCTGGCCAATGTGCGGCCCGACAGCGGCGGTGCGCAGAATGCGGCGACCAATGTCTACATCCGGGGCTTCCAATCGGCCGATTTCTACGTGGACGGCCTGCGCTACCGGCCGCTGGGCTTCTTCGGCATGATGGCCGAAGAGCCCTATGACGTGGAACGTGTGGAGGTGTTCAAGGGGCCGACGTCCGGGCTGTACGGCCAATCCAACCCCGGGGGCATTGTGAACCTGGTGTCCAAGCAGCCCACCGAGTACCAGCGCGGGCAAATCGAGCTGTCGCCCGGCACGGACCGCCGCATGCAGCTGGCCGCCGATGTCAGCGGCCCTGTGAACGAAGACAAGACCCTGCTCTACCGCATGGTGGCGCTGGGCCGCAAGGCGGATGCGGTCATCGACCACCAGAAGGACGACCGCGTGTACCTGGCGCCCACCATCCGCTGGCAGCCCGATGCACGCACCAGCCTGGATGTGCGCGCTGTGTACCAGAAGAACTGGGCACTGGCGAGCACCAACGTGCCCTGGGCGGCCGTCAACGGCAGCAGCCCGTACGGCCGCATGCCCATGGACCGGTTCCTGGGCGAGCCGGGCTTTGACCGGGAGACCCAGGAGCAGAAATCGCTGGCCTATGAATTCCGCCACGAGTTCAACGACGACTGGAGCGTGCGCCAGAATTTCCGCTACGGTAATTTCGACAACCACGAGAACTATCTGGCACGCGCCAGCGGTCTGGTGAACGGCACGCAGTTGCTGCGCAACTACCAGCTGCGCCATGCCTACGGGGATGTGGTGGCGCTGGACAACCACCTGCTGGGCCGTGTGAAGACCGGCGCGGCCGAGCACCAGTTGCTGGTGGGCCTGGACTACAGCCGCAGCCATACGATCCGCAACGAGAAATGGGGCGTGGGCCCCGTGCTGGACAACGTGTTTGCACCCCACTATGGCGCGGCGGTGGACACCTCGGTCTACACGTCCTGGGTCAATGCATCCACCCGCACCACGCAGACGGGCGTGTACCTGCAGGACCAGATCAAGCTGGGCGGCTGGGTGCTGACGCTGGGCGGCCGCCATGACAAAGTGGATACCGAAGTGCAGGACCGCTGGACCGGCGAACTCACCACCAACCGCAGCTGGTCGGCCACCACCGGACGCGCCGGCCTGAACTATGTCTTTGACAACGGCCTGGCCCCGTACGTGGGGTACTCGGAATCCTTCACGCCGGTGACGGGAGCCACCTCTCCCGCACGGGGCAGCACCTCGTTCGACCCGGAAACGGGCAAGCAGGTGGAAGTGGGCATCAAATACCAGCCTCCGGGACAGGACAGCTTTGTGACGCTGGCGGCATTCGACCTGCGCCGCCAGAACGTGAGCACCATCGACCCGGACGATGAGCGCTACAACGTGCAGACGGGGGAAACACGCTCCCGTGGCATCGAGCTGGAAGGCGTGCTGCAGCTGACACGCCAGATGCGTGTGGCCGCGGCGTACAGCTACAACGACATCGTCGTGACCAAGGACAACGCATCGTCCAGCGGCTACACGGTGCAAGGCAAGGGTCTGTTCAAGGCACCGGCACACATGGCTTCGCTGTGGGTGGACCACCGTTTCGATGACGGCGTGCTCCAGGGCCTGGGCGTCGGCCTGGGTGCCCGCTACACGGGCAGCGCCTGGGGTGATGCGCTGAACACGTTCAAAGTGCCGGCCTACACCCTGTGGGACCTGTCGCTGCGCTATGACCTGGCCCAGGCCGATCCGCGCTGGAAAGGCTGGACTGCCAGCCTGAATGTGCGCAACCTGACCAATCGCTACTACGTGGCATCGTGCTTCTTTGCCCTGGCCTGCAATATGGGGGAAGGACGCACGGCGGTCGCCAAGCTGGCCTACCAGTGGTGACACCTGGCGGTGTGTGGTGAATGCCCACGGCCGCGCCCACGCCGGCGCGGTGCGTGTGCTATGACCCTGGCAAAGCAGGCGCGGGCCTGGGCTTGCTGAACAGGTGCTACCGCCCTGCCCCGGCCACTTCAGGCCTTCACTTCGACCACCGGCTCAAAGCCCCCGAAGATCATGCGTTTGCCGTCAAAAGGAATGGGTGGGTTGCCGGGGGCGGACGGGTCCATGCGCGGGTCTTCCATCATCTTTTTCATGCCGGCGTCGCGCGTGGCCTTGTCCGGCCATTCGATCCACGAGAAAGCTACCGTTTCCTCGGGCGTGGCCTGCACTGCGCGCCGGAAGTCGGTGAGCTTGCCATCGGGCACATCATCGCCCCACGCCTCGATCACCCGCAGGGCGCCCAGCTCCAGAAAGATGGGGTCCAGCGTGCGCGCATGGGCGATGAATTTTTCCTTGTTGGCGGTGGGCACAGCGATCACGAAACCATCGATATAGGACATGTATGCACTCCTGCTGGTTCAATCGGTCGGTGCTGACGCAGCACCGCTATGGAATACCCGCCAGGCCAGACGCTGCGGTGCCTGCAGCGCTGATCCCTTGGGTGCGAAGGCCCGGCTTCCACCATCCGCGCCGGGCATGGCCTTGCCACGTTGTCTGCGGCACACGGCACGCTGAGCGTGCCTGGCGTGGCTGAGCGCTGTTATGCGCATGCGCGCTGGCCTGCCTCTGTGCCCACCCCGCAGTTCATCCCGAAAAACGTGGCGTTGTGGGATGCCATGGTAGTGCTGCAGACCTGAGCGGGAGCAAAGGTTTGTGACCGACTGCATCCGGCCCGAAGCCAGCCCTGCGGCCGGTCAACCTGTCCCATAGCGCGAAGGACCCAGAGCGGCTCTACACACTGCTCACACGGCCCAGTCCACCGCAGGTTGATGGGCATGGCAAGGCGTGAAACCAGGGGCAGTCGCTGCGAAGAGCGCCGTGTAATCACGGCACATTGCGGTCCATTGCGGGATTACCCTTACAAAACAGTGACCAACATTTTCTTATTTCCGAACGCTATATCAACACCGATTGAATGACGCCTTAAACGTGTCCTTGCGCGCCACACCGCCCCGATGGCCGCCGCACAGGCACCGAAAAACAAGGAATAACAGTCATGTCGAAATGGTCCGTTGGTATAGACATCGGAGGCACGTTCACCGATCTGGTGGCCTTGCAACACGCCACGGGAACACAGCGCAGTTTCAAGGTGCTCACGACGCATGGTGACCCCTCCATGGGCGTCATCGAGGGCATACAACAGTTGATGCGCAACCATGGCATCCCTGCTGACAGCGTCGAGCTAGTAGTCCATGCCACCACGCTTTTCACGAATGCGCTCATTGAGCGCCGCGGTGCCTGCACCGGTTTGCTGACCACCCAAGGGTTCGCCGACATTGCCGAGATGGGCAACGAACGCAAATACGACCTGTACGACCTGCAGATCGAGCGCGCACAGCCTTTGGCGCCACGCCATCTGCGGGCCGAAGTGGCAGGCCGGCTGAACGCCCAGGGACAGGAAATCGAGCCACTGGACATCCCGCAGGCCTTGGCTGCGGTGGACACCCTGGTGCACGCCGGGGTCGAATCGCTGGCCATTTGCCTGCTGCACGCCTATGCCTCGCCGCAGCACGAGCTGGCATTGCAGGCCGCCATTCAGGCCCGCCACCCCCAGCTGACGCTCACGCTCTCCAGCCAGACGGCACCGGTGATCCGCGAGTACGAGCGCACCACCACCACCTTGGCCAATGCCTACATCAAGCCCATGGCACGCGCCTACCTGGACAAGCTGGCCGACGAGCTGGCCGCCATCGGTCTGCCGCGCGGCGTGCTGATGATGCTGTCCAACGGAGGGCTGGCACGCATTGACGATGCCCGTGAGTTGCCGATTGCCCTGCTGGAATCCGGCCCGGCGGCGGGCGCCGTCTCTGCCGTCCACCACAGCTTGCTGGAAAGCCACCGGGATCTGCTGGCCTTCGACATGGGGGGCACCACCGCCAAGCTGTGCCTGGTCACCCAGGGGCAGCCCTCCATCAGCTTTGGCTTCGAGGCAGCCCGCCGCCAACGGTTTGCCGAAGGCAGCGGCCTGCCCATCCACATCACCACGGTCGACCTGATCGAGATTGGCGCTGGCGGCGGCAGCATTGCGCACCAGGATGCCTTGGGCCTGCTCAAGGTGGGCCCGCGCAGCGCAGGGTCCGAACCTGGCCCCATGTGCTATGGACTGGGCGGCGATGCCCCCACGGTCACCGACGCCAACTTGCTGCTGGGCTACCTCAACCCCGATTTCTTCGCAGGGGGCACATTGGCCATGGACCGCCAGCAGTCTGAGGCCGGTTTTGCGGCACTGGGCCAGCAACTGCAGCACAGCGCCGTCGCCACGGCCTGGGGTGTGCACGACATCGTGGCCGAAAACATGGCCGCCGCGGCCCGCGTGCATGTGTCGGAGCGCGGACAGGACCCGCGCAAGTTCGTGCTGGTCGCCACGGGTGGCGGCGGCCCGCTGCATGCCTACTATGTGGCACGCAAGATCGGCATCTCCACCATCATTGCGCCGCCCGAAGCAGGCGTGGCCTCGGCCTTTGGCTTGCTGGTCGCCACTGCACGGTCCGATCGCTCGCGCACCATCAGCTTCAAGCCTGCTACCGGCGATCTGCGGGAGCTAGAAACCCAGTTCACGGCCCTGGAAACCCAGGCCCTGCCCCCTCTGCACGCGCTGGAGCAGGGCTTTGGCCCCATCCAGCTGCAGCGCCGGGCCGATGGCCGCTTTGTCGGCCAGGGCTTCAACCTCACGGTCGATCTGCCCAGCGGGCCCTACCACTTTGCGGACAGCGCCGGAGAAGCCGCATGGCGCTCCCAGCTGGACCAGGCATTCCGCAGCGAGTACCAGCGCAAGTTCGGCCGCGTCCCGCCCGATGTGCCGGTGGAGCTGGTCAATCTGCGCATCACCGGGGAAGCGCCACCGGTGGAGCCCTTCCACGCCGCACCACTGCCCGCAAGCCACAGCACCCCCGAGCCGGTGGCGCATCGCGATGTGTATTTCCATGAAGTGCGCGAATACGTGTCCACGCCCATCTTCCGGCGTGCACAACTGCGCCCGGGCTTTGCCATGGCGGGCCCCCTGCTGGTGGAAGAGCCCAGCACCACCGTCGTCGTCGGCCCGCTGGGCCGCATAACCATGACGGAGCACGCCAACCTGGTCATCACTGTGGAGACTGCGCAATGAGCACCACCCGCCCCACCCACGACAACACCGCCGACAACGCCATCTTTCTGGAGGTGTTCTGGACCCGCGTACGTTCCGCCGTGAACGAGGCCGCCAAGCTGATTGTGCGCACCTCGTTCTCCACCCTGTCGTCCGAGGCGAATGACTTTGCCGTCGTCATGACCGACTCGCAGGGCCAGACCATTGCCGAGAATGCCGGCGCCATTCCCTCGTTCATCGGCACCCTGGGCAACACCGTGCGCGCCATCATCGGCGCCATCGGCACGCAGGCCATGCGCGACGGTGATATCTACATCACCAACAACCCCTGGATCGGCACCGGCCACCTGAATGACGTGTGCTTGGTCAAGCCCATCTTCCATGCATCGCAGCTGGTCGGCTTCGCCGCCACCGCAGGGCATGTGCCCGACATCGGCGGAAAGATCCGGTCGGTCGATGCCCGCGAACTGTTCGAAGAAGGCTTCCACATTCCACCCATGCACTTCCTGCGGGAAGGCCGGGCCGATGCCACCTTGCTGAGCCTGCTGCGCACCAATGTGCGCACACCCGAGCAGACCGTGGGCGACATCTGGTGCCACGCCAGCGCCACCGAACTGATTGCCCGCCGCGTCAGTGACCTGCTGCACGAGTACCGGCTGACCGGTGTCGACGACCTGGCCGAGGCCTTGTTCAGCCGCAGCGAACAGGCCATGCGCGCCGCCATTCGCGCCCTGCCGGATGGCGAGTACCGCTACGGCATGGACACCGACGGCTTTGACGAGCGCTTCCGCTTCGAAGTCACGGTGCGCATTGCCGATGGCACGCTCACCTGCGACTTCACCGGCAGCTCCCCCCAGCAGCCCCGCGCCGTCAATTGCGTGCTGGCCTATACCCACGCCATGACGGCCTATGCCATCAAGAGCCTGCTGCTGCCCGAGCTGGCCAACAACCAGGGCTTGTTCCGGCCGATTCACACCGTCGCCCCGGAAGGCTCTTTGCTCAACCCGCTTTCGCCCGCCCCGGTCGGTGGCCGCTCCTGCACCGGGCACTATGTGCCCACCACGATCTTTGGTGCGCTGTTCCCGCTGCTGCCCGAACGCGTGATGGCCGGTGTCGGATCGCCCGTGTGGATCACCAACCTGACGGGCCGCCGTGCCAACGGCAAATCCTTTGCCAATGTGCTGTTCTACAACGGCGGCATGGGTGCCACATACGGCAAGGACGGGGCCTCCGTCATGTCCTGGCCCAGCAACATCTCGCCCACCCCGATCGAGGTGGCCGAGCGCGATGCCCCGCTGCGCTTTCTGCGCAAGGCCTTGATTCCCGACTCGGGCGGCACCGGCCAATGGCGCGGCGGCCTGGGCGAGGAAATCCAGTTCGTCAACCAGCACGAGGGGCCGTTGAATGTGGTGTTCCTGACCGAACGCCTGAAGGTGGCGGCACCCGGACTGGGCGGAGGCGACGACGGAGCCCCCGGCGCGGTCTGGATCAATGGCCAGCCCATCAACTCCCGCACCCCGCAAGTGCTGCAACCCGGTGACGTGGTCACGCTGCGCACACCCGGTGGTGGGGGCTACGGCCCTGCCACGGCCCGCAGCGCGGATGCCATTGCCCGCGACCGCCTGCTGGGATATGTCAGCGCCCTTCCCTCCACCGCTGTGTCTGCGCACTGATGGCGCACCCCGGCTCCCCCTCATTCCTTGAAAGTCGTTCCATGATTTCCCTGACCAAACGCTCGCTGGCTCGCTGGAGCCTGGCCTCCCTGGCACTGCTCGCCACCACGCACCCGGCACTGGCCGCCGCCTACCCCCAAAAACCGATCACGCTGGTAGTGGGATTCTCTGCCGGCAGCAGCATTGACATGGTGGCCCGCGCCGTCGGCAACAAGCTGTCGGACAAGCTGGGCCAGCCGGTGCTGATCGACAACAAGCCCGGCGCGGGCGGCAACGTCGCCGCCGGCCTGGTGGCACGCGCGCCAGCGGATGGCTACACCCTGCTGGTCGTGGCCAACAGCATTGCCATTGCCCCTGCGGTCTACCCCAACCTGAAATTCGACGTGCAGAAGGACCTGCGTGCCGTGGCCTACGTCGGCGTCGGCCCGGTGATCATGAAAGTCAGCACCCAGCGCGGTTTTCAAACACTGAACGACGTGGTGAGCTACGCCAAGGCCCATCCCGGTGCGTTGAACTTCGGCTCCTCCGGCATCGGCGGCACCCCCCACATGGCCACCGAGCTGTTCAACCACATCGCCGGCATCCAGATGACGCACATCCCCTACAAGGGTGGCTCCGATGCACTGGCGGCGCTGATCGGTGGCCAGATCGACGTGCTGATCAACCCCTTGCTGGGGGATGTGGCCTCGGACAAGGTGCGCTCCCTGGCCATCAGCGGCACCCATCGCTCCCATCTGGCCTCCGGCGTGCCCACCTTTGGCGAAGCCGGTTACTCCGCTTACGACCTGGGCGTGTACTACGGCGTGGTCGCCCCCAGCCACACGCCTGCCGAGGTGGTGCAGAAAGTCAATGCCGCCATCAACGAGGTGCTGAAAGACCCCAGCGTGGTAGAAGCCCTGACCACCCGCAGCGGCATCACACTGGCCCCCGGCACGCCGGCGGCCTTCCAGAAGTTCATTGACCAGGACATTGCACGCTGGAAGAGCGTGGTCGAAAAGAACCGCAGCATCGTCCAACCCTGACGCTGCCAGCCTCCCCAGCAAAAAAGCCGTGGCACCTTGTGTGTCACGGCTTTTTTGCTGGGTGGCGTTCTGGCGTACTCGCGCAGACGGCATGTTGCCTGCCGCGCGGAGCGATCCAGGCGCGCATGCGCCGTCGTCTTTTCGCCCATATCGGCCGAACCGTATCGGCCAAACGTTCACTCGCCATGCCGTGGCACATTGCCAGTGGGCCTGGTTCTAGATCCACACGTCATTGGGAGCCCTTCGCTCCGAATCGCTGTCCCCGGTGTTGGGAACCCCTGCAGGTTCGATCATCAGCAGTTTGGCTTCCGTTGCCGCAAACGTCTTGTGTTCAACCCCTCTGGGGACCACAGCCATTTCGCCGGCTTGCAGCTCGATGCTGTGGTCTCGGAAGTCGATTCGCAGCACGCCTTCCAGCACGATGAATGCCTCGTCGGTATCGCTGTGCGCATGCCAGATGAAGTCCCCGGCGATCTTCACGACCTTGAACTGGTAGTCGTTCATTTCAGCCACCACACGCGGCTGCCAATGGTCTTGGATCAGACCGATCTTGTGCAATAAGTTAACGGGCACTTGCTGCCCACGGTCCTGGGCAGGGGAAGAAATGCTTGCAGCCATGGCTGGTCCTTTATCCATCAAAGGCTCCAGCCTAGGCAAAGCAAGCCGTCAGATCTTGAACGTTTGTGCGCCGGAAGGCGTAGCTATGCGGAAGCGCATCATCCGCAACCACCGGCCAGGCGGCATACCAAAGGTCTGGGTGAAATGGCGTGTCATGTGGGCCTGGTCCGCAAACCCGGTGGATGCTGCCGCATCGGCGAGCGAAGCCCCGCAGAGCATGCGTTGCCGTGCCACATCCAGCTTGCGCAAGATGACAAATCGCGACGGGCTGGTGCCATAGAACTTGCGGAAATCGCGGGACAGACTCCAGCGATCCCGCCCGGTGACGGCGCTCAGTTCCTCCATGGAGATGGAGGACTGCCAAGCGTCACACAAAAAATCATGGGCCATTTTGGTGCTGTGGAAGTCTCTGGCAGGCAGCCCGCCGGCTCCACCCGTGCCGCCCGCTTCGGCATGGAGCGCGAGCGCAAGCTCCACGATGGCGTCGGTTTCTTCCATGGAATTGCTTGCCCCGAGTGGCTGGTCCAGCATGGCTCTGGTGGCGCTCTCAAGACGCGGGGATTGCGTGATGCCGCCTTCAATATAGGGAAGCGCGTGGCCTCCGAGCACCTCCTGAATCAGTGCAGGAGCCACATAGATCATGCGGTAGTGGAATCCGTCATCCGTTCCCGCTTGGCCGTCGTGCGCCTCGTCGGGATGCAGGACCATGGTGTGGCCTGGCAGACTCTGTCTGTGGGCGCCCCGGTATTGGAAGGCTTGCACTCCGGCCATCGTGCAGCCAATGGCATAAGTGTCGTGTCGGTGCATGCCGTAGGCATTGCCCTGGAAAAAAGCCTCAATGCGCTCCATTCCCTGTATCGCATCGCTGCGATGGAGCCAGCTTTTTTGATCCAGATGCATTACTTTCGTCATCGTGCTTTCTAACATGGGTAGAACGCTTCGTTGCGAAGGTCTGCTCCTGGCCGACAGTGCGCCGTGGCCATGCACCGCACAAGCAGATGCCCGGTGTGAAGGCCGCACCATCCAGTCGCTGCGTTCAGGGACGCGCGACATGGAGCGCTTGGCCACCAGCCCCCACAGCGGGCCGTTTCCGGCTCCGGCCGCTCCATGCAGCGGTGATAGCATCCAGACAAGCATTCTTCGATTGGCGCTTTCACACCATGCGGCGCCATATCAACGCCATACGTGTTCTCGATCCCGAATCCCATGAAAACTATCGGTCTACTTGGCGGCATGAGCTGGGAATCCACCATTCCCTACTACCGCCACATCAATGAAGCAGTGAAGGCGCGGCTGGGCGGGCTGCACTCTGCCAAGGTGGTGCTGTACAGCGTGGATTTCGCCGAGATCGAGCGCCTGCAGCACCAGGGGGACTGGGAGGCAGCGGGCGCCCTGCTCGCCAACGCGGCGCAGGCGCTGGAGCGTGCCGGTGCGGATGTCATCGTGTTGTGCACCAACACCATGCACAAGGTGGCGTCGGCCATCGAGGCGGCCGTGGCGATTCCGCTTTTGCACATCGCAGACCCGACCGCAGCGGAAATCCGCCAAGCCGGCCTGTCCCGCATCGGTTTGCTCGGCACGCGCTTCACGATGGAGCAGGATTTCTATCGCGGCCGCCTTGCGGAGCGGCACGGCATCGAAGTGCTTGTGCCCGATCAGGAAGACCGCGATCTGGTGCATCGCGTGATCTACGAAGAGCTCTGCCTCGGCCGCGTGGAAAACGCTTCGCGCCAGGCCTACCGCGACGTGATGCGGCGCCTTGTCGAACGTGGGGCCCAAGGGATCATCCTGGGCTGCACGGAGATTTCGCTGTTGGTGGGCCAGCAGGATGCGAGCGTGCCGCTGTTCGACACCACCGCGATCCATGCCGCCGCTGCGGCGGAGTGGGGTTTGCCCGATGCGTCCTGATTCCGGCTTCAATGAGGGTGCAAAAGAGCATGATTCCTGAGAACCATCAGCGGCTAAAGCGGGCATTCGCCCCAACACTCAGGCTGCGCGGGCGATTCTGAGCACATTCGATGCCACTGGATCAATGCAGATGGTGACCAGCGTGCGCGCATCCGCTGCTCCTTGTTGGCAATGGAAACAGCGATCTCAAAACCATCGATACAGCGCAGGCGTTCACGCCTGCTGAATCAATCGATCGGTGCTGGTGCAGCGCCGCTTCGGAATACCCACACGGCACTGCAAGTGGTGAACGACATACTGTGAAATCCATGCCACATGCGCATGTTTGTGGTCTTTCCACCAACGTCCAGCGAGCAGTTCACCCCAACTTGCACGACCATTTTCGATATGCCCCTAATGCGGTAGACCTTTACAGCAGTAAATGTTTGCGACCGACTGCTTCCAGCTATGAACGAGGCCATTGGAACTGCTTAATCACAGCGTATGGTCTCATGCGAGGCTAGCTAAGATTAATGACACTCTCTCATGTTGAGCATCATGAACGTCGTAATCCCTGCAACCGAATTCGAAATATGCGTATCAATGACAGACCTTATGACATGGTCGGAAGAAGATGGCCTTCCAGTGGGCCAACATCCCGAACTCAAAGCGTTGTTTGATGCTCTAGCGGCAAATATCGATCTATTGCCTATTGCGATCAAATACTTTGAAAACAGTAACCGTGCTGGCCACGGCGACATCTATGTGTTCACTTTTGATAACACCGACTCCACGGTCGTGGCACTGGACACACACTCGGAAATTACGGATCAGCTTGACCTAGTTTCGCTGTATATCAAATGCACGAAAGCGAAAAGCGCTGAGATATCACAGTGCGTACAGCGACTGTTCAATACAACATCTGTGCAGATACATGCTTCGCAGAAATCAGTCAGCAAGCGGCTCCGCAAAGCGATCGATCCACTCAGCTTTCCTCGGATGCATCCTGACAGCTCCTTTATGCAATCGCAGATCAGGATCCCAATTTTCCCGTGAGGTCGATAGACGGCACACACAGCATCAGCGATCACCAATCCCCGAACCGCTTTGGGTCCATAGCTGTCTCCACCAAAAGCTGCTACCTGCTACCTGCTACCTGCTACCTGCTACCTGCTACCTGCTACCTGCTACCTGCTACCTGCTACCTGCTACCTGCTACCTGCTACCTGCTACCTGCTACCTGCTACCTGCTACCTTCTATCTGCTGCACGCATTTGAAATGCATACAACCAAGCTGCGGACGAATGCAAAGACATATCTCCACCAAGACAAGGCCAGAGCCTGCAGCCCTCTCTCCACTGCCCAAGTCCGCGGCCTGCGGTCTTGGGGCATTCGGAACATACAACCGGACGCAAATCAGGAGCCAACAAAAAATAGGATGCGTTGAAATTCCTGAATCCAGTCGTGCCTGGGCAGCGTATTCACATCAGCCGCAGCGTCGCGGCGTTTGTTCCACCTTCCCAGGAGCTTTCCATGACTTCGATTCACAGCACACGCACACTGGCATCTTTCGGTCTGGCTATCGTGGTGTCCGCCACTTCGGTGGCCGCCATGGCGGATGTCATGGTCGGCGGTGCCCCCATGCTGCCGTCCAAGGACATCATCGACAACGCCGTCAATTCCAAGGACCACACCACGCTGGTTGCGGCCGTCAAGGCGGCGGGGCTGGTCGAGACCTTGAAGGGGCCCGGCCCTTTCACGGTGTTTGCCCCCACCAATGCCGCTTTTGACGCCCTGCCTGCCGGTACGGTGGATACCTTGCTGAAGCCCGAGAACAAGGGGACGCTGACAACGGTACTGACCTACCACGTGGTCGCAGGCAAATGGGATGCCGCGGCCCTGGGCAAGATGGTCAAGGACGGCAAGGGCATGGCCAGCATCAAGACCGTCAGCGGTGGCACGCTGGTGGCCAAGGCCAAGGGCTCGAAGATCACGCTCACCGACGAAAAAGGCGGCACGGCCACGGTGACCATACCGAACGTCTACCAGTCCAATGGGGTGATCCATGTGATCGACAAGGTGCTGCTGCCTAAGTAAGGGCAAGGGCTAGCTGCTGCAACGGGCTCAAGGCCAGCCCTTGCTGCAGCTGCAGGGTGTACCTGGCCGGTTGCAGCACAGGCGCCTTGCGAACCACGGGCAGCGGCCCTCTGAAGCGCTGCCTACCAAACGCCAGTCCACTGCGGCTCGGAAAGAGGCGTGGACCAGCAATGGGTGTCGCAGCGACGGATTCGCAGGAAAAAATATTTTTTGATCCCCTGCATCCAAACCGCTCGCTGGCGGGTAGTACCTGCAGCAGAACAAAAAAACTGCTGATCAAGTCCTTCAACCACCCTGTCAGGAGAGCCGAAATGTCCACCACACGCACTGCGCCCCGCCTCGCCGTCCTCGCCACCGTTGCAGGAGCTGCGGCCCTGCTCACTGCCTGCGGCACGATGCACCAGCCAGCCAGCACGTTTTCGCAAGCTTCGCTGCCCGCCCCCATCCAGGTCCCTGCGGGTCACAAAGTCGCCTGGGAAACCGTGGGCAGCGGCGACATCACCTATGAATGCAAGGACAAGGCCGGGATGCCCGGGCAGACCGAATGGGTCTTCGTCGGCCCGGAAGCCGTGCTGAAAAGCCGCGCGGGCAAGGCGGTAGGCCGCTATTTCGGCCCCCCTGCCACCTGGGTCGCCAATGATGGCTCCAAGCTCACTGCGACACAGCTTGCCGTGGCGCCTTCGGGCCCTGGCAATCTGCCCTACCAATTGGTCAAGGCGAATCCGGCCATGGGCAGCGGTGAGCTGGTGGGCGTGAGCTACATCCAACGTGTGGCTCTGCAGGGCGGTGTGGCGCCGGCAGACAAGCCCTGTACCGATGCCACCAAGGGCCAGAAAGCCGTAGTGAAGTACCAGGCTGACTACATTTTCTGGAAGCCCATGTAAGCCTTGGGGACGGCACGGATACACTGGGGAAGGAAAGCCCTTTACGTCCTCTACGTCCCTGGACCCTTCCTCTCTTCGTGCTGCCCTCCACCCTCAACGACGACGCCTTCGACCATGACGCAGCCCTGATGGCCTGTGCGCACGGTGACCGCGATGCCTTACGGCGCATCTATGAGCGCGAATCGCGCTATTTGCTTGGCGTGGCCTTGCGCATCGTGCGTGACCGTGCCGCCGCAGAAGATGTGCTGCATGACGCCTTTGTGTCCATCTGGAGCCGTGCATCCAGTTTTGATGCCAGCCGCGGGGCCGGTAGAGGCTGGATCTATAGCGTGGTGCGGCATGCAGCACTCAACCGGGTGCGGGACAGCGCCCGCGAGACAACCCTGGACGAGCCCGCCGCTGCACACCATGACACCCAGGCTGCGCTTGCGGCGTGGAACACCAGCGGCGATGAATTGGCGCGGCACGCTGCGCTGGGCCGCCTTGGCCACTGCCTTGACGGCCTGGAGCCGACCCGTCGCAGTTGCCTGCTGTACGCCTACATCGACGGTTGTACCCATGGCGAGATTGCGCAGCGGGTGCAAGCGCCGCTGGGTACCGTGAAGGCCTGGATACAACGTGGACTGCGCGCCCTGCGGGAGTGCATGCAATGAGCAACGATACAAGCCCGGAACCGCCGATGGGCAGCGGAGCTTACGACGACTTGCAGACCCAAGCCGGCGAGTATGTACTGGGCACGCTTGAGGCAGCCGAGCGCCGCGCCATCGAAGCCCGCCTGCCCCATGAGCCAGCCTTGCGCGCCGCCATCGAGGCGTGGGAGCAACGCTTGCTGCCGCTGACCACCTTGGCCAACCCCGTTGAACCCGGCGCTGGCTTATGGCCACGCATTGCAGCCAGCATTGCGCCGGCTCGCCGTGCACAGCCTGCCGCCGCAGGCCGCCACTGGTGGCAGTGGGACAGCCTCGCGCTGTGGCGCGGCCTGGCTGGTGGCGGTTTCGCAGCCGCTGCCGTACTTGCCGCCGTGCTGGTGGTGCGCGAAGCCGCTGCGCCCCCGGCACCCCGCTACTTTGTGGTGCTTGCCGCGCCACAAAGCCAAGCCCCGGGCTGGCTGGTGCAGGCACAGACCGAAGGCCGGCTGCGACTGGTACCGCTGGGCATTGATGCCGTGCCGGCCGAAAAATCGCTGCAGTTCTGGACCAAGGCCGATGGCTGGAGTGCGCCCGTGTCCCTGGGCCTGGTCAAGCCGGGTGAGGCAATCGAAGTGCCGGTCGACCAGCTACCGCCGCTGCAGCCCAACCAGTTGTTCGAGCTGACGCTGGAGCCTGCAGGCGGATCCCCCATCGGGCGGCCGACAGGTCCGATCCAATTCATCGGGCGGGCCGTACAGATATAGGACAGGCATGCCCCAGCTCGAAGCGACCGGGTTACCGCGATGGAGAGGGAGAGGGTCGAGCTTCGGTGCGTGCATGCAGCAACGCCCCGCAAGCCCTCACGCTCCGTGTTCAGTGCTGGGGGCTGGGTAGCTGGGTAGCTGGGTAGCTGGGAGCGGGGCTGGGTTACGGGGTTACGCGCACTGCGATGAAACCAGGCTTCGAGATCAGTAGCGCGCCTTCTTTACCAGCACAGGCTCCTTGCGGTAGCTGTCCGGGAACAGGCGCCGGAGATTTTCCACCTTGGGCAGGTCGTTGATGGCGATGTAGGGATGGCGCGGGTTCTCGGTCATGAAGTCCTGGTGGTAGATCTCGGCCGGATAGAAGCTGGGCTTGTCTTCCAGGCGGGTCACGATAGGCTTGCGGTACACACGTGCCCCATCCAGCTGGGCGATGTACGCCTGTGCCACCTGGGTCTGCGCCGGGCTGGTCGTGAAGATAGCAGAGCGGTACTGCGTGCCGGTGTCAGGCCCCTGGCGGTTGAGCTGGGTCGGGTCATGGGCCACGGAGAAAAAGATCTGCAGCAGCGTGCCGTAGCTCACCTGGGCCGGGTCGAACGTGACTTCCACGGATTCCGCATGGCCGGTGTTGCCCCGGCCGACAAGCTCGTAGGAGGCCGTGGATGCGCTGCCTCCGCTGTAGCCAGAGACGGCACGCTGCACTCCCTTGACATGCTGAAAGACGCCTTGCACGCCCCAGAAGCAGCCGCCGGCGAAGATTGCGCGTTGCGGTGCAGTGCCGCCCGGCGGCAGATCCTGCACCGGTGCGGGGATGCGGACCGCCTCTTCCGCGGAAAGCGCCGTGCGCTGCCAGAGCAGGCCGCCGCCCACCACGACGACACTGGCAGACAGGGCTTGGAGCAAGGTGCGCCGGCTGGGCACCAGGGGGGATTGGGTAAGCGTTTTCATGGCGGTCATCCAAAGGTAAAGGCGTAGGCAGAGACGCCAGGGTCCAGAAACTCGATGCTGAAGGTGCGTTCGGCAATGTCGCCCGGCTGCCGCACCAGTTGGTACAGCCGCTGCGAGGTCACGGTGCCGCTGCCGTCGGCAGCGACATCCATGCCATGCGCGTCACCCGGCGGCTTGCCGTCGATACGGACCTTGAAGCGCACAGGCTTTCCATCGGCCCCCGGACCCAGCACCAGGTGCAGGTCACGCGCCTGGAAGCGGTAGACGATGCCGCCGGACGGTGCCGACAGCGTGGCGCTTTCCGGGCCCACCAACCACCGGCCCTCCAGGCCCCAGGCGTTCAAGGCGGGGCGTGTGGGGCCGGCATAGAGCGTGGCTTTGTCGTGCACGGCTGGTGGGGTGGAGGCAAAGTGTTCGGCGCGTTCGTAACCCAGATAGGTTTCCGGCGAGCGCATTGCATCGGTGCTGGCGGCAAGCTGCACCCCCGTGGCGTCCACCTCCGTCAGGCCCATGGCGGTCTGCGCAGACCCGGCTTCCTGCAGGAGCTGCTGGATCACGCGTTCCGATTCCGCATAGCCGCCTTCGCCGAAGTGGTGGTGGCGGATGCGGCCTGTGGCATCGATGAAGTAATGCGCCGGCCAGTACTGGTTCTGGAAGGCGCGCCAGATCGCGTACTTGTTGTCCACGGCGACCGGGTAGGAAATGCCCAGGTCCTTCATGGCCTTGGTGACATTGCCAATGTCGCGTTCGAAGGCGAATTCGGGCGCATGCACCCCGACCACCACCAGGCCCTGGTCGCGGTACTTCTCTGCCCAGGCCTTCACGTAGGGCAAGGTGCGCAGGCAGTTGATGCAGGAGTAGGTCCAGAAATCGACCAGCACGACCTTGCCGCGCAGGTCCTGGGCGGTCAACGGGGCGGAGTTGAGCCAGTGCGTGGCCCCGTCCAGCGACGGCGCCAGTCCTTCGTCCGGCAGGGTCGGCGCTGCGGCCCTGCGCATGGCGCCGCCGGCGGCCATCATGGCCCCGTTCTCCGCAGGCGCCATGGCGGGCCCCTGCATCATCATGGTGGAGTTCCCGCGCATGGCCATGGCATCGCCGGCCTGTGGCTTCTTGAGGCGATCGACGAGCTTTTGCTCAATGCCGCCGGTGGAGGCGGTCGACAGCTGAGCCAGCACGCCCGTATCCAGGCCCAGGGCAATGGCGGCCACGCCGGCCAGCATGGCGGCGCCCAGGCCACGGCGCACCCATTCGCCAAAGCCCAGCGAGCGCTTGAGCGCGGCAAACACCTTGCCTCCCAGCAACAGAGCGGCTGCCATGGAGGTGGCGGCACCGGCGGCATAGGCCAGCAGCAGCAGTGTGGAGGTGACGTTGGCGCCTTCCAGTGCTGCACCGGTCAGGATCAAGCCAAGAATGGGGCCGGCACAGGGAGCCCACAGCAGCCCCGTGGCCACGCCCAGCAGGACGGAGGAGCCGATGCGGGGCGACCCTTCGGTCTGCGCCGTGTCCGACAGGCGCGACCCCATGGCCACGAGCGGCCGGGTCAGCCGCTCGGAAAGACCGGGCCACAGCAGGGCCAGCGCAAAGGCGGCCATGAGCGCCAGGGCCAACCCGCGCCCCAGCTGGTTGGCGGCCACCACCCAGCCGCCGCCAACGGCGGCCAGCGAGGCGACCACTGCAAAAGTGAGTGCCATGCCCGCCAGCAGCGGCAAGCCGCTGCGCATAAAAGGCTGGCTGGCGCGGGAGAACACAAACGGCAGTACGGGCAGGATGCAGGGGCTGAGGATGGTCAGCACCCCGCCGAGGTAGGCAAGAACGATGAGTAGCATGGCGTGCTCCTTTGGGCGGTCTGCGGCTCAGGCCGCTTTGGGCGTGAAGGTGAGCGCCACGCCGTTCATGCAGTAGCGCAGGCCCGTGGGGGGAGGACCGTCGTCAAAGACATGGCCCAGATGCCCACCGCAGCGCCGGCAATGCACTTCGGTGCGCACGGTGCCGTAGCTCCGGTCCTGGCGCGTGGCCACGGCGTTGTCCAGGGGCTTCCAGAAGCTGGGCCAGCCGGTGCCGCTCTCGAACTTGGTGGTGGAGGCGAACAGGGGCAGCGCGCAGCCGGCGCAGGCAAAGGTGCCGGGGCGATGCTCCTTGTTGAGCGGGCTGCTGCCAGGGCGCTCCGTGCCCTCGCGGCGCAGCACCGCATACTGCTGGGGACTGAGCCGCTCCCGCCACTGCGCATCGGTGTAATTGACTTCAAAGATTTCCGCCGCGCCCGCCGCCGTGGCGCGGCGGGGAAACAGGCTGGCGGACAGCAAGGCGGCGGAGGCAGAGGCAACGGAGGCGACAGTGCCCAGCAGCAGGTGGCGTCGGGTGGTGGTCATGGCATTGGCTTTCTGGATGCGATGTGTCCAGATTACGAAGCCGTCCTCGCGAAGTCCTCACGCAAAGTTAAAAGATTCGTGATAACTCCCTGCCCTGGTATTGCGGACAATAGGCGGACCAACAGGCCAACCAACAGACCCACACATGGACAGGCAGGCACCGGCAGCATTGCCATAGAGCCTTCCAGCCCGTCCCGGAACACACAGCCATGACCACCACCCGCCGCATCCTGCTGGTTGAGGACGACGCCCACATTGCCGATCTGCTGGCGCTTCACCTGCGGGACGAGGGGCTGGAAGTGGTGCACTGTGCGCGCGGCGATGACGGGCTGGCGCAGCTGCAGCGCGGCGGCTGGGATGCGCTGGTGCTGGACCTGATGCTGCCCGGCGTTGACGGGCTGGAGATCTGCCGCCAGGCACGGGCCATGACGCGGTACACGCCGATCATCATCATCAGCGCCCGTTCCAGCGAGGTGCACCGCATCCTGGGGCTGGAAATCGGTGCCGACGACTACCTGGCCAAGCCGTTCTCCGTGCTGGAGCTGGTGGCGCGGGTCAAAGCCCTGCTGCGCAGGGTGGAGGCGCTGGCGCAGAGTGCACGCATGGAGTCCGGCAGCCTCTTGATCGACGGCCTGGCGATGGACCCGGTGACCCGCGATGCACGGCTGCACGGAGACCGCCTGGATCTGACGCCGCGCGAGTTCGATCTGCTGTACTTCTTTGCCCGCCAGCCCGGCAAGGTGTTTTCGCGCATGGACCTGCTCAATGCCGTGTGGGGCTACCAGCACGAGGGCTATGAGCACACGGTCAACACCCACATCAACCGGCTGCGCGCCAAGGTGGAGGCCGATCCGGCGCAGCCCGTGCGCATCCTCACGGTCTGGGGCCGTGGGTACAAGTTCGCACAAGCCGGGGGCGGACAATGAAGCTGACGCAACGCCTGGCGATCGTGTTCGCCGCCCTGCTGCTGCTGTGCAGCGGCACTTCGGCCTGGCTGCAGGTGCGTTCCAACCGCATGCACGAGCTGGAGGTGGTGCAGGCGCTGTCCCGCGATGTGGCCGAGAGCATTGCCCGCAACGCCCAGCTCACCGACGCCAACGGCCTGATGCCCAATGCGGTGCGCGACCTGTTCAACCAGCTGATGATGCTGAACCCCAGCGTGGAGGTTTACCTGCTGGAGCCGGACGGGCGCATTGCCGGCCATGCCGCGCCTGACGGCCGGCTGCGCCGCGACCGCGTGGATCTGGCGCCGCTGCAGCGCTTTCTCGAAGGCCGGATGCTGCCCATTCTGGGCGACGACCCTCGAAGCGCCGATGGCCGCAAGGTGTTCAGCGCCGCCCCGCTGAGCGTGAACGGCCGGCAGGTCGGCTACATCTATGTGGTGCTGCTGGGGGAGGCGCACGACCTGCTGGCAGCCCAGGGGTCTGCGGATGCGGTGCTGAAGACGGCGCTGCTGTCGATCGGGATGGTGGGCCTGCTGTGCCTGGCCGCGGGCCTGGTGGCCTTCACCTTGATCACCCGCCCTTTGCGGCGCCTGACCGAGTCGGTGCGCCAGTTCGACATCCACGGCGCGCCCCCTGCCCTGCCGGTGCTTCCGTCCGATGCCCGTGCCAACAGCCGCGACGAGATTGCCGTGCTGGATGCCGCTTACCGGCAGATGGTGCAGCGCATCGGCGAACAGTGGACCGCCCTGACGCGGCAGGACCAGGAACGCCGGGAGCTGATTGCGAACGTGTCGCACGATCTGCGCACGCCGCTGTCGTCGCTGCATGGTTATCTGGAAACCCTGCTGCTGAAGGATGCCACGCTGACGCCCCTGGAACGCAGACGCTATCTGGGCATTGCGCTGGAGCAAAGCCGGCAGGTGGGTGCCTTGTCCCAGAGCCTGTTCGAGCTGGCGCGGCTGGAGTACGGCTTTGTGCAGCCCGCGCTGGAGTCTTTCTCGCTGGTGGATCTGGTGCAGGATGTGTTCCAGAAGTTCGAGCTGCGCGCGCAGGCGCGCCATGTCGCCCTGCACGCGCATTTTCCGCCGCAGCTTCCCTCAGTCAGTGCCGATCTGGGCATGATCGAACGGGTGCTGAGCAATCTGCTGGACAACGCCCTGCGCTACACGCCGGAAGGCGGCTCGATCACGGTCAGCATCGCAGTGGCCGGTGACGCGTGCGAAGTGACGGTGCGCGACTCGGGCCCGGGCATCCCGCCGGAGCTGCGGGAGGGCCTGTTTCGCCGGCCCTTCACGGTGGGCGGTGCACGCCGTGACGGCGGCCTGGGACTGCGCATCGTGCACAAGATGCTGGAACTGCATGGCCAGACCATCCAGTTGGTCGAAGGGGACGGGGACGATGACAGCAGCGGTGCAGGCACAGGCGCCACGTTCCGGTTCTCGCTGCCCCGGTCTGCGGCGGCCTAGCCCGGGCTGAACCTGGCTGGGTCGGAGCCATCGGCCCGCAGCGGGATGTCCCCGTCGCAGGCGGGAGGGACCGGGAGCGGACGTTTGCAGAACGTGCCTGCTTTCTGCTTGAGCCCCCCGCACGATGCTCCCCATTCCATCGCCCTGAAAAAAATCCCCTGCGGCCGCGGCTGCAGGGGATTTTGAGCGGAGGTGTGGGCAGGACTCAGAACGACCAGCGCACGCGCACCTGGGCGGAGTGGTCGCGGTTGCCGCTGCCGAATTCCCCCTTGTAGCCCAGCACCAGCGAGGTGCTGCGGTTCAGCGCCATCTCGGCCTCCAGGGCCATCACGGCCGTGTTGCGGGCCAGCGGCACGCCGGTCACCGTGAAGTTCTGGCCGCCGGCAAAGGACATGGTGGTCTGGTTGCTCACGTCGCCAAACGCATGGCGCCAGCCCAGCGTGGCACGCAAACGCCCTTCGCTGCTGCCCCAGGCAAAGCCGCTGTGCAGGCGGATACCCAGGATGCTGCTGCTGAAGTTTTCGCTGCTGCGCTGGCCGTGCAGTGCGGCAAAGCCCCCGGTTTCCTGGAAGCCGCGCGTGCGCTGGTGGGCCAGGCTGATGCCGGCAAAGGGCTCTATCCCCACCTCGCCGTATTCGCCCAGGGCATAACCGACTTCGGCAAACAGCTGGGTGGTGCTGCCGCTGTAGTCGGACTTGAGGGTTTGGCCCAGCGCTGCCACCTGGCGTTCGGAGTCGATGTCGTGCCAGGTATAGGACAGCCCGGCCATCACATTCAGCCGGCCGCTATCCATTTCATAGCTCTTGCCGCCGTATACAGCCAGGCTGTAGTTGTCCGTGGTGGCTTTGGAGCTGCGGTGCGACACCCTGGCATTGGCACGGGTGTAACCCACGGCCGCCCCCAGGCGCCAGCCGTTGCTGCCCACTTCGGTATCGGCCCCGGCGAACACCCCACCGATGTCCTGCTTCAGCCCTGCGGTGTCGCTGTTGCCCGAGAAGGTCTGCCATTGGCCCACCACCTCGGCCCAGGCCGGGTGGGTGGGCATGCAGGACCATGCCGACCCGGATGCCGATGCCTCTGCCGACACAGGCCGCTGCCGGTCACACTGGCCGGAGGTGGACGCACCCGAACGCGGGCTGGCGCTGAGGTTGTCGTGCAGCCGCTGCATGGTGGATGCGCCGAACATCCGGGCGCCCACCCCCATGCTGGCCTGGATGGAGGCATGGCTTTCGCCGGACAGGCTGTTGAACACCTGGGGCGGCGCACCGTTGGGCAAGCGCTCCACAAAGCTGTACAGCGCGTTGCCGGCCCCCAGGCTTTCCACCCCGTTGGCGACTGCGGCCTGGTTGCGCGTGGTGGCCAGATCGGCAAACCCGATCACCGAGCCGTCGCTGTTGGTCTTGCGTTGCATGAGCAGGTTCACATCGGTGGTGCTGTACTGCAACGTGGGCGACACAAAGGCGAAGTTGGACGAGACATTGCCGAAACTGCCGTTCAGCTGACCAGCACTCAGGATGGTGTAGGTCTTGCCCACCTCGAATGCCGGCTGCGACCCCAGGCCCACCGTGCTCCCGCCCAGGGTGGCGCTGCCGGCCACCTGCAGGCTGGTGCTGGCCGTGCTGCCCGCCGTGGCCTGCACCTGGTAGGTGGAGCCCTGCTGCAGCACCAGATCGCCGCCGATGGTCAGCGTGCCGCTGGCGTTGGACGCACCACCGGGGGCGATGGTGCCACCGCTTTGCACCGTGGTCACCGTGCCCGGCGCGCCCACGCTGCCGCGGCCTGCCAAGGTGGCCCCCTGCGCCACCGTCACCGTACCGCCCAGCTTGGCCATGGCGTCCAGTGCCAGGGTCCCGCTGCGTACCGTGGTTGTCCCCGAGAAGGCACTGCTGTCACCGCCCAGGGTCAGCGTGGCGGTACCGGTCTTTTCCAGGCTGCCACTGCCGATGATGGTTGGCGCCAGTGTTGCATCGGCGTTTTGCACCAGTGTCAGTGCGGCGTTGTTGACAACGGTGCCTGTACCCAGCGCACCGGCAGAGGCCGTCACCTGGCCCGCGTTGATGGTGGTGCCGCCGCTGTAGCTGTTGCTGCCGCCCAATGTCAGGGTGCCCGTTCCGTCCTTGGTCAGCCCGCCGGCACCGCCAATGCTGCCGTTCAGCGCCAGGTCGTGCGAGCCTGCCACTTGCAGCATGCCGTCCAGCACCACGGCATTGGAGACCGCCAGATTGGTGCTGGTGTCCAGCGTGGTGCCTGCGGCCGCCCGCAGCACACCGCTGCCCAGCGCCGTGCTGCTGCCCAGGATCAGCCCACCGGCTTGCAGCGAGGTTTCCCCGGCGTAGCTGTTGTTGCCGTTCAGGGTCAGGGTGGCGGCGCCCTGCTTGGTCAAGCCGCCGGGGCCCGTTACATCGCCGTTCAGGGTCAGCGCATGCGAGCCCGCCAAGGTCAGCCCCCCGGTCAGCGTCACGGCGTTGCCCAGGCTCATGTCGCTGAGGTTGTCCAGCGTGGCCCCCTGCGCTGCGGTCAGCCTGCCGCTGCCCAGCGCCCTGGCCGAGCCCAGCATCAGCGTGCCGGCATTCAGCGCCACCCCGCCCTGGTAGACGTTGTTGCCATTCAGCGTCAGCGCGGCGTTGCCGTTCTTCACCAGGCTGCCGCTGCCGCTGATGGTTCCGTCCAGCACCAGGTCGTGACTGCCCCCGACCGTCAAGGCGCCATTGAGCGTCACCGCATTGGACAGGCTGACCTCCGTACTACCGCCCAGCGGATTGGCGTCCAGCGTGGTGCCATTGGCCGCCGTCAGCGTGCCGGTGCCCAGCGCTGCATCATTGCCGACCACCAGCGTGCCGCCGTTCAGCGCCGTGCCACCGGTATAGCCATTGGCGCCGTTGAGTACCAGGGTGCCGGTGTCCAGCTTGGTCAACGTGCCCGTGCCGTTGATGGCGACGTTCAGGGTAGCGGTGCTGCCGCTGTCGACCCGTACATTGGTGGTGCCGGCCGTCAGCAGTTCACCGTTGACACCGCCGCTGAGCACATAGCCGTCGCCGACAAACTGCATGCCGGTGATGGTCTGCGCGCCATTGACGGTGACCGTGCCCGCAGCACCCTGGAAGACAGCGAAGGTGTCATTCCAAGCCTGGTTCGCGCTGCCAGCGGCATTGGTCCAGTTGGTGTTGGAGACATCCCAGACACCATAGCCGCCTTCGATGCTGCCGTTGCCGACGATCTGCCCGCCATCCCAGAACAGCACGTTGCTGGCGCCGCCCACCACCAGGTTGACCTGGTGGTTGATGGCGGTCTGCAGCTGTGCATCGCTCAGCGGCACGCTGCTGGGCAACGAGTTGATCACCAGACCGGTGTCGGTCAACGTGCCACCATAGTCAAACAGGCGGTACACCCCTGCCCCGAAGCCCCCCGCATCGGTCACGTTGAGCTGGCCGCCCAAGGTCAGGTTCCCTGCCACGCTGACCAGCGAAGGCTGGCCTGGCAGCGCCACGCCCAGGGCTGCGTTGATGGTGGAGTTCGGATCCAGCACCAGCGATCCAACGTTAAGGGTATTGCCCCCGGTCAGCACCAGCGTTCCTCCGTTGTTCACGGTCAGGGCCCCCGTGATGTCCCCGCTACCGCCCAGGCTGGCTCCGGTGCCCACCGTGACCGTGCTGCTGGTGAGCTGGCCATTGACTATCAGGCTGCCGCCACTGACGGTAGTTGCGCCGCTGTGGGTGCTGGCGCCAGCCAGGGTCAGGGTGCCGGCTCCGATCTTGTCCAGGGTGCCTGTACCGCCCAGCGCACCGGCAAAATTGCCACCGCCTACGCTCAGGGTGGTGCCTGTGTCAATTTCCACATCGCCGCTGCCGACCAGTTGGGCCAGGGTGATGCTGCCCCCCAGGTTGAGGGTGGCACCACTGCTCAGATTGATCTCCGATAGAGTGCCCAGGACGGTGCTCGTCACCGTGGACAAGGTCCCGGAGAAGATGTTGAAGATGCCCGTGAAGTTGTGGTTGTTGCCGCTGAGGGTCAGCTCCGCCAGCCCGTTCTTGTTGAGGGTACCAGCGCCGCTGAGAGTGCCGGACAAGGTCAGGTCGTTGTTGCCGGCGACGGACAGCACACCGCTGACATCGATATTGTTGGCCAGCGCCATGGGGTTAGTCACGTCCAGCTGCGAGGAGCCAGTGACACTCAGGGCACCGGTACCCAGGGCGCCGGCATTGCCCAGCGTCAGATTGCCGCTGTTGAGCACGACACCACCTCCGAAGGTGTTGGCGTTCATCAGCGACAGCCGTGCCGTACCGTTCTGGACCAGACCGCCCGCACCATCGATCACGCCGTTGAGGGCCAGGTCGTAGTTGCCGTCCAGATTCAGTGTCGAAGACAGCTGCAGGTTGTTGTTCAAGGACAGCGCGCTGCTGGTGTCCAGCGACGACGGGTTGCTGACGGTGAACGTGCCGCTGCCCAGCGCGCTGCTATTGCCCAGCCGCAGCGTGCCGCCCTGCAGATCCAGGCCACCAGTAAAACTGTTGACGCCGTTCAGGGCCAGGGTGTTGCTGCCTTGCTTGACCAGGCTGCCGGCGCCATTGACCTGGCCATTGAGCGTCAGGTCGTTGCTGCCGAGCAGGGTCAGTTCACCCGCCAGGTTGACGGTGTTGGCCACGGTGATGGCTGCACTGCTGTCCAGTTGCGTGCCATCGACCGCGTTGAGGGCACCCAGGCCCAGCGCCGTGTCGTTGCCCAGCACCAGGGTGCCGGCATTCAGGGCCAGCGGGCCGCCAAAGGTGTTGGCGCCATTGAGGGTCAGCACGCTAGTGCCATTTTTCGTCAGACCGCCCGTGCCGCTGACCACGCCATTCAAGGTCAGGTCGTAGCTGCCGGGCAGGCTCAGGGTACCGGTCACACCGATATCGTTGGCAAGGACCACGGCCTGGTTGCTGTCCAAGGTGGTGCCGTCGGCGGCGGTCAGGCTGCCAGTGCCCAGGGCACTGTCGCTGCCCAGCACGATGGTGCCACCGCTCAGAATGGTACCCCCCGTGTAGCCGTTGTCGCCGTTCAACACCAGGGTGCCCGTATCCAGCTTGTTCAGGGTGCCGGTGCCGTTGACATCCAGGTCCAGGGTGGCGGTCACGCCCGGGTCGACCCGCACGGCAAAGTCGCCGCCATTGCGGTTGACCGCGTTCAGCGCATCGCCGGTCAGCACATAGCCGTCGGTGATGAACTGCATGCCGTTGACCGTCTGGGTGCCGTCAACCGTGATCGTACCGGCCGCGCCTTGGAACACCGCAAACTGGCTTGACCATGTACCGTTTGCCGTACCGTTGAGATCGGTCCAGTTGGCGTTGGAGGAGCTCCACGTGCCGCTACCGCCTTCGACGTTGCCGTTTTGCAGGGGTCCGCTGCCATCCCAAAACTGGATGTCTTGACCGGGCGATGCCACGAGCAGGTTGATCTGGCCGGGGGTGACCGTCTGGATCTGCAGGTCAGCATTGGTCACCGCACCGGGCAAGTTGCCAAAGTCCAAGGTGTTGTTCACCAGCCCGCTGGTGTAGTCAAACAGGCGGTAGACGCCGTTGCCGAAGCCCCCCGCATCGGTGATGTTGAGGGTCCCGTCCAGGGTCAGGCTGCCATTGACCTTGAACAGCGCCGTATTGCCGGTGACCAGCGAGCCCAGGGCCACATTCACATTGGCGTTCGGCATCAGTACCAGATCGTTGGTAAAGGTCAGCGTGCTGCCGCTGGTGCCGGCCAGATGACCACCGGGGTTGATGATGGTTGTGCCTCCAATCGTACCGAGATGGGTGCCGATATTGTTACCTGTCAGGGTCGCGCCGTTGTTGACGGTCACTCCGCCGCTGTTGAACGCGCCGGTGACATTCAAGGTGCCAGCGTTGACCTGGGTGGAGCCAGCAATGGTGCTGATTCCGCTCAGTTCCAGTACACCGCCGCCGACCTTGGTCAATGAACCGTCTCCGCTGAACATGCCGGCGAATAGACTGTTGGCATTGCTGCTACCCACCGACAGCGCGCTGCCGATGCCAATATTGGTCTGGCCGCTGCCGCTCAAGGCGCCAATACTGGTGTTGCCATTGATGTTCAAGGTGGTGCCGCTGCCAAGGTTCACCGCCACCGGTGTGCCCAGGGCCGTATCGTTCAACGAGGTGACACTGCCGCTCTGGATATCCCAGGTTCCGCTGAAGCTGCTGTTGCCCGACAGAATCAGCTCGTCGCCACCGGCCTTGATCAGGTTGCCGCTGCCGCTCAATTGACCGGTGTACGCCAGCGTGGAAGGGGTGCTGATGGTCAAGTCTCCGTTGACCACGATGGCGTTGCCCACGATCGAGGCTGTGCTGAGCAAGATTGCGCTGCCGTTGGCGGTCAAGGCGCCGGAGCCCAGAGCGCTGCTGCTGTTGATCGCCAGGGTGCCGCCGCTCAGTGTCGTACCGCCAGTCCAGGTGCTGTTGTTGCCGCTCAGGGTCAGCGTGCCGGTGCCGGACTTGATCAACTGGCCGCTGCCACTGATCACGCCGCTCAGGCCCAGGTTATTGGCGCCGTTGACACTGAGGTTGGCGTTGAGGCCAATGTTGTTGCCCAGCACCACGGCACCGTTGCCGCTGTTGAGGGTGGAAGCACCGTTGACCTGCAATGCGCCGGACCCCAGTGCACCACTCTGCCCGGCGACCAAGGTGCCGGCGTTCAGCACGGTACCGCCGGTATAGGTGTTGGTGCCGCTGAGGGTCAGCACGGTGCTACCGTTCTTGGTCAGCGTTCCGGCGCCGTCGATAGTGCCGGCCAGAGTCAGGTTGGAGCTGCCCGCCAGCGTCAACCCACCAAGCAGGTGCAGGTTGTTGCCCACAGTCAGGGCAAGGCTGTTGTCGAGCACGGTGTTGTTGCCAGCGGTGAGGTCACCGCTGCCCAGCGCGCCGGTGCTGGCCAGGACCAGTTTCCCTGCACTGAGAGTGGCACCTCCGCTGTAGCTGTTGGTGCCGCTCAAGGTCAGGGTGGCCGCACCGTTCTTGGTCAGGCTGCCAGCACCATCGATGTCGCCGTGCAGCACCAGGTCCTGTGCACCGGCCAGGGTCAGGCTGCCGGTCAGGGTGAGGGCGTTGTTCAGGGCAAGCGTCGTGGTGTTGTCCAGCGTACCATTGGCGGCGGTCAGTTTGCCGCTGCCCAGCGCGGTGGCCGAGCCGATGGCCAGCGTGCCGGCGTTCAGTTGGGTACCACCCAGGTAGGTGTTGTTGCCGTTGAGGGTCAGGGTGCCGCTGCCGTTCTTGACCAGCCCACCGCTGCCGCTGACAACCCCATTCAGGCCCAGGTTATGGGTGCCGAGCACGGTCAGGTTGGCGCCCAGGGTGATGTTGTTGGCAGTGGTGATGGCAGCGCTGCTGCCCAGACTGGACGCTCCAGTGACATTCAGCGCGCCACTGCCCAGGGCAGTGGCGTTGCCCAGCACCAAGGTACCGGCAGCCAGGGTGGTACCGCCCAGGTATGTGTTGCCGGCGCTGAGGGTCAGCGTGCCAGCACCGGTCTTCAGCAGGCTGCCGCTGCCGCCGACCACACCGTACAGTGTGATGTTGTTGCCGCCATTGACGGTCAGCCCTGCCCCCAGATTGACTGCATTGGCCAGGGTCAAGCCGGTGCTGCCAGCCAGGGTGGACGCAGCACCCACATTCAGCGCACCCAGGCCCAGGGCCAGGCTGTTGCCCAAGGTCAGGGTACCGCCATTGAGGTTGGTGTTCCCCTGGTATCCATTGGCGCTGTTGAGCGTGAGGTTGCTGCTGCCATTCTTGGTCAGGCCACCGATTCCGTTGACCGCACCGTCAAGGGTCAGGTCGTTGCTGCCGGTGAGGTTGAGGTTGCCGGTCAGGTTGATGGCATTGGCCAATGTGGTGGCCGTCAGGGTGTCCAGCGTGGTAGCGCCAGCGGCGTTCAAGGCGCCCCCCCCTCCCAGCGCGGCACTGCCGCCCAGCACCAGGGTGCCTGCGTTGAGTGCCGTATCGCCGGTGTAGCCGTTGCTGCCAGAGAGCGTCAGAACCCCGGCCCCGTTCTTGATCAGCCCCCCCACACCGTTGACCTGGCCGGTCAGGGTCAGGTTGTTGCTGCCCCCGATGACCAGACCGCCCAGCAGGTTGACATCGTTGCCCAGGGTCACGGCGGTATTGCTATCCAGCGTAGTGTCGACCGCTGCAGTCAACAGGCCGGATCCCAGCGCCGTGTTGCTGCCAACCACCAGGGAGCCAGCCGCCAGGGTCGTGCCGCCTTGGTAGGTGTTGGCATTGTTCAGCACCAGGGTGCCGCTGCCGGTCTTGTTCAGGCCCCCGGAGCCGTCGATGGTGCCGTTGAGGTTCATGCTGGCATCGACGGGCAGGCTCAGGTTGGCGCCGAGGTGGATGGCATTGGCCAATGCCAGTGGGCTGGCGCCGCCGAGGCTGGATGCACCGGTGACGTTCAGGGCGCCGCTGCCCAGGGCGCCGCCGTTGCCGATGACCAGGCCGCCAGCGGCCAGAGTGGTGCCACCGGCATAGGCGTTGACACCATTCAGTGTCAGGTTGCTGGCGCCATTCTTGACCAGCGCTCCGGCGCCGCTGATGCCGCCGTTGAGGATGAGGTTGTTGCTGCCCGGTAGGGTCAAGGTTGCGCCCAGGTCGATCTGGTTGCCCAGGGTCAGCGGGGCGCTACCGTCCAGGGTGCCGTTGCCCGCCACGTGCAGGGTCCCGCTGCCCAGCGACTGGGCGTTGCCCAGCACCAGGCCACCCGCATTCAAGGTGGTGCCGCCCTGGTAGCCGTTGGCAGCGCCCAAGGTGAGGATGCCGCTGCCGTTCTTGACCAGGCTGCCAATGCCGTTGATGGCACCGCCAAGGGTCAGCGCGTTGCTGCCGGCGATGTTCAGCACACCCAACAGGTTCACGCTGTTGGCCAGGCTGATGGCGGTGCTGCTGTCGAGGGTGGTGTTGTTGGCTGCGGTCAGCGCACCGCTGCCCAGGGCGGTGTTGCTGCCCACCACCAGGGAGCCGCCGCTGAGGGTGGTGCCGCCGCTGTAGTTGTTGCTCCCGTTGAGCACCAGGGTGCCAGTGTCGGCCTTGTTCAGCAGGCCGGTGCCGGTCAGCCCGAGGTTGAGGGTGGCGGTCGCGCCCGGGTCGACACGGAAGGTGGCGCTGCCGCTGTCGCTGTTGACCAGGTTCAGCACGCCGGCCGTACCGCTGTTCAGCACATAGCCGTCGGTGACAAACTGCAGGCCGGTGACGGTCTGGGTGCCGTCGATCGTGACGTTGCCCGCCGTACCCTGGAACACCGCGAAGTAGCTGCTCCAGTCACGGTTGCCGGTGCCGTTGACGGTGGTCCAGTTGGTGTTCAGGGCATTCCAGGTCCCGGTGCCGCCCTGGATTGCGTTGTCGCTGGTCTGCTGGCTGCCGTCCCAGAATAGCACGCTGCCGTTGGCGCCCCCCACCAGCAGATTGACCTGGTTGGATATGGCGACCTGTACCTCGAGGTCGCCGGGCAACACGCCGCTGGGCAGGGTGCCGATGACCAGGCCGTTGTCGATCAGCACGCCGGTGTAGTCGATCACCCGGTAGATACCCGCGCCGAAGCCGCCGATGTCGCTGACGTTGAGCTTGCCGTCCAGGGTCAGGTTGCCGCCCACGGTGATCAGCGCATTGCCGCCGGTGGCGGGCGAGCCCAGGCCCAGATCGAGGTTGGAATTGCTGCTCAGCACCAGGGAGCCGAGACCCAGGTTGGCGCCGCTGTTGACTGCAAGGTGGCCGCCGTCGGCCACGCTGACCGCACCGGCAACCTGGCCACTGCCGGTCAAGGTGGCGCCGCTATTGACCTGCACCACCGGGCTGGCCAGCGATCCGCTGACGTTCAGCACACCGCCATTGACCTGGGTGCTGCCGGTATAGACATTGATCCCGGCCAGCTCCAGGCTGCCGCTGCCGAGCTTGATCAGACCCGCATCGCCTGCCACGGCACCGCTGAACACGCCGCTGAGATTGCCCGTGCCGACGCTGAGGTTGGCACCGCTGCCGAGGTGGATGGCACCACTGCCACCCAGGCTGCCCACACTGCTGCTGGCGCCCAGGTTGAGGCTGGCGCCAGCGCCGACATTCACCAGCGGCGTGTTGCCAAGCGCCCCTGCGCCCACGGTGGTCACGCTGCCGCTGAGGATGTTCAGCGCACCGCTGAAGCTGTTGCTGCCGCTCAGCGTCAGATCGGCCAGGCCGGTCTTGACCAGACCGCCGGTGCCGCTGATGGTGCCGCCAAGGCTGAGGTCGTTGCTGCCGGCCACGGTCAGGTCGGCGCCCAGGGCAATGGCGTTGCCTAGGTTGAGCGGCGCGCTGTTGTCCAGTGTCGCTGCCCCCGTGACGCTGAGGGTGCCGGCGCCCAGGGCCTCGGCGTTGCCCAGGGTCAGGGTCCCGGCGGCCAGGCTTGTGCCGCCCAGGTAGGTGTTGACGCCATTCAACGTCAGGCTGCCGGCACCGGCCTTGACCAGGCCGGCACCGCCATCGATGACGCCGTTGAGTGTCAGGTCGCTGTGGCCCACCAGGGTCAGGTTGGCCCCCAGGGTGATGGCGTTGCTGAGGGCAAAGGCCGAGGTGGTGTCCAGGTTGGCCGCACCGCTCACATTGAGTCGCAGCAAGCCGCTGCCCAGCGCGGAGGCATTGCCCAGGGTCAGGGTCCCGGCGGCCAAGGTAGTGCCACCGGCATAGGTGTTGGTGCCAGTCAGCGTCAGGTTGCCCGAGCCGGTCTTGATCAGGCTGCCGCTGCCGCCGATGACGCCGCTCAGGGTCTGGTCGACGCTGCCGCCGACAGTCAGGGCCGCATTCAGGTTGATCTGGTTGGCGAGGTTGATCACCGCGCTGCTGGCCACGGTGGCGGCGCCATTGACGTTCAGTGCACCGCTGCCCAACGACAGGCTGTTGCCCAGCGACAGGGTGCCCCCCAGCAGGGTGGTGTCGCCTTGGTAGGTGTTGGCCGCATTCAGGCTGAGGGTCGCCCCGCCCTGCTTGACCAGGCCACCGGTGCCGCTGACCACGCCATGGAGCCCCAGGTTAGCGCTGCCCCCAATGGTGGTGGTGCCATCCAGGTGGACCAGATTGTTGATGGCCACGGCGGTAGTGGCATCCAGGGTGGTGCCTGCCGCGGTGTTCAGGGTGCCCAGGCCCAGGGCGGTGCTGCTGCCCAGCTTGAGGATGCCTGCATCGAGGTTGGTGTTGCCCTGGTAGCTGTTGGTGCCGGACAGGGTCAGGGTGGTGCCGCCGGACTTGGTCAGGCCGCCGCTGCCGTTGATGCTGCCGGTCAGCGTCAGGTCATTGCTGCCCAGCACATTCAGGTTGCCGGCCAGGGCGATGGCGTTGGCGACGCTCAGCGTCTTGTTGGCATCCAGCGCGCCACCGGTGACGGTCAGGGCTGCGCTGCCCAGGGCCGTGTTCGAGCCCAGCACCAGGTTACCACTGGCCAGAGTAGTGCCGCCAGAGTAGGTATTGGCCGCGTTCAGGATCAGGCTGCCGGTACCGGACTTGGTCAGCCCGGCGCTGCCGTCGATCACACCGTTGAGGGTGAGGTTGGCGCTGCCCGGCAGGGTCAGGCCGGCGTTCAGATGGATGGCGTTGGCCAGCGCCTGGGCGTCGGCGCTGGTAAGGTTGGCGGCACCGGCAACCGTCAAGTCGCCCGTGCCCAGGGCCAGGCCGTTGCCCACGGTCAGGGTGCCGCTGTTCAGCGTGGTACCGCCCTGGAAGGTGTTGGCGCCACTGAGCGTCAGGTTGGCGGCGCCGTTCTTGACCAGACTGCCCGTGCCGCTGACCACGCCCGACAAGGTCAGGTCGGAAGACCCTCCTACCGTGACCGCACCGTTGAGGGTGACGGCGTTGCCCACCGCCAGCGCCGAGCTGGCGTCCACGGTGGTGCCAGCTGCCGCCGTCAGAGCGCCCTGCCCCAGCGCGGAAGCATTGCCCAGCACCAGGCGACCGGCGTTGAGCATGGTATCGCCCAGGTAGCTGTTGGCGCCGCTGAGCAGCAGGTCGGCGGTGCCGTTCTTGGTCAGACCACCGTTGCCGTCGATGGCGCCGGTCAGGCCCAGGTTGTTGCTGCCGCCAATGGTCAGTCCGGCATTCAGATGGATCTGGTTGCCGAGGTTGAGCGCCGCACTGCTGTCCAGCGTGGCCGCGCCGTTGACGCTCAGTGCGCCGCTGCCCAAAGCCAGCGCATTGCCCACCACCAGGGTGCCGGTGTTGAGCACGGAGCCGCCGGTGAAATTGTTGGCGCCGTTGAGGGCCAGGGTGGCGGTACCGTTCTTGGTCAGGCTGCCCGCACCGCTGACCACGCCGTTGAGACTGAGGTTGGCACTGCCGCCCACGGTGGTGCTGCCGCCAAGGATGACCAGATTGCTCAGCGCCACAGCGGTGCTGGCATCCAGGGTGGTGCCTGCAGCGGTATGGAGGGCACCCAGACCCAGCGCGGTGTTGCTGCCGACCACCAGGGTGCCGGCAGTGAGGTTGGTGTTGCCCAGGTAGGCGTTGTTGCCACTCAGGGTCAGGCTGCTGGCCCCGGCCTTGGTCAGGCCGCCGCTGCCGGTGATGTTGCCGCCCAGGGTCAGGGCATTGCTGCCGGCCAGGTTCAGGGTGCCGGTCACGCTGATGGCATTGCCTACGCTCAGACCTGCGGTGTTGGTATCCAGCGTGGTGCCATTGGCCGTACTCAGCGTCCCGATTCCCAGCGCGGTGACGTTGCCCAGCACCAGGCGACCGGCGTTGAGCAAGGTGCCGCCCTGGTAGTTGTTGGCGCTGCTGAGTGTCAGGTCGGCGACGCCGTTCTTGGTCAGGCCACCGCTGCCACTGATGACACCAGTCAACCCCAGACTGTTGCTGCCGCCGATGGCCAGGTTGCCGCCGCTGCCCAGGCTGACGGCGTTGCCCAGACTCACCGCCGTGGTTGCGTCCAGGGTGGTGCCTGCCACGGTGGTCAGTGTGCCGCTGCCCAGGGCCAGGGCATTGCCCACCAGCAGAGTGCCAGCGCTGAGCGTGGTGCCGCCGCCGTAGGTGTTGGCGCCGCTGAGAGTCAGGGTTGCAGCCCCGCTCTTGGTCAGGCTGCCCGTGCCACTGACCACGCCATTGAGACTGAGGTTGGCGCTGCCACCCACGGTGGTGCTACCGCCGAGGGTGACCAGGTTGGCCAGTACCACGGTGGTGCTGGCGTCCAGCGTGGTGCCCGTTGCAGTACTCAGGGCACCCAGACCCAGTGCGGTGTTGCTGCCGACCACCAGGGTACCGGCATTGAGGTTGACGCCGCCCTGGAAGTTGCTACTGGCTCCGGCAAGGGTCAGGGTGGTGCTGCCGTTCTTGCTCAGTCCACCGCTGCCGGTGATGTTGCCGCCCAGGGTCAGATCATTGCTGCCAGCCAGGTTCAGGGTGCCGGACACGCTGATGGCGTTGCCGACATTAAGGCCTGCGGTGTTGGTATCCAGCGTGGTGCCGTTGGCCGTGCTCAGGGTGCCGGTCCCCAGCGCATTGGCATGGCCCAGGCTCAGGCTGCCAGCGCTCAGCACAGTGCCGCCGCTGTAGCTGTTGTTGCCGCTCAGCAGCAAGGAGCCTGCACCGGACTTGGTCAGGCCGGCGGCGCCGTCGATCACGCCACTGAGGGTGAGGTGGGCGCTGCCAGGCAGGGTCAGGCCTGCGTTCAAATAAATCGCGTTGGCCAATGTCTGGGCACCGGTACTGGCGAGGTTGGCGGTGCCGGCGACGGTCAGGTCACCTGTTCCCAGGGCCAGGGCATTGCCAACGGTCAGAGTACCGCTGTTCAGCGTGGTCCCGCCCTGGTAGGTATTGGCGCCGCTGAGTGTCAGGTTGGCTGCGCCGCTCTTGGTCAGGCTGCCCGTGCCACCGACCACGCCGCTGAGGCCGAGGTTGGCACTGCCACCGATACTGAGGTTTCCAGCCAAGTTGACAGCGTTGCCCAGCGTCACTGCAGTATTGGCATCCAGCGTGGTGCCTGCAGCGGTATGGAGGGCACCCAGACCCAGCGCGGTGTTGCTGCCTACCACCAGGGTGCCGGCATTGAGGTTGGTGTTGCCCAGGTAGGTGTTGTTGCCGGTCAGGGTCAGGCTGGCGCTGCCGGCCTTGGTCAGGCCACCGCTGCCGGAGATACTTCCGCCCAGGGTCAGGGCATTGCTGCCGGTCAGGTTCAGGGTGCCGGTGAGGCTGATGGCGTTGCCAACGCTCAGGCCTGCTGTGTTGGTATCCAGCGTGGTGCCGTTGGCGGTGCTCAAGGTGCCCGTTCCCAGCGCACTGGCGTTGCCCAGTACCAGGCGACCGGCGTTGAGCAAGGTGCCGCCCAGGTAGTTGCTGGCGCCGCTGAGTGTCAGGTCGGCAGTGCCGTTCTTGGCCAGGCCGCCGCTGCCGCTGATGATGCCGCCCAGGGTCAGGGCATTGCTGCCGGCCAGGTTCAGGGTGCCGGTGACGCTGAGGGCGTTGCCAACGTTCAGACCTGCGACGGAAGTATCCAGCGTGGTGCCGCCCGCCGTGCTTAGCGTACCGGTGCCCAATGCGTTGGCATGGCCCAGGCTCAGGGTGCCAGCGCTCAGCACGGTGCCGCCGCTGTAGCTGTTGTTCCCATTCAGCGACAGGGTGCCCGCACCGGACTTGGCCAGGCTGCCGAGCCCGTCGATGGTGCCGGTGAGGCCAAGGCTGCCGCTGACGGGTGTGGTCAGTGCACCGCCCGCGTTGAGGTGGATGGCATTGCCCAAGGTCATCGCGCTGGGGCCCACCAGGCTGGCGGTACCGCCGACCGTGAGAGCACCGACGCTCAGCGCCCCCGCATTCGCGAGGGTCAGGGTACCGTTGTTCAGGGTGGTGCCGCCCGTGTAGTTGTTGGCACCGCTGAGGGTCAAGTTGGCTGTGCCGTTCTTGACCAGACTGCCGGCGCCGGTGACCACCCCTGACAGAGTGAGGTCGGACGTGCCGCCGATGTTCACCGCGCCATTGACGGTCACGCCATTGGTGATGCTGACCGCGGTGCTGGCGTCCAGGGTGCTGCCGTCTGCTGCCGTCAGCGTGCCGGACCCCAGCGCTCCGTTACTGCCAAGCACCAGCCGGCCGGCGTTGAGCTGGGTGCCACCGCTGTAGTTGTTGGCACCGCTGAGGGTCAGGCTGCTGGCTCCGGCCTTGGTGAGGCTGCCTGCGCCGCTGACTACACCGCTGAGGCCCAGGTTATTGCTGCCACCAATGGTCAGGTTGCCGCCCAGGGTGACGGCGTTGCCCAGGGTCACCGCCGCAGAGGCATCCAGGGTGGTGCCGGCTGCGGCATTGAGGATGCTCCCTGCCGCACCCAGCGCAGTGTTGCTGCCAACCACCAGGGTGCCGGCATTGAGGTTGGTATTGCCCGTGTAGGCGTTGTTGCCGCTCAGGGTCAGGCTGCTGGCGCCGGCCTTGGTCAGGCCACCGCCGCCGGTAATGTTGCCGCCCAGGGTCAGCGCATTGCTGCCGGTCAGGTTCAGGGTGCCGGCCACGCTGATGGCGTTGCTGACGCTCAGACCTGCTGTATTGGTATCCAGCGTGGTGCCGGCTGCTGCGTTGAGGATGCTCGTTGCCGCACCCAGCGCGGTGTTGCTGCCAACCACCAGCGTGCCCGTGGTGAGATTGGTGCCACCCTGGTAGCTGTTGTTGCCGCTCAGGATCAAGTTGCCGGCACCGGACTTGGTCAGGCCGCCGCTGCCGGTGATGTTGCCGCTCAGCGTCAGGGCATTGGCGCCGCTCACGGTCAGCCCACCGGAGCCGAGGTTGACCGCATTGCTCAGGGCCAGGCTTGTTGCGCTTGCCTGCAGGGTCCCGCCATTGCCGGTGATCTGCCCAGTGCCCATACCCAGGGCGTTGTCGAAGGACAGGATGCCGCCGTTCAGCGTGGTGGTGGTGGTACCGGTCAGCACTGGCCCCGAAAGAGTCCAGGTACCGCTGTTGACGGTCAGATTGCTGAAGTTGACGTAGGTGGTGTTGGAGATGGTGCCGGTACCCGTGGTGCCGGAGCCGGTACCACTGGCAGCGTTCTGCAAGACAAGGTTGTTGGCTGCGCCCGTACCGCCATCGACGGTGCCCGTAGCGGCAAAGGAGAGCTGCGGGAAGAGCGTGACCGACAGCACGGAGCCCACGCCCGTGCTCTTCAACACCTGGGAACTGGTGACTGCCGTGAAGGTATTGGCCACCGTGCTGTTGCCCATGTGCAGGCTGCCGGTCAGGGTGCCGGCGTTGATGAACTTGTTGCCCAGTGACGACCCCTGGAACGCGATACGCCCGGTAATGCTGCCTGTGGCGGCATTGGTGAAGGTGGTCGGGCTGCCACCACGCACGGAGATCACCGGGATATCGGCTTGCGCAATCGATACGCCGAGAAGTGCGGTAGACCCGATGATTCCGCTGTTGGTGATGACATTGGTTCCGCCTGCGCCGTTAGACACATCCAGGGCCAGACCGGTCAAATTTGCCAGCGGCAAGCCCAAGGCAAGGGTGGATGTGCCCTTGAGCGTTCCTGCGTTGTTGACGACCAGCGAGCCGTTGGTGCCGCTGCCGAGTTGCACCCCCGAGGTCAACAAGCCCAGCCCCAGGAGCAGGGTCGGGTCCACCGTCCCGTTGTTGATGAACGTGGTGTTGACGCCTGTCAGGTTCACCGCATACGGCGTGAGGAGAACAGGTTTGACTTCCGCACCAGCGCCAACGGTGACCGTCATATTGTTGATCGGCGAATCGATGCCGACCACCGCAAGCAGCCCGCTGCCTGTGCAGAGCACATTGGCGCCGTCACTAAACGCAGTGCAGGCGGCCTGCGCTGCTGGGAGAAAGGCCATGCCCCCCCACGCCAGTGCGACGGCCTGCACACTACGCCGCAAGCGTGGCAGGCTGCGCTGCACGCCGGAGGCATTGCCTCTTCCTGACGAACCACTGCTGCGCGCAATCTCTGGAGCCGCCACCCAACTGGCCAAAGCCGCATTCCAGATCGTGCGGTAAGTGTGATTCATCTTTTGGCTCCTCCCGATACAGATTGGCAAAGCACTGCAGAAGGACTGCAGAGCTTTCTGACCTATGGATCGATGGCGGACCTGCTGTGGCTGGTAACCGTTCAACCGAACGGTCGGCTCACTTGGGGGAAATCACACGAAGAAACTGCAAGGACGATGGATGGGCAGGTCCACCTGCTGCTGTACTGCGTTGCAGCACAACTGGATGGCACGAAAACAATGACGTTGAGACAAAAGCATAGAGAGCAGAATCATTTTGTCTAGGCAACCTGGCCGGAAACTGCACCTGCTTTGGCGGCAATCGATGAACGGTATCGATGTGCTATGTGCCGGTGATTTCTGTGAAATGCCCAGCCGTGAATATGTTGCGGCGCACATGGATCAGAGCGGCAGGCGCACTGCTTCACAGGTATCGCCTCTGCATGCCGAACGCCCCATGCATCCACTGCGGAGTCGGTCGGTCAAGGTCGTCGCAGTTGCATGCGACATCACCGCAGCCCACAGATGGGATGAACGAATGAGATGCCCATACGGGATGACTGCAGCGAAGGAGCAGGAGCGGTCCATCGATTCAGGGCACGCTGGGCTGGGAGAAGCAAAAGACAGCCAAGACGGGAATCTCTTTGGTACGGTATGCCCTGCCATGCAGGCGCCAAGTGGCCGGACAGTGCCCCGGCGATTGCCTATAAGATGCAATTTACAAGTTGCATGAACCTACGCACCAGCGCATTGCGTTTGAGGCCCAACGGGCAGCAACCAGGGACGGTTCCCCCTTTTGATATTGCCAACCGGGACATATCAAAAATACCCCGTATCGGCACAACCGTTGCTCTGCATGGCGCTGCGATCACCCGGCCTGTGCCTGAGTACTTGGGGTGCCTGCCGGGGGCAACAGCGTGCACATACTCCAAATGAAAGGAAACTCATGACATCTCTGACCCGCCGCAACGGATTCAGCACATGGGGTTTGGCACTGGCCGTGCTGATGGGCAGCGGCACCATGGTGCAGGCTGCCGCACCGGCGGCAAAGTCGTCCGAGCCCGCCGTGGCCACGCTGGGCGCCATCCACATTTCTTCTGCCGAAGTCCAGCAGCTCTTGCGTGCCATGCCCGAGAGCGAGCGCGCCAAGGTCAAGAGCAACCGCGAAGGGTTGGAGAACTGGCTGCGCCAACGCCTGGCTGGCGAGGCGGTGTTGCGCGAGGCCCAGCAAAAGAAGTGGGCAGAACGCCCGGAGGTGCGGGCACGCATTGATGCCGCCGTCAAGGACGTGACAGCCCGTGTGGTGACCAGCAGCTACCTGGAGTCGATCGTGCAGCTGCCTGCGGGCTTCCCCAGCGATGCCGAGGTCAGCGCCGCCTACGAGCGTGCCAAGCCGCAGCTCAACATGGCGGCGACCTACCGGGTGGCGCAGATCTTTCTGCCCGTGACGCCCGATGCGGATGCCGCCGCCATTGCAGCCGTGCGCACCAGGGCCGCCGAACTGGCCGCTCAGGCGCGTACCGGTGACTTTGCGGCATTGGCCAAAGCCCACTCGCAAGACGCGGCCAGCGCGGCCCAGGGCGGCGAAGTTGGCAATCTGCCGCTGGCGCAGTTGTTGCCGGAGACCCGCGAAGTGGTGGCCACCATGCAGCCCAACCAGATCAGCGACCCTGTGCGCTCCACCGCCGGCTTCCATGTGCTCAAGCTGCTGGGCAGCCAGCCCGCGCGTCCGGCCACCCTGGAGGAAGCCAAGCCCATGCTGCAAGCGGCCTTGCGCGAACAGCGCCAGCAGGAACTCATCAACGCCCACCTCAGCAAGCTGGCGCCCTCTTCCAGCGTGAGCATCGACAAGGCTGCGCTGGATGCCGCGCTGCAAAAAGTCAACTGAACGCTTCTGCAACGCCACCATCCCCTTCACCGACAAGGAACCGACCGTGAGCACCAACGAATCCACCCCAGCGACCCCACTCCCCACCGGAGAACTGCTGTTCTCGATGAACGCCGACCAGGTGGCAGAGGCCATCAAGGCATCGGGCTGCGCGGTCACGGCCGTCAACGACAACGGCGTGGTGCGCCTGCACAGCGCCAGCCAAGGCATAGGCTTCCAGGTGATGTGGGGCAATGCGCTGCGCGAAGGCGAATATGTGGACCTGACCTTGAGCTGCCCGCTGCGGGTGCAAGGCGGCACCTTGCCCGAAGGGTTGCTGGGCGAGTGGCACCGCAGCAAGCGCTTTGTGCGCGCCTCTCAGCATGGCGACTTTGTGGTGCTGGAGATGGATGTCCTGGCCGCAGGCGGCATCACCCCACAGCATCTGGCCATGATGGTGCAGCTGTGGAGCCAGATGATGGGCCAGTTCTTCCAGCATGTGCGCACCTACGCCGCCCAGGCTGGTGCACAGCAAGCCGCCCCCAAGCCGCAGCAAGAGGCGACGGCGGAAGCGTGAGCCCGCGCCGCCCTGGTGGGCGGCATGACGCGCTCGGCGCACTGAGCGGGATGGGTTCATGCCCGCCATGGGTGGCCGATAGCGTCTGCCCGCCCTCTGCAGTGCCGACTGACACAGGCCTGTCCAAAGACGGTACGGCCGTGGCCCACATTGCACAGCACCCGCATGGCTGCACCAGAACTTGTCCCGGGCCAAACTCATTGACCTTTGGCGGTCAGCCGCAGCTGCCATGCGGCATCCGCTGGCAACGCTGCCCGCTATTGCGGCATCATGGGCAGATCAACTTATGGAGATAAGCCCATGCGCACTTCTGCCACCTTGATTGCCATTGCGATGTCCGCCCTGGCCTCCCAAGCCGTTCTGGCGCAACCCGCACCACCGGCATCACCGGTACATGCCACGTGCGAAAGCAAGCGGGCAGAGATTGCACGCGATATCGAACATGCCAAGGCCAAGGGCCAGTCCAGCCGTGTGCGCGGCCTGGAAAAAGCGCTGCGCGAAAACCAGGAGCATTGCAGCGACGCCAAACTTGCGCAGGAACATGCCGCCAAGATTGCCGCACAGGAGCGCAAGGTGCAAGAGCGCCAGCGCGAGCTGGACGAGGCACGGGAAAAGGGAAAACCCAGCAAGATCGCAGACCGTGAAGCCAAGCTGGCCAAGGAAAGGGCCGAACTGGAAAGGTTGCGCCAAGGGGCGCGCTGAGCGGGGGAGAACTTGCCTGACTGGCCTCTACGCGATGGGGCCATGCATGCAACAGAGCTTGGGTGGCGGCCCTGCTTGCGGATGCGGGCTGCTGGCCACAAATGACCAGCCAGCGTTCTTGCTCAACAGACTATTTGAGGCTGATAGAGGACAGTCGGCTTGGAGCGCCAGATGATCCACAAGCGCGAAGCAGTTCTTACTCTTCGTCGCCGTGAAACTCTTCGTAAAGGTCCGCCAAGGATTGGCCATTGAACGACCAATACAACTTTGAAGCCACACCCCGTCCAACGATTTCAGGCATGAGCTTGAGGGAGACGCGCTGCAATGAGGATTCTTCATCTTGGTAGATCACCGTGTGCGGCCCGGCAATCGTTGCGGTCGCGACGCCATCCCTGAACGTGATGACATCGCCAACCTTTAAGCCAATCGCCACATAGTCAATCTTTGGACGCATTTTTCGCTTGTCCTTGACTGCGGATTCAAGTGCTTCGGGGTCTGTCTTGGCCTCCGCCTGTGCCTCCACTTGTGCCGTCACGACCTTGCCCTGGTGCAGCAACTCCAGAATGGCCATGACCTGACTGGGCTTGGTTCTGAAGAATTCGCGCGAAGGATTGATGCGGTCGGGAGCAAACGCACGATGCAGCGCCTGCTCGACTTTTTTGGCATCCGGCACATTGCAGGCATAGACACAATCGAAGGGAAGCGGAACCGCGCTGCTGCTCCCCAGGGATGCGATGCGCTCGCCCGCATCCGAAGCCCGCGTCATACCGATCTTGACGATACCGGGCATGGCCGGATTCGTAAGCACGTAGACCGTCTGAAGTTCCTGCTGTAAGTGCGCGTCGTCCATTTTTTCTTTCGGAGTTGTCGAACGGATTGTCGCAGCGCAGAAGAGGGACCGACAGACGACCTCGCATGCTGCCTTTGAGCACCCTCAATTGCACAACGCTGCCCTCTCGTTCCTGCAGCCCTCTTCCAAGGACGTTGCTTTTTGCCACCATAGCCGCCCAGTGGCGGACCACACCATAGACCGGGGGCTTAACCTCCTTACAGGGCGCAACACAACGTCACCAGAATCAGCAAACGACAGCCGCGCGCCGGAGGGAATTGAGCATGAATATCGACCGTGGTTTTTTCGTTCTTGCGGTTCTGTACGGACTGCTCGCGGGTTGTGCGACCAGCCCTGCTCCCGATGGAATCGCTTCCAATCAGCCTGTCACATCGCACCCTGCACCGAGCCCGGCACCCAGCCCTGCGCCAGCCCCAGGACCGGTGGTTGTGCTTCCGCCTGCACCAGTCGATAAAACGGTCGAAGGGATCGATCCCACCCAGCCAAGAGGCAAGACCGTGACGCTTTGGTATGGAACGAACAGAAAGCCCACACAGCCCTTTCTGATGTCCAACCCCTTTGGGTCAGAGCGTGACACCAAGCTGAACTACGGCGTAGCGGAAGTGTTCATCCCAAAGAGCCACGAGAGTGGATCGCTTGGCAGCTATTCCCTCCTGAAGCGCAAAAAAGATGAGCCCATACGCTTCAGCTTCGCCCGGCCGCTGGACGATGCCAGCTATTGGAGCAGCCTCAAAACCACGCTGAAAAAGATCAACCCGAACCATCGGGTCGTATTGGTTTTCATCCATGGCTACAACAACAGCTTTATCGACGCAGCCCGGCGCACCGCGCAGATCTGGGCAGACCTCAACCTGAAAGGCATCCCGGCCTTCTACAGCTGGCCTTCCAGAGCGAAAACATTGGCCTATACAGCCGACGAGGCCACGGTCGACTACAGCGAAAAGTACCTGGCTGAATTTCTGCAGCGCCTGCGCCAGGAAGTCGGTCCGTCGCAGCCGATTCACCTGATTGCCCACAGCATGGGAAACCGGGCACTGCTGCGGGTGGCCATCCAGTTGCAGGATCAATTGCGTTTTGGCCAGATCATTCTGGCCGCACCGGATGTGGATGCTGACTTCTTTCACGACATGGCGAAGGTGTACGCGAAGATTTCGGAGCGCACCACACTGTACGTGTCGAAAACCGACAAGCCCGTGAATTTCTCCAAAAAGGTGCACGACAGGAGCCGGGTCGGTGCCCCCCCGGCATTCGCCAGGGTGGATGGCATTGATACCGTGGAGGTCGTGACAAAGACGGGGCTCATGGAGATGGGCCACAGCTACTTTGCCGAGCATGAAGAACTGCTCGGTGAGATCGGTCACCTCATCACACACAACCCGAACTCTGGTTATACCTATGTCGGGACCCGGTTGGACCGCCGTTCGGATTGCGCAAAAGAGCAAGTTGGCGCGACGCAAGAGAGCTGCTGGCGCATCGTCGTCAAGAAGTAGGAACCGAAGTAGGAACCGCTCACGCCCCTCCCCCCGTGGCCAGGGGCACATGCAGAATCTCGCGGCCAGAAGTGTTTACCACGCCAAGGTCTGCGGCAGACACACCGCGGGAGCGTGGGGAAGCGCCAGTGTGCGTGCCTCCTGCGCTCCCTTATCGCGCCCTGCCTCAGGCCGGCCGGCGCCCCCAGTTCATCACCGCCGTGCCTGCCACCGCCATGGCTCCCCCCACCAGCATGGAGGCATCAACGGATTCGCCCAGCAGCAGCGCGGAAATCACCACACCGATCACCGGCACCAGGGTGATGTAGCCGGAGGCTGCGCCGGCGCCCAGGGCTTTGACACCGTCGAAATACCAGGCATAGGCCAGGGCCGTGGCGCCCCAGGACAGGAACAGCAGCGCACCCCAGGCGGTGCCATTGCTGTGCACGGCGGCCTGCAGACCGGCCGGGCCTTCCACCACCAGACTGGCCACCAGCAGCAGCACCGCGCCGATGGTGCTGGTGACGGCGGTGGTGGTCAGCGCGTCCACCCCGGTCAGCATCACCCGGCCCAGCAGGGTGTAGGCCACCCAGCAGGCCACACAGCCCAGAATCAGCAGCTCCCCCAGGCCCACGCTGCCGTGCAGGATGTCCTGCGGCCGCCCGTGCGAGATGACCACCACTGCGCCCGCAGCCGCCAGCAGCATGCCCAGAGCAATGGTGCGGTTCAGCCGCTCCTTGAAGATCCAGACCGCCAGCAGCAAGGTGACCACCGGGTTGAGCGTGATCACCAGCGCCGCCTTGCCGGCCGGCAGGTACTGCAGACCCGACAGGAAAAAGGCGGCATAGCCGAACACGCCGGTGGCACCGGCGGCCACCATGCCCAGCCAGCGCTGCGCGCTCCATTGCCGCAACTGGGCAAAGCCGCCGGCGTAGTACATCCACGGCAGCAACACCAGGGCTGCCAGCACAAAGCGCAGGCAGGCACCCGCCAGCGGCGGCATATTCTGCGCAATCACCCGGCCCGCCGGCCATGAAGCCCCCCACAAGACCGCCATGCCCAACAGGCGCAGATGGGGACCGAATACCGCTTGCTTGTTCTCTCGCATACCACTTTGCATTTCCATGGCGCCGCACTATGCACCATGCAGACCGGGGTTGCAGGCCATGGGCCCATGGCCCGCGACCTGCCGGCAGGTGCATGCGGCAGGCCTGAGCACGGCTCTGTCTCGATGCCGGTCGGGTCGTGGCGCCCTCTCCGACTGTTGCCGTGTGCGTATGCGACCCACTGCCAGCGGGTCAGGAGGTCAGGAGGTCAGGAGGTCAGGAGGTCAGGAGGTCAGGAAAGCGTGCCGGTTTGCTGTGCCACCAGGCACTCCACCAGCGCACGCACCTTGGCCGGGCGAAAGCGCGCGGGCGGAAACACCGCGTGGATGCCGCCCTGGGGCAAGGTCCAACCGGGCAGCACCTGCACCAGACGGCCCGCGGCCACGTCGTCGGCGATGGCGTAGTCCGGCAGCACCGACAGGCCGGCGCCAGCCAGCACGGCGGCGCGGACGGCCAGCGTGGCATCCAGCCGCATGACGGGCTGCCACTGCACGGTGTGGGGCGCAGCCGATGGCGCGGCCTGCGCACTGGTGAACTGCCAGCGCCCCGGTTCGCGCAAGGCGGTGTTGGCCACAAAGGGCAGCGCAGCCAGGTCCTGCGGGCCGGTCAAACGGTCCAGCTGCGGCTGCCACCGGGGTGCGGCTACCAGCAGTTGACGAAAGCTGCCGATCTGCCGTGCCTGCAGCTGCAGATCGGTGAGCCAGCCGACGCGGATGGCCAGCTCCACATCACCGGCCATGAGGTCGTGGGTCTGGTCGCTGAAACTGGCATCCACCTGGCACTGCGGGTAGCGTGCGGCAAACGTGGCCAGGGCCGGCACCACCACGCTGATGCCGTAGTCAAACGGAGCGGTCAGCCGCAGGGGACCGGCAATCTCGACCGCCGAGTCGGCCAGTTCGCTGAAGGCGTTTTCTGCATCGGCCAGGATGGCGGCGCAGCGCTGGTAGAAGGCCTGGCCGGCGGCCGTGGGCTGTACCTTGCGGGTGCTGCGCACCAGCAGTGTGCTGTGGAATTCGCGCTCCAGCCGTGCCACCTGCTGGCTGACCACGGCCTTGGTGATGCCCAGGCGTTCGGCGGCGGCCGTGAAGGAGCCGGTTTCCACCACGGCCGCGAAGTAGGCCAGGCGCTTGAGGTGGTTCCAGCCACCGGGCATGGTTTGATTGTTTGCTTCGGACATACAAAGTGTTTGCTTCGTGTGTATTTTTCAATCAATGCAGTCTACCTACCATGCAGACATTGCACCACCCCGCATGGGTTGCAGACGCAGCACTCCCCGGCACACCCGCTGGCAAACCTTGCCCGCGCTGCCGCACCCATGCCCTACCACCGAGGAGTTGAAGATGAGCACACGCCGCCACTTTGTTCGCACTGCTGGCCTGGCCGGCATGGCCACCGCCTGGGCCGCCACCGGCGCAGCCGCCTGGGCCGCCGCACCCCGTGCATCCGGCGCACCGCTGCGCTGGCAGCACTTTCCGGCCAATGAACAGGGCTTTTCCCGGGCCCCGGTGCTGCTGACAGGCGCACGCGATGCCGTGCTGATCGATGGCGGCTTCACCCTGTCGGACGGGCGGGCGCTGGCCGATGCCATCCGCGCCACCGGCAAGCGGCTGACCACCATCTACATCAGCCAGAGCGATCCGGATTACTACTTCAGCCTGGCGCCCGTGCGTGCGGCATTTCCGCAGGCCAAGGTGCTGGCCGCCTCCGACACCTTGCGCGCCATCCGCGGCAATGTGGAGAAAAAGCTGGCCACCTGGGGCCCGCAGCTCAAGGACAACGGCCCGCAGAAGCTGGCCGATGTGGTGATGCCCGAAGTGTTTGACGGCCGGGCGCTGACCCTGGAAGGCCAGCGCCTCGAGATCGTGCCGGCCGAAGGCCTGCCCAACCGCCGCTATCTGTGGGTGCCGTCGCTGCAGGCCATTTTCGGCGGGGTGATGGTGTTCTCCGGTCTGCATGTGTGGACGGCCGACACCCCGACACCGGGCGCCCGCAGCGCCTGGGCCCACACGCTGGACCGCATGCTGGAACGCCAGCCTGCCGTGGTGGTGCCGGGCCACATGGCCGCCGGCGCACCGCTGGGCGCCGCAGCGCTGGCCTACACCCGCGACTATCTGCGCCACTTCGAGCGCGAAGCCGCCAAGGCCGCCGACAGCAAGGCCCTGATTGCCGCCATGACGCAGCTGTACCCGCAGGCGGGTTCACCCATGTCCCTGGAACTGGGGGCCAAGGTGGCCAAGGGCGAAATGCAGTGGGGGTGATGCAGAGCGGGTTGATGCAGACCGAAACGCGGCCGTCGCAGCGGCCATGACGGCAAGGACAGCGCGACTTGCTGCGAAAGCTGCGGCAGCGCCGCCGAGGTTCAGCCGTTCAGCCCGCCGCTGCGCGCCCGGTCATGCAACCGGCACGGGTGGGTGCGCAGCGGCGCGCGGCGCCCGCCGAGTTCCGCTGCTCAGGCCTCCCGACCGACCACCAGACCGCCTTCAGGCAGCGGCAGCGCCGTCTTGTAGCGCACCTGCTTGAGGGCAAAGCTGGAGCGGATATTGGCCACACCTGGCGTGGTGGTCAGGTTGAGGATGAAGACCTCCAGCGCCTTGATGTCCGGTACCAGGACGCGCAGCAGGTAGTCGGCGTCGCCCGTCATCAGATAGCACTCCATCACCTCGGGGCGCTCGGCGATGGTGGCTTCAAAGTGCTGGAGTGCTCCCTGCACCTGGCGCTCCAGCGTGACGTGGATGAACACGTTCAGGTGCAGGCCCAGCAGGTCCGGGTCCAGCAGGGTGACTTGCTGGCGGATCAGGCCCATCTCTTCCATGGCCTTGACCCGGTTGTAGCAGGGCGTGGGCGACAGGTGCACGGCCTTGGCCAGCTCGGCGTTCGTAGTGCGCGCATCGGCCTGCAGCGCGTTGAGGATGCCGATGTCGATGCGGTCCAGCTTCTTCATGGGATAAAAATTCTCAGGTTCCGGCAAAGACCAGAATTATTCACCTGCTTGCACCACATTCTGCAGTGAATGCAGAAACAAAATCTGGGCCTACGTGCGCAGAATTCCGGGTTTTCCCGTGGTGCGTGGTGCACCGCGTTCCCCTCCCGCCCTGCGGCGCTGCTGCGGCGCACCACGACAGGGGAAACCGTCGTACCACGCACACCGGACCCCGGTTTTCCGCTTCCGTCTTTTGCGTCCGCTGCATGTCGTCCCGCCCCTCTGGTCTTGCTTCCGGCACCCCGTCTGCCACGCTTTCCGCCGCCTCCCACCTGCCTGCCGCGCGGCACTTCGCGCTGCCCACCGCCTGGAAAAGCCATGCCGGCCTGCTCACGCTGCTGGCGGCGATCGCCATCTGGGGTTGCAACTGGCCGGTGATGAAGGCGGGGCTGAACCATGTAACGCCCATCTGGTTCTCGGCGCTGCGCTTTGCCACCGGCGGGCTGTGCCTGTTCGCCATCCAGATTGCCGGCGGCACCCTCAAGCTGCCCACCCGGCGCGACTGGCCGCTGCTGGCCAGCATCGGACTGCTGCAGATGATGGCGTTCACCGTGCTGGGCGCCATCGCCATGACGCAGGTGCCTGCAGGTCGTTCGGCCGTGCTGGCCTACACCACACCGCTGTGGGTCACACCGATTGCCGTGCTGGTGTTCGGCGAGCGCCTGTCGCGCCTGCAGACCACCGGCCTGCTGCTGGGCCTGCTGGGCCTGGTGGTGCTGTTCAACCCGCTGGCCATGGACTGGAGCGACAGCGCCGGCGTGCAGGCCAATCTGATGCTGATGGGCGCCTCCTTCCTGTGGGGCATGACCATCCTGCACCTGCGCTACTACAAGGGCGACTCCAGCGCCTACCAGCTGGCCCCCTGGCAGATGCTGCTGGCCACGGTGCCGCTGCTGGTACTGGCCTATGCGGTGGAAGGCCCGTTCACCGGCGACGGCAGCTGGGCGTTGTGGGAAATCGTGCTGTATGTGGGCCCGGTGGCCACGGCTTTCTGCTTTTGCGCGGTGAACGCGGCCAGCATGCATTTGTCGGCCACGCGCATGTCCACCGCCATGCTGGGCGTGCCGCTGATCGGGCTGCTGGCGTCCACCTGGTTTCTGGGCGAAAGCCTGAGCCTGTCGCTGGTGCTGGGCGGTCTGGGGATTGTGGGCGGCATCGCCGTGGTCAGCCTGGGCGCACGCCGCGCGGTGGCACCGGTCGGCACACCCGCAGGCAAGGCCACACTACGCTAAGCCGAAGGGGGCAGTGGCCGCAGAACCGTGGTGCCCCTCTTCTCCTCACTCATCTTCGCCCCTTAAGCCTGGCTCTCGCCAGGCACCCCGGCGCCCAGGCGCCCCAGCAGGCTGCCGGCAGCAAAGCGTGCCCGCGCGCAGCGCAGCTGGGCGGCAGCCTGCTCCAGCTGCAGCTGGCCCACCCAGGAACGGGCGGGGTCGTCCAGGCTGATGCTGTGCAGCCCGCAGGCCATGTGCACCACCCAGCCCGGTGCGGGGCCGGCGCTGCGGTCCTGGCTTTGTGTGTGCAGCAGGGGGCGGCCCATGGCCTGCACCACCCCGCCCAGTGACACGCGCTGCGCCCATCCGTCGGCATTCACCCGGCATGACAGCAGCTGCAGCTGCAACGCCCCCTCCACACCGCTGCGTCGGCGCTCCGGCAGCACAAAGGCGGCCACCCCGGTTCTGGCCGTCTGGTCGTTGATGGCCCGGCACAGCTGGGCCAGCCGCTCGCCCCCTGATGCGGCGGCAGGCAAGGTGCCCAGCGCCACCGGTGGCTGGTCGCCCACGGCCAGGGTCAGCCCCGCCGCAGCGGGCAAGGGTGCCGCCACAGCGGCATCCAGCCCCCAGGACTGCACGGCATAGCGCAGGGCCGACAGGCTCTGCGCCCGCAGATTGGGCAGGCAGGCCAGCGCGACGCCGCCCGCCTGCCCGGCCAGGGTGTCCAGCAGCCCCTCCTGGCGGTGCAGGGCGCCGTCGAGCAGGCTGTGCCCGGCCACCACCGTGGTGCGGGCAATGCGGTCGATGTCCGCCACGCGCAGATTGATCTCCTGCTGGGCCCGGGCACGCGCGGGCCCGGCCACATCGCTGTTGCTGGCCTCCACGGCCAGCGCATGCATGCGGGCCAGGTGGGCCTGGACCCGGGCCATGGACTGCTCGGCCGTGTGGACCAGCACGCGGGCGTCCTGGCTGCGGTACACCGCTGCCATGAAGCCGTGCAGCGGCAGGCGCCGGTGGTGGGGGGCGTCCGCCCCCGGCCCGCTGGCTGCTGGCGGCAGTACAAAGCGGCCTGCGGGCGCAGGCGGGTTGATGGACATTGGCACGCTCCTGAAGACAAAAAACCGGTCGCTGCGGACAACCGCCGGAGGTGGTGCAGTGCAACCCCCATGGCGCCGGACGGGACGCATCGCGCCCTTGGTCTCGACTTGGAACCATCATGCCGCGCGCGGCCTGCCCGGCCCCTGCCTCCAATCCGGCCCACCGGGAGCAGTGGCCTGCTCTGCGACCGGCGGGCACAAGGCCACCGGCCACACCAGGTCCTGCGCCGCAGGGCAAACCCCGCAAGACCCGTAAGCCGCCCCACCAGGCCGGCACATCCCCCGCCCGCCTGTCCATGCGTGCCCCGCGCAATGTCCAGTGGCCGTCCACGGGCATTGCCTGTGTCTGGCCACCGGATTTGTCGTACATACGTACGATACGCCTTTTCGTACAAGCGTACGAACATGCGAATTATTGACAATGGAAAGTGGATCCCATGGCTGAAACGGCTGCGGCGCTGCCCCCGGTGCGCCGACTGAGCGGCGCCCTGTATGGCGTCTTTGTACTGATTGGCATTGCCACCTCGACTTGGGTCACACGCACCCCGGCGCTGCGCGATGCCCTGGGCGCCAGCACCGAGCAGATGGGACTGGTGCTGTTCGGCTTTTCCGTGGGCTCGATGCTGGGCATCCTCAGCGCCAACGCCGTCACGGCGCGGCTGCAGGCACGACGCACCATTCTGCTCGGCACCTGCCTGGTGCTGGGCGGCCTGGCGCTGATGGCGGCGGGCTCCGCCCTGGCCAGCCTGTGGTGTGCGTTTGCCGGCTTTCTGTGTTTTGGCCTGGGCATCGGCTGGTCGGACATTGCGATGAACGTGGAATGCGCGGCGCTGGAACGCCTGTACCAGCGCACGCTGATGACCACCTTGCACGGTTGCTTCAGCCTGGGCACGCTGCTGGGCGCGGCCCTGGGCATGCTGATGGCCTATCTGCAGGCCCCGCTGCTGCTGCACTGGCTGGGCGTGGCGGCACTGGCCCTGCTGGGCGTACTGCCGCTGGTGCGGCACATCCACAACCACAGCGCGGCACCCGCGCCTGGCGAGGCCGATCGCAGGCCCGAGCCCGAGCCAGCCTCCGGCCCGGTACTGGGCGCGCTGCGCGAGCGGCGCGTGCTGCTGATCGGCCTGTTTATTCTGGGCATGGCACTGGCCGAAGGCGCGGCCAACGACTGGCTGCCGCTGCTGATGGTGGACGGCCATGGCTTTGCCGAAGCCCAGGGCACGGTGATCTACCTGCTGTTCACGCTGGGCATGGTGGTGGGGCGTTTTTCCGGCCACCGCCTGCTGCAGCACTTTGCCCGCTTGCGCCTGATGCAGGCCAGCGCACTGGCCGCCGCCCTGGGTGTGGCGCTGGCCATTTTTTCCCCGCTGCCCTGGCTGGGCGCGGTATCGGTGCTGTTCTGGGGTCTGGGTGCGGCACTGGGCTTTCCGCTGGCCTTGTCGGCCGCGGGCGAAGGCCCTGCCGCCGACAGCGCGCGCCGCGTGGGCGCCGTGGCCAGCCTGGGCTATGTGGCGTTTCTGGTCGGCCCGCCGATGCTGGGCTTTCTGGGGGAACACTGGGGCCTGCGCCTGGGCATGCTGCCGGTGCTGGCCATGGCGCTGGTGGCTGCCGTGCTGGCCATGGTGCTGCAGGCCTGGGCGGAGCGCCGCACGGCCACCGGAGGGGTCGTGCAGCAGACGGCGTAACCCGCTGGCAGCATGGGCTCGTGGGCAACGTGAGGCCGCGTGACAGGGCATGGCTGGCGTGATTGGCGCGCGCCAGGGTGTCCATCCCTCCCGGCTGGGGCAACTGCAGGCAGCCCCAGCGAGGTGCCGTGCAACGGTCAGCGCTACGGGGAGCTGCTGCCGGGGTCTGCAGCGCCGGTACCCGCTCCGTCTTCTGCGCCTGTGGTCTGCCCCCCGCAATAGCCCGGCAATGCCATGGTGGTGATGTGGGCCTGGATCAATGCGCGCGGCAAGGGCTGGGCGCCCAGCACGTTGTGGATGGTCATGCCTTCGATGCAGGCATCCAGCAGCCGGGCCGTTTCAGCCTGGAACTGCAACCGCAGTGCGGACTGGCTCTGCGCCATCCAGCGGTGCATCACGGCGCGGTAGTCGGCGCTGCGCGCTGCCATGGCATAGAGCTCGAACGACAGCAGCAGGTGCGCCGTGGTGGGCCAGACCTCGCCGCAGATCAGGTCCACCACGGCCTCGCAGGCTTCAGGGGCGTTGCGTGCCGCCCGCATACGGGTGTGGAAACCGTCGCTGATGTGGTCGGTGAACTGGCGGAAGGCGGCCAGCAGCAGATCGTCGATGGTGGGGAAATGGTAGGTCAGCGTGCCCGGCGACAGCTGGGCCTGCGCCGCGATGCGGCGGTAGGTGGCGCCCTGCACGCCCCACTCGGCAATCACGTGGTAGGCGGCGTCAATGGCTTGCTGGCGGGTGTCGGTGGCGGGCATGCGGGGCGTTGCGCGGCAGGCCGCGGCGGGGAAACAGGTGGGGCCATGGTACTGCAGCACCCGAAGACCGCCACCGCTGGCGCGGATTGCGGCCGACGCTATGGTTTTGTGGGCATGTGCCCGACCGTTATCCAGGCATGCGGCCTGGTGTTCAGAACACCCCCAGCGCCAGCCCGGTGGCCAGCGCTTCGCCCAGTACGCGGCAGGCGGCCAGATCGTCTGCCGCGATCTGCTTGGGCGCCAGAATGGCTTCCGGCGTCTGCGCATGGGTGCAGACAATGAGCGGTTCGGCCACGGCTTTGAGCCGCCAGCCGGTGGCGATGCGCGCCATCTGCCGCGCGGCATTGCTGCCGTCACTGCCGGCGCAGACCAGGCTGGCATAGGGCCGGCCCTGGATGCGGTCCAGCACCCCGTAATAGCTGCGGTCGAAAAAATCCTTCATCAGCCCGCTGATGGCGGCCAGGTTTTCGGGCGTGGCAAACAGGTAGCCGTCCGCATCCAGCAGATCCTGCGGGCCGGCGGCGGTGGCGTGCAGCAGGCGCACCACCACCTCGCCACCGTCCTGGGCACCGTCGCGCGCGGCCTCCACCATCTGGAGGGTGCCACCGGTGAGCGAGTGGTAGACGATGAGCAGGGTCTTGGGCGTGGACATGGCTGCCAGCATACGCCGTCGCGGGCGCAACGGCGGTGCGAGGCGGCCTACATTCAGTGCGCAATCCGGTGCACGCCAGACAAGGAAGCGGGTGCGTGGCGGGGGGGCCGGCGCCGTGACAGGCAACGCGCGCACCTTTACGGGGCTGCAGCACGCTGCCCGGCGGTGCGCAAACCCGCAGCCCGCACGGCATGCGGCCCTGCATCCGGTGCGTCGATCCCGTGCCGCCCCCTTGACCATCCACATCCCCTCCCATATGCCCACCTGCTTTGCGGTGCGCCATGGCAGGGGGCCGTGCACTGCACCAAGATGGCACTGCGCAAGGTGGCACGTGGTTTGCATAGAGGCAGGCATCACAACCAACTGAGGGACTTGCCCCATGAAACTGACCCGACTGTCCGCCTGCCTGGCTGCAGCCTGCCTGTGCTCCACCGCCTTCGCACAATCGTCTGTGCAACTGACCGGCCTGGTCGATATGTACGCCGGCTCCATGCAACTGGCAGGTGCCGACCGCGTGAGCCAGGTCGGCTCCGGCGGCCTGTCCACCTCCTGGTGGGGCATGAATGGCACGGAAGATCTGGGCAATGGCCTGAAGGCCGGCTTCATGCTGGGCGCCTTCTTCCGCGGCGACACCGGTTCTCCCGGCCGATACGACCTGGCCTTTGGCGAGTCCTTCTTTGCCCGCGACGCCAATGTGTCGCTGAGCGGCAGCTTCGGTGCCGTGAAGCTGGGCCGTTCCTCGGCCCCCAACTTCCTGCCCAGCGTGTTCACCAACCCGTTCGGTGACTCGTTCACCCTCTCGCCGCTGATCCTGCACGGCAATATGTGGACGGGCTATACCGACGCTGCCCTCAAGACCTACAACACCACCGCTTCCGACACCGGCTGGAGCAACCAGATCGTCTACTCCTCGCCCAGCTTCGGCGGCCTGAGCTTCAATCTGCAGTACCAGTTTGGTGAAGTGGCCACGGCCAACAGCAAGAAGAACGTGGGTGCCAACGCCACCTACCGCAACGACGGCCTGATGCTGACCGGCTTCTACGAACGCGCCCAGGTGAAGAATCCCACTGGCGCCCTGCTCTACACCGATGGCGGTGCCAAAGCCAACTGGATGCTGGGTGGCTCCTATGACTTCAAGGTCGTGAAGGTCTACGGTACCTACGGTCAGTCCGAAACCAAGGACAACACCAGCTACGAAGGCAAGACCGCCACCTTGGGCCTGGATGTGCCTGTGACCAAGGCCGGCACCTTCAAGGCCGCCATTGCCCAGACCAAGATCGAAGCGCGCAACGCCACCACCGGCGTGCTGGTCTTCGACGGCAAGCGCACCACCACCACGCTGGGCTACGACCACTTCCTGTCCAAGCGCACCGACCTGTACGCTGCGCTGATGCACGACAAGCTGACCGGCTCCGATTCCGGCACCAGCTTCGCCGTGGGCATGCGCCACCGCTTCTGAGCCTGTGAAGCCTGGCCTGGTGCTGCACCGCAGCGCCTGGCCCTTGCCTCTACCGCCGCCCTGCCCTGCAGGGCGGTGTGCTTTGGGGACCTACAGGACCGTCAGGCGCTTGTCTGACAGACGACAGGCGGCATGCATGTTGCAATAAGAGGCCTAGCCATCACCCGTGAGGTGTGACATGCATACCCCCAACGCTCCCCCTCTGCACCGCAAGCCCGACCGCGGCCAGGGTCGCCATCCTGTGCTGCTGTTCATCCTGGTGGCCGCCCTGGCCCTGGGCGCCGCAGCCTCGCTGCTGTGGGTGGATGTGGTGGCCCAGTCCGCCGACGCATTGAACGTGAAAGACCCGGCGACGCTGCTGCCGCCGTGATCCGGGTGCGAGCCACTGCGCCACCCGCACAGGGACACCTCCCTGACCCCGCTCCCGCCGCCTTGCACCGGCACCAGGCGGTGCGCAAGCGCCCTATTGCTTGCGCCGTGCCATCTTGTGCACCCTGCCCTGACGGGTACCATGGGCCAAGCATGCGCGCACTGCGGCACTGTTGCACTGCCGTGGGGCAGTGAGACGGTGGCATTGCAAAGTTTTTTCAGCGCCTGAGCGCAGACCGGCACCGGGGATGGCGCTATGCCATGCCTACCCGGACCTCTCAGCTCCTGCTCCCGCAGTGCCGCCGGGCGCGCGCCCTGCCTCGGCTTTCCGCTTCACCTCATCCCCTGGCGCATACGGCGCGCTGGCGACTTGCTGGTGCATGCCAGCGCTTGGCCGCGGTGGTCCCCAACGGCGGCAGGCATCTCAGGGCCGGGTTGGCTTGTCCTGCAGCACATCCAGGCGCCGCGCCAGGGTCTGTGCGGCGGAGGTAGCGCCGGCCGACTCCAGCCGGCGGCGTTCCAGTTCCATCCAGGCCATCAGCGGGCGGCGCCAGCCTTGCGGCGTGGCCGTGGCATCCACCACCGGCCACAGCGCTTCCACGGTGGTGCGCCCGGCACGCAGCGCCGCACCGCTGGCCACCAGGCGGGCCGTAGCATCCGGCACGGCCTGCAGCTGGGCTGCAGTGACTGCCTCCCCCTGCGCCAGCGTGGCGGCCACGCCCTGGTGCTGTGCGGGCAGCAGTGCCATATCGCCGCTTTGCAGCGCACCGTACAGGTAGCGGTGGTAGGCCTGCTCCGCCGGTGCGGCGTCCTGCGCATACGGTGTGTAGCCGCTGCAGTCGTCCCAGTCCAGGCTGGCCACCTGCAGGGCGCAGCGCATCAACGCCAGGCGGGCCATCAGTGCGGGCTGGCCGGTCTGGGCGGCTTCGCTGCGGGCCTTGCCCCATTCCAGATCGGCCACCCTGCTGGCGCCTTCCAGCTGGGCCTGCATGGCGCGGCGGGCGGCGTCACTGGCGTTCAGCGACCATTCCGGCACCGGCTTGGTGCTGCAGGCGGCCAGGGCCGCACAGAGGGCGAGCAGGCCGGTGCACAACACCCGCTGCGGTGCACGGCAAAGGAAGCGGGTGGCGGTGCTCATGGCAGTTGCAACTCGGGTTGGCGGGCAAACGGCCATTTGCGCTGCAGGTCGGTCATCATGGTTTCGATCTTGCGCAGATTGGCTTCCACTTCGGTGCGCAGCTCGCCCAGATCCTGGGTGGCGCTGTTCACATTGCTGCCGATGCCCTGGGCTTCCACCAGCACGGCGTCCATCTTCTTGAGGCTTTGGCGCGCATCGGCCAGCAGGCCGTTGAGCTCCAGCACCGTCACCTTGACCTGGGGCATCACGCCATCGGCATCGAACACCTGCCGGTCGGCCCGCTGCACCATGCGGTCCATGCGTGCCAGCACCTGTTCGGCCCGCTCCAGCACCTGGCCCACGCGCCGGGCATCGGCCTCGTTGCCCATGACGGCGCCCAGCACCCCGTTCGGGCCCTGCATCTTGTCGGACAGGCTCTGGATATGTTCCAGCGACTGGCCCAGTGAGGAATCGGAGGCCGTCATCTGCGACAGATTGGCCAGCAGTTCCTTGGCACTGGCCATGATCTGCGGGATTTCGGCCGTGGCATCACCACGCAGCACCGGGCGCTCAGCGCCGGGCGGCAGCGGCGGATCGGTCAGGATGCCGCTGTAGGCCTTGATGGTGGTGCCGCCCACAATGCCTTTGACCAAGGTGAACACACTGCTCTCGCGCAGCCAGTGCGCGTCCTTGCTCTGCACATCGATCAGGATGCGCACCATGCCGTCCTTGGCCAGTTCGATCCGGTGGACCCGGCCTATGGGAAAGCCCGAGAAGGTCATGTCCATGCCCACCACCACGCCTTCGGAGTCATCGGCCGTCAGCACCAGCGACTGCGTGGGCTCGAACACGCCCCGGGCATACATCAGGTAGACCAGCGCACCCAGCACCAGCGCGCAGGTCAACAGCAGCAAGGCGGCGGCCTTGCGCTCCAGATGGGCCACGGGGCGCAGCGGCGGGGTGGAGGGGCCGGCAGACGGCTGGTCCGGCGTCGGGCTAGAGGAAGGCGGAATAGGTTGCATCAGTAGTAGTTGCCCATCAGCGAGGCCATTTCAATCACCAGCAGCACAGCGAACATGCGCGCCAGGCCCGAGAGCTCCTGCCCCGGCTGGCCGGCGCGCTGCGCCGTCTGCTCGTACAGGCCCGAGGCCATGGGAATCAGGGCAATCGCCAGGCTGAAAAAGAAGGTCTTGAGCACAAACAAAACGGTGACCGGGGGTGTGAACACCTGGCCGAACAAGCGCGTGAAGATCGGCAGGCCGGCGGTGTTGAAACCGTAGACCGCCAGATAGGCGGTAACGGTGGCCACCGCACAGGACAGTGCCGCCAAGGTGAGGCTGGCATAGATGCTGGAGAGTACCCGCGGCAGCACTTCCTCCCGCAGCGGATCGCGCCCGGCGCGCTGCAGCGCCTGCAGATGCCCGTTCTCGCGCAGCAAGGCCAGTGCCGTGCCGTTGGGAATGGAGCAGCGCATGGCCACGAACAGCGCGGCAGTCAGCGGAATCAGCTCCAGCACCAGCACCCGGATCACCATTTCCAGCGCATAGCGCGACAGCCCGTAGCTGGCCGCCGTGACCACCACAATGCGCGTGATGACCAGGCAGATCAGCGCCGCCAGCACCGTGAAGCCCAGCAGAATGGGCACCGTGTCGGCATACACCTGCCGCAGCAGCAACTGCCTGCCCGTACGGCCATAGGAAGACGGCGAGAGCAGCAGCACCCCGCTGGCCGCACCCAGATAGAAAATGCGCCCCCAGGCCCGCACCGTGCGCAGTGCGGCCCGCCACGCGTTCAAACCCAGTCGGCCTGTGCTCAGGTGATGCTGCATGCGCCCATCATAGGCAAGTTGTGTGCAGGTACCAGCCAGACAGGATGCCGTCCCCCGGCGCTGGGGCACAGGCAACGCCCTGCTCGCGATCGACACCGTCACAAAATCCTCAAGAAACGGCGCCGTGTGCCGAAATAAGAGGTAATTCGTGTTCGCGCCAAGTCTAGGCGGTGCACGCGGCCCCGGTGCTCATCCCATCGGGGCCTTTTTCTGTGCGCTGTGCCAGCGGAGCGCGTCCACACCGGCCTGCCCCGGCCTGGTCTAGCCCTGCAGCGGGCTCCTGGCGCGCACCGCTGACACACACAAGGCACCAAGCGGTAAAGCATTGGCGCGTTTCCATCTGGAGTGGCGGGAGGAAAAGCCGTTCAGTGCCCCGACGCCACCGAGCACCCGTGAAGCCTGCACACCCTTTCGGGGTATCCAATCGGCTCCAACAGGCAGGCGTTCCGCAGACCACCGCACGGAAACGCCACCGCATGTGCAGCATGGCTTGCGAACGAGGGAGGCAAAAACAAAAAAGCCCCTTGACGAATCAAGAGGCTTTTTCTATTTGGGGTGGCTGATGGGGCTCGAACCCACGACAACAGGAATCACAATCCTGGACTCTACCAACTGAGCTACAGCCACCGGAAGAGGTTTGCCAAGAAGAGGCTTCTTGGGATTTTCTTTTCAGAGCGACCTGCAGACAGACCGCGCGGGAAAGAAGAAATTTTGGGGTGGCTGATGGGGCTCGAACCCACGACAACAGGAATCACAATCCTGGACTCTACCAACTGAGCTACAGCCACCGGAAGAGATTGCTATTGTATCGCGCTTTTCAGAACCCCCGGAGAGATTCTGAAATCTTTTCCATTTCTCAAGGGCGCGGCACCTTGATCTGCACCTTGAAGCGGTTCTTCAGCGTCTCGTAGTAGGCCGCACCTTCGGCGGAAGACCACAGCTGCACGTACTGCTGGGCAGCCTGGCGTTCGAACTCGGCATCACGCTGCTCGGGCGCCAGCACCTTGTTGACCTTGACCACGGCATAGCCAGTCTTGCCCAGGGACACACCGGTCCAGGCGGCTGCACCGTCCTTGACCGGGGCCACCATGGCAGCATCCACCACTTCACGCGGCAGGCCCTTGGGGTCGTTGCGGGAGATCACCTGGGCAGCGGCCAGACCTGGCGCCTTGGCGGCATCGACCTTCCATTCGGCCAGCTTGTCTTCGCCGGCCTTCTTGGCCAGCTCGGCGGCCTTGTCGGCCACCCACAGGCGCTTGACGTCGGCTTCCACGGTGGTCAGGGGTTCGGTGTGCGCTGGTTCGTAGCGGGTGATGCGGCCGGCCACCATCTGGCTGGTGCCGAATTCCACGGCTTCGGTGTTGCGCTTGGAGTCCAGCGATTCGGGCGTGAACAGGGCTTCCAGGAAGCGGGCGCTGGCCAGAGGGCCTTCGGCGCCCTGCTTGGGTGTGCGCTGCACGCCGGTGGCCTTGACCACCTTCAGGCCCAGCTTGTCGGCCGTGGGCTGCAGGCTGTCGGCCTGTTCGTAGACCAGGTTGGAGAAGCTGTCCGCCACTTCCGCGTACTTGCGCTGGGCTTGTTGCTGCTGCAGCTCTTCCACGATCTTGGGACGCATCTGTTCGTAGCTGGGCACGGGCGGCTGCTTGGTGTCGGTCACCTGGATGATGTGGAAACCGAAATCGGTCGCCACCACATCGCTGATGCCGCCCTTGGGCAGGCTGAATGCCACTTGTTCGAACGGAGCCACCATGGCGCCGCGGCCGAAGAAGCCCAGGTCACCACCGTTGGCGGCCGAACCGGGATCCTGCGATTCCTTCTTGGCCACTTCGGCAAAGGTCTCGGGCTTGGCACGCACTTCGGCCAGCAGGGCCTCGGCCTTGGCCTTGGCCTTGGCGCGCTCTTCGGCGCTGGCGGATTGCGGGGCGTTGATCAGGATGTGGCTGGCGCGGCGCTCTTCCTGGACTCCGGCCAGGCGTGGCGCGTTTTCCTTGTAGTAGGTGCGCAGATCGTCTTCGTTCAGCTGGATGCCTTGCTTGACCGTGTTCAGGTCCAGCACCACGTATTCGATGTCGGCCTGCTCGGCCTTGCGGAACTGGGCCTGGTGGGCGTCGTAGTAGGCCTTGATCTCGTCGGCCGAAGGCTGCAGTGCGGCCTTGTACTGCTCTGCATTGAACAGGGCGACCTGGATTTCGCGGCGCTGCAGCACGGCGTTCATCGCGGCATCGGTGGTGGCAGGCGTAGTCAGGGAGGTTTCCTGCAGGCTGCCCAGCACCTGGTTCAGGGCCAGGTTGCGGCGCAGATTGGCTTCAAAGCCTTCGGGCGTCATGCCTTGCGAGGCCACCAGGGCACGGTAGCCGTCGGCGTCCAGCGTGCCGTCGGGCTTGCGCAGCGAGGCAATGGCGGGAATGCCCTGCAGGGTGCGCACCAGCTGGGCGTCGCTGGTGGTCAGGTGCATCTTCTGTGCGGCAGCGGTCAGCACGCGGTCGCGCACCATGCGCTCCAGCGTGGCGTACTTGGCTTCGGGCGAGTCGAGCAGCTTGGGGTCCAGGTTCGGCATCTCCGCACGCATGCGGTCGCTTTCCACGCGGTGCGCGTTGTCCCAGTCGGACTGCTTGATGTCATTGCCGTCCACGCGGGCCACGGTCGGACTCGACTCCGTGAAATAGCTGCGATCGATACCGACAAAAATGAACGAGGGAATGATCAGCAGGAACAGCAAGATCATCACGATCTTGGAGTTCTTGCGGATGGATTCGAGCATAGTCAAACTTTCTGAAGCTGCTGCAGATGCAAGAAAAAAGGCGAACCGCAGGGTCCGCCTTGGCCTGCCAACCGGTTCGGCATGAACCGGTGGCGAAAGGGAATCACCGTCGCACGCAGTGCCCGCAGCCAGCAAGGCCGCAAGCAGGTGAGCCGGGCTATTCTACTTGAGGGTTTTCGACTCCCCCAACAGCGGCGCATGGATGCCACCACGGGCGGACCTGCGGGCACCGCGCGGGAGCGCCTCCCGCAGCGCTGCGGCTTGGCAGCCGGCACCCTGCAGCCACACTGCGCAAGTGCTGTCCAACACTGGGCCAACGCTGCCACGCACCGCAACGCCTGCAGTACCAAAGGTGCAGACAAAGAAAAAGGACTTGGATCACTCCAAGTCCTTCCAGGATTTTTGTGGTGGGTCCTGACGGTCTCGAACCGCCGACCTACTCCGTGTAAAGGAGCCGCTCTACCAACTGAGCTAAGGACCCGACCGAAAACCTTGTATCAGTTCAGCGCATCCTTCAGGGCCTTGCCCGGACGGAACTTAGGCACCTTGGCAGCCTTGATCTTGATGGTGTCGCCAGTGCGGGGGTTGCGGCCGGTACGTGCAGCGCGCTTGCCGACGGCAAAGGTGCCGAAGCCCACCAGAGAGACTGTGCCGCCCTTCTTCAGGGTCTTCTTGACCGCATCGATGGTCGATTCCAGAGCGCGTGCAGCAGCTGCCTTGGAAATGTCGGCGTTGTTAGCAATGTGCTCAATCAGTTCTGTCTTATTCACAAGATGCCTCTCGAGAAAGTGGGTTTAAACGTCGTGAAAGCGGGCCACTCGTGTGACGCATGCTTTGCTACACCAGCGCAGCACAGAGTAACCTGACTGGCAGTACCGCGTTGGGGCAGATTCTAGACGCAATTTTTCGCGCTTTTTCGCAAGTGCCTCGGTTTTTTGCGCAAAAGGGTGACGCGTGACTTTCCGCATTGACAAACCGGCAGACCCCGCGTGCAGCAAGGATTTGTACAAACACAGCCCCTGCCGGTGGGGGTTGCAGCCGTTTTTTCGCCTGCAGCGCAGACGCCGCGCTGCACAAACCGCACCACATTGGAGCTTGCCGATGGCCCTGAAAGTCGCGGTTTGGTGCATGCCTGTGGGGCTTGGGGACGGGGTGCGCTGCGGGAGCGTGGCGCATCAGCGACGCTGCCACTGCCGTCTGTACAGAGCGTGGGGGCGGGTCGCTGCACCGGCTGGCCGCTGCAGGGCGGCTGGGTGCGGCCGGGGCAAGCGGTGGCCGCATGTGGTGGATGCGTGCTGAGGCGGGGTGCAGCGACCGTGTGCACGCCCCGGGATTGCTATTACATCAATAGCTGCCTGCACCCACCTGGAACGCCCGGGCGGTGCAGCGGCCTGTTTTCAGCGGCTCATTTGCAGCGACTTATCTGTCCACGCGGGCGCGGATCTCGGGAATGGCTTTTTGCAGGTAGTACACCATGGACCACACGGTCAGCACGGCGGCCAGCCAGATCAGCCAGTGCCCCCAGTAGCCGGTGTCCACGCCGGCGACCTTGCCGTCGTACAGCAAGAAGGGAATGGCCACCATCTGCACCATGGTCTTGACCTTGCCGATCATGTGCACGGCCACGCTCTTGCCTGCACCGATATGGGCCATCCATTCGCGCAGCGCGGAGATGGCGATTTCGCGGCCGATGATGATCAGCGCCACAAACACATCGGCCCGCTGCAGGTGCACCAGCACCAGCAGCGAGGCGCAGACCAGGAATTTGTCTGCCACCGGGTCCAGAAAGGCGCCAAAGGACGACGTCTGGTTGAGCCGGCGGGCCAGAAAGCCATCCAGCCAGTCGGTGGCCGCAAAGACAATGAACATCACCGCCGCAATCAGGTTGCGCGTGGCGGGATCAAAAGGGGCGTAGAACACTCCGACGATCAGCGGGATCGCGACGATGCGCGTCCAGGTCATCACAGTGGGGATGGTGAAAAACATGGGGGCGATTGTGGCACGCCACCGTGGCTTTCACCGGTAGCCCTTGCGCATGGGCCTGCAGCGTCCACTGCCGGGCCGCTGCAGGGCCGACTCGCGCGCCGAAACCACCACAAACGAAGCCTGGTACGGCGCGAACCGGTGTGAACCGATGTGTTTGCGGCCGCCGCCGCGCCGCTTCAGTGCAGGGCGCGGTAAATATCCTCGGCCAGTGCGGCGGAGATGCCCTCCACCGTCATCAGGTCTTCCACGCTGGCATCGGTCACGCCGCGCACACCGCCAAAGCGCTGCAGCAGGCGCGCGCGCTTCTTGGGGCCCACGCCGGGAATCTCTTCCAGGCTGCTGCTGCCGGTGCGCACCTTGGCGCGGGCCGCGCGCATGCCGGTGATGGCAAAGCGGTGGGCCTCGTCACGGATCTGCGCCACCAGCATCAGCGCGGCGGAGTCGTGGCCCAGGTAGACCTTGGGCCGGCCGTCGGCAAACACCAGCTCTTCCAGGCCCACCTTGCGGCCCTCGCCCTTCTCCACCCCCACGATGCGCGCCAGATCCAGACCCAGCTCGGTGAACACCTCGCGCGCCATGCTGACCTGGCCTTTGCCGCCGTCCACCAGCACCAGGTCCGGCAGGCGCGGTGCGCCGGCCGGCAGTTCGGCGCCGCCGGCTTCGGCCAGGGCCTGGGCCACCGGCTTGTAGCGGCGGGTCAGCACCTGGCGCATGGCGGCATAGTCGTCGCCGGGGGTGATGCCGTTGATGTTGAAGCGCCGGTATTCGCTGCCCTGCATCTTGTGGTGGTGGAACACCACGCACGAGGCCTGGGTGCTCTCCCCGGCCGTGTGCGAGATGTCGAAGCATTCGATGAGCAGGTTTTCCAGCCCTTCCTGCGGCAGGTCCAGGGCCTCGGCCAGCGCACGGGTGCGGGCCTGCTGCGAGCCTTCTTCGGACAGCAGCCGCGCCAGCTGGATGGCCGCGTTCTGCTGCGCCATCTCCAGCCAGATGCGGCGCTGGCCGCGCGGCTGGTGCTGGCTGCCGACCTTGTAGCCGGCCTGCTCCGACAGCGCCTGGGTCAGCTGCGGGTCCATGGCCTCGCTGACCAGCAGCACCGGCGGCACCGGTACGTCGATGTAGTGCTGCGCCACAAAGGCTTCCAGCACCCGCACCTCCACGGCCTGGGTCTGCTCGGCCTCGTCTTCGGTGGCGTAGACCCCCATGGCATCGTCCAGCTGGCTGGGGAAGTAGGCGCGGTCGCCCAGGTGGCGGCCGCCGCGCACCATGGCCAGGTTCACGCAGGCACGGCCGCCCTGCACCTTGACGGCCAGGATGTCCACATCCCGATCGTCGGCGGTTTCGATGGCCTGCTGGTGCAGCACGGTGGACAGCGCCGAAAGCTGGTTGCGCACCTCGGCCGCCAGCTCGAATTCGAGCTTGTCGGAATATTCCATCATGCGCCGCTCCATGCTTTTGAGCAGGGAATCGGTCTCGCCGCGCAGCATGGCTTCGGCATTGCGCACGTCCAGCGCATAGGCTTCGGGCGAGATCAGGTCCACGCACGGCCCGGTGCAGCGCTTGATCTGATACAGCAGGCAGGGGCGCGAGCGGTTGGCAAACACCGTGTCCTCGCAGGTGCGCAGGCGGAACACCTTCTGCAGCAGCTGGATGGTTTCCTTGACCGCCCAGGCGCTGGGGTACGGACCGAAGTAGCGGTGGCGCTTGTCCACGCTGCCGCGGTAGTAGGCCATGCGCGGGAACATCTGGCCGGCGGACTCGCCTGCCTTGCCGTCCTTGCCGGCCACGCCGGTGATCTTCAGATAGGGATAGCTCTTGTCGTCCCGGAACAGGATGTTGTACTTGGGGTGCTGCGTCTTGATGAGGTTGTTTTCCAGCAGCAGTGCCTCTGCCTCGGAGCGCACCACCGTGGTGTCCAGTCGCACGATCTTGCTGACCATGTGGCCGATGCGCGTGCCGCCATGGTCTTTCTGGAAGTAGCTGCCCACGCGGCGCTTGAGGTTGCGGGCCTTGCCCACATAGAGCAAGGTGTCCGCCGCATCGAAATAGCGGTAGACGCCCGGCAGTGCGGGCAAGGCGGCCACCTGGGCCAGGAGTTCGGCGGAATGCACATCAGAAGCCATGGCCCGTATTGTGCGTTGGCGCGCACCGCGCTGCCGCGTCCGCCGGCCATGGGCATGCGCCCGCACCCCTAAAAAAAGCTGGGGCAGCGCTTGGCATGCGCTGCCCCAGCTTTTGTTCAGCATTGGGGGTGTGGCCGTATGGGCCCGGCGGGATCTGCGGGACCCGCGGCTTATTCCGCCTGGATGTTGGCGGACTTGACCACGCCGGCCCAGTTCTTCAGATCGCCGGCCACCATGGTGCCCAGCGCCTTGGGCGCCATGTAGTCGGCCGTGGCGCCCTGCTCTTCGGCCTTCTTCTTGAACGCCGGGTCCTGCACCACGGTCTTCACGTCAGCCGTCAGCTTGTCGATCACCGCCTGGGGCGTGCCGGCCGGGGCAAACAACGCGAACCAGGAGGTGGCGTTCACGCCGGGGTAGCCCATTTCGGCCGTGGTGGGCACGTTCGGCAGGCTGGGCAGGCGTTCCTTGCCGGTGACGGCCAGCACCTTGAGCTTGCCGCTCTGGAGGTGGGGCATGAATGGCGGCGCGGTGCCGAAGGTCAGGTCCACCTGGCCGCCCAGCAGGTCCTGCAGCGCCGGGCCGGTGCCCTTGTACGGTACGTGCACCATGTGGATGCCGGCCTGCTGTTCCAGCATGGCGCCGGTCACGTGCTGCAGCGAGCCATTGCCCGAGGAGGCGTAGTTCAGCTTGCCGGCATGGGCCTTGGCATAGGCCACCAGTTCCTTCATGTCCTTGACCGGCAGGTCGCCGCGCACCACGATGATCTGCGGCGCAGACACCAGGTTGGCCACGGGCACAAAGTCGTTCTGCTGCCAGGTTTGGCTCTTGCTCAGGTGGGGCGAGATCACGTGGTAGCCTGAGTACTGCATCAGCAGGGTGTAGCCGTCGGCCGGCGCGCGCTTGACCTGGGCGGCCGCGAGGTTGCCGTTGCCGCCGCCCTTGTTTTCCACGATGACGCTCTGGCCGATCACCGGCGCCAGGGCCTGGGCCACCATGCGGCCCGACAGGTCGGTGGTGCCGCCGGCCGCAGCCGGCACGATGAAGGTGATGGGCTTGCTGGGGTAGTTGCCCTGGGCCCAGCCGGCAGCCGGCAGGGCCAGCGCCATGGCCGCAGCCAGTGCCGCACCATGCAGGCGGCGGCGGGTACAACGTGGGGACAGCGAAATGGAAGGCATACAAATCTCCTTGGGGTGTGCCGTTCAGGCTTGTTATCGGTGCAGGACGCCAGGGATCTGTTTCCCTGGGCACCTGCCGGTGCAGTGGCTGCTGGCCGGGTGGCTGCAGCTTCTTGGTGGAAGGCGGACAGTGCGTCCCTGCTCCATGCCCCCGCATGGAACCGGGCGTGCTGTCAGCCCATCAATGGATCTTAGGATCGCATCGGATCAGGCCCGCGCCAGGGCGCGCTCCCGCAGTGCGGCAAAGTCGGCCGGCGGCTGGTGCAGATCCAGGCGGCAGCCCGCCTTGGCAATCTGGCTGGGTGTGTCGTGGCCGATCAGCGCCGGCAGCGCACGCGCCGCCGCCACCACCTGCTCCAGGTCCACGCCGGTGTCATAGCCCATCAGCTCCAGTGCGTGCACGATCTCTTCGGTGCAGGCATTGCCGGAGGCGCCGGGCGCATACGGGCAGCCGCCCAAACCGCCGATCGATGCATCGAAGCGGTCGGCACCCGCGTCGATGGAGGCCAGCACATTTGCCAGCGCCATGCCGCGCGTGTTGTGGAAGTGCAGGGTCAGGCCCAGCTGGGGCCAGCGCGCCTTGTACGCGGCCACCAGGGCATGTACCTGGCTGGGATAGGCCATGCCCGTGGTGTCGCACAGGGTCACGCCCTGCACGCCCAGGTCGGCAAAGCGCTGCACCCAGGCCAGCACCTCGGCCTGCGGCACGTCGCCTTCCATGGGACAGCCGAAGCAGCAGGACAGCGATACATTCACCGGCACACGTGCCTGCTGCGCCGTGGCGATCACCTGCTGCAGCGCCGCGAAGGACTGGCTGCGCTGCATGCGCAGATTGCAGAGGTTGTGTGTCTCGCTGACCGACATCACCAGGTTCAGCTCGTCGGTGAGCGCTTCGATGGCGCGCTCGGCGCCGCGCACATTGGGCACCAGGGCGGTGTAAACCGTGCCGGGGCGGCGTGCGATCTCGCGCATCACCACCTCGCCGTCGCGCAGTGCCGGAATGGCCGTGGGCGAGACAAAGGCCGTGACCTCGATCTTGGACAGCCCGGCCGCCGACAGCGCATTCACCAGCGCAATCTTGTCTTCGGTGGGCACGAACGCCTGCTCCATCTGCAGGCCGTCGCGCGTGCCGACTTCATTCATGTAGATGCGGCGATCCGCACCCTGCCACAGGTTCTGGTTGTTCATTGGATGATTCCCTTGGCGCGCAGCTGCGCAATCTGGTCGGCCGTCAGCCCCACCTCGGCCAGCACGGCATCGGTGTCGTCGCCCACATGGGGGGCGCTGCTGCGCACGGTGCCGGGCGTGGCGCTGAGCTTGGGCACGATGCCGGGCACTTCCAACGCATGGCCGTCGCGGGTGTGCTGGGTCAGGATCATCTCGCGGGCGCGGTAGTGCGGGTCCTCGGCAATGTCCTTGGCGGTGTAGACCTTGCCGGCCGGCACGCGTGCGGCGCCCAGCTGGTCCATCACCTGCTGCACGGTCTGCTGCCGGGTCCAGTGGCCGATCACGCCGTCGATCTCGGCCACCCGCGCCACGCGGCCGGCGTTGTCGGCCAGGTCGGGCGCATCGGCCAGGTCCTGGCGGCCGATCACGCCCATCAGGCGCTTGAAGATGGAGTCGCCATTGCCCGCCACCAGCACCCAGCCGTCCTGGCAGGGATAGGCATTGGACGGGGCGATGCCCGGCAGCGCGCTGCCGGCGGCTTCGCGCACGGCACCGAAGGCGCTGTATTCGGGCAACAGACTTTCCATCACGTTGAACACGGCTTCGTGCAGTGCCACGTCGATGACCTGGCCCGGGCCGCCGTTCACCTTGCGGTGGTAGAGGGCCATCATCACGCCGATCACGCCATGCAGCGCCGCCAGGGTGTCGCCGATGGACACGCCCACGCGCACCGGCACGCGGCCGGGCTCGGCCGTCAGATGGCGCAGGCCGCCCATGGCTTCCCCGATCACGCCGAACCCTGGCAGATCGCGGTACGGGCCGGTCTGGCCGTAACCGGAGATGCGCAGAATCACCAGCCCGGGGTTGAGGGCGTGCAGCGCCTCGGGCGACATGCCCCAGCCTTCCAGCGTGCCGGGGCGGAAGTTCTCCACCAGCACATCGGCCTCTGCAATCAGCTTGCGCGCCAGGTCCTGCGCTTCCTGCTGGCGCAGATCCAGTGCGATGGAGCGCTTGTTGCGCGACTGCACCTGCCACCAAACGGAGGTGCCGTCCTGGATCAGGCGCCAGTTGCGCAGCGGATCGCCGGCGCCGGGCGCCTCGATCTTCACCACATCGGCGCCAAATTCACCCAGCGTCTTGCCGCAGAAAGGGCCGGCAATCAGTTGCCCCATCTCGACCACCTTCACCCCCTGCAGCGCGCGCGGCGTGGCAGTCTGGGTGGCGGGGTCCCGTATCCATTGCGTTGTGGACATCGCGTCTTGTCTCCATATCCCAGGCCCATGGTCTCCGGGCCTTTGAGCGGGCATCTTGCCGCCGGTCGCGCAGTGTGCAAAACGCTGAAATGCGAAGCTGCCATCGCATTTCGGCATAGCCGGACCGCGTGACGGGATAATGACACCCCTCTCCTGTTGCACCGTATGAAGCTCGACCCCGTCACCCTGCGCCTGTTTGTGGCCGTCATGGAAGAAAGCGCCATTGCCCGCGCCGCCGCGCGCGAGCACATTGCCCCGTCTGCCGCCAGCCGCCGCCTGGCCGAACTGGAAGCCCAGCTGCAGGTGGAGCTGTTCACCCGCAGCAACCGCGGCAGCCAGCCCACCGCCGCCGCCTATGCGCTGCTGCACATGGCGCGCAGCGTGCTCAACGAGCTGGACGGCATTGCCACCCAAATCAAGGACTACGGCCGCGACCACGGCAGCGGCCTGCGCGGCCATGTGCGCGTGGTGGCCAATATCTCGGTCATCACCCAGTTCCTACCGGCGCAGCTGCAGCGCTTTCTGGCCCAGCACCCGCAAGTGGATGTACGCCTGCAGGAGCGCGTGAGCACCGACATTGCCCGTGCCGTGGCCGACAACGAGGCCGATATCGGCCTGCTCAACAACGGCAGCTATGGCGAGAAAATCCAGCTGCGCCCCTACCGGCGCGACCGACTGGCCGTGGTCGTGCCCCATGGCCATGCCCTGGTGCGACGGCGCAGCGTGCGCCTGGCCGAGCTGGTGCAGTACGACTGGGTGGGCATGCATGCCGGCAGCGCGCTCAACCACCTGGTCACGCGCGCGGCCGCCGACCAGGGCCTGCAGCCGCGCCTGCGCATGAAGGTGACCGGCTATGACGCCCTGTGCCTGATGGTGGCTTCCGGCCTGGGCATCGGCATCCTGCCCGAAGGCAGCGCCCGCCTGTACCTGGGCACGCTGCCGCTGCACTGCATTGCGCTGCAGGAGCCCTGGGCCGAACGCGAGCTGATGCTGTGCGTGCGCGCCACCGAAACCCTGTCCCCCGTCACCCAGCTGCTGGCCGAGCACCTGTGCCAGCCGGCCGCCGACTGAAGTTCCTGCATGCCCGACTTTCTTCCGCTTTCCCCCTCTGCCGTCCCGGCCGCTGCTGCGCCACGCACCTGGGACCTGTTCTGCCAGGTGATCGACAACTTTGGCGATGTGGGCGTGTGCTGGCGCGCCGCGTCGGAGCTGGTGGCGCGCGGCCAGACCGTGCGGCTGTGGATGGACGACGCCAGCGCCCTGCAATGGATGGCACCGCTGCCGCACCCGCCGGGCCTCACGGTGCACCCCTGGCCTGCCAGCGCCGCCGATGTGCCCGCACGCGTGGGCGAGGTGGTGGTGGAAGCCTTTGGCTGCGAGATTCCCGCACCGTTTCTGCAGGCCCTGGCCGCCCAGGCGGCGGCCGACCGACCGCCGGTGTGGATCAACCTGGAATACCTGTCCGCCGAAGACTATGTGGCGCGCTGCCACCGCCTGCCTTCGCGCCTGATGAGCGGGCCGGCCAGCGGGCTGACGCGCTGGTTTTTCTACCCTGGCTTCACCGCCGACACCGGCGGGCTGATTGCCGAGCACGACCTGGCGGCGCGCCAGGCGGCCTTCGCCGCCCAGGGCCGCAGCGCCTGGCGTGCCGCCCACGGCCTGCAGGACGGTGACTGGGCCATCAGCCTGTTCTGCTATGAACCGCCGGCCCTGCCCCAGTTGCTGGCCCAGTTGCGGGAGCAGCCCGCGCCTGCACAGGCCGGCTGGCAGCCCCGGCTGCTGACCACGCCCGGCCGCGCCACGGCGGCGGTGGCCGCCGCCCGGCAGGCCGATCCGCACCTGGAAAGCCTGGACGTGCACGCACTGGACACCTGCCCCCAGCCGCAGTTCGACGAAATGCTGTGGGCCTGCGACCTGAACCTGGTGCGCGGCGAGGATTCGCTGGTGCGTGCGCTGTGGGCGGGCCAGCCACTGGTATGGCACATCTACCCCCAGGATGACAACGCCCACCACGCCAAGCTGGACGCATTTCTGGATTGGCTGCAGGCCCCGGCGGCATTGCGGTCTTTTCACCACGCGTGGAACGGGCTGGCGCCGGCCGATTCCCTGCCCCGACTCACCCCCGGTTTGCTGCGGGAATGGCAGGCCTGCACGCTTGCGGCGCGTCAAAAATTGCATGCCCAAACCGACTTGATCGCACAGCTGCTGCAGTTTGTGGCCGAAAAAAGTTAAAATCGACGTTTTGCCTTCTTGGGCCCGCCTTTTTTGAACAGGCTGTGGCCCTGAGGCTCCCGCCGCGGAACATGCGGCAGGCCCTCGTCATCGAACGCCATTGCAGCGCCACTGACGCCTTCGCCTGCCGCGTAGAGCGGCTCAACCTCCCGCAATCAGCTATGAAAATCGCTCAAGAAATCCGCGCCGGCAACGTGATCATGTTCGACAAGAACCCCATGATCGTTCTGAAGACCGAATACGCCCGTGGCGGCCGTGGCGCTGCCACCGTGCGCATGAAGCTCAAGAGCCTGATCGGCAACTTCGGCACAGAAAACGTGTTCAAGGCCGACGACAAGATCGACAACGTGATCCTGGACAAGAAGGATTGCACCTACTCCTACTTCGCTGACCCGATGTACGTGTGGATGGACGACGAGTTCAACCAGTACGAAGTGGAAGCCGAAAACATGGCCGACGCCCTGAACTACCTGGAAGACGGCATGACCGCCGAAGTGGTGTTCTATGACGGCAAGGCCATCTCGGTCGAACTGCCCACCACCATCGTGCGCGAAATCACCTGGACCGAACCCGCTGTGAAGGGCGACACGTCCGGCAAGGTGCTCAAGCCCGCCAAGATCGCTACCGGTTTCGAAGTGGCTGTGCCCCTGTTCGTGGCCCAGGAAGACAAGATCGAAATCGACACCCGCACCGGCGAATACCGCAAGCGCGTGTAATGGCGCTGCAGCCCCGGCGGCTGCACTCCATGCAAAAAGGCTTCCCTCGGGAAGCCTTTTTTTGTGCGCTGTGCTGGGCACAACGCGGTGGGAAGCAGGACTGAAGGACTGGAGGGCGGCAGCGCCTGTGCACCGCCTGCCTTCCGGCCATTCTCAGACCGCCCTCAGACCGTTTTCAGACCGGGATACCGACCAGATCGTGGCCTTGCGCGCCCAGGATGCGCACGCTGATCAGATCGCCCACCTTGTAGGTCTTGCTGGCCTTTTCGGGCGGCTGGATGTGGACCACACCGTCGATCTCGGGCGCATCGGCATAGGTGCGGCCCACGCCGCCCTTCTTGCCCAGGCTCACGGCCTTGTCCACCACCACCTTCATGACCTGGCCCACGCGGCGCTGCAGGCGCTTGGCGGACACTTCCTCGGCCACTTCCATGAAGCGGGCGCGGCGTGCTTCGCGCACAGACTCGGGCAGCATGCCGGGCAGCTCGTTGGCGGTGGCGCCTTCGACCGGGCTGTAGGCAAAGCAGCCGGCGCGGTCGATTTCGGCTTCACGGATGAAGTCCAGCAGGTGTTCGAACTCTTCTTCGGTCTCGCCGGGGAAACCGGCGATGAAGGTGCTGCGGATGACCAGCTCGGGGCAGATGGCACGCCATTCGCGGATGCGGTCCAGGTTCTTCTCGCCCGATGCGGGACGCTTCATGCGCTTGAGCACATCGGGGTGGCTGTGCTGCAGCGGCACATCCAGGTAAGGCAGGATCTTGCCTTCGGCCATCAGCGGCAGGATGTTGTCCACCGTGGGATAGGGGTAGACGTAGTGCAGGCGCACCCAGGCGCCGTGCTGCGCGGCCAGCTTGCCCAGCTCTTCGGTCAGCTCCAGCATGCGGGTCTTGACCGGCTTGCCGTCCCAGAAACCGGTGCGGTACTTCACGTCCACGCCGTAGGCCGAGGTGTCCTGGCTGATGACCAGCAGTTCCTTGACGCCGCCTTCGAACAGCGCCTTGGCTTCCTTGAGCACATCGCCGATCGGGCGCGAGACCAGATCCCCGCGCATGCTGGGGATGATGCAGAAGGTGCAGCGGTGGTTGCAGCCTTCGGAAATCTTCAGATAAGCGTAGTGCTTGGGCGTGAGCTTGATGCCTGCATCGCCAAAGCTGCCCGGCACCAGATCGACAAAGGGATCGTGGGGCTTGGGCAGGTGGGTGTGCACCGCATCCATCACCTCCTGCGTGGCGTGGGGGCCGGTCACGGCCAGCACGCTGGGGTGGATTTCGGCCACCATGGTGGCGCCGCCTTCTTTGCCGGCCTTGGCACCCAGGCAACCGGTGACGATCACCTTGCCGTTGGCGGCCAGGGCTTCACCGATGGTGTCCAGGCTTTCCTTGACGGCATCGTCGATGAAGCCGCAGGTGTTGACGATGACCAGATCCGCGCCTTCAAAGGTCTTGGAGGTCTGGTAGCCCTCGGCGCTAAGCTGGGTGAGGATCAGTTCGGAGTCGGTCAGGGCCTTGGGGCAGCCCAGCGACACAAAGCCCACTTTGGGGGCGCTGGCTACAGGGGTGTTTGCTTCGCTTGTCATGGTGTTTCCGTGTGGGGAGGATTCCGTCCGCCGCAAGAAGCTTGCAGGCACTTTCCGGCCCTGCCAGACAAAATCGAACCGGGCATTCTATCGGCTCGCCCCACGGCATGTGCAAAGCGGGGCATCCCGCCGGCCCTCCCCCTCTGATCTGCCCCGGCCGCCCTCAGCCCAGCGCCCGGCCAGAGGGCAGTCGGCGTCAGCCCGCGCGCGTCACAAACAGGGCGGCGCGCTGCTCCATCTGCTGGGTGTGGGCCTGCAGCATCTGCGCCGTGGCCAGCGACTGCTCGGCCAGTTCGGCATTCTGCGCGGTGGCCTGCTCCAGCTGGCCGATGGCGTCGCTGATCTGGGCAATGCCTTCGTGCTGCTGCACCGCCGCCTGGGCGATGTCCTGCATGCGTTCGGCGACTTCGCCGATGCGGCTTTCAAAGCCCTGCATCACGGACTGCACCTGGCCGCTCAGGGCCGCACCCTGGGCCACGGCCTGCACGGAGCGGTCGATCTGGCGGCGGATGTCCTTGGCGGCTTCGCCGCTGCGCAGCGCCAGGCGGCGCACTTCCTCGGCCACCACGGCAAAGCCGCGGCCTTGCTCGCCCGCACGGGCGGCTTCCACGGCGGCATTCAGCGCCAGCAGATTGGTCTGGAAGGCCAGGCTGTCCACCACGCCCACGATGCTGGCGATTTCGTCCGAGCCGCGCTGCACGGTCTGCATGTTCTGCACCAGCTGGTCCACCATGCTGCCGCCCTGGCGGGCGTCCTGCGCAGCCTGCCCCACCAGGCCATGGGCATGCTGGGCGATCTGCGCGGTGCTGCCCACGGTCTGGCGGATTTCGTGCGCGGCGGTGGCGGTTTCCTCCACGCTGTGGCGGGCTTGTTCGGTGCGGGCCGACAGTTCCTGGCTGCCCGCCGCAATGCGGGCACTGGCCGACTGCAGGGCCGCTGCGGTCTGCTTGACGCTGTCCACCGTGTCGTGCACGCGCATGAACATCTGCTGCAGGCGCTGGGCCACGGCGGTGGCCACGGGCGCAGCGGCCACATCCAGCACCATTGCCTGTGGCTGGTCCACCTGCTGCACCAGGGCATTGAGTTCCCGCCCTTGCGAGAACGCCTGGTTCATGCGGTAGACGATGAAGATCTCCACCCCGGTCTGCAGCACCACATAGGCGGCATGCAGCAGCACGCGCGGGAAGCTGGCTTCCGTCAGGCAGTACATGCCCAGGCCCCAGGCCTGCAGGCGGTCGAACAGCACATGGTGCACGGCAAAGAAGGCTGCGCAGGCCAGCACCACCCGCCAGTCGCGGTAGACCATGACCAGCGCCAGCGTGACGAAGACGCCGAAGTGGAATTCGATCATGCCCAGCGAGACCTGGATGTGCAGCGCCACGGTGGCGCTCAGCAGCAGCGGTAGCACAAAGCGCGTCCACTGCGAGCCACGGGCCAGGGCATAGGACACCAGCGCCAGGGCCGCCACCGCGCCCCCGGCCACGGCGGGCAGCACCGCCGTGGTCATCACCGCGCCGATGACCACGGCCACGGCGGCCGACACCAGGGTCAGCAGCAGCAGCAACAGATCCGCCTGCCGGCCGACCGCCTGCGCATCCAGCGGCACTTCCGCCTGGCTGCGCGCCTGTATCCCTGCAGAACCGCCGCGGGCCTGCTCCCGAATTTCAACACCATCCATATGACAACGGCGCCCGAAGGCGCCGACCTGCGTTCACCCGCGCACCGGCCCGCTGCCAGCACCTCCCGGGGTTCGTGTCAAATTGTATGAATACGGACAGAACCATCCGCAGGCCTGGCGCTTGCCCAATCCCTGCCTGGGCGTATGTGCCCCTGCGCTTGCACAGCCCGCGAAAATCGCCTATCGCGCGACTAATAGATACCTCAAAGAGGCAGAGCCAGGCTATCGACACCCATGCAAAACGGACCCGAAGGTCCGTCGTGTGGGAGCACGCATGCTCGTTCTGTGCCCGGTCTGAGCCCGGTCCGTGCCCAGACTGAGTCTGGCCGGATCACTGTGTCGGTCAGCGCTTGAGGCCGAACATGGACATCATCTGCTCGGTCTGCTTTTGCATCTGCTCCTGCATCTTCTGCATCTGCTCGGTGTAGCCCGCCGGCATCATGGGGTTGGGCATCTGCATCATCTTGGCCCAGGCATCGGTGCCGCCCACGCCGGACTGTTCGGACATCTTGTTCTGGAAGTCGGTGAACATCTGCACGTTCTTCTCGATGTAGCTGCCCATATAGCCCTGCATCGCATGGCCGTAGAAGCGGATGATGTTGGCCAGCATGGCTTCGCTGAACATGGGCGCGCCGCCAGCCTCTTCTTCCAGAATGATCTGCAGCAGGATGGAACGGGTCAGATCCTCACCCGACTTGGCGTCACGCACCACCACGGGTTCGCGCTCGATCACCAGCTGACGCACTTCGGCCAGGGTGATATAGGACGAGGTGTCGGTGTCATACAAGCGGCGGTTCGGGTACTTCTTGATGACGCGCTGCTTGGATGCGGACGGGTTGGTGCTGTTTTCTGTGGTGGTCATCTGGGACTCCTCCGGGCCCGGGCCCGCTGCCTGTGTCGGTCTGTGTGTATTTGCAGCTGCCGATTCTAAGGACGCCAGCGCCTCCGGCTGCGCAGGGCCAACCCTGATCCCTGGACATAGCAGCACAGAATGCTCTTTTCGTGATAGCAGCCCATGCGCTTGCCGTCTGGACAAATAAGCCGACAGCGCGCAAACTGTTGCTGCATGCCTTGCCACCGCTCCTGCTTTTGAGGGCAGTCACCATGCCTGCCTGCGCTTTGCCGGCGCACAGGCAACAAAAAAGCCTTTCATCTTGCGATGAAAGGCTTTTGAATTTGGTAGGCGCGATTGGACTCGAACCAACGACCCCCACCATGTCAAGGTGGTGCTCTAACCAGCTGAGCTACGCGCCTGTCGTTGAAGCTGCAAGTATAGCAGGCTGAAATGGGCACTTTGAAAAAATGCCGCAGATTTTCTGCAGGCCGCTGCAGCATTCGTGCGCAGCCCGCTGCGCCGCCGGGCCTGGGGCGACAATGACCGCTTGCCCCACGCTTTCTGAACCATGCAATTTACCCAACCCGGTGTCCTGGCCCCGCTGCCCGTTGTGGGCCGCTATGTCTTTTTCTCGCTGCAAGGCGATGCCGCCGCCCTGCGCACCGCGCTGGCACAGCTGCGCAGCCACGCCGATAGCGCGCGCACGGTGGTCGCCGTCGGCCCCTCCCTGGCCCAGGCGCTGGATGCCGATATCCCCGGCCTGCGCGATTTCCCGGTGCTGCAGGGCGTGGCTCCGGCACAGTCGGTCAGCACCCCATCGGCACTGTGTCTGTGGCTGCGCGGTGAAGAGCGCGGCGAGCTGCTGCTGCGCACGCGCCGCCTGGCCCAGCTGCTGGCGCCGGCGCTGGCCGTGGAGCACATCGTGGACGCGTTCCGCCATGGCCACGGCCCCAATGGCTACGGCCGCGATCTGACCGGCTACGAGGACGGCACGGAAAACCCGGTGGACGCCGAGGCCGAAGCCGCCGGCTGCCTGCGCTGCGCCACCATGGGGCTGCACGGCTCCAGCTTTCTGGCGCTGCAGCAGTGGGAGCACAACATGCCCGCCTTCCACGCCCTGGCACCGGACGCGCGCGACAACGCCATGGGCCGCCGCCTGAGCGACAACGAGGAGCTGGACGATGCGCCCGCCTCCGCCCACACCCAGCGCACCGCCCAGGAAAGCTTCACGCCCGAGGCATTTGTGGTGCGCCGCTCCATGCCCTGGTGGAGCACCAGTGCCCAGGGCCAGGACCGCATGGGCCTGATGTTTGCCGCCTTCGGCCATTCGCTGGATGCCTTCGAGGCGCAGTGGCGCCGCATGCTGGGCCTGGAGGACGGCGTGAGCGATGCGCTGTTCCAGTTCTCGCAACCGCTGAGCGGCAGCTACTACTGGTGCCCGCCCGTGCACCAGGGCCAGATTGATCTGCGCCTGCTGGGCGCATAACACCAGCGCACCACACCACCGCGCAACGCCAGCGCACCACCGCGCGGCGCCAACACCTCACGCACAGCGCGCTGAGAGCACAAAGGGCTTCCCACAGGAAGCCCTTTTGCATGGCGCCGGAGATGGCGGAGATACGCGATCTTGCGCGGTCTTGCGCCGCCTTGCGCGGGCACGCTCACACCACCTTGGCGCGCTCCAGCATGGCGTGCATCAGCACATTGCAGCCGGCAGTGATGTCGGCCGGCGTGGCGTCTTCGATCTCGTTGTGGCTGATGCCGTCCTTGCACGGAATGAAGACCATGCCTGCCGGGGCCAGCCGGGCCATGTAGACCGCATCGTGGCCGGCGCCCGACACCGCCGGCATGTGCGAATAGCCCAGTGCCTTGGCGGCCCGCGCCACCGCATCCACGCAGTCCGCATGGAAGGGCTGGGCCGGGTAGTTGGAGACCAGCGTGATCTCGATGGGCAGGCCGCTGGCCTGGCTGATGCGCGCGGCCACGGCGCGGATGTCGGCATCCATGGCGTCGCAGTCGGCATCGCTGGCATTGCGCAGGTCGATGCTGAACTTGACCTGGCCCGGAATCACATTGCGGCTGTTGGGGTGCACCTGCACCATGCCCACCGTGCCACGGCCATGCGGCGGATGGCGGTGGGCACAGGCCACCACTTCCTGCATCAGCTGCGCGGCCACCTGCAGGGCATCCTTGCGCAAGGCCATGGGTGTGGGGCCGGCATGGGCTTCCATGCCGGTGACCACACAGTCGTACCAGCGGATGCCCAGCACCCCGGTGACCACGCCGATGGTCTTGGCGTTGTCTTCCAGCACCGGGCCCTGTTCGATGTGCGCTTCGAAATAGGCGCCGATGGGGTGGTCGCCCGGCTCCTGGCTGCCCACATAGCCGATGCGCTCCAGCTCCCCGCCGACCGTCTTGCCTTCGGTGTCGGTGGCGGCATAGGCATGCTCCAGCGTGAAGGCCTTGGCGAACACGCCCGAGCCCATCATCACCGGGACAAAGCGCGAGCCCTCCTCGTTGGTCCAGAAGGCCACTTCGATGGGGGCTTCGGTTTCGATGCCGTGGTCGTTGAGGGTGCGCACCACTTCCAGGCCCGCCAGCACGCCGTAGTTGCCGTCGAACTTGCCGCCCGTGGGCTGGGTGTCGATGTGGCTGCCGGTCATGATGGGCGGCAGGCTGTTGTTGCGTCCGGGCCGGCGCATGAAGCCGTTACCGATCTTGTCGATGGTCACTGTCATGCCGGCCTCGCGCGCCCAGCCGGTCACCAGGTCGCGGCCCTGCTTGTCCAGGTCGGTCAGGGTCAGCCGGCACACGCCGCCCTTGGGCGTGGCGCCGATCTGCGCCAGCTCCATCAGCGCGTCCCACAGCCGGGGGCCGTTGACGCGCAGCTGCGCGATGTCTTGCTTCTGCATCACTGGGGTGTCCATGGTGGTTCTCCTTGTCCCGCCGGCGTTCAGCGCAGCACGGGCGTGGGTTGCAGGGTGGCGGCGCGGCGCTGCACCGCGTCGAAATTGGGACCGAAAGCCGGGCGCTTGATGTAGCGGCCCTTGCCCTGCACGGCGCGCAGATCGCCCTGGGCATAGGCCACCACGCCCTGGCTGATGGTGTGACTGGGCATGCCCTGCACGGTGCGCCCTTCGAAGATGTTGTAGTCGCCCTTGGAATGCTGGGTCTTGACCGACAGCGTGTGGCTGGCCTGGGGATCCCACACCACAAGATCGGCGTCCGCCCCCACGCCCACCAGCCCCTTGCGCGGGTAGATGTTGAACAGCTTGGCGGTGTTGGCCGAGGTGATGGCCACGAACTCGCTGGGCGTCAGCCGCCCGGTGTTCACGCCCGCATCCCAGATCACGGCCAGGCGCTCTTCCACGCCGCCCGTGCCGTTGGGAATCTTGGCGAAGTTGTCCTTGCCCATGGCTTTCTGCGCTGCGCAGAAGGTGCAGTGGTCCGTGGCGGTGGTGTGCAGCTGGCCCGACTGCAGGCCTTGCCACAGCGCTTCCTGGTGGCCCTTGGCGCGGAAGGGCGGGCTCATCACATGGGCCGCGGCCTTGGCGAAATCCGGATCGCGGTAGACGCTTTCGTCGATCACCAGGTGGCCGGCCAGCACCTCGCCGTACACGCGCTGACCGCGGGCACGTGCCGCGGCAATGGCCTGTGCCGCCTCCATGCAGCTGACGTGCACCACGTAGATGGGCACGCCCAGCACGCCGGCAATGGCGATGGCGCGGTTGGCGGCCTCGGCCTCCACCATGGGTGGCCGCGCCAACGGATGGCCTTCGGGCCCGGTGATGCCCATGCGCGCCACTTCCTGCTGCAGCAGGTAGACCAGCTCGCCGTTTTCGGCATGCACCGTGGGCATGGCGCCCAGCTCCAGCGCGCGCTTGAAGCTGTTCACCAGGGTTTCGTCGTCGCACATGATGGCGTTCTTGTAGGCCATGAAGTGCTTGAAGCTGTTGATGCCCTCCTCCCGCACCAGGATGCCCATGTCGGCGTGGACCTGCTCGCTCCACCAGGTGACGGCCACGTGGAAGGAATAGTCGGCGGCCGATTTCTCGGCCCAGCCGCGCCATTTCCGGTAGGCGTCCAGCAGCGGCTCCTGCGGATCGGGAATCACGAAATCGATGATGCTCGTGGTGCCCCCGGCCAGCGCCGCCGCCGTGCCGGTGTAGAAGTCATCGGCGGTCACGGTGCCCATGAAGGGCAGCTGCATGTGGGTGTGCGGATCAATGCCGCCGGGCATCACCAACTGGCCCGACGCATCGATCACCTCCGTCCCCGCCGGCGCCAGTGCGGCGGCATCGACCCCCACCGCAGCGATCACGCCGTCCACACACAGCACATCGGCTTTTTCCTGCCGGTCTGCATTTACCACCGTTCCGCCACGTATCAGCAAAGCTCCATGCATTCCCGTCTCCTTGGTATCCACACGCACACGCTGTGCACGCGGGAAGGCGCTGTGCCCTCCCGCGTGCGTCCTCAACCGGCTTGCTCCACACCCTTCTTGGCCGTCAGGTAGTAGTAGGTGCTGGCCACTGCCAGACTGAAGAACCAGCCAAAGTCAAAGATGCTTTTCCAGATCTGTCCCACGCTGTTGGCGTCCACCACGCCCGACACCGCCAGATAGCCCGGCAGGCAGGGCAGCACGCCCAGCGCAAAGGCGGCCACGGCATGCATGTTCCAGCCATTGGTGTACTCATAGCGGCCGCCGCGCACATACAGGTCCTCGACCTTCAGCCGGGTCTTGCGGATCAGGTAGTAGTCCACCAGTAGCACGCCGGCAATCGCGCCCAGCAAGGTGCCGTAGCCGCCCAGCCAGGTGAACAGGTAGCCGCCCGAAGTGGCCAGCAGCTTCCAGGGCATGAACAGCAGGCCGAGGACGGCGGCAATCATGCCGCCCATGCGAAAGCTCACCTTGGACGGTGCCAGCTGGCTGAAGTCATACGAGGGCGACAGCAGGTTGGCCGCCACGTTGGTGGTGAGGTTGGCCAGCAGAATCACCAGCAGGCCAATCCCCGAGGCGAAGCTGCCCATCTTGGTCAGCAGCGCATCGGGAAACAGTTCGGCCTTGCCATACAGGATGGCCGAGGCCGAGAAGCCGATGACCCCCACCATGGAGAACAGCGCCATCGGGATGGGCAGGCCCACGGCCTGACCGATCGTCTGGTCCTTCTGCGAACGCGCAAAGCGGGTGAAGTCCGGAATGTTCAGTGCCAGCGTGGCCCAGAAGCCCACCAGGCCGGTCAAGGCCGCCCAGGTCTTGGGGCCGCCCTCCACCACCTTGGCCGGCAGGTTGAACAGCTGGCCGGCCGGAACGCGGTACATCAGCACCGCCACGAACACGATGGAGGCCACCACCATCAGCGGCGCGGCAATCACTTCCAGCTTGCGGATGGACTCCGGCCCGTGCCAGATGAACCAGATGTGCACCAGCCAGAAGGCCAGAAAGCACATGAACTGGGAGGTGCTGATGGTTTCACCCGCCGCCGGCCCCGCCAGATTGAAGCCCAGAATGTTCAGAAACCCGTGCAGCGCCAGCGCGCCAAAGTAGCAGTTGATCGAGAACCAGCCGCAGCCCACCAGGCCGCGCAGCACGGCGGGCAGGTTGGAGCCTTTGACACCGAACGAGGCCCGCGCCAGCACCGGGAAGGGGATGCCGTACTTGGGGCCCACCCGGCCGATCAGCGTCATGGGCACGAGCACGATGCAGTTGGCCAGGAACACCAGCCAGACCGCCTGCTGCCAGGAAAAGCCCTGGTCCAGCATGGAGCTGGCCATGGTGTAGGTAGGCACGCAGACCACCATGCCGACCCAGAGCGCGGCGTAGTCCTGCCATCGCCAGGTGCGATGCGCCAGAGGGGTGGGAAGCAGATCCGCATTGGATAGCGCCTGATCGGCGGGTGCGGATGGGGTGGATGCGCCGAGGGCGCCACTTGCACTACTGTTCATCTCCGAATCTCCTGTGGGGGTTCACTCACGGAACGACAAGAAACCCAGCCCGGTGCTACCGACTGCACGACATATCCCCTGAATCACCGGGTCTGGATCGCAAGTTCTTCTTCAGCATGATGTGTGCCAGTTGACCGTGCCGCGCACGCTGGAACACACCCTCGAAAACACCGCCAAAAGGCGTGGATTGCGCCTGTTCTGCCACTGCGTTGCACCAGAACAGGCACACACGCGCACCTCACACGGGCACCACCGCACGATGCGGGTTGTTGGGATGCGTTGTCCAGTTGGCGTATTCCCCGGTGACCGTCTTTCCGGTGCGCAGATCCACTTCGCCCGGCTGCAGGCTGCGCATGGAAATGCACTCCGGCACCGGACAGATGGAGACGCAGAGATTGCAGCCCACGCACTCGGCTTCGTTCACCTCGAACTTGCGCACGCCGCCCTCTTTTTCGAAGGTGATGGCCTGGTGCGAGGTGTCTTCGCACACCACATGGCAGCGCCCGCACTGGATGCAGCTGTCCTGATTGATGACGGCCTTGTCGATGTGGTTGAGGTTCAGGTCTTTCCAGTCCTTGACCGTGGGCACGGCCCGGCCCTGGAAGTCCTCGATGCGCGCAAAGCCATGCTGGTCCATGTAGTTGGACAGGCCATCGCACATGTCCTGCACGATCTTGAAACCGTAGACCATGGCTGCCGTGCACACCTGCACATTGCCACAACCCAGTGCGATGTATTCGGCCGCATCCTTCCAGGTGGTGATGCCGCCGATGCCCGAGATCGGCAGGCCCGCCGTCTGCGGGTCGCGGGCGATCTCGGCCACCATGTTCTGGGCGATGGGCTTGACCGCCGGACCGCAGTAGCCGCCGTGCGAGCCCTGACCGTCGGTGCTGGGGTGCATCACCAGGGTATCCAGGTTCACCCCCATCAGCGAGTTGATGGTGTTGATCAGCGAGACGGCATCCGCACCGCCCGCCTTGGCTGCCCGCGCGGGATAGCGCACATCGGTGATGTTGGGCGTGAGCTTCACGATCACCGGCAGCTTGCTGTAGTGCTTGCACCAGGCCGTCACCATCTGGATGTATTCCGGCACCTGGCCCACGGCGGCGCCCATGCCGCGCTCGCTCATGCCGTGGGGGCAGCCGAAGTTCAGCTCCAGCCCGTCGGCCCCGGTGTCTTCCACCATGGGCAGGATGCGTTTCCAGCTTTCTTCCTCGCAGGGCACCATCAGCGAGGCGATCAGCGCGCGGTCCGGCCAGGCCTTTTTCACGCGGGTCATCTCCTCCAGATTGGTGCGCAGCGGCCGGTCGGTGATCAGCTCGATGTTGTTGAGCCCCATCACGCGCCGGTCCTGCGCCAGCAGGGTGGAGTAACGCGGTCCGTTGACGTTGACCACATGCGGGTCTTCACCCAGCGTCTTCCACACCACGCCGCCCCAGCCGGCTTCGAAGGCGCGGGTGACGTTGATCTCCTTGTCCGTGGGCGGGGCCGATGCCAGCCAGAACGGGTTGGGGCTTGCAATGCCCAGAAAGCGGGTGCTGATGTCTGCCATATCCATGCTCCTTGAAAAGCGCGGGCACTGCCGCTTACACCCCGGCACCCACGGCGCTGGTCAGCGCCTGGTGCATGGCACGCGCGGCCACTTTGCCGTGCTCCACGGCTTCCACCGTCAGATCCTGACCGCCGGCGCGGCAGTCGCCACCGGCCCACACGCGGGGCACGCTGGTCTGGCCTTCGGCATCGGTGTCGATGCGGCCGTCGCGCAGCGCGATCGCACTGCCGGCATGGGCGCTGACATAGGTCTGGCCGATGGCCTTGAGCACCATGTCGGCGGGCACATCGAACACCTCGGGCCCCACCTGCAACTTGCCGTCCTGCAGCTGGGTGTATGCCATGCGGATGCCGGTCACCTTGCCGTCCTGCACCAGCACCTGCTGGGGCGCGGCCCACAACCGCAGGTTGACGCCATGGGTCTGGGCCCATTCCTGCTCCACCCCGGACGCGGACAGCGCGTCCTTGCCCCGGCGGTAGAACATGGTGACTTCTTCGGCGCCCAGCAGCCTGGCCTGCACGGCGGCATCCACCGCCGTCATGCCGCCGCCGATGACCACCACGCGCCGGCCCACCGGCACCGTGGCCTTGTCGCTGGCCTGGCGGATGTCGGCAATGAAGTCCACCGCGTTGCGCAGGCCTTCGGCCTGGGGTTCGGTAATGCCCAGCGCGTTCACACCACCCAGGCCCATGCCGAGGAACACGGCGTCGTAGCTGGCCAGCAACGAATCCAAGGTGAAGTCACGCCCCAGCCGCTGGTTGTTGTGCGGCGTGATGCCGCCCACCGACAGCAGCCAGTCGATTTCCTTCTGCGCAAAGTCGTTGGGGGTCTTGTAGCTGGCCAGACCGTATTCGTTGAGCCCGCCGAGCTTGGGCCGGGCATCGAGCAGCACCACGTCGTGGCCCTGCAGCGCCAGCTGGTGGGCACAGGTCAGGCCGGCCGGGCCGGCCCCGACCACGGCCACCTTCTTGCCAGTGGCGGCGGCGCGCTGGAACAGCGGCGCACCGCCTGCGGCCATGAAGGCATCGGTGGCATAACGCTGCAGCGCACCGATTTCGACCGGCTTGTCTTCATTGGTGTTGCGCACGCAGGCTTCTTCACACAGCTGCTCGGTGGGGCACACACGGGAGCACATGCCGCCCAGCGGGTTGGCGGTCAGGATCTCCCGGGCGGCGCCGCGCACATTGTCCTGGGCGATGCGGGCGATGAAGGCCGGTACATCGATGCTGGTGGGACAGGCCGTGGTGCACGGCGCGTCATAGCAGTAGTAGCAGCGCTCGGCCTCGATCAGGGCCTGGGGGCGGTTGAGCGGGGGGTGGGCGTCGGAAAAATTGGCCGCGTACTCGGCCAGATTCAGTCGGCCGGCGGCAATGCCGCAGGTGCGGCTGGCGGGGCTGTCCATGGTGAACCTCCAAATTCAGGATTGAGAGCGTGAAGGGAACCCGGGCTCGCAGGGCGATGCCAGGCCATATCGAACAACGCAAGGGGGCGCGCAGGCGTATCGCCTGCGCCGCCCCGAATCCAACAACACAGTCTTCGGAGGTTTCATCGTGGTCCTCGTAGGTGCAATGTGGCGCCTCTTGCCGGGCGCACTGGGGTGGAGTTCAATGTACGCGGGTGAAAAAATTTACCAATCAGTAAAATCACCCAGAAAGTCGTGAGCAAGAAAGATGCCAGACAATCGCACCACAATGGCGCAACTTATCTCTACTTACCGCAGGCGCAATGGCGACTTTTTCTGACAACAGCCCCGTGAACAGCCCCATTAATAGCCCCGCCTCCCAGGCCCGATCGGCCACCCGCAAGCCCACCGCCGCACGGCTGCGCAAGGAGCAGCACATCCTGCAGATGGCGGAGCTGCACTTTGCGCAATACGGTTTCGAAGGCGCGTCGCTGGACCTGATGGCCCAGGACGCCGGCATCAGCCGCCACAACCTGCTGTACTACTTCGCCAGCAAGGAAGAGCTGTACCTGCGCGTGCTGGGCGATGTGCTGACGCAGTGGCTGGCGGGCATGTCCGATCTGCTGCGCGGCGATGACCCGGCCCAGGCCCTGCGCACCTATATCCGCGCCAAGCTGCAGTCCTCGCGCGAGCGGCCCCATGGCTCCAAGGTCTTCACCCGCGAGGTGATGGCTGGTGCGCCCCGTTTTGGCGACGCCATCCTGAGCCGGGTCGGCCCCGCGCTGGCGGCCGACACCCAGGCCTTCGAGCGCTGGGTGGCGCAGGGCAAGATTGCCCGCGTGGACTTCACCCACCTGATGTTCATCCTCTGGTCCGTGACCCAGGCCTATGCCGACCAGCAGGCCCAGTTCGCGTTGCTGCTGGGCCAGGATGCGCTGACGGCCCAGGACTACGACACGGCGGCCGAACTGATCTACCGTCTGGTGGTGCGCGGTCTGCAGCCAGACGGCCCGGCTGAAGGGCCGCTGCTGGCGCCAGCGCCAGCGCGCTAGGCGCCCTGCTGGCTGCTGGCTGCTGACTGCTGACTGCTGACTGCTGACTGCAAGCGGTGCAGGCCAGGGGGCATGGCGCAAGACGGTGGTGCATGGGCGGCGGCCCCGGCGTCTTGCCTTATCCTTGTGCGCTCTGATTGCTCCTGCACGGCGCCCTGCACCAGGGCCCGGACCCGATTGCTGCCCATGACCGACATCCGCCCCGCCCGCTTTCCCGACGATCTGGACGCCGTGGTCCGCATCTTCCGGGAATACGTGGCCAGCCCCAGCGTGAGCCTGGACTTCCAGGACTTCGAGTCCGAGTTCGCTGCCCTGCCCGGCAAGTACGCCGCCCCACACGGCTGCGTGCTGCTGGCCTGGAAAGACGGCCAGCCCGTGGGCTGCGCGGCCCTGCGGCAGGTGAATGCACAAATCGGCGAAATGAAGCGCGTCTACGTGCGCCCCGCGGCGCGCGGCGAAAACCTGGGACGCCGCCTGGTGGAAGGCATTCTGGACGCTGCGCGGCACAGGGGCTACACCCGCATCTGCCTGGATGTGCTGCCCGAGTTCCAGGCTGCGCAGCGGCTGTATGCGTCGCTGGGCTTCGAGGACGCGTCGCCGGTGAGTTTCAATCCCGTGCCGGGCACGCGCTACCTGGGACTGGATCTTCGGGCCATGCGCTCGCCCACAGACGTCCTGTAGCCTCCTATGGAGGCCTGCCATGCCCTCTAGCGCCTGCACGGCGCCTGGGGCGCAGCGATCAGCCATTGCCCACGGAAAAAGAAAAAGCCTTCTAGACCGTGGATCTAGAAGGCTTTGTACCAATGGTTAGTTGGTAGGCGCGATTGGACTCGAACCAACGACCCCCACCATGTCAAGGTGGTGCTCTAACCAGCTGAGCTACGCGCCTGTGTTTGTTCGAGAAAGCGATTCTAGCACGGTTTTCAGCGTCGCCGCGCCGAACGCACGCCAGCCACCCCGGAAACAATGCCCAGCACCTTGTTCAGGCGGCCGGAGTCCGAGACTTCCACGGTGAACGTCATCCAGGCCACGCCCTTGACAGACTGGGTCTGCACGCCGATCACATTGGTCTTCTCACGGGCGAACACGTCGGAGATGTCTCGCAGCAGGCCCTGGCGGTCGGCGGCTTCCACCGCCACATCCACCGGGTAGACCGCCGCTGTCGCGGCAGCCTTGGGCAGACCCCAGGCCACATCGATCACGCGCTCTTCGTAGCGCGCGGCCATTTCACGGAAATTGCTGCAGTCCGAGCGGTGCACGCTGACGCCCTTGCCGCGCGTGACAAAGCCGCGGATATCGTCGGGCGGCGCCGGCCGGCAGCATTTGGCCAGTTGGGTCATCAGCGAATCGATACCCACCACCAGCACGCCGCCCTTCTGGCCTTCGCCGCGGGGTTTGCGCACCATCTGCTGGATGTCCTCCTCGGCGGCCACCGGCTCGGGCGGCGGGCGCAGCACGGCTTCGATGTTGCGCAGGGAGTATTCGTCCTTGCCCACCACCTCGAACATGGCTTCGGCCGACTTGAAGCCCAGTTGCACCGCCAGCTCGTCCAGCTTGATGGCGGTCTTGCCTTCGCGCTGCAGCAGCTTTTCCACGGCCTCGCGGCCCCGGGTCATGGTCTCGTGCATGGCCTGGGCATTGAACCAGGCACGCACCTTGGCCTTGGCGCGGTTGCTGGTCAGATAGCCCAGCTCGGAGTTGAGCCAGTCGCGTGAAGGCCGACCTTCCTTGACGGTGGTGATTTCCACCGTCTGGCCGCTTTGCAGCGGCGTGTTCAGCGGCACCATGGCGCCATCCACCCGCGCGCCGCGGCAGCGGTGCCCCAGGTTGGTGTGCACGGCGTAGGCGAAGTCCACCGGCGTGGCGTTCTGCGGCAGCTCGATCACGGCCGCATCCGGCGTCAGCACATAGATGCGGTCGTCGAACAGGTTGCGGTGTTCCGGGCCTTCGGACAGGTCCTTGCCCCAGGCCAGCAGCTGCCGCAGCACGGCGATCTTGGCGTCGTACTCGCTGGTGGCCGACACCCCGGCATAGCCCTTGGTGCCCGCTTCCTTGTACGCCCAGTGCGCGGCCACGCCATGCTCGGCATGGTCGTGCATGGCCTGGGTGCGGATCTGGATCTCGATGGCCTTGCCCTGCTCGTCCCGCACCACGGTGTGCAGCGACTGGTAGCCATTGGGCTTGGGCTTGGCGATGTAGTCGTCGAACTCCGACTCGATGGGGGTGAAATGCTCATGCACCCAGGACAGTGCGGTGTAGCAGTCCTTGACGTTGGGCACCACCACGCGCAGCGCGCGAATGTCGAACACCTGGGCAAAGTCCAGCGACTTGCCGCGCATCTTCTTGACGATGCTGTAGATGTGCTTGGGCCGGCCCTGCACGGTGGCGCTGATGCTGTAGGCACGCAGCTCGGATTCGAGCCGCGAGCGCAGTTGCTCCATGTAGATCTCGCGCTCGGCCCGCTTTTCATCCAGGTTCTTGGCAATCTGGCGGTAGGTCTCCGGCTCCAGAAAGCGGAAGGACAGGTCTTCCAGCTCCCACTTGAGCTGCCAGATCCCCAGGCGGTTGGCCAGCGGCGCAAACACATGCAGCGCCTCGCGCGCCAGGGTGGGCGACACCGGGCGCTTGCTGGCGGCGTAGTAGCGCAGCGTCTGCAGGCGCGATGCCAGGCGCAGCAGCACCACGCGCACATCGCGGGAAAAGCCCAGCAGCATCTTGCGCACGGTCTCGGCCTGGGTGGCCGGATCGTCCACGCGCTGGCTGTTGCTTTCCGCATCGCGCGCCTGCTGCTGCACATGCATCAGCTTGGTGGTTTCCACCGCCAGGGTGGCGAAGTTGGCGCCAAAGGCCTTGGTCAGCACCTCCAGCGGCTTGTTCAGGTGCATGCTGGCGTATACCAGATACACGGCCGCCTGCATGGTTTCCGAGCCACCGATGCCATAGAGGATGGCAGCCACCGCATCGGCGTGGGCCAGCATGTTCTCGCCGGTGGTCATGGTTTCGCCGGACAGCAGCGGCTCCGCAAACGAGCGGGCGCGCACCAGCGCATTGGCCTGGTCGGGCATGGCCTCCGAAGTGGCGGCGATCAGCGCCGGTGTCATGGGTACCGTGCCATGGGTTGGCGCACCGGCCTCCACCGTGGTGGGAGGCAAAGACGTCACACTTCTCATGGCCGCACTCCCCTGCCGGCCTGGCTGTTTGGTTGTTGTTCTTGCGTCATTCCTGGGCCAATACAAAGTCCCGCACGACCGCCACTTGGTCGGCTGAGACCAATGTGGGGGCGTGCCCCACATTTGCAAGCACCGCACATTGTGCCCGTGGTCCACGCTCCTGCATGGCCTGGGCGGTGGCGGCCGTCAGCAAATCGGACTGTTCCCCCCGCAAAAGCAAAGTCTGTGCCGTGATCTGGTCGTACAGCTGCCACATCAGCGCCTGGCCCTGTTCGGCCTCCTCCCGTGTCATGTCCCGCAGTGCCACGCCGATCGCCGGGTCGTAGTGCAGGCCCAGGCCGCCGTCGGGCAAGGGGGTCAGCATGGGCTCGGTCAGGGCCCGCCATTCGGCATCGGTGTGCGGACCGAACCCTGCCGAGATGACGCGCAGCGTGGCTGCGGCCTGCTCCACGCTGTCAAAGCGCACCGGCTGGCCCACATAGCTGCCAATGCGCTGCAGCGCCGCCCACTCCAGCGTGGGCCCCACGTCGTTGAGCACCAGGCGCCGGATGGCCACCGGCAGCGGCAACTGGGCCTGGCCGGCCAGCGCCATGCCGATCAGCCCCCCCATGCTGGTGCCTATCCAGTCCAGGGTCTGCAGCGGTGCCTGCGCCTGCAGGTGCTGCAACAGCATCAGCATGTCCAGCGCGTACTGCGGCACGGCGTAATGCTGGGGGTCGGCCAGCCATTCGCTGCGCCCACGTCCGGCCACATCCGGGCAGATCACCCGCGCATGTGACGCCAGCGCGCGGGCCAGCACATCGAAGTCCCGCCCCTGGCGCGTGAGGCCGTGGACGCAGACGATGACATGGGGGTGGGCGGGGTTGCCGGTGGCGTTCCACTCCCAGTACGCCATGCGGTGTTCGCTGCGCTCTGGTTCGTCCGCTCGGCGGGCCGCAGGACCGGGACAGGTTACGTAGTTCAGCGTAGGTTCAATCATGCAGAGCAACTTTCCAGGCGCACCCCATAATGGGCTTTTGACCATCGTAATGGATTCGGAGACCTCTATGCTCAAAGGCAAGACGGCACTGGTGACGGGTTCCACCAGTGGCATCGGTTTAGGCATTGCGCAAGCCCTGGCACGCCAGGGCGCGAACGTGGTGCTCAACGGCTTCGGCGACGCCGAAGGCCCGCTGGCCGCGGTGCGCGAAGCCGGCAAGGCCCATGGGGTGCGGGTGGCCCACCACGGCGCCGACATGAGCAAGGTCGCCGACATCGAAGCCATGATGGCGTTTGCCGCCACGACATTCGGCCGGGTGGACATCCTGGTCAACAACGCCGGCATCCAGCATGTGGCGGCGGTGCAGGACTTTCCGGTGGACAAATGGGACGCCATCATCGCCATCAACCTGACCAGCGCCTTTCACACCACGCGCCTGGCGCTGCCGGCCATGCAGCAGGCCAACTGGGGCCGCATCATCAATGTGGCCTCGGTGCACGGCCTGGTGGGCTCGGCCCAGAAGTCGGCCTATGTGGCGGCCAAGCACGGCATCGTCGGCCTCACCAAGGTCACGGCCCTGGAGAACGCCACCAGCGGCGTGACCTGCAATGCCATCTGCCCCGGCTGGGTGCTGACCCCGCTGGTGCAGAAACAGGTGGACGCCAAGGCGGCCGCCCAGGGCATCTCCAACGAAGAGGCCACCCGGCAGTTGCTGGGGGAGAAAGAGCCGTCGCTGCAGTTCACCACCCCGGAAGAATTGGGCGAGCTGGCGGTGTTCTTCTGCTCGGCCGCCGCCAACAATGTGCGCGGTGTGGCCTGGAACATGGACGGCGGCTGGGCGGCCCAGTAAGCCTGCGCCGCTGCGGGGCGGAAAGCCAAAAACGGTCACCGCGCCCTACCCCCTACAAAAAAAGCCCCTGGCAGCTGCCAGGGGCTTTTTGCTTGGCCGAAGCCTGGAGCCGCCCCGAGGGGCGGCTGGGTTACTGCAGCTGCACCGCGCCCGAGACCTGCACTTCCACCTGGGTCTTGCCGGCTTCCACCGCCAGCGGGGCACTTTCCGCGCCATCCGCCGCCATGGAAGATTTCATCATGGCCCCCGCCATATAGGGACGCATGCCGACTTCATTGCTGTTGACCGAGACCTCACGCAAGGTGTAGCCGGTAAAGCCGAACGCCTTGGCCAGGCTGGCGGCCTTGGCCTTGAACTGGTCGATGGCCTGCTGCTGCGCCTCGCCCTCGACCTTGGCCCGCCCTTCCTTGGACAGACCGAAGGCCACCTGGCCCACCTGCATGCCCTGCACCTTGCCGGCGGTGCTGGTGATGCGGTCGAAGTCCTTGCCCTGCAGCACCAGCTGCGCACGCCCCTGCCAGCCGGCGATCTTGCCGTCCTTGCTGGTGGTTCGCGGGAAAACGTTGAAGCCGCTGGTGCGCACTTCCATGCCGCCGGGCTGCGCCTGGGGGCGCACCGTGGCCAGTGCCGCATCCACCACCTGCTGCAGGCGTTTTTGCACGGCGGCGGCATTGCTGCCCTCTTCCGTGGCGGACAGGGTCAGCACCAGCAGGTCCTGCGCCACCTCCACGCTGCCGGCGGCCGTCAGCTGTACTACGTTCTGCGGTGGGGCCATTACGACGGTCTGGGCCTGTGCGGCGGTGGCCGCAGCACCCCATACGATGGCGGCAGCCGCCAGGGCCTGGGTGTGACGGGGGATAAAAGGCATAGCATTCCTCCTTGACAGGTCAATGGGATGAAGACGAAATCGTCGGGAACAAGCGACCTTACCACCGCCTGGCGGAGGGGACTGCACTACGTCAATCAACACTTGCTCCGCAGGGCAACACTTGTAACACTTGGTCAAAGTACCGGGGTAATCCGGTTTTTCCGCCGCCAAGATGGTCAAAATTGGCTCTGTTACAAATTGGACTAGGGATATCCATGGCCTCTACGAACAACCGTACCGACAAGATCCTGGTGGTGGACGACGACGCCCGCATCCGCGATCTGCTCCGCCGATACCTGACGCAAGAAGGCTTTGAGATCATGATTGCCGAAGACGGCAAGGCATTGAACCGCATCTTGCTGCGCGAAACCGTGGATCTGATCGTGCTGGACCTGATGATGCCCGGCGAGGATGGACTGTCCATCTGCCGCCGCCTGCGCTCGGCCAACGACCGCACCCCCATCATCATGCTGACCGCCAAGGGCGAAGACGTGGACCGCATCGTCGGTCTGGAAGTCGGTGCTGACGATTACCTGGGCAAGCCGTTCAACCCGCGTGAACTGCTGGCCCGCATCCACGCCGTGCTGCGCCGCCGCCCCCCGGTGGAAGCGCCGGGCGCGCCGTCGGGCGAGAACGAAGTGGTCACCTTCGGCCCCTTCACCTTCGACCTGGGCACCCGCGTGCTGCAGAAGAATGGCGAAGAACTGGCGCTGACCACCGGCGAGTTCGCCATGCTCAAGGCGCTGGTGCGCCACCCACGCCAGCCGCTGTCCCGTGAAAAGCTGGCCCTGCTGGCCCGCGGCCGCGAATTCGAGCCGTTTGACCGCAGTCTGGACGTGCAGGTCTCGCGCCTGCGCAAGCTGATCGAAGAAGATGCCGCCGCTCCGCGCTACATTCAAACAGTCTGGGGCGTTGGTTACGTCTTCGTACCAGATGGTGCGAATTAAGCACCGTAAGATAGCGCTTCCCCTGACACCGCCTGCTCGCCACCATCCGACCGATGGTGGTGTGCTGCGTTGCGGTTCAATGGAAGTCTTCTGACCATGCGCGCTTTTACCGCCAGCCCACTTTCCTCTTCCGACTCTGCCGTGGCCGACGAGCCGGAACCACAACGCCGCCCCCGTGCGGCGCATGCGCGTTCGCGCATGGGCCTGAACCTGTTCTGGCGCACCTTCTTCCTGCTGGCCCTGCTGCTGGTGGGCAGCATCCTGGCCTGGCTGCAGACGCTACGTGCTTTCGAGTTCGAGCCGCGCACCTTGCACACGGCCCAGCAGATCGCCTCGCTGGTCAACCTGAGCCGCGCCGCCCTGGTGCACTCGGACGCGATCAACCGCGTCTCGCTGATCAAGACCATGGCCGACCAGGAAGGCGTGCGTATTCTGCCGCGCGAGCCGGGCGACAAGTTCGAGGAAATGGACCATACGCCGCTGGGCCAGCGCCTGACGGAGGAACTGACCCAGCGCCTGGGCCCGGGCACCATCGTGGCGCGCAGCGTCAACGGCGAGCAGGGTCTGTGGGTGGGCTTTTCCATCAACGGCGACCGCAACTGGCTGCTGATGGACCGCTCGCGCTTCAGCCCTGCCGGCGGCCGCACCTGGCTGGTATGGCTGATCACCGCCGGCATTCTGTCGCTGGCCGGTGCCGCCGTGATTGCCCGCCTGATCAACCAGCCACTCAAGCAGCTGAGCGATGCAGCCAACCGCGTGCGCGATGGCGACTTCGAGGCCAGCCAGCTCGACGAGCAGGCCGTAACCAGTGAAATCCGCGAGGTGAACATCGGCTTCAACCGCATGGCGCAGAAGCTGGCCAAGCTGGAGCAGGAGCGCGCCGTGATGCTGGCCGGCATCTCGCACGACCTGCGCACCCCGCTGGCCCGCCTGCGCTTGGAAACCGAGATGAGCGTGAACGACGATGTGGCCCGGGGCCACATGGTGGCCGACATCGTGCAGCTGGATGCGACCATCGACAAGTTCCTGGACTACGCCCGCCCCGACCATGTGGCGCTGGCCACGGTCAATCTGCATGCGGTGGTGTCGTCCTGCGTCTACGCGGTGCAGGACCACCGCGAGCTGCAGATCAGCATGTCGGTGCCGGAAGATGTGTATGTGATGGCCGACGAGATCGAGCTGGCGCGCGTGATCTCCAACCTGCTGGAAAACGCCCGCCGCTACGGCAAGACACCGGACACCGAGACCACGCATGTGGACATCAGCGTCAAGCAGCGCGAGGCCTGGGTGGTGGTGCGGCTGCGCGACCATGGCGCAGGCGTGCCGCCCGAACAGCTGGCCAGCCTGATCCAGCCCTTCTTCCGGGGCGACACGGCCCGTACCGCTGCCGCCGGCGCCGGCCTGGGCCTGTCGATCGTGGACAAGACGGTGCAGCGCATGGGCGGCGTGCTGTCGCTGACCAATGCGCCCGGTGGCGGTCTGGCGGCCCATGTGCAGTTGCAGCGCGCAGCCAGCGGTGCCGACAGCGACACGCCCCAGCGCCTGCAGCGCCCGCAGGTCAAGCGCCAGCTACCGCCGCGCCGCCGCAGCACCGACCGCCTGGACGAAGCGGAAGACCTGGGCGACGATTGACGCAGCGCCCTGCGCCCCTGCATGGAAAAAGCCGGCATCTGCCGGCTTTTTTTATGGGGTGACCAGGCCTGCAGGGCCGGCCGGGGCTGGTGCCAGCGCTCAGTCCTTGCGGAACAGCAGCGCCGCGGCCCGTGCCTCCATGGACTGCAGCTGGCCCACCGGGCCCAGTTTTTCGGCCGTCTTGGCCTTGACGTTCACCTGGTCCAGCGTCACCCCCAGGGCCTGGGCAATGCGTTCGCGCATGGCGGGAATGTGCGGCGCCAGCTTGGGGGCCTGGGCCACGACGGTGCTGTCCACATTGCCGATCTCCCAGCCTTTTTCCCGCACGCGGCGGGCAGCCTCGGTCAGCAGCAGCACCGAGTTGGCGCCGCGGAACTCGGGGTCGGTGTCCGGGAAATGCCGGCCGATATCGCCCAGCGATGCACCGCCCAGCAGGGCGTCGGTGATGGCGTGCAGCAGCACATCGGCGTCCGAGTGGCCCAGCAGACCGGTGACGTGGGGAATCTCCACCCCGCCGATGATGAGCTTGCGGCCCGGCACCAGGGCATGGGTGTCCCAGCCTTCTCCAATACGAAAATTCATAGCTTGCTCCGCAGGTGCTTCAGGCGCGACCTGCCCATAGTTGACATCAGAAAAACGGGTTGCCGCTGGCGGACGGCGGGTTGCGGCGCCCCTGGAAGCGCTCCGCCGTGGTGGCCCGGCCGCGCTGCGACAGCACGGCGGCGGCCAGCGCAAAGTCGTCCGGGTAGGTGACCTTGAAATTCTGCGCCCCGCCGGGCACCAGCTTGGGGCGCAGGCCCATGGCTTCCATGGCGCTGGCCTCATCGGTCACGGCCGCTCCGGCGCGGGAAATCGCATCCAGCAGCGGGCCGATGCGGAACATCTGCGGCGTCTGCGCCAGCCATTTGTCGCTGCGGTCCACCGTGGCCGCCACGCGCACCCCGGTCGGGCCGGTGACGGCGGTCTTGAGCGTATCGGGCAGCTTGTGGGCCAGCAGGCCGCCCACGGCATCGTCCACGCAGGCGTCGATCAGGTTGCGGATCTGCTGCGGCGTGATCAGGCAGCGCGCCGCATCGTGCACCAGCACCCAGTCATGCTGGGCTGCGCCCTGCGCCAGCAGGGCCTTCAGGCCGCCCCGCACGGTGTCGGCCCGGTTGGGGCCGCCACAGGGTACGACAAAGCAGCCGGTCACCGGGTGGTCGGCCAGAAACTGGTCGCCGGCCGCCACCGCCACCAAGGTACCCGCCAGCCCGGCCGTGCCGGCAAACGCGGCCAGGGTGTGCAAGACCATGGGCTGGCCGGCCACCAGCTGGTACTGTTTGGGCAGCTCCGGCGTGGGGCTGCCCGGCGCAATCGCCCGCAGTCCCACCCCTGCACAGGGCACCAGCCCCCAGAAACGGCCCTGGGGCGGATGGGGGACTGGGGAAGGGGCAAGCAGGTCGGTCATGGCAGGCATTCTAGAATCGGGATTTCCCCTTCGCAGACATCCTGGCGGCAAAAGGCCACGCCCATGGGGCCACCGTACCGCCACCTCCTCTCCCATGCAGCTGCCCACCCTCCGCTCCGGTCACCGTTTCACCCTCCCCCGCCCCACGGGCAGCGCCGATGCGCTGCTGCTGTCGCGTCTGGCGCAGCGCGAGCGGGCGGCGGGCCGCATCACGGCCATCGTCACGGCCGATGCGGGCGACGCCCAGCGGCTGATCGACGAGCTGGCGTTCTTTGCCCCCGAGCTGCGCTGCGCCCTGTTTCCGGACTGGGAAACCCTGCCCTACGACACGTTTTCGCCGCACCAGGACCTGATCAGCGAGCGTCTGGCCACGCTGTGGCGCATCCGCAGCCGCGAGCACGAGACCGGCGCCGACGTGGTGCTGGTGCCGGCCACCACCGCCCTGTACCGGCTGGCCCCCCCGTCGTTTCTGGCGGGCTACACCTTCCACTTCAAGCAGGGCCAGAAGCTGGACGAGGCCAAGCTCAAGGCCCAGCTGACGCTGGCTGGCTACCAGCATGTCTCGCAGGTGGTGAGCCACGGCGAATATGCGGTGCGCGGCGGCCTGATCGACCTGTTTCCCATGGGCTCGCCCGTGCCCTACCGGGTGGATCTGTTCGACGACGAGATCGATTCCATCCGCACCTTCGATCCCGACAGCCAGCGCAGCCTCTACCCCGTGCCCGAGGTGCGCCTGCTGCCCGGCCGCGAGTTCCCCATGGACGAGGATGCACGCGCCAAGTTCCGCTCCCGCTGGCGCGAGCTGCTGGAGGGCGATCCCACGCGCAGCCGCGTCTACAAGGACATGGGCAATGGCGTGGCGACGGCGGGCATCGAGTACTACCTGCCGCTGTTCTTTGACGCCACGGCCACCGTCTTCGACTACCTGGGCGACGACGCCACGCTGGTGCTGCACGGGGACCTGGAGCCGGCGTTCCAGCGCTTCTGGACCGACACCAAAGAGCGTTTCCGTCTGGTGCAGGGCGACCCCGAGCGCCCGGCCCTGCCGCCCGAAACCCTGTTCCTGACGGCCGACCAGTTCTACACCACCGCCAAGCCCTACCCGCAGCTGGCCTTGCGCCCGGGGGTGGAGGATGTGGCCGACAGCGCCCTCTTCCAGCAGCTGCCGCCGCTGGCCGTGGTGCGCGGCGCCGAGGAGCCGCTGGCCCGGCTGCAGGCCCATATCGCCCACGCGGCACGCCGCGTGCTGGTGCTGGCCGAAAGCGACGGCCGGCGCGAAAGCCTGCTGGACTTTCTGCGGGCCTCCAACATCAACCCGCCGGCCTTCGATTCGCTGGCGGAGTTCCAGGCCGACGACAGCGAGCGGCTGGGCATTGCCACTTCCAACCTGGCCCAGGGCTTTGCCTGGACGGAGGAAGGCATCGACTTCGTCACCGAGACCGAGCTGTTCGAGACCAGCGGCGGCACGCGCCGGCGCAAGAAGCAGGAGCAGGTCAGTGATGTCGATGCGCTGATCAAGGATCTGTCCGAGCTGAAGGTGGGCGACCCGGTGGTCCATGCCCAGCACGGCATCGGCCGCTACCACGGCCTGGTCAACATGGACGTGGGCCAGAAGAACACCGATGGTTCGCCCGCGCTGCAGGAGTTTCTGCACCTGGAATATGCCAAGGATGCGGTGCTGTACGTGCCCGTCAGCCAGCTGCACCAGATCAGCCGCTACACCGGCGTCACGCCCGAATCCGCGCCGCTGCACAGCCTGGGCAGCGGCCAGTGGGAAAAGGCCAAGCGCAAGGCCGCCGAGCAGGTGCGCGACGCTGCAGCCGAGCTGCTGAACATCTACGCTCGCCGCGCCGCGCGCCAGGGCCACGCCTTCCGCTACAGCGCCCAGGATTACGAGCAGTTCGCCCAGGACTTCGGCTTTGAGGAGACGGCCGACCAGAAGGCGGCCATCCACGCCGTAGTGCACGACATGATCAGCCCCCAGCCCATGGACCGCCTGGTCTGCGGCGATGTGGGCTTCGGCAAGACCGAGGTCGCCCTGCGCGCGGCCTTTGTGGCCGCCATGGGCGGCAAGCAGGTGGCCTTTCTGGCCCCCACCACGCTGCTGGCCGAGCAGCACTACCAGACGCTGGTGGACCGCTTCTCCAAATGGCCGGTGAAGGTGGCGGAGATGAGCCGCTTCCGCTCCACCAAGGAGATCAATGCCGCGCTCAAGGGCATCGAGGACGGGTCGGTGGACATTGTGGTTGGCACGCACAAGCTGCTGTCCGAGAAGACCAAGTTTCAGAACCTGGGCCTGCTGATCATTGACGAGGAGCACCGCTTCGGCGTGCGCCACAAGGAGGCCATGAAGGCCTTGCGCGCCGAAGTGGATGTGCTGACACTGACCGCCACCCCCATTCCGCGTACCATGGGCATGGCGCTGGAAGGCCTGCGCGACCTGTCGGTGATTGCCACCGCCCCGCAACGCCGGCTGGCCATCAAGACCTTTGTGCGCTCCGAGAGCAACGGCGTGATCCGCGAGGCGGTGCTGCGCGAGCTCAAGCGCGGCGGCCAGGTGTACTTTCTGCACAACGAGGTGGAGACCATCGAGAACCGCCGCCAGAAGCTGGAGGAAATCCTGCCCGAGGCGCGCATTGCCGTGGCCCACGGCCAGATGCCCGAACGCGAGCTGGAGCGCGTGATGCGCGACTTCGTGGCCCAGCGCTTCAACATCCTGCTGTGCTCGACCATCATCGAGACCGGCATCGACGTGCCCACGGCCAACACCATCGTCATCAGCCGCGCCGACAAGTTCGGCCTGGCCCAGCTGCACCAGCTGCGCGGGCGCGTGGGCCGCAGCCACCACCAGGCCTATGCCTATCTGATGGTGCCGGACATCGAGAGCCTGACCAAGCAGGCCGAGCAGCGGCTGGACGCCATCCAGCAGATGGAGGAGCTGGGCAGCGGCTTCTACCTGGCGATGCACGATCTGGAAATCCGCGGCGCCGGCGAGGTGCTGGGCGAGAACCAGAGCGGCAACATGATGGAGATCGGTTTCCAGCTCTATAACGAGATGCTGACCGAAGCCGTGCGCAGCCTGAAGAATGGCAAGGAGCCCGACCTGCTGTCGCCGCTGTCGGCCTCCACCGACATCAATCTGCATGCCCCGGCGCTGCTGCCCAATGACTACTGCGGCGATGTGCACCTGCGCCTGTCGTTCTACAAGAAGCTGGCCACGGCCAGGACCAGCGACCAGATCGACAACCTGCTGGAAGAGATCGTGGACCGCTTCGGCAAGCTGCCGCCCCAGGCCCAGACGCTGATCGACACCCACCGCCTGCGCGTGCTCTCCGAGCCCTATGGCGTGCTCAAGGTCGATGCCGCACCGGGCGTGATCAGCATCACCTTCAAGCCGAACCCGCCCATCGATCCGATGCAGATCATCCACCTGATCCAGAAAAACAAGCACATCAAGCTGGCGGGCAACGACAAGCTGCGCATCGAACGCGCGCTGGAAGACCCCAAGGCCCGCGCCCAGATGGTGCGCGATGTGCTGAAAAGTCTGGGACAACCGTTGCGCGCGGAAACACCCGCCACGGCCTGAAGCTGGTCATACTGCTCGCAGGAGGTAGTCCCCCATGCTGCAAGCCCTGCTGGAAGCGGCCTTTGCCCTGGTGGCACTGGGGGTGGCGCTGTCCATGCGCCCCTGGCGCCTGCTGGTCGACCGCACGCTGCCGGGGCGCTATGCCACGCCCCAGGACGTGCCGCGCATCGCTTCGCCGCTGTGGACGCCGCTGCTGGCCACGCTGGTGATCCTGCCCTGGCTGTGGGCCATGCCCACGCTGCACAAGATGCCGCTGCAGCTGCAATGGTCCGGCGCCTGCCTGGTGGTGCTGACCCTGGGCTGGCCCCTGGCCATGCCCACGCTGGCCCTGGTGGGGGTGATCGCCTGCCTGCTGTCGCCCGGGCTGGCCGGGCACGAGGCGCTGCGCCTCATCGTCTGGCACGGCATGCTGCCGGCCACGCTGGGCATGCTCTGGGGCGTGCTGCTGCGCCAGTGGCTGGGTACCAAGGTGTTTGTCTACCTGTTCGGGCGCTGCTTCATGGGCACCGTCTTCAGCCTGTTTGCGGCCAGCGTGCTGGCGAGCGCCACCGGCCAGCCGCTGCCGGGGGTCAACGAGGATCTGTCCCACATCGCCCACTGGCTGATGGCCTGGGGCGATGCCGTGGTCACCGGCATGATCTGCTCGGTCTGCGTGGCCTACCGTCCGGACTGGCTGGCCACCTGGTCCGACCGCCTGTACCTCTACGAGCAGGTGGCCGAGAAGCACGACCGCTCCACCTGAGCCGGCCTGCCGGCGTCCGCCACGCACGCGGTCACTGAACCGCCCGCCCACTCGCCGGCGCTGTGCGCAACCGGCGGCCGGCCTCTTTCCGCTGGCGCTCCCTCCGGCTTTCCCCTCTTTTGCGGCGCGGGGCACGGCATTGAAATTGCTTGGGTGCAGCAGGCCACGGCCCATGCGATTCCGCCGTGACGCCATTCCACCGCCAGTCCACCGCGTTACAGGCTCCGGCCTGTGCAGCGCCCATCCGAGCAAGGGGTTTCATGTCCGCACTGCATCTCCGCCATCTCCCGCGCCATTCCCTGGGTCTCTCCACGCGCCATGTCCCGCGCCTGCTCTGTCTGCTGACCTTCGGCGCCGCCGTCTGGAGCGCCGGCAGCCCCGCCGCCCTGGCCCAGGGCAGCTACCCCGAACGCCCCGTCAAGGTGATGGTGGCCCTGCCCGCCGGCGGCAGCGCGGACATGATTGCCCGCGTGGTCGGCCAGAAGCTGGCGGCCGAGCTGGGCCAGCCGTTCATCGTCGAGAACAAGCCCGGGGCTTCCGGCCAGATCGGCACGCCCCAGGTGGCGCGCGCGCCGGCCGACGGCTACCAGCTGATGGTCTCGCCAGCCTCGTTTCTGACCACCAACAAGAGCATCTTCAAATCCCTGCCCTATGACCCGGAGGTCGACTTCGCCCCGGTGGCCCAGCTGGTCAACCAGCCCATGGTGCTGGTGGTCAAGGACAGGCAGAAGTTTCCCAGCGTCGCCGCCGTGGTGGCCGCCGCCAAGGCCGCGCCCGGCAAGCTGACCTATGCCAGTTCGGGCGACGGCAGCCCCCAGCATCTGGCGGCGCTGATGTTCAGCACCCGCACCCATGCCGACATGCTGCACGTGCCCTACAAGGGCGGTGCTCCGGCGATCAACGACACGCTGGCCGGCAATGTGGACATGCTGTTTGCGGTGCTGCCCGAGGCCCTGCCCCACATCCAGTCCGGCAAGCTGCACGCCCTGGGGCTGATGAGCCCGCAACGCAGCAAGATGCTGGCCGGCACGCCCACCATGGCCGAGAGCGGCTTTGCCAACCTGAACCTGTCGGCCTGGGTGGGCCTGTTTGCCCCGGCCAAGACGCCGCAGCCGGTGATTGCCCAGCTCAACCGCGCCGTGCACAAGGTGCTGCAGGGCGAGGTGGTGGCCAAGCTGGGGGACAGCGGCATGGAAGTGGCGCCCGGCACACCGGAGCAGCTGAAGCAGACCGTCCACCAGGACATCCTGCTGCATGCCGAGCTGGTGAAGGCCGCTGGCCTGGTGCCGCAGTGAGCGCTGCCCGCAGTGGCAGCGCCGGATACGCCGTGACACCGCAGATTCCCCGGCGTACGGGGATAATGCGGCCTGCGCAGCCGCGCCCGGCGCGGCCTGCTCCTCCTTCTACCCCCCCTCGACTTGAGCTGCCATGAGCGTTGCCACCGAATTTGCCCCCGGCCTGACAATCCAGAACATCACCGCCCCCCAGAAGCTCAGCGCCTACAAGCTGATCGCGTTCGACATGGATTCCACGCTGATCACCATCGAGTGCATCGACGAGATCGCCGACGCCACGGGCAAGAAGGCCGAGGTGGCGGCCATCACCGAAGCCACGATGCGCGGCGAGATCACCGACTTCAAGGACAGCCTGCGCCAGCGCGTGGGCAAGCTCGCCGGGGTCACCCAGGCCGACATGGCCCGCGTGCTGGCCGAGCGCCTGCAGCTGTCGCCCGGTGCGCACACCCTGGTCAAGGCCGCCCAGAACGCCGGACTGAAGGTGCTGCTGGTCTCCGGCGGCTTCACCTACTTTGCCGAGCATGTGCGCGACCTGCTGCAGATCGACTTTGTGCGCGCCAATGTGCTGGAGATGGACAACGGCGTGCTGACCGGCGGCCTGGTGGACCAGCCCTGGGGCGATATCTGCGACGGCGCCGAAAAGCGCCGCACGCTGCTGGAAGTGGCCAGCCTGCTGGGCATCGATGCCGCCCAGTGCATCGCCGTGGGCGATGGCAGCAACGACATTCCGATGATGCAGGCGGCCGGTCTGTCCGTGGCCTACCACGCCAAGCCCCGCGTGCGCGCGGAGGCCAAGGTCTGCATCAACCAGGGCGGTCTGGACCGCCTGCTGGAAGTGCTGCAGTAAGCGGCCCTGCGGCCTGCACCACGGCGCGCACGGCCGCATGCACTGTCACACGGTGCAGCGCATCCGGCATAGCATCTGACACGACGGCAGACACCCTGATGGGTTCGCCGTGGTGCATGGTGAGGCCACGATGGCGGCGGCCACGGCCCAGCAGCCCCGGCGCCAACCGAGGTCCTGCCCACGACCAGCCCGAACGGCTTGGAACGAGCGCTTACAGCGTGCCTGCCATCGGCTGCCAGCGCCCGTCGCCTGCGGCTTCGAACATGGGGATGTGGCCCACCGCCCGCACGCGCTGGTCCCAGCCCGTGCCCAGTTCGCCCACCACCGCACGCCAGGCATGGCCTTCGCTCAGCAGCACGGTCAGGCCCACCACCTCGGCGCCGGCGCGCTCCAGCAGGCGCACGGCCGACAGCGCACTGACGCCGGTGTTGATGACATCGTCCACCAGCACCACGCGCTTGCCGCGCACCCGCGCCACCAGGGCCGGGTCCAGGTAGACACGCTTGCCCTGCGTGCTGGTGGACGAGGTGGCGGCTTCGCTCAGCGCCTCGTCGTACCAGAACTTGCGCGAGTGGCCCAGGGCCACGTAGTCAGCCAGCCCCAGGCCGCGCGCCACCAGGCGAGCGTAGTCCAGGCCCATGGTGGGCACGGCGGCAATCACCTCGGGCTGCAGGCTGGCAGCGGCGGCGGTCACCAGCGGGGCCAGCGCGTCTTCCACCGCGAACGGGGTCTGGTTGCTCATCAGCAGCGCAATCGCCTTGTCGCCGCCGGGCAGCACGCGCAGCGGCAGCTCCAGGGCGCTGCCGCCTTGCAGCGCCACGGTGTAGGTGCCGGAAAAAGTGGGCCCCGCCGGCGGCAGCGCGCGCGCTTGGGCGGCGGTGTACCAGCGGGCGGTGTAGGGGGTCAACAGGTCTGTGTTCGACATACTCATGTTCATCGTCATCCATGGCGGTGCACCGCCGCCCGGGAGGCCGCAGCGTTCCCGGGCGATCGGTGGTGCCGCACGGCTTACTGCGGCATGGCGCCGATCACGCCCTGCACCAGAAAGTTCATCTTCAGCTTGTCGGCGTCGGGCATGTCGCCGGCCTTGCTGCGTTCCTTGCCCGCCTGGTCGCGCAGCGGACCGTGGAACACCGGGCGCTTGCCCGAGACGATGTCCTTGCCGCGCTGCTCCACCGCAGCGCGCACCTTGGCCGGCAGGTTCTTGCTGAAGTGGTCGTAATGGATGGCGCCGTCCTTCATGCCGATCCAGACGTTGCCGGGCTTCCAGGTGCCGGCCATCACATCGGCCACGACCTTGCTGTAGTAGATGCTCCAGTCCAGGCGGGCGGCGGCCATCTGGGCATCGCCGCCCCACTGGGCCATGTCGGTGTCCCAGCCAAAGCCCACCTTGCCGGCTTCCTTGGCCACCTGCAAGGGGGCCGCCGAGTCGGTGTTCTGCATCAGCACGTCCACGCCCTGGTTCAGCAGGGTCTTGGCGGCTTCGGCTTCCTTGGGCGGGTCATACCAGGTGTTGACCCACAGGATGCGGGTCTGGATCTTGGGGTTCACCTCCTGGGCGCACAGGGTGAAGGCATTGATGTTGCGCACGATCTCCGGGATCGGATGCGGTGCGACCACCCCGATGGTCTGGGTCTTGGACAGGTGCCCGGCAATCGTGCCGTTCAGGCAGGCGCCTTCGTAAGTGCGGATGTCGTAGATGCCCAGATTCGGGCCGGTCTTGTAGCCCGTGGCGTGCTCGAAAGCCACCTTGGGAAAGTCGCGGGACACGCGCTCCATGCCGTTCATGAAGCCGAAGGCACCGCCAAAGATGACCTTCGCGCCCTGGGCAGCCAAATCGCGGGTCACGCGCTCGGCGTCGTTCTCGGCCACGTTCTCGACAAAGATGGTTTCGATCTTGCTGCCGAACTTTTTCTGCACTTCCTGGCGCGCCAGTTCGTGGGCATAGGACCAGCCGGCGCCGCTGGCGGGGCCGATGTAGAGGAAGCCGACCTTCATGGGGTCGGCCGCATGGGCCGTGACCAGCGCGGTGGCGCAGCCCAGGGCAACAGCCAGGGGGGTGAGGAGATGGCGGGGAGAGCGCATGGCAGTGTTCTTCGGAAAGGGGAAATGAACCGGAACCCGGCAGCCGTGGCGCGTGCTGCGCGCCATGCCGGGCACCCCTTGCACTTGCAACTTGCGTGCCACGGACATTGGCGGGTCCGGCAGCCTCTGCACTCGACCGAATGCTTCCTTTTCAAGAGCATCCGGCACACTTATCGCAGGCCTTTCGACGTATTCTTGTGGTGTGCCGCGGCAAGCGCGGCGGTACCTGTCCGCCCGTGCCGTGCACGGCACGCCCCCGGTTTATCCCTGCATTCACCCCGGTGGGGCGCCGCAGGGCCTCCAAGAGTTCCTACAATAGCTGTTGCAGCCCCATAACGTCACACAACCAGCGGCTGCCCTGGCGTCCTCCCCCGTTCGTTGCCAACGGTTGCACGGAGGATCGCTTGGAATCTCCTCCTCCACCCCTACATACATACCAGGTCGGCGCCGCCATGGCGTTGCGGCCTGGCGGGCCTGTCCGCCCTGTATGACAACCATGATTGGATACTTTCTGTGAAGACTTCGTACCGTGCCACTGCCTCCGTGATTGCCCTGGCAATCGCATCGCTGACCGTGCCTTCGCTGGCCCAGGCCAAGCGCATGGGCGGTGGCAAGACCGTGCGTCCCGCCTCCATCGGCTCGGCCCCCGCCAAGCCGGCCACACCCGCCGCCCCCACGGCTGCGGCCAAGCCTGCCACCCCGGCAGCCGCCACGCCTGCGGCCGCCACCGCCGCAGCACCTGCCGCGGCTGCCGCACCGGCCCGCGCCGGCTCCGGCATGATGGGCACCATGGCAGGTGCCGCCGTGGGCGCCGTGGCCGGTACCATGGCCGGTAGCGCCATTGCCGGTGCCATGAGCGGCCCGTCGGCCGACAAGGATGCCGAAGCCAAGGCCAAGGCTGCTGCCGACGCCAAGGCCGCCGACGCCGAAGCCGCTGCCCTGCAAAAGCAGCTGGACGAAGCCAAGGCCAAGGCTGCCGCTGCCCACGCCGCCGCCAAGTAAAGCACTGCGCGCAAGCCGTCCTTCAGCCGTGCAGGCGGAAGGGACCGGACACAACGCCCCGTTGGCTGACGCCGCGGGGCGTTGTGCATGGTGGGCAGCCCTGGGCGGTGTGGTACCGCCCCGGGCAGCGGGGCAGCAGAGTCACTCGGTCACACGCGGCGTGCCGATGCGCGCGGCGCCGTGCGCAACGGATCGAGCAGGCCGCGCAGGTTGTTGTGGTCCAGCTCGTGCATCAGCGCCAGCAGCTGGCCCAGGCGCCCGGCGGGAAAGCCTTCCCGCGCAAACCAGGCCAGGTAGTTGCCAGGCAGATCGGCCAGCAGCATGTCCTTGTGCTTGCCAAAAGGCATGCGCAGCTGCACCAGTGCCTGCAGGTCGTCAGGCTGCATAACAGGCCTTTTTCTTAATTTGCATAAAAACCACGTTTTTTATAACTGAAATTGAAATTCTGCTGTCCAGCCGCTCCAGGGCTGCACTAAACTTGCCTTCAGCCAACGTCGCATGCCCAGGGCGCAGACGCTGGAAACCTCTGCTGATTTTCACCTTTGCCAAGGAATTCACACCACCATGCTGAAGAAGACGCTTACCGCCGTGGCCATTGCCGCACTGGCCCTGTCCGCCCATGCTGCTGACGTGCTCAAGGTTGCCGCCACCGCCGTGCCCCACGCCGAGATCCTGAATTTTGTGAAGCCCCAGCTCAAGGCCCAGGGCCTGGATCTGGAGGTCAAGGAGTTCAGCGACTACGTGCAGCCCAATGCCGCCGTGGAAGACAAGCAACTGGACGCCAACTTCTTCCAGCACCAGCCCTACCTGGACAGCTACAACAAGGACCGCAAGAGCTCGCTGGTGCAAGTGCCCAACGGCAAGATCCACGTCGAGCCCTTCGGTGCCTATTCCACCAAGATCAAGAACATCAAGGACCTGAAGAACGGCGCCACCGTGGCCATTCCCAACGATCCTTCCAACGGCGGCCGCGCCCTGCTGCTGCTGGCCAAGCAAGGCCTGATCGAGCTCAAGGATCCCAAGAGCCTGACCTCCACCGCGCTGGACGTGGTCAAGAACCCCAAGAAGCTGAAGTTCAAGGAACTGGAAGCGCCTCTGCTGCCCCGTGCCCTGGCCGATGTGGACCTGGCCCTGATCAACACCAACTACGCCATCGAAGCCAAGCTCAACCCCACCAAGGATGCGCTGTTCATCGAAGGTGCGGATTCGCCCTATACCAACATCGTGGCCGCCCGTGCGGACCGCGCTAACGATCCCAACATCGCCAAGCTGATCAAGGCCCTGCACTCCCCGGAAGTGAAGAAGTTCATCCAGGACAAGTACAAGGGCGCCGTGGTGCCCGCGTTCTGAACGCAGCGGCCACGCTGAACCGCTTCCAAGGCGCCGCTGGTCGGCGCCTTTTTTATGCATCTACACGTTTACATAGCGTATGGCAATGGGCTGCCGCCGGCTGTCGCCGCCAACCCACGCGAATGGTGCGCCCCATGGCGCGGGGCCGCAAAGCCCGCTGTAATGTGGGATACAGCACAGCTCTGGTGCAGATCAAGCCCGTTGTCAGCAGGTGGAAATTCGGGTTTCGCCTGACGGCATCTGCGGGCATGATGTTGCTTTTCTGTGCGCATGAACCGGTTGCGCACCTGTGCCACCGGCATTTTTCAACCAGCACCTGCACGTCCATGAGCCAAGAAGCTCCCGCCACCCCTTCCCTGGACAAAGCCATCAAGGATGGCCAGAACGAAGTCACCCACCCCAAGACCCTGGAAGTGTTTGCCAAAAGGCATGGCGACGATCTGGGCAAGCACCACATCAACTTCCGCGGCGACATTGCCGAGAAGTTCGGCTACGACAAGATCTTCCCGACCTCCCAGCCCAAGTCGTCCGGCTATCTGGTCTACATCCAGGGCAAGAGCGGCAAGACCGGCCAGGAGGCCTTCTACCAGATCATGGCCAACCAATGGGGCCTGCTGGAAGTGCTGGCCCGGCTGGACTGATCCCCGCCGGCGCGGCCTTCCCGCCCACGGAAAAGGCGCACCAGCGATGCTGGTGCGCCTTTTTTTGCGGGGGTGCACGCCAAGTTCATACCTGGCTCACGCCAGGCTGCGGTCCAGCCCCTGCCACACCCACCAGGCCAGCGACAGCATCATGGCGCCGGTCAGGCCGTCCAGGATGCGCCAGGCCAGCGGCTGGGCAAACCAGTGCTTCAGGCGCCGGCCTGCGGCCGACAGGCCGGCAAACCACAGCGCACTGGCACTGGCCGCACCGGCCACGAACACCCATTTCAGGTCGCCTTCCTGGCGCGCACCGATGGAGCCCACCAGCAGCACCGTGTCCAGATAGACATGGGGGTTGAACAGGGTGATCACGGCCAGCGTACCCACCACGCGCCACAGGCTGCGCCCGCCTTCCCCTTCACCCTGCTGCACGCTGTGCTGGGCAAAGACCATGCGCCACAGGGCAAACAGGCCGTAGGCCAGCATGAACAGCACGCCGCCCAGGCCCAGCCAGTAGGCCCAGTCCGGGCGTTCGGCCAGCAGGCGGGCCATGCCGGCCACACCCAGACCGATCAGCAGTGCGTCGCTGGCCACACACCAGGCCACGCAGGCGCGCACATGCTGGCTGTGCACCGCCTGGCGCAGCACATAGAGGTTTTGTGCGCCGATGGAGACGATGAGGGACAGGCAGACCATGAAGCCTGCCAGCCATGCAGCCAGAAAAGGGGTGTAGAGAGTGCTGTGCGCCATGTCCCTGATTGTCCAAGGCGTACTTAAATTAGTAAAATTAAACTATCTGAACGATCTTCAATTTTTCTAAATGCTCGACTACGCTGGACTCGAAGCCCTGGCCGCCGTGCTGCGTGAAGGCAGCTTTGACCGCGCGGCGCGCAAACTGCATGTCACTCCCTCCGCGATTTCGCAGCGCGTCAAGCAGCTCGAAGAGCGCGTGGGCCAGGTGCTGGTGCTGCGCGGCCAGCCCTGCACCGGCACCGATGCCGGCCGCCGCCTGGTGCTGCATGTGGAGCAGGTGGCGCTGCTGGAAAACGAGCTGCGCCGCCATAACCCCGAACTGGTGCCGGAAGGCCAGGTGGCCCGCCCCACGCTGAAGCTGGCGGTGAATGCCGATTCGCTCAACAGCTGGTTCATCGATGCGATGTCGGGCTTCACCAGCACCGGCAACGAGCTGCTGGACATCAGCATCGACGACCAGGACCACACGGCCAAGCGCATCAAGGAAGGCGATGTGATGGCGGCGGTCACCGCCTCGTCCAGCCACATCACCGGCTGCAACACCTGGCCGCTGGGCCGCATGCGCTATGTGGCGGCCGCCAGCCCCGACTTCGTGGCGCGCTACTTTGCCGACGGCGTGAGCAAAGAGGCCATGGCCATCGCCCCGGTGCTGACCTATGACCGCAAGGACGGCATGCAGGACAAATGGCTGCAGCAGCAGGGCCTGGCCTCGCGCACGGCCCCGCCGCGCCACTGGCTGCCGTCGGCACATGCCTTTGTGCGCGCCTGCGAAGCCAGCGTGGGCTGGGGCATGCACCCCACGGTGCTGATCCAGCGCTATCTGGATGCCGGCACGCTGGTGGAACTGCGCCCCGACACCGACATGGTGGTGGACCTGTACTGGGCCCATGCCCGCAATGCCCAGGCCGGGCTGGAGCGGCTGACCCAGTGCGTGATTGCCGCCGCACGCAACTGGCTGGACCCGCTGCCGGCGGCGGGCGAATAGGCCGCACTGACGGCCTGTGGTCTGGCTGGCAGGCTGCCCGTCCGCAGCCTGCGGTGCAACGCGCACTGCGTATGAGCTGCTCAGGGCTTGTCAGCGCCTTTCAGGGATTTTCAGGACTTTTCCGGCGGGATCTGCTCGGCCACATCGCGCTTCATTTCCAGCACGTGGAAGTCCAGCAGCTGGGTGGCCAGCACCGTCTCCCACATGAAGCCGGCCAGCGCGGCCAGGAAGGTGCCGATGCCCAGCAGGAAGCTGATCACGGCAAACAGCTGCTCTTCGACGCCCCAGGCCTGGCCCATGAACAGGAAGATGATGGTCAGGCCGATCAGAAAGCCGCACAGCGTCAGCAAGCCGATGCTGACGTTGGAGATGCGCCCGCGCCGGCGCAGGTACTGCAGCTCGGTCAGGCCGCGCTGGATGAACTGCGCATCCTGGCTGGCACGCACCCGGTCTTCCACCACGCGTGCGCGGTCAATGATGCGCGCCAGCCGCCCGGCCACGGCGCCGATCATGCCGGCCACCGCCGTCAACAGGAACACGGGGGCCACGGCCAGCTGCACGCTGTGGGTGGCGGTGGCAACGTCAATCACTACGCTCATGGGAAAGCATTCAAAAGATGGGAACAGCGACATTGTGAGGGCTGTCCACCCTGCCCGGCGCCCTGCACGCCCGCAATATCGGCTTACCCCGTGCTAAACGAGCGCTCTGCGGGCGGTTTGCGGGCGGTTTGCGCTGGCACAAATCCGCCACCCCAGGCCTTTGACATGGCACAAACCGCAGGCCGGCAGCGCAGGCGATAGTCCTGCCATCCCATTGATGTAGAAAGGCTTTTTTTCCATGAAGATGCTGATTGACCTGTTCTCCACCGACTACGGCCTGATGAGCATTTCCGTGATTTTCATTGTGCTCATCATGGCGGTGTACTTCACCATGCTGTTTCTGAACAAGATCAAGCTGGACGCACCAAAATCCAAATAACAAGCAAGCTGGACTTCCGCGTTGTTGCACCTTGAGCCCGCCCTGCGCGGGCTTATTTTTTGGGGGCAAGGCGCTGCCGCGCCCTCCCCCATCGTGCCGCCCTGCCGTCAGCGGCGTGGCATCAGCGGGTAGGCCGGGTCGGTATAGCCCGGCGTGGATGGGTGGCCTGCCGGCACCAGATCGTCCACCATGCGTTCTTCTTCGGCGCTGATGTCCAGATCGACGGCGGGCAGATAGTCCGTCCACTGGGCCAGCGTGCGTGGGCCGGCAATCACCGCGCTCACTGCCCGGTGGCGCAGCACCCAGGCGGTGGCCCATTGCGCCAGGGTGACGCCACGCGACTCGGCACGGGCCTTCAGGCGCTGGGCGATCTCCAGTGATTCGGTGCGGAACTCCGTCTCCGTGATGCGCTTGTCGCCCCGACCCGCACGGCTGCCGGCATCAGGGGCCTGGCCGGGCAGGTATTTGCCGGTCAGCACCCCACGCGCCACCGGGCTGTAGGGCACCACGCCCAGGCCATGGAATTCGCAGGCGGGCAGTATCTCGACCTCGGGCATGCGGTTGAGCAGGTTGTAGTACGGCTGGCAGACCACCGGGCCGGCCATGTTCAGGCTGCGCGCACCATGCACCAGCTCGCCGATGCGCCAGGCGCGGAAGTTGGACACCCCCCAGTAGCGCAGCTTGCCGGCGCGCACCAGATCGTCCAGCGCGCGCAGCGGCTCTTCCAGGTCCATGCCGTTGTAGTCGCGGTGCAGGTAGAGGATGTCCAGGTGGTCGGTCTGCAAGCGCTGCAGGCTGAACTCGACCTCCTGCACCATCCATTTGCGCGAGTAGTGGCCCTGGTTGGGCGCATCGCCCATCTTGTTGCCCAGCTTGCTGGCCAGCACCCAGTCGTGGCGCTGGCCGGCCAGCAGGGGCGCCAGCATGCGTTCGCTGGCGCCCTTGGTGTAGACATCGGCGGTGTCGATGAAGTTGACACCGGCCGCCTTGGCATGGGCGACGATCTCGCCGGCCTCCTGCGCGCCGGTCTGGTCGCCGAACATCATGGCGCCCAGGCACAGGTTGGAGACTTGCAGATTGCTTTTTCCCAGTCGACGGTAGTGCATGGCGTGGCCTGTTGTGTGCAAAAGCCGCACTATGACGCATGCCGCAGGCGGTGTCATGCCACGGAGGGGACAAGCAGGCCGCCCTCCCCACCGCAGGCAGTGGGAACGTGCAGGGGGAGCCTGCCCACGGTGCACCATCGCACAGAGCACGGGGCGTGTGTACAGCGCTGCGAACAGCTCCAGGGCTGCTGCGTGACCCTGCCTGCGCCAGTCCTATGCAGGCACAAAAAAACCTGCCATGCATGCACAGGGCAGGTTTTTCGTTGTTGGTGCCTCGGACCGGAATCGAACCGGTACGCCCGTTACAGGCGGCGGATTTTAAGTCCGATGTGTCTACCAATTTCACCACCGAGGCCACGCCAGCCAGGCTGTCGTGTGTCTGGTTCAGACAGCGGCCAAGCATACCGCAGCATGCACCGGCTGTTGCCCTTCTGCCAACCTTCAGGACAGATAGAAAAAAGGGAAGCCTGAGCTTCCCTTTTTCAAAGACCTGGAGCGGGAAAACGGGTTCGAACCGTCGACCTATACCTTGGCAAGGTATCGCTCTACCAACTGAGCTATTCCCGCAAATTTTTTGGAGGCGCGAACCAGAGTCGAACTGGTCTAACCGGATTTGCAATCCGGGGCATAACCGCTTTGCTATCGCGCCATCGCAGGATGTTTGCACACCCTTGTCCAAACTGGAGCGGGAAAACGGGTTCGAACCGTCGACCTATACCTTGGCAAGGTATCGCTCTACCAACTGAGCTATTCCCGCATTCGGAAGACTTGCGCCTTCCGATGCGAACCTGTATTGCTACAGGTTCTGAAAACCTGGAGCGGGAAAACGGGTTCGAACCGTCGACCTATACCTTGGCAAGGTATCGCTCTACCAACTGAGCTATTCCCGCATTCAGAAGACTTTTCGCCTTCCGATGCGAACCTGTATTGCTACAGGTTCTGAAAACCTGGAGCGGGAAAACGGGTTCGAACCGTCGACCTATACCTTGGCAAGGTATCGCTCTACCAACTGAGCTATTCCCGCATTCGGAAGACTTGCGCCTTCCGATGCGAACCTGTATTGCTACAGGCTCTGAAAACCTGGAGCGGGAAAACGGGTTCGAACCGTCGACCTATACCTTGGCAAGGTATCGCTCTACCAACTGAGCTATTCCCGCGTTTCCGCCGAAGCCTTGCATTCTATAACGAAGCAACGCTGCGATGGGATGAATTGTAGCGTAATTTTTTGGCCGCATTTTTCAAATGCGGCCAAAAAACTCAATGCTTCACCGCGCCCGAAGGATCGGCCGCCTTTTCGGCCTTGTCGGCCGCCGCTGCGGCCGCCGCTGCGGCTGCTGCCACTTCTTCGTCCGTCAGGGGCTCGGGCATGCGCTCGAGCGCCACCTTCAGCACCTGGTCGATCCACTTGACAGGGATGATTTCCAGACCGCTCTTGACGTTGTCCGGGATCTCCTGCAGGTCCTTGACGTTCTCTTCCGGAATCAGCGCTGTCTTGATGCCGCCACGCAGGGCCGCCAGCAGCTTTTCCTTCAGACCGCCAATCGCCGTGACTTCACCCCGCAGGGTGATTTCACCGGTCATGGCCACGTCGCTGCGCACAGGAATGCCGGTCAGCGCCGAGACAAAGGCCGTGGTCATGGCTGCACCCGCGCTGGGGCCGTCCTTGGGCGTGGCGCCGTCGGGCACGTGCACGTGGATGTCGCGCTTTTCAAACAGCTCGTCCTTGATGCCCAGCAGTCTGGCGCGGCTGCGCACCACGGTGCGAGCGGCTTCAACCGATTCCTTCATCACGTCGCCCAGCGAGCCGGTGCGCAGGATATTGCCCTTGCCCGGCATCACCACGGCCTCGATGGTCAGCAGATCGCCGCCCACTTCGGTCCATGCCAGACCCACGACCTGGCCCACCTGGTTCTGCTGCTCGGCACGGCCATAGGTGTACTTGCGCACGCCCAGGTAGTCCGGCAGGTTGTCGGCAGTCACCACCACCATGGGCTCGAGCTTTTTGAGCTGGATGCCCTTGACCACCTTGCGGCAGATCTTGGACAGCTCGCGCTCCAGCGAACGCACGCCGGCTTCACGGGTGTAGTAGCGCACGATGTCGCGCACCGCGGACTCTTCCACCTTCAGCTCGCCTTCGCGCACGCCGTTGTTGGTCAGCTGCTTGGGCAGCAGGTAGCGGATGGCGATATTGGTCTTCTCGTCCTCGGTGTAGCCCGACAGGCGGATCACTTCCATGCGGTCCAGCAGGGCCGACGGAATGTTCATCGAGTTGGAGGTGGCCACGAACATCACGTCCGACAGGTCGAAGTCGACCTCGACGTAGTGGTCGCCGAAGGTGTGGTTCTGCTCGGGGTCCAGCACTTCCAGCAGCGCGCTGGAAGGGTCACCGCGGAAGTCCATGCCCAGCTTGTCGATCTCGTCCAGCAGGAACAGCGGATTGCGCGTGCCCACCTTCTCCAGGCTCTGCAGCACCTTGCCCGGCATGGCGCCGATGTAGGTGCGGCGGTGGCCGCGGATCTCGGCTTCATCCCGCATGCCGCCCAGGGCCATGCGCACGTACTTGCGGCCCGTGGCCTTGGCGATCGACTGGCCCAGCGAGGTCTTGCCCACGCCAGGGGGGCCGACCAGGCACAGGATGGGCGCCTTGACCTTGTCCACGCGCTGCTGCACCGCGAGGTATTCCACGATGCGGTCCTTGACCTTTTCCAGACCGAAGTGGTCGGCGTTCAGCACTTCCTCGGCATTGGCCAGGTCGTGCTTGATCTTGGTCTTCTTGCTCCAGGGCAGACCGGTCAGGACGTCGATGTAGTTGCGCACCACGGTGGCTTCCGCCGACATGGGGGACATCAGCTTGAGCTTCTTCAGCTCGGCTTCGGCCTTCTTGCGCGCAGCCACCGGCATCTTGGCCAGCTTGATCTTCTTTTCGACCTCTTCCAGGTCGGCGCCGTCTTCGCCCTCACCCAGTTCCTTCTGGATGGCCTTGACCTGTTCGTTCAGGTAGAAGTCGCGCTGGTTCTTCTCCATCTGGCGCTTGACGCGGCCGCGGATGCGCTTGTCCACATTCAGGATGTCGACTTCACGCTCGAGCTGTTCGAACAGGTTTTCCAGACGCTCTTTCACGTCCGACAGGTTCAGCACCTGCTGCTTGTTCTCCAGCTTCAGCGGCAGGTGTGCGGCAATGGTGTCAGCCAGACGGCCCGGCGAGTCGATGCCGGAGATCGAGCTCAGGATCTCCGAAGGGATCTTCTTGTTGAGCTTGACGTACTGGTCGAACTGCTGGGTCACAGCGCGGCGCAGGGCCTCCACTTCGCTGGACTGGACGGCATCGTCCTGCACATCCAGCAGGCGGGGCTTGCTGGTGAAGTGCGTTTCGTGGTCGGTCACTTCCACCACCAGCGCACGCTGCTGGCCTTCCACCAACACCTTCACGGTGCCGTCGGGCAACTTGAGCATCTGCAGGATGGTGGACACGCAGCCCACCTCGAACATGTCGTCCACCGACGGCTCATCCTTGGATGCTGCCTTCTGTGCCACCAGCATGATGCGGCGGTCGCCTTCCATGGCGAGTTCCAGCGCCTTGATGCTCTTGGCGCGGCCCACAAACAAGGGAATGACCATGTGGGGAAACACCACGACGTCCCGCAGCGGCAGCAGCGGCAGGTCGAGCGGTGTATCGGTCTCGGGAGTTGTTCCTGACATGGGATTCCTCAGTAATACCGCAGGCAGCACCTGCGGCAGATATCAGCTACACGGGCACCACCAGTGTGCCCCAGGCTGCACGGCTTGTGCAGCAATTGCAGACGGGCCGGCGCCTGGTGCGCACAGCCCCTGCCGTCAGGCATGTCGCCCGCTCAGGCAGTCTTGGCGGCTTCGCGGTACACCAGCAAAGGTGCCTTGCCGTCGTCGATGGTGGCTTCTTCCACCACCACCTTGGCGACGTTGTCCATGTTCGGCAACTCGAACATGGTGCCGATCAGCGCCTGTTCAAGGATGGAACGCAGACCACGGGCGCCGGTCTTGCGCACCAGCGCCTTGCGGGCGATGGCCTTGAGCGCGCCGGGACGGATTTCCAGCTCCACGCCTTCCATGCCCAGCAGCTTGCTGTACTGCTTGACCAGGGCGTTCTTGGGCTCGGTCAGGATTTCCACCAGCGCGTCTTCGCTCAGCTCGGCCAGGGCGGTCATCACGGGCATACGGCCCACCAGTTCGGGGATCAGGCCGAACTTGATCAGATCCTCGGGCTCGATCTCCTGGAACACTTCGGACAGCGAGCGCTGCTTCTTGCTCTTGACCGCGGCGCCAAAGCCGATACCCGATGCTTCGGTGCGGTTTTCGATGACCTTTTCCAGACCGGCAAATGCACCGCCACAGATGAACAGGATGTTGGTCGTGTCGATCTGCAGGAAGTCCTGGTTCGGGTGCTTGCGGCCGCCCTGCGGGGGAACGCTGGCCATGGTGCCTTCGATCAGCTTCAGCAGCGCCTGCTGCACACCCTCACCCGACACGTCGCGCGTGATGCTGGGGTTGTCGGACTTGCGCGAGATCTTGTCGATTTCGTCGATGTAGACGATACCGCGCTGGGCACGCTCGATTTCGTAGTTGCAGCTTTGCAGCAGCTTCTGGACGATGTTTTCCACGTCCTCGCCCACGTAGCCGGCTTCGGTCAGCGTGGTGGCGTCGGCCATGACAAAGGGCACGTCCAGCTGGCGCGCCAGGGTCTGGGCCAGCAGCGTCTTGCCCGAGCCTGTGGGGCCGACCAGCAAGATATTGCTCTTGGACAGCTCCACCTCATCCTTGCCCGCCTTGTCCTTGTGGCGCAGGCGCTTGTAGTGGTTGTAGACCGCCACGGCCAGTGTGCGCTTGGCCTGCTCCTGGCCAATCACGTAGTTGTCCAGGTTGGCCTTGATTTCTGCCGGCGTGGGCAGATCACCGCGCGCCTCGCGGGCGGTATTGCCCGGCAACTCATCACGGATGATTTCGTTGCACAGGTCGATGCACTCGTCGCAGATGAAGACGGACGGCCCAGCAATCAGCTTCTTCACCTCGTGCTGGCTTTTGCCGCAGAAGGTGCAGTAGAGGTTTTTCTCGCTGGAAGTGCCTTTTTTCTCGGCCATGGGGGCAGTGCCTTGTTACAAATATGGGAAAAAGGATGATACCAACAGGAAAAACGGCGCTCCCCGTGGGGGATAGCGCCGTTACCCGTTTTTCGCCGGTTCAGGCGCGTTTTTCAATCACCTGGTCCACCAGACCATAGTCCTTGGCTTCGGCAGCGCTCAGGAAATAGTCGCGTTCGGTGTCGCGCTGGATCTTTTCCAGCGGCTGGCCGGTGCGCTCGGCCAGGATGTTGTTCAGCTGTTCGCGGGTCTTGAGGATCTCACGGGCGTGGATCTCGATCTCCGTCGCCTGACCCTGCATACCGCCCAGCGGCTGGTGGATCATGACCTTGGAGTTGGGCAAAGCATAACGCTTACCCTTAGCCCCTGCCGCCAGCAGGAAAGCACCCATGCTGGCTGCCATGCCGGTGCACAGCGTGGACACATCGGGCTTGATGAAGTTCATCGTGTCGAAGATGGCCATGCCGGCGCTGACCGAGCCGCCGGGCGAGTTGATGTAGAAGGAGATGTCCTTGTCAGGGTTCTCGCTTTCCAGGAACAGCAGCTGCGCCACCACCAGGTTGGCCGTCTGGTCGTTGACCGGGCCCACCAAGAAAATCACGCGCTCCTTCAGCAGGCGCGAATAGATGTCGTAAGACCGCTCGCCGCGTCCGGACTGCTCGATCACCATGGGGACCATGCCCAGACCCTGAATATCCAATGCGCTCATAGGTTCTCCTGTCAATTTCAGCAATGTAGCCTAGCCAAGAAATGAAATGGGGCTTGTGCCGCAAAGCACAAGCCCCGGTGTGTAAAGCCTAATGGGGGCGTTGCACCTGTGGCCCGCCCTCCGTCAGGTCAAGACCGCTCAGGCCTGACCCATCAGCTCTTCGAACGACACAGCCTTGTCGCTCACCTTGGCCTTGCTCAGCACGAACTCGGTCACATTATTCTCGATCACAACGGCTTCCACTTCGGCCAGACGTTGGCGGTCGCCGAAGTACCAGCGCACGACGTCTTCGGGCTTCTCGTAGGAAGCAGCCAGCTCGTCCACGTGGGCCTTCAGCTGCTCGGGCGTGGCTTCCAGCTTGTTGGACTTGACCAGCTCTGCCATCACCAGACCCAGGCGCACGCGGCGCTCGGCTTGGGGCAGGAACACGTCTTCAGGGATTTCCGCCTTTTCAGCGTCCTTGATGCCGCGTTGTTGCAGTTCGGCGCGGGCGCCTTGCAGCAGACGGCCGACTTCGGCCTGCACGGAAGCCTTGGGCAGTTCCAGCTCGGCCACAGAGACCAGAGCGTCCATGGCGGCTTGCTTGTTGCGGGCCAGCACGCGGAACTTCACTTCGCGTTCCAGGTTCTTCTTGATGTCGGCGCGCAGGCCTTCGACGGTACCGTCGGCAATGCCCAGGGACTTCACGAAGGTTTCGTTCACTTCGGGCAGGTTGGCAGCTTCGATCTTCTTGACGGTCACCAGGAAGTCGGCGGTCTTGCCGGCCACGTCCTTGCCGTGGTAGTCCTCAGGGAAAGCCAGGGGGAAAGTCTTGGACTCGCCCGCCTTCATGCCGCGCACGGCGTCTTCGAATTCCTTGAGCATCTGGCCTTCGCCGACCAGGAACTGGAAGTCTTCGGCCTTGCCGCCGGCAAAGGTTTCGCCGTCGATCTTGCCTTCGAAGTCCACGGTCACGCGGTCACCGTCCACAGCGGCTTCGGCAGCGGGACGCTGGGCGAAGGTGCGGCGTTGCTTGCGCAGGATGTCCACGGTCTTGTCGATGGCGACATCGTCCACTTCGGCGGTCAGCTTGTCCACGGAAGCGGCAGCCAGGTCGCCCAGCTTCACTTCGGGGAACACTTCGAAGATGGCGTCGAACTGGGCTTCGCCTTCGGCAGCGCCTTCCTTCTCGGAAATGCGGGGCTGGCCGGCCACGCGCAGACCGGCTTCATCGACGGCCTTGGCGAAAGCTTCGCCGACCTTGTCGTTCAGCACTTCGTACTGCACGGAGTAGCCATAACGCTGGGCCACCACGTTCATGGGCACCTTGCCAGGACGAAAACCGTCCATCTTCACGGTGCGAGCAACCTTCTTCAGACGGGTCTCGACTTCGGACTGGATTGCGGCGAGCGGCACGCTCAGCGTGATCTTGCGCTCGAGCTTCTCAAGGGTTTCAACAGTAACGGCCATGGTTGTTCCTAAATCTCGGGGAAAGATGTGGACCGTGCCGGCTGCAGTACAGCCTGCACCGTATTCCGCAAAGTCTCACATGAAGAATGGTGCGCAAAGCCGGACTCGGCACACCAGAAAATTCAAATACTTAGCTGGTGTTCACGCCAACTCACCCGGAGCGAATCGGCGCTGACGGTCGCGCATTCAATCCAACATTATATCCAGCCGGGAACGGGCGAACCCTGTCCCCGCCCCGGACCACCCGCTTATCAGGGCTTGCTCCCACTGCAGCGCAGCGCCCGGGCAGCCCTGCAGGGCCGGTAAAAAAGTGCAAAGCGCGGTTTGCCAGGCCGCGCCGGCAGCAGGGTCCGGGTGCCTGACACCAGCGGCACAGGCTGCCCATTCCACGGTCTGCTGGGGGGGCTGGAGGGGCTGGAGGGGCTGGAGGGGCTGGAGGGGCTGGAGGGGCTGGAGGGGCTGGAGGGGCTGGAGGGGCTGGAGGCGTTGCCAGCCCTGCCGGCCCTGCCGCGCCCCATCCAGCAGCGTCCGGCAGCATCCGCCCCCTGCGCTCAGGCAAGAAAAAAGCCTGTCCCCAGGTAGGGACAGGCTTTCAAGGCTTCGCCTGGATCAGGCGATGTGTTCGTGGTGCGCGGAGCCGGACTCGAACCGGCACGGTGTTGCCACCGTCAGGACCTAAACCTGGTGCGTCTACCAATTTCGCCACCCGCGCGGTCTCTCCAACTACAAAGCCGGCAGGGTGCTACCGGCTTTGCGTTAGGGGTCAACCCTGGATTTTAGCGTGGAATCGCAAGCCACCATGCATTTTTTGGGCTTCCCTGGGCCAAATTTATGCACCGTGTTCCACCTCGGGCTTGCGCACGCGGAACCAGGCCGCATACATGGCGGGCAGTGCCAGCAGGGTCAGTACCGTGGCGACCACCAGACCGCCCATGATGGCCACGGCCATAGGCCCCCAGAACACGCTGCGCGACAGCGGAATCATGGCCAGCACGGCGGCAGCCGCCGTCAGCACGATGGGGCGCAGACGGCGCACCGCCGCTTCCACGATGGCATCCCAGGCAGGCACGCCCCGGGCGCGGTCCAGCTCGATCTGATCGATCAGGATCACCGAGTTGCGCTGGATCATGCCCATCAGCGCAATCACGCCCAGCAGGGCCACAAAACCGAAAGGCCGGTTCAGCAGCAGCAGCGCGGCGGCCACGCCGGCAATGCCCAGCGGACCGGTCAGGAAGACCAGCATGGCGCGGCTGAAACTGTGCAGCTGCAGCATCAGCAGCGTGAAGGTGAGGAACAGCATCACCGGCACGCCGGCCGCGATCGAGGACGAGCCCTTGGAGCTTTCCTCCACCGCGCCCGCTACTTCGATGCGGTAGTCCAGCGCGCCCTGGGCGTGCCACTGCGCTTCCAGCTTGCGCAGCTCGGGCAGCAAGGCGTTGGTTACGGTGGCGCCCTGCAGGCCTTCGCGCACATCGCCCTGCACGGTGATGGCGTAGTTGCGCCCTTCACGCCACAGCACGCCCGGCTCCCAGGCCATGGCGGGCTTGGCGATCTGGGTCAGCGGAATGGATTTGCCGCTGGCCGTGGGGAGGTAGGCGTTGGCCACATCGGAAATCGCATCGCGCTCGTGCTCCGGCACGCGCAGCAGGATGTCGATCAGCTTATCGCCTTCGCGGTACTGCCCGATGGTGGAGCCGCTGAACCAGATCTTGGCGGCCTGGGCAATCGACTGGCTGCTCACGCCCAGTGCGCGCGCCTTGTCCTGGTCCACTTCCAGGCGCATCACCTTCACGGATTCGTTCCAGTTGTCGTTCACGCCCCGCATGTCGGCGTTGGCGTGCATGACGTCCTTGACCGCATCGGCGTAGTGGCGCAACTGGACCGGGTCGGTGCCGATCACGCGGAACTGCACCGGATACGGCACCGGTGGCCCGCTGGGCAGCAGCTTGACGCGACCGCGCGCCTCGGGGAATTCCTGGGCCAGCAGCGCCGGGAATTCCTGCATCAGCCGGTCGCGCAGCTTCAGGTCCTTGGCCAGCACGATGAACTGCGAGACGTTGGTCTGCGGGAACACCTGGTCCAGCGGCAGGTAAAAGCGCGGCACGCCCGAGCCCACCCAGACGGTGACGCTCTCCACCCCCTGCAGCTGCATGAAGCGCTGCTCCATGCGCTTGACCACGGCCTCGTTGGCGGCATAGGCCGTGCCTTCGGGGAACCAAGCGTCCACCAGGATTTCCGGGCGATTGGAGTCCGGGAAGAACTGCTGCTGCACCCTGGTCATGCCGACGATGCCCAACGCAAACACCAGGGCCGTGGCGCCGATGGTCAGCCAGCGGTGTTCCACGCACCAGTACACGGTCTTGCGGAAACGGTTGTAGAACGGGCTGTCAAACACCTCGTGCGGGTCGGCGGTGATGCCAGGGTGGTCTTCGTGCTTGGGCTCCTTCAGGAACAGCGTGCCCAGATAGGGCACGAAGTAGACCGATGCGAACCAGCTGAGCACCAGCGCCACCACCGTCACGGCAAAGATGGCGAAGGTGTATTCCCCCGTCATGGACTTGGCCATGCCGATGGGCAGAAAGCCGGCCGCCGTGATCAAGGTACCGGTCAGCATGGGCTTGGCGGTGATTTCATAGGCGAAGGTGGCCGAGCGCAGCTTGTCGTAGCCCTCTTCCATCTTGCGCACCATCATCTCCACCGCAATGATGGCGTCGTCCACCAGCAGCCCCAGGGCGATGATCAGTGAGCCCAGCGAGATCTTGTGCAGCCCCACGCCCCAGTACCACATGACCAGGAAGGTAGCGGCCAGCACCAGCGGAATCGTCACCCCCACCACCAGGCCGGGGCGCGGGTCGATGTACCAGCGCTTCCACCACACGGTGGCCTGGGCGCGCTTGTGCAGGCCCAGGCTGACAAAGCTCACGGCCAGCACCACCACCACGGCCTCGATCAGCACCTTGATGAATTCGTTGACCGAATCGGCCACGGCCTTGGGCTGGTCCTGCACATTCACCAGCTGCATGCCTGCCGGCAGCGCGGTGCCCAGGCGTTCGACCGCCGCGTGCAGGTTCTTGCCCAGGCGGATGATGTCCCCGCCCTTGGCCATGGAAATGCCCAGCGCGATGGTCTCCTGCCCCTGGAAACGCACCTTGGTGCTGGGCGGATCCACATAGCCGCGCGTGATTTCGGCGATGTCGCCCAGGCGCAGCTGCGCGCCGGAGGCCCCGCGGATGGGCATGGCGCGCAAATCCTCCAGCGCCGTGAACTGGCCGCCCACGCGCACCTGGATCTGCTCGCTGGGCGTCTGCAGCACGCCCGTGCCTTCCACCGCGTTCTGCTGGCTGAGCTGGCTGAGCACCTGGTTCATGTCCAGCCCCAGCTGGGCCAGGCGCTGCTGCGACAACTGCACAAACAGCTTTTCGTCCTGCGCGCCAAACAGCTCCACCTTGGCCACATCCCCCACGCGCAGCAGCTGCTGGCGCACGTCGTCGGCCACGGTCTTGAGCTCGGCATAGCTGAAGCCATCGCCCTGCAGCGCGTAGATCACGCCATACACATCGCCGAACTCGTCATTGAAGAACGGCCCTTGCACGCCCTGCGGCAAGGTGTATTTCATGTCGCCGATCTTCTTGCGCACCGTGTACCAGAGCTGGGGCACGTCGGCGGGGCGGGAGTTGTCCTTGACCTGGAAGATGACCTGCGACTCCCCGGGCTTGGAATAGCTGCGGATCTTGTCGGCGTACGGCACTTCCTGCAGCGTGCGCTCGATCTTGTCGGTGACCTGCTCGGCCACCTGCTGGGCCGTGGCGCCGGGCCAGTAGGTGCGGATCACCATGGCGCGGAAGGTGAACGGGGGGTCCTCGTCCTGCCCCAGCTGGAAGTAGGCGATTCCCCCCAGCAGCAGGATGACGATCAGCAGATAGCGCGTGAGCGGAATGTGCTCCAGCGCCCAGCGCGAGAGGTTGAAGCCGGCTTTCGGTTCTTGGCGTGCCATGGTCGGTCCCCGCCCTTATTGCGCTGCTGCGGCCGGCTTGCCGTCCGCCTTGGCGGGTATGGCCGCTGTGGAGGGTGCGGTCGGCTGCTCTGCCGCCGGCTTGGGCGCGTATTTGTCCTGGTAGACCGTCACCTGCTGGCCTTCGCTCAGCACATGCACGCCGGCCGCCACCACCTGCATGCCGGGTGTCAGGCCCTCGGCAATCACGGCGTCGTTGCCGTCGGCCGTGGCCACGGTCACCTTGCGGCTGGTCACCGCCTTGGTCTGCGGGTCGTAGACCCACACCGCCGACTGCCCGCCCAGCTCGCGCACCGCGGCCGTGGGCAGCTTGATCACGTCCAGCCCGGCGGGGCCCATGCCTTCGGGCAGCACATGCACGGTGGCGCCCAGCGGCGGCACATTGCCCCCGGCCAGCGCCACCTTCACGGTGTAGGTGCGCGTCACCGGGTCGGCACTGGCCGCCACCTCGCGCACCTTGCCTTGCAGCAGGGCTTCACCATCCGCCCAGGGGCGCACCTGCACGGCCTGGCCGATGCGCACCAGGCTGCGCTTGTCCTCGGGCACGGCAAACACCACATCGCGCTCGCCGTCCTGGGCGATACGCACCACCGGGGCGCCGGCGGACACCACCTGGCCGGGCTCGGCGTCCACGGCCGTGACGATGCCGGCCACATCGGCCAGCAGGCGGGTGTAGCCGCTCTGGTTGGATTGGGAGCTGGCGTTGGCCTTGGCCTGGTCCAGCTGGGCCTGGGCGGATTTCAGCGTGGCGGAGCGGCGGTCCAGCTCGGCGCCGCTGATGAAGTTCTTGTCCTTCAGCGCCTGGTAGCGGGCAAAGTCGGCCGCCGCCAGATCGCGCTGCGTGGTGGCAGCCGCCACCTGGGCCTGGGCGGCCTGCGCGGCCAGGGCGTAGTCGTTGCCGTCCAGCTGGGCCAGCACCTGACCGGGCTGCACATGCTGGCCCACATCCACCTGGCGCTGCACCAGCTTGCCGGCGACACGGAAGCCCAGGCGCGATTCGATGCGGGCGCGTACCTCACCGGAATATTCCAGCACCGCCGTGGCCTGCGAACTGCCCACGGTGACCAGCTTGACCGCACGGACCGGCTCCTCGGCCGCCGGCTTGGGCGAACAGCCCACCAGCGACAGCGCCGCCACCACACCCACAAGCACACCAGACACAGGCATGCGCACCACAGCAGAAGACTTCATGGGATTTCCCACCCGAAAAATTACTGACTAACCGGTTATTAATTACCCGGCATATTAACTGGTGGCAGGCGACAATGACCAAGTGCCTACCTCCCCACCCGCTCCCACCTCGGCCGCACCGGTCACCCATTACGAGAATTTTCCGGTCGCCTCCATCCTGTGCCCGCCTGCGCTGCGCCCGCCGATCGCCGCGCTGTATGGCTTTGCACGCACCGCCGACGACCTGGCCGATGAGGGCGACGCCAGCCCGGCCCAGCGCCTGGCCGATCTGGCCGCCTACCGCCAGGAACTGCACGCCATGGCCGCCGGCGGCACACCCGACCCGCGCTGGGCGGCGGTGTTTGGCCCGCTGCGCCATGCCACCGCGCAGCATGGCCTGCCCGTGGCGCTGATGGACGATCTGCTCAGCGCCTTTGTGCAGGATGTGGACGTGACGGCCCGCGCCGCCACCTATGCCGACCGCGACCAGTTGCTGGACTACTGCCGCCGTTCGGCCAACCCCGTGGGCCGGCTGCTGCTGCACCTGTATGGCGTGGACGATGCGCGCAGCCTGCAGCAAAGCGATGCCATCTGCAGCGCGCTGCAGCTGATCAACTTCTGGCAAGACCTGAGCGTGGACCTGCCACGCGGGCGCCACTACCTCACCGACGCCGACCTGGCGCGCTGGGGCGTGGCCCGCACTGAATTGCTGCAGCCGCACACCACGGCCGCCAGCCGTGCGCTGGTCATGGACTGCGCTGCCTGGGCCCGCCAGCTGATGGTGTCCGGTGCGCCGCTGGTCCACCGCCTGCCGGGGCGCATCGGCTGGGAGCTGCGCCTGGTGGTGCAAGGCGGGCTGCGCATCCTGGACAAGGTGGACGCCCTGCAGGGCGACAGCCTGCTGCAGCGCCCCACCGTGGGCAAGGCCGACCTGCCGCGCATGCTGTGGCGGGCGCTGGCGATGTAAGCCCGGCTGCGCACCCGCACCGGGCCCAAAGCCCCCGCACATCCCTCCCCCTGGCGCGGCCCTGCCCACGCCCGCACCCGGCCATGCGTACCATGCCGGGACAAGGAGTTTTTTTCGTTATGCATGTCAGCGTGTTCGACCTGTTCAAGATCGGCATCGGCCCGTCCAGTTCCCACACCGTGGGGCCCATGGTGGCGGCCCAGCACTTTGTCCAGGCGCTGCCCGCCCGCGGCCAGTTGCAGCAGACCGCCAGCGTGACGGTGGAGCTGTTCGGTTCGCTGGCGGCCACCGGCATCGGCCACGCCACCGACACCGCCGTGCTGCTGGGTCTGGCCGGCCACAGCCCCGACAATGTGCCCCCCGAAGCCGCCCAGCAGCTGCTGCACCAGGTCCACGCCAGCGGCCAGCTGCCGCTGCTGGGATCGCACCCCACGCGCTTCACCACCCAGCGCCAGATGCTGCTGCGCCGCAAAAGCCTGCCGCGCCACCCGAATGCCATGCGCCTGGCCGCGCACGATGCGGCCGGCGGCTTGCTGCATGAAGCCACCTACTACTCGGTGGGCGGCGGCTTTGTGGAAGATGAAGCCGGCCTGCGCGTGGGCACCCCGCCCGGCCCGCCGCTGGCACAGCCCGACGCCGCCGTACCCTTCACCTACCGCACTGCCAGCCAGCTGCTCAGCATCTGCCAGGCGCACGGCCTGTCCATCGATGCGCTGGCCTGGGCCAATGAATGCGCCCAGCGCGAACCATCTGCCGTGACCGAGGGGCTGGACCGCATCTGGCAGGTGATGGACGGTGCCATCGTGCGCGGCTGTGCCACCAGCGGCCTGCTGCCCGGCCCGCTGCGCCTGCCCCGGCGCGCCGGGGCGCTGATGGCCCACCTCAAGACCCAGGCCGGCGAGCGACCGCCGGATCCGCTGGCTGCCATGGACTGGGTGAATCTGTATGCCATGGCCGTCAACGAAGAGAACGCGGCCGGCGGCCGCGTGGTGACCGCCCCCACCAACGGGGCGGCAGGCGTGATACCGGCCGTGCTGCGCTACTACCAGCGCTTCATCCCCGGGGCCGATGCCGCCGGGGTGCGCCGCTTTCTGCTGGCGGCCGGTGCCATTGGCGCCATCTACAAGCTCAACGCCTCGCTATCGGGCGCCGAAGTGGGCTGCCAGGGGGAAGTGGGTGTGGCCTGCTCCATGGCCGCGGCCGGCCTGGCCACGGTGCTGGGCGGCACGCCGGCCCAGGTGGAGAACGCGGCCGAGATCGGCATGGAGCACAACCTGGGCATGACCTGCGACCCGGTGGGCGGCCAGGTGCAGATTCCCTGCATCGAGCGCAATGCCATGGGCGCCGTGAAAGCCATCAACGCCGCACGCATTGCGCTGCTGGGCAATGGCACGCACTTTGTGTCGCTGGACCAGGTGATTCGCACCATGGTGCAGACCGGCGCCGACATGAAGACCAAGTACAAGGAAACGTCACGCGGCGGCCTGGCCGTCAACGTGGTCGAGTGCTGAAGCGGGACTGAAGCCGGGCCGGGCCGGGCCGGGCCAGGCCCGTCCGTTCAGGGTGCGCGGTGCAGGCGCGGCGCGGCCAGCATGGCGCGCTCTTCTTCCACAAACTGCTGCAGCTGGCGCAAGGCCGGCGTGGACGGCAACTGCTCCAGCAGGGCCTGCAGCCGCGTGACATCGCCCACCGTGGGCGCCACCTTGATCTGCGCCACCGCAGCGTCGGTGTTGCCGGAGCGCACCAGCATCAGCACCTTGTTGGCCCATTCGTTTTTGTTGCGTGCCATATTTGCCATAGTGTTGGCCGTCGACTGCGGCCCCTGCAAAGAAAGCGCGGATTGTCCCTGCCCTGGAGGCTTTGCGGGGCGCTGGGGCTTCTTTTTTTGTATGACCGGCGCTGCCTGAGCGCCGAAAGCCGCAAAAAAAGCCCCGCACAGGGCGGGGCTGGAGGGAGCTTGCCGCAGCCCTTACACCAGGGCCGCCGGCGCCTTGGCGGAAGACGGCGCCGCCGCCCGCGGCTGGGGCTGGGGCTGGGGCTGGCTGCGCGGGGCTGCCACCGACTGACCGCCACCACCACCGCCCAGACTGGCCGGGCCGCGCGGGCCGGCATCTACTGCCGGGCGAGCATAGCCCACCGCGCCGCCTTGCAGCACGAACTTGGCGGCCATGCCGGCCAGCTGGCGCGCCTGCTCCTGGAGCGAAGAGGAAGCGGCCGATGTCTCCTCGACCAGCGCCGCGTTCTGCTGCGTCACATCGTCCAGATTGGCCACGGCCAGGTTGATCTGTTCCAGCCCGCGCGACTGTTCGCGGCTGGCTTCGGCAATCTCGCCCACGATGTCGGCCACACGCTGGATGCCGCTGACGATGTCCTGCATGGTGGCGCCGGTGCGGTGCACCTGCTCGCTGCCCACACGCACCCGGTCCACCGAGGCGGTGATCAGCGCCTTCACTTCCTTGGCCGCTTCGGCGCTGCGCCCGGCCAGCGACCGCACTTCGCCGGCCACCACCGCAAAGCCCCGGCCCTGCTCGCCCGCACGGGCGGCTTCCACCGCGGCGTTCAGCGCCAGGATGTTGGTCTGGAAGGCAATGCCGTCGATCACGGCAATGATGTCCTCGATCTTGCGCGAGGAGGTGTTGATGTCTTCCATGGTCTGCACCACCTGGCCCACCATGGCTCCGCCGCGCTGGGCCACATCGGTGGCGGTGGAGGCCAGTTCGCTGGCACGCACGGCGCTGTCGGCGTTGTGCTGCACGGTGCTGGACAGCTGTTCGGTGGCCGCCGCCGTCTGCTCCAGCGAGGCGGCCTGCTGCTCGGTGCGGCTGGACAGGTCCTGGGTGCCGGCCGCCACCTGGGTGGATGCGCCGGCAATGGCGTCGGCCCCGCTACGCACCTGGGCAATGATCTGGTGCAGGTGGGCGCGCATGTCTTCCATGTGGCCCAGCAGGTCGGAGATTTCATCCTTGCCGCTGGCACGCACCTGCTGCGACAGATCCCCCTTGGCAATGGACTGTGCCGAAGCCTGGGCCTGCTGGAAGCCCTGGCGCATGCGGCGCAGCAGCGATATCGACAGCAGCGTGGCCGGCACGCCCCCCAGCACGATGGCGGCGATGAACACCAGAATGCCTACGTGGTAGTGCTGCTCGGCTTCCTGGTAGGCGATATCGGCCTTGCTCACCTGCAGGCCCTTGAAGGCCCCCACCAGGCCCACCAGCATTTCGCCCTGCTCACGGCCGGTGGCCAGGAAGCGGGCCATCAGATCGGGCGAGAAATCCCCGGCACCCATGCCGCGCACGTAGTCGGTCAGTTGGGCGGACCAGGCCTGGTCAACCTTCACCACCTCGTCCAGCATGGCCAGGTCCTGGGGGTCATCGGTCAGCGCACGCAACTCCTTTTGCACCGTGGCGCCGCGCTCCAGGCTTTCGCGCACCGTGTCCAGGTGGGCACTCACCGGGTGGTCGTGCAGGGCGGCCAGCGGGCTGTCGGGGGCATGCTGGTAGGCCAGCAGCAGCTGCGCACGGCTTTGCAGCGCGCTTTCGGTCATGGCATCGGCCAGCAAGATGCGCTGCAGCGACTGGTCGTGCAGATTGCGCAGGCTGTCGCGCGCGGACAGCAATCCAAACCAACTCATGCCAATCACGGCAATCAATGAAACCCAATAAGCCACAAACACCAAGGTGTAGCGTTGGGTCAACTTCAATGCATTGAAGCTCCACATGCGGATCGTTCCCTGTATCAACTTGTTGCTATCAGGACATCCTAGGAGGTCTTCCGCGCTTTCCCTAGGGCCTGCACACAGCATCTGCAGCCCGCTTGATGCACATCAAGCGACGAAAGCTTTGGCCGCCCAACGGCAATGCCATCCGGGCATGGGACAATGCCGCCCCTATGACACCGGAACAGTACGTCCAGCAAAAAGCCGCTTCCTCGGGAAGCAGCTTCTACTACGCCTTCATGTTTCTGCCGGCGCCGCGCCGCGCCGCCATCACGGCGTTCTATGGCTTTTGCCGCGAGGTGGACGATGTGGTGGACGAGGTGCACGATGCCGGTGTCGCTGCGACCAAGCTCGCCTGGTGGCGCAAGGAAGTGGCCCAGGCCTTTGCCGGCCAGCCCAGCCACCCCAGCATGCAGGCACTGATGCCGCATGTCCAGGAGTTCGGCATCGAGCCGCGCCACCTGCTGGCCGTGATCGAAGGCTGCGAGATGGACCTCGAGCAGACCCGCTACCTGGACTACCCCGGCCTGCAGCGCTACTGCCACCTGGTGGCCGGCATCGTGGGCGAGGTGGCGGCACGCATCTTCGGCCAGACCAGCGACGCCACCACCCAGTACGCGCACAAGCTGGGCCTGGCCTTCCAGCTGACCAACATCATCCGTGATGTGGGCGAGGACGCGCTGCGCGGCCGCATCTACCTGCCCATCAGCGAGCTGCAGCAGTTCGATGTGAAGGCGCACGAGATCACCAAGCGCGAGTATTCCGACCGCTTCACCGCACTGATGCGCTTTCAGGCGGCCCGCGCCCACCAGCTGTACGACGAAGCCTTTGCGCTGCTGCCCGATGCCGACCGCCGTGCGCAGAAGCCCGGCCTGATGATGGCCAGTATCTACCGCACGCTGCTGCGCGAGATCGAGGCGGACAACTTCCAGGTGCTGCACCAGCGCATTGCGCTGACGCCGCTGCGCAAGCTGTGGCTGGCCTGGAAGATGCAGGCCCTGGGCCGCATGTAAGCCGGTGGCCGCACCCGTGGCCGCTGCGCCCGCCCCCCATTCCCTGCACACGGCGCCCCGGCGTATCGCCGTGGTCGGCGGTGGCTGGGCCGGCATGGCCGCCGCCGTATCCCTGGTGCAGCGCGGCCACCAGGTGAGCCTGTGGGAGACCGCCCGCCACTGGGGCGGCCGGGCCCGCGCCCTGGTGGTGCAGGACCTGCAAGGCCTGCCGCTGACCGTGGACAACGGCCAGCACATCCTGATTGGGGCCTACACCGACAGCCTGGCGCTGATGCGCACCGTGGGGGTCGATGTGGAGCAGTCCCTGCTGCGCCTGCCGCTGGACCTGCGCGATGCCCATGGCCACGGCCTGCAACTGCCCGATCTGCCCCCGCCCTGGGACGCGGCCCTGGGCATTGCCCGCGCCCGGGGCTGGTCATGGCGCGACAAATACGCCCTGCTGGCACGCGCTGCGCACTGGAAGCGCAGCCATTTCCGCTGCAACGCCCATGCCACCGTGGCCGACCTGTGCCAGGGCCTGCCCCAGCGGCTGCTGCAGGACTTCATCGATCCGCTGTGCATTTCGGCGCTGAACCTGCCGGCGGCGCAGGCCAGCGGTGTGGTGTTTCTGCGCGTGCTGCACGACAGCCTGTTTGCCGGCCGGGGCGGATCGAACCTGCTGCTGGCGCGCACCGACCTGGGCACGCTGTTCCCCACCACCGCCGCCCGGTGGCTGATAGCGCAGGGCGCCACCTTGCACCTGGGCCAGCGCGTGCACAGCCTGCAGCCCCGGGGGCGCGATGCCCAAAGCGGCTGGCAGGTGGACGGCGAGGCGTTTGACGGCGTGCTGCTGGCCACCACCAGCGCCGAAGCCGCCCGCCTGGCGCTGACCGCTGCATCCGCCTTGCACGACACCCGCAGCGCCTGCGAGCACTGGGCGGGCCTGGCCGACGCCCTGCCGCACACTGCCATTGCCACGGTCTATGCCCAATGCCCCGCCGGCAGCGGCCTGCCGGCGCCCATGGTGGCGCTGCGCAGCGGGCCCGGGGCCCCGGCCCAGTTCGCCTTCGACCGGGGGCAATTGGGCGGGCCGGCGGGACTGATGGCCCTGGTCATCAGCGCCAGCGACGCGCTGCCGGTGGACCGCGTCACGCTGCAGGCCCAGACCCTGGCGCAGGCGCGCCAACAACTGGGTCTGCCGGGCCTGGAAGCACTGCGTACCGTGGTGGAAAAGCGCGCCACGTTTGCCTGCACACCCGATGTGCAGCGCCCTGCGGCCCATGTAGCGCCGCTCCTGTGGGCCTGCGGCGATTATGTGGAAGGCCCCTACCCTGCGACGCTGGAAGGTGCTGTGCGCAGCGGACTGGAAGTGGCCCAGGCTTTCTGAGCTTGCGAGCGGGCGGGGGAGTTCAGCCTGCGTTGCACTGCAGCACCGGGTATCTCCCGATCTGCCGGCACAGCGGATTGACAGCTTTCCGCGCCAAGATCGCTGCTGTGCGCCCGGATGCGGCGCTTTGCTGGAGACTGCCCCCATGGCCTTGCTGCCCACCTTGCCCACCATCCCGTCCCTCACCCGCCGCCAACTGCTGCAAAGCGGCAGCGCCCTGGGTCTGGCCGCCACCTTGCCCGACCTGCATGCCCAGGCCAACTGGCCGACCAAGTCCATCCGCTTCGTGGTGCCGTTTGCGCCGGGCGGCAGCTCGGAAATCGTGGCCCGCTCCACCGCCGCCGAGCTGAGCAAGAGCCTGGGCCAGAGCGTGTATGTGGAAAACAAGCCCGGGGCCGCCGGCAACATTGCCATGCAGGAAGTGGCGCGCGCCGATGACCAGCACACCGTGGTCCTGGGCCACATTGGCACGCTGGCGGTGAACCCCTACATCTTTCCCAAGCTGCCCTACGACCCGAACAAGGACTTCCAGCCCGTCAGCCTGCTGGCGAAGGTGCCCAGCCTGTACGTGGTGCATCCGGATGTGCCGGCCAAAAACCTGAAGGAGTTCGTGGCCTATGTGCGCGCCAACCCGGGCAAGTTCAGCTATGGCTCGGCCGGCAACGGCAGCGCCGGCCATCTGGCGTTCGAGTACCTGAAGATGACCGCCAATCTGTTCATGCTGCATGTACCCTACAAGGGCACCGGCCCGATGATGACCGACCTGCTGTCCGGCCGGCTGGATGCGGCGTCGGTGGGCGCGTCGGCCCTGCTGCCCTTCATCAAGAGCGGCAAGGTGCGTTGCATTGCCACCGGTTCGACCAAGCGCCTGGCCCAGCTGCCCGATGTACCCACCGTGGCCGAGCAAGGCTTTCCCGGTTTCGAGATGACGCAGTGGTACGGCATGCTGGCACCGGCCAACCTGCAGGCCGGCCATGTGGAGCGCCTGGCCGCCGAATGCAAAAAGGCCGTGCAGGCACCCGATGCGCTCAAGCGCCTGCAGGGCGATGCCGCCGATCCGATTGGCAGCTCCCCCGCCGAGTTTGCCCGCTTCATCGCCACCGAGCAGGCCCGCTGGAAACAGGTGCTGCTGCGCGCCCAGGTCAAGCCGGACTGAGACGGAGACAGTGCTGGCGCACTCCCACCCCGGGAGAAGCAGGGGGTGAGGGCGCCATGCAAGGAAACCGGGGAATCAGAGGTGCCCGATGCCGGGCAGGCCATTGCCGGGGAGCACGGCCAGCGGCGGAGGCGGCCGTTTCAGCGTCAGCGTTCCATCCACCACTGGATGACGATCTTGGCCAGGTAGCCGACAAAGCCCACGCCCAGGCCCAGAAAGATCACGAACGTGCCGAACTTGCCCGCCTTGGAGTCGCGCGCCAGTTTCCAGATGATGAACACCATGAAGGCGATGAAGGCGCCCACCCCGTAGGTGAGGAAAAAATGCGCCAGCTGCTCTTCCGTATAGCCAAAGATCACAACGTTCTTCTTCTACAAACCCCTGCTGCGGCCCTCCTCCTCGGCGGCTGACGGCCCGCGTGCTTCAAACGCGGAGGCGTCCACCAGAGCGCGGTAGGCATGCCAGCTGGCATGTCCCAGCATCGGCATGACCAGCACCAGTCCGATCAGCAGCGATCCCAGCCCCAACAGGGTAAACAACAAAATCAGACCCGCCCACCACGCCATGGCGACCGGGTTTTCCACCACCACCAGCCAGCTGGTCAGCACCGCCTGGAACACGCCGATGCGCCGGTCCAGCAGCAGCGGCATGGCCACCACGCTGGACGCAAAGATCGGCGCTGCCAGCACGCTGCCCAGGCCCAGCCACAGGGTGAACAAGCGGCCGTCGGGCGCCAGCACTACCTGCTGCAGAAAGTCCATCGGCGTGGCAATGCGCACCGGCGAGAGCACCGTGATCAGCGAAGCCGACACCACCACCCAGCCCGTAGCCGCCAGCGCCAGCAGCAGGCCAAAGCGCACCAGGCACCAGTAGCCTCCGGCCTGGCTGCCCCGCCCGCTTTGCCAGCGCGACCAGGTGCTGCGCACCGTCTGCCAGGACACGGCTTCCCCACGCTCCAGCGCGCGGCTGATGGCATACAGGCTGGTGGCGACCACCGGCCCCACGATCAGGAAACCGGACAGCGCCCCGGCCATCAACCAGAAGCGATTGTGCCCCAGCGCCAAAATGGCCAACCCGACCAAAGTCAAGAAAACGCCATGTGCCAGGCTAAGCCAGGGCGCGCGACAGATGTCTTTCCAGCCCAGCGCCAGCCATTCCAGCGGGGTGAGCATGCTGATGGAGCGCACCGTGGGCAGGTCCACGGTGGCTGTGGGTGTCAGGATACCGGGCATAGGCATTGTTCCTGTGGAGTGGCACACCACAGAGGCCGCCCGGGCCCACGCACGGCGGGGAACGGGTGTTAGCTGCCCTGCTCCAGCAAGCGGCACAAGCTGTGCAGGCTGTCCACCGTGGCGTGGGGGGCCGGCCCCTGTGCAGGCCAGTCTACGCCCTTGCGATTGAGCCAGACCGCGTGCATACCCGCACCCAGGGCGCCCACAGCGTCCAGGTGGGCGTCGTCGCCCACGTGCAGCACCTGCTCGGGCGCCACGCCCGCCGCCTGCGCCGCCGCATGGAACATGCGCACGTCCGGCTTGGCAAAGCCGGTGCTGCCCACATTCAGGCTGGCCTGGAAGTACCGGCCCAGGCCGATGGTGTGCACATTGGCGTTGCCGTTGGACAGGGCGATCACCGGCCAGCGTGCGGACAGGAATTCCAGTGCCGGCAGCGCGTCGTCGTACAGATCCACCTTCTGGCGATGGGCAAAGAACAGATCGAAGGCGGGCTCCGCCAGCGCAGTGTCTTCGCCGGCATGGCCCAGCGCCTGGCGGATGGATTCGCGGCGCAGACCGCTGAGGTCGTGGCGCAGATCGGGGCGTTCGCGCTCCACCTGCAGGCGGATGGCACGCACCGCCTCGGTGGTGCCGAGCATGGCGGCCGTGCGCGGCGCATGCGTGGCCAACCATTCCAGCAGCACGGCTTCGGCGCGGGCAATGGCCGGCCACACGGGCCACAGGGTGTCGTCCAGATCCAGGGTGACGGCGCGAATGTGTCGAGAGTCCAGCATAGCCGCGGAGCATACTGCAGCCATGCGGCCGGTGTGCGGGTGCCAACGGCCGCCCCTGCGGGGCGCCGGAGCGGCATTCAGAAGGGTTCCAGGAGGCTTCCAGGCGTGCTGATGTGTCAGCATATGTCACAAGACCCGGCCTCCTGCCCGGCTGCATGGACAAGCTTGTCCGACAGGCCCTCAGGATTTGCCACAATCGGGGCCATGCCCTCACGCTTTGCACCTGAACCCACCTTGCCCGCAGGACAGCCCGAACGTCTGGCCGTGCTGCTGTGCAACCTCGGCACCCCCGACGCCCCGACCCCCTCGGCGGTGCAACGCTATCTGGCTGAATTTCTGTCCGATGACCGCGTGGTGGAAATTCCCAAGCCGATCTGGAAGCTGATCCTGCACGGGATCATCCTGCGCAAGCGCCCCAAGGAGTCGGCCGCCAAGTACGCCACCGTCTGGGATACGGAGCTGGGTTCGCCCCTGCTGCACTGGACGCGCCGCCAGGCCGAGATCCTGCAGGAGTGGATGCAGGGCGCCGGCTACGACGTGCTGGTGGGCTTTGCCATGCGCTATGGCAAGCCGTCCATTGCCAAGCAGCTCGATGCCCTCAAGGCCCAGGGCGCCACGCGCATCCTGATTCTGCCGCTGTACCCGCAGTACTCCGGCACCACGACGGCCAGCGTCTGTGACGCGGTGTACGACTGGGCCAAGACCCAGCGCCACATTCCCGAGCTGCGCTTTGTGCACCGCTACCACAACGACCCAGGCTATATCCAGGCCCTGGCCCAGCGCGTGGTGCAGCACTGGCAGGCCCATGGCATGGGCCGCCACCTGGTGATGAGCTTTCACGGCGTGCCCGAACGCACCCGCGACCTGGGTGACCCCTACCAGTCCGAATGCCTGGAAACCGCCCGCCTGCTGGCCGAGTGTCTGGGGCTGCCGCAGGAACGTTTCACCGTGACCTTCCAGTCCCGCTTCGGCAAGGCCAAGTGGCTGGAGCCCTATACCGAGCCATCGCTGGTGGCGCTGGCCCAGGCCGGCATCCAGGGCGTGGACGTGATCTGCCCCGGCTTCACCAGCGACTGCCTCGAGACGCTGGAAGAAATCGGCCAGGAAGCACGCCATGCCTATCTGCAGGCCGGCGGCAAGCAGTTCCACTTCATTCCCTGCCTGAACGACACGCCGCACTGGATCGACGCGCTGCGCACGCTCACGCTGCGCCATACCGCCGGCTGGCCGGTGCAGCCCTACACGGCCCCCGTGCAGGAGCCCGCGCCCGCACCGGCCGCTGCCCCTGCGGCCGAGCACAGCGCTGACGCCGAGACCGCACAGGCTGCGCCCACCACGCCCGTGGCACCGTCGTCTGCCCAGCCGTCCACCGAGGCCTGATGCGATCGCGGGGCACCCGCCCCGTACCACCCTAGCCTAGCGCGCCCTGCCGCTCCCAAAGCCACAGCCCTTGCCCACCGGACAAGGGCTGTTTTCATTGCCGCCCACAGGGCCGCCCACCACCGCGGCACGGCCGTGCGCATGTGCACTGCCACGGAATGGCGCCGCGCGCAGCCCCGCTGCGGCATGTCCTCCTGCGGCGTAGCGGTGCCGCCTGCGCCGCCTGCAGGGCTGCGCCCGGCCTGCCAGAATCGCGCCCGCAACCATCGCTTGGTCCGTGCCCTCTGTGCACGCAAGTCGGCCATGGCCTGCCGGCACAGGACCAGGGCGGTCCCTGCCCGTGCACTGTCTGCGCCGCAGCGCGCAGGCTGCCACCGCTGCGTGGCCTGTTCCCCACCAACCCGCCCCTGTGAACCTGCCCGGCCGTGTCCGGGAGCAGCTGCTTTTTGTGAGGGCCGCGCATGCGCCGCCCCCTGCACCACGCCCTTTCCCTACCTGTCCATTGGCGCCTGCCGCGGCTTTGCCGTGCGCGGGCGGCTGCGGCGGGCGGTGAAAACGCATTCATGCCACAACACAAGGACAACGACACCCCATGAACGCAGTCTCCCCTGCTGGCACCGGCCAGCCCACCGAAATCAACGGCTACAGCTGGAAGGCCCTGGCCGGCTCCGCCGTTGGCTATGCCATGGACGGCTTCGATCTGCTGATCCTGGGCTTCATGCTCAGCGCCATCTCGGCCGATCTGCAGCTGACACCCGGCCAGGCCGGCTCGCTGGTCACCTGGACGCTGATCGGCGCCGTGGCCGGCGGCATCTTCTTTGGCGCGCTGTCCGACCGCTACGGCCGCATCCGCGTGCTGACCTGGACCATCATGCTGTTCGCCGTGTTCACCGGCCTGTGCGCCCTGGCGCAGGGCTACTGGGACCTGCTGATTTACCGCACCATCGCCGGCATCGGCCTGGGCGGCGAATTCGGCATCGGCATGGCGCTGGCCGCCGAAGCCTGGCCGGCACGCCACCGTGCGCGCGTCTCGTCCTATGTGGCCCTGGGCTGGCAGGTGGGCGTGCTGGCCGCGGCCTTGCTGACCCCGCTGCTGCTGCCGGTAATCGGCTGGCGCGGCATGTTCCTGGTGGGGGTGATTCCGGCCATCGTGGCCTGGGTGATCCGCAACAAGCTGCACGAGCCCGAGGCCTTTGTGCGCAAGCCCGCTCCCGCCAAGGGCCAGCGGTTTGCCGCCTTCAAGCTGCTGGTCAAGGACAGGGCCACCACCAAGACCAGCCTGGGTGTGATTGTGCTCACTTCGGTCCAGAACTTTGGCTACTACGGCATCATGATCTGGATGCCCAGCTTTCTGTCCAAGCAGCTGGGTTTCAGCCTGACCAAGTCCGCCATGTGGACGGCCGTCACCATCGTCGGGATGATGGTCGGCATCTGGGTCTTCGGCCAGCTGGCCGACCGCATCGGCCGCAAGCCCAGCTTTCTGCTCTTCCAGCTGGGCTCCGTCGTCATGGTGGTGCTGTACGCCCAGCTGTCCGATCCCACGGCCATGCTGTGGGCCGGCGCCGTGCTGGGCCTGTTCGTCAACGGCATGATGGGCGGCTACGGCGCCGTGATGAGCGAGGCCTATCCCACGGAAGCCCGCGCCACCGCGCAGAATGTGCTGTTCAACATCGGCCGTGCCGTGGGCGGTTTCGGCCCCGTGGTGGTGGGTGCGCTGGCCATGGGCTACGGCTTCCAGGTGGCGATTGCGCTGCTGGCGGCGCTGTATGTGATCGACATGGTGGCCACGGTGTGGCTGATCCCCGAGCTCAAGGGCCAGGCCCTGCAATGACCCGCTGAGGCGCTGCAACTCCCCTCCCCCGTCACGGCCATGCTGCAAGGGGAAGTTGCAGCACCGTTGCGCCACACGGCCGGGGGTACCTGCACCGCAAGTGCCCACTCCCGCCGCCCGCCCGATCCTGCGCAATGGCCCTGGCTGCATCTGCATCAAACGCAGGGTGCGTTGAAGCCTGGGCCCAGGGGTCGGACAATATCTGCCTCTTTCCACTCCCATCCGCAGCTGCCTGCGCGCGCTGCGGCGGATGCCATGAACCACAAACTGATTGCCCTGGCCCTCTCCCTGGGCAGCACCGGCTGGAGCCTGGCCGCCCAGCCCCTGCTGACACCGGCTGCGCTGCAGCCCCTGCTGAAAGACCCGCAAGTGCGCGTGATCGACATCCGCGAACCCAAGGGCTTTGACGCCGCCCACATTCCGGGCGCAGTGAACGCTCCCTACGGCAAATGGCGCGGCCCGGCCAGCAACCCGGGCGAGCTGCCCGACCAGGCCAAGCTGGTGGCACTGGTGCAGTCGCTGGGCCTGACGCCCCACACCCACGCTGTGGTGGTTTCCACCGGCAAGGACGCCACCGACTTCGGCGCCATGGCCCGGGTCTACTGGACGCTCAAGTCGCTGGGACTGACCGAGCTGTCCATCGTCAACGGCGGCATGCAGGCCTGGGATGCGGCCAAGCTGCCCACGTCGACCACGGCCGTGCAGGTCGCCCCCAGCACGTATGCACCCACTTTCGATGCGCGCTGGCTGGCCACGCGCGACGATGTGCAGCAGCATGTGAAGCTGAGCAACGCCGTGCTGGTGGATTCGCGCCCCGATGCCTTCTACCAGGGCAAGACCCAGGCGCCCGCCGCCAAGCTGGCCGGCACCCTGCCCGGTGCCGTGCAGCTGGACTTCAACCAGTGGTTCGTGCCCGGTTCCTCCACCTTCGTGGAGACCGCCAAGGCCAAGCAAGTGGCTGCCCACATCCAACACCCTGAGGGCCAAGACGCCGTGGCGTTCTGCAACACCGGCCACTGGGCGGCCACCGACTGGTTCGGCCTGAGCGAAGTGGCCGGCCTGCCGAATGTGAAGCTGTACGCAGGATCGATGGTGGACTGGACGCAGTCGCCCGACATGCCCCCGATGCAGAACATGCCCGGCCGTGGCGAGCAGCTGCTGCGCGCCACCCAGCAGTGGTGGCAGAAAAAGCTGAACTGAGCCCGTACTTCCCGCTGAAGCCGTGCACGGCTTCAGCCCCTGCACTGCCGATTCCCAGAACCACACTCTATGAAACGACTCCCCCTGGCCGTTCTGATGGCCCTCTTTCTTGGCTGGCTGCTGTGGACCGTGTCCCTGCGCCAGGCCGCACTGTTTGCCGTGGGCATCGGCCTGGGCGCCGTGCTGGCCGGCAAGCGCTTCGGCTTCACCACCGGCTGGCGCATGCTGATCGAAGACAAGGACCCTTCCGGGGTCTTCGGCCAGTTGCTGCTGCTGGCGCTGGCGGCCGCCATGGCCATGCCACTGCTGGGCCATTTTCCGGAACTGACCGCCGCCCTGGGCCCGCCCAGCATCAGCCTGCTGGTGGGCGCTTTTGTGTTCGGCCTGTGCATGCAGATTGCAGACGGCTGCGGCAGCGGCACGCTGTACAAGGCCGGCATGGGCATTCCCATGAACACGGCCATCCTGCCGCTGTTTGCCATTGGCAGCTTTCTGGGCAGCCTGCACCTGGGCTGGTGGCTGGACCTGGGCCGCGCCGCGCCCGTGGGCCTGGTCACGGTCTGGGGCTGGGATGCGGCCCTGGCCGCCACGCTGGCCGGTCTGGCACTGGTCGCAGCCGGTGTGAGCCTGTACTGCAAGCGCAGCAACCTGCAGGCGGGCATTGCGCCCAAGCCGCTGTTTGTGCGCAAGTGGGTGGTGGGCGCCGTGCTGCTGGCCCTGCTGGCCACAGCCAACCTGCTGATTGCCGGCCAGCCCTGGGGCGTGGTCTACGGCTTCGGCCTGTGGGCCGCCAAGGTGGCCAACGCCACCGGCGCGGTGGACCTGGCGCACAACTGGTTCTGGAGCCAGCCCGGCAATGCCGCGCGCCTGCAGGAGACGGTGCTGCTGGATGTGACCAGCATCACAAACATCGGCATTCTGGCCGGCGCACTGTGGGTCAGCGCGGGCAAGCCGGCATCTGCCAAGCCGCTGACCGGCACGCAGTGGGCCGTGGCCCTGACCGCCGGCCTGGTGCTGGGTTACAGCTCGCGCCTGGCCTTTGGCTGCAATGTGGGCGCCATGTTCTCCGGAATTTCCACCGGCTCGATCCACGGCTGGATCTGGGTGCCGCTGGCGTTTGCCGGCACCATCTTCGGGCTGCGCATCCGCCGCCGCTTCGGCTTCTAAGCAAGGGACTGCTCCATGACGCAAAAAACCATTCTGCGCACCGCTTTCTGGGTGGTCCTGCTGGGCTTCATCGCCTGGGACTACCACCATTCCAAGCCCGTGGACCTGCGCTTCGAAGCGCCACTGATCGCAGCCGGTTCCGGCCAGGCCGTGCAAGGCGGCCACTGCTCCATGCCGGACTGACAGACGCGCCCCGCTGGGGCGTGCCGGCACACACCGCCCCCTCGGCTGCGAGGTGGGCGGTTTTTTTATGCCGGAGCGAACCCTTGTCCTCTGCGCGCAGAGACGGACGAAAGCGCAGCGAGGCGCAAGGATTCGCACCGATCAGCACCCAATAGCGCCGATTCGCGCCAGCATCGCCAAAATACTGACAGCATCCTGACAAATACATAGCACCCGCAAACTACAAAAACAGGAGCATCAATCGACAGCCTCATAAGGAATTTAAAGCCGCCTCATATGAATTCTCTATCACGGAGTGTTTTTCAGGGGACAGATCAAATGTTTCATTTCGTGAATTGACTGACAGAATTTGCCGGCTCTATTGACGAACGGACTGGACAGACTTGCCAGCCAGCACCTGCCGCCACGCACCGGCCAGCCGTTCCCCCTCTCCCCCCTCAGGAATTCCGTATGAAACAAGTCAGCATCCGCGCCCGCCTGTGGCGTCTGGTGATCTCGCTTCTGGTTCTGGTTGCGACCTCCGCCCTGGCGTTGATGTGGCAGTTGCAGGTGGCCAACCAGCGCCTGTCCACCATCTACAACGACCGCGTCCTGCCCATGCAGCAGCTCAAGGTGGCGGCGGACAGCTACTCGGTCAAACTGATCGAAGTGGCCACCAAGGTCTATGTGCAGCAGATCCTGCCCGAACATGGCCAGCAGATGCTGGCCGAGCAGCGCCAGCGCATGGACGGTATGTGGGCCGCCTACCTGGCCACGGACTTGCTGGACAGCGAGAAAGAGCTGATCCAGCGCATCGAGGGCCTGAAGGAAGCGGCCCAGCCGCGCCTCAAGGAACTGGACTCCATCCTGACCAACTACGACATGGAGCGCATGAGCGCCTTCATCGAATACCGGCTGTTCCCCACCGTCACCCCGCTGGCCAAGGCGTTTGACGAGCTGATCGACATCCAGACCACCGAAGCCCAGGCCGCCTACGAACACGCCAACGCCGACTACCAGCGTCTGCTGGCCGTCAGCGCCGCCGTGCTGCTGGCCGCGATTGCACTGGCCCTGTGGACGGGTCGCCGCCTGATCCGCGCCATCATCGAGCCGCTGAACGAGGCGGTGCAGGTGGCGGAAACCGTGGCCCGGGGTGACCTGACGGCCCACATCAGCCACCAGGGCAATGACGAAGTGGGCCGCCTGCTGTCTGCGCTGCGCACCATGAACAGCAACCTCTCCCAGGTGGTGGGCCGCATCCGTGCGGGCAGCGAATCGATTGCCACCGGCGCCTCGCAGATCACCATGGGCAACAACGATCTGTCGCAACGCACCGAGACCCAGGCCAGCAACCTGCAGCAGACGGCAGCGTCCATGGAGCAGCTCACTGCCACCGTGCGCCACAACACCGATGCCGCCGCCCAGGCTTCCCATCTGGCGGTGCGCGCCGCCGACACGGCGCGCCAGGGCGGCGATGCCATGCAGCAGGTGACCCGCACCATGCAGAGCATTTCGGCCAGCTCCAGCAAGATTGCCGACATCATCGGCGTGATCGACGGCATCGCCTTCCAGACCAACATCCTGGCGCTGAACGCGGCGGTGGAAGCGGCCCGCGCCGGTGAACAGGGCCGCGGCTTTGCGGTGGTGGCCGGCGAAGTGCGCTCCCTGGCCGGCCGCAGCGCCGAAGCCGCCAAGGAGATCAAGGCCCTGATCCAGCAAAGCGTGGACCAGGTCGGCAGTGGCGCCCGTCTGGTGGACAGCGCCGGGGGCACCATCCAGGACATCGTGGAACAGGTGCAGCAGGTCTCGGCCCTGATCAACGAGATCAACAGCGCCAGCCAGGAGCAGGCGCGTGGCATCAGCCAGGTCAGCGATGCCGTGAACCAGCTGGACCAGGTGACGCAGCAGAATGCCGCGCTGGTGGAAGAAAGCGCCGCCGCCGCCTCCAGCCTGAACCAGCAGGCCCACCAGCTGACCGATGTGGTGGCCACGTTCACACTGGACCAGAGCCAGAGCTCTGCGCAGGCCGTGGAGCTGCCGGGCTCGGCCCTGCAGGCCCCGGCACTGGCTCCGGCCGCCCTGGCACCCGCCACTCCACGCGCCTTGCCGCGCCAGGAAGCGGTAACGGCCGAAGCCTGAACGCCGCGCTGGCAACTGCCAGCGCAGGCACCAAAAAAAGGGAGCGCCATGCGCTCCCTTTTTGTTGGGCCGTGTGCAAGGAATGATGCGGTGGTGGCGAGGGGTGCCCGACTGCAGCCCGACAACCCACACTCCCTGCACTGGCACTGGCACTGGCACTGGCACTGGCACTGGCACTGGCACTCATGATTAATCCCCTTGCCATCGCCTGCGCTGTGCCACGGCACGGCACGATCAGGACCAGGCTCTCAACCAGGGAACCCATGCCCCCGCCTATCCTCACATGAAAAAAGGGAGCGCCATGCGCTCCCTTTTGGTGGACTGCCGTGCCCCGCTACACCGTGGGGGTGGCGGCATGGTGGGCCATGCGCCGTTCGGCCCAGTGCTTGAGCGCACGCGGCAGGATCAGCACCATCAGCACGATGACGATCAGCGTCAGCGACATGGGGCGCTGCAGGAAGATGCTGAAACTGCCTTCGCCAATGGCCACGGCGTTGCGCATCTGCGCTTCGGCCAGCGGGCCCAGGATCATGCCCACCACCACCGGGGCAGTGGGGAAGTCGAAGCGGCGCATCAGCACACCCAGCATGCCGATGCCGTACAGCAGGAACAGGTCGAACGTGCTCTGGCGCATGCCGTAGGCACCCACGGTGGCGAAGATCAGAATGCCGGCGTACAGCTGCGGACGCGGCACGCGCAGCAGCTTGACCCATATCCCCACCATGGGCAGGTTCAGCACCAGCAGCATGATGTTGCCGATGTACAGCGAGGCAATCAGTGCCCACACCAGCGCTGCCGAGCTGGTGAACAGCTGCGGGCCGGGGTTGATGCCGTAGTTCTGGAACGCACCCAGCAGCACCGCCGTGGTGTTGCTGGTGGGAATGCCCAGGGTCAGCAGCGGGATCAGCGCGGCGGTCACCGTGGCGTTGTTGGCGGCCTCGGGGCCGGCCACGCCTTCGATGGCGCCCTGCTTGCCGAACTCGTTCTTGTTCTCGCCCTTGGCCAGCTTCTTTTCCATCGCATAGCTCAGGAACGTGGGGATCTCGGTGCCACCGGCCGGCACACAGCCAAAGGGCGTGCCGATGATGGTGCCGCGGATCCAGGCGGGCCAGGAACGCTTCCAGTCGCGTGCCGACATGTGCACCCGCGTCAGCTTGTTCTGCGAGTCCTCCACCTTGCCTTCATACAGGGCGGCGTACAGCACTTCGGCCACGGCAAACAGGCCCACGGCCACCAGCACGATGTCGATGCCGTCCAGCAGCTCCATGCGGCCGGCCGTGTAGCGTGCAGCGCCCGAGATCTGGTCCATGCCCACGCAGCCCAGCGCCAGCCCCAGGAACAGGGCGGTCATGCCGCGCAGACTGCTCTGGCCCAGCACGGCGCTCACGGTGGTGAAGGCCAGCACCATCAGCATGAAGTACTCGGGCGGGCCCAGCTTGACGGCAAAGTCGGCCACGGCCGGGGCGAACAGGGTCACCACCACGGTGGCGATCGTGCCGGCCACAAAGGAACCGATGGCCGCCGTGGCCAGCGCCGCGCCGGCGCGGCCACTCTTGGCCATCTTGTTGCCTTCCATGGCCGTGACCATGCTGGCGGTCTCGCCCGGCGTGTTCAGCAGAATGGAGGTGGTGGAGCCGCCGTACATGGCGCCGTAGTAGATGCCGGAGAAGAAGATCATCGAGGCCGTGATCTCCACCTTGCCGGTGATGGGCAGCAGCATGGCCACCGCCACCGCCGGGCCGATACCGGGCAGCACGCCCACGGCCGTGCCCAGGGCGCAGCCCAGCAGGGCCCACAGCAGATTGATGGGAGTGACGGCCGTGGCAAAGCCCGCCATCAGTGCATTGAAAAGTTCCATCACAGCCACCCTGTTTCCGTCAGTCCTGGCAGGTTGATGGCCAGGAATTGCGTAAAGGCCCAGAACACCGGCGCGGCAATCGCCAGGCCCACCAGCAGGTCTTTGAACAGACCCCGGCCCGACAGGGTGTGGGTCTGTTTGGCCGCGCGGCGCAGGCCCTGCACAGCCAGCAGGTAGCACAAGGTGCAGCTGAGGATGAAACCCAGGTGCTCAATCAGGCCGGCATTCAGCAGCATGCCGGCCGAGACCCAGACAAAGGCGCCGAGGTCGGCCTTGGCCTGTCCGCCCGGATCGGCCGCATGGCGGTAGCCGCCGGTCCTGGCTTCCCAGATCAGCCACAGGCCGCAGATGGCCAGCACCACGGCGCAGACCCAGGGGATGAAGCCCGGACCGACACCGCCATAGCCGGCATCACCGGGTACATGGCTGGCGCCCCAGCCCATGCCAATGGCCAGCAGCACCACAGCGCCGCCGACCCGCGCCTGCCAGGCCGCAGAAGGGATGGCGCCGCCTTCGTTGGGCGGTTCGGCGGACGGCATGGTGCCGTCCGCAGGATTGGTTTGGTTCATGAGAGATTCCCTCCTTCCACAGGAGTGCGCCAAGGCGGCCCGCAACGGGCGGGCGCGCCAGGCAGGCCTGCGCGGGACACACTGCGTGTCACCGCGCCCGGCCAAGGGTCCGGCAGGGCCTGCCGGACGGTTTCACCGGTCAGACCATGCCGGAGCGGGTCATGGTGTCGCGCAGGCTGGCGAATTCCTTGTCCACAAAGGCGGCAAAGGCGTCGCCCGCCAGCCAGGCCGGGGTCCAGCCGTTCTTTTCCATGGACTCGGCCCAGCTCTTGCTCTTCAGGGCCTTGTCCAGCTTGGCGATCAGCTCGTCGCGCTGCGCCTTGCTGATGCCGGGCGCGCCGTAGATGCCGCGCCAGTTGCCGATGGACACGTCAATGCCCTGCTCCTTGAGCGTGGGCACGTCGATGCCCTTGAGGCGTTCGTCGGAGGTGACGCCCACCGGCTTCATCTTGCCGGTGGTGATGTACTCGGCAAACTCGCTGTAGCCGCTGCCGCCGATGGTCACGTTGCCGCCCAGGATGGCGGAAATCGCCTCGCCGCCCCCACGGAAGGCCACGTAGTTGATCTTGGCCGGGTCCACGCCCACGGCACGGGCGATCATGGCGGCGGCAATGTGCTCGGTGGAGCCGCGCGAACCGCCGCCCCACTTGATGGAGCCGGGGTCCTTCTTGAGCTGTGCCACCACCTCGGCCATGCTCTTGAACGGCGAATTGGCCGGCAGAACAAACACGTTGTATTCGCTGGTCAGGCGGGCCAGCGGCGTGGCCTGGGACAGGTTCACCGGCGGCTTGCCGGTGATGATGCCGCCCAGCATCACCGCGCCCATCACCATCAGCGCGTTGGCATCGCCCTTGCTGCCGTTGACGAACTGGGCCAGACCGATGGCACCGGCCGCACCGCCCTTGTTGTCGTAGGTGACGGTGGAGGCCACGCCGGCATCGATCAGGGCCTTGCCCACGGCACGGCCGGTGGTGTCCCAGCCGCCGCCGGGGTTGGCCGGCAGCATCATCTTCATGGCGGTGGCGGCCTGGGCCGACAGTGGCAGGGCGCCTGCGGCGGCCAGTGCCATCATGGACTTGAGGAAGGTGTCGCGTCGCATGTCTGTGTCTCCTTTGTTGGTGTGAATCGCCCCGCTGACCGCATGCACGCAGGGGGCGCTGCATTGCATCATGCGCCGCCAGCCTGTCAAACCGCTGTCCGTCCGTCTCAGTGAAAACCCCAGCACCGCCACCCTGCCAGCCCCTCTGCGCGGTGCTATGTTCCTGCGCCATGCACATTCTCCTGGTCGAAGACGATCCCGCCATGCACACCACCTTGCAGCGCGCCCTGGCGCGGCGCGGCATGCAGGTGCACTGGGTGGGCGACGGCCTGCAGGCCCTGGCGCAGTGGACGGCCCAGCCGCCCGACGCCGTGGTGCTGGACCTGAGCCTGCCCGGCATGGACGGCCTGGATGTGCTGGCCCAGGCGCGCCGGCAGGGACTGCGCACCCCCGTGCTGGTGCTCACCGCCCGAGGTACCGTGGGCGACCGGGTGCTGGGACTGAACGCCGGCGCCGACGACTACCTGGCCAAGCCCTTCGATCTGGACGAACTGGAAGCCCGGCTGCGCGCACTGCTGCGCCGCAGCGCCCCGGCGGCGGCCGATGGAGGCGACAGCCAGGTGCTGCAGCTGGGGCTGATGCGCTATGAGCGCGACAGCGGGGCCATCTACCACCTGGGCGAGCCCCTGGAGTTCACCCGGCGCGAACGCGCGCTGATGCACGCGCTGCTGGCCAGACCCGGCCAGGCCGTGGCCAAGGAGCGCCTGTACGACCTGGTGTTCCCCGGCGCTGCCGAGGTGCAGTACGAGGCCATCGAGGTGGTGGTCTACCGCCTGCGCAAGAAGCTGGCTGGCACCGGCGTGGACCTGGTCACGCTGCGCGGCCTGGGCTATCTGCTGAAAGTGGCGGCTGCGCCTGCGGCCTGACCCCATGCCCCTGCGCACATCGTCCTCCACCGCCCGCACCACCTGGTCGCTGCGCCGCCAGTTGCTGGTGGGCATTCTGGTGCCGGTGCTGGCCTTCATCGGTTTCAACACCTACAGCCTGTACCGCGAATCGCTGCAAACCCTGCATACAGCCTACGACCGCACGCTGCTGGCCTCGGCCAAGAGCATCAGCGAACAGCTGGACGTGCATGGCTACGACCAGCAGGCCCAGCTGCGCGCCACCGTGCCCTATTCGGCGCTGGAGATTTTCGAGGCCGACAACCAGAGCCGCATGTACTACCGCGTCTCCAGCCTGGACGGCGCCCTGGTCTCCGGCTTCCCCGATCTGCCCATGTGGCGGGGCCGCATCCCGGCGCGCCCGCCCTACAGCGCGCTGGTGGATTTCTACGATGCCTCCTTTCGCGGCGAGCCGGTGCGCGTGGCCGTGCTGCTGCAGCCCGTGGCCAGCGCCACCGGGCGCAGCATGGCGGTGATCCAGGTGGCCGAAACCCTGCAGCTGCGCCAGACACTGGCGCTGCACCTGCTGCGCGACACGCTGTGGCGCCAGGCCCTGCTGGTGGCGCTGGTGGTGCTGACCGTGCTGGTGGTGGTGCAGCGCGTCACCCGGCCGGTGCGCCGCATCAGCGACGCCATCGAGCAGCGCCCGCAGGGCGACCTCAGCCCCTTGCAGCCGTCCGCCGTGCCGCGCGAGCTGCAGCCGCTGCTGAACGCCACCAACCAGGTCATGGACCGGCTGCGCCCGCTGCTGGCCCACCAGAAGCGTTTTGTGCGCGATGCCTCCCACCAGCTGCGCACACCGCTGGCCGTGCTCAAGACCCAGGTGCAATCCGCCCGGCGCGGCGACATGCCGCCGGAGCAAGCGCTGGCCGAAATCGAAGCCACGGTGGACCGCGCCACCCGTCTGGCCAACCAGATGCTGGCCCTGGCCAAGGTGGAACAGCTGCGCCAGCAGACCGAAGCACCCACGCCCCAGCCCTGGGAGCAGATCGTGCGCGATGTGGCACTGGACCTGGCCCCGCTGGTGGCGGACAAGGGGCTGGACTTCGAGCTGCAGGCCGACCAGCCGGTGCAAGTGGCCGCGCCGGAGTGGATGCTGCGCGAGCTCACCCGCAACCTGTTGCACAACGCCATCCGCCACGCGCCGCCGGGCACGCCGCTGCAGGTGCGGCTCACCCACAGCGCCAGCGATGCGCTGCTGTGCATTGCCGACAGCGGACCCGGCATCAGCCCCGAGCTGGAACGCCGGCTGTTCCAGCCCTTTGCCGCAGGCGACCGGCACAGCGGCTCCGGCCTGGGCCTGGCCATCTGCCGCGAAATCGTCCAGGCACTGCACGGCGAGCTGCGGCTGACCAACCGCCTGCATGCCACGCACGGCAGCGTGGTCGGCCTGGATGCCATGGCGCAACTGCCGCTGTACCACCCGGCCGGGCGCTGATGCACTGCAGCACCAACGCGCCCTCCACCCAGGCAAAATAAGGGCTATGAGCGAACTGCTTTCGATGCGATTGGACAAATGGCTGTGGTGTGCACGGTTTTACAAGACCCGCAGCCTGGCCGTGGAAGAAATCGGCAAGGGCCGGGTCAGCCTGAACGGCGCCCATGCCAAGCCGGCGCGCGAAGTGCGGGTGGGTGACACCATTGCCCTGCGCCAGGGCCAGGTGCCGCGCACCGTGGTGGTACGGGGCTTGAGCGGCATGCGTGGCCCGGCCCCCGTCGCCCAGCAGCTGTACGAGGAAACCGCCGACAGCCTGGCCCTGCGCCAGCAACTGGCCGAACAGCGCCGCCTGGCCCCGGAGCCGGCCGACGCCATTGCCGGACGGCACGACGGCCGGCCCACCAAGCGCGACCGCCGCAGCATCGACCAGGTGCGCAGCAGCTGGGGCGAGCGCTGGAGCGCCTCCCTGGACGATCTGAAACGCTGACCCCGGCCATGGCGGTCGGCACGGCCGCCGGTGCCGGACTGCCCCACAGCCCTCCCCACCCGAGCGGGGCCTGATCTGCTCAGCTTTGCATAGCTGCCTACACCGGATCGACAGGCCCTGGCGGCAATTCCTGTGCCCCGGAAGGAGAAAGCGATTGGTGTTCCAATCAGCGCTCTCTCTTCGCTTGTGACAAGGGGCCTGGTGCCCCAGGTATTCCGTGAAATTCGCTTTGCTGTGGGCGCGCCGGGTGCGCGCCATCGCCGCCGCCGCCCTGCTGGCCGCCGCACTCCCCTCCTCCCTGCTGCATGCCAAGACGCCGCTGCTGCCCGCCACGGCGGCGGCCATCAGCGGTGACTTTGCCGAATGCCCCAGCTTCTTTGCCAACGGCACGCCGCCGGCCGTGCAGCCCCTGCCGCGCCTGCGCGCCCTGTGCTATGACGCGTTTGCGGTGCTGCACAACGGCAGCACCAAGACGCCGATGTTTGTGGCCCAGCGCCTGAACCGCGCGCTGGTGGAAGACGCTGACGAAAAGCGCAGCAACCGCTTCTATGCCGATGCCCGCCTGCCCCGCGCCGAACGCGCCGAGCTGGAGGACTACAAGCGCTCCGGCTACTCCCGCGGCCACATGGCGCCGGCCGGCGACATGCCCACGCCCCAGGCCATGGCGCAGAGCTTTTCGCTGGCCAATATGGTGCCCCAGTCCATCGAGCAGAACGGCGGTCCCTGGGCACGCATCGAGCAGGACACGCGCCGCTATGCCCGCCGTGCCCAGGGCGATGTGTTCATCATCACCGGCCCGGTCTACCAGGGCGAGGAACATTCCGTGGGCGCCAACCATGTGCGCGTGCCGTCCCACCTGTTCAAGCTGGTGTATGACGCCCAGACCCACCGCGCCTGGGCCCACTGGCAGGCCAATGCGGACCACGCCACGGTGACCCGCCCCATCAGCTACCAGGAGCTGGTGCGCCGCACCGGCATTGAATTCCTGCCCGGCATCCAGGTCCGCTGAACCAGCCCCCTCCTCCGCCCAGGGCCGAGCGGAGGGTGAGGGATGGCGCGCAGCGCCACAGCGCGCCTTGCGCTGCGGGCGCCGGTCAAGCGCTTTTCAGGCGCTTTTGACGGACACCCCTGCCGTGCTGAAACTGGCCATCTCGCGCAGCACCGCACAGGCCGCCACCAGCAGCGGCCAGGCCGTGGCCGCACCCGAGCCTTCACCCAGGCGCATATGCCAGTCCAGCAGCGGCTCGGCCCCCAGCTCCAGCAGCATCAGCGTGTGGCCGCGCTCGCCCGAGCGGTGGGCATACACGCAGCGCTCCAGCACCGCTGGGCACAGCCGGCTGGCCACCAGCACGGCTGCCGAGGTGATGAAACCGTCCACCAGGATCACGCGGCGTTCGGCCGCGGCCTGCAGCACCGCCCCGACCATGGTGGCCACTTCCAACCCGCCCATGGCGGCCAGCACGGCCAGCGGCTCGGTCACCCCGGCGTGCAGATCCAGCACGGCGCGCAGCACTTCCACCTTGCGGCGCACGCCTTCGGCATCCAGGCCGGTGCCCATGCCGCTGACGCTGGCCACATCGATGTTGGCCAGCCGCGCCAGCAGCAGCGATGCGCAGGAGGTGTTGCCGATGCCCATTTCGCCCAGCAGCAGCGCATTGCCCGGGAGTTTCTTGACCAGCGCCATGCCGTTCTGGATGGCCAGGCGGCATTCGGCATCGGTCATGGCGGGACCGACCGAGCTGTCCTGCGTGCCATAGGCCACCTTGCGGCGCCACAGGCGCGGCTCGCCGGGCTTGGGCAGCTTGTCTTCCGGGTCCTGTTCGCGGCGGGCAATGTCGCGCGCCACGCCGCAGTCCACGATGTTCAGATGGATGCCGTTGGTGCGCGAGAGCACGCTCACCGCCGCCCCCCCGGCCAGAAAGTTCTCCACCATCTGCCAGGTGACATCGGTGGGATAGGCCGAAACGCCCCGCGCGGCCAGACCGTGGTCGGCCGCGAAGATCACCATCTGCGGGTCCTGCAGCAGCGGCTGGTCCTGGCCCAGGATGGTCGCCACGCGCAGCGCCAGGCGCTCCAGAACGCCCAGCGAGCCCACGGGCTTGGTCTTGTGGTCCAGCAACTGCTGCACATGCTGGGTGAAGGTGTCGTCCTGGATGGAGGGGATGGCGGGCAGAAAGTCGTACATGGCGAAGCGGTTCCTACGCGGGGCACGGGCTGCGTGCCACGCTCACAAAAGAAGCGTCCAAGTATCCTCCTGCGCCCGCACCGGCGGCTTTGCCATGGCACAAGACCATAAAAAAATCTCTTCCGCGCGGGCGGAAGAGATCGGGGGCCTGCGCAGGCAGCAGGCGGCAAGCGCAGGGGCCGGACCGGGCTGCGGGCTCACGCCAGCGCCCGTGTCTGCCCCATGGGGCTGCCGTGGCCTACTGCGGCACAGGGACCTGCTGGGTGTACTCGGTGATGGTGCCACCATCTTGCACCGAGCCGCTGACCTGACCGCTGCGCACACGGCCCACGCAGGCCTGGCGGTCCAGATCGGTCTTGAACACTTCGCAGCGCGCCAGGGCATTGCGCTGGAACTGGTCTTCCGGTGTCTTGGTGTCCAGCTTGCCGCGGCGGGCCTCTTCGCGTGCCGCACCCGCTTCGCGGGTGGCCGGATCGCGGTCCCCGGGGTGCTGTGCCTTGTCGCCGCGGTGGTGCGGACGGTGGTGCTTGCCCATGGGCGGTTTGTCAGGGGCCTTTTTCATCATCGCCGGCGGCGGTGGCGGGGCATCGGCCGGGGCGGCGGTTTGTGCGCCGGCCCAGCCAGCCATGCTCAGCGCCAGCGCGCTCAGGCCCAGTTGGACGGGACGAATCCAGGTGCGTGTCATCAGCAACTCCTTTCCAGAGTGGGTACACAAGAGTCAAAGCTTGCTGGTGTTTTCCCGGACGGCTTATCGGTCCAGCCCGTCAACGCATGCAGGCCACCGCCTACAGTGCGGCTGGCCGCCGCCGTTCATTCCACCGCCTGGAACCAGCGCCCCACCCCTTCGGCCATGCGCGCAAACACGGTCTCCAGCGACGGTGCGGCCGTGCCCCACAGCGCCTGCAGCACGGCCTGGTTCTCGAACAGGCCATGCCAGTAGCAGCCCAGGACGACACCGTCCGGGCTGTGCCACAACAGGCCGGGCACGGCCTCGACCACCGTCTGTCCGGCCGCCTGCATGGCGGTGTGCGGTGCGGTCCGGCCATGGTGGATTTCATAGACCGATGCCGCCATGCCTTCCAGGGCCTGCCAGGGTGCGGGCAGTGCCGGCAGCCGCACCTCGGTGCGCTGCACCGTCTTCTCCTGTGCGAACAGCGTGGTCACCGGCAACAGGCCCAGGCCGGCCGCATTTCCGTCCACGCCGTGCAGGTCGATCAGGGCCTCGCCCAGCATCTGCAGACCGCCACAGATGCCCAGCACCCGCTTGCCCGCAGCGGCATGGGCCACCACGGCGGCATCCAGCCCCTGGCTGCGCATCCAGGCCAGGTCGGCTGCGGTGGCCTTGCTGCCGGGCAGGATGACCCAGTCGGCCCCGGCCAGCTGCGCCGGTGTGCGTGCCCAGACCACGCGCACGCCGGGCACCTGCAGCAAGGGCTGGAATTCATCCAGGTTGCTGATGCGCGGATAGGCGACGATGGCGATGGTGGTGTGGACGGCCTGGCCGGCACCCGCGCTGCCGCGGTCGTCGAACACACCGTCTTCTTCCGGCAGGCCGTGCTGGAACTGCATGGGAATGCAGGCCACGGTGGGCACGCCCGTCCTGTCCTGCAGCATCTGCGGGGCCGGCGCCAGCAAGGCGGCATCGCCGCGGAATTTGTTGAGCACAAAGCCTTGAATGAGGGCCTGCTCGTCTGCAGGCAACAGCGCCCAGGTGCCGTAGAGGTGGGCAAACGCCCCACCCCGGTCGATGTCCGACACCAGCAGGCAGTGCGCGCCGCAGTGCCGGGCCACGCGCATGTTCACCACATCGCTGCTGTGCAGATTGATTTCGGCGGGCGAGCCCGCGCCTTCGATCACCACCACCTCGTTTTCGGCGCGCAGCGCATCCAGCGCCTGCGCAATCTGCGGCCAGACCCGCAGGCTGCGGCCGCGCCAGGGCAGCAGGGAAAGGGCCTCGTCCACCTGCCCCAGCAGCACCACCTGGCTGCGGGTATCGGCCTCGGGCTTGAGCAGCAGCGGGTTCATGCGCACATCGGGCACCACGCCGGCGGCCAGGGCCTGCAGGTACTGCGCCGTGCCGATTTCGCCCCATTTGCCGTCGGGCGTGGCCACCACGCGCGCGTTGTTGCTCATGTTCTGCGCCTTGAAGGGCGCCACCCGGTAGCCCTGTGCGCGGTACCAGGCGCACAGCGCCGTGGCCACCCAGCTCTTGCCGGCGCCGCTGCTGGTGCCCAGCACCATCACGCACAGCGCCGGGCGCTGGCCGGGCACGGGGCGCGGCAGTTGAATCGAGGCGGTCATGTTCTAGTTCTCCAGAAGGTTCCAGGCCTGCGCCAATGCGGCCTGTGATGCCGGCGGCAGCACGCCCAGGCGCACATGGCCGGGCAGCCCGAAGCTGGCACAGTCGCGCAGCTTGACGCCGTGGGTCCGCAAGGCGGCCAGGCTGCGCCCCAGGTCCTGCGGCGGCAGCGGCAGGCGTGCGACCAGGTAATTGGCCTGGTGGCCCGGAATCACCTGCCAGCCCAGCTGTTCGCACAGCGCCAGCTGCTGCGCTTTCCAGGCACGCAGCGTCTCCAGGCTCTGCGCCAGCCATTGCTGCACCGGCGGGGTCACCCAGGCCTGCAGCATGGTCACACCGTGCGCGCCCACGACCCACGACGGGGCCAGCAGGTGCAGGGCTTCCAGCTCCTGTGCCGCCGCATGCAGCGGCGCTATCGCATAGGCGGCGCGCACGCCGGTCATGCCCAGCGCCTTGTTCGGCGTCCACAGCTGCCAGACGGTGTCCAGATCGCGCTGCGGCGCGGTGCCTTCCAGCCACAGCGGACGGTAGGCACAGTCCAGCATGCGCCATGTGGGGCCGCCGGCCGGCGGCTGCGCCCAGTCGGGCCAGACCTCGTCCAGCACCCCCAGCGGGCTGGAGGGCTCGCAGGCCCAGTGCAGGCCCTGCGGCCCGGGGACGGAGCGGGACTGCGCCGCCAGCCCCCAGACCTGTGCGGCCTGCAGGTAGTCGCCGTAGTGGAGCGGGGGCAGCGTTGCACGGCGCGCTCCACTGCGCACGGCGTGCTGGGTGAAGCGGTGGATCAGCTCGCTGCTGCTGCCGCCCACCAGCACCCGTACCAGCGCCACGCCATGGAAGGCGGCCAGCTGCGCGCGCAGATCGGTATAGAGCGGATCGGGGTACTGCGCCGCATGCGCGGACTGCAGCGCCGCCACTGCCGCGGGGCAAGGCCCGCAGGCATTGCGGTTGGTGGAAAAATCATGGGCGGGCACGCCCAGCGCATCGGTGCCGCCGTGGGAAAAACTAGCCATGGAAAGCCGCCCTCCACAGCCAGAGGCCCAGGCAGGCCAGCGCTGCCAGCGCCATTCCCACCTGCAGTGTCACCACCCGGGAGGCCAGAGCCACGGCACGCTGCACATCGTCCGCCTGCGGCGCCCTGCCCGCCGGGTTGAGCTGGTAGACCCCCGGCTTGGACAGGTGCACCCCCAGGGCCTGTGCCATGCACCCCATGGGCCAGCCGCCGTTGGGCGACGGCGTCACCGCCGCATCGCGGCGCAGGCCGGCCCATGACACGCCTCCGGCCAGCAGCGCCAGCCAGGCGGCGGTGATGCGTGCCGGAATCCAGTTCAGCACATCGTCCGCGCGCGCCGCCCATTTGCCCGCCCATTGCCAGTGGCGGCGCTGGGCGCCCGTGCCGCGCCAGCCGGGGTAGCCCCACATGGCGTCGGCTGTGTTGGCAAAGCGGTAGATGGCTGCCCCCGGCAGGCCCGCCACCAGAAACCAGAACAGCGGGGCGATCACCGAATCGTTCAGATTTTCAGCCAAGGTTTCGATGGCGCTTTCGCGCACGGTGGAGGCATCCAGCTGCGCGGTATCGCGGCTCACCAGCCAGGTCAGGCGTTCGCGCCCTGCCGGCAGGGACTGCTGCAGGGCGGCTTCCACCGCCAGCACCTCGTCCTTGAGCATGCGCCAGGACAGCAGCGGCTTGAGCAGCACGCCGGCCAGCGCACCCGCCAGCCACCAGGGCTGGGGCGGCAGCAACAGCTGCAGCACGGCATAGATCAGTCCCACCAGGGCGGCCTGCGCGCACCAGGCCAGCATGCCGGCGGCAAACCGCATCCCGCCCCGGGACACCGGCGCGCGGGGCGCGATCCACCGGCCGGTGGCGCCCAGCAGGCGGCCCATCCAGACCACCGGGTGCAGCCACACGGGCGGCTCGCCCCACAGCCGATCCAGCGCCAGCGCCACCAGCACGGCCAGGGCGGCGCCCATCAGGTCCTGGGCCCACAGCTGGGGTGCACCGCCGCTGGCGGTGCACAGCTTCCACAGCCAGGCCAGCGGGCTCACGGCCGTGGCCAGTAGCTCGATCAACGGTATCGCAGTCATTCAGTCACAGATCACCCGCCCCCGGCAGCCAGGGCCGGGGCACAGCAAAGAAACAGGCATGCCGGCTCAGGGCTGGACGCCGTCCGGCGCGGCCTTGGGGGCGACCACCGATGGGGCGGCATCCGATGGTGCGGCACCCGACGGTGCAGGCGCTGGTGGCGTGGCCGTCACTGGCGGCGGACGCGAAGCATCCCACAGGTCGTCCATCAGCATGTCTTCCAGCGGTGCGCGGCAGGCCCACTTTTCCTGCTGCAGCATGGGCTCGGCGTAATAGGCATCCACCGGCCCCAGGCACAGCACGCCCAGCGGGTGGGCGCCTTCGGGCATCTGCAGCAGCCGGGCCAGTTCCTGGGGTTCGAAGATCGACACCCAGCCCAGACCCAGGCCTTCGGCCCGCGCGGCCAGCCACATGTTCTGGATGGCGCAGGCGGTGCTGGCAATGTCCATCTCCGGCAAGGTGCGGCGGCCGAAGATGTGCGCCTCGCGGCCCGGCGGCATGGCCACGACCAGCACCTCGGCCGCATCCAGCACGCCCTGCACCTTCAGCTTCATGAAGTCTTCTTCGCGCACGCCCAGGGCCTGGGCGGTGCGCAGACGTTCCTGCTCCACCAGCGCATGGATGCCCTGGCGCAGCGCCGGGCTGCGCACGCGCAGAAAGCGCCACGGCTGCATGAAGCCCACGCTGGGCGCATGGTGCGCGGCACGCAGCAGGCGCAGCAGCACGTCTTCGGCCACCGTGCCGCCGGCAAAGTGGCGCATGTCCCGGCGCTCATAGATCGCACGGTAGACGGCGGCACGCTCGGCCTCGGTGAACGGCGTGGCCGCAATGGTGGGGGTGGTGGGTGCTTCAGACATAGGGGGATTGTGGGCCTTTGGCGCAGCGACAGCCAGCGGCAGCGGCGCAAGGCCCAGGCAGCGCAAAAAATGCTGCGCTGCGGCCGGATGCTGCGCCGCTGGCGGCGTTCAGTCCTCGATGCCGCGCTGCGCCGGCACGCCCGCCTGGAAGGCGTGCTTGATCAGCTTCATCTCGGTCACGGTGTCGGCGAGATCGATGATCTCCTGGGGGCAGCGGCGGCCGGTCAGGCAGACATGCACGTCCTTGGGGCGGTTGCGCAGGGTCTCCAGCACATCTTCCAGCGGCAGCCAGCCGTAGATCAGCGGGTAGGTGATTTCGTCCAGCACCACGAGGAAGAACTCGCCCGAAAGGATGTCGGCCTTGGCCTTTTCCCAGCCGTCGCGCGCCAGCTGGCCCGATTGCTCCAGGTCCTTGCTCTTCCAGCTGAAGCCGTCCCCCAGGCCCACCACGGGCAGGTCCACGCGGTCGGCCAGGCGGTGTTCGCCAAAGCGGGCGGTCGGCACCTTCATGAACTGGTAGACCTTGACAGCCTTGCCCCGGCCGGTGGCGCGGAAGGCCAGGCCGAAGGCGGCCGTGCTTTTGCCCTTGCCGTCACCGGTGTTGACGATGACCAGACCGCGGCGTTCGCCCTCGGGCTTTTCGTAAGGCTTTTCGGAAGGAGGTGTTTCGATTTGCATAAGGCGAGAGTGGACGTTCAAGGTCCGGGAGATTCCCAAAAAAGGGGCCACCGCGGTGGCCCACGAGCAGGCAGCCGGCACCAGCGTTCCGGTCAGCCGAGTCAGGCAGCCTGGTACATGCGGCGCTCCACCAGGGCGCTGCCCTGCAGGCGCTGCCAGGCCTTGGCGATGGCCAGCACGCCCAGGTCGATCAGGGGCTCCAGCAGCACCACCGTCATATAGGCCCCGCCAAAGCGGCCGATGTCCGCCAGATTGGCGGCGCCGGCGCCCTGGCCATAAATGGCCCAGAAGCCCACCCACAGCACGATGCCGCCCTGGTAGGCCACCGACAGCTTGAAGGTCTGGGCGTAGCCCAGGTTCACATAGGCCATGTCGGCGGGGATCACCCGGCGCGCCAGCGCGGCCGTGGCGAACAGCGGCACCAGCAAGGTGGTCACGTTCATGCCGTACTGCGGCAGGTCCTGGGGCGCAAAGAACAGGCTCTGCACCAGCAGGCCCGCCGCCAGCCCGATCGCCGCCGGTGCGGCGCCGAAGATCAGCAGCAAGGTGGTACCCAGGATCAGGTGCACCTCCGACACGCCCACGGGGTGGTGCGGGAACACCTCGAAGAAAGCGAACACCAGCGCAGCGGCCACGGCCGAGCGCAGCAGCAGCGCCGACGGGCCGTTGTGCCGCAGCATGTCCCACGCCAGTTTGGCGGTGTAGCCCAGCGCGGCCGTGGCCGTGGCGTAACTCAGCAGCATCTTGCTTCCATCCACCAGTCCCGGTTCGATATGCATGGCAGGTCTCCTTCCAAGGGGCATTGCGGGCAATGCAGGTTAAAAAATCGGTGCGTCCATCAGCGCGGCAGTGCCATCCACAGGTCTTCCACCTGGCAAATGCGGATGCGGTGGTCGAACACGGCTTCCAGTGCCGCGTGGGTCTCGGGGGCCTGGCAGGCACCGTGGTGCACCACCTGCCCGGCCGCCATCACCACCATCTCATCGGCCAGCAAGGCAAACGAGAGCTCGTGCAGCACGCTGACCACCGTGGTGCCCTGCGCCACCAGGGCGCGCACGGCGTGCATCCAGTCGGTCTGGTGCGGTGGGTCCAGATTGGCCAGCGGCTCATCCATCAGCAGCACGCTGGCCTGCACGGCCATGGCCCGGGCCAGCAGCACCCGCTGGCGCTCGCCGCCCGAGAGTTCGGCCACCGGACGGTGGCGCCACTCCCAGGCCTGTGTCTGGCGCAGGCAGTGCTCCACGATCGCGTGGTCCGCGCTGTTGGGCGCAGCCAGCCAGGACTGGTGCGGCAGGCGGCCCAGCAGGGCCACGTCCAGCACAGTCAGGTCTTCGGTGACCACCTCGCCCTGGCCCAGCCAGGCCAGGGTCTGGGCGCGCTGCCGGCGCGGCCAACTGTGCAGCGGCCGGCCCTGCAGCGCCACCTGGCCCTGCAGGCTGTGCGCGGGCCACAGGCCGCTGAGCACCTTCAGTAGGCTGGATTTGCCAGCGCCGTTGGGGCCGACGATGCTGGTCCAGCGCCCCTGGGTGAAGTCCACGGACAGATCCCGCAGAATGGGTTGGGCGTGCACACTGGCATGGATCCGGTGCGCACTGAGCGCGAGGTTCGGCGAATGGGACGGCATCACATCGCCCCCCCTGCGCGCGTGCTGCGGTGCATGCGCCACAGCAGGTAGCTGCCACCCAGGGCCGCGGTGAGCACGCCCACGGGCAGCTCCTGCGGCGCCACCAGCCAGCGCGCCAGGATGTCGGCCGCCAGCAGCAGCACGCCCCCCATGGCAGCCGCCAGCAAGGTGCTGCGGCCATGGCCCACGCGCACCAGGCTGCGCACCAGGTGCGGGGCCGCCAGGCCCACAAAGGCAATCAGACCGGTCTGGGCCACCGAGGTACCGGTGGCCAGGGCCAGCACGGCGACCAGGCCATAGCGCAGCTGCGCCAGCGGCAGGCCCAGGCTAGCGGCCGTGGCCTCGCCCAGGGTCAGCCCATCCAGCACCCGGGCGCAGGCCCAGGTGGCCAGGCCGCACACCAGCAGCACCGCGGCCATCAGGACACAGCCCTCCCAGCCCACAAAGGCGGAGGTCCCCAGGGTGAAGGCCTGCATGGCCTGCAGGATGTCGGGATGGCGCAGCTCCAGCAGGTCACGCACAGCACCCAGCACCACGCCCACGATCACGCCGGCCAGCAGCAGGCGCAGCGTATTCTGCACATTGCGCGCCAGCACCACGGTCAGCGCCACGGCGCAGGCGGCGCCGACAAAGGCCATGCCGGTCATGCCCAGGCGGTACAGCAGGTTCAGGCTGGTCACCGACGAGCCCATCAGCACCAGACCCACGGCACTGCCCAAGGAAGCGCCGGAGGCGCTGCCCAGCAGGTAGGGATCGGCCAGCGGATTGCGAAACAGCCCTTGCGCCACGGCGCCGGCCAGGCCCAGCAACGCACCGGCCAGCCATGCCCCCAGGGAACGCGGCAGGCGGATGTCCACCACGATCTGCCACGACACCGGGTCGTCCCGCATGCGCAGCACGCTTTCCCAGCCGGTGCTGCCCACGCTGGCGCCCCCCATCAGCAGGACGGCGGTCAGCGCCAGCAGCACCAGGGCCAGCAAGGTGCTGCGGCGCTGGCCCGGGGCATGGCCGTGCCGATGTGAGGAAGAGGATGGCAGGGGCTGCACCATCAGCGGTTCACCCCCGAGGCCGGCGCTTTGGGCGCCTTGTCGATCAGGCAGCGCGCAATCAGCTGCGCGGCTTCGGCCATGCGCGGGCCGGGGCGCACGATGACATTGGATTCCTGTTCGCTGAATGTGCACACCTGGTTGCCGCGCACGGCCTTGAGGCTGTTCCAGCCGGGGTAGCTGGTGGCCACCTGCATGCTGCGGTTGCCCAGCATGATCACATCGGGCTGGGCGCGCAGCAGGAATTCGGGGCTCAGGCGCGGGAACGGACCCAGATCGGCCGGCACCACATTGCGCACGCCCAGCTGGGTCAGCGTTTCACCGATGAAGGACTGGGGCCCTGCCGCATACGGGCCGCGGCTCACTTCAAAGTACACACGCACCTGCTTGGCGCTGTCCGGCATCTGCCGGGCAATGTCGGCCACACCGGTCTGCAGTTCGCGCCAGACCCGGTCGGCGCCCTGGGCCTGGGGCACGCCCAGCAGCCGGCCGAGTTTGTCCAGCACCTGGTGCACGCCAGCCTGCGATTTCACTTCCAGCGCAGCAACCTTGATGCCCAGCGACTCCAGACGCTCCGCCACCTTGGAGGCGTTGGACAGCAGCACCAGATCGGGCTTGAGGGCGACGATGGATTCCACGCTGGGGTCCAGCCCGCCGCCCACCACGGGCAACTTCTGCACCGAGGCCGGCCAGTCCGAGTAGCGGTCCACGCCCACCAGCCGGTCGCACAGGCCCAGGGCGCAGGTGCTTTCGGTCAGCGACGGCAGCAGGCTGACGATGCGCTGCGGCGGCTTGGCCAGTTGCACGGTCTTGCCCCGGTCATCGGTGATGGGCAGTGGCGCCAGGCGCGCACTTTCGGCCAGCGGCGGCGGCACGGCAGCGGCCTGTACGGGCATGGACGGCAACGCCGCCCACAGGACCAGGCAGGCGATGGCCGCAGCCCGGCGGCGCAGCCCCTGGGCCGCGACGCGCGGCAGTGCCATGGAAGAAGCCATCCCGGTCATTTCAGCTGCAGCGGCAAACCCGCGGCCATCAGGGTCACGCGGCTGCAGGCAGCGGCCACGTCCTGGTTCAACACCCCGAGCGCATCGACAAAGGCGCGCACCTCGCGCCCCATGGGGATCACGCCCAGGCCGATCTCGTTGCCCACCAGCACCACCGGGCCGGGGCAGTGCACCAGCACCTGCAGAAACCGGCTGCGCTGTGCGCCCCAGTCCGGCGATGGCTCCACGGACGTGGAGGACGCGGCAGCCTCCATGGGCATCATCCAGTTGGTCAGCCACATGGTCAGGCAGTCCACCACCACCAGCGTCCGGGGGCTGCTGTGGGCCTGCAGGGCCTGGGCCAGCTGCAGCGGCGCTTCCACCGTCTGCATGCCCGGCACGCGCGCGGCCCGGTCCACCTGGTGGCGGGCAATGCGGGCGCGCATCTCGTCGTCCCAGGCCTGGCCGGTGGCCAGGTAGGTGGCGCTGCGCCCGGGTGCGGCATCCAGCCAGTCACGCGCAGCCTGTTCTGCACGGCGGGTCTTGCCGCTTTTCTGGCCGCCCAGGATGAGTTCCTGCCAGGCCACGGGGGAAGAAAGGGAATCGCTCATGGTGGCGTGGATTATGAAAGCTCTGCCGGCCCGTCCCAGCACACCGGCTCGGCCCCCAGCAAGGCGGCCACCGCACGCGGGTGCGAAGGGAACCAGGCGTGGAAGTAGCTGGCGTGTACGCTGCCTTGGCGATAGACCGCCTCGCCCTTGCCGGGCTCCACCGGCTGGCGTGCACGGCTGGTGCGCCCGACCTCCGCTGCGCTGCAGTCAAAGCGCGAGTAGTGGAAGGTGTGGCCGCGCAGCACGCTGCCTTGCAGCACGCATTGCTGCATGCCCAGCCCGGCCAGCCGGGTCTGCATCTGTGCCGTGCCCGGCAGGATGTCCCACAGCGGCCGGGATTGCCCTTGCGCATCGGTGATCTGCTGGCCCAGGGCCAGCATGCCGCCGCATTCGGCCCACACAGCCTTGCCTGCGGCCACGTGGGCGCGCAGATCGGCCTGCAGCCCGGTGTTGGCGGCCAGCTTGCCGGCATGCAGTTCCGGATAGCCGCCGGGCAGCCACAGGGCATCGCAGGGCGGCAGGCCTTCGCCAGCCAGCGGCGAGAAAAATGCCAGATTGGCCCCCATGGCCTGCAGGCAGTCCAGGTTGGCGGGGTAGATGAAGCTGAAGGCCGCATCGCTGGCCACGGCCACCGTGCGCCCCTGCAGCCAGGGCTGCAGCGCCTGCTGTCCGGCCGGCGGCTGGGCGGCAGCTGCGGCGGGGAATTCCACGCTCCAGCGTTGCCAGGCGGCCCAGTCCATCTGGCCCAGCGGGGTGTCGGCCAGCTGGTCGGCGGCGGCGTTCAGCCGCGCCATGGCATCGGGCAGCTCGTGCGCAGCCACCAGGCCTAGGTGACGCTCTGGCAACAGCTGTGCATCCCTGCCCTGGCCGATGCGCGCCAGCGCGCCCAGCCACAGATCGGGTTCGCGCAGGCTGGTTTGCAGCATCTGCGCATGCATGCCGGTGGCCACGCGGTTGGCCAGCACCCCGGCCCACGGCACCTCTGGTTGGTACTGCCGCATGCCCAGCACCAGGGCACCAAACGAGCCGGCCATCGCGCCCGCATCCACCACCAGCAGCACGGGCACGCCCAGTTGCTGGGCCAGATCCGCTGCGGTCGGGCTGCCGTCGAACAGGCCCATCACCCCTTCGATCAGGATGACGTCGGCCTCGCCGGCTGCGGCATGCAGGCGGGCCCGGACCTCGTCCATGCCCACCATCCAGCCGTCCAGGTTGTGCACCGGCGCACCGCTGGCCAGTTGGTGCCAGTAGGGGTCCAGAAAATCCGGGCCACACTTGAACACGCGCACCGTGCGCCCCTGGCGGGAGTGCCAGCGCGCCAGCGCGGCGGTCACGGTGGTCTTGCCCTGGCCCGAGGCCGGGGCCGCCACCAACACGGCCACGCAGCGGCGCGCAGCTTGGGCGGAAGTTTCAGTCAACATGCATGCTTTCCGGCGGCCCCGGCGGTCAGCGGGGCAGCCATTTCAGACCCACCCAGAAGGTGCGGCCCGGCGTGGCGTAATCCTGGGCCAAGGTATAGGCCCGGTCCATCAGGTTGTCGATGCGTGCGGTCAGGGTCAGGTCCCTGGCCACCTGCGTGGAGGCCGACAGGTTGAACAGGGTGTAGCCACCCAGGCTCATGACCTGCTCGTCCTTGGCGTTGTAGCGGCGGCTGGCCGCCTGCATTTCCCCACCCAGTGTCCACCCGTGCACGGCGGCATCCACTCCCAGGGTGGCAAACCGGCGCGAGCGGCGTTCCAGCAGCTTGCCGGTGGCCTCGTTCGTGGGGTTCTGGAAATCCACGGAGCCATACCATTTCAGCCGACCGGTGCGGTAGGCCCCGGTCAGGGTGATGCCCTGCAGCTGCGCACGCTCCACGTTCACATAGCAGGACGTCTTGCCGCAGCTGCCCAGGCCTTTTTCATAGGACACCAGGTTCTGCAGCTTGTTGCGGTACAGCGTCACTCCCAGGTGATTGCCCTGGTCGGCCCAGCGCAGACCGATTTCCTTGTTCAGGCTTTCCTCGGGGGCCAGTGCCGGATCGCCATAGTCAGAAAAGCGCTGATACAGGCTGGGCACGCGAAAGCCGGTCGAGGTGGAGGCGGTAGCGCGCCACTGGGGTGCAAACGCCCAGGCGTAGCCGATGCCGCCGGTGTTCTTGCGGCCGAAGTCGCTGTCCTCGTCGCTGCGGGCATTCAGCTGCACGCTGTGGGCACCGAATTTGGCGCCGTAGCCGATGGCCACGCCGGTCTGGTCGCGGTCCTTGTGGCTGGTGTTTTTCAGGCCGGTGTTCTCCAGCGTGTCTTCGCGCCGCTCCAGCGCCAGGCTCAAGGTGCCGGGGCCCAGCAGCCACTCGTTCTGCAGCAGCATGGTACGCAGCCGGGTTTCGGCTTCGTAGGTGCTGGTGCCCGAGGTCTCGTAGCGGTTGGTGGATTCGCTGACGGACAGGCGCGTGCGAAAGCGCTCCGTCCACTGGGCGGTCCAGCTCAGGCCATAGGCATCCAGCGCGCGCAGGCCGCGGTCGTCCTTGACCGACTTGCTGGCGTCATACCCGGCATTGGTGCGGCTGGTCAGGGCCGTCAGTTCCAGACGCTGGTCGGCATTCAGCTGCAGCCCCACGCGGGCGTTGGCCGATTTGCGCGTGTAGCCGTCACGGTCTTCGTTGTGCACGCCGCGGTTCTTGGAATCGAAGCCATGGCTTTCGGCATAGGACAGGCCCAGCGCGTAATCCACCATACCCTGGGCGCCGCTGATGCCGGCCTCGGCCTTGCGGCTGCCGTACTCGCCGGCCCCCACGCCCACAAAGGGCTGCACGCCGGCGGTTCCACGCTTGGTGAACACCTGCACCACGCCCGCCAGCGCGTCCGAGCCATAGACCGCGCCCGCCGGGCCGCGCAGCACTTCGATGCGCTCGATCAGGTCCACCGGCAGGGATTCCCACTGCGCTCCACCGGAGCCGTTCTGGACATCGACACGGATGCCGTCGATATAGACCGCCGTGTGCTGCTTGCTGGCGCCGCGCAGGTAGAGACCGGTTTCGGTGCCGGGGCCGCCGTTGCGGGTGATCTGCACGCCGGGCAGCTTGGCCATCACGTCTTCCAGCGACCGGCCGGCCTGCTGGTCCAGCTGGTCGCGGTCGATGACCGTCATGTCCGCAATCACATCCGACAGGCGCTGCTCGCTGCGCGTGGCGGCCACCACGGTCTCCTCCAGCGTGGCGCGTGCAGAGGGGCTCTCCTGGGCCTGGGCGGCTGCCGCCACAGCGCACAACACGGCCGCCGACACGGCAGACCACGGCAAGGCGGGCGCCACGGCACCGGCCTTCAAAACATTCGAGAACATGAGAAAAAACACCTAGTCGCCCGTACCAGCCTCCCCGCCAGTGATGGGCAAAACCATGCCCGCTCGAGCGGGCACACCAGTGTTGGCCGGTATCCGGGCTGGTCCTCCACACCATCGCCTTCCCAGACGCTTGTTCAAGGCATCCAGTGGCGGTATCAGATGGCGGGGGTGCATGGCATGCACCAGGGACTCACCGTTGCGGGGGCAGCGCAGGCTGGGCGGGTTCTGAAAAAACGAGGCCGTCCTGCTTCCCGTTGAACTGCTGCGCGTGAACCGCGCTGCGAGCACCAACAGCAGCGATTTTAGTTTCAGTCCTGCCGTTCGTAGAAAAACTGCTGTGCACCGGTGTTTTCCAACGTCATATGCAGGCTGATTCGGCCTTATTTCACCTGCTTACATTTAGGCACGCCTACAATTGCTACCCTCTATGTCTATGACCTCGCAGCCTTCCATGATCGAGCCGCTGGCAGAGCGTGTTGATCGCCTGCTGCTGCGCCACGCCGAGCTTCAGCGCACCAATGCCCTGCTGGCCGAGCAGGTGGCCGCGCTCACACAGGAGCGCGATTCCCTGCGCTCGCGCCTGCAGGCGGCCCGTGCACGGGTGGACGCACTGATTGAGCGCCTGCCCGCCAACCAAGAGGCACCATGAGCCAGATCGAAGCGCGCATCCTCCAGCAAGACTATGTGTTGACCTGCCCCGAGGGCCAGGAAGACATGCTGCTGGCCGCCGTGCAGCGGGTGGATGCGGACATGGAACGTATCCGCAACACCGGCAAGGTGCGCGCCCGCGAACGCGTGGGGGTGCTGGCCGCCGTGAATCTGGCGTTCGAGAGTGCATCGCTGTACACCCGCGTGCAGGAACTCGAGCAGGAGCTGGAGCTGACGCTGGAAAACGGCCTGGCACCTGCCGCCCTTGCGGCCGACGCACTGCCCGCAGCCCCGCTGGAAGACACCCCACGGGACGACACCCTGCAGCAAGCACTGCAGGCACAGGAAGAAGCCCAGGCATTGGCCGCGCAGTTGCAAGAGCTGCTGGCACTGCGCGAGCACGAATTGCAGCAGGCGCAGGCGCTGATCGAACGCCTGGAAGCCGCGCTGGAAGTCGACAGCAAGCTGCTGTAGAGGCCTTGCGGCAACGCCGAAACGGTGCTGCCGCGCAAATCCCCCTTTTCTCCATCCGGTCCACCACAAGCCGCCGGTCACGCGCTAAAATGAAGGCGTCTGCAAATCTGCCGTGCTTTATATTGCCTTGAACCAATGCTCCCTGAGCACGGGCTTGGTACATTGCCAGGCAAGCGTGATCGTCTCGCGTTAGACGAACCCAACGTCTGGTTGCCCTCGCCCACCTGAACCCCCGGTTCAGGATGACGGCGCGGTGGTTTTTGCAGACACCCCCACCCTCATCCCGGCGGCCAAGGCCGCTACATCGGCCGGTCTTCTCCCGGCACTCCGCCCCCCAGACTTCCTGCTTCCAGGCCTGCCGCCTGGGCGCGCAGCATGGCCTGGAAGGTAGCCGCCTCGACCCCCGGGGCACACAGAAACCCCTGGTAGAAGCCGCAACCCATGCGCATCAGCGTTTCACGCTGCGCGGCGGTCTCCACGCCCTCGGCGACGATCTCCACATCGAGCGCGCGCCCCAGGCCGATGACCGCCTCCACAATGGCCTTGTCGCTCATGTCCTGTGGCAGACCGCGCACAAAGGACTGGTCGACCTTGAGCTTGGAAATCGGCATGCGCTTGAGGTAGGCCAGGTTGGAATAGCCGGTACCGAAGTCGTCGATCACCAGCTGCACACCCAGGTCCGCCAGCTGTTCGATGCAGTGCACGATGACCGGCTCCTTCTGCAGCAGGGCCGACTCGGTGAGCTCCAGCTCCAGCCAGCATGCCGGCAGGCCATAGGCACTGAGCAGCGAGGCCACGCGCGCCGCATAGTCGGGTTGGTGCAGCTCCAGCGACGAGACGTTGACCGACACCTTCACGCCCAGGCCCTGCTTGACCCAGCGCATGGCTTCCTTGACCGCCTGCTCCAGCACCCAGGCGCCGAGCTTGACGATGTAGCCGGACTCCTCGGCCAGCGGAATGAACACCCCGGGCGAGACCACGCCCAGGCGTGCATCCGTCCAGCGCAGCAGCGCCTCGCAGCCGACAATGCTGCCGGTGTGCATTTCGACCTGGGGCTGGTAGACCACGCGCAAGGCGTCGCGGTCCAACGCCTGCCGCAGCGCATGCTCCATCTGCACCCGGCCCAGCAGCCCGTTGGACATGGCCGGCTCGTAAAAGCCGAAGCTGCCCTTGCCGCTGGCCTTGACCCGGTACATGGCGGTGTCGGCCTGCTTGATCAGCTCGTTGAGCGTGCGGCCGTGCTCGGGGTACTGGGCCATGCCGATGCTGCATTGCACCGAAAAGCCCAGGCCGTCCAGCACGAACGGCTCGCGCATCGCATCCTGGATGCGCCGGGCAATCCGCTCGGAATGCTGCTTCTGGCACGCGTGCAGGTAGAGAACGAATTCGTCTCCGCCCAGACGGCACAGCACATCCAGCGGCCGCAGACAGGACTGCAGGCGCTGCGCCACCAACTGCAGCACCCGGTCGCCGAACTGGTGGCCCAGGGAGTCGTTGATGATCTTGAAGCGGTCCAGATCCAGAAACAGGATGGCGAACTCGGCCTGCGTATCCTGGGTGATGGCCTGCTCCACATGTTGGCCCAGCATCAGGCGGTTGGGCAGGCCGGTCAGCGCATCGCTGAAGGCCAGCTGTTCGATCTTCTGCTGCGCCGCCTGCTGCTGGGTCAGGTCCCGGATGAAGCCCACGCTTTGCTGCACCTGCCCGCGCTCATCGCGCGAGACCACCCAGGACAGGCGCACGGCGCAATGGCTGCCGTCCACGCGCTGCAGTTGGCGGTTGCCTTCCCAGTGGCCGACCTCTTTCCACGCCTGCGCCACCGCGTCCAGCCATTCCGGCTCGGTCTGCGCAAACAGCGCGCTGGCCTGCGCACCGGGGGACAGGGCCGCACCCAGCATACCGTCGCAGGCCGGATTGGTCTGGAGGACGGCACCCTGCGCATCGGCAATGAAGATGGCGTCCAGGCTGCTCTCGAACACCTGCGCGGCCACCCGCAGGCCGCTTTGGACTTCCATCTCCCTGGAGATGTCGCGGAACGAAAAAATACGCCCCACGGCCATGCCGTGGCGCAGCAGCGGGACCGAGCGGCGTTCCACCACGCGCCGGTCCGCCAGATTCAGGATATCGGCCGTGTGCACCAGGGGGTCCTGGCCCAGTGCCTGCAGCTGCTGGTCGTACTGTGCAGGCGACAGCACCTGGTCCCGCATCCAGGCCATGATGGCCGCATCATTGCGCTGCAGCAGCAGCGCAGCCGGCATGACCCAGATATCGGCCAGCTTCTGGTTGAAGGCGCGGATGGCGCCATCGGCCGAACACACCAGCACACCATCGGCGGCCGAGTCCAGGGTGGCGCGCAGCTCGGCCAGCAGGCTCTCCAGCTCGCGCTCGTTGTGCTCCTGCTCGCTGCGGTCCAGCAAGGTCCACAGCAGCCAGTTCCCGCCCTCGGGGTCTTCGACTTCACGGATGCGCTGCTCCACCGGGATGGCCCGGCCGCTGGCATGCAGCACCTGGGTGTGGGTCACCTGCCCCCAGCTGACTTCCGCGACATCGTTCCAGCGGTACAGGTCCTGCGGCGCCGCCGCCAGATCGCGCACGTGGAAGCCTTGCAGGCGCGAGCCCGTCAGGCCCACCAGACGCTGCGCCGCCGAATTGGAATACGCCACGGTCAGGCTGTGGGGATCCACCAGCCACACCGCCTCGGTCATCCACTCAAACGCCTGGCACCATGCCTGCAAATGGGTGGACTGGCTCATGCCTCCCCTCCCACAGCAGACATCAGCGGCACGGCACGCTCGAAGAAGTAGCAGACGCGCTGGCGCGGCGACAGATAGTCCAGCACCTCGCGCGGCAGCTGCGCAGGGCGCAGGCTGCGCTTGATGACCACGCCGCGCAGCTCCGACAGCTCCACGGGCTCGGCCTTGGCCCGGTCTACATCCGGGTTGTAGAGCAGCACAGCTGGTTTCAGCGGCTGGTCGCTGCGCACGGAGGCCACCAGGCCATACCGTTCATCGCTCAGCTGCACCACCGAGCCCGGAGGGTAGACCCCCATCACGCGCACAAAGAGTTCGACCAGCTCGCGCGTGAAGCCGCCGCGGCGGCGCCCGAACAGGTCCGACAGCGCTTCGTGCGGGGTCAGGGCCACCGCATGCGCCAGCGGATTGCACAGCTTGTCGTAGCAGTTGGTCAGCGCCAGGATCTGGCCTTCGATGGACAGGTCTTCTTCCACCAGGTGCAGCGGAAAGCCCGTGCCGTCCGTCGCCTCGTGGTGCTGTGCAATCGCCGTCAGGGCGGCGGGCGACAGGCCCATGCGCTGGCCATAGGCCACGGAAGCACCCACATGGTCTTCGTACGCGGCTTTCTGCTCCGGCGTGAAGCTGGGCAGCAATTCGGTGCAGCGGGGATCGATGTCTCTTTTGCCCACATCGTGCAGCAAGGCCGCCAGACCCAGGTCCATCAACCGCGCCGAATTGAGCCCGTGGGACTTGCCCAGCAGCAGCGAGAGCACAGTGACATTGATGGGGTGAGCGCCCTGCTGTTCGCCCACGCTCTCGGACAACAGCCGGATGGCCGTCTGCGAGGCATCCAGCAGCTCCGCGATATACCCGGCCACCAGGCTGGAGCTGGCGCGCATCGCGTCCTGCGGGTCGTTGACCAGCCGGGACACGACTTCGCGGTAGCTGTGGGTGGCGGCAGAAAAGCGCTGGTCGCAGGTCTTGAGTGCGGCCACTTCGCTCGACGCCATGGCCGGCACATCGCGTGCCGCCAGCGTCGGAATGTGCAGCCCCGACGAGCCGATGGTGGCGGGCCGTGCCGGCTGTGGCTGCGTGCCATCAGCTGCGGGCGCCTCCCCCTCTTCATTTGTAAGAGGAGGTAAAAAAGTCAAAACACTGGGATCAGATTTTGCAGGAATGCAACGAATCTCGTCCAAACCCAGCGATTGCAGCACGTCAATCTGTTCCTGGCTGTTCACTCGAAAGCTGCTCACTGGAAATGGATGGCGCAACCAGCCAATGTCCAATTGGACATACATACCTATGCAGATGTCCCGAACGTCAATTAAAAGGGAGTGCGTCACGTTGTTTGGGCTGCAGCACGCCAGCAAGCCAGTCGATCCAAACCGCCCATTATGACGACTGCATGCGACAAATAAGTACTTACATAAAGGGGTTGCGCAAGCGGCGCCGCTGTGCATTAAAAAGCTACAGCGTATTGTGCCGCGTTACCGCTCCATGTCAGCCCTAGCGGCACCACTGTGACGGCACGTGCACCATGTCCATCCACAGGGCCCACAGCGAGACACCTGCCAGCAAGGCGCCGGCGGTGCGCAGCCCCCAGGCTTCGCGCCACTGCTGCAGGCGGCTGATGCGCTGCCACAGCCACGGGCCCAGGGCCAACCACAGGCCCCCGCCCACGCCGAACGCCACCATGGATGCAGCGCCCTGCCACACGCCACCGGCCAGGGCCGCCACCATGACGGCGGAGTACAGCAGACCACACGGCAGAAAAGCCCACAGGCTGCCAGCCACCCAGGTTCCCCCCGGCCCGCGCACACCGTGCTGCACCTTGCTCCAGAGCTTGCGCCCGCCGGACTCCACCCATTGCGGCTGACGGGCCTGCAGCAGCAGCATCAGGCCCCATGCCAATGCGGCCAGGTGCAGCAGCACCCACAGCGGATGCAGGGCGGAGGTGCGGTCGGAGAACCAGGCCACCGTCTCCATGGCATAGGCCGCCACGCCGCCCAGGGCGGCATAGCCCATCAGGCGGCCGACATGGAAGCCCAGCCAGCGCCCGGCATTGGCCGCCTCCGGCGGCTGCGCCGAAGCCCCTTCAGGCTGGATGGACACCACCCGCCCCCCGCTGCGCAGCGGCGAGACGATGGCCGCACAGGGTGCGGCGCACATCGCAAGACAATGGGGCCCACCCACGAGCCCCATGAAGAAAGCGGTTCCAAGCAACGACAGCCACATGGGCTAGATGATCCTGGAAAAGCGCGCCCGGTTCTTGCCGGCCTGCAAATGCCGGTCAAACGTCATGGCCACGCCGCGCACAAAGAACCAGCCCATGGGCGTGACCTTGATGCCGTCGTCGTCGATCACCACCAGGCCCTGCTCCTGCTGCTGGGCCAGCATTTCCAGCTCGGCCGCGAAGTAGCGCTGGAAGTCCAGCAGCCAGGACTGGCTCATGGGCTCGAACAGCACTTCGCCCTGGCACATCAGCGACATGATGACGGCGCGCCGCACCAGGTCGTCGCGCCCCAGCGCCAAACCCCGCACCACGGGCAGCCGGCCCTGGTCGAGGAAGTCGTAATACTCTTCCAGGGTCTTGGCGTTCTGGCTGTAGGTGGCGCCCACGCGGCCGATGGCAGACACCCCCAGGGCAATCAGGTCGCAGTCCGGCTGCGTGCTGTAGCCCTGGAAGTTGCGGTGCAGCCGTCCTTGCCGCTTGGCAATGGCCAGCGCATCTTCCGGCAGTGCGAAGTGGTCCATGCCCACATAGACATAGCCGGCCTGCATGAAGGCATCGATGGAGCCCGAGAGCATGGACAGCTTGTCCGAAGCCTCCGGCAGGTCTTCCTGCGCAATGCGGCGCTGCGGCTTGAAGCGCTCCGGCAGATGCGCGTAGGCATACAGCGCAATCCGGTCCGGCCGCAGCTGGCACACCTGCTCCAGGGTGCGCTGGAACGATGCCGCGGTCTGCTTGGGCAGGCCATAGATCAGGTCCACGTTGACCGAATGGAAACCCAGCTCGCGCGCCGCCTGCACCAGATCGAAGACCTGCTCGGCCGGCTGCTCGCGGTGCACCGCCTTTTGCACATCGGGGTCGAAATCCTGCACCCCGAAGCTCAGGCGGTTGAAGCCCAGCTGCGCCAGGTGGGCCAGACGTTCGCGGGTGACGGTGCGGGGATCGACTTCGATGGAATATTCGCCCACCGCTTCAAAACTGAAGTTGGCGCGCAGCGTGTCCATCAGCTGGGTCAGCTCGGCATCGGACAGAAAGGTGGGAGAACCGCCGCCCAGGTGCAGCTGGCTGACCGCCTGTCCCTTGCCACAATGCGCTACCTGCAGAGCCACCTCTTTTTCCAGGTACTGCAGATAGGTCTGCGCGCGTTCATGGTGCTTGGTGATGATCTTGTTGCACGCGCAGTAGTAGCACAGGGCCTCACAGAAAGGCACATGCACATACAGTGACATGGGAAGCGCCTTGGCCGCAGAATGGTGCTTGCGCTGTTCCAGCGCCAACACATAATCATCCTGACCAAATGCTTCAATAAAGCGATCTGCGGTGGGATAAGAGGTATAACGGGGCCCAGGCACGTCGTACCGACGCAAAAGCTCCGGCGTTACTGCTGTCATTGAATATTCCTTAGGTGCTGCCCAGCACTGTGCCGCACCCCGGGAAAATCAGCCTTGATGCAAATCAAGACATTCAAATACCATTCCTGAGACAATTGATTCATATCATTCGCACAACTGAGCACCCCCTCTCTCGCCTCCCAGCCCGATAACCTTTCTGCGTTACGTCCAATGGCCCGTTCAGCGGGAGCCCAAGGCGTCAGTGCCATGACACCACCCCCTATCAAAGTCACCTGCTCCAACTGCAATCTGCGCGAACTGTGCATGCCCACAGGCTTGAATGAGCAGCAGTTGCACCGTATTGACGATATTGTGGCCACGCGTCGCAAAATCAAACGGGGCAGCACCTTGTTCCGTAATGGCGAAGACTTCACGGCGCTCTATGCCATCCGCACCGGGTTCTTCAAGACCTGCGTGGCCACGGAAGATGGCCGCGACCAGGTGACAGGTTTTCAGATGGCGGGCGAGATCATTGGCCTGGACGGGATCGTGCACGACCACCACACCTGCGATGCCGTGGCCCTGGAAGACGCCGAAGTCTGCGTCATGCCGTTCGACCGCCTGGAAGAGCTGTCGCGCGAAGTGACGGCCCTGCAGTCGCATGTGCACAAGGTGATGAGCCGCGAGATCGTGCGCGAACACGGCGTGATGCTGCTGCTGGGCAGCATGCGTGCCGAAGAGCGCCTGGCCGCCTTTGTGCTGAACCTGGTGCAGCGCCTGCACACCCGGGGCTTCTCGTCTTCCGAGCTGGTGCTGCGCATGACGCGCGAAGAGATCGGCAGCTACCTCGGCCTGAAGCTGGAAACGGTCAGCCGCACCTTCTCGAAGTTTGTCGAGGAAGGCCTGGTCGAAGTGAAGCAGCGCCATGTGCGCATCCTGGACACCGAAGGCCTCAAGCGCATCGTCAACAGCCAGCACGCCTGCGAATAAGCGCGCCCGCCACCGCGGCGCGGATCCAGCACCCCAGCCTCCCTCCGGAGGCTTTTTTCATGGCGCCCGGGCCTTGCCGCACCACGGCATTCCTGTATTTCGGCATTGCGCGGGACTGCCCGCACAGCCCAGGAGGAGGACTCCCCCTCCCCCCACTTCACAGAGCCCGCTTATAGCGACGGGACGCGGCGCTCCCGGGCATTGAGCTCCTGCGGGGACAGCGCCAGCAGGCTGGTCATGGCCGATGCCATCATGATGATGGCCCAGAACAGGAAGAAGGCCACCGTGCACACGCCCAGGCGCGACACCTCGCCATAGGCCGACAGCCACTGCATTTCCAGCGGGTCGACCACGGCAAACACCAGCATCTCCATCACCCCGGCGGCCAGAAAGGCGGGCCAGGCAATCCACATCCAGCGACGCAACAGCATGGGTCTCTCCTTGTTGTGGCAGGCAGATGCCCCATTGTGCGAGCCTCTGTCTGCCGCGTCACCGCCTGCAGCGTCCCCACAAACCCTGAAAAAGGCATAAAAAAAGCCAGCCGGTAGGCTGGCTTGCTGCGGCTGCAGCGCAGGGACCGCAGGCCCTGCGCTGGCGCCCGGTTTACTTGCTGCCGCGCAGCAAGGCCTTGAGTGCGCTTTGCAGGCGCTGGGCCGCGCTGTCGCTGCGCTCCGCAGCCAGCACCGCCGCCACATCCTGCTCCCAGGTGGTGCGGGGGTCCGTGGCCTTGCGGTTGGTCAGCAGCTGCAACTGCAGTGCACGGCGTGCAGACAGCTGGTCGGCCGGTGTAGGCACGTCGGCAGCCATTTCCAGGCGCAGCAGCGACTCGGCTGCTTCGCCCTTGGCGGCAGCGCCCACGGCGGCATGCCAGCTGTTGCGGGAAGCATTGCTCAGCTTGCCCAGTTCCTGCGCGGGCGGCACCAGGGCCGCGTCGCGCTTGGACCAGGCCTCCATCAGCTGGGTCAGGGCTTCGCCATGGGCCTGTGCCGTCAGCTTGCGCAGCGCAGACTGGGCGTGTTCCTGGGCTTCACGCTGGGCGCGGAAAGCCGCATCCCCCAGGCGTGGGCCACGGGCCGGGCGCTCGAAACGGTCACCGCGATCGCCGCGGTCACCACGGTCCTGGCGGGGGCCGGGCTTGCGGCCACCAGCCGCCGCGGCCGGGGCTTCCTTGCGCATGCCGGGGCGGTCGTCGCCACGCACAGCCTTCACCGGGCGGTCGGTCGCCACCGGCGCAGCCGGTGCGGCCGCAGCGGCTGGCTGGGCGGCTTCGGCCGCAGGGGCGGCACGCAGGGCTTCTTCCAGCGCGGTCAGGGCGGCGCGGATCTTCTGCGCATCGCCTTCGGCATTGGCGGCTTCCAGCTGCTGCGAGGCTTCCAGCACCGCACGGTCGTGGGCGCTCAGCGATTCCAGATTGACGGCACGGCTGCCGCGCTCACCGCGCTCGGCCGGCTTGCGGCTGAAAGCCTCGTCCAACGGCTTGCGGAAGGCATCCCACAGCTTCTGTTCCTGGCGGCGGTCCACCGGCACTTCCTGGGCTTCTGCCTGCCAGCGCTGCTGCAGCGCCTTGATGGCTGCGATCTGCAGGGCCGGGGCTGCGCCCAGTGCCTGGGCTTCCTCGATCATGGCCTGGCGGCGCTGCAGGCTGTCCTTCTGGGCCTGCTGCAGCGGGGCTTCGGCTTCGTTGATGGCCTGGCGCCATTGCTGTTGCAGCTCGGCATACAGCTTCTCGCCCACATGGCCACCTTCGCGCCAGCGTTCGGAAAATTGGCGCAGGCTGCGGGCCATGCCCTTCCAGTCCTTGGAGTCCTTGACGGACTGCCCCCAGGCACGCAGTTCCTCGATCAGCGTGGTGCGCGACGCCTTGTGCTGGGCCGATTCGGTGCGAAGCTTGTCCAGCCAGCCTTCGACCAGCTTGTAGGCGGTGTTGCAGGCTTCATCGAACTGCTTCCACAGACCGTGGTTGGGCACCGCGCCCTGGTCCAGCAGCTTCCATTGTTCGCGCAGCTGGCGCAGCGTTTCCTGGACCTTGCGGCCACCCAGGGTCTGGCCTTCGGGGCGATCCACCAGGCCCTTGGCCTTGGCAATCAGGGCTTCCCGTTCGGCATCCACGGCCTGGGGCTTCCAGCCACGGGCGTCGCCAGCCTGCACCAGCAGCGCGTCCATCTGCTGGATCACTTCGGCATCCAGTGCACGGCCATGCTGGCGCAGTGCGGCGCGCAGACCGGCGATGGCGGCGGTCTTGTCCTCTTCGGTGCCCACCAGGGGCTGCAGCACCTGGGCAGCCTGCAGCACGACGGCAGCAGCCTTGACCGGGGCATCGCCCTTGGCCGGCTTGGCGGCCGGTGCATCGGCGGCCAGCTCGGCCGGCAGACCACGGCCCACGCGGATTTCATCGGCCCACACGGGCACGGGAGGCAACGCGGCTTCGGCGTTGTCGGCAGCCGCCAGGGTCACGGCCAGGGCCGAGACAAAGGCGTCCCACACCACGCGCAGCTGGTCGCGCGAGCTGGTCAGCTGCTGGGCCAGCCGGGCGTCCAGGCTGGGCCAGGCGGCGTCTTCGGTCAGCGCCTGGGCCTGTTCCTGCCAGCGGGCCACGTCGGCGCTCAGCGCTTCCTGCACGGCGGCAGCGTCTTTCCAGGACTTGGTGGACAGCACTTCGATGCGCTGGGACAGCAGCACGGCCGCTTCCTTTTGCACCTGCACACGGTGCTGCAGGTCTTCGGCGGCCTTGATGCGCTCGGCCAGCTGGGCCTTGAAACCGGCCAGCGGTTCACGCGACAGCGGCGCGCCGGCCTTGGCGGCGTCACGCTGCCAGGCGGCGGCGTCGGCCAGATTCAGCGCCGGCTGGGCCAGCAGTGCCTGGGCCTTGGCCACCCATTCCACGGCGATGGCGTCCTGGTCCTTGGCGCGGCGCAGCTCGTCCAGGCGCTCGCGCACGACGCGGGCAGCGCCCTTGTCGCGGGCATTCATTTCCTTGAACACTTCCTGCAGCACATCGTGGGCGGGCGATGTGGCCAGCCAGTCACGCAGGCGGGCTGCACGGTCGCCCGAGGTTTCTGCAGAAAAAGCACCGCCAGTCACTGCATCCAGCGGGTGGGCCTCGGGGGTTTTGGCCGGGGTCGGGTTCACTTCTGGGGCTTCAGACATTTTTCTGCTTCAAAAAAAGTTGGTACATGAGTTATGGATAACGGGCATGCCCGCCATAGGGCGGGCATGGCTCCTCGTGCACAGGCATGCGCGGAGCATGGGGCGTATTTTCCCCTTTATTGCTCCATGCCTGCAGCGAATTACTGAACTGCCAGACTCAGCTGGGCTTTTGCACCGGCTTCCTTGCCATCGGCCTTGGAGTCTCCCAGGAACAGACGGGCCATGTCGATGCCCTGCTGTCCCAGGTAGCTGCGCACTGCCATGGCACGGGCCGCGGCCAGTTCCTGCATGGCTGTGGGTGGCAGCGGCAGCTGCTCGACCAGCAGTTTGCGCATCTCCTCGGGTGGCAGGGATTTGGACAGACCGACCATGTTGCGGGGCTTTTCGATGTCCGCCTTGCGATAGATCGACTTCAGGCGGCTGTCGCGCTCCTTGTCGCTCAGCGCGGCGTCGTCCTCATCACCCTTGCCCTGCTTGGCGATCTGCGCCTCCAGGTTGGCGGCTTTCCAGCCCTGGGCTTCCTGCGCGGTGGAGGCACTGCCCGCCACCGTGAGTTTGAGGGCCGGGCGGTCCTTCAGTGACTTGGCAATCTTCTCCAACTGGCTCTTGGCTTCGGCATCCAGCGTGGCCACCCCGGCCGGGAACTTCACATCGCCGCCACCCTTCTCGTCGCCGCCGAAGGCACCGGCCAGCAAGGCGAAAGGCGCCGTGATCGCCTTGCGGATGATGTTGCCGATGATCTTGAAGATCACCGGGGCCAGGCGGAACTGCGGGTCGTTGAGCGATCCGCTGATGGGCAGGTCCAGGTCGATCACGCCATGGCTGTCGGCCAGCAGGGCCACCGCCAACTTGACCGGCAGCGAGGCCGGGGCACCCTGCACGGCATCCCCGAAGGTCAGCTGGTGCAGCACCAGCTTGTTGCTGGCGGTCAGCATGCCGTTGGGCTGCACCTCGTAGCGCACGTCCACGCTCAGCTTGCCGCGCTCGATGCCGTGGCCGGCGTATTTGACCGAGTAGGGGCTCAGCGGCGGCAGCTCCAGATCGCGCACCTTGCCGGTGATGTCCAGCGCCAGCGGCTTGACCAGCGGGTTGAGCTTGCCGGAGATGTCCAGACTGGCGGTGGACTGGGCCACGCCCTGTATCGACAGATCGGCCATGGAAGGCGGCTGACCGGCGGCAGGCGCCACCGAGGAGAAGGCACTGAGCGAGCCGGACAGCTCGGTCAGGTCGGCCGTGTAGTTGGGCTTGATGAAGAAGTCGGAGAACTTCACCGTACCGCCCTTGAGCTCCACCGGGCCCACGACGATGCGCGGCGCCATGGGGTCGGGTGCGGTCGCCGCAGGTGCCACCTGCACGCTGGCGGTGTTGGTTCCCCCCGTCTTGGATTCCACCTTTTGGGCCTCCGCATCGCCACCAGCGGAGGCATCGGCGACTTCGGTGTCCGGGGCTCCGGCCAGATCCTGCAGGTTAAGGCGGCCATTGGGCTGCACCACCACGCGGGCGAAGAAGTCGCGCAGCAGGGTTTTCTGCACCTGCACCGACAGCGGCTTGCGCGGCTGCATGTCCAGTGCCAGACCGGTCAGCTGCAGCTGTTTCCAGCGCAGCAGGTCTTCGCCGGCTTCCATGGTGGTCTTCTCGGCCGTGCCTGTGCGGTGCACGGTCTGCACATAGACATCGTGCAGGCCGGCATTGCCCTGCACCTGCACCGACGGGCTGCCGCCGGCGTCGGCATAGCGCACCTTGCCGTCAAAGCTGGCCAGCGCGGACAGCATGCGCATGTTCACCACGCCGTCCATATAGCTCTCGAACAGGTGCAGCGGCAGGCGCTGGGCCTGGACGCGGCCTTCTGCGGCCATCTGCGGCGCCAGGTGCAGCTGGCCGGTGAAGTCCAGTTTGCCGTCGGTCTTGCTGGGGCGCAGCAGGCCCCGGGTGTTGACCGGCAGCAGTTGGGTGCTCAGCTTGATGTCGATGGGGGCCTTGCCCATGCGGCTGTCCAGGCCCTTCACATCCAGGTTCAGGCTGGACAGGCCCACGCGCACGGGACGCGGCGCCTGGCCGTCTTCCAGCAGCACCACACCGTCGCGGATGCGGGTCTGCTCGGCCAGCACCGTCCACGCCGGTTCGGCCGCGCCTGCGCCACCGGTCTTGGGCTTGGGCGCCACCGCCGCGTCCTTGACCGGTGCCTTGCGCAGCCAGGATTCATACATCCACTGGCCTTTGCGGTCGCGCGAGACCTTGACCTGGGGAGCATCGAGTTGCAGCAGCTCGGTGTGCACCGTGCGCTGCGTCATGTCGACGCGGGCGTTTTCCACGGCCAGGCGCTTCCAGGCCGCCAGCGGTGTCTTGTCCTCGCCCAGGCTCAGGTTCTGCACGGCCAGCTCCGGCACCACGGCGAACAGACGGCCCTTGTTCCAGGCCAGACCGGCCGTGCCTTCGGCACGGGCGCGCAGCAGGGGCTGCAGGAACTGCGACACATAGGCGCGGCCCACCTCGAACGGCACGCCTTCGAGCACCACGCCCACCTGGCCCACTTCCAGCGTGCCGTGGCCGGACAGGCGCGCATGCGAGGCGCCTTCGAACCCGGCCAGCGCCAGACGGCCTTCAAACTGGCTGTCACCCTGCATGGGCCAGGTGACCTGGCGGCCGGACAGTGCCAGATCGCGCACCTTGACCTCGGCGGCAGGTTTCAGGGTTTCATCGGTCCAGCTGACCTGCCCCTGTTGCACATCCCACTGCGCAACTTCAATCTTCCAGGGTGTGGGGCCAGCAGCCGCTGCGGGGGCCGCCGCCTGGGCGGCGCCCTGGCTGGCGGCGGCCGGCGCGGCAGCGGCGGCAGGCGCGGCAGCGGCGGCAGGCACGGCCGCTGAGGCTTGCGCCGGGGCCGGCGCGGCACTGTCGGCCGTGGGCTTGGCGGGTTCCGGGAACTTCAGCAACTGGCCGTTGGCGTCCAGGCGCAGCGCCAGCGAGGGCTTTTGCAGGCTGACACGGCCGAGCTTCACCACGCCGGCCAGCGGCTGCACATCGGCCAGATCGATTTCCAGCGCTTCCCACTGCAGCAAGTCCTTGCCGGCCAGATCCTGCAGCTTGGCGCCGGTGGCCTGCACCTTGCCGGACAGGCGCACCACGGAGTCGGTGTGCTGCTCGAAGGCCACGTCGATCCGGGCCTGCAGCATGGCATCCTGCAGCTTCAGCGGCAGGCTGGCAGGCCAGTACGGCAGATAGGGCTTGAGGTCCAGGTCGTGCACCGTCAGCGTGGCGGCGGTCTTGCGGTCCTGCGCAAACGGGGTGCTCTGCGCCTCGCTGGCAAAGCGGCTGCCATTGAGGTCGAACGACAGCTCCGGCTGCACCTTGACCTGGCGCTTGGACGGCAGGCTGCTCACGAACGGCAGCTTCAGCTGCAGGTCCTTGAGCAGGTGGTCGGCGCCGGCCACCTTGTCCTGCAGGGCCAGGCGGCCGTCGCTGATCTCGATGTTGTACAGCGCAAAGCGCGGCAGGTCGCCGCTGCTGTCTTCCTTCTTGTCAGCGCTCAGCTTGTCCAGAATGTCCTGGATATCCAGTTTGCCGGGCTCCAGCTGGGCCAGGCGGATGTGGGGGGAGTCGAGCTGGATGGCATCCACCACCGGGCCCCAGCGCAGTAGAGAAGACAGCTCTGCATCTATATAGATACGCGCTATGGAAACCTGAGGTTCCGGTTGGCCGTCGGCTCCAGCCAGTGCGAGGTCGTGCAGGCTCAGCTCCATGGTCCAGGGGGAGAACTCCACCTTGCCCACGGTCAGCGCCCGGCCCAGGGCCTGGCTGCCTTGTTTTTCAATCAGCTGCTTGGCGGCCCAGGGGAAGCTCAGCCAGGTGAGCAACCACAACGCCACGACCGCAGCCGCACCCCACCCCAACCTGCGCCACAGCGTGGCACTGCGCCAAAATTGCAATTGCATGCTTATGCACCTTCTCCTTGTGCATGGAATCTATCGTGTTCGCCGTGTTTGCACCAGAAACTGCCTGCACTGGACAGTGAAAGAGTGCAAAAACACGAAAGCCCGGATGCCAGCTATGCCGGCGTCCGGGCTTCACGGCAGGCGCAAAGGCCGGTGCCGCTAGAGCATCAGGGAGAGGATCGTCCCCGCATGCCCGGAAGCAATGATTGCTTCCATGGTGCCTTTCTTCCTCTTCACCTGCCACTGGCACCTAGCTGGTCCATGGCAATCGGGTTCCGAGGTTTCTGGCGATGCCTGCGCGTTGCAGACGACTCCAATGTAATCACCGCCATCGGCGAAATCAATCGTTTCTGACAAACTCTTTCATCTGTTTGATAGCGAACGCTCACTGCAGCCTGATCTCCCGGACTTCAGGGGGCCGAGTACCACATCCGCCTCAAAAAACTGGATGCACATACAGTTTTTATATACATTAAAATCATAACAGATAATTTTGATAGTATTGACCTGGAATTTAGCACCCCACTAGAATCCGCCCACTTTTGCTTTGAGTCATTTTTTTGACGTTTTTTGCTGCTTTTTGATCGCGCTCTTTTTCGCGATCCTCCCGCGCTCCTCCTGCATGGACCGCAGCACCACCCCACTGGGCGCCACCCTGTGAGCCGCCGGACCTCCGAGTCCACGGTCGCATAGGCACCCCCACGAAAGGAATGCTATGCCTGCATCTGCACAGGTAGTTTCCGGCTTGCGCACGTTCGCCAAGGACGTTGCCGACGGATTCATTGAAATCACCCACAACGGTTTTGCCCTGCTGGGTCTGGCCGTGGCCTTTGCCGCCATCCTGCTGATCAGCCGCCCTGACCTGCGCCACTCCGGCGAGGCCCAGCTGCGCGACTGGCTGCAGGCGCGCCAGGTGGCCACGCTGGGCACGCCGGTCGAACCGGATGCCGTGGAACGTGCCACCGCCACCAACCCGACGGAGCTGCCCAAGGAGCAGGCCGCCGTGGCGTACTGGCTGAGCAAGAAGTACCGCGTGGCCGCCGAGCCGCTGGCGGTGCTGGTCTCCGAAGCCTATGAGCTGGGCGAACGCAACCAGCTCGATCCCACGCTGATCCTGGCCATCATGGCCATCGAATCCAGCTTCAACCCCTTTGCCCAGAGCTCCGTCGGTGCCCAGGGCCTGATGCAGGTGATGACCCGCGTGCACACCGATAAGTACGAACACTTCGGCGGCCAACTGGCGGCGTTTGACCCGGTGAGCAATCTGCGCGTGGGCGTGAAGGTGCTCAAGGAATGCATCGCCCGTGCCGGCTCGCTCGAAGGCGGTCTGCGCTACTACGTGGGCGCGGCCAACCTGCCCAACGACGGCGGCTACGCCTCCAAGGTGCTGGCCGAGCATGCACGCATCCGCCAGATCGCAGGCCGCCCTGCACCGGCAGCGGCCCCCGCCAAGCCGGCGCTGGTGGCCAAGGAAGCCGCGCCCAGCACCGTGGCTGCGGCCGATGTAGTGGCCGACGGCAAGCTGCTGGTCAACTGAGCCGCCCTCTGCTTTCACCTTTTCCAGCCGGCGCAAGCCGGCTTTTTCATGGGCGCGGTGCACGGGCTGCACAGGGCCACGCACCACCGCTGCGGCGGTACAAACCCAGGCCTGGAAACAGGCCCTTGCGGGTCAAGCCGCAAGGGCCGCGCTGGCTCCGCTACACTAATGGGGTACGCAACTGGCGATAGGCGCGGTTTATCGAGAACCGCGCTGACGTGGAACCACGGTGTGGCGCTCCTCCCCGATGAGCACCAGACCCGACAACCACCGGGGAGCGTACCGCCCAGGCTGCGCCAACACGGAATCGCCTGCCGCGTGTTTAGCCGTTCGCCTGGGCAGCCCTTGGATTCAAGGGAATATCAAGTTCACAGGACTGCCATGTTTCAACGCACCGATACCGTCGAGAAAGTCGACCCCGAACTGTTTGCCGCCATCCAGGCTGAAAACCATCGCCAGCAAGAGCACATCGAGCTGATCGCCAGCGAGAACTACTGCTCGCCCGCCGTGATGGAAGCCCAGGGCTCCCAGCTGACCAACAAGTACGCCGAAGGCTACCCCGGCAAGCGCTACTACGGCGGCTGCGAGAACGTGGACGTGGTCGAACAGCTGGCCATCGACCGCATCAAGAAGATCTTTGGCGCTGAAGCCGCCAACGTGCAACCCAATTCCGGCTCCCAGGCCAACCAGGCCGTGCTGATGGCGTTCGCCAAGCCCGGCGACACCATCATGGGCATGAGCCTGGCCGAAGGCGGTCACCTGACCCACGGCATGCCGCTGAACATGTCCGGCAAGTGGTTCAACGTGGTGTCCTACGGCCTGAACGCCGACGAAGCCATCGACTACGACAAGATGGAAGCCCTGGCGCGCGAGCACAAGCCCCGCATCATCATCGCCGGCGCTTCGGCCTACGCCCTGCGCATCGATTTCGAGCGCTTCGCCAAGATCGCCAAGGAAGTCGGCGCCATCTTCTGGGTGGACATGGCCCACTATGCCGGCCTGATCGCCGCTGGTGTGTACCCCAACCCCGTGCCCCACGCCGACGTGGTCACCACCACCACCCACAAGAGCCTGCGCGGCCCCCGTGGCGGCGTGATCCTGATGAAGGCAGAGCACGAGAAGGCCCTGAACAGCGCCATCTTCCCCGGCCTGCAAGGCGGCCCGCTGATGCACGTGATCGCCGGCAAGGCCGTTGCGTTCAAGGAAGCCCTGACCCCCGAGTTCAAGGCCTACCAGGAACAGGTGGTGAAGAACGCCAAGGTGATGGCCGACACGCTGACCGAACGCGGTCTGCGCATCGTCTCCGGTCGCACCGAAAGCCACGTGATGCTGGTGGACCTGCGTGCCAAGGGCATCACCGGCAAGGCTGCCGAAGCCGCGCTGGGTGCAGCCCACATCACCATCAACAAGAACTCCATCCCCAACGACCCGGAAAAGCCGATGGTAACCAGCGGCATCCGCGTGGGCACCCCTGCCATGACCACCCGTGGTTTCAAGGAAGAGGAAGCCCGCATCACCGCCAACCTGGTGGCCGATGTGCTGGAGAACCCCACGGACGAAGCCAACCTGGCTGCCGTGCGCGCCAAGGTGGCCGCACTGACCGCCAAGTTCCCCGTCTACAGCAAGTAAGCGGCTGCCCCGCCGACGGACTGCGCCATGAAGTGCCCTTTCTGCAGCCACCCGGACACCCAGGTCGTCGAGACCCGGGTCTCCGAAGATGGCAGCTTCATTCGCCGCCGTCGGCAGTGCGGGGATTGCGCCAAGCGCTTTACCACCTACGAACGCCCGGATGTGGCCTTCCCCGCGGTGGTGAAGAAGGATGGCCGACGCATAGACTACGACCGCAGCAAGCTGCAGGGTTCGTTCCGCCTGGCGCTGCGCAAGCGCCCGGTGCCGGCGGGCCAGGTGGATGCGGCCATGGAACGCATCGAGGAACAGCTGCTGACCTCGGGTGTGCGCGAGCTGCCTTCCAGCCGCATCGGCGAGCTGGTGATGAACGAGCTCAAGAAGCTGGACAAGGTGGCCTATATCCGCTTTGCCAGCGTCTACCGCAGCTTTGAGGACATCGAGGACTTCAAGCACCTGGTGGACGAAGTGCGCAACTGAAGCCGTTACGCCACCGCGCCCCGACCGGCCGCCCGCCCTGTGCGAGGCGGCTTTTTCTTGCCCGGGCCAGGGCCCGCCCCGGGATTGTTCCGCCGCTGGAACACAGTCTTCCATGCCAAACACCTAGGCAAGGCAGAAAGCCCCACGTAGCATGGCGGACTGCAGCCGCCCGCACGGCGGTCTGCCTGCTCCCATGGATATCGACACCTTCACACTTCGCACCGCCCTCACGCTCTACGCCCCCGGCGTGGTGTTTGCCAATGTGCTGCTGCAGCAACTGGGCCTGCCGGTTCCCGTGCTGCCCACGCTGCTGCTGGCCGGCAGCCTGGCCGCCAGCAGCCCGCGGCTGGCGCTGCTGTGGGGCACGGCCGTGCTCGCCGCCATGCTGGCCGACCGGGTCTGGTATCTGGTGGGACGGCGCTTTGGCACCCGCGTGCTGGCGTGGCTGTGCAAGCTCTCCCTGACGCCCGACAGCTGCATCAGCCAGACCGCCGACCGTTTTGGCCACTGGGGCCCCTGGTCGCTGCTGCTGGCCAAGTTCATCCCCGGTTTTTCGGCCGTGGCCGCCCCCATGGCCGGTGTGCTGCGCATGCCCGTGCCCCGCTTCACCCTGGCCGCGGCCAGTGGTGCCGGGCTGTGGGCCGGCGTGGCACTGGGCCTGGGCTGGCTGCTGCGGCGCCAGGTGGACGCGGCCCTGGCACTGCTGCACACCCATGGCCCGCTGCTGGCCGTGGTGGCCGTGCTGCTGCTGGGCCTGTGGCTGGGCTGGAAGCTGGTGCGCCGCCAGCTGTTTCTGCGCCTGGCCGCCATGCCTTCGGTCACCGCGGCGCAGTGGTGGCAGGCCCAGACCTCGGCCCAGCCGCCGCGCCTGCTGGATCTGCGCGGCCCGGCCCTGATTGCCGAGCTGGGCCCGATCACCGAGGCCCATGCCGTCACCCTGGCCCAGCTGCCGCGGCTGGTGCGCCACTGGCCGCGCGAGACGGCCATCGTCACCCTGTGCGCCTGTCCCCACGATGCCACGGCCGCCCGCGCTGCGCAGCGGCTTCGGCGCCTGGGCTTTGTCCATGCCCGCCACCTGCAAGGCGGCTTCGAGGCCTGGCAGGCGCTGCAGCCCAGCGCCTCCACCCCGGCCTCCACTGCCCCGGTGCTGGCCCCGGCGGCCTCCTGAAATGCACAACGCCCCACGGCGCAGGCCGGTGGGGCGTTGGGAGCAAGCGCGAAAGCCGCTGCCGCAGATTCAGGGTGCTGCGGCCGGGATGGGGTTCAGCGGCAGGCTGACATCGCCGCACTGGGCGCGGTGGCGCAGCGCATGGTCCATCACCACCAGCGCCAGCAGCGCTTCCGCAATCGGTGCCGCGCGGATGCCCACGCAGGGGTCGTGGCGGCCCTTGGTGATGACTTCGGTGCTCTGCCCGTGGATGTCGATGGATTCGCGCGGGCTGATGATGGAGCTGGTGGGCTTGATGGCGATCGCCACTTCCAGATCCTGGCCGGTGCTGATGCCACCCAGCACGCCGCCGGCGTTGTTGGAGCGGAAGCCTTCGGGGCTGAGCGAATCACCGTGCTCGGTGCCGCGCTGGGCCACGCTGGCAAAGCCGGCACCGATTTCCACGCCCTTGACGGCGTTCAGGCCCATCATCACATAGGCGATTTCAGCGTCCAGCTTGTCGTACAGCGGCTCGCCCAGGCCCACCGGCATGCCGGTGGCCTGCACGCGCAGCTTGGCGCCGCAGCTGTCGCCGGCCTTGCGCAGGGCGTCCATATAGTCTTCCAGCGCCTGCACATCGGCCTGCGGGGCGAAGAAGGGGTTGTGGGGCACATGCTCCCAGCTCTCGAAGGCGATGGGCAACTCGCCCAGCTGGGTCATGCAGGCACGGAATTCGGTACCGAACTGTTCCTTGAGCCATTTCTTGGCCACGGCGCCGGCGGCCACCGTGGGCGCCGTCAGGCGGGCCGAGGAACGGCCGCCGCCGCGCGGATCGCGCACGCCGTACTTGTGCCAGTAGGCGTAGTCGGCATGGCCGGGGCGGAAGCTCTCGGAAATGTTCGAGTAGTCCTTGCTGCGCTGGTCGGTGTTGCGAATCAGCAATGCGATCGGGGTACCGGTCGTCACCCCCTGGTAGACGCCGGAGAGGATCTCGACCGCATCGGGCTCGTTGCGCTGCGTCACATGGCGGCTGGTGCCGGGACGGCGGCGGTCCAGCTCGCTCTGGATGTCCGCCTCGCTCAGCTCCATGCCCGGCGGGCAGCCGTCGATCACGCAGCCGATGGCCGGTCCATGGGATTCACCAAAATTGGTAACGGTAAAAATAGTGCCAAGGGTATTGCCGCTCATGGGCGGCGATTATGCCCTTGCATCCGGCGCCCCCCTGGCGAGCATGGGCAGTCCCCCTGAACAGGGTTAGCATGTGCCATCCCGACGCCCTCATTCGCCCGCATGAACCAGCCCTCCGCGCCCGTGCCCGGCCCTGCCCTGCTTCAGCTTCTGGACAGCAGCGACGCCGCCTGGATCGTGACCGACACGCAGTACCGCACCTGCCAGGTCAATGCCGGCTTCGAGCGCCTGTTCGGCTGGAGCGCCCAGGAGGCCATCGGCCAGCGCCCGCTGCAGCTGCTGCAGGCGGATCCGCAGCATGCGCCGCTGCCGGCCCATGTCCAGGAGGCTTTGGACCGCCACGGCCGCTTTTGCGGCGATGTGCAGCTGCTGCACCGCGACGGCCATGCCATCTGGGTGGCGGCGGCCATCAACCGCCTGCCGCAGTCCGGTGAAGCCATGGTGTTCACCGACATCACCTTCTCCAAGCGTTTCGAGGCGCTGCAAAAGCAGGCGCTGGAGGACGCAGCCCATGAGCGTCCGCTGCCGCAGCTGCTGCACAGCCTGTGCCGGGACGTGGAGCGCATCGCCCCTGCGCTGGCAGTGGGCGTGCTGCAGGTGGACGAGCAAGGCTGCCTGCACCCGCTGGCCTGCCCCAGCCTGCCGCGCGCAGCGCTGGAGCGCCTGGACGGCATGCACAGCGCCCCCGACATGGGCGCCTGCAGCGCGGCCGCCTTCCTGGCCCAGCCGGTGACCGATGCCGATCTGCGCCAGGGCCCGCCGCAGCTGCAGGGCCTGCAGCAGAGCCTGGTCGATGCCGGCCTGCTGGCCTGCTGGCCTGCTGGCCTGCTGGGCCTCGCCCATCTTCAACCATGACCGCCAGGTGATCGGCGTGTTCGCCCTGTACTTCCGCGAGCCGCGCAGTCCCAACGCCTTGCACCATCGCATTGCACAGACCTGCATCCACCTGTGCACCGTGGCCATGGAACGCGAGCGTTCGCGCGAACGTATCCACCAGCTGGCCTACTACGACCCGCTGACCCAGTTGCCCAACCGCTGCATGTTCCACCGCAGCGCCACCGACGCCCTGTACGCCGCCCAGGGCCGTGCCGGCGCACTGCTGTTTGTGGACCTGGACCGTTTCAAGCTGGTCAACGACAGCCAGGGCCATGCGGCCGGGGATGCCCTGCTGTGCGAAGTGGCGCAGCGCATCCGCGCTGCGGCCCGCCCCGGCGATGTGCTGGGCCGCCTGTCCAGCGACGAATTCGCGCTGCTGCTGCCCCACTGCAGCGCCGCCGAGGCCGAAACCGTGGCCAGGCGCCTGCTGGAGCGCATTGCCGAGCCCTTCACCATTGGCGATGCCGTGAATATTCCGCACGCCAGCGTGGGCATCTGTGCCTACCCGGAAGACGGCACCGACATCCACACCCTGCTGCGCCATGCCGACCAGGCCATGTACATAGCCAAGCAGCAGGGCCGCCAGCGCTGGCAGCGCTTCACCCCGGCCATCAACCAGTTCACCCAGGACCGCGTGGCCATGGAGCACGCGCTGCGCGCCGCCATGCACAACGGCCAGCTGCAGCTGCACTACCAGCCCCAGGTGCTCAGCAGCCAGCCCGAGCGCCTGCATGGCGTCGAGGCACTGGCCCGCTGGAAGCACCCGGAATGGGGTTATGTCTCGCCGCTGCGTTTCATCGCCGTGGCCGAAGACGCCGGCATGATCCAGGAGTTCACCAGCTGGGTGATGGAATCCGCCTGCCGCCAGCTGGCCGCATGGCGTGCGGACCACGTGGAGGTACCCCAGGTGGCGATCAACCTGTCCACCAAGAACTTCCACGAACCGCAGTTCGCCCAGTCCGTGGCCGATGTGCTGCGCCGCCACGGCCTCACCGCCAAGGACCTGGTGCTGGAGATCACCGAGAGCGTGATGCTGGACGCCAGCCCCGCCACGCTGGCCAATCTGGATGCCCTGCACCGCCTGGGCCTGCAGCTGTCGCTGGACGACTTCGGTACCGGCTACTCCAGCCTGAGCTATCTGCACCGCCTGCCGATTTCCGAGCTGAAACTGGACAAGAGCTTTGTGCAGGACCTGAGCAACAGCGTGGCGGCCGAAGCGCTGATCCGCTCCGTGCTCGGCATTGCCCGCAGCCTGCACATGAAGGTGGTGGGCGAAGGGGTGGAAACCGCCGAGCAGCGCCAGTGGCTGCAGTTGCAGGGCTGCCCGGTGCTGCAGGGCTATCTGTTCTGCCGCCCGCTGGCGCCCGAGGCCCTGGTCACCTGGCTGCGGGGCGGCCATGCCCAGCCCCCCTTGGCAGCTCCCGCGGCACCCGCCACCGCCTACGATCCGGGCATCTGAGCGCGGCACGGCCCGGCAGCGCTCCATTGCAGATACAAAAAAGCCTCCATCCGGAGGCTCTTTTTGCATGGTGGAAACAGGTCTCAGGCCTGGCCCTGGGCCTGCTCGCGTTCGCTTTGCGCATCCGGCCAGTCGCGGATATAGGCCTTGAGCATGGTGTTCTCGAAGTTCTGGCTGTCCACCACGGCCTTGGCCACGTCGTAGAAGCTGATCACGCCCTTGACTTCACCCATCTCCATCACCGGCATGTAACGGGCGTGGCGCTCCAGCATCATGCGGCGCACCTCGTCCATCTCGGTTTCCAGGGTGCAGGTCAGGGGGGCATCGTCCATGGCGCTGCGCACCTGCAGCGTACCGACGGAGCCGCCGTTCTTCACAATGGCCTGGATCACTTCGCGGAAGGTGAGCATGCCGGCCACATCGCCGTGCTCCATCACGACCAGGGAACCGATGTCCTTGTCGGCCATGATTTCCACGGCGCGGGCCAGCGGCTCGTTGGGCGTGACGGAAAACAGGGTGCTACCCTTGACGCGCAGGATGTCGCTCACTTTCATGTTCTGTGTCTCCGATACAGGTGAATGCCATGGCCCACCACGGCAGGCCCTGCGGCGAAATATAGCCGACTCTGCCGCTGCTGCAGGGCTGCGGACCCGCAGGCGTTGCATGCCATCGCCATCCCAGTCGCCCAAGCGCGTGCTTTTTGCGCCACGTCATGCCACCATCGGGGGTTTGACTGCCGCAGGCAGCTTTTTTGACGGCCTGCAGCCGCCTTTTCCGGCCCCGCTGCCCCTTTGACGGAGACACACCATGCCCGGTTACTCAGACCCCGGCTTTGACACCCTGAGCCTGCACGCAGGCGCCCAGCCCGACCCGGCCACCGGCGCACGCGCCGTCCCCATCCATCTGACGACCTCCTTCGTCTTCGAATCCAGCGACCATGCGGCCAGCCTGTTCAACCTAGAGCGCCCGGGCCATGTGTACAGCCGCATCTCCAACCCCACCAATGCCGTGCTGGAGCAGCGCGTCTCGGCACTGGAAGGCGGCGTGGGCGCGATCGCCGTGGCCAGCGGCCAGGCGGCGCTGCACCTGTCGGTTGCGACCCTGATGGGCGCGGGCAGCCACATCGTGGCCAGCACGGCCCTGTACGGCGGCTCGCAGAACCTGCTGCACTACACGCTGGCACGCTTCGGCATCGAGACCACGTTTGTGAAGCCCGGCGACATCGATGGCTGGAAGGCCGCCGTGCGCCCCAACACCAAGCTGTTCTTCGGCGAAACCGTGGGCAACCCCGGCCTGGATGTGCTGGACATTCCCACCGTCAGCCAGATCGCCCACGAAGCCGGCGTGCCGCTGCTGGTGGATTCGACGCTGACTTCGCCCTGGCTGATCAAGCCTTTCGAGCACGGCGCGGACATCGTCTACCACTCGGCCACCAAGTTCCTGTCCGGCCACGGCACGGTGATCGGCGGCGTCGTGGTCGATGGCGGCAGCTTCGACTGGGAAAAGTCGGGCCGCTTCCCCGAGCTGACCCAGCCCTACGACGGCTTCCACAACATGGTGTTCAGCGAGGAGTCCACCACCGGCGCCTTCCTGCTGCGCGCGCGCCGCGAAGGTCTGCGCGACTTCGGCGCCTGCATGAGCCCGCACAGCGCCTGGCTGATCCTGCAGGGCATCGAGACCCTGCCGCTGCGCATGGAACGCCATATGCGCAACACCGAAAAGGTGGTGCAGTTCCTGGCCAGCCACCCGCTGGTCAGCCGCGTGGGCCACCCCATGCTGGAGACCCACTCCTCCCACGCCCTGGCGCGCAAGCTGCTGCCCCGCGGCGCAGGCTCGGTGTTCAGCTTTGACATTGCCGGCAACCGCAACCAGGGCAAGAAATTCATCGAGACGCTGAAGGTCTTCAGCCACCTGGCCAATGTGGGCGACTGCCGCTCGCTGGTGATCCACCCTGCCAGCACCACGCACTTCCGCATGAGCGATGAAGCGCTGGCGCAAGCGGGCATCGGCCAGGGCACGATCCGCCTGTCGATCGGCCTGGAAGATGCCGACGACCTGATCGACGACCTCAAGCGCGCGCTGAAGGCCGCTGAAAAGGCGGCGTGATGGAGATACGGCCATTCGACGCGGCAGATACCGAAGCGGTGGTGCAGCTGTGGAATGACTGCGGCCTGACCCGCCCGTGGAACGATCCCCACCGCGACATTGCGCGCAAGCGCAGCGTGGCGCCCGAGCTGTTCTGCGTCGGCGTGGACGCCGGCGGCCGGCTGATGGCCAGCATCATGATCGGCTATGACGGCCACCGCGGCTGGATCAACTACCTGGCCGTACACCCGGCCCACCAACGCCATGGCCATGCCCGCCGCCTGGTGCAGCACGCCGAGCGGCTGCTGACCGTGCGCGGTTGCCCCAAGCTGAACCTGCAGGTACGCGCAGGCAACGAGGCCGTGATCGCTTTGTACGAAAGCCTGGGTTATGCCGACGACCAGTCGGTCACCCTGGGCAAGCGTTTGATTGCGGACATCTGAGCCCTGCCCCCATTCGGAGAAAACTATGCGAATCCAAGTCCAAGGCGCAGACATCTACGCCTACACCGGCGGCAAGGCCTTTGATGCCGCCAAACCCACCGCCATCTTCATCCACGGCGTGCTCTGCGACCACAGCGTCTGGGCGCTGCAAAGCCGCTACATGGCCAACCACGGCTGGAACGTGCTGGCCCTGGACCTGCCCGGCCACTGCAAGAGCGGCGGCACGCCCCCCCGGTCGGTCGAAGACGCAGCCACCTTCATCGGCCAGCTGATGGACGCGGCCGGATTGCAGCAAGCGGCCCTGGTGGGCCACAGCTGGGGCAGCCTGATTGCCATGGAAGCTGCGGCCCGGCTGCAGGACCGCATCAGCCACCTGGTGCTGGTGGGCACCGCCTTTCCGATGAAGGTCGCGCCGGCGCTGCTGGATTCGGCGCTGAACACGCCAGAGAAGGCCATCGCCATGGTCAACACCTTCTCGCGCGCCACGCTGTCCCCACCCAACGGTGCGGGCAGCTGGGTGTTTGGCGCCGGCATGGCCCTGGGCCGCCGGGTGCTGGCCAGCAATGCCGATGTCAACCTGCTGCACGCCGGCTTCACTGCCTGCGACAGTTATGCCGGCGGCGAAGCCGCCATGGGCGCCATCACCGCGCCGGTGCTGTTTGTGCTGGGCGAGCAGGACCAGATGACCCCGCCCAAGGCCGCCAAGGGCCTGGTCGACGCGGCCAAGGCCGCCGGCAAGACGGTGAAGGTGCAGACGATTCCCAACGGCCACAACCAGATGACGGAATCGCCCGACCCGACGCTGTTCGCCATCCGTGACTTTCTGAAGTAAGCCCGGCCCGGGCCCTGCCTGCGGCGGGCAGGGCCCGGGGGCGGTGCGCAGCCAGGCACGGTGCCGCGGCCAAAAAGCCGTGCACGGTCTGCCACACTGCACGCCATGACCGCTGCCTTTCCCCGTTCCCATCCGCTCGCCGACACCGTGGCGCATGCCACCACCCTTGCGCTGACGAACCTGCAGCCGCGCCGCAGCCTGCATCTGGCCGACAAGCAAGCCGACTGGCAGGAGGCCCTGACCACGCTGCAGCACTTTGCCGCCAGACCGGGCTACCAGGCACCGCTGCAGTTCCAGGCCTACGCGGCGCTGGAGAACTACTGGCAATGGCAGTCTGCAGGGCACACCGCCTGCCGGTTGCTGGTCTATGGCATCGACCTGGGCCTGCCTGCTGCGGCGCTGCGCGCCCTCTACCCCGGTATTGCCGCGCTGTGGTGCGACATGGCCGCCGTGGCCGACCACGCCCGCTACAGCATGGCGCAGGCCACCGATGCCCCTTATGGCGTGCCCGCCCCCCTTGCCGCACGCACGGCGGCCTACCGCGATGCCGTGCTGCTGATGGCACTGGCAGTCCTCCTGGATGTGCCGGACGAGATACCCGCCCTGATGGAGCACGCCCTGGCCTTCGACACCGACCGCCTGCTGGACTACCTGAGCGCGGCGGCGCTGGGTCTGGAGCAGGCCAGCGACGACCTCTTCCACCAGCGCCCCTACGGCGCACTGGCAGCGTTCTTTGACCAGTTGGGCGACGCCCAGCCCGATCCGCTGGTGGACTATCTGCAGTCCCAGTACAGCGACTTCCACCGCCAATCCCCTGCGCGGCAAAAAAAAGGAGCCCCTTGGCTGGGCACCGGCTACTGGGCGCTGGAAGTGGGCGCCCTGTCGGTGCTGTACGGCTGGGACGATGCGGCGCTGCGCGCCTGCCCGCACTACCCGGCCGATCTGGTGGACTTTGCGCGGGACCAGATGGACACGGACGGCCTGTAGCGCGCGGCGCGAGCGCCCTGCAGCCTTAGGCCAGCGGCTGCAGGAACTGCGCAATGCGCGCCACGATGCGTTCGGGTTGTTCGCGGTGCGGCACATGACCGCCTCCGGCCACGATCTCCTGCTCCACCGGCCCCGGCACCCAGCGGGCCAGGTTGCGTGGATGCACCAGCGAGCCGTATTCGTCCTGTTCGCCATGGATGGCCAGCACCGGACAGCGCACCTGCTCCAGAGCCCCCTGCAGGCTGTAGCCGGCAAAGGCCGGCGACAGCCAGGTGTCCACCCAGGCCGACAGCACCCAGGCGGCCTTGTCGCCATGGTATTTGGACAGGCGATCGAGCTGACCGGGCTGGGCAAACTGGTCGCGCGCCACGCGGATGCCTTCCAGCGTGCGGTCCTCGACAAAGGTCTGGGCCGATTCCGTCACCAGCGCCACGCACTGCTTCGGCCAGGCTGCGGCCACATGGGCCGCCATGCCGCCGCCCACGCTGTGGCCCAGCACCACAAAGCCCTCCAGTGCCAGGGCTTGCCGCAGCGCGGCAAAGTCGCCCTGCGCTTCCCGGGCCACGAAGTCAGCCTCCAGCGGGCCCGGAGCTGCATCCGACAGGCCGAAGCCCAGCCGGTCATAGGCCAGTATCACGCGCTGCGTGGCGTTGGCCAGCTGCGCCGGAAAGTCGCGCCACAGCGCCACGGAGCCCAGCGAGTCGTGCAACAGCACGATGGGCGCAGCAGCGACAGCGCCCAGGTCGGATGCCACGGCAACCGGCTGCCAGCGCTGCACCTGCAGCCCGCCACGGGGCGTGGCAATGCGAAAGGATTGGGTGTTTGCGGTCATCACATCTGCACAGAAAAAAGCCACCGCACCCACGCTGCGGCGACCGAATGTCGGGGCCTGTGGTGCACCTGGGCAATGTCCCGCTGGTGCCGCCGGTCGGTCCGCCGTATAAGAAACCCCGGAGCGCCGGGGCGCATGTCCCGTCCACGAACCAGCATAGCCGCTTGCTGGCACAACCAGGAGCCCCACCATGGCCGACACCCCTGCCACACCACCGCCCGGCGTCGTCCCTGCGACCGACACGGGCAGCCCTGCCCCGGCAGTGGACCCGCGCAGCCTGCACCGCTTTGCCGACTTCTATCCGTTCTACCTGTCCGAGCACAGCGACAGCCGCTGCCGGCGCCTGCATTTCCTGGGCTCCAGCCTGGGCCTGCTCTGCCTGGCGGCGGCGCTGTGGTGGCGCCAGCCCTGGTTCGTGTTGCTGGGCCTGGTGCTGGGCTATGCCTGTGCGTGGATCGGCCACTTCGGCTTTGAGCACAACCGACCCGCCAGCTTCAAGCGCCCGCTCTACAGCTTCCTGGGCGACTGGCGCATGTATGCCGATATGTGGCGGGGCAAGGTGCCGTTCTGAGCGCTGCAGCGACCGCGTAGGTTGCGTCAGCCTGTGCGGCAGGCGTACCAGCCTCGGATTCCAGGGAGGCTGTGCGCCCCACCCCTCTTCAGCGGGGTGAATCGCCTCGGAGGCCGCTTCAGGGGGCCGTGGACGGTGTGGTCGACGCGCTGGATGTGGTGGCCACCGCTGCGCTGCCAGGGCCGGGCGCGGGCGTGCCCACTTCATCGCCCGGCAGGTTGCTGGGGATCTGCGGCAACGCCTGGCGCAGCGTCATCTCCTCCCAGCCCGCGCGCTGCCACAGTACGGCCGTGCTGTCGCTGCGCACCAGCAGCAACTGCGACAGCAGCGGCGCCAGCAAGGTGGTGTCGGGGTCGGCCAGCAGAACATAGCGGGGATCGCTCTCTTCCAGGTAGGCCGTGCCGTTATCGGGCATGGCCCCCACCCAGCGCAGGGCGGTCAGCGCCTCCAGCGCCGGCTCCAGCTGCAACCGGTCCACACGCAAGCGCTTGGCCAGGGCCAGACCGGGCATGCCGCGCTGCATCTGTCCGCGCAGCGGCTCCAGCGCCGCCATGACTTCCAGCGCCAGCTCGAAATCCCAGCCCTGGTCGTCGGCCTTGCGCGCCATGCCGGTCAGCAGGCTGGGCAGGTAGGCGGCAATCACCGCCCCCAGCAGAAAGATCACCCAGCACACATAGATCCAGATCAGCAGAATCGGCAGCGTGGCGAAGGTGCCGTAGATGACCGAGTAGGTGGGCACGCTGGCCAGGTAAAGGCCCAGCACCTTCTTGGCCAGCGCCATGCCCAGTGCCACAAACAGCCCGCCGGCCCAGGCGTGGCGCCATTGGACCGGGGTGTTGGGCACAAAGTGGTAGAGCGCGGCCATGGCGGCCGACAGCAGCATGAATTCGACGGAGTTGAAGGCCCACTGCACGGCCGCCGGCAGCTCGGCCACCAGGCCTTTGGACGCCGACAGCACATAGGAGGTGGTGGCAATGCTCACGCCCATCAGCAGCGGCCCCAGCGTCAGCACCGCCCAGTACACCAGCAGACGCTGGCCCAGCGGGCGCAGGCGCTGCACGCGCCAGATATCGTTGAGCGTGCGGTCCATGGTCAGGATCAGGCTGATCACCGTCACCGCCAGAAAGGCCAGACCCACAATCCCCAGCTGGCTGGCCTTGGAGGCGAACTGCATCAGGTAATTCATCACCTGGGCGGCAATCTCTTCGGGGATCAGGTTCTCGATCAGCCAGCGCTGCAGCATGCCCTGCAGCTTGGCAAAACTGGGGAAGGCGGTGAACACCGACAGCAGCACCGTGAAGAACGGCACCAGCGCCAGCAGCGTGGTGAACGTGAGGCTGCTGGCCGTCAGGCCCAGGTGGTCATGGTGGAAACGGCGCTGCAAGGTGGCCAGCGTGTTGCGCCACGGAAAGGTCTGGAGCGTCTGCAGCAGATGGCGCCAACGCATGCGAGCACGGTGAAGGGTCAAGGGCATGGCCCGTATGATGCCAGCCCCATGCAAACTGTCTCCCCACAAGAACCCGGCGGCGCGGTCGCCGCCACCCGCTGGCTTGCCGTTGGCAGCCTGCTGGGCCTGATCGTGCTGAGCGTGGCCTGGGAGCTCTGGCTGGCGCCGCTGCGGCCCGGCGGCTCCTGGCTGGTGCTCAAGGCGCTGCCGCTGTGCATCCCCCTGATCGGCCTGCTAAAGCGCCGCATGTACACCTACCGCTGGGTGAGCCTGGTGGTGTGGCTGTACTTCACCGAAGGCGTGGTACGCGCCTGGAGCGACAAGTCCCCCGGCAACTGGCTGGCCCTGGTGGAAATCGCCCTGTGCCTGCTGCTGTTTGTGGCCTGCGCCGCCCATGTGCGCTGGCGCCAGCGCGCGGCCAAGGCGGCGGCGGCTGCTGCCGCTGCACCGGCATCGGCGTAAAGCCCGTCCACTGCCGACGGGCTCGCCTACAACGGCGCCGGCTCCAGCACCATGCCGGCGTGGCTTGCCAGCGTCTGCACCTGCTGCACCAGGGCCTCGCACAGCAGTTGGGCGGCTGGTGACAGCGCCCGGCGCGGGCGCTGGATCAGCAGCGTGCGGCGCAGGATGTAGGGTGCATCCAGCAGGCGAAACCCCAGATCCCCCATGCCCGGGTGGCGTGCCGTCAGCGCAGGCACGATGGTCACCCCCAGGCCCAGGCGCACGGCTTCGAACAGCAGCGGTGGGTTGGACATGCGCAGCGGCGTCTGCAGCACATTCGCCGGCATGCCCGGCGCTGCCGCCAGCAGCTGGCTGATGGCCGTGTCCGTGGTCAGCCCCACAAACGGCCGCGCGGCGATATCGGCCGCCACCAGGCGCGGGGCCCGCAGCAACGGCTCGTCTTTGCGCGCCACCAGCCCCATCTGATCGCTGACCAGCGGCTGAGTCACCAGCTCGCCCCCGGCCGGGTGGGCGGCGCCCACACCGAAGTCCACCCAGCCGGCCTGCACGCGCTGGGCAATGCCTTCGGCGCTGTCTTCCACCAGGTCCACTTCGATGCCCGGGTACTGGGCATGCAAGGCAGGCAGCACAGGCAACAGCAACACCGCCAGCACCGACGGCGCTGCGGCTATGCGCACCTTGCCGCGCCGGTGGGCAGCCAGGTCGCCCAGGTTCTGTATGCCCTGCTCCAGGGTGTCGAAGGCCTGGCGCACGTCCTGCCAGAACGCCTGACCGGCGCTGGTCAGGCCCACGGTGCGCGTGGTGCGGTCGAACAGGCGCATGCCCACGGCCTCTTCCAGCTGGCGGATGGATTCGGACAGCGCCGACTGGGTGATGCACAGCTCCCGCGCCGCCGGGGCGAAAGCGCCCTGGCGTGCCACTTCGTCAAAGGCGCGCAGCTGGCGCAGGCTGAGATTGTTCGGAAAAACAGGCATAACCAAGCAATTTATTTCGATTGTGGTGAAGTCTGCCATGTTCTACGCTTGCGGCTTCGCGGTTTTCCCACTCCCACACCCCGGTGCCGGGCTTAGGATGCCCCTGTTTTCCCTTTGTGCCGCGACTGCCGCGGCTTTGCCAGCCATGACTTCCATTGATTTGCTCCACACCCTGCGCCAGACCCTTGGTGCCGCCCACGTTCTGACCGACGGCGATCTGACCGCCTATGAACAGGACTGGCGCAAGCGCGTGCGCGGCAAGGCCCTGGCCGTGGTGCGCCCCGGCAGCACGGCGGAAGTGGCGGCCGTGGTCAAGGCCTGCGCTGCCGCGGGCGTGCAGATCGTGCCCCAGGGCGGCAACACCGGCCTGTCGGTGGGCGCCACGCCCGACCAGACCGGCCAGCAGGTGGTGCTGAGCCTCACCCGCATGAACGCGGTGCGCCACATGGACCGCGACAATCTGAGCTTCACCGTCGAAGCCGGCTGTATTCTGCAGAACTTGCAGGATGTGGCGGACAAGGCCGGCCTGCTGTTCCCGCTGTCGCTGGCAGCCGAAGGCAGCTGCACCATTGGCGGCAACCTGGGCACCAACGCCGGCGGCACGCAGGTGGTGCGCTATGGCAATACCCGCGACCTGTGCCTGGGCCTGGAAGTGGTCACGCCCCAGGGCGAGGTCTGGGATGGCCTCAAGGGCCTGCGCAAGGACAACACCGGCTACGACCTGCGCAATCTGTTCATTGGCAGCGAAGGCACGCTGGGCATCATCACCGCGGCCACCATGAAGCTGTTTCCCCTGCCTGCCGCACAGCTGACCGCTTTTGCGGCCGTGCCCAGCATGGAAGCCGCCGTGCGCCTGCTGGGCCTGTCGCACCAGCACCTGGGCGCAGGCCTGACGGGCTTCGAGGTGATGGGCCAGTTTGCCCTGTCCCTGGTGGTCAAGCACATGCCGCAACTGCGCGTGCCGTTTGCCGACATGGGCGACACCGCCCCCTACTGCGTGCTGCTGGAAAACGCCGACAGCGAATCCGAACAGCACGCCCGCGAGCGCTTCGAGCACCTGCTGGAGCTGGCATTCGAAGACGGCTGCGTGCTGGATGCCGTGGTGGCCGAGAGCCTGGCCCAGGCGCACGAGCTGTGGCATGTGCGCGAAAGCATTCCGCTGGCCCAGGCCGAGGAAGGGCTGAACATCAAGCACGACATCTCGATCGCTGCCTCGCGCATTCCCGCGTTCGTGGAACATGCCGATGCGGTGCTGCAGCGCGAAATTCCCGGCGTGCGCCTGGTGAACTTCGGCCACCTGGGCGACGGCAATCTGCACTACAACGTGCAGGTGCCCGAGGGCCAGGACGGCAAGGCGTTTCTGCGCGACAAGGAAGCCCTGGTCAACCACCTGGTCTACGAGGCGGTGGCCGAGTTCGGCGGTTCCTTCTCGGCCGAGCACGGCGTGGGCGCCCTGAAGGCCGACAAGCTGGAGAAGTACCAGTCACCCGTGGCCCTGGGCATGATGCGTGCCATCAAGCACGCGCTGGACCCGCAGGGCATCATGAACCCCGGCGTGGTGCTGGCGCGCGACTGAGCGACTGACCTTCCCGCGCCAGCGCAGCCACCGGGCTGCGTTCCAGCGCCCGGCTTCGCTACACGCTGGAAGCCTGGTTGCGGCGCAGTTCCTGGCGGTTGCTGCGCATGGTGCGCACATCGCGCGGCCAGTTCAGCGTGATGCTGGCGGGGTCGCGCCAGTCGCGCTCCTGGCCGGCATGCACCAGCCACACGCGCAGCGCGTTCTGGGCAGGATCGACCACCACGGCCGCCTGCTCGTCGCCGCCTTCATGCGGCTTGTTGCCGGTGATGTAGAGCAGGTCGCCCTCCTGCACCAGCGGGCCGGAGGTGCCCAGATTGGTGAGCAGCACCGCGTAGTCGTCCCCCAGCAGGCGTTGCAGGCGTTCGGCCAGCGCGCCCTGGCGCAGGTAGTCGGCACGCTCGCCCGGGTAGCTGCCCACCAGCGGGCGCAGGCCGGCCAGCGTGGCCGGCGGGGCCACGGCCGCGCCCCGCTGCGCCGCCGTGGGCAGCGCAGGAGCCGCGTCCTGCGCCACGGGTTTGGGTTGGGTGGGCTCACAGCCCGCCAGCGCCAAGCCCAGCAGCACGGCAGCCAGTGCCGCCTGGGGGCGGGTGCGGTGACAACGGGAGCATGTCATAAGCGTCCTCCTGTGGTGCTGCGCATTCCGGGCTGCGGCCTCTCTCAAAAACCATAGCTACCCGTGCGCTCTGTGTTTGTACCATCCCCATTCTGAATACAAGCTCTTGCCGCATGCGCAGCAAGTTGCAAGCAGATGCAACGACTGGCTTGTCCGGGCTGGACGTGGCGGCTCTGCATCAATGGCACACTGACGCCCTGCTCCCGCCCGCGGGGGTTCACATTTGTAGACGATTCCTTCCGCCATGAGCCCTACCACCTCCTTGTCCCGCCCCGTGCGTTCCCAGTACGAAGACTTCATGCGCCATGTGTATGAACATGGCGTCAGCAAGGGGGACCGCACTGGCACCGGCACGCGCAGCGTGTTCGGCCACCAGATGCGTTTTGACCTGAGCGAAGGCTTTCCCCTGGTCACCACCAAGAAGGTGCACCTGAAATCCATCATCAACGAGCTGCTGTGGTTTCTGCGCGGCGACAGCAACGTGAAATGGCTGCAGGAACGCGGCTGCACCATCTGGGACGAATGGGCGCGCGAAGACGGCAGCCTGGGCCCGGTGTATGGCGTGCAGTGGCGCAGCTGGCCCAAGGCCGATGGCACGCACATCGACCAGATCGCCGAAGTGGTCAAGCAGCTCCAGCACAACCCGGACAGCCGCCGCATCATCGTCAGCGCCTGGAACGTGGCCGATCTGGACCAGATGGCGCTGATGCCCTGCCATGCCTTCTTCCAGTTCTACGTGGCCAACGGCAAGCTCAGCTGCCAGCTCTATCAACGCAGCGCCGACATCTTTCTGGGCGTGCCGTTCAACATCGCCAGCTATGCGCTGCTGACCCATATGCTGGCCCAGCAATGCAATCTGGAGGTGGGCGACTTCATCTGGACCGGCGGCGACTGCCACATCTACAACAACCATTTCGAGCAGGTCGAAACCCAGCTGGCACGCCAGCCCCTGGCCTATCCGACCCTGCACATCAAGCGCAAGCCGGACTCCATCTTCGACTACGCCTACGAGGATTTCGAGGTGGTGGGCTACGAACACCACCCGGCCATCAAGGCACCGGTGGCGGTGTAAGCACGGCAGCCTGGCTGCCGGACACCTTGCCAGCCTCCAGCCTGCCCGTTGCGGCAGGCTTTTTCATTCCCCCGCGGCGCGTGCCAACCCCGCCACAGGCCGCCGCGCCGCACCATCACCGACAATGCCGGCTGCGTGCACCCGCCGCCGCCCGAACCCGCAGAAAGCCACCCCATGTCCTTGACCGTGAACCTGATCTACGCCCGCGCCGCCAATGGCGTCATTGGCAAGGACAACGCCATGCCCTGGCACCTGCCGGAGGATCTGGCGCATTTCAAGGCACTGACCCAGGGTCACCCGGTCATCATGGGCCGCAAGACCTGGGACTCCCTGCCCCCGCGCTTTCGCCCGCTGCCCGGGCGCACCAACATCGTCGTCACCCGCCAGGCGGACTGGCAGCCGGAGCCGGCCAACGACAGCACGCTGCGCGCCGACAGCCTGGACGCCGCGCTGCAGGCCGCTGCCCGCCACGGCGACAGCGTGTGGGTGATGGGCGGCGCACAGATCTACGCCCAGGCCCTGCCCCTGGCCCAGCGCGTGGAAGTGACCATCATCCACCAGGACTTCGACGGCGACGCCCACGCCCCGGTGCTGGATGCCCAATGGACCGAGGCCGCGCGCAGCGACCATGTCAGCGCCAAAGGCCTGGCCTACAGCTTTGTGACCTACACCCGCCAGGGCTGAGCCGGCGCAGCCGCGCACAGCAGCCCACGCCCGGGCAGTGGCACGAAAACCGGCAGTTGTCGCCGTGGTTTCCTACGTGAAAACCCGGTGTCACCTGCAGGATCGCGGTGTCAATCGGATGACGGCACAATGTTATGCTGCATAGCAACATAACCAGAATTTCCATCGCCACCAGCCCGTTCCATGAGCCTGATCCACACTCTCCCATCCGGCCCACTGGATGTCGTGGGCGACATCCATGGGGAGCTGAGCGCCCTGCGCGACCTGCTGCGCCACCTGGGCTACGATCGCTGGGGTGACCACCCCCAAGGCCGCAAGCTGGTATTTGTGGGCGATTTCTGCGACCGCGGCCCCGACAGCCCGGCCGTGCTGGAATGGGTGCAGACCCTGGTGGAACGCGGCAACGCCTGTGCCGCACTGGGCAACCACGAAATCAATCTGCTGCGCGAAGACCCGAAAGACGGTTCGGGCTGGTACTTTGACGTGCGCTACCAGACCGACCAGGTCAAGTACGCACCCTTCAACCGCCCCTCCGATGGCCAGCGCGAGCGCATTGTGGATTTCCTGTCCACGCTGCCGCTGGGCCTGGAGCGCGAGGACCTGCGCATCATCCATGCCGCCTGGGTACAGCCCCAGGTGGATGCGGCGCGTGCCATGCCGGCCGGCCAGGTGCGCCACGAATACGACCGCTGGGAGCTGGAGGCGGCCCGCATCGCCCGCGAGAGCTCGATAGCGGCCCGCATGCAGCAGGAGCGCCGTGACTGGCCCCACAGCCTGGAAGACCGCGAGCATGTGCCGCCCTTCCTGCCCGCACACTCGGAAAACGAGTTGAACAAGGGCATGGTCAACCCCCTGAAGGTGCTGTGTACCGGCGTGGAGCGTGCGGCCGGCACGCCGTTCTTTGCCGGCGGCAAATGGCGCTTTGTGGAACGCGTGGCCTGGTGGAACCAGTACACCGAAGACGTGCCCGTGATTGTGGGCCACTACTGGCGCCGCCTGCACCCGCCGGAAAACCCGGTGCACGGCAAGCAGGAAGAAGAGCTGTTCGGCCACACCGCGCCCACGGCCTGGCATGGCGCCCGGCGCAATGTGTTCTGTGTGGACTATTCGGTGGGCGGGCGCTGGGTCTCCCGCCGTGCAGGCGAGCCGCTGCAGTCGCGCTTCAAGCTGGCGGCGCTGCGCTGGCCCGAGCGCGATCTGGTGTTCGACGACGGTACCGTGCTGCCCACGCTGGCCTTCCAGGACACGGCACAGGCCCTCTGAGCCTGGGCACGGTCAAAGCAAGGCTGTGCCGCAGCGTGCAGCGGAGCGCAGACCGCGACCACGCCGTGCCGCAACAGGCGGCTTTTTTACGCCGGCTTGCCGCTCAGCAGCGCATCGATCAAGGCCAGCTGCCGCAGCGCCGCCTGGTGCTGGGGCACGGTGCGCTGGGTCCATTCATGTTCGGCCAGGGGCTGCACGCTGCACTCGCCGGGCAGCGCGTGGCCGCCGTCGATCAGCGCGTGCAGGCGCGGCACAAACACCCATTGCAGCCATTCTTCGATCTGCAGGGTGTCGTACATGAAGGGCATGGTCGAGGCCATGGCCTGCTCGCTGGGCGGCAGGGCACCCCACAGACCGGCGCTGCGCATCTCGGCTTCGAGCTGCTGCAGCTGGGTGCGCAAGGACTGGTGTTGCGGGGTCAGGGAAGAGCTTGCATTCATGGTGACATTGTCGCGGCTTTGGCATGCCCTGATGGCGGGTGGGCATGCAGACGGTCGGTGGCCATCTCCCCTGCCCGATATCCGGCCGCCCGGGCAGGGGCGGCACGGACTACGCCTTAGTGGCAGGCTCGGGCGACGCCGCCTGGGCCTGTACCTGGGCGGCAGGGCTGGCTGCCGCCGCACCGGGCCCGATGCCGCCGCCCCCCGCCACGGCGGTCTTGGCGGGTTCGAAATAGTCCACCAGCTGGTTCAGTTCCACCGCCGTGCGCTTGAGCTCTTCCGAGGCCTGCCAGGCGCGCTGGGCTTCGCCCCGGTTTTCCACGATCAGCTCGGCCACCTGGCGCATGGCGCCGGCCACCTCGTCGGCGCCAAAGGCCGTCAGGCGGGTGGCGGTGGCCAGTTCGCGGGTGTCGGCCGCCAGCGCCAGCCCAGCATCCCCCTGCACGCTGGCCGCCAGGTGCATCAGGCGCTCGGCGCGCTCGCTCAGGTCGCTGGTTTCGGCCACGGCGGCGTCCAGCGAACGGATGGCGGAATAGACCCGGTCGTGCTGCTCCTCGGAGTGCTCCGTCACCTCGTACAGCGCGATGTTCAGCGTGGCGCAGTGGCGGTGGATGCGCCGCGCCGCCAGCGCGATCTCGTCGATCATCACCTTCAGGTGCAGCTGCATCACGGCAGCAGCATGGTTGAGCTGGCCGCTTTCACCGGTGCCGGACAGATCGATCTCGCCCTGCAGATCGCCCTGGGCAATGCGGTTCAAGCGGCGGATGGAGGCGTTGAGCGGGTTGACGATGCCGCGGATGAACATATGCCCCACCAGCGCCACCACCAGCAGCCCGAAGACGATGCCGGCGATGGCGAAGTGGCGGATGCGGGCGTTGCGGTCCAGCGTGTCGTCGTACGCGGTGCGTGCGGCCACCGTCAGCGCGTTGCGCAGCCCCCCGGCAGCGGCCGTGGCGGCCTGCTCCAGCGGCAGCACCGTCTGGGCCACCAGCTGGTCCACCCGGGCCGGGTCGTCGTGCGCCGCCGCCCGTTCCACCAGGCGCAGACCGTCGTCGGTGTAGCGGGTCAGCGCGGTGGCCAGCAGCTCTTTTTGCTGGGCCACCTGGGCGTCCATGCGGGTCAGCTGGCCCAGCAGGGCGTGGATTTCATCGCGGTTGGCGCGCAGCTTGGTGATCTGGCCGTCCAGGGCCTGCGGGGCGCCGCCCTGGGCACCTTCCCGCCGCGCCAGCCGGATTTCCAGCATGGTGGCGCGGCTGTCGCTCAGGCGGGCCTCGATCTTGCCGATGGCCGCCACCGGCTGCAGCTGGGCCTGGTAGAGCTGGGTCAGGGCGTCGTCGGCCAGTGTCAGGCCGCCAATGCCCAAGGCACCGCCAGCCAGCATCAGGAACGCCACGAACAGGCTGCCGGCGCGCATGCCGCTGCGTATACCCAGCCAGGCCGGCAGGCGGGCACGCGGCTGGAAGGTGCCAGCCGCCATGGTGCGGTACAGACCTTTGGCGGCATCGATGGCCGCCGCCGTCGCATGCTTGCGCACCGACATATAGCCGATCACCTGGTCATGCCGCGTGATGGGCACGACGCAGGCGTCCACCCAGTAGTAGCCGCCGTCCTTGCAGCGGTTCTTGACGATGCCGCGCCAGGGCTTGCCGCTTTGCAGCGTGCGCCACATGTCTTCGAAGGCGGCGGGCGGCATGTCCGGATGGCGCACGATGTTGTGGCTGCGGCCCAGCAGCTCGTCCAGCGTGTAGCCGCTGATCTCCACGAAGGCTTCGTTGGCGTAGGTGATGACGCCTTTCAGGTCGGTCTTGGAGACCAGGGTGACGCCGGGAGGAATCTCGGTATACCGTGTCGTCACGGGCAGGTTCTGCTTCATGGAGGAGGCTTTCTCAGGATTGCATCCACAGGCGCTTGAGCACCAGGGCGGCCGAGCGGCAGTCTTCGACGCGCAGCGAGCCGGTGATGTCGTGGGCCGGGTCGGTCGAGTCGCGGTACTGCGGCCGCAGGATGGGCATGCCGCTGCTGTCGTACAGGCTCCACAGATCGATGGATTCGTTGAGCTTCTGGCGCGAGCGCACCACGGCGAATTCGCCGTTCGCCAGCCGCACCAGGGTGCCCGGCGGGTGCATGGTCAGGGTCTTGATCGACAGCTGCACCAGCGGGTCGTCGTACAGGCGCACCCGGTCCAGGAACAGGGCCTTGAGCGCATCGCGCGGAAACTGCCCGGCGCGGTTGGGCCGGGGCGTGACCATGGCGGCATAGGAGTCGGCAATCGCCAGCAGGCGCGCACCGGGCAGGATGGCGTCGCCGCTGAGCCCGCGCGGATAGCCCGAGCCGTCAAAGCGCTCGTGGTGCTGGCGCACCAGCTCGAGCCACAGCGCGTCGGTCACACCCATCTCCACCAGCAGCGCGGCCGAGCGGTCGGGGTGGCTGCGCACCAGGGCCGCCTGCTGTGGCGTCAGCGCACCGGCCTGCTGGTCCAGCTGGGCCTGCACCGGCAGCAGCGACAGGTCCCGCGTCAGGGCGGCGCAGGCCAGCGACAGGCGGTCGGACTCTGCCAGGCCCAGCTCGCGTGCGGCCATTTCCACCAGCGTGGCGCCCAGCAGCTGCTGGATCACCAGATACGGGTGCTGGCGGTCCAGGTGCAGGGCGGCCAGCAGCGCATCGGCATCTTCGTCGCAGGCATCCAGAATGCCGTGGGCCAGGCCCAGGATGACCGGGCGCAGCTCGGTCTTGAGCGTGGCCGCCTGCAGGTGGGCGTGCAGGCGCTTGAGGGTCATGGCCAGCCGGTCGGCCCGGATGAACACCGGGTCGCTGGTGGGCACGGCCACCGCGCATTCGGGCAGGGCCAGCGTGGGCTGTTGCGACGGATCGGGCGGTGGCTCCGGGGCATAGGCGCCCCGCGCCAGCAAGGCGTTGATGTGGCGCGGAATGCTGAGCACATAGCCTTCCCGAAACAGCAGATTGCCATCCTCGTCGTACAACGGCCACGGCAGTGGCTCGTTTAGTACCAAATCGCTTTGGAGGATGCGTCGCATGTCAAAGATCAGCCCGTCAAAGATGAGAAGGCCGTTTTTTATGCGATCCATCAGCAACGTGCAGACACATTTATTAACAGTTTGATACTTATCAATATTGCGCCGCAACACGCATCAATACTGGCTATTGCGCTAGCGAAATTGATAGTTGCTGCGATTTTGGGTGCTGCAAAGGCCCATCCGGCGGGTGCTGCCGACCTGTATCCCGGCCCAGGAAGTGCCTTGACCGACCTGTTGCTGCCACGGTCCCCCGACGCCCTGCCGCAACGCAGGCAAGGCCCTTTTCGCCGAAAGCGGTAGTGCGCCGTGGACGCACTGCGGTGGCCGTCACTGCCCACAGCCCCACCACCCGGCAGGTGGCTGCGGGCTTTGCCCAAAGGCCGGCACCGCCTCCCTACAATGACTGGCAACGGGGTGGGCTGCAGCCAAGCGGCGCGGCCTCCTCCTCCACCATCTCTCTACGGCACGGGCCCCGGTACGCACAGCGTGCCCTGCCCGCCCTCCTCTTCCCGATTGAGCCCCCCATGAAAATAGCCACCTGGAACGTCAACTCCCTGTCCGTGCGCCTGCCGCAGGTGCTGGCCTGGCTGCAGGACAACCCGGTCGATGCACTGGGCCTGCAAGAGCTCAAGCTCACCGACGACAAATTCCCCTTCGACGCCTTGCAGGCCGCCGGCTACCACGCCGTGGCCCATGGCCAGAAGACCTACAACGGCGTTGCCATCCTGAGCCGCCATCCGCTGCGCGATGTGGTGCGCAACATTCCCGGTCTGGACGATGCCCAGGCCCGCACCATTGCCGCGACGCTGGACACACCCGAGGGCCCGGTGCGGCTGGTCAACGGCTACTTCGTCAACGGCCAGGCACCGGGCACGGACAAGTTCGCCTACAAGATGCAGTGGCTGCAGGCCCTGCACGACTGGGTGCAGGCCGAAATGTCCCAGCACCCGCAGTTCGTGCTGGTGGGTGACTTCAACGTGGCGCCGGAAGACCGCGACTCCTTCGACCCCGTGGGACTGAAGGACACCATCCACCACACCGTGGAAGAGCGCACGCATTTCCAGGCCCTGCTGAACCTGGGCCTGACCGATGCCTTCCGCATGTTCGAGCAGCCGGAGAAGAGCTACTCCTGGTGGGACTACCGCATGCTGGGCTTCCAGAAAAACCGCGGCCTGCGCATCGACCACATTCTGGTCAGCGAAGCCGTGCGCCAGCGCACCGCGGCCTGCCACATCGACCGCGCACCACGCAAGAACCCGCAGCCCAGCGACCACACGCCCGTGGTGCTGGAACTGCGCTAAGCCCAGTCCAGTTGCCCCCCTGCGCCCCAGCCAGCGGGGCGCACCACCGGCCAGGACACCACCACAACGCCTCCACAAGGCGCCACACCCTTGCGGGCACAGCCCGCCGGGGCGTTGTTGTCTGCGTTGCATGCAGCCGCGCAAAGACGCAGGGGGATAGATGGGGCGCAGACACCCGCGCCCCTCGCGCGGGGCGCTCCTGCCGCCCGCTGGCGCGGTGGTTCAGCCGCGTTCCATCCAGTGCTGGCGCACCCACTGCAGCTTGGCGTGGTGCAGCTGCAGGCGGTGCTGCTGGCGCTGCAGCAGGCTGGAGGGCTCCGGCGACAGCGCCACCGTGGCCAGCAAGACGGGGTACAGGGCCAGCATCTGCTGTTCGCGTTCGGCACACAGCTGCAGCACGCGCTCGGTGTTCACCTCCTGCACCCAGGAGCGCAGCCAGGTTCCGCCGTAATGCAGGCTGGTGCCGATGCGCAGCAAGGGATCGGCCCAATCCCGGACGCTGCGTGCAGCGGGCGCCAGTTCGCCGGAAAACTCCTGCAGCATGGCCAGATGGCGGTCCACGACCTGGCGCACAAACGCGGTCGGCGGAGGGTCGGCTCTGCCCAGCAGCAAGGTCAGATCATGGGCGGTATGCAGCTGCAGGCGGTAGAGGGGGCGCAGCAATGCGCCGTCCTGGCGGTCGTTGGCCCGCACAGCCATGTTGCGTCCCTGGCGCTGGCGGGCACGCAGCCAGGCCCCGTACACCGCATCGCGCACCTGCACCCACTCGAGCAGGCTGCTGGTGTCGTGCGCTTCCCAACGGCGTTCCAGCTCCTGTTCGATCTGGGTGAATTCGGAGGCCTTGAAATCGAAGGCGGCCTGCCAGCCCATGGCGTAGGCCGGGCGGTACTGGTCGTAGCCGCGGCCCGTCACGTAATACGGCGCATGGATGTAGGTGTCGTGCCAGAAGGCATCTTCCTGCACGGCGGCCGCACCGTCGCGCAGCGGGTGGTAGCGCCCATTGGCAGCCGGTTGCTCCACATGGCCTCCCAGCAGTCGGTGGCCGTCAGGCGCCACGATTCCGGAGCGAAAGCTCTGCGGTGCGCGTGCACCCAGGCTGTCCGGCTGGAATTTGTGCGGTAGAGGAAGGGCTTTGCCCATGGGGAAATGACTCCGAAACCAAATAAGTGCCGATGGAGTCGATATTGTCAAAAACTGTCCCTCTCCCCGGGGTCAGTCTGCGCTCGCAACCCTTGTAGGACAGTGTTGCGCTGCACGCACAGGGCGGGCCCCAAGGAGCAGCCAGCGCAGGCCGGCCGTCCGTGGGTGTGGCCCTTGGCGTTTATTCACCGGCGTCTTCCAGACCCAGTTCCTGGATCTTGCGGGTGATGGTGTTGCGGCCGATACCCAAGCGCTGTGCAGCCTCCATGCGGCGGCCGTGGGTCACGCCCAGGGCCGCGCGGATCAGGCGCGACTCGAAGCGGCGGCTGAGAGCATCCCAGACCTCGGTATGACCGGCCGCCAGCAGGCGCGTGGCTTCGGCCGACAGGCCGTCGTCCCACAGGGCCGCCACAGCCGCCTCCACCGCACCGGCACCGGCAGCTTGCGATGCGGGCAGATAGGATTCCACACCGCGTGCCGCCGGCAGCTCCAGCGTGTAATCCCCCGCAGCGCTGACCACGGGCGCCGGACGGTGTTCCGCCGCCACGGCCTCGACCGCCGGCGCGCTGGCCGGGGTGTGCAGCACTTCCGGCGGCAGGTCCTGTACGGAGATCACCTGGGCCGGGGCCATCACCGTCAGCCAGTGGCAGATGTTTTCCAGCTGGCGCACGTTGCCGGGGAAGCTGAACTGCGTCAGCCGCTGCAGCGCCTCCGGCGCAATGCGCTTGGGCTCCACGCCCAGCTGCTTGGCGCTTTTCTGCAGGAAGTGGCGCGCCAGCATGGGCACGTCTTCGCCGCGTTCGCGCAGCGACGGCAGGCGCAGCCGGATCACGTTCAGGCGGTGGAACAAGTCTTCGCGGAACACGCCGTCCTTGACGCGCAGTTCCAGATCCTGGTGGGTGGCGGCGATCACGCGCACGCTGGTCTTGACGGCCGAGTGGCCGCCCACACGGTAGAAATGCCCGTCCGACAGCACGCGCAGCAAGCGGGTCTGCAGCTCGAACGGCATGTCGCCGATTTCGTCCAGGAACAGCGTGCCGCCTTCGGCCTGCTCGAAGCGGCCGCGGCGCTGGGTCTGCGCGCCGGTGAAGGCGCCGCGCTCATGGCCGAACAGCTCGGATTCCAGCAGGTCCTTGGGGATGGCGGCGGTGTTGATGGCCACGAACGGTCCATTGGCCACGGGCGAATGCTTGTGCAGCGCGCGGGCCACCAGTTCCTTGCCGGAGCCAGATTCGCCGGTGATCAGCACCGTCACCAGGCTTTGGCTCAGGCGGCCGATGGCGCGGAACACGTCCTGCATGGCCGGAGCCTGGCCCAGCATTTCGGGCATGGCGGACTGGCGCTCTTCGGCCACCTGTTCGCGGCTGCTTTCCTCAACCGCACGGCGGATCAGGGCCACGGCCTTGGGCAGGTCGAACGGCTTGGGCAGGTATTCGAAGGCGCCGCTCTGGAAGGCGGAAACGGCGCTGTCCAGGTCGGAGTACGCCGTCATGATGATGACAGGCAGCTCCGGGTCTTTCTCGCGCACCTGCTCCAGCAGTTGCAGGCCGCTGCCGCCTGGCATGCGGATGTCGCTGACCAGCACCTGCGGGCCCTGGCGTGCCGGGTCCCCGGCGGGCAAGGCGCTCAGCGCCTCCAGCACTTCACGCGGGTTGGTGAAGCTGCGCGTGGCCAGGTTTTCACGGGCCAATGCCTTTTCCAGGACGAAGCGGATCGAGGGGTCGTCATCTACTATCCAGATCGGCTTCATGTTCGCGTAACCCTTTTCTTTCTATGTGAAACACCAGACCTCAAGGCAGAGGAATCAGGATACGGAAATCGGTGCGCCCCGGGCTGCTTTCGCATTCGATCAGCCCCTGGTGGCGTTGCACAAAGGTCTGCGCCAGCGGCAGTCCCAATCCGGATCCCCCATCCCGGCCTGTCACCAGCGGATAGAAAATCCGCTCCTTGATGTGCTCAGGCACGCCTGGTCCGTTGTCTATCACATGCAATTCCAATGCCAGCTTGTGGCGCTGGCGGCCCATCGTGACCTGGCGAGCCACGCGGGTGCGCAAGGTGATCTCGGCATCGCCCACGGCAATCCGGTCGGCCAGCACCTGGGCCGCGTTCTGCACGATGTTCAGCACCGCCTGGATCAGCTGGGCACGGTCGCCTCGGAACTCCGGGATGGAAATATCGTAGTCGCGCCGCACGGTCAGCCCCAGAGGGTGTTCCACCAGCACCAGCGAGCGCACGCGTTCGCAGACTTCGTGGATGTTGACGTCGCCCACCTGGTGGGGGTGGCGGTGCGGGGCCAGCAGACGGTCCACCAGGCTTTGCAGGCGGTCCGCCTCGTGGATGATGACCTGGGTGTATTCCTTGAGCTCGCGGCTGTCGAGGTCCATCTCCAGCAACTGGGCCGCGCCACGGATGCCGCCCAGCGGGTTCTTGATTTCATGCGCCAGGTTGCGCACCAGCTCCTTGTTGGCGGCCGCCTGTTCGACCAGCCGTTCCTCGCGGTCCTGGCGCACCTGCTGGTCCAGTACCCACAACTCCACCAGCACCTCGCCGCGCTCTTCCAGCGGCGCGATGGTGGCGTGCACCATCAGCGGCTCCTGCACCGGCGGAACCAGCGTGGTGTCAAAGCGCATGGCGGCGTAGTCCAGCCCCTTGCCACCCGCCAGGGCGTTGTCGAGCAGCGCAGGCTGGGCAATGAAGGTGGAGAAGCGGCTGCCGTCGAGCATGCGGCGCGACATGCCCAGGGTGTTTTCCAGCGCCGCGTTCGCAAAGATCACCTCGCCATGGCGGTTGAGCACCACGGTCAGTGTGGACAACAGGTCCAGCACGGCAAAGCGCTGGGCGGTCAGATGCGTATCGGTCATGCAAATACCAAGCAAGCTCAGTGCCTGGCCGGGGTGCGTTCAGGTAAAAACAAGAGCAGGCGATGCGCGCTGCAGAGGCCCTGCATCCCATTATGGGCATGAATCACGGCCGATGGGCCGGTGGCCCGCTTCGCCGGGGATGGACGCCGACACAGGCGACGGCCTGACAGGCCCAGCGGAGGTGACGGGGATGCAACCCGGCAGCACGCCACTGCCCTCTCCCCCCTCCCGGCAAGAAGCCCCCCAACCGATCGGGATGCAGACAAAAAAGGCGGCCCGGAGGCCGCCTTTTTTAGAGTGCCTGGAGGGCTCGTGCCGCGAGCGGCAGGCCCCCACAGGGCTTACAGGGAGTAGTACATGTCGTATTCGACAGGGTGCACGGCCTGACGGAAGCGGGTCACTTCGCCCATCTTCAGCTCGATGTAGGCGTCGATCATGCTGTCGGAGAACACACCACCCTTGGTCAGGAAGGCGCGGTCGGCGTCCAGGGCTTCCAGAGCCTGGTCCAGGCTGTGGCAGACGGTGGGCACCAGCTTGTCTTCTTCCGGAGGCAGGTGGTACAGATCCTTGGTGGCGGCTTCGCCGGGGTGGATCTTGTTTTCCACGCCGTCCAGACCGGCCATCAGCAGCGCTGCGAAGCCCAGGTAGGGGTTCATCAGTGGATCGGGGAAGCGGGCTTCCACGCGGCGGCCCTTGGGGTTGCTCACGTAAGGAATACGGATGGAAGCGGAACGGTTCTTGGCCGAGTAAGCCAGCTTCACAGGCGCTTCAAAGCCGGGCACCAGACGCTTGTACGAGTTCGTACCGGGGTTGGTAATGGCGTTCAGGGCACGGGCGTGCTTGATGATGCCGCCGATGTAGTACAGGGCGAAGTCGGACAGACCGGCATAGCCGTCACCGGCGAACAGGTTCTTGCCGTCCTTCCACACGGACTGGTGCACGTGCATGCCGGAGCCGTTGTCGCCAGCGTAGGGCTTGGGCATGAAGGTCGCGGTCTTGCCGTAGGTGTTGGCCACGTTCCAGATCACGTACTTCTGCAGCTGGGTCCAGTCAGCGCGTTCCACCAGGGTGGAGAAGCGGGTACCCAGTTCGTTCTGGCCAGCGCCCGCCACTTCGTGGTGGAACACTTCGACCGGAATGCCCAGGGATTCCAGGATCAGGGACATTTCGGCGCGCATGTCTTGCGTGCTGTCGACGGGAGGCACGGGGAAGTAGCCGCCCTTGACGCGGGGACGGTGACCACGGTTGCCGGTTTCGAACTTGGTGCCGCTGTTCCAGGGGGCTTCGTATTCTTCGATTTCGAAGAAGGGGTTGTGGGGTTCGGTACCCCAACGCACGCCGTCGAAGATGAAGAATTCGGGTTCGGGACCGAAGTAGGCGGTGTCGCCCAGACCGGAAGCCTTCAGGTAGGCTTCAGCGCGCTTGGCCACGGAGCGGGGATCGCGGTCGTAGGCCTTGCCGTCACCGGGTTCGATCACGTCACACTGCAGGATCAGCGTGGTTTCTTCAAAGAAGGGATCGATGTTGGCGGTGCTGGGATCGGGCATCAGCAGCATGTCCGAGGCTTCGATACCCTTCCAGCCGGCGACCGACGAACCGTCGAAAGCGTGGCCCGACGTGAACTTGTCTTCGTCAAAGTGCGACAGGGGCACGGTCACGTGCTGTTCCTTACCGCGGGTATCGGTGAAGCGCAGATCGACGAACTTGACGTCGTTCTCCTTCACAATGCTCATCACGTCTGCAACGGTCTTAGCCATCAGGTATCTCCTGGAAAAGCGCTTGAAAAAAGTACGGGGGATGCAAAGCAGAATGCGTGCCAGGGCCGCAGTTGGACTGCCTTCCCTGGGTGCAGTGGCGCCGCGCACCGAAAACCACTGCCATGCACCCCTCGATAATCACCGAGTTGGTGCAAAAAAGCAGAGTACGCCTGTCGAACTTCCGATTGCACTGTTTTGGTGCATTTAAGCACCTAAATAGTGCCGCTGTTCAACCACATGCTCCGCATCGCAGGCCGTCAGTGTAGCCGCGCCCAGGGCTGTAGCGAAGGCTTGCACCGGTTTCGCACGCCATTGCGCCGCCATCCTGGTGCGCTGCCGCCCAGCCTGGCTCAGGGCAAGCGCACTGCGTCCGGTGCCGCCCCCTGGGTGACGGCCTCGCGCCGCAGCTGTTCCAGTGCGGCCAGGCAGAAATGGGCAAACCACAGCGACGACAGCGCGAACACCAGTGCGTAGATCCAGATGGCCAGCGGCACCAGCAGCCAGAACAGCGCCACGAACACCACGCCCGAGGCCCAGACCACGCTGGGCGCAGCCCCCATCACCCCGCAGACCACGCCCATGCCCAGCAGCGGCATGCGAAAGCGTGTGAGCACCGCCTGGCGCTCGGCCTGGCTGGCATGTTCGGCCAGGGCATCGAAGGCCATCACGCGGTAGGTGAGCCAGCCCCACACCAGCGGCGGCACCACCAACACCAGCGGCGGAATGAACCACAGCGGGATGGACAGCACCAGCACCACCAGGGCAATCAGCGTGGAGCCCAGGGCCCAGGCCAGTGCCTGCCACCAGTGACCGCCCTGCTTGCGCTCCAGCAAGGGAAAGCGCCGCTCGGCCACCCATTCCACCAGCTTGGGCGTCATGAACAGGGACACCAGCATCAGCACCAACACCACCAGCAGCCCCGTGGCCGCCAGCACCAGCAGCACGGAACCCAGCACCTCGACACCCCAGCTCAGGCCGCGCTCCTGCATCCAGTGCCACACCGCGCCCAGCCAGCCCACGCCTTCCAGCGTCTGCACCGTCCAGTGCAGCGCCGGCTGCCAGAACAGCCAGGACAGCAGCGCGGCCAGCAGCGCCATCAACAGCAGCGGGAACAGCGACCAGGCAATCACCTTGCGGTGCAGGCAATTGCCCAGCGCGCGGACAAAGGAGGCTATCAGCAGGTTCATGCCCCGCAGCATAGCGGTCTGTGCGCACAATGCCATAGGACAGCGGCCACTTTGCCGCGGTGCATGCCGGGGCACCCTGCCCCCTGCCCGCTCAGGCGCGGTTCACCAGCCGCAGCAGGCCCTTCCACTGCTGGGACCAGAAGCCCTGGCCATAATCGCGCAGTTGGCCCTGGGCATTGGGCTGGACCTGGTCGCGCACGCCGGTGGGGTCCCAGCGCAGCTCGAAGTTGGCCGTGCCCCACAGCATGTCCCACCAGGGCAGCAGCACGCCAAAGTTGTTGCCATGGGCCTTCTGGTTGCGCACCGGGGCCCGCATTTCATGGCCGATGCCGATGGCGTGGTGGCGGCGGTGAAAACGCGGGCTGACCCAGAGGCGCTCGCCCACCGTGCCGAACCAGACGCGCAGATTGGCGTGCTGGAAGCTTTCGCTCAGCTGCGTCAGCGCCACCAGCAGCACGAACTGCGCCGGCTGCACCCCGATCAGCTGGGCCACCACCACGATGATGCTGTCGCGCACCACATCGTCCAGCAGGTGGTTGCGGTTGTCGCTCCACATGGTCATCTGCCGCTGCGAATGGTGCAGCGCATGCAGCTTCCACCACCAGCCCCAGCTGTGCTGGCCGCGGTGGATCCAGTAGTCCAGCAGGTCGAACACCAGCAGGTAGAGGATGAAGCTGATCCAGGCCTTGTCCGTCACGCCCGGCCACAGGCCTTCCAGCTGGAAGGTGGGCAGGCCCCAGACATGCAGCTGGCCGAACAGGTCGTTCCACAGCGGCTCGGTGGAAAAGAACAACGCCACCCGGAACAGGCCCAGCCGGTGCACCAGGGTGTAGAGCATGTCCACGCGGATGGCACGGCGGTCGGTCACCGCCTCCACCGGACGCCAGCGCTGTAGCGGGGCAATCACCAGCACCAGCACCAGCAGTTGCAGCAGTCCCACCAGCAGCCAGCCCGTGGCCTCAAAGGCGTCTTCCATCAGGCTGGCCATGCCGGCGTAATACAGCACCGGCTGGACCACGCCTTCGTACAGGCCTTGCTGGGCCTGGCCAAACCATTGGGACAATGTCTCCCACACCATGTTCTTCCCTCATTGCGGCGGATCCTGCTGTCCGCACTGTAGTCCTACGGCTGGCGCGCAGTCGCCGCCGCAGCGGTGTGACCCTGCACCCAGGCACGGTAGTCGGGGTGCTGGTCCAGCGTGCGAAAGCAAAAGCCCTTGGCCTGCAGGCCGGTGATCAGCGGCTCCAGCACCGCCGGTGCCCACGGATCCTTGCGCGACCAGATGCCCAGGTGGGCCAGCAGCACATCGCCCGGGCGGATGCGCGCCAGCGCCTGTTGCAGCAAGGCAGCGTTGCTGAACTTCTCGCTGGACAGCTCGTCCCCTAGAAAACCGGCCGGCGACCAGCCCACGTGCTTGAAGCCGCAGGCCTCAGCCGCCTGCAGCAGCTGGGGCGAGGTCTTGCCACCGGGTGCACGCCACAGCGGCAGCGGTGCCTGGCCGGTAGTCTGGCGCAGCCATTCGCTGGACTTGCGGATCTCGGCGCAGTACTGCGCGGCGCTGAGCGTGACGGTCTGGTCCTTGTGCGCGCCCTGCGAAGGCCGCACACGGAAGGAGCGGTCCGCCGCCGTGCCCAGGTCGCCACGCCAGTAGGTGTGGTCCCAGGTGTGGCTGGCAAAGCGGTGCCCTTCCTGGGCGCGCGCCTTCCACCACGGCGCCCAGTGCGTGCCCAGGCTGCCGTCGCCCTGCTGCGTGGTCTCGTTGGCGGCAAAAAAGGTGACGCGAACCTGGTGGCGGCGCAGCACATCGGCCACCAGATCGGCCACGCCCATGTGGCCGGTGTCGAAGGTCAGATAGACCGGTTTGTCACAGTCTTGCGGGGCGGGTGTGCTGCTGCCACTGGCGTGGACAGGCAGACACAACGCAACCAACACCCCGGCGGCCATGCGTGTGGCAGGCAGATAGGCGGCCATGCACCCTCCTCGCGGTCTGGCAGTGTTCAGCGCGGCGAGTGGGCCAGGGTCCACACGCCGTGGGGCGACTTGCCCACATTGACCTGGCGGACCACCTTCTTCTCCACCATGTCGATCACGCTGAGCTTGCGCGCCCAGCGGGAGGACAGGTAGATGTAGCGCAGATCGGTCGTCACGTCCATGCAGTCCGGACCGCCCGGTGCGGGGTAGTTGTCCACCACGGTGTGGGTGGTCATGTCGATCTTGCTGATGGTGTTGGCCACGCGGTTGCTCACCAGCAGGTGGCGGCCGTCGCCCAGCGCACGGAAGGCGTGTGCGCCCTTGGCCGTGGGGATTTGCCCCACGCGCTTGGCCGGCGTGGCCGTGGCGGCGGGGTTGATGCTGAACACCTCCACGCCGTCACTGCCGGTCAGGCCGATGAAGATGAACTTGCCGTCCGGGCTGCCGTACAGGTCGGCCGGCATGGAGCCCGTGGGCACGCGCCACAGCAGCTTCTGCGTGTGCAGGTCGATGGCAACCAGCTCGTCGCTGTCCTGCATGGTGGAGTAGATCGTGGTGCTCTTGGCGTCGATCCACAGGTGGCTGGGCGTCTTGCCCGTGGGAATGCGCTGCACCAGCTGCGGGTTGCTGCCGTCCCAGCGGTAGATGTCCACGTGGTTCAGGCGGTTGGCAGCGGTGATGAACCACTTCATGTCCGGCGAGAAGCGCAGGTGGTAGGGGTCGACGATGTCGCGCACCGTGCGCTGGATGACGGCCGTGCGCGGATCGACAAAGGTCAGCGTGTCGCCCGTGGCATTGGCCACGATGATGGACTTCTCGTCCGGCGTCAGGTACAGGTGGTGCGGCTCCTTGCCGGTGGGCAGGCGCGCGGTCTCGGTCCAGGTGGCGGGGTCGACCACGCTGATGGTGGCATCCAGCGAATTGAGCACGAACACCGGGGGCGGCTTGCCGCCGGCAGCCGGTGCAGTTGCAGTTGCAGCAGCAGTTGCCACGGGGGCGGGGTGTGCCGCCGCGCCGGATGCCGCCGAACCCGCGGACACCTTGGCGGGTTCAGACGCGCCGAACAGGTTGGAGAAGACTCCAGCCATGGCCGGTGTAGAGAGCGAACCCAGCAGCCACATCAGGCTCTGGCGCTTGGAACGGGAAACCGCCACAGGGACACCACTTTCAAAAATGAGCCCGCAGTGTATGCCTGCCGCAGGGGCTTGCAATGGCAGTGTAGTGCCGATGGGGGACATCACGCATTTTTGCGACACCGGCCCGGGGCCATATCCGACGCGGCACCTGCGCTGCAGCCGCAGCAACCACTCCCTCCAATCGCTCCCGGGACTTACAGCCACCAGCGCAGCTAGCTATATTTTTATGAGCACTCAACACCCAGCATATGGCGACTTCAAATAAATTATTGGCTTAGATCACCATTACACCTGTCTAAGGCGCTCACTTTTTGATATACGCAGCCTGCAATCGGAGGCTGCATACCGATAGCCACGCTATGGGCCTGACCAGACCCCAAGGCCCCGCAGGCACCATGCAAAAAGGCCCCTTGCGGGGCCTTGTGCGGAGGTGGAAGGCACCAGCCTTCAGACCGGTGCCGAGCCGGGGCTCAGACCTTCCACTTTTCCAGCAGCTTTTCGGGCGACAGGTTGTCGTAGCCTTCGAAAGGCTGGTGGATCCAGGGGTTGGTCGGCAGGTCTTCCACCGAGTAATCGGCCTGGAAGGTGGACACGCCCTTGGTCCAGATCACGGCGGTACGCAGCTCGGTGATGGGCTGGTAGTTTTCCTTGAGCATCTTGACCACGGCATTCAGCGTCACGCCGGAGTCGGCCAGGTCGTCGACCAGCAGCACGCGGCCGGCGATCTCACCCTTGGGAGTGGCGATGAAGCGGCCGATGTCCAGGTGGCCACGCACCGTGCCGGCTTCGGCGCGGTAGGAGCTGGTGGACATGATGGCCAGGGGTTTGTCGAAAATGCGGCTCAGGATGTCACCGGGACGCAGACCACCGCGTGCCAGGCACAGGATGGTGTCGAACTGCCAGTCCGACTGGTGGATCTTGATGGCCAGCTTTTCGATCAGGCCGTGGTATTCGTCATAGCTGACGTACAGGTGCTTTCCGTCTTCAGTCAACATAGGTTGGCTCCGGTCTCTCGCATGTGGGGTGGTTGGCTGGTGCACAACGCTCAGGCAGCGCTGTAGGGGTTGTGCATCAGGATGGTGTGATCGCGGTCGGGGCTGGTCGACACCATGGCGATGGGCACGCCCGTCACTTCGGCAATACGGTCCAGATAGCGGCGGGCATTCACCGGCAGCTTGTCGTATTCGGTCACGCCCACGGTGGAGTCGGTCCAGCCGGGGATGGATTCGTAGATGGGCTTGCAGCGCTCGATGTCGTCCGCACCCAGGGGCAGCAGGTCGATCGTTTCACCGTCCAGCTCGTAGCCCACGCACAGTTGCAGCTCTTCGATGCCGTCCAGCACGTCCAGCTTGGTGATGCACAGACCGGACAGGCCGTTGATCTGGGCCGAGCGCTTGAGCAGCGCGGCATCGAACCAGCCGCAGCGGCGGTAGCGACCGGTGGTCACACCCATCTCGGCGCCCACGGTGGACATCACGTAGCCGGGAGTTCCTTCCTTGCGCCATTCCAGTTCGGTGGGGAAAGGACCGCCACCAACGCGGGTGCAGTAAGCCTTGGTGATGCCCAGGATGTAGTGCAGCATGCCCGGGCCGACGCCGGCGCCGGCGGATGCATTGCCGGCCACGCAGTTGGACGAGGTCACATAGGGGTAGGTGCCGTGGTCCACGTCCAGCAGCGTGCCCTGGGCGCCTTCGAACAGCAGGTTGCCGCCTTCGGCGTGCACGGCATTCAGTTCGCGCGACACGTCGGCGATCATGGGCTTGAGCAGTTCGGCGTGGCGCATGGCTTCGCTGTAGACCGCGTCAAACTGGACTTCGCCGTCCTTCATATAGGGAGCCAGGGAGGCACCGAAGTCGAAGTTCTTGGAACCCAGCACGTTCACCAGGATGTGGTTGTGCAGGTTCAGCAGTTCGCGCAGCTTGGTGGCGAAACGCTCGGGGTGCTTGAGGTCCTGCACACGCAGGGCACGGCGGGCGATCTTGTCTTCGTACGAGGGGCCGATGCCCTTGCCCGTGGTGCCGATCTTCTGCGCACCGCCTTGTTCGCGGGCCGCTTCACGGGCCACGTCCAGTGCCTGGTGGAAAGGCAGGATCAGCGGGCAGGCTTCCGACACGCGCAGGCGCTCACGCACTTGCACGCCGGCCTTTTCCAGGCCTTCGATTTCTTCAAACAGCTTGCCGACCGACAGCACCACACCGTTGCCGATGTAGCACTTCACGCCGGGGCGCATGATGCCGCTGGGAATCAGGTGCAGCGCTGTCTTCTTGCCGTTGATCACCAGGGTGTGACCGGCGTTGTGACCGCCTTGGAAGCGGACCACGCCTTGGGCACTTTCGGTCAGCCAATCGACCAGCTTGCCCTTGCCTTCGTCACCCCACTGGGTGCCGACTACGACGACGTTGCGACCTTTGCTTGCTTTCATGTCTAAATCCGTTGAAATGGAAAAATGCCTCAGAAGGCTTGTACGACCCATTGCCCGGCACGCAGCACAAGCTCCCGATCGCAGTGGAATTCATCAACCTCGCTCTCGTGCCCAGGCAGCACGCAGACCACGGTTTCCCCTTGGGCGCGCAGTGCGGCAATCGCCTGCGCCAAACTGGCATCGCTGGCCCCCCAGGGCGCACGCACCGCCGCCTTGAGCGGTCGTGCAGGCACCACCGCCACCAGCTGCTTGATGTCCAGCGAGAAGCCGGCGGCAGGCCGGTTGCGGCCGTACACGGCACCCACTTCGTCGTAGCGGCCACCACGCACCAGCGCATCGCTGGCGCCCGGGGCATACACCGCATAGCGGGTGCCGCTGTAGTAGGCGTAGCCGCGCAGGTCGGCCAGGTCCACGGTCACCTTCACATCGGAAGGCAGCTGGGCGGCAAACCACTTCAGGTGGGCGATCACATGCTGGGCACCGGGCACGCGGGCCAGTGCCTTTTCGGCCTCGTCCAGCACCTGCACGTCACCGTACAGCTGCAGCAGGGCTTGCAGGCCCTCACGCGAAGCCTGGGGGAAATTCCGGGTCAGCTCAGCCAGGCCGGTGGCGTCCTTGGCGGCCAGCGCCGAGTGCACGCGCTGCAGCACGCTGGTGTCGACCATCACGCCCGCCAGCAGGCTGCGCACGATGCGCACATCGGCCAGGTCCACGCTGTAGTTGCTGACCTGGGCGCCCTTCAGGCAGGCCAGGGCCAGCTGCAGCGCTTCCAGATCGGCTTCCGGGCCGGCATGGCCGTAGATTTCAGCGCCGAACTGCAGCGGCTCGCGGGTGGCGCGGGGACGGTCCGGCGTGGTGTGCAGCACCGGGCCGCAATAGCACAGGCGCGCGACGCCGTCGCGGTTGAGCAGGTGGGCATCGATGCGCGCGACCTGCTGCGTCATGTCGGCACGCAAGCCCAGCGTGCGACCGGACAGCTGGTCCACCAGTGTGAAGGTTTGGAGATGGAGCGCTTCGCCAGAACCCGTCAGCAGAGACTCCAGGTACTCCAGCAACGGTGGCATGACCAGCTCGTACCCGTAGCTGCGGGCGGTATCGAGCAGTCCTCGACGCAATTCCTCGATGTGCCGTGCCTCGGAAGGCAAAACATCGGCGATGTGATCCGGCAGGACCCAAGCAGACATGGAAAAAGGGAGAGGCTGTTAAAAACGTGATTCTACCGGCTATCACTGCGCGCACCCAAAACCGGCCGCCGCAAGGCCCAGCCCGTACGCACGTTATTGCAACAACAGCAGCAGCAGCAGGCCAACTGCGATACCCAGCAGACCGATGAAACGCAGCTGGCCTTCACGCAGGGCCAGCATCTGGGAGAACGCCCGACGCCAGGCGCCAGGAAAAAGAAAAGGGCCTAAGCCCTCGATGACCAGCACCAGCGCCAGCGCCATGCCCAGGTGGTTCCAGAACTCCATGGGATGGCGTGGCGGTGGCTGGCGGAAAGTCAGCGTGCGGAGCTGCCGCCGCTGCTGCGCATGGCCTTGAAGAAGTCGGTGGACGATGGATCGACCACCACCACATCGCTCTTCTTGTTGAAGCTGGCCTTGTAGGCTTCCAGGCTGCGATAGAACTGTGCGAACTGCGGATCGCGGCCAAAGGCCTCGCCGTAGACGCGCGCGGCTTCGGCATCGCCCTGGCCCTTGATGATCTGGGCGTCGCGGTAGGCATTGGCGATGGTGATGTCGCGCTGGCGGTCGGCCTCGGCACGGATCTTTTCGCCTTCGGCCCCACCGGTGGAGCGCAGCTCGTTGGCCACGCGCTTGCGCTCGGCCTCCATGCGGCGGTAGACCGATTCGGTGATGGTTTCGGCGTAATCCACGCGGGTGATGCGCACGTCCACGATGTCCACGCCCCAGGGCTTGGCACCGCTGACGGACTCCGCCACTTCACGCTTCACATCGGCCATCAGCGCTTCGCGCTTGGAAGACAGCAACTCGCGCACGGTGCGGCGGTTGATTTCTTCCTGGAAGGCATTGCGCACCACACGGTTGAGCTGCATGGCACCAGCGGATTCATCCAGACCCACGTTGCGGATGTACTCCGAGGGGTTGGAGATGCGCCAGCGCACATACCAGTCGATCACCACGCGCTGCTTTTCGGCCGTCAGCACGGGCTCGGTGTCCGTGCTGTCGAGCGTCAGCAGACGCTTGTCGATGTAGCGCACGTTCTGGAACGGAGGCGGCATCTTCCAGTTGAGACCAGGCTCGGTGATCACTTCCTTGATCTGACCCAGGGCGTAGACCACGCCGAACTGGCGCTGATCCACGACAAAGAGCATGGAACTGAGCAACGCCACGACGACGAGCAAAGAGGAAACAAAAAATCCAACGCGGTTCACGTATTACTCCTCTTAGCGGGAATCTCGCTCGCGCGAGCGATTGGCATCGCGGGCACGGGGATCGATGGTATGGACCTGGGGCACGGCGGCCGGCGCTGCGGCGGCGGTGCCGGAAGCAGCTTCGGTGCCGGCCGCGGCATTCGACTGCTGCGAAACGCTCTGCATGATCTTGTCCAGCGGCAGGTACAGCAGGTTGGAGCCCTGGCGGGAATCCACCATGACCTTGGTCACGTTGCTGTAGACCTGCTGCATGGTCTCGGTGTAGAGGCGGTCACGCGTGACCTGCGGCTCTTTCTTGTACTCCGCCAGCAGCGAGCTGAAGCGCTGTGCATCACCTTGTGCCTGGGCGGTCAGGCGGGCCTTGTAGGCTTCCGCTTCTTCCTTCAGGCGCGAGGCGGTACCACCGGCACGCGGAATCACGTCGTTGGCATAGGCCTGTGCTTCGTTCTTGGCGCGCTCGCGCTCCTGACCGGCCTTGAGCACGTCGTCGAACGAGGCCTGCACCTGCTCGGGCGGGCGCACGCCGCCCTGCTGCAGATTGATGCCCACCACTTCCACGCCCACCTTGTAGCGGTCCAGGATGGTCTGCATCAGCTCGCGCACCCGCGGGGCGATCTGGTCGCGCTCTTCCGCCAGCGCGGAGTCCATGCGCATCTTGCCCACCACTTCGCGCACCGCGGTTTCGGCGGCCTGCACCACGGCTTCTGCCGGGTTCTTGCTCTCGAACAGCCAGGCACGCGCGTCGCTCAGGCGGTATTGCACGGCGAACTTGATTTCGACGATGTTCTCGTCTTCGGTCAGCATGGCCGACTCGCGCAGGCCCGTGCTCTTGATGATGTTGTCACGCCCCACATCGGCCGAGCGGATCTGCGACACATACACCAGCTCGTGGTTCTGCACCGGGTACGGCAGACGCCAGTTGAAGCCGGCACCCACGGTGGAGTGGTATTTGCCGAACTGGGTGATGACGGCCTGCTGGCCTTCCTGGACGATGAAGAAACCCGTTCCCAGCCAGATCAGCACGGCCACGCCGGCGATCAGGCCCACGCCCATGCCGGCATTGCGCATGTCCGGCGGGGTGCCGCCGCTGCGGCCGCCGGTGTTGCCACCCGATGGCGGTTTGCCACCGAACAGGCCCGAGAGCTTGCGGTTGAAGTCTTTCCAGATCTCGTCCAGATCCGGTGGCTGCGAGCCATTGGAACCGTCGCGACCCCGTGGCGGTTGTGGAGGCGGTGTGGGACGGTCCTGCTCCGGACGCGGGCTGTTGGCGTCTTCGGGACGGTCATCCCCTCCACGCCCCCAGCGGGGATCGTTCAGATTGAACATGCCCCGCAGTCGTTCCGGCAACACCGCCCAACGTGGGGCGCGATTCAAGAAATTCATGCGAAAAGTCTCAATTTTTGAAAAAGACACAGTTGCGCAACATTGTGCCCAATCCTGTCAGCCAGCCGTTTACAAATTGGCGTCGTCATCTGGGGTCATATCTGCAGCCCCTTCCTGGCGTGCCAGCAGAATGTCTGCCAGCAACTGGCGCAACGCAGGCAAGCCCTCGCCCGATCGGGCACTGACAAACACCCGCGGCACGGCCACCCCGTCCACCTCGTAACTGTCCTGCAACACCGCCGGACGCTGCCCGGGTTCCAGGGCATCCAGCTTGTTGAACACCAGCACCTGGGGAATGTCCTGGGCACCGATTTCCGCCAACACCTTGTGCACTTGATCCATTTGCTCCGGAAAGGTTGCATTGGATGCGTCGACCACGTGCAGCAGCAGATCGGCGTCCACGGCTTCCTGCAGCGTGGCCTGGAAGGCGTCCACCAGACCGTGCGGCAGGTCGCGGATAAAGCCCACGGTATCAGACAGCGAGACCGAAGCCCCCGCTTCCGTCAGATACAGCTGGCGTGTGGTGGTGTCCAGCGTGGCAAACAGCTGATCGGCCGCATAGGCGCGGGCCTTGACCAGAGCATTGAACAACGTGGATTTGCCGGCATTGGTGTAGCCCACCAGCGAGATGTTGAATACATCCCGGCGCTCCCGCTGACGCCGCTGCGTGGCACGCTGCTTCTTGACCTTCTGCAGACGTTCCTTGGTGCGCTTGATGGCGTCGGCAATCATGCGGCGGTCCAGCTCGATCTGCTTTTCACCGGGGCCGCCGCGGCCGCCGATACCGCCGGCCTGGCGTTCCAAGTGGGTCCAGCGTCGCACCAGACGGGTGGCGACGTACTGCAGACGCGCCAGCTCGACCTGCAGCTTGCCTTCGTGGCTGCGGGCGCGTTGGGCAAAGATTTCGAGGATCAGCAGCGTGCGGTCGTTGACCGGCATTTCCAGCGCACGCTCGAGGTTGCGCTGCTGCGCAGGACTGAGCGCCTGGTCGAACAGCACCTCTTTGGCGCCGTGCATCTGGGCCAGCATGCGGATCTCGTCCGCCTTGCCGCTGCCGACAAACAGTGCCGCGTCGGGCACTTTGCGCTTGCAGGTGATGCGCACAACAGGGTTCAGGCCGGCAGTCTGTGCCAGCAAACCCAACTCTTCCAGCTCTTGGTCGAAATGGGGCAGACCGAAGTCCACACCCACCAGCACCACTGGGGCGGATGCCGTGGCAGAGCGCGAAGTATCAGTCATGGACACTCCGCAGCACCGACATCACACCCCCACCCTGTGGCTGGCACAGGGAGGGAAACATGAAAAACCTAATCAAGCGGCAGGGGCTTCGCTGGTATCGGCCGTCGAGAAATTCACGGCGCGGCCGGGGACGATGGTGGAGATGGCGTGCTTGTAAACCATCTGGGTGACCGTGTTGCGCAGCAGCACCACGTACTGGTCGAACGATTCGATCTGACCTTGCAGCTTGATGCCGTTGACCAGGTAAATCGACACCGGCACGTGTTCACGGCGCAGTGCGTTCAGGAAAGGATCTTGCAGAAGTTGGCCTTTGTTGCTCACGATATTCTCCGTGTTCGGAAATGTTGTTGTAAACGTACACCTTAACACAGCCCTGGTATTCCAGCCTTGCGCATGGCTGGGACCGGGCTGTGAACTGACGATTCCGGCCTCAATCCGAGTAAGGATTGTGGGAGGTCTTCATCTCGATGCGCAAGGGGGTTCCAACCAGATTGAACTCCTTGCGGAACCGCCCTTCCAGAAAGCGCTTGTACGCTTCCGTCACATGCTCCAGCGAATTGCCGTGGATCACGATCAGCGGCGGATTCATGCCGCCCTGGTGTGCGTAGCGCATCTTGGGACGGTAGGAACCCACCTTCTTGGGGGTCTGGTACTGGATCGCTTCGAGCAGCAGGCGCGTGAGCACCGGCGTCGGCATCTTGCAGGTGGCCGACTTGTGTGCCTGCACCAGCGACGCCCACAGCGGGCCCAGGCCCTGGCGCTTCTGTGCCGAGATGAAGTGCAGCGGCGCAAACTTCAGGAACGACAGACGCGTTTCGATCGAACGCTCCAGCATCTGGCGCTGGTAGTCATCCACCGCATCCCATTTGTTGACCGCCACCACCACGGCACGGCCGCTTTCCAGCACATAGCCGGCGATGTGGGCGTCCTGGTCGGTCACGCCCTGTGTGGCGTCGATCAGCAGCAGCACCACGTTGGCGCCTTCGATGGCCTGCAGCGTCTTGACCACCGAGAACTTCTCGATGGCCTCGAACACCTTGCCCTTGCGGCGCAGGCCCGCGGTATCGATCAGCTCGAACTTCTGGCCATTGCGCTCGAACGGCACCGAGATGGCGTCGCGCGTGGTGCCCGGCATGTCGAACGCCACCAGGCGCTCTTCACCCAGCCAGGCATTGATCAGCGTGGACTTGCCCACATTGGGGCGGCCGGCCACGGCCAGACGGATGGGGGCTTTCTCCACATCGTCCAGCGTTTCCTCTTCGGGCTCGGGCAGGTTCAGCTGGCCCAGCGCCTGTTCCACCAGGCTGCGCACACCCTGGCCGTGGGCGGCCGACACGGCCACCACATCGCCCAGACCCAATTCATAGAATTCGGTCAGCTGTGCACCTTCGCGCATGCCTTCGGCCTTGTTGGCCACCAGCAACGCGGGCTTGCCCAGGCGGCGCAGGTAATTGCCGATTTCATGGTCCTGGGCCGACAGGCCGGCGCGGGCGTCCACGATGAACAGCACCACATCGGCTTCTGCCACGGCCTGGCGGGTCTGCTTGGCCATCTCCTTGAAGATGCCCTTGGATGCATCGGGCTCGAAACCACCGGTGTCGATCACGATGTATTCGTGCTTTCCCTGCTTGCCCTGGCCGTAGTGGCGGTCACGCGTCAGGCCGGCGAAGTCGGCCACGATCGCATCCCGCGACTTGGTCATGCGGTTAAACAAGGTCGATTTGCCCACATTGGGCCGCCCTACGAGGGCAATTACTGGCTTCATTCCGAAGAAAATCTCATTCCGGCCGGAAACCGTACACGCCACCATTGCGTGTCACGACCACCAGCGTATCGGCGGCAACCACGGGTGCAGCTGCCATGCCGGATCCATCTGTCTGCAGGCGGTTCAGGTGCGAACCATCCTGCTTGGAGAGCACGTGCACCAGGCCCGCATCGTCACCCATGATGACGGAGCGGCCCAGCAGCAACGGCGCCGTCAGGCGGCGGTGCTGGAAGCGTTCCACCGACCACAGCTTCTTGCCGTCGGCCCGGTCCCACGCCTGCACCACACCATTGCTTTCGGTGCCTGCCAGCAATTCTGCATCGCCGCCAACACCCACAGAGCCTCTGGCAGTTTGTGTCCACAGCACCTGGCCACGGGCAGCGTCCACGCAACCCACGCTGGCCTGGAAGGCGCGTGCGCACACCACATTGCCTTGCGTGAACGTGGGACCGACCAGATCCACCAGGCGCTCCACGTCGTTGGTGCCGCGCGGGCTGGCCAGCGGGGCCTCCCACAGCACGGCGCCGTTGTCGGGCTGCAGCGCCACCAGGCGACCGGCCATGCCCGTCACCAGGGTGTTGCCCACCGCCTGCAGCACGCCGGGCTGGCGCAGCACCAGCGGCTCGCCGGTGCGCGGCTGCGACCACAGGGCCTGGCCGGTGCGGGCGTCATAGGCCGCAATGGTGCGGTCTGCCGTCACCAGGAACACGCGAGCACCGGCCACCAGCGGCGCGGTGTAGGCACCGGCTTCCAGGCGCTTGCTCCACGCCTGCTTGCCGTCGATGATACCGATCAGTTCATTGGACTTGGTCACCACGGCCGTGGTCACGCCATCGCTGCCCACGCCGCTGGACAAGGGCTTGCCCACCGTGGTGCGCCACAGATCCTGGCCGTTGCGGGCATTGAGCGCCACCACCGTGCCGTCAGCAGCCGACACATAGACGGCATCGCCCAGCACATGGGTGCTCAGGCTCACGTCCTTGATGGCGCCCACACGGGCCGTCCAGGCCTGGCGGATGTCCAGCTTGACCACGTTCGGACCCAGATCCTGCGGTTTGGGCTTGCTGGTCCCGAACCAGGCACATCCGCCCAAGGCGGTCACAAGTGCGGCGCTGGCTGCCCAGCGGCCGACGGTCATCCATGTTGCTGCGCCCTCTGCGCGATGTGCCCGAATCTTCACTTTGCAGTCTCCGTGCCGCCAGCGGCAGCCATGGTTTGGGGTTGTACGCCCAGTGCGTTGAGCTTGAATTCCACCAGGCGGCGGTATTCGTTCTGTGGATCCAGCGCCTTGTAGGCACGTTCGTAAGCCTGCACGGCCTCTTCGGCCTTGCCCTGCAGCTGCAGCAGATCGCCCTGGCGGTCGGCCTGCACGCCGGCGAATTCCGCCGGGAAGCTGCCGGCCAGCACCTTGCCGGAGCCATCCAGGTCTTTTTGCTGCATCAGCACTGCCGCCAGGCGCAGGCGGGCGACGGCCTTGTGACCTTCGTCTCCGGCCTTCTCGCTGACCCAGGTCAGCGTGGCCTTGGCCTCATCGAGCTTGCCGGCATCGGCCTGGGCCTTGGCGGCAGCCAGTGCGGCCAGTCCGGCTTGCTGGGTGCTGGCGTATTTTTCCTGGATGTCCTTGAGGCTCTGGGCCACGCGGCCGTCGTCCTTGGATTCGATGGCCACCTGCACGGCATCGGCCAGGGCCGCCGCCTGCACGGACTGGCGCTGCTGCCAGTACTGCCAGCCATTCCAGGCGGCGAAACCGCCGAAAGCCACGACCAGCACACCGGTGATGGGCGTGCCCCAACGGCTCCAGAAATGCTTGAGCTGGTCGATCTGTTCTTGTTCTTCGAGGTCGAGATGCGTTGCCATAGCGTGTGTCTGCAATCAGGTTAAGCGTTCGATTGTAGGGTGGCAGCCCATTGGGCCACTTCGGCCAGGGCTTGCAGCTGCTGGCGGCCTTCGCCGTCACGCAGGGATTTGACGGTGACCTGGCCCTGGGCCAGTTCATCGCCGCCGAAGATCAGCGCATGGCGCGCGCCCGAGGCATCGGCCTTCTTGAACTGCGACTTCATCGAGCCCATGCCTTCGGCACCGGCGGTGTGCATCTGTGCACGCACACCGGCTTCGCGCAGCTGCTGCAGGGTGCGCAGCACCACGGGCATGGCGGCCGCGTCGGGCACGATGGCGTACACATCCAGCTGCGGTGCAGGGATGTCGGTGCCCAGTTCCTTGACCAGTTCCAGGACGCGCTCCACACCCAGCGCCCAGCCCACGGCGGGTGCCGGCTTGCCACCCACCTGCTCGATCAGGTAGTCGTAGCGGCCACCGGCGCAGATGGTGCCTTGCGAACCCAGCAGATCGGTCACGAACTCGAACACGCTGAGGTTGTAGTAGTCCAGGCCGCGCACCAGGCGGGGGTTGACCGTCCAGGGCACGCCATTGGCGTCCAGAATGGCCTTCAGGCCGTCGAAGTGGGCCAGCGAAGCTTCACCCAGGTAGTCCAGCAGCTTGGGCGCTGCGTTGACCATTTCCTGCATGGCCGGGTTCTTGGTGTCCAGCACGCGCAGCGGGTTGCTGTACATGCGGCGCTTGGCCTCTTCGTCCATGACCTCGGTGTGCTGCTCCAGGTAGGCAATCAGCGCCTCGCGGTGGGCCTTGCGTTCTTCGGGCTGGCCCAGGCTGTTGATTTCCAGGCGCCACTGCGTCAGGCCCAGGCGCTTCCACAGCGACACGGCCAGCAGGATCAGTTCGGCATCCACATCGGGGCCGGCGAAGCCCAGGGCCTCGGCACCGATCTGGTGGAACTGGCGGTAGCGGCCACGCTGGGGGCGTTCGTGGCGGAACATGGGGCCGATGTACCACATGCGCTTGCCGCCGTCGTACAGCAGATTGTTTTCGATGGTGGCGCGCACCAGACTGGCCGTGCCTTCGGGGCGCAGGGTCAGGCGTTCGCCGTTGAGCTTGTCTTCAAAGGAATACATCTCCTTTTCGACAATGTCCGTGACCTCACCGATGCCGCGCACAAACAGCTGCGTGTGCTCGACGATGGGGGTGCGCACATTGCGATAGGCAAAGCGCCCCATCAGATCGCGCACCTGCGCTTCCAGCCATTCCCAGCGTTCTGATTCGCCGGGAAGGATGTCGTTCATGCCTTTGACGGCGCTCAGTTTTTCGGTCTTTGCCACTTCAACGATCTCTTCAACAATTCGGATGTGTGCTCACAATTTCAGGAGCAACTTCTGCACTGACAACATGAATTTCAGGCTGAAACAAACCTGAAATTCATGGTGCACAAGCACAGGCAGCTATGGTTTTCTCAGGCGATTGTGCCAGCACGCTCAGCCGGGCTGGCCGTAGCGGCGCTCCACATAGGATTGCACCAGGGCCTGGAACTCCTGGGCGATGTGCTCGCCGCGCAGTGTCAAGGCCTTTTCGCCATCGATGAACACGGGTGCTGCTGGCGCTTCGCCATTGCCCGGCAGGCTGATGCCGATGTCGGCATGCTTGCTCTCGCCCGGACCGTTGACGATGCAGCCCATCACGGCGACTTTCATCGCCTCCACGCCGGGGTACTTGGCGCGCCAGACGGGCATTTCGCCGCGCAGGAAGTCGTCGATCTGTTTGGCCAGTTCCTGGAACGTGGTGCTGGTGGTGCGGCCGCAGCCCGGGCAGGCCGTGACGCTGGGCACGAACACGCGCAGGCCCAGGGCCTGCAGGATCTCGGACGCCACCACCACCTCCTGCGTGCGCGCTTCGCCCGGCTGGGGGGTGAGCGAGACGCGGATGGTGTCGCCAATGCCTTCCTGCAGCAGCACCGACAGCGCTGCCGTGGATGCCACCGTGCCCTTGGTGGCCATGCCGGCTTCGGTCAGGCCCAGGTGCAGCGCATAGTCGCAGCGGCGTGCCAGTTCGCGGTAGACCGAGATCAGGTCCTGCACACCGCTGACCTTGCAGGACAGGATGATGTTGTCGGGGTTCAGGCCGATGTTGCGGGCCAGCTCGGCGGAGCTGATGGCCGAGGTGATCAGCGCCTCGTACATGACCTGGCGCGTTTCCCAGGGCCGGGCACGCCGGGAGTTCTGGTCCATCAGCTCGGCCATGATTTCCTGGTCCATCGAGCCCCAGTTCACGCCGATGCGCACCGCCTTGTCGTACTTGGCGGCGATCTCGATCATCTGGCCGAACTGCTTGTCCTTTTTGTCGCCCTTGCCCACGTTGCCGGGGTTGATGCGGTACTTGGACAGCGCCTCGGCACAGGCCGGGTAGTCGGTCAGCAGACGGTGGCCGTTGTAGTGGAAGTCGCCCACCAGCGGCACATACTCGCCCATGCGGTCGAGCTGCTCGCGGATGTAGGGCACGGCCGCCGCCGCCTCCGGCGTGTTGACGGTGATGCGCACCATCTCCGAGCCGGCCTGGGCCAGCTGGCGCACCTGGATGGCCGTTTCCACGGCCTCCACGGTGTCGGTGTTGGTCATGGACTGCACGCGCACGGGCGCATCGCCCCCGACGGTGACCACGTTGTTGCGCCACACCACACGGGCCTGGCGCGATTTGCGCGGCAGCGGGCTGGCAATCGCGATCGGACTGCCACCTGTCTGCTGCAAATTTTGCGAGTCTTGCACTTCTTACTTCACCTCAAATCGGGCGACGTTCTCGCGGGCCACCGCCCCCAGATCGAACGCTGCCCCACCCACCTGCACCTCGGCCGCATCTGCGCGGCCAATCACCACCGACAGCGGCTTGGGTGCCTGGGTTTCAAAAAATTCGCCCGCATTCAGCGTCTTCTGCTCCAGCACCTTGCCACCGCCACGCACCTGGATCCAGGTCGCTGCACGGGCCTGGATGCGCAAGGTGGCATTGCCTGTGGCTGCAGCCACGGGCGCCGCAGGGGCCACAGCAGCAGCCTCCGCAGGCGCTGCCACCGCCGGGGCCACGGCAGCCGGTGCCGCAGACGCGGTGGTCGCCGCCGGGGCTTCCGCCACCGCAGCGGGCGCCGGGACGGCTGCCACCGCAGCGGGCGCCGGGACGGCTGCCACCGCAGGCGCGGCCGCTTCGGCGGCGGCCGGAGCCACCGGTTCCTGGGCGGCCACGGGTTCTGCCGCCGGGGCTTCCGGCGGCGCCACATCCACGGTATGCGCCGACTGTGACGTGCCCATGGCACGCTCGGAGCGCTCCTGCACCGAAGCCACCACCGCATCGCGCAGATCCTGCTTCTGGGCAAAGTACCACACCCCGCCGCCGGCACCCGCCAGCAGGGCCAAGGCCAGCCACTTCCAGGCACCGCCCGGGTTGGGCGTGTCGTGCACGGAGCGCACGGCCTTGTCCCGGAAAGGCTCGTTGATGCCCGGACCGGGCGCAGTGAACTTCTGCGTGGCGGCCGACTTGGGCAGCAAGGCCATGACCGGCGCCGCATCCACCTGCAAGGCCTTGCAGATGCTCAGCGCCACCGAGCGGGTGAACACCGCATCCGGCAGGGCCTGCCAGTCATCGGCTTCCAGCGCCTGCAGCTTGGCCACGGGCACCTTGAGCACATCGGCCAAGGAGGAAACATGCATGCCCGCCGCTTCACGGGCCTGGCGCAGCAGACTGCCTGCAGTCTGTTGTGCGGGTGGCGATTCGAGTTGTTCTGTCACTTCTGCTTCCTGGAGCTCAGCCATGGAAAGCCCCTTGCTCATAACGTTGCCATTCTGTGGAATCCGCTGACCGGCGCGGCAGCGGGCGAACCCGCTGTCGCGCGGCCGAGGTCGCATCCAATGCCCGCTCCACGCGGCTCCCCTCCCTCAGGGACTTGGCATTGGCGTACCCGCCGTTGTTCAAACGGCAAAAGGGAAAGCGCGCACGCCCTCCCCTTTGCCGCTCGAACAGCAAATCTGCCAGATGGTAGGCGATCACGCGATTGCCTGCATCTATCTCGTAAGCTTTTTCATAGGTCCAACCCGCAGCCACCGGGGCTGCGAACCGGCGCTGACCACTGCGGCCCCCGGGAGCCCCGGCCTGCCCACTGCCGTGCACAGTGCGGTAAAGGGCGCGTTGCAACCCGGTCTGGTGCGACGGGACTGCCTGCAAGTCACATGCCATGCCGGTGCGGACACGGGAGGCTGCAATGTGCGGGACCCGTGCCAAAGAGGTGCCGGCGCATCGCGCCACCGCAAATGCCCAAGTTGCTGCGCCGCTGGGGCTTATCGCCCTGCGCTGGCAACCTGTCTTGGCATTCCCGGAATGAAAGCACATCTGGAGGTCCCTTGTCGAATGGTGGTCTTGCCGCTCGCTCTGTGTGCTCTAACCTGCCGTCGGCTTGAGCATGATGGTGCGCTGCTTGGCCATGCGTTCTGCGGCGCGGGTGCGGTCTTTCACATCCCCCGCCAATTGTCCACATGCCGCGTCGATGTCGTCGCCGCGCGTCTTGCGCACCGTGGTCACAATCCCGGCGTCGCTCAGGGCCTTGGCAAAGGCCGTCACCCGTTCATTGCTCGAGCGTAACAGGCCGGAGGCCGGGAACGGATTGAACGGGATCAGGTTCAGCTTGCACCAGGGCCGGCCGTTGCCATAGCTGCGGATCAGTTCCACCAGTTGCTTGGCATGCTCCGGCTGGTCGTTGACCCCGTCGAGCATGCAGTACTCGAAGGTGATGAAGTCGCGCGGGGCAAATTCCAGGTAGCGCTGGCAGGCCTGCAGCAGCTCGTCCAGCGGGTACTTCTTGTTCAGCGGCACCAGATTGTCGCGCAGCGGGTCATTGGGCGCATGCAGCGACACGGCCAGCGCCACGGCGCAGTCCTGAGACAGGCGGTCCATCATCGGCACCACGCCGGAGGTGGACACGGTGACGCGGCGGCGCGACAGGCCGTAGCCATGGTCGTCCAGCATGGTACGCAGGGCGGGCACCAGCGCGCTGTAGTTCTGCAGCGGCTCGCCCATGCCCATCATCACCACATTGGTGATCACGCGCTCATCGGTCTTCAGGTGGGCGCGCAGGAAATGCTCGGCAAACCACAGCTGGGCCAGGATTTCACCCGTGCTCAGATTGCGGCTGAAGCCCTGGTGGCCCGTGGAGCAGAAACGGCAGCCCACGGCACAACCGGCCTGCGAGGACACGCACAGCGTGCCGCGGTCGTCTTCGGGAATGAATACGGATTCGACGGCATTGCCGTCACCCACATCGAACAGCCACTTGATGGTGCCGTCCTGGGATTCGTGCTGGGTGATCACCGGCAGCGGGCGGATTTCCGCCTCATGCTGCAGCTTTTCACGCAGCGACTTGGCCAGATCCGTCATCTGGCTGAAGTCCTTCGCACCACGCTGGTGGATCCAGCGGAACAATTGCGTGGCACGGAAACGCTTTTCCCCCAGTTGCTCGCAATAAGCAACCAGCCCCTGGAGGTCGAAATCAAGAAGATTGGTGGTCATATCTGCATGCCCAGACCACGGCATGGGCGGCACTCCCATGCAGGGGGTGCCGCCTTAGCAGCAGCCTCGGCCAGCATGGGAGTCATGGAATTAACGTGCGTAGACGTTCATGCCAGGGAAGAAGAAGGACACTTCGACGGCTGCGGTTTCGGCAGCGTCGGAGCCGTGCACGGCGTTGGCGTCGATGCTGTCAGCGAAGTCAGCGCGGATGGTGCCGGCTTCAGCCTTCTTGGGGTCGGTGGCGCCCATCAGTTCGCGGTTCTTCAGGATGGCGTTTTCGCCTTCCAGCACTTGGATCATCACGGGGCCGGAGATCATGAAGTCCACCAGGTCCTTGAAGAAAGGACGTGCGGCGTGCACAGCGTAGAACTGCTCGGCATCAGCGCGCGACAGGTGCACCAGCTTGGCAGCGGCGATCTTCAGGCCAGCGCCTTCGAAACGCGAGTAGATCTGGCCGATCACGTTCTTGGCAACTGCGTCGGGCTTGATGATGGAGAGGGTGCGTTCGATAGCCATTTGATTTTCCTAATCAGGTTTTAGTTCGTTTTTTGCCACACCGGCAAAACCCTTGATTCTACCGGGGTGGCACAAAGCCCTGGCAAGCAGGACCTATCCGCTCAGCGGCTACCGCCACGGCGGCCGCCGCCAGAGCCCTTCTTCTGCGTGGCGCGGTAACGCTCCAGGCTGTCGCGGCCGATATAGCCAGCGGACGTCTTCAGCGGATCCGGCTGCGCGCTGCGCTTGGCACGGGCCGCACTGCTGCGGGCGGCGCCTTCGTCACCGAACAGCGCGCCGGAGCGTGCCGGACGGTCGCGTTCCGGCCCGCCGCCGTCCTGGAAGCGGCGTGGCGCCTGCGGACGCGCGGCACCCGGGCCGCTGCGGCGGCCTGCACCACGGTCGGCGCTGGGACGGCGCAGGCCGGCCCCTTCGCGCGGCGCGGCCTTGGGGATGGCGGCACCGGCGGCCTGCATCAGGGCCTGGATGTCCTTGTCGTCCAGCTCCAGCCAGGCACCGCGCTTGAGCCCCTTGGGCAGCATCATGGCGCCGTAGCGGATACGGATCAGGCGGCTGACAGCATGGCCCACCGCCTCGAACATGCGGCGCACTTCGCGGTTGCGGCCTTCCGAGATGGTGACGCGGTACCAGCAATTGGCGCCTTCGCCGCCGCCGTCCTCGATGGAGCCGAAGCTGGCTTCGCCGTCTTCGAGCTGCACGCCGTCGAGCAGGCGCTGCTTTTCTTCCTTGCTCAAGGCGCCCAGCACGCGCACTGCGTACTCACGCTCCAGGCCGAAGCGCGGGTGCATCAGGTTGTTGGCCAGGGCGCCGGAGTTGGTCAGCAGCAGCAGGCCTTCGGTGTTCAGGTCCAGACGGCCGACGGACTGCCACTTGCCGGTGTGCAGCTTGGGCAGCTTGCGGAACACCGTGGGGCGGTTTTGCGGGTCGTCGTGGGTCACCACTTCGCCCACGGGTTTGTGGTAGGCGATCACGCGGGCAGGCGGCGGTTCGATGCGGAAGTGGATCGGCTTGCCGTTGACCTTGATCTGGTCGCCGAACTGGACGCGCTGGCCCACGTGGGCCGGCTCGTTGTTGACCGAGATACGGCCTTCCAGGATGAGCTTTTCCATCTCCAGGCGCGAACCCATGCCGGCCTGGGCCAGCACCTTGTGCAGCTTGGGCGATTCGGCCTGCGGTTGCAGCACGCGCTTGGCTGGCGCCAGGTCTTCGCGCGCTTCGTCGGCGTCCAGGGCGCCCGACACCACGTCTTCGAAGGCATAGCCTTGCGCTTCGAGGGCGGTTTCCGGGGTTTCAGCGGCATCCACGGCTTCATTCACCTCGGCGGCGTCCACCACCTGGGGGGCACGCGGTGTGGCCGCGCGCGGTTTGCGGGCGCCGGCAGCAGGTTTGGCGGCGCCACGGGGCGCCCGGTCTTTGGGGTTCATACGATCCATTCCCTGCGCCACCCGGGCGCAGTCTAGTGTCATTGCATGTGGCGAAGCCGGCCGGGCTTTGCGCACTTAAAAGCGGTTCTTCCAGATCCAGCTCTGGTTTCCACCATCGTCTTCTGGCTGCTCTGGCTGTTCTGGCTGTTCTGGCTGTTCTGGCTGTTCTGGCTGTTCTGGCTGTTCTGGCTGCTCTGGCTGCTCTGGCTGCTCTGGCTGCTCTGGCTGCTCTGGCTGCTCTGGCTGCTCTGGCTGCTCTGGCTGCTCTGGCTGCTCTGGCTGCTCTGGCTGCTCTGGCTGCTCTGGCTGCT
>NZ_JAHUXB010000019.1:0-270 GCF_019218715.1 Comamonas sp. CMM03 | reverse complement strand
ACTGAGCAACGGCCAGGAAGTGACCATCACTGTCGCAGCCGGTGCTGCCACGGGCACCGTCACCGTGGGCTGGGGCGCCGAACTGCCACCGGGCACGGTGGCACTGGATGGCTACCCCGATTCGGACGTCTTTGCAGAAGACAACGTGAGCCTGACTGTCGACGGCTTTGCGGCCGAGGGCAGCGGTGGCAATTTTGAAGACCTGGACGTGGTCAACGACAGCACCCCAGTGGTGATCGGCGACAGCATCAACACCACGACCGCCACGCT
>NZ_JAHUXB010000018.1:0-293 GCF_019218715.1 Comamonas sp. CMM03 | reverse complement strand
TTTTTGTGAGCGTTTGTTTAGTTCCGAAGAACATTTGGCAATCGCCTTCAAACGCCCACGCTTATCGGCTGTACATTTTTAATGATGCGATTCAAACCAGAACTTCTGTTTTGAATTCAGTCCGCTGCGATCAGCGAAGCCTTGTATTGTAGCACAACTTTCGTCGTGCTTTTGCGCTTTTAACGCTTTCTTTTCTCTTCGATGCACTCAAAGGGAAAAGAAAGCGCCCAGTCGCTCGACTGGGCGCTCTTGCTGTAAGAGCCTGACGATGACCTACTTTCACACGGGAACCC
>NZ_JAHUXB010000017.1:0-343 GCF_019218715.1 Comamonas sp. CMM03 | reverse complement strand
TTATGCCTGATGACCATAGCGATTTGGTACCACTCCTTCCCATCCCGAACAGGACAGTGAAACGAATTTGCGCCGATGATAGTGCGGGTTCCCGTGTGAAAGTAGGTCATCGTCAGGCTCTTACAGCAAGAGCGCCCAGTCGAGCGACTGGGCGCTTTCTTTTCCCTTTGAGTGCATCGAAGAGAAAAGAAAGCGTTAAAAGCGCAAAAGCACGACGAAAGTTGTGCTACAATACAAGGCTTCGCTGATCGCAGCGGACTGAATTCAAAACAGAAGTTCTGGTTTGAATCGCATCATTAAAAATGTACAGCCGATAAGCGTGGGCGTTTGAAGGCGATTGCCA
>NZ_JAHUXB010000016.1:0-437 GCF_019218715.1 Comamonas sp. CMM03 | reverse complement strand
CTTTCTATCTGCTCAAGTCGAGCCCTGAGCACCGCATCAGAGGTCGGACTGGGCTGCCCACGCAGGCCTAGCTCCGATGACATGGTCGGCAGTGGGCACCCTTGATGGGGTGATGCCTGGTGCCATTCGGACAGATAAGTGTCGATAAACGCCTCAAGTGGGCGATCTCCAGCGAACAGTTCGGCGCAGACGACGTTCACTTCGTCTCCGGCAGCCTGCAGCGCCTTTTCCACCAGTTCGTCCTTGGACTTGAAGTGCGAATAGAAGCCACCGTGGGTGAGACCCAGGGCTTTCATCAGGGGTTGCAAGCCTGTCGCGCCAATTCCGTCACGGCGAAATCGTGCCGAGGCTTCCTTGATAATGCGTTGATGAGTCTGGGCTTTATGGTTCTGCGAGTAACGCATCTGTAATCTCCGCAACGGTGAACCATATTAACC
>NZ_JAHUXB010000015.1:0-446 GCF_019218715.1 Comamonas sp. CMM03 | reverse complement strand
ACATCCTGGCGACCGCCGCCGATGTCGTCGAGAACCCCAAGAAGCTGAAGTTCCGCGAACTCGAAGCCGCCATGCTGCCGCGCGCGCTGGACGACGTGGACCTGGCGCTCATCAACACCAACTACGCGCTGGAAGCCGGTTTGGTGCCGACCAAGGATGCCCTGTTCATCGAAGGCGCCGATTCGCCGTACGCCAACGTGCTGGTCACCCGCAGCGACAACAAGGACGCGCCCGGCATCAAGAAGCTGGTCGACGCGCTGCACTCGCCGGAGGTCAAGACCTTCATCCAGGAAAAGTACAAGGGCGCAGTGGTTCCCGCCTTCTGATTTTGACGCACCTGTCGCGGGCGGTCTGAACCGCCCGCGCCCGTCGGGATCAGCCCGCCGCATTGCCGAAAAGCCGCCCGTTGACCCCGGGCGGCTTTTTGCATGAAGACAGTCGAAGCG
>NZ_JAHUXB010000014.1:0-525 GCF_019218715.1 Comamonas sp. CMM03 | reverse complement strand
GGTTTCTCGTGCCCCGCCCTACTTTTCTCTAGCTCAGTACCACCAGTCGGTTTTCACATACGGGGCTATCACCCACTATGGCCGGACTTTCCATTCCGTTTTGTTAACCGTCTGACTATCACTAGAAGGCTGTTCCGAATTCGCTCGCCACTACTATCGGAATCTCGGTTGATGTCTTTTCCTCTGGGTACTTAGATGTTTCAGTTCTCCAGGTTCGCTTCGACAGCCTATGTATTCAGCTGCCGATACCTATTGCTAGGTGGGTTTCCCCATTCAGAAATCTCCGGATCAAAGCTTATTTGCCAGCTCCCCGAAGCTTATCGCAGGCTATCACGTCTTTCGTCGCCTGTAATCGCCAAGGCATCCACCACATGCTCTTAGTCACTTGACCCTATAACTTTGACCTCTCTTGCGAGATGGTCGCCATTTCGGTTTTCAAAGACTTGTAAGGTCTCTCACCTTACGCGTTATGCCGTAATGTGAATGATTCTTCGGTGCAAATCTTTCGATTTGCGCCTAGAGAAT
>NZ_JAHUXB010000013.1:0-694 GCF_019218715.1 Comamonas sp. CMM03 | reverse complement strand
GACAGAAGAAAAGGAAAGAGGAGGGAAGAGGGGAAAGGAAGGGGAAGAAAAAAGAAGAGAAAAAGGGGAAAAGAGAAAAAGGGAGGAAGAGGAAGGGGAGAAGGAGAGAAGAGAAAGGAGGGAGGAGAGAGGAGGAGGGGAGGAAGGGAGGAGAGGAAAGGGAAAGGGGGAGAGGAAAAAAGGAAAAGAGAAAGGGGAAAAGAGAAGGAGAGAAAAAGGAAAGAGGGAAGAGGAGAAGGGAGAAGGGGAGGAAAGAGGGGGAGGAAAAGGAAAAAAAAAGAGGAAAGAGAAAGAAAGGGGAGGGAGAGAAAGGAAAGAGAAGGAAAGGGGGGGGGGGAAAGGGAGGGGAAAAGAAGAGGGAAGGAGGAAAAAAGAGGGAAAGGGGAGGGAGAGGGAGGGAGAAAAAAGGAAGAGGGAGAGGGAAGAGGGGGGAGGAGAAAAAAGGAAAAGAGGGAAGGAAGAAAAAAAAAAAGGAAAAGGAAGAGAAAGAAGAGGAAAGGAAGAAGAAGAGGGGGAAGAAAGGAAGAGGAAAGAAAGAAAAAAGGAAAGAAAGAAAGGGAAGAAAAGGAAGGAAGAGAGAAGGGAAAAGGAAGAAAGAGGGAGGGGAGGAAGGAAAAGAGAAGGGAAGGAGGGAGGGGGAGAGAGGAAAGGAGGGAGGGGGAGAAGAAAAAGGAGAAAGAAAAAAGATCGAAGA
>NZ_JAHUXB010000012.1:0-705 GCF_019218715.1 Comamonas sp. CMM03 | reverse complement strand
GGGGTGAAGTCGTAACAAGGTAGCCGTATCGGAAGGTGCGGCTGGATCACCTCCTTTCTGGAAACAAGCAATCAAGTTTGAACGTCCACACTTATCGGTTGTTGGAACAAGCCAGGTGGCTCGCTGAGTGAAGCGAGCTGCATGGAATGGGTCTGTAGCTCAGCTGGTTAGAGCACTGTGTTGATAACGCAGGGGTCGTTGGTTCGAGCCCAACTAGACCCACCATTAGGTTCCGATGCCAGTGCAAGAGGATCCCGGGGGATTAGCTCAGCTGGGAGAGCACCTGCTTTGCAAGCAGGGGGTCGTCGGTTCGATCCCGTCATCCTCCACCAATGAAAAAAGATAGCGCCCAAAGGTGCTACAATCATTGGCTCGGCACATGAGAGTTCAATACAAAAGCAGTCTTTGCAAGACTGCTTTTGTATTGATCGATCCGATCAATAGGCTGTTCTTTAAAAATTCATAGAGTCGAAAATCAGCGTTGCTGGTGGAAAGCATGAAAAATGCACCGTGCCACCAGCAACGATTTTGATTGCGTCAACACGAATTCAAACTTTGAATTCAAGTAATGACGAATCATTCTCTAGGCGCAAATCGAAAGATTTGCACCGAAGAATCATTCACATTACGGCATAACGCGTAAGGTGAGAGACCTTACAAGTCTTTGAAAACCGAAATGGCGACCATCTCGCAAGAGAGGTCAAA
>NZ_JAHUXB010000010.1:0-2038 GCF_019218715.1 Comamonas sp. CMM03 | reverse complement strand
GTGGCCCAGGGGACCTACCAGGTCTCCAAATTCGACATGCTGCCCAAGCTGGTGGCCTCGGCGGGCTACCGCTACCGTGACGAAGAGCTGATCACCCGCAGCCAGGACTCGGTCACCGGTCGTCCCTCGCTGGCCAACCCCTATATCTCCACCGACCGGGAAGCCACGCTGTACTCGCTGGGCTTTTCCTGGAGCCTGCTGGACTTCGGCCAAAGCTATTACGCCGCCCGCCAGAACGCCGACCGTGCGCTGATTGCCGAAGAACGCCGCCGCAAGGCCCTGCACAACCTGGTGCAAGAAGTGCGCACCGCCTACTGGCGTGTGGCCGCCCACCAGGCCCTGCAGGCACCGCTGCGCACGGCCAGCCAGGCAGCAGATCTGGCGCTGACCGATGTGCGCAAGGTCGAAGCCGAAAAACTGCGCTCGCCGGTGGAGCCGCTGCGCTACCAGCGCCAGTTGCTGGAAAACCTGCGCCTGCTGGAAGTGATCGAGCAGGAACTCTCGCCCGCGCGCCTGGAACTGGCGGCCCTGATGGGCATGGCCCCCGGCCAGGCAGCCACGGCCTGGCGCGTGGCCGAGCCCGCGCAAGGCACGTCCTCCACCTGGCTGCAGCGCCCGGTGGAAGACATGGAAGCGCTGGCCCTGGTGCGCAACCCCGACCTGCGTGAAAGCCAGTACGGTGCCCGCATTGCCCGTGAAGAAACCAAGCGCGTGATGCTGCGCATGTTCCCCGGCCTGTCCTTCAACTACGCCGCCAACCACAGCACCGACAGCTTCCTGATCAACGACAGCTGGCGCGAAGCGGGACTGCAGATCTCGTTCAACCTGCTGGGCCTGCTGTCGGTGCCGGCCCAGAAGCGCCTGGCCGATGCCGGTGTAGCCCTGGCCGACCAGAAACGCATGGCCACGCAGATGGCCGTGCTCAGCCAGCTGCACATCGCCCGCCTGCAGTTTGCCAATGCCGCGCACCAGTACGAGCGCGCTGACGCCATTGCCGAAGTGGACCAGCGCCTGACACAGCATGTGGACAACCTGGTCAAGGTGGACAAGCAGACCCGCCAGGACAGCGTGGCACAGCAGACCGCGTCCATTCTGTCCACACTGCGACGCTACCAGGCGCTGGCGGCCCTGCAGTCGGCAGGCTCGCGCCTGCAGGCCACGCTGGGGCTGGAGCCGGTGATCGAAGGCTCTGACAAGCTGCCGCTGCCCGAGCTGACCAGTGCCGTTGGCCAGGCGCTGCAGCGCTGGGAAGCGGGGCAGCTGCAATGATGCGACTGCGAGGGTTGCGCAGCGGCGCACTGGGGATGGCTTGCTGGGGCATGGTGCTGGCTGCGGGTGCGCAGACGGCGCCAATGCCATCTACGCCCACTGCGCCCGCCACGGCCCCTGCCGCCAAAAAGCCTGCAGCCGCGCTGCCGGGCGTGGGCAGCGCGCTGGAGCAGCGCGACATCCGCGCCCAGCTGGCGCCGCGCCGCTACACCACCTTGGCCGCCGAAATCGGCGCCAAGGTGCAGCGCCTGCCGGTGGTGGAGGGGGCCGCCTTCCGCCAGGGCCAGCTGCTGGTGCAGTTTGACTGCAGCCTGCAGCAGGCCCAGCTGAACAAGGCCCAGGCCGGGGTGGATGCGACCGAGAAAACCTGGCGTGCCAACCAACGCCTGGCCGAGCTGAATTCGGTGGGCAAGATCGAGCTGGACACCTCGCATGCCGAATGGAACAAGGCCCGCGCCGACCTGTCGGCCAACCGCAGCCTGCTGGGCAAATGCCAGATCAGCGCACCGTATGCCGGCCGCATTGCCGAGCAGAAGATCCGCGAGCAGCAGTACGCCCAGGCCGGGCAGCCGCTGCTGGACATCATTGACGACAGCGTGCTGGAGCTGGAATTCCTGGTGCCTTCGCGCTGGCTGAGCTGGCTGCAGCAGGGCACGGCCTTCGAGGTGCGCATTGACGAAACCGGCAAGACCTACCCCGCCAAGGTGCAGCGCCTGGCCGCGCGGGTGGACCCGGTGAGCCAGTCCATCAAGGTCAACGCCGCCATCCA